>NZ_WHNP01000012.1 GCF_009362735.1 Paraburkholderia franconis | reverse complement strand
GCGTGCCGTACGTGCCGTTCGTCACGCCGACGAACGCCTGGCGGCTGAACATCAGGTTGGTCGTCGACATCGCGCCGCTGTTCGCGCTAAAGCCCTCTTCCAGCGTGAAGATCGCTTTCGTGCCGCCGCCCAGATCTTCCGCGCCCTTCAGGCCGAAGCGGCTGCCTGCCCACACGCCCGTGATCATCTTGAACGCCGAGTGGCCGCCCGACGTCGAGCCGAGCGTCGTCGAGCTCGACTGATAACCGATGCCGTTATCGACGATGCCGTACAGCGTCACGCTGCTTTGCGCGAACGCCGGTGCATACGCTGCCGTAGCAACGGAAGCGACTGCCGCCAGACCTGCGAGGCGCCGTTGACGGTTCTTTTTCATTGCGTTTTTCTCCAGATGCCTCATCGAGGCTGTTATTGATTCGTTGTTCTGTGCCTGCCAGTCGATCAGGCTTTCAAACCGATGTAATTTCGCGCCGCTGCGTCGCGCGGCTCAACCCGCCGGCGTCGACGTTTTCGTCACGGTGCGGCCCGCTTCGTCGGTATCGTCCGGTTCCGGAATCGCTTCGATGCGTCCCATCACGAACACGAACGACACGATGCCGACGGCAAGGATGACGCCCGCCACGAGGAACGCGTTGGCGAAGGAGTTCGTCGCGCCGACGATGAAGCCCGTGACGATGGGCGCGGCCACGCCCATCAGGTTGTTGGCGAAGTTCATGATGCCGCCGACGGTACCCACGCCACCCTTCGGCGCAATCAGCGACGGCAGCGACCAGCCGACGGGCGCAGCCGCCGCGAGACCGCCGAGCGCAATCGAGATCCACAAGATCGCCCATCCGGGGTTCGTCGTCTGCGTCGCGCCGAAAACGGCGAGGCCGAACAGCATGCCCGTCACCAGCACTGCCTTGCGCACGCGCGTCTCGTCCTTGCCGCGCGCGATCAGATGGTCGATCAGCCAGCCGCCGACGACCAGGTCCGTTACCGTCGCCACGGCCCACGGAATCGCCGCGAAGCCCGCCGACTTGAGGATGCTCATGTGCATCGTCTGGACGAGATAACCCGGCAGCCAAGTCAGGAACAGATAGAACGAGTAGCCGTAGGCGGCAAAGCCGATCGTCAGGCCCCAGACCTTCGTCTTGGTCAGCAGGTAGCCGAGCATGCCGAACACGCTTGCGCCCGATGTGCCTTCGGGCGTCGCGCCGCCCTTCTGGATGTAGTCGAGTTCAGCGGGAGAAAGCTTGCTGTCCTTGCTCGGATCGCGATAGATGACGAGGAACGCGATGAAATACGCGAAACTCAGCAGCGCCGTGACGCCGAATCCCCATCGCCAGCCCGCGTTCACGACGACGACGGCGACGAGCGGCACGCCGATCACATTCGAGAACTTGGCGGCTGCATCGAAGATGGCCGTCGCGAGCGCGCGTTCCTTGCGCGGAAACCAGTAGCCCGTGGCCTTCGAACTGACGGGAAAGCCGGGCGCTTCCGCGATGCCCAGCACCGCGCGCGCCGCGAACACGCCGCCGAATCCGCTTGCGAAAACGGTGATGGCCGACGCGAGGCCCCACAGGAACGCGCCCCAACGGCCGACGCGCGTCACGCCGAAGCGATCGAGAAAGAGCCCCGCCGGCACTTGCAGCAACGCATACGGCCAGAAAAACGCGCTGAACAGCAGGCCCATATCGGCCGGCGACAGATTGAACGCCTCTTTCATCTGCGGCGCCGCGACCGACAGGTTGATCCGGTCGAAGTAATTGATGAGCACGCCGATGCCCAGCAACAGGCCGATGACCCAGCGCCGGTTGGGAACGCGTTGCCCTGATGCGATTGCCATCATGGTCTCCTTGAAAAGTTATCGTTTTGGCCCTGTCAGTCGGGCCGCGAAGCAGAAATCCGGGACAGCGCTATCTCATGCAGGCTGCATCATGGCAGGCTGGAACCGCAAACTGCCACACCACGCGGCCGCCTCCGTGACGAGGCTGGGAAGCGAACGGGTGCCGTCGAGCGTCAGCGTCAGCGGCTCGGCAACGGGACGCTCGAGCGTGGCGAACTGGCTTTCGACGAGCGACGCAGGCATGAAGTGGCTGTCACGCTGCGCCACGCGCCGCAAGGCCTCGCGTTGCGGCAGATCGAGAAACACGAAGCCCAGCGACGACGTCGCGTTGCGCAGCCGGTTGCGATAGCGCGCTTTCAGCGCCGAGCACGCGAGCACGGCGCGTTCACCCCGGCTCGCGACGCGTTCGAGTTCTTCCGCGAGGCGATCGAGCCAGCCCGCGCGATCCTCGTCGGTGAGGGGAATGCCGCGCTTCATCTTGTCGACGTTCGCTTGCGGATGAAACGCATCGCCTTCGATCAGCACCCCGCCGAGACTGGCCGCAAGCGCCTGCGCGACGCTGCTTTTGCCGCATCCTGCGACACCCATGACAACGAGCGATGAAATGTGTCCGATCATATGCGACTCCTTTCAGCTTTTGAGATAGCGCTATCTCATACAGACATAAAATTAAGTCCGGCGGTCTCGGCGCTCGCGTTGCACGACGGCTCGAAGCCGTCGATTGAACGCTGTTGCGCGGGATGCAAGACAGCGCTATCCTAAATCGATCATGGCGACATCGACACTCAGGAAAACCCGAAGCACGGGCCGGCCGACCCTCGAGGCGGTCGCCCGGCTTGCCGGCGTCAGCACGATTACGGCGTCGCGTGTGCTGCGCGGCCTGTGCTCGGTCGGACCCGATTACGTGCAACGGGTCAAAGCCGCCGCGGCGGAACTGAACTACGTCACCAATCCCGCCGCCCGCGCGCTCGCGTCATCGCGCAGCGATGCCGTCGCCGTGGTGATTCCGTCGCTGTCGAACGCGGTGTTCGTCGATGTGCTCGAGTCGATCCACACGGTGCTGCGTCCGCGCGGCTACGAAATCCTGATCGGCAATTCGCACTACTCGCGCAACGCCGAGGAAGACCTGATCCGCCACTACCTTGCGTCGCCGCCGAGCGGCCTGATCGTCACCGGCTTCGACCGGACGGAGAGCGCGCGCCGCCTGATCGACGCGAGTGGCGTGCCTTGCGTGCACATCATGGAACTCGAAGAAGCCGAAGGCGTGCATTGCGTCGGCTTCTCGCAGGCCCGTGCCGGCGAAGCCGTCGCGGAGCACCTGATTGCGCGCGGCTGCCGTCACAATGCGTTTGTCGCCGCGCAGCTCGACTCGCGGATGATGCAGCGCGGAGAGGGCTTTCGCGACACGCTGCAGCGCAAGGGCCTGTACGATCCCGACCTCGAAGTGCTGACGCCGTCGCCGTCGTCGATCGGGCTCGGATGCGATCTGTTCCGCCAGTTGCTGCAACGGCGGCCGGACGTCGACGGCATCTTCTTCGGCAACGACGACCTTGCGCAAGGCGCGCTGTTCGAAGCGCGACGCCAAGGCATTGCGATTCCGGACCGCGTGGCGATAGTCGGCTTCAACGATCTCGCGGGCGCCGCGGATTGCGTGCCGCGTCTGACCACGGTTCGCACGCCGCGAATGGAAGTCGGGCGCATCGCCTCCAACCTGCTGCTGTCGATGATCGGCAACGAGCCGGTCGCATCGCCTGTCGTCGATCTCGGCTTCGAACTGGTCGTGCGCGAAAGCGCGTGATGCCCGTCATCGTCGCGACCATCTAACCTCCGCCTAGCCCCCGCCTAGCAAGCCGAACACTGCGACGCTGTTTGGCGTGCCCACATATACCTTGCCGTTCGCGATCATCGGCGTGATGAACTTGTTGCCCGCGCCGAACTGATCGCGCGCGTTCGCGGCCTGATTGCTGTTGTACAGCTCGACGGCGAGATTCGTCGCGTCGTACGCATGCAGCACCGCGATATCGCCGTTTTCGAGCGCCCACACGATTCCGCTTGCGTTGCCGTTCGCTGAAATGCTCGGCGTCGCGCCGGGCGTGCCGAAGCTCGTCGGCGTGCGGCTGGTCGGCGTCGTCGTCAGCCCTGCGCCGCTCACGCCGAAGGCCTTGATGCTGTCGCCGATCGAACCGAAGTAAACCGTATTGTTGAAATACGCGGGCATGCCGAACTCCGGTCCCGTCAGTTGTCCGCTGATCTGCTGATAGAGGTTGTTGGCGCTCGGGTTGAACTTGCCCATCGAATCGCGGTTGACCACATAGATGATCGCGTCCTTGCCGGCCCCGAGTGCGAGGTGACGCACGGCGCCGCTTGCGTCGGTCAGATCCGGCAGCACGAGCGCACCGCCCGAGCCCAGGTCCTCGTCGGCTTGTGATTCCGTCAAGGTGTTCGACATGACGAAATAGTCCGTGACTTTCGGACCATTGGCCGTGCCCAGCTTGATGAATGCGTTGCCGAAGTCGCCGTTCACCGGGAACCCGTTCGCGTCGAGCGTCGTATCGAACGTGCCGTTCGCGTCGAGGAAATAGATCGACTGCCCGTCCGACGCCATGCCCGCGCCGCTCATCCAGATCGCGCCGCCCGTGCCGTTCGGCGTGAGGTTCAGCACGCCCGTTTGCTGCAGCGTATCCGCGTTATACGAGATCACCCAGCCGTTGTACGGTGTGATATCGCAGTGGGACGTCCACCCGGTGTAGACATTGCCGTTCAGCAGCAGCAGCGACTGACGTTCCGCGTACTGCTTCGGATCGAATGTGAGCGAGCCGCCCGAACTGTTCGGCCCGCTGCCGGGGACCGATGCACTGATCGTCATCGGACCGCCGAACAGCTCGGCGCCCGTCGCGAGGTCGAGCGCGTGAATGCGCTGGTGATAGTTGCCCGACGCATCCTTCGACATCGCCACCAGATACATCGCGCCATGCGGCCCGCGCGCGCGATCGATCACGGGCGTTGACGTAATGCCGATGATCGGCGAGATCTGGAAGCAATTAAGGGAATCGCTCGGCGTTTCTCCATTGCCGAGCGCCGAGACTTTCCATAGCTGGGCGCCCGTGTCGGCGTCGAACGCATAGACGCTGTCGTTCTCCGTCGCGACATACAGCACGTTGTGCGTGCCGCCCGCAATCGATACGTTGGACAGATAGAGCGGCTCGGCGTCGACCTTGCCATCGACGGGATAATTGTTGATCTTGCCGAAGGTGGACGAATTCACGTTCGCGGGCGTGAGCCTGGTTTCGTGCAATTGCTGGCCCGTGCGCGCGATGTCGTTGTGATAGGTGACGACATCCACCGTTGGAGCCGCAGTCGCCGGCGGATTTCCCGCGGTACCCGACGAGCCGGAACCGGAACCCGATCCCGAACCTGGGCTTGATCCCGAACCTGGGCTTGATCCCGAACCGCTGCCAGTGCTGGCATTGTTGCTGTCTCCACCGCCGCCACCGCTGCAACCGACATACAGTACGGCGATCAGCACCGCGCAAATCAGGCTTTTGCGACCGTGAGCTTTCATGTGTCCACCCCACAATCAAGCAAGCCCCGCTGTCTATCCGGGGCTGTCCGACGATTATCTGCCCGCGCCGCGGCAATCGCCATATAAGGCCACTGAGGGAGACGGGCCGCGTCATTCGACATATCGTCGATCCGCCACGGCCTATGTCCGCGTTCTGTACAGACATTTTCGCAATGCAACTGCCGAAGCTGCTGAGCAATGCACGTGCCCAGTCCGTGATTCACGGATACCGATGCGAATCGCGGTTGTCGTGCAGTGAAAAGAAAGTGAACGGCGATGGCATTGCGCGGGCGTGCAAAACCATTGCCCGAGCAAGACGAGCGTACATGGCCGCACGGGCGAAGCGAACGTCGATCGTGAAAACGGGACTATGAAGACGGGCCCTGGTCCGCGCGCGACAGCGCCAACGCCAGTCTCGCTCCCACTTCCGCGTTGTGCTTCACGAGCGCGATGTTCGTTGCGAGGCTGCGTCCGCCCGTCAGCGCCTTGATGCGCGCGAGCAGAAAAGGCGTCACGGCCTTGCCGGCGATGCCTTGTGCGGCGGCATCCGCAAGCGCCTCGCGAGTGATCGCCTCGATCTCTTCGGACGGCATCGCCGCTGCTTCCGGCACGGGCGTGCTCAACACGACGCCGCCCGCCAGTCCCAGGTCCCACTTCGCGCGGATGAAGCGTGCCTGCTCGTGCGCGTCGTCGAGCCTGTAGTCCGCGCGAAAGCCGCTGTCGCGCGTGTAGAACGCAGCGAAATTGTCCTGCTCGCAACTGAGCACGGGCACGCCGTGCGTTTCCAGATATTCGAGCGTGAGCCCGATGTCGAGGATCGACTTCGCACCGGCGCACACGACCGCCACCGACGTTTTCGCCAGCTCTTGCAGATCGGCGGAAATGTCGAAGGTCTCGGACGCGCCGCGATGCACGCCGCCGATGCCGCCCGTGACGAACACCTCGATGCCCGCCAGCGCCGCGCAGATCATCGTGCCTGCTACTGTCGTCGCGCCCGTCTCGCCGCTCGCGAGCACGGCAGGCAGATCGCGGCGGCTGACTTTGTGCACGCCGTCCGAGCGGCCAAGCCGTTCCAGTTCGTCGTCTGAAAGGCCAATGCGGATTCGTCCGCCCATCACGGCGATCGTCGCGGGCTCGGCGCCCAGCTCGCGGATCAGCGCCTCGACTTCGCGCGCAGTGCGCACGTTCTCGGGATACGGCATGCCGTGCGCGATGATCGTCGATTCCAGCGCCACGAGCGGCCGGCGCGCGGCCCGCGCAGCGGCGACGGGCGCGCTGAAGATCAGCCAGGAGTGTGCAAGGTCAGCCATGAATGACTCTGTGACAGGAGTTTTCTCATCGTAAACCGAAGTGCCGATCCAAACGCCTTTCCCCTTTGCCGCCTCATTGGATTGATCAGTGTTTCGTAGCAGGTCATCTGGTTGGATTTACGCGGTTTCGTTGCAATTCCCCGGGAGTTGGGCGTCCGCCTCTGCACCTTTAATGCGCGTTCCGATCAGCCTCGTTTCGAGTGCGGTCTGTGACCAAGTGCGGGGGTTGTCCTCAAGCTCGGTAAGCTTCCCGAACGCTACGTATGAACGTCCCGTCTTGACGATGATTTGCAAACAGGGCTGTGGCATTGTGCTAGGTATACCCGCTCCGTCCAATCGCAAGGAGGAAGGGTGGGTAATGAAGTCAGGCTGGCCGATCGCTCGTTGACGCTGCGCCTGCGTCGCGATGCTTTTTTGCAAGACGCCGACAAACAGCGCGCCACCGATTCCGCGAAGGCGCTCCTGTCCGACGCGTTCAAGTGGACGCGTGACGACAGGTTGATGCAGCAGCTTTGCGGCCTTCTTGGTATTGGTGATGCATCATCGGCCGATGCCGTATTCAAGGTCAAGCGCGCAATCGAGACAGGCGATATCGTGGCGATACCCGATGCGCCGCGTTATACGGGCGCGGGCAGCGGCGGAAGCGGAAACCCGAAGCCGCGTTCGGTCACTTTCACGCCGTCCCAGCTTTTCAAGGGCACGGCTCGCATCGCGCGTGCAGGCTCGTATGTCGCGCGTCCACTGCCGCGACTTCCCGCCGAAGATGGCCCGGCTATCTGGGCGGCCAATCCCGGCGATGTTCTGCCGGATGGCAGCATTGCGACGCCGCTTGCTGAGTTCACCGACACGGCCGCACCCGATCTCGCTGACGCGCAGCCTTTCGAGTACGCCCCCGACGAAACGAGCGGGAACCTTGATGAGTTGGCCGCGCGGGGCGTGGGCATGTCTGGCAACGAGCCAGGGGGCCATCTTGTCAATCCGAATGGCCGGGACGTGGACTATTTCGATTCGGAAGGCAACCTTTGCGCGCAGTTCCACGCCAGTCACGGCGAGCCGCACGGCCATAACTTCTTCAATGGGAAGCGGGACAATACGCACCTGCCGATGTCACCAATCAACTGTGAGTGAGTAGAACGCAATGAGCAGCCCGGAAAAGACTTGGGGGTGGGACCTGGCAACCAACGGCGAGACGCTGGCAACGGTCCTTGGCGGCTATTCATCCTTTCATGACTCGGCGGTGCGGTCTTTCTGTATGCGAAGGACGCGCGAGAGTCGCGAAAGCGTTGACGGGCGCCAGATGCCCGGTACGCAAACACGCGATGTAGTGGATGTGCGCCTCGAAGTACTCCATAACCGTTATGGGCCGCCGCCTGTTGACGGTCGCCCCGATCGCATCGTCGTGATCGATTGTCTGGACGTTCGCACGTCTGAGATTGACGTGAACGCGATGCTCGAGGAGGCGACGATCATGGAAATGTCGCTGGCGCAGGTTCCAGGCGGCTTGCTCAAGCTGGACCTGTTGCCGAATGTCGGCCTCGACGTCCGGCTCACATGCGCCGAGGTCATCATTAGCGACATGCTCCCATACGTGCGCCCCGTGTAACAGCGAGCGATAGCCGGCGATCTCGCCCCACACCATTGAACGTTGCCGCAGAAGTCCCGCTGTCGCCAGCTTCCGCACCGTAGCATTCGCTCAAGTATGCCGTACGAGGCCGGCCGATGGGTCGCCATGCAGGCACGGGACGCCTATCATCAAGGTTGCCGTCTGGCGACGGTCCATTGCGCGCGTCTGAAGATGCCTGCCGCGCCCGCGCCGCTCGCGACGCAAAAGCACAGACGCTCACACACTGATCGTATCGCAGGGTCGATTCGGGCCGGGAGGTTCCATGCCACCGCTACGCGCAATCAATCTGCTGCAATCGAAGGAAGGCTCGCGTCTACATGGTCCGGAACTCGACCGATGGCGCCGCTGGGGACCGTATCTGAGCGAGCGCCAATGGGGTACGGTCCGCGAAGACTACAGCGAATACGGCACGGCGTGGGACTACTTTCCGCACGATCATGCGCGCAGCCGCATGTACCGCTGGGGCGAGGACGGCATCGCGGGATTCGGCAACGACCCGCTCGACTGGTGCATCTCGCTCGCGCTGTGGAACGGGCACGATCCCATCATCAAGGAACGCCTGTTCGGATTGACGAACGCGCAAGGCAATCACGGCGAGGACGTGAAGGAGCTTTACTTCTACCTCGACGGCACGCCGACGCATTCGTACATGAAGATGCTGTACAAGTACCCTCACGACGCGTACCCGTATCAGGATCTGATCGACGAAAATGCGCGGCGCGGCGCCGATCAGCCCGAATATGAAATCCTCGATACGGGCGTGTTCGACGATAACCGCTACTTCGACGTATTCGTCGAGTACGCGAAGCACACGCCCGACGATATCGTGATGCGCGTGACCGTCGAGAACCGCGCATCGCGGCGCGCGACGCTTCATGTGCTGCCGCAGTTCTGGGCGCGCAACAGATGGGCGTGGTCCAGCAAATCCGGCAAGCCGTCGCTCGTGCTACAGCCCGATGCGGACGATGGCGCGCGCGTCGTCGCGCACAACCCATCGACGGGCACCATGATCGTGACGGCTTCGGCGCAACAGCCCGTCGAATGGCTCTTCTGCGAAAACGAAACAAATGTGCGCCGCATCTTCGGCATCGATGGAGCGGGACCGTTCAAGGACGGCTTCAACGACTATCTCATCGCGGACGATGAACAGGCCATCCGACGAGACAAGGGCACGCGCGCCGCGGCGCACGTGTATCTGCAATTCGAGCCTCACGAATGCTCGGTGCTGTATTTGCGCTGGCGTCCCGAAGCCGCGCGCGACACCTTGCCGCACGACATGGGCGCCCTCTTCGCGCGCCGGCAAGCGGAGGCCGACGAGTTCTATGCGGCGCTTCAGCACGACATCGACGATGCCGACGCGCGGCTCGTGCAGCGTCAGGCGCTGGCCGGCATGTTGTGGAGCAAGCAGTACTACCAGTTCGACGTGACGCGCTGGCACGACGGCGACCCCGGCCAGCCGACGCCGCCGAAACCGCGCAGGCACGGCCGCAATGCGGACTGGCGGCACATGTGCAACGGCGACATCGTGTCGATGCCCGACAAGTGGGAGTATCCGTGGTACGCATCATGGGATCTCGCGTTTCACGCCGCCGCGTTCGCGACGATCGACCCCGACTTCGCGAAGAAGCAATTGCTGCTGCTCGTGAAGGAGCGCTACATGCATCCGAACGGGCAGCTGCCCGCGTACGAGTGGGCGTTCGGCGATGCGAATCCGCCCGTTCATGCATGGGCAACGTGGCGCGTGTATGAACTCGACCGCGAATTGACGGGCGTCGGCGATCACGCGTTTCTCGAAGTGATGTTCCACAAGCTGCTGCTGAATTTCTCGTGGTGGGTCAACCGCAAGGACGCCGACGACCGCAACATCTTTCAGGGCGGCTTTCTCGGGCTCGACAACATCGGCATCTTCGACCGCTCTTCGCCGCTGCCGACGGGCGGCCGCATCGATCAGGCCGACGGCACCGCATGGATGGCCTCGTATGCGCTCGACCTGATGCAGATCGGGCTCGAACTCGCGATGACGAACGACTCATACGTCGAGATCGCGGTGAAGTTCTTCGAGCACTTTCTGTATATCGCGGAAGCCGTCAGTTGCAACGAAGGATGCAACACGGGCCTATGGGACAACGAGGACGAGTTCTTCTACGACGTGCTGCACCTTCCGGACGGAACCCGCGTGCCGATGCGCATCCGTTCGATCGTCGGGCTGATTCCCCTCTTCGCCGTGCACGTGCTCGAAGAACGCGTGCATGGTCATTTGCCCGGACTGCGCGAACGGCTCGCATGGTTTCTCGATCACCGGCCGAATCTCGCGAAGCTCGTGTCGCGCTGGACAGAACCCGGCAAGGGCAACACGACGCTGCTGTCGTTGTTGCGCGGACATCGAATGAAGGCGCTGCTGCGCCGCGCGCTCGACGAAGCCGAGTTTCTCTCCGATCATGGCGTGCGGGCGCTGTCGCGCTTTCATCTCGACGAGCCGTACCTGTTCGATCGCGACGGCGTGAGCGTCTGCATCCAGTATCAGCCGGGCGAATCGGATTCGCGCGTATTCGGCGGCAATTCGAACTGGCGCGGGCCGGTGTGGATGCCCGTCAACTATTTGCTGATCGAATCGCTGTACGAGTTTCATCGCTACTACGGCGATGAGTTTCGGATCGAATATCCGACGGGCTCGGGCCGCCAACTTTCGCTGAGCGAGATCGCCGACGATCTCGCGCGCCGCATCGCCACGCTCTTCATGAAAGATGCACAAGGCGTGCGGCCCGTGATGTCGGCCTATCCGATGCTGCAAGCCGATCCGCATTCGCGGGATCTCATCCTGTTCCATGAGTACTTTCACGGCGACAATGGGCGTGGCATCGGCGCTTCGCATCAGACGGGGTGGAGCGGGCTCGTCGCGCTGCTGCTGCAACCGCGCCTGATGAAGCTCTCGCATGTTGCGCCCGATGAAGAACCTGTGGCCGCGAGCGTCGTCGAAGATATTGCGGCCGTGATCGCGCGTTAGCGTTTCGACTGCCTGTTTCGACTGCCCGTTTCGACTGCCGCAAGCCGCAGAATGCACGAACATGTGTTGGACCTCATCATTCAAGGAGTGACCGATGGCTACCGAATCTCCCGCAGGCGAACTCGGCGTTGCCGCGCCCGCGTTCTCGCTGCCCGCAACGGACGGCAAGACTTACACGCTCGACGACGTGCGCGGCCCGAAGGGACTTGTCGTGATCTTCATGTGCAACCATTGTCCGTATGTGAAGGCCGTCTTGCCGCGCATCGTGAGCGATTCGCGCGAACTGGCGGCACTGGGTATCGGCACGGTGGGTATCAACTCGAACGACGGCGTCGCGTATCCGGAAGATTCGTTCGAGCGCATGGTCGAACTCGCGTCCCAGTTGCAGTTGCCGTTCCCGTATCTGTACGACGAGACACAGCAGATCGCGCGGGCCTATGACGCCGTCTGCACGCCGGAGTTCTATGGCTTCGACGCCAGTCTGGTATTGCGCTATCGCGGCAGGCTCGACGCTTCGCGCAAGGAACCCGTTGCGGGCGCGCGCCGCGAACTGTTCGAAGCGATGCAGCAGATCGCGCAGACAGGCGTCGGCCCCGACACGCAGAATCCGGCGTTCGGATGCTCGATCAAGTGGAAGATCGAGTAGCGCGATTCCTTTAGCGGCGCACATGGAAGGCATGATCGCTCGCACGGGTGACGGCCTTCGAGAGCATGAATGGAAGAACGTGCTTATCCATGCCCGCCGTGATGACTTCGTTGCCGAGGCGTCCTCCTGTCTGTATCGTGAAAGCATGAATGACCGACGACACGCATGAGGAGCACGCATGACATCGCAGACAGACGCCCCCTTGAGCACCGATGTACTGATCGTCGGCGCGGGACCTGTCGGCCTCTTCGCTGCATTCGAGGCAGGCGTGATCGGCCTCTCGTGCCGCATCGTGGACACGATCGAACGCATAGGCGGACAGTGCATCGAACTGTATCCCGACAAGCCGATCTACGACATCCCGGCAATACCCATCTGCACCGCGCGCGACCTCGTCGAGCGGCTCATCGAGCAATGCCGCCCGTTCGATCCGCCGATGCATCTCGGCCAGTGCATCGAGTCGGTCGAGCGCCTCGATAACGGACACTGGCGCGCCCGCACGGACAAAGGACTGACGTTCGACGCCGCCGCTATTCTGATCGCGGCC
Organism: Paraburkholderia franconis; assembly: GCF_009362735.1. Lineage (GTDB taxonomy): Bacteria > Pseudomonadota > Gammaproteobacteria > Burkholderiales > Burkholderiaceae > Paraburkholderia > Paraburkholderia franconis. The sequence goes on along the minus strand of NZ_WHNP01000012.1, from coordinate 188,454 downwards.
GGCAATGGCTCATTCGTGCCGCAACGGTTGACGCTCGACGAAGCCCCGCCGCTCGAAGATCGTCACGTGCACTACAGCGTTCGCAAGCAGAGCGATTTTGCCGGCAAGAACGTGGTGGTTGCAGGCGGCGGCGACTCGGCGCTCGACTGGGCGCTGGCGCTGCGTTCCGTCGCGAAGCGCGTGACGCTCGTGCACCGTCGCAATGGCTTCAGCGCGACGGATTCGAGCGTGACCAAAATGCGCCAGTCGGTCGAAGCGGGCGAAATGGACTTCATAGTCGGATCGATCGCGGCGTTGAATGCGCCCGACGGGACACTCGAATCGATCGAGATTCGCCAGGTCGGCAGCTCGATGCAACTCGATGCGGACCAGTTGCTCGTGCTATACGGGCTCGTCGCCGATCTCGGCCCGATTGCGAAGTGGGGGATCGACATACAGGCGGGGCGCATCGTCGTCGATACGTCGAACTACGAAAGCTCGTGCCCCGGCATCTTCGCTGCGGGCGATATCGCGGGCTATCCGAACAAACAGAAGCTGATCCTCTCCGGATTCCACGAGGCATCGCTCGCGCTGCGCAAGGCGTACAACTACGCGTTCCCGGACAAAAAGCGCGTGCACATTCATTCGAGCTACGACGCCAAGCTGGCCGAGCGCGTGCAGGCGAGCCACGTGTAGAGGCGTCGAGGCGCTACGCCTGCCGATAATAAAGATTCTGCGGATGCCGCGCTTCCGCGAAGAAGAACCACCGCTCGGCGACGAGCCCCGCGTACTGGATCACCGACGCCGCGCACAGCAGCACGAACGAAAGCCCGACCGAGCGCACGCTTCCGCCCGACACGATCAGGCAGAACGGCACGGCGAACGCAGCGATCAGAAACGTCCACTTGATGCGCTTCAACGTCTGCGGCGTCTTGCCATGGAAGAACTCGCGCAGATTGAACGCGCCCGCCGTGAAGCCCCGCGATTTCTGCTCGACGCGCGCGCCGCGAATGCCCGTCGCGCTTTGCACCGTCGATTTCGGTTTGAGCCGCGCATTGCGCATCAACGATGCGACGCGCGACGCGCATCCCGCAACCGTCAACCCGCATGCGCCCACGGCGAGTGGCCCGATCAGCGCAGGAGCGAACCACGCGGCACACGCCGTTGCGAGCGTAAAGCCCGATGCGCTGCCCAGCAGCACAAAATTCACGAGCGTCAGCGGCGTCGCCCATTCCTGCAGGAAGCGCAGGCACGCGTAGATCATCGCCGTGCAGATGAACAGCAGCCCGCTAGCCACCACCGCGATCGCGCCAACATAAAGCGTATAAGGCGATGCGAACGCATGCGCGACGCCGTAAGCGAACGTGCACGCAAGGAACGCAGGCAGGCACAGACATTCTCTCGACAGCCACGACGTGCGCCACATTGCGATCGCGCGCCACGCGCGCTCGGGATGGCCCAGATGAAAAAACGACGCAAGCAGCCCCAGCGCGCCAAGCACGCATGAGAGCGCAGCGCCGACGACATAGAACAGCTGCGGCACGGCAGCCGCATCGCCGAAGCCGAGCCGCGACGCCACCTCGACGCCGACGAGCGCGATCAGCAGCCCCTGGCCCGCGCCGCTCAGCGTCGTGAGGAACACCACTGAAAATGCCGGATTCATTCCGTTCTCCCGTTTTCGATCCGTTCACTCACACGCGCGTCGCAATCGACGCAAGATGAAGCTCGCCGCGTTCCGCCTGCGTTTCGACGGACGCCGCTTCATCGCCATCGGATGTCTTGCACGAACACGCGCCGCTGCCGCACGACGTCACTTTCTGGCGCGGCAGATAGTGATTCGACGGCCGCGTGCCCCATTCGGGCATCAGCTGATAGCCGCCGCGCTCGCGAATCGCCTTCGATACGACGGACTCCGGATCGTGAATGTCGCCGAAGAGTCGCGCCGATGTCGGGCACGCGAGCACGCACGCGGGCTTGCGGTCGCGCTCGGGCAGCGCTTCGTTGTAGATGCGGTCCGCGCAGAGCGTGCACTTCGTCATCTCCTTGCGCTCTTCGTCGATTTCGCGCGCGCCGTATGGGCAGGCCCACGCGCAATACTTGCAGCCAATGCAGCGGTCGTAGTCGACCAGCACGAGGCCGTCTTCCTTGCGCTTGTAGCTCGCCCCCGTCGGACAGACGGGCACGCACGGCGGGTCCTCGCAGTGCAGGCACGACTTCGGGAAGTGAATGGTGTCGGCGAGCGGAAACTCGCCGGCTTCGAACGTCTGCACGCGGTTGAAGAACGTGCCCGACGGATCGGCGTCGTACGGACGATGATCGGCCAGGCTGCCCGCCTCACCCGACGTGTTCCACTCCTTGCAGCTCGTCACGCATGCGTGGCAACCCACGCAGACGTTCAGATCGATTACGAGCGCCATCTGTGTCATCGATGCTCTCCGTTCCAGTTGCACTCAGTTCCACTCAGTCGCGCTCGGCCGCCTTGCGCAGACGCGCGGCGAACTCGCCGCGTCCTGCGAAATACGTCTGCACGATGCGATGAATCATGCCGCCCGCTGCTCCGCCGACGACGCCCGGCAGCGCAGGCATCGGCGCGAACTGCGGCAGCGTATGATCGGCGTCCGCTTCGGCCGGATAGATGCGCACGCGCACGTCGTACCACGCGGCCTGGCCCGTGATGGGATCGGAGTTCGACGTGCGCGGGTGATTCGCACTGTTGACGGGAATCTCGTCCGCGATCAGATGGTTCAGCAAAAAGCCGCGCTGCGATTCGTTTGCGTCGGGCCCGAGATTCCACGCGCCCGCCGACTTGCCGATCGCATTCCATGTCCACACGGTGCCCGGCTCGACGGCTTCGCTGTAGCGCGCAAGGCAGCGCACCTTGCCCCATTGCGATTCGACGTAGATCCAGCCGCCGTCGTCGATGCCTTGCGCCGCTGCCGTGCGCGGATTCATGTACAGATAGTTCTCGCCATGTATCTGACGCAGCCACGCATTCTGCGAGTCCCACGAGTGATACATCGCCATCGGCCGCTGCGTGACGGCCGCGAGCGGATACTGTGCGTGATCCGTCGTGTCGTGTTCGAGCGGCGGATACCAGAACGGCAGCGGATCGAAATACTGCTCGATGCGCGCGCGCAAATGATCCGGCGGCTGGCGCCCCTTTGTTTTTCCCCGCGCAGCGAGCCTGAACTTCTGCATCACGTCCGAGTAGAGCGCGATCACGATCGGCTCGTTGAACTTGCGAAAGCCCTTCTCGACCGCGAACTCCAGATACGGCCCGTTGCAGTTGCGCATGTACTGCATCGACTCGGGCAGCGTGTAGTGATAGACGCAGTTGTGCTTCGCGTACTCTTCCCACTGCCGCGGATTCGGTTCGCCGACGAGCGCCTTGTCGCCGTCCTTGCCGCGCCATCCGATCAGAAAGCCCACGCCCGAGCCCGGTGCCGTCTGGTGATTGACGATGAAGTCCGGATAGTCGCGATACTTGCGCTTGCCTTCCGGCGTCGTGAACGCGGGGAACTTCAGGCGGCTCGCCAGTTCGACGAGCACTTCCTGGAACGGCTTGCATTCGCCCGTCGGCGGCACGACGGGCACGCGCACCGAATCGACGGGGCCGTCGAACTCGGAAATCGGCCTGTCGAGCATCGACATCGCGTCGTGGCGTTCGAGGTAAGTCGTATCGGGCAGGATCAGATCGGCGAACGCCGTCATCTCCGACTGGAACGCATCGCACACGACGATGAACGGAATCTTGTACTCGCCATTGTCGTGCCTGTCCGCGAGCATCTTGCGGACTTCGACGGTATTCATCGACGAGTTCCATGCCATGTTGGCCATGAAAATCAACAGCGTGTCGATCGGATACGGATCGCCGCGCCACGCGTTCGTGATCACGCTATGCATCAGGCCATGCACGGCGAGCGGATATTCCCACGAGAACGCCTTGTCGATACGCACAGGTCCGCCGCTGTCGTCGATGAACAGGTCCTCGGGCGCGGCAGGCCAGCCGAGCGGACCGTTCGAAAGCGGCGTATTCGGCTTCACGTCGTCGGGGCTGTTCGGCGGTTTCGCCGACGGCGGCACGGCGCGCGGATACGGCGACTTGTGCCGGAAGCCGCCCGGCCGGTCGATCGTGCCGAGCAGCGACATCAGCACGGCCAATGCGCGTATCGACTGAAAGCCATTCGAGTGCGCGGCGAGCCCGCGCATCGCGTGAAAAGCGATCGGCGCGCCCGTCACGCTCTCGTGCGTTTCGCCCCATGCGTCGGTCCATCGGATCGGCAGCGTGATCTTGTGATCGCGCGCGACATCGGCCATTTCGCGCGCAAGACGGCGAATCGTATCGGCGGGAATGCCTGTGATCTCCGACGCCCATTCCGGCGTGCAATCGGCCACCTGCTCGCGCAGCAGTTCGAACGACGGCGCAACGGGCGTGCCGTCCGCGAGCGTATAGCGTCCTTCGAGCGCGGGCCGCACGCCCGGCGTGTGGTGCAGCACGGCGCGCTGGCTCGCGGGGTCCCACCACATATGATTCTGCGGAAAGAGAGGATTGCTCACGTCGGCCGCTTCGTCGCGCACGAACAGACCCTGCGTGTCGCTATCGGGACGCATGTCCAGCAGTTCGCCTGCATTCGTATAGCGCTCGACGAACTCGCGATCATATGCATTGCTTTCGATCAGCTCGCGCATCAGCGCCATGAAGAGCGCGCCATCCGTGCCGGGGCGGATCGGCACCCACTCGTCGGCAATTGCCGCATAGCCGGTGCGGATCGGATTGATCGCAATGAAGCGGCCGCCCGCGCGCTTGAACTTCGAGATCGCGATCTTCAACGGATTCGAGTGATGGTCCTCGGCCGTGCCGATCATGAAGAACAGCTTCGCGCGATCGAGATCGGGGCCGCCGAATTCCCAGAACGAGCCGCCCATCGTATAGATCATGCCCGCCGCCATGTTCGCCGAGCAGAAGCCGCCGTGCGCCGCATAGTTTGGCGTGCCGAACTGCTTCGCGAACAGACCCGTCAGCGCCTGCATCTGATCGCGTCCGGTGAAGAGCGCGAACTTTTTGGGGTCGGTCGCGCGCAAATGGGCGAGACGCTTTTCGAGCATGTCGAACGCGACGTCCCACGAGACGGGCTCGAACTGCGCGCTGCCGCGTGGCGCGTCCCGTTTGCGCAGCAGCGGTTGCGTGAGGCGCGCGGGCGAGTACTGCTTCATGATGCCCGACGAGCCCTTCGCGCAGATCACGCCCTGGTTGAGCGGATGGTCCGGGTTGCCGTCGATGTAGCGCACCTCGCCATCGCGCAGATGCACGCGGATGCCGCATCGGCACGCGCACATGTAGCAGGTCGTCGTCTTGACTTCGAGCTTTTCGTTCTGGGTGCGAGCTTTGTGCTCCATCGATGCCTCCCTGTGATTGCCCGGTGGCAACGGCGCGAAACACGAAGACGAACGCGCAATGACGACAGCCGCTGTACCCGTTGCCGGATTCACTACCCTGTCAATGCTAAGAGCGCGTGGTGCAAAATAAAAATCGCGATTTCGAATTCAAATCATCGCGGCAGCCGATAGTCGGGCGCGTGCAGGCGCTGGGAGATTGTCGATCTCCCACTTGATCTGGCCGTTGCCGATCACTCGAATAACTCTCGGCCGCGCCTGTTTCGAGGTTGTACGTCGCACCGACGATCTTGATGGCGCCGCCTGTTTCCAGTTCCGCGAGCACGGAACTATCGCGGCGATTGTCGGCGATGGAGAGAAAGGAAGCGAAGCAAAAGCCCGCGACAGGTATCGCGGGCTTCGCATCACAGCTTCACATTCACCTGCCGCTGCTGCTCATTTGACGGGAAATTCCTTGTGCCCGCCAAAGCCGAATCGCATCGCGGACAGCATGCGTTCGGGGAACGACTCGGCGTCGCGCGAGCGGAAGCGCGTATAGAGCGCCGCCGACAACACCTGCGCAGGCACCGCTTCTTCGATTGCGGCTTCGATGGTCCAGCGCCCTTCTCCGCTGTCCGCGACTTCCGTCGAGAAGCCATCGAGCTGGCCGTCCTGCGCGAGCGCGCCCGCCGTGAGATCCAGCAGCCACGACGATACCACGCTGCCGCGCCGCCACACTTCGGCGACGTCGGCGAGATCGAGCGTGTAGCGCTCTTCTTCGGGTAACTCAGGCAAATCTTTGTGCTTCAGGATATGAAACCCTTCGGCATACGCCTGCATCAGCCCGTACTCGATGCCGTTGTGCACCATCTTCACGAAGTGTCCGGAGCCGACAGGGCCCGTATGCATGTAGCCGTTCTCGACGCGCGCGTCGCGTCCGTCGCGATGGGGCGTGACGGGAATCTCGCCGCGCCCGGGCGCCAGCACGGAGAGGATCGGATCGATGCGCCGCACGATCGCATCGTCGCCGCCGATCATCATGCAATAGCCGCGCTCCAGTCCCCAGACGCCGCCCGACGTGCCCACATCCACGTAATGCACCCCCGCCTCGCGAAGCTGCGCGGCGCGGCGGATATCGTCCTTGTAGAAGCTGTTGCCGCCGTCGATCACAACATCGTCGGCCGTGAGGATGCGCTGCAAGTCCGCGAGCGTGTCCTCGGTGATCTTGCCCGCGGGCAGCATCAGCCACACGACGCGCGGCGCATCGAGCTTCGCGACGAGATCGCCCAGGTCGCGTGCGCCCGTTGCGCCCTCTTTCGCGAGCGCTTCCGTCGCTTGCGGATTGTGATCGTAGACGATGCACTGATGACCGCCGCGCATCAGCCGCCTGCCGATGTTGCCGCCCATGCGGCCCAGTCCCACGATGCCGATCTGCATGATGTGTCACTCCTTGACGTTGCCCGACTTGCAACGCGCGATCTGCTTCTTCGCTTCGTCCGCGACACGCTCCGGCGTGAAGCCGAACTTCGTCTTCAGCGCCTTGAGGGGCGCCGACGCGCCGAACGTATGCATCACGATCTGCGAGCCGAGACGGCCGACGTAGCGGTCCCAGCCGAGCGTCGCCGCCTGCTCGACGGCCACGCGCGCGTGCACATCGGGCGGCAGCACCGAGTCCTTGTACGCGTGGTCCTGCCGCTCGAACACGTCCCACGACGGCATCGACACGACGCGCGCGTTGATGCCCTCGCCTTTCAGCGCCTCGTATGCATCGACGCACAGCGACACTTCGCTGCCCGTCGCGAGCAGAAGCACATCGGGCTTCTTGCCGGCCGGCACGTCGGCGAGCACGTAGGCGCCACGGCGCACCCCCTCGGCGGCTGCATACTTCTTGCGGTCGAAAGTCGGCAGCGGCTGGCGCGTCACGACGATGCACGCGGGCACGTGCGGATGCGAGAGCGCGACGCGCCAGGCCTCGGCGACTTCGTTCGCGTCGGCGGGACGCAGCGTCGTCAAGCCGGGAACGCCGCGCAACGACGCGAGCTGTTCGATCGGCTGGTGCGTCGGGCCATCTTCGCCGACGCCGATCGAATCGTGCGTGAACACATAGATCACAGGCACTTCCATGATCGCCGAGAGGCGGATCGGCGGCTTCATGTAATCGCTGAAGATCAGGAACGTCGACGCGAACGGCCTCAAGCCCGACAGCGCGAGACCGTTCGCCACGGCCCCCATGCCGTGCTCGCGGATGCCGAAGTGCAGATTGCGCCCGCCGTAGTTGTCATGCTCGAAGCTGCCCGCGCCTTCGAACTTCAGGTTGGTCTTGGTCGACGGCGCGAGGTCCGCCGCGCCGCCGATCATCCACGGAACGCGCTGCGCAATTGCATTGAGCACCTTGCCCGACGACTCGCGCGTGGCCATGCCCTTCGGGTCCGCATCGAACACGGGGATGTCCGCGTCCCAGTCGTCCGGCAGCCCGGACGCCTGCATCTGGTCGAACTCCTTCGCAAGCTGCGGATACTTTCGCGCGTACTCGTCAAAGCGCTGCTTCCACACGTCGTGCGCCGCCTTGCCGCGCGCGCCCAGGCCTTGCGCGAAGTGCTCGCGCACGCCGTTGGGCACGAGAAACTGCGCGTCCTCGGGCCAGCCGTACGCGCGCTTCGCCAGTTTGATTTCCTCTTCGCCGAGCGGCTCGCCGTGCGCCGACGCCGTGTCCTGCTTGTTCGGTGCGCCCCAGCCGATGATGCTCTTCACGACGATCAGCGTCGGCCTGTCGGTCACGGCCTTCGCTTCGTTGATCGCGGCTTCGAGCGCGTTCGCATCGTTGGCGTCGTCGACGTGCAGCGTGTGCCAGCGGTAGCCGCGAAACCGCGACTCGACGTCGTCGCTGTATGCGAGATCGGTGTGGCCTTCGATCGTCACGCGGTTGCTGTCGTAAATCCAGATCAGGTTCGAAAGCTCCAGATGCCCTGCGAGCGAAGCGGCTTCATGCGATACGCCTTCCATCATGTCGCCGTCGCCGCACAGCGCGTAGACGCGGTAGTCGAAGAGCGGCGCGTCCGGCTTGTTGAAGTGCGCTTCGTGCCAGCGCGCGGCCATCGCCATGCCGACGCTGTTGCCGAGCCCCTGGCCGAGCGGACCCGTGGTCGTCTCGACGCCCGTCGTCATCCGGTACTCCGGGTGACCCGGCGTCACACTGTCGAGCTGCCGAAACTGCTTGATGTCGTCGAGCGAGACGGCGGGCTTGTCGAGCGGCTTGCCGTCTTCGTCGACGGCCTTCACGCCCGCGAGATGCAGCAGCGAATACAGCAGCATCGACGCATGCCCCACCGACAGCACGAAGCGGTCGCGGTTAGGCCACAACGGCGCGTCGGGGTCGTAGCGGAGATGGTTCTGCCAGAGATGGAATGCGACGGGTGCGAGCGCCATCGGCGTGCCGGGGTGGCCGGAATTGGCCTTCTGCACGGCGTCCATCGATAGCGTGCGGATCGTGTCGATCGCAAGTTGGTCGAGATCGGACGGGGACTTCAGTGTGACTTGTGACATGAGCGACGACTCCTTTGCAGAGTGTGCTGTGGCACGACAGGTGCCGCAGCGGGCAACCAGGTCAATTGAGCAAGTGTAGTGCCTCAAGCGCGGCGCTGCAGGTGAGCGTCGTTGTCGACGGAGCGTGATGGCGGGAGGCGCGACGGCAAGAACGTCGATCCGCTTTCGTCGCCGATGCGGGGACGGTCGAATGCACGCGAGACTTTGCAACCAGCTTACGCCGGGTGCCGTTGCAACTATCCGACGTGCGTAAAGACGCCTGATTTCCAAGTGCTATCGCGCGCCCTTAGCATGAATCGGGCCGCGGCTTCAGTGGTGTCAGGGGCGTCACATCTGCCGGAACAGATGCGCGTACTGTTTGCTCACCGCGACTGCGCGAGCGTAACCGCGCAGCTTCAGCGACATTTTTCCCAATGTGCTGACGGTCGCGCTTTCCACCTGATCGACGTTCACGACCGTGCTTCGATGCACCTGCCAGAAGCGCGCCGGGTCGAGTTGCGCGCACAGTTCCTTGAGGCTCGTGCGAATCAGCAGTTCGCCCGTGCGCGTCGTGACGACGACGTATTTGTCGGCGGCTTCGAAGTACAGCACGTCGTCCACCGGCACGATCCTGATGTCGCTCCCGCTCGACGCGCGCAGATAGCGCAGCGGCGCGCTTTGCGCACTTCGCGCGCTGTCCTGCGAGCGGCTGTCGAGCTGGACACTGCGCGTGATCTGCTCCAGCTGGCCGAGCACGCGTTGCAGATCGGCGTGCACGTCGGCGGCGGGCGCTGCATCCATCGGCGAGCGTGCAAGCGGGGCACGCAGACGCTCGACCGTGCGCGCAAGCCGCGACGCATCGACGGGTTTCAGCAGATAGTCGATGGCGGCGGCATCGAACGCGTCCAGCGCGTACTGGTCGTAGGCCGTCACGAACACGATCTGCGGAGGCGACGCGAGGTCCGCGCATGCACGCGCGACATCGAGGCCCGTCGCGCCCGGCATCGAAATGTCGAGAAACGCGATGTCCGGCTGCAATGCGCCGATACGCTCGATCGCATCGCGGCCGTTATCGACTGTCGCGACGATCCGCAACGCGGGCCATGCCGCCGTCAATTCCCGTTGCAGCGCGGCGGCAATGGGCGGCTCGTCTTCGGCGATCAACGCAGTCGGCGCGCGCCGCATCTCCGGCGAATGGCGCTCGTCGTCTCCGCTCGATGCGGCTGTGCGTGGCTGGCGCGTCTTCATCGATTCATGCCCTCTCGCGTCGTTCGGCATCGTCGAGCGGAAGCAGCACTCGCGCAACGATACCGTGCGGCGCGTTTTCAATGATCGTCAGCGAGGCGCGTTCGCCATACAGCGCAGCGAGCCGGTCGCGCACGTTCGCGAGTCCGATGCCCGTGCCCTGTGTAGCGGGAGTCGCGCCGAAGCCCGGTCCCGTATCGGTCACTGCGAGCTCGACGTACGGCTCGACGTGCCTCGCCCGCACCTCGACCCGGCCGCCCTCGACCGCAACCTGAATGCCATGCTTCAACGCGTTTTCGACGAGCGGTTGCAGGAGCATCGGCGGCACGGAAAGGCTCGCGCAATCGGCGGGCAAATCGAGCGAATACGCGAGCCGCGGGCCGAGGCGCATCGCATGCACGGCAAGCATCGACTCGAGCACCGCAAATTGATCGGCAAGCGTTTCGCTTTCGGTGCGCGATGCTTCCAGCGTCGCCCGCAAAAACCGGTTGAGGCTGCCGAGCAGCTCGCGTGCGCGCGGCGGATTGGACACGATCAGGCTGTCGAGCGTCGCGAGCGTGTTGAAGAGGAAGTGCGGCTCGATCTGTGCCTGCAACGCCTGCAAGCGGGCGCGCAGCGCAGTCTTTTCGGCGGCCTCCTGGAGCCATGCGGTCCGCGCGACCTGCTCGCTCAGTCCCGCGATGCGGGCACGCGACCACCCATACCACGTGACGAGCAGCGTCGCGACGAGCGCGATCCAGCCCGTCGTCGCGATCTCTTTGGTCGCAAACGCCTTGCCGATGTCGAGCCCCAGCAGCGTGCTCGCGATGACCCGCCCGATTGCTGCACCCGCGACGATGGAGACCGCCATCGCCACAGCGAGCTTCGGCGCGGTGAGCGCGTTCCTGCGCTGGAGACGAAAGCGCGCGGCATGGAGCAACAGCATGATCGACAGACCGATCGACTCGCTGAAGACGAGGTTTTCCGCCAAACCTTTCCCCATGCCGACGACGGTCAGGCCAGCCGCGATCACTGCGTTGCCGATCACGACGATCACCGATTCGCGCGCATATTCGGCCAGCAGCTGTTTCGCAGGAGCGGGCGCGCCGGCGTACGCATCGGGGAATTTGACGTTACTGCCTGGAATCATGCGAACCATCCCGTCACGATGACATTCAGCAGACGATGCGGCGTCGCCACCGCGGCGAGTCCAGCCACGACGAGACCGATGAACGACCCGCGCATCGCAAGCCGATGACCGCGGACGTTGCCTTGCCGTATCGCCCAGATCGCTCGCCCGACACTGACGAACGTCAGCAGCGACAGCCCGTGCACCCACGAAAAATGTCCGGGGTTCAGTTCGCGGATGTCGAACGAACTGAGCGCGGTCGCGAACATCGCCACCGCCCATAAACGGCCGAGCCACTTGTGGCGCGCGGTCCCCTTTTCGGCGAAAAGCACGGTTGTTCCGAGTATGACAGAAAGGATGGCAGTGGCGACATGCACGGCGATGATGACAGGCATGCTGGCTCTCCGCGGCAGGATGAGCGAACTCGATGACGGCAGTCTGCGCGGCGGACGGATGGCGTTCGACAGGCATGCGATGAAACGTGCGAATTGCGTCGCGAATGGTGCTTTGGATGGCGCGAGGGATGAGAGTCTGGTGGGGAAGTGGATCGCTGTATCCGCTGTTCGAAGATGCAGCGATCCAGATGAGTCTGGAATCGTGCGCTGGTGAGTCAGCTATCGGAAGCGCTCGTGGCGGAATCGATGGGCTCTTCGCTGCTCACAGAGGCATCGTCGGGTTCGATGCGCGCGCAAAGACACGCCTCGTTTCTGGTTTGACGTTCGAGCAACGCAAGAAGCTCAGGGCGCAGTCCATCACCACGTTGAGCCGCGAGAGCATGAAGCGCGAGAAATGGCAGCATGGTTCAACTCCTGTCAGGAAGGCATGCCAAATTTCCCGCAGCGAGCGGACAGACACACTCCGTTTCTTGCTGTCTCATCGAAGCAGATAGCGCGCGCCGTCTTTATTGCGGCGCGCCGTCGGTCCACACCGACGGCGCCCCGCCACGCGCGTTCAAACGGTCTTGATGAGCCCCAATTGCGTAAGCGCAGTCACGCCGTCATCGAGGCCGACTTCTTCGACGATCTTGCCGTCCTTCAGGCGCAGCACCGTGGTGCCCGTGAAATGCATCTTGCGGCCCGATGCCTGCGGCAACGTTCCCGCGAGGAAGTCGCTGAAAGCGGGGCCCGTATGCGTGCCGCCCCCTTCCCAACGACCGACGACGAAGTCGCCTTCAGCGATGAGATCCGCGGCGCCCCAGAAATTGAGGTCCGGAAAGGCGTTGCGAAAACCGGTCATGAATGCCTTGATGTCTTCGCGGCCACGACGCGGCTCGTGCAGCGAATATTTGAGCAGCATGTCCGGCGCGGCGATCTCGTCAACGACGCTGAGGTCGCACGCCTCGCCCCAGAAGCGGGTGAACCAGCGGCCTACGATCGCCTTGTTGTCATCTTCCTTCGACATGTTCGACTCCTTGCTGAGCTTGATCACGGAGAAGCAGGATTGCTTCACCTGGATACGAACATATCGAGCGCCCTACATCGCGGCCATCCGATTCTTGCTGCAACATTCAATTGCGCTTTTTTATGGCTCTCGTTCGAATGCGGGTCTTGATGGCGCTTCAGGAAACGAAGCGTTGGCGTCGTAGCGAAATGGCTTGAACACAACATTAAAAAGCCAAAGGACGTGCGTGTCCTTTGGCCTGAAACTACTTCGATGATCCGCGTGAAGCGACAGCTCATGCAGCCGCCCGGCCGGACCGCGATCCGATCCAGGCCGGGCCATGCACGGCAGTCGCGCTCAGCGCATGCCGCCGCTTGCGATCAGATGTTCGCCCGTCAGCCAGCGCGCGTCATCGGAGGCAAGAAACACGGCGACCGATGCGATGTCATCCGGTTGGCCCGCACGGCCGAGCGGCGTCTGGCTGAGCGCCATCGCCTCGAAATCCGAGCCGACGATGCCGGCCTCGTGCGTTCCCTCGGTGACGACGAAGCCCGGATTGATCGCGTTGACGCGAATCTTCTTCGGACCCAGCTCGCGCGAAAGCACACCCGTGATCGCGTCGACGGCGCCTTTCGTGCCGCTATACACAGCCGTTTCGGGAGGCGTGATGCTGCTGGCTACCGAACTCACGTTGATGATGCTCGCGCCTTCGCCGAGATGCTTCACGGCCGCCTGCGTCGTGAGCAGCAAGCCGAGCACGTTCGTATTGAACTGCTTGTGGAAATGCTCTTCCGTGATCTCTTCGATCGGAGCGAACTCGTAAATGCCTGAGTTGTTGACGAGGATATCGAGTCGCCCATACGTTTCGATGGCGGCATCGACAATGCCTTGCGCGTCCGCTGCTTTCGACACGTCGCCACGAACCGCGACCGCCTTGCCATTTGCCGCGATGATGCCGGCGACGACGGCGTCGGCGGCCGCCTTGCTGCTTGCGTAATTCACGACCACCGAAGCGCCCTCTGCCGCCAGCGCTTTGGCGATACCCGCTCCGATACCCTTCGATGCGCCCGTGACCACCGCGACCTTACCTGCGAGCCTGCTCATATCGTTTTCCTTCAAGTTGTGCCATACCCAGGGGCAGGACGGACGGGTTCGATAACCGTCCGCCCCGGCGATGGAGTAAATCTAAACACCCCATCTCCCGCGATAAAGCGGCTCGATACGAATTGACTGGCAGGAATCGCCGAACAATCGGCAAAGCGCGTCGTGGCAATCCGTGGCAGGCCGTACTCGTCACATCAATGGCATGACGGTCGGATAACTCAGATGCGCTCGCGCTTCCTTCACGCCTTCGACCTCGAGCGCGGCGATGCAAATCGCCCTCTCCTCGTCTTCCGACTGGATCACGCCCCACAGATGCGCGACGCCATCCTTGACGATCACGTTCTCCTTCGATAGCGCCCACCGCTTGTCGCGCAACGCGGCGACGATCGCTTCGGCGATTTCGCGGTCGCTGCTCGCGGACTCCGACTGTGCCGCCACAGGCGCGCTCGCGAGCGCGCGGATCAGATTCGCGCGGCTCACGATGCCGACGAGCTTGCCGTCCCGAAGCACGGGCACGCGCTTGATGCGGCGCTTTTCCATCAGGTCGGCAATGTTGCCGACAGGCGTCTTTTCATCGACGGCGATTACCTCGCTGCTCATCACATCGCTCACCAGATGTCCGTGTTCCTTGACGAAAGCACTGGCAAGATTGCGTGTCGACGAGAACAGTTCGAGCCAGCTCGACCGCCTCGTTTCCGTGCCGGTTTCAACCCGGTGCAGCAGGTCTCCCTCGCTCACGATTCCGACGAGCGCACCGCTTTCGTCGACGACGGGCATGCCGCTGATCCTGTTTTCGACGAGACGTTTTGCAGCTTCTTGCACCGTCATATCCGGTTGCGCGCAGATCACCGACGGCGTCATGACATCCATTGCGAACATGATGTTCTCCTTGGCAGATGCCTCCACTATGTGCGGCCCGACGCTGGACGGCTTGACTGAAGTCAATCCGTCCGCAGGCGGCGCGCGATGCGAACAGGAAGCACGTTGAACATGATCAACCTGGCGACGCGGATCGGTAGCACAATCGGCCTGTATTGCATTTGCCATCGCGGAGAGCGCCATGACCGATCCCGTTGCTTCGAATCCCATGCCGGGCCGTGCGTTTCAGCGTGTGCTGGTGGCCGTCGATGGCACCGAGGCGTCCGTGCGCGCGGCCGAGTATGTGAATGCACTGTTCGCCGGCGAAGCGCAAATCGCGCTGGTGTCGGTCGTACAAAGTCCGCACACGTTGTTTCCACTCGGCGCGACGGCGCGGAACGTTCTCGCCGCCGCACGCGACGAACTGCTTCAGGACGCGCGCACTGCGCTGCATGAAATCGAGGCGATGTTTTCGGGTACCCAGCCGGAAACCGAACTCGTCGAGCTATCGAAGCACAATGGCGATACGGTTCAAGCGCTGCTCGACGTCGCGGCGCGCTGGCGTGCGGATCTCGTCGTGATGGGCGCACGGCATCATCACGGACTGTCGCGTTGGGTCGAAGGAACGGTGTCGGAGCCCGTCACGCAGCGCACCGGTTGTTCGCTGCTGCTCGTACCCGAGAACAGCCGCGTGCCGACCAACAGGCGTCCCGAGCGAATCGTCTTCGCGCTGGATGGCAGCGTGCATTCGCTCGTTGCATTGCGCATGGGCCTTCAGTTTGCTGCGGCGAATACCGAATTGCGCGCTGTCTACGTGCTCGACCGCGCGGTACACCTGTTCGATTTCGCGCCCGTCGATATGCTCGAAAACGCCTTTCTCGAAGAAGGGCAAACGGTGCTGGAACTCGCCGCGCGCATCTTCGCTGAACATCAATGGTCGGCCAACACGGCCTTGATCGAAACGAATCGCGCCAACGACGATGTGCCGCATGCGATCGTGCGCGATGCGCAGCGCTGGAATGCCGATCTGCTCGTCGTCGGCACGCACGGGCGGCGTGGCCTCGCGCGCTGGTTTATGGGCAGCGTCGCGGCTCGTACGCTGCGGCTCGCCGATACGCCCGTTCTGCTCGCCCGCGCGCCCGAAGTGGAACAGGCGCCATGAGTCGGGAGCGTGCGGGCGCGGGTCTCTTCGGCGATCAGTCTTGCGCGATCACATCCGTCACGAGGGCTCTCACGCTTCAGCTTCTTCTTCGCTGCCGCGAACGAGCAGCACGGGACACTGCGAGAACCGCACGAAGCGTTCGGCGACGCTGCCCAGCACGATCCGCTTGACGCCCCTGCGGCCGTGCGTCCCGAGCACCACGAGATCGGCGCCGATACGCTCGGCGCAACGTTGCAGCGTCTGCGAAACGTCGTCGCTCAGGTGTTCCGTCTCAATCAGTTCGACCGCGCATTCGACATCGGACTGCTTGCACGCCGTCTTGGCGCCGTCGAGTGCAGCGGCGCCGTCCTTGCGCAGCGCCTCCGTCAACGCGACGGGATCGTAATAGCCGGCGTAACTGAAAAGCGGCGTCGTATCGACGACGTAGACGGCATGCACGGTGCCATGCGTCAGCGCCGCCATTTTCACCGCCTCCTGCAGCGCCTCTTTCGACGTGTGACTGCCGTCTACGGCAACCAGAATCTTCTTGTACATGGTGAACCTCCTTGATGTGCTCGCGGACGTTGAAACGTGACGACCTGTGGACCAAAAATTGACGCAATGCGACGAACGCTCCGCTCGCTCATTCAGCGCGCTTCCCTATGCGCGACCTAAGTCATCCATTCGGCCTCGTGTAGTTTCGCCAACCTGTGCCTGATCTTCTGCCCGAATCCCTGGCGTTTCGTGCCATCGATGCGCCGCTGCAAATCGCGAGCCGTGATCGCGCAAGTGGCCAGCGGCGATTTGGCCGCGGCCTTCGCCATCTGTTCCAGCGCGGACTCACTGCCGCTCCCGCCCAGCGAGCAGAACAGCGCGAGATGCCGGATCGCCGCGCCATGTTGCTTCAGCCACGCAAGCGCGGGCGCGGAAGCATGGCTCGCCCACACGGGAGAGCCGACGACGATGGCATCGTATGCGGACAGATCGTGTATGGGCGGCATCACCTTGACTTGCCGGTGGCACAGCACATCGATCAGCGAACGCACGTAGCCGCGCGCCCCCGCACGCGCCGCAAGTTCGCCCTGCTCGCGTATCGCTTCGATGTCGGCGCCGAGCTCGGATGCAAGCAACTCCGCGATGCGCCGCGTCGTGCCGCTGCGCGAGTAATACACCACGAGGATCCTGCATTGCGCGGACATGGCGGGTTCTCCATTCAGGCGCTCTCGATGACGCCATCTGCATTCAGCTTAAGCGCCTCGCCCGATGAACGCGTGATCCAGATCAATCGCGTACGCGCGGTGTCACTGCGCTTCGCGGCCCGCCAACCCGCCCGCCTCAGCCCTGCGACGGCGAATGCTCGGAGGAATCGTGGCGCACGATCAGCACGGGTATGTCCGTCGAGCGGACCAGCGATTCCGCCACGCTGCCGAGCAGAAAACGCTGCACGCCGCGCCGCCCGTGCGTGCCCATCACGATGAGATCGGCTTCGCATTCGTCCGCGACCCGCGCGAGCACGGCGGACACGTTTTCCGCATACGCATCGATGGCCCGCACGCTGCCGCGCACGCCCGCTTCCTCGAACATCCGCTCCGCTACGGCGAGCGCCGCGGCGGCCGCATCGTTCGCGAGTCCGGCGGGCCCGGGTTCGGCGTTGAGCGGATTCGCTTCAGCGGGCCATTTGCCGCGATCCAGCACGCACAGCGCCTCGATCGTGCCGTTCGACAGTTGCGCGAGCTTGACGGCTTCGCCCAGCGCGCGTTCTGCGCTCGGACTGCCGTCGATCGCGACCAGTATCCGTTGATACATGATGAACTCCCCGAAATGCGCACGCCTTGCCCGACATGGGCAACGTCGCCCACGTGCGACGACAGTGTCCTTCGGCGACGGAATTCCCGATTGATACAGGTCAACGCCATTCAGACCAGCATACGCTCATCGCGACGGCATGGATTCGCGGACCGGAGGGAGCGGGCACGTCATCCGGCTTGTAGGAATATTCCTATAACGCCTGCCGAACCTCCTAGGTGCGGTTAAAGCGCCGCCGATATGTTTTCGAGATAAGACCGTCGATACTGATTGCCATGGATGCCGCCACATCAACCACCGTATCGAAGGTCTATCTCGTCGACGACGCGATCGAGGTCAGGCGACGCCTGGCGTGCCTGCTCGGCGCGATTGCCGGCGTCGAGATCGCCGGCGAAGGCGAAGATGCGGACGAAGCGCTGGAAGGCATCCTGGAGTCGCACGCGGATGTCGTCGTGATGGACGTGCGCCTCGCTGGGGGAAGCAGTCTCGCGCTCATCGAAGCGCTCTCCCGCGCTCGACCCTCCATCATCAAGATCGTTTTGACGAACCACACTGCGCGCGCATTTCGCGATGCGTGCGCGGCGGCAGGCGCTGATTTCTTCTTCGACAAGACCGCCGAATTCGATGCAGCCTGCCACACCATTCAGGCCATTGCACAGTCGCGCCGCGCGCGCTCGTGAATGAACAGGAGCTGACCATGCTTGCCGCAACCGCTCAAGTATCCGACCACCCGATGACGCGCGCCCCCAAGATCGTGCCGATCCGGCCTGTGCAGCCGGCGCCCGTGCGCGCGACCCGCTGCTCTGCCTGTTCGATGCGGACCATCTGCATGCCGCCCGAGTTGAGCGTCGACGATCTGGCCAAACTCGATTCGATCATCTGCTCGACGCGTTCCGTCAAGCGCGGCGAGACGCTCTACCGCTCCGGCGATGCGTTCCAGAGCATCTACGCGGTGCGCGCCGGCTCGTTCAAGACGGTCGTCATGCATCGCGATGGCCGCGAGCATGTGACGGGCTTCCAGATCGCGGGCGAGTCGCTGGGCCTCGACGGCGTCTGCGCGGGCCATCAGAACTGCGATGCGATCGCACTCGAAGATAGCGTCGTCTGCATCATTCCGTTCGCGCAACTCGAAGTGCTCTGCCACGAGATGAAGCCGATGCAGCATCACATCTATCAGATGATGAGCGGCGAGATCGTGCGCGAATCGAGTCAGATGATGCTGCTCGGCACCATGACGGCCGAGCAGCGCGTCGCGACGTTCCTCCTCAATCTGTCGCGGCGCTTCAAGGCGCGCGGATTCTCGGCCGCCGAATTTCATCTGCGCATGACGCGCGAAGAAATCGGCTGCTACCTCGGGATGAAACTCGAAACCGTGAGCCGCATGTTCTCGAAGTTCCAGCGCGAGCGGCTCGTCCACGCGAACGGCAAGACGATCCGCATCGTCGATGCCGAGGCGCTGGCGCGCGTTTGACGGCCGCGCTCGGTCTTGTGTATCGCTGACGCTCGCGGCGGCGTCCTCTTGCCGCATTGATTGCCCGCACGCGTCGGCATGGCTCGGCTGTCGAAGACACGGCCACGTCGAACGTGCAGCGGACTCCATCTTTCCTTCCGGGCTTGCGCCGCGCAATGCGGCGCCCGTGCCGCATTTCCCGCCCACGCCCGCCTCGCTTTCGACATCCGGTTATCTGAAGCGCTATGTGTGCTATAGCGCATCTCGCGCGCGCGAATGCTGGCAACTTAAATCACATCATGCTGACCGTCTGGATGAAGCCAGGCGCCATCCGGCGCCTGGTGGAAGCCCTGATGGTGCAACTACGAAGGCGCAGCATGAAGCGTTTCGGGATGTTTCCGCAGGGAGGCGGAATGCGATCGGGGAGCATAACGGGACATTGGCATTGACTTGCGTTTGCCGTGTACGACCACAGGCGAGGTAACAACCATGAGAATCAGGACATTGCTCGGGTCCGCGGCCTTGACCGCGACCCTGGTCCCGGCCCTGCTGTCCGCTACCGCGTGGGCCGATGGACCGAAGTCGGCCTATGACAATGGGGGCGTCAGCAATGCATCGCTCGACCCGGGCGAAGAGCAGATGACCGCCGATGACGAAAACAAGGCGCGCATGAAAGATCTCAGCGATGCCTATCACAACGGCTACAACGCCCGCGCGAAGGAGGATGCCGAGACGTATGCGTCGCTGAAGGAACAGCTGAAGCAACCGTCGAAAGCGTCGGTGCAGCAGCCTCCGCCGTTGCCGCCCGGCGCGCCCGGCGACGACGCCGCCCAGGTGAGGCGCGTCAGTCAGCCGCGTGTAGCACAGCAGGCGCTGCAAACCCAGCCGGCGTATGAGGACGAAGCAGCGCCCGTGCAGTACGCGCCTGCGCCGCGGCCGCGCTATCGGCCCGCGCCCATGTATGCTCAGGCGCCCGCCTACGACGAACCTCCCGAAGAACCGGGCACCGTCGTCTTTCAGCCTTATCAGCCGCCCCCGCCTGTGCAGTACGTACCCGTCTATCAGCCCGTCTATGTGAGTCCGCCTGTCGTGCAGCAGGTCGTGCCCGCACAGTACGCGGCGTCGTGGCCCGTTTATCGGCCGCGCTATTACGGGTATGGCTGGCGATGAAAAGATAGACGCCGAACAGCGGCTGGCCCCATAGCCAGCCGCGTCCGGCGAACGGAAATCAGCCCCGAGGGGCTTGCGCTCACACGGTCATCCCGTGCATCCGGCGTCCGAAATGCGCGCGCTCGGCGCTGTCCATCAGCGCGAGGAACTGCTCGGCGTCCATGTGCACCAGTTCCTCATGATTGCCCGCCTCGAAGTAGACGTCCGGCTGACGGGCCAGGCTTTCGTCGAGATAGGTTTTCATGCCATAGGCGGCGCATACGGGCGGCAGCGCGCCGTATTCGCAGTCCTTGAACAGTTCACGCAGATCGATTTCTTTGGCGAGCGACAGGCGGCGCCCCGTTTTCGACCAAAGCTCGGATAGCCTCACCGCATAGGTCGACGGCAGCACGGCGGCGATATAGCCTTGCTCGTCTTCGAACAGCACGGTCTTCGCGAGACGATCGCCGGGAATGTGGGCGGCCGCCGCCGTTTCCATGCTGGAATGGCTGTACGGATGGCGCAGGATTTCGTACCGGGAGCCCTTGTTTCGCAGGCAGTCCTCGAGCGTTGCAGACATTGACATGGCGCACCTCCTTTCGAACAAACGGAGAGAGGGAAATAGTTCGGCTGCATCCTTTCAGGATAGTTCGCTCGCGGGTGAAAAGCAGGTTGACGTCGTCAGCGTGATGCGGGGCTGCATGCCTGTCCGCCGCCAGCCGCCAGCCGATGCCCGCATCGCAGCGCACTGCACGCGTCGTCTCGTAGCGCCGAGACGTTCAGCCGGGCGTCAGCCCCTTCTCCTTCAGCCATTCGAAATTGAACAGCCGGCTCCGATACAGCTCGCCGCGATCGCACAGCAGTGTCACGATCGTATGACCCGGCCCCATCTGGCGCGCAAGCGATACGGCCGCCGCAACGTTGATGCCCGTCGAGCCGCCGACATACAGCCCTTCCTCGCGCAGCAACCGGTACACCATCGTCACGCACGACTGATCGTCGATGCGGCACGCGTCGTCGATTGCCGTGCCTTCGAGGTTCGCCGTGACACGCGACGAGCCGATGCCCTCGGTGATCGAGTTGCCTTCCACCTTGATGTCCCCTGTCTTCACGAAGCTGTAGAGCCCGCTGCCGTGTGGATCGGCGAGCACGATCCGCACGCCGGGGTTCTTTTCCTTCAGGAAGCGGCTCACGCCGGCGAGCGTGCCGCCCGTGCCCGTCGAGCACACGAACGCATCGACCTTGCCTGCCGTATCGCGCCAGATTTCGGGGCCCGTCGTTTCGTAGTGCGCCTGCCGGTTCACCACGTTGTCGAACTGGTTGGCCCAGATCGCGTTGTCCATTTCCTGGGCGAGACGTCCGGCGATCTTCTGATAGTTGTTCGGGTCTTTGTACGGCGCAGCGGGCACGGGCCGCACTTGCGCGCCGAGAACGCGCAAAAGCTCCATTTTCGCGGGCGATTGCGTATCGGGAATCACAATCACGCAGCGATAGCCCCGCGCCGCGCAGATATGCGCGAGGCCGATGCCCGTATTGCCCGCCGTCCCTTCGACGACCGTGCCGCCGGGCTTGAGCGCGCCGCGCCGCTCGGCGTCCTGAATGATGTAGAGCGCAGCGCGGTCTTTCACGGAACCGCCCGGATTCAGAAATTCGGCCTTGCCGAGAATTTCGCAGCCGGTCTCCTTGCTGAGCGCCGCGAGCCTAATGAGCGGCGTATTGCCGATGCATCCGACGAAACCTTGCAATACAGCCATGAGCGTCCCCTTTCGAACCGTCGGCAGTGCGACCTGCCATACGGAAAGAATAGGCGAAGCGCTCGCGAGGTCGTTTCGCCGCAAGCGGCTAGATCGTCACCGCTTCGCGCAGGAAGTCCACCAACGCCGACTGCGTAGCATTCATCGTGCCGCCCGCGCCGATCAATGCGAGCTCCGTCGGCGGCAGACGCGGCAGGTCGAAGCACACGCTGTGCTCGGAAAGAACGGCTGTCGTCGGCAGCACGGTAATGCCCAGACCGGAGGCCACCGCGGCCTGAATGCCCGTCAGGCTGTGACTGCCGAACGCCACGCGCCAGCTGCGCTGCGCCTGGTCGAGGCAGCGGATCGCGCGCAGCCGATAGACGCAGCCTTGCGGAAAGAGCGCGAGCGGAATCGGCTCGCCGCTCTCGTCGGGCACTTCGATCTCGCGGCCGCGCACCCATACCAACGACTCGGGCCATGACGCAAGACACTGGCCGCTTCCCGGCTCGCGCTTCACGAGCGCGATTTCGATCTCGCCACTCGACAGCTTGCGATGCAGATCCGCGCTCATGCCTGCGACGGTTTCGAGCCGCGCCTCCGGCCTTTCCCTGACGAAGCCGGAAAGAATCGACGCCATGCGCTTCGCGTCGAAGTCTTCCGGCACGCCGATGCGGATCGGCGTGCGCCACGCGTCGCTCGCGAGCGCGTCCTGCGCTTCCTGCGACAGCGCGATCAGACGCCGTGCGTATTGCGCGAGCAGTTCGCCGTGTTCCGTCGCCGTGACCTGGTTGCCCGTGCGGTCTCTCAGGAGCAGCGTGCGGCCCACCATCTCTTCGAGACGCCGCACTTGCTGGCTGACGGTCGATTGCGTGCGATGCACGCGATCGCCGGCACGCGTGAAGCTGCCCTCGTCGACGACGCAAACGAGCGTGTTCAACAGATCGAGATCGAGCATGGCGGGCGCCCTCATATTTACGTTTTCACTGACAGTGACATTTTAATTTAATTTCCCAATAACGGTCGCCCGGCTTAGCCTGTTGTTCATCTCGACGCTTCGGCAAAGGAACGAACCATGTCGCTCGACAACACACCTCGCCCTTCGTGGCTGACCTTCGATTGCTACGGCACGCTGATTCAATGGGACGAAGGCTTGCAGGCCGCCGTCGCGGAAATACTCGCCAACAAGGGTTCATCTAGGATCGATCCACTCGAACTGATCGCCGTCTATGACAGGCACGAGCATGCGCTCGAACAGACGCCGCCTCATCGCAGCTTTCGCGAAATCGCGGGCGAAGCACTGCATATCGCGCTCGGCGAATTCGGCCTGCGTGTGGACAGCAACGATATCCGCACGCTCACCGACCACATCTCCGCGATGCCGCCGTTTTCCGAAGTGGTCGAGTCGTTGCGCGCGTTGAAGGAAAGGGGCTATCGTCTATGCATCGTGTCGAACACGGACGATGACGTGATCGCAGGCAATGTCGCGCAACTCGGCGGCCATATCGATTGTGTGATCACCGCGCAGCAAGCGGGCGCGTACAAACCGGACCGCCGGCTTTTCGACTATGCTCACGAACAGCTCGGCGTATCGCGCGACGACGTGGTGCATATCTGCGCAAGCCCGCATCTGGATCATGCGGCCGCGCGCGATATCGGCTTTCGTTGTGTGTGGATCGATCGCGGCACGGGACGCAAGCTCTTGCCCGACTACACGCCCGACGCAACCGTGGCGACGCTCGACCGCGTGCCGCCGCTCTTCGCATCGCTTGGCTGGTGAACATCGGCTGGTGAACATCAAAGGCAAGAGGATCGTTCTTCATGGCTCATATGCTCAACGTCAGGACCACGGCTGTCTCGCGCCGCGCCACGCTCGACTCGGACACCGTACGCGCCGCTCGCGTCGAACTCGCGGCCTGCTTTCAGCTGGCGGCGCAATACGGCTTCGAAGAAGGGATCTGCAATCACTTTTCGGCTGTCGTGCCGGGGCATGACGATCTCTTCTTCGTCAATCCGTACGGCTTCGCGTTTTCGGAGATCACGGCGTCGCAGCTCCTGATCTGCGATTTCGACGGCAACGTGATCGACGGCGACGGCCAGCCCGAAGCGACTGCCTTCTACATCCACGCGCGCCTGCATCGTGCGTTGCCGCGCGTGAAGGCCGCGTTTCACACGCATATGCCGAACGCGACCGCGCTGTGCCTGATCGAAGGCCCGCCGCTGTTGTGGCTCGGACAGACGGCGCTGAAGTTCTATGGCCGAACCGCCGTCGATGAGCAGTACAACGGCCTCGCGCTCGACAATTCGGAAGGCGATCGCATCGCGCAGGCAATGGGCGACGCGGACATCCTGTTCCTGAAGAATCACGGCGTGATGGTGGCGGGCGCGAGTATCGCCGAAGCGTGGGACGATCTGTACTATCTGGAACGAGCCGCCGAAGTGCAACTCAAGGCGATGCAGAGCAACCGCCCGCTCAAGGCCGTGCCGCACGACGTCGCGCAACGCACCTATGAGCAGATGAGGCTGGGCGACAAGGAAAGCGCGCGTGCGCATCTGGACAGCGGAATGCGTCGCCTGCGCGATGAGGGGAACCGGTTTGAGTTGTGAGTGCCCGCGATGGCGGCGTGTTCTGCTTTCATATGCCCGTCGCGAGCATCCCGCTCACGCCACTTCGACCGTCACTTCGGGCAGCGCGCGAAACGGCGCCAACAGTTCCTCGGTCGCCGCCGAAGAAGTAATGAGCCGCCAGTCGCGCTGAATGGGCGTCCAATGCTGCTGACGCGCGCGCCCTAGCTTCGCCGAATCGGCGAGCACGATGATCTCAGCCGCGCGGGCCACGATGCACTCTTTCAGATAAGCCTGCTGAGCCGTCGTCTCGCACAGGCCGAAACCCGCGACGACACCGTCCGCGCCGAGAAACGCGCGATCGACGGTCAAGCGGCTCAGGATCAGTTCGGCCAGCGGCCCGAGCGTGCTCATGCTCGAACCGCGCAACTCGCCGCCGATCAGCGTGAGCCGCACGCCCGTTGCATTCGCGAGCGACGTCACCGCGAGCAGATTGTTCGTCACCACATGCAGGTTTTCTCGCGTGCACAGATGGCGCGCGAGCGCGGCACACGTCGTTCCGCCGTCGAGCAGCACCGTGTCGCCCTCCCGGACATGCGCGGCAGCCGCTTGTGCAATCGCTTCCTTCTGCTCGCTCTGCGCCGCCTTGCGTTCTTCGAGCGACGCTTCCGGCTCATGCACGCCGACCAGCGCCGTCGCGCCGCCATACGTGCGCACGAGCCGCCGCTGTTTTGCGAGCGCGGTCAGATCGCGCCGGATCGTCGCTTCCGATACACCGAGCGCGGCGCACAACTCTTCGACGTTGGCATCGCGCGTACGAACGAACTCAAGAATTGCCTGATGACGGTCAGTCGTTTTTTTCACATCGGCAGCAGCGTGAGAAAGGGTCTCGATCTTACACCAGCGATGCGCGTGCACGGCACGGATGCGCCGCGTAGCGCGCCTCGCTTCGATTAACGGCGCGTCGCCAGTTCCGCGCCCTGACGCAGCGCTTCGAGCATGCTGCCTTCATCGACGATGCCCTTGCCCGCGATATCGAACGCCGTGCCGTGATCGACCGACGTGCGGATCACTTCGAGCCCCACCGTCACGTTCACGCCCGCTTCGAGGCCGAGCACCTTCACGGGACCGTGACCCTGGTCGTGATACATCGCGACCACCAGATCGAAGTCGCCGCGGCCCGCGCGGAAGAACAGTGTGTCGGCGGGCAGCGGACCCGTCACATCGAGGCCGCGCTCCTGCAGCACCTTGACGGCGGGAATGATCTTCTCTTCTTCCTCGCCGTAGCCGAACAGGCCGTTCTCGCCCGCATGCGGATTGATCCCGCACACGCCGATGCGCGGCTTCTCGATGCCCGCCTTCACGAGCGTCGCGTAGCCGCGTTCGATGGTCCGCTGCACGAGACCCGGCTCGATCTTGCGGATCGCGTCGATGATGCCGATATGCGTCGTCACGTGAATCACGCGCAGTTGCGGCGCGACGAGCATCATCGACACTTCTTCGACACCCGTCAGATGCGCGAGCATTTCCGTGTGTCCCGGATACTTGTGGCCGCCTGCGTGCAGCGCTTCCTTGTTGAGCGGCGCAGTGCAGATCGCGTCGATCTTGCCCGCCTGCGCGAGCTCGACGGCGCGCTTGATGTACTGGTAAGCGGCATCGCCGGCCAGCGCCGACAGTTGGCCGAACGGCAGGTCGTCGGGAATGAGGCCGAGATCGATGCAGTCGATCGTGCCCTGCTCGTAGCGCGCTTCCGATGCATCGCCGATGCGGCGTATCTTCATCTCGCCGCCGACGATCTGATTCGCGCGTTCGAGGCGCTTCGCGTCGCCGATCACGAGCGGACGGCATTGCGCGTAGACGGACGAATGCGCGAGGCTCTTGACGACGACTTCCGCGCCAACGCCGGCTGCATCGCCCATCGTGATGCCGATTACAGGAAGATAGTTGCTCATGATGTGATCTCGTCAGGCTTTAAGGTTTGATTCTGTTCATGCACGGACGTCGATGCGGGACGACGTCCGGTTCGGTTTCCGGTTCGATTTCGTTACGCAGCGTCAGCCACGCGGCGTACAGCGCGTGATCGGTGCCGAATGCACCTGCCTTCGTCACGACGCCGGGGCAATGCGTGCGCGCTGCGCCAAGCGGCCGGCCGACGGCGACACCCGCTTCGACTTCGGCGAGCAATTGCAGACTGCCGATCTGCGCGGCCGTGAGCATCGCGCGCGCCGTCTCGCCACCTGTTGCAATCACGCCGCCCGTCTTCGTGAAGTGCGGCTCGACGAGCGCCGCAAGCGCCGTCGAAAGTCGTGCGCCTTCGGCGGGATC
Source organism: Paraburkholderia franconis (assembly GCF_009362735.1). Lineage (GTDB taxonomy): Bacteria > Pseudomonadota > Gammaproteobacteria > Burkholderiales > Burkholderiaceae > Paraburkholderia > Paraburkholderia franconis. The sequence continues at coordinate 161,716 of NZ_WHNP01000012.1, read as the reverse complement.
GAATGCATCGTCGCGGCCGATTCGCAGCAGCAGATCGACGCCCGCCTGCAACGACACGCCGATCTGCTCCTGCAACGCACGCCAGTCGCGATGGCTCTTGCCTTCTCGCAACACGGCGGGCGGCACGATGAGTTCTTCGACGCCGCCACGTTCGCGCAGCATCGCGCACTGCCGCTCGCTGACAGCCGACAGACTGCCGACGAGAATCAGGATCGGTCCGCCGGGAAACGGTGCAACGTCCGGCTTGCGGCCGGTTGCGCCGTTGCGCGGATTCAGCGCGGCGATCTCGCGCGCAAGACCGCCCGAGCCGACCCAGAAAAACGGCGCATCGCTGTGCAGCGTCGCTTGAGCGAGCGCGCGCAACGACTGCTCGCTCTGCGTATCGACGATCAGCGCCTGCACGCCGTTCGCGGCCATCGCGCCGATGCACACAGCGAGCGTCTCCGGTTCGTCGCGCAACGCTTCGGCGTCGAGCCGGTCCGTTTTCAGACCGGCCGACTCGAGTTGCGTCGCGATATCGGCGGGCAGTCCTGCGTGTTCGAGCGTCCACGTGGCCGTTTCTTCGAGCGGCTCGCCGTACACGTAGACGCAGCCGCCGCGCACCGTGCGACCCGTCGCGGGGAACGCGGGCGCGACAATCGCCATGCCTGCGAGCGCTTGCAGGCCCGCGACTTCGGCGGCCCAGTTGCCGCGCAATGTCGAGTCGATCTTCTTGTAGAGGCGCTGGTCGCGCGCGCTCATTTCCGCATAGGCGGCCGACGTGCGCGCCGCCGCATCGTGCGGAGCGAGACGGCGTGTGTCCGTATCGATGGCGATCGTGTCGGCGCCGTCATGCGCCTGCGTGCGCGTCGCTTCGAGCGTGACGACCGTCCGATGGCCGGCGCTCGCGAATCCGATCGCGCAGTCCGCGGCACCCGACAGGTCGTCCGCAATGATCAGAATCTTCATCGTGCCAGCCCTTGGCGATTCTCCGTGCGTGCGCGTTCGTTGCGCTGCTGATAGCGCTTCGCGATGGCCGAGGTGAGGATCGGCGACAGGATCGCCGTCACGACGACGCACGCGGCGACCAGCAAGGTCGCGCTCTTCGCGGCTTCGTTGTACACGGGGTTCGCCGCGGCGACGAGCGCCGGCACGGCGGCCGCGTTACCCGCCGTATTGGCTGCGGCCACGCCGGCGACGCCCGTGCCGCCCGTCAGACGGTCGGCGAAATACAGCGGGATGCCCGTCACGATCACGACGGCGATACCGAGGCCGATGCCCAGCAGTCCAGCTTGCCACACCTTGTGCAGATCGAGACCGGCGCCGAGCGCCAGCGCGAAGAACGGGATCATCACGGGTACGGCCTTCGCGAGGAAGTCGCGCATGTCGCGGTCCAGATTGCCGAGCAGCATGCCGAGCGCAAGCGGCAGAATGCTGCCGACCAGCGTCTGCCACGGAAACGCCGACAGACCCGCGACGCCGAGCGTCACCATCGTCAGGAACGGGCCCGATTCGAGCGACATCAGCGTATAGGCGCCGACGTCTTCCGAGCGGCCGTACTGGCCCATCAGCGCCATGTAGAGGCCGCCGTTCGTGTCGTTCATCGCAGCGACGACGGCGAGCGTCGAGATGCCCGCGAAGAGTCCCGCCGAAACCGGCTGCTCGCCGATGATGTGCCCAAGAATCACGCCGACGATCACAGCCGCGCCCACCTTCGTGACCAGCAGCGCGCCGCCCTTTTTCATCAGATACGGCGTCGCCTTGACGTCGATGCCCGCGCCCATGCAGACGTAGAACACGGCGAGGATCGGCAGCGCGCCCGTAAAGAGCGCACTGGTGAACGAACCAAAGAATTTCGGCATGCCCGGCAGGAACGTCGCCACCAGCGAGCCGATGAGCAACGGCACGATCATCATGCCGCCGGGAACGCGCTCGATCGAGCGCTTGATGGGAATCTGAACCATGCGAGTCTCCTTCCTGGCTTTATTCGTTGTCGCGTCCAAGCCGCGATTTTGATTGAAACACTCATCATTAGATCAAAACGATCAGTTTGCAGTGTAGTCCGTTCGAAGAGATTGCGCAAATCGGTCAAATGATTTGATCGAATCGATCATTTTGAGCGGGGAGCGGATGGAGACGTGAGCGCGCGACGCAGCGGAAATGCAGCGGAAATGCGGAAAGACAGGCGGCCCCGTCACCAGGGCCGCCTGTCTTCATGCAACGAAACGGTTCGTCGAAGCGATCGCGTGCGCCCGCGATCTCGGACGCTAATGCAATCGCCCGATGTTCCGCATCACTGCGCCTTGCTCGCCGCGGCGATGATCGCGTCCGCCACCGCTTGCGGCTGGCTCAGCATCGCGACATGGCTGGCGTTGACGTGCGTTACGTGCGCCTTCATCTGCCCCGTCATCGCGTCTTGCAAACGCGGATCGATCATGCGGTCCTTGTTCGCGACGACGAAGTACGAAGGCTTGTTGTGCCATGCCGCGTCTGTCACCTTGTCGTCCTGCGAACCTCGGGCCTTGCGTCGCGGCGACGACGCGTTTTTCCGCTGCATTCAGGTCCTGCGCGAAATCGTCGTCGATGCATTGATCGACGCGGGGCCGTCGCAACGCCGAATCGTGAACCCTCGTGCGCAGTCCGCGCGGCTGTCTGCGCGAGAGGTCGACGTATTGCGCGAAATCTCGCGCGGCGCGAGCAACAAGGAAGCGGCGCGCGAGCTTGCATTGAGTCCGAGCACGGTGCGCGCGCATGTCGAGAGCGTCTTTCGCAAGCTGGAGTGCTCGACGCGCGCGGCGGCGACGCTCAAGGCGTCGGCGCTCGGACTGATTTGACGCGACCGGCCCTCGGTTCAACCGGAATCGCGATCTCAGGCTCCTTCACACCATTAGCGCTTACGCCGCCGCAATCACGTCGACACGCAGCACTTCGCCACCCGCTGCGATGTCCAGCAGACGATCGACATTCGGGTGCGCGCCCGGCCGATTGCGAGCATCGGCCGTATGCTCGGCGAACACGGCGAGGCCATGTTCCGCGGCCTTCGCATCCAGCGCGCCGAATTCCTGCCGCAGATAGTGATAGACCGCCAACGAGCCCTGCTTGCCCGGCTTGTTCTCGATGCTGGCCACGACGGTGCCCTTGCCATCGACCAGATCGATGCGCTCGATGCCGTCGATGCCCGGCAGTTGCGCGAGGTTGTCCTTGAATACGTTGCCCGGTTGAATCACTGAATACGCTCCGTCGGTTCGGTAAATAACGTGTGGGCCCGCATTTTATCCGATCGTTTTTGTCCGATCGCTTCGAAACGCGAATCGTCTGCGGGAAAAGTCATGACGTAGCACACGCGTCGTTTTTCTCATCTGCTGCTATCGATTTCGCGTCATCTGCGTCTTGCCCGCCAATGCATCGGCCAGTAGATTCGAAAGCACATTTCACATTGGGACAGTAGTGTTCCGCATCGCCGGACGGCGGCGCGTGACGCACATGCCCTCGACATCAGCCATGTATCAGTACAACGAGTTTGACAAAGCTTTCCTGCTGAATCGCGCCGCGCAGTTCCGCGATCAGATCGAACGCTGGCAGGACGGCCGATTGAGCGAAGACGCATTCCGTCCATTGCGCCTGCAAAACGGCTGGTATGTGCAGCGGCACGCGCCGATGCTGCGCGTGGCCGTTCCTTATGGCGAGCTGTCGAGCGCACAGCTTCGCGTGCTTGCGCGCGTTGCGCGCGAATACGACGCGCCGGAAGAAGACGTCTATCGACGCGCGCTCGACACGCAGCGCAAGCTCGGCACCGTTCGTCTTCCAACGCACCACGCGCACTTCACGACGCGCACCAACGTGCAGTTCAACTGGATTCCGCTCGCAAAGGCAGCCGATGTAATGGACCTCCTCGCGACTGTCAACATGCACGGCATCCAGACGAGCGGCAACTGCATCCGCAATATCTCCTGCGATGAACGCGCGGGCGTCGCGCCCGATGAAATCGCAGACCCGCGCCCTTTCGCGGAGATCATGCGTCAGTGGACGACGCTGCATCCCGAGTTCGCTTTTCTGCCACGCAAGTTCAAGATTGCGATCACGGGCGCAAGCGACGACCGCGCGGCGACGGACTGGCATGACGTCGGGCTGCGCCTTCGCTACAACGAACACGGCGAACTGGGTTTTCGCGTGATGGTGGGCGGCGGCATGGGACGCACGCCCGTCATCGGCACGGTGCTGCGCGAGTTCTTGCCGTGGCAGCACATCATGAATTACATCGAAGCCGTCGTGCGCGTCTATAACCAGTACGGACGACGCGACAACAAGTACAAGGCGCGCATCAAGATTCTCGTGAAAGCGGAAGGCCAGAAGTACATCGACGAAGTGGAAGAAGAGTTCCGCCAGATCGTCGGGCATGACGGCGGGCCACATACGATTCCACAGGAGGAACTGGAGCGCGTCAGTGCGTATTTCGTGCCGCCTTCCGTTTCGTCCGCGCGTGAGACGTCGAACGCCACTACGCGCGAGCAGGCGCACGATGCCGCTCGTCAGCATCCGCAATTTGCACGCTGGCTGGAGCGCAACGTCGCGCTTCACAAGAATCCGTCGCTGAGGATCGTCACGCTGTCGTTCAAGCGTCTGCTTCAGGCACCGGGCGATGCATCGGCGGATCAGCTCGATCGCGTCGCGGATCTCGTCGACCGGTTTTCAGCCGGTGAAGCGCGGGTGACGCACACGCAGAACATCGTGCTGCCGTGGGTCCATGAAAACGATCTGCTCGCGTTGTGGGAGGCCGCGCGCAGCGTGGGTCTCGCCAGCGCGAACGTGCATCTGCTCACCGACATGATCGCCTGCCCCGGCGGCGACTTCTGCGCGCTCGCCAACGCGCGCTCGCTGCCCATCGCAGAGGCGATCACAGAGCGCTATCAGGACCTCGACGAACTCGAAGACATCGGCGAAGTCGATTTGCACATCAGCGGCTGCATCAATTCGTGCGGGCATCACCATAGCGGACATATCGGCATTCTCGGCGTCGACAAGGACGGCGCCGAGTGGTATCAGGTCACGCTGGGCGGGTCCGATGGATCGCACGCAAGCGGCGATGCGCAGCCGGGCAAGGTTATCGGCCCGTCGTTTTCGGCGCATGAAGTGCCCGACGTGATCGAAGCGGTGCTGCGAACCTATGTCGAACACAGACGCGCGGATGGCCTGCGCCGCGAGACCTTCATCGAAACCGTGCGGCGCATGGGCCTCGATCCGTTCAAGGCCGCCGCGAACGAAGCGCGCACACCGATGGAGCTTCCGGCATGAACGGCAATACACGCATCCGGCTTCTCGACGCGGCGGCGCATCTCGCGGATGCCGTCGATCGCATCGTCGCGCTCGATAACGACGCCGATCCACTCGATCACCGCGACGCGATTGCGCAAGCGCAGCGCGTCGAACTTCACTTCCCGAGCTTCACGGATGGCAGAGCCTTTAGCCAGGCGTATCTGATACGGCGGCGCCTCGGCTATACGGGCGACCTGCGCGCAACGGGTGAGGTGCTCGCGGATCAGCTGATCCAGATGGAGCGAACGGGTTTCTCAACCGCGGTGCTCGGGGAAGGCGTCGATTCAAGCGACGCGCAACGACAACTCGATCGCTTCGCGTCCTTTTATCAAGGCGATGTGGTTCGCGACGCGCCGTTTCGGCGTCACGAGCAGGAAGCGAAAGCGGACGGCTGAAGGTTCGGCGCACATTGACATACGTGCGCAGAAGCACAGTCTGTAAATAGAAATTGCCGCGATGCGCATCTACGCATCGCGGCAATTTTTTATTTCCTTAGGCATCACATGCCGGGCCGCAACAACTCAACGACCCGGCATGTCTCGTCACATGTCAGTCATGCGCGAGCGCACGCTCGATCGTGATCTGCGTCGGCATCATATTGACGTTCGCGTTGTGAATGACCCACAGCGAACCCGCGACGACAATGACGATCGCCAACGCGGTACAGACGAAGATCGCCGTATTCGCGCGCTGATCGGCGGCTGAACCGAGGTGCAGAAAATACTTCAATTGCACGACGAGCTGCACGACGCAAAGCACGACCACGGCCGTCAGCCCCATCGACTTTGGAACGGCATGCGTCATGACGACGCCAAACGATGCAAAGGTCAGCACGAGTGACAGCAGCATGCCGACGACATAGCTCTTCACGCTGCCGTGCGACGCATGATGCACGCGCGCGTGCGCGACGTTCGATTGAGATGATTGGCTCATAGAAACTCACGCAGATAGACAAGGCTGAACACGCAGATCCATACGAGATCGAGGAAGTGCCAGAAGAGACTCAGGCACGCAATGCGCCGCCGCGTCACCGGCGTGAGCCCGAAGCGGCTGATCTGATGCATCATCACGACGATCCACAACAGGCCGCTCGTCACGTGCAATCCATGCGTGCCGACGAGCGCGAAGTAGCCCGACAGGAACGCACTCGTCGACGGACCTGCGCCGTCGCTCACCAGCTTGGCAAACTCAACCACTTCCATGCCGATGAATGCCGCGCCGAGCACGAACGTCACGCCGAGCCAGCGAATTACCTTGCCGCGTCGGTTGGCGTGCGCGCTCAACATGCCCATGCCGAACGTGAAGCTGCTCGCGAGCAGCAGCAAGGTCTCACCCAGCACGTACGGCAATTCGAACAGTTGCCTGCCCGAGGGCCCACCCGCCGTCGCGTTGACGAGCACGCCGAAGGTCGCGAACAGCGTCGCGAAGATGAGGCAGTCGCTCATCAGGTAAATCCAGAACCCGAGCGTGGTGCGAGTTCCGTCGTCGTGGCCGTGACTGTCGTGATGATCGCGGGCCCGATAGGTTGAAACACTGGTCATGGTCAGGCAGCCTCGGCAAGTTTCTCGAAACGCTCGTTCTCGATCCGCGCCACTTCCGCAGCGGGAACGTAATAGTCGACGTCCTGATCGTAGGTGCGCGCGATGAAAGTCGCGATCATGCCGATCAGGCCGACGATCGCGAATACCCACATGTGCCACACCATCGCAAAGCAGAACAGCATGCTGAACGCGGAAATAATGACGCCCGCCGCCGTGTTGCGCGGCATATGGATGTCCTCGTATTTAGCGGGCCTTGCATGTGCGCGCCCCGACTTCTTGTTGTCCCAGTGCTGCTCGAGCGACGTGATGACGGGAACGATCGCGAAGTTATAGAACGGCGCGGGCGATGACGTCGACCATTCCAGGCTGCGGCCGTCCCACGGATCGCCCGTGAGGTCGCGGTTCTGCTCGCGGTTGCGAATGCTCACGGCGAACTGGATCAGCAATGCCAGAATGCCCATGCCGACGACCACCGCGCCAACGAGCGCGACGATCAGCCAGGGGTGCCACTCCGCAACCGCGTAGTGGTTCATCCGGCGCGTCATGCCTTCGAAGCCGAGGATATACAGCGGCGTGAACGCGAGCCAGTAGCCGACGAGCCAGCACCAGAAAGCGACCTTGCCCCAGAACTCGTCGAGCGTGAAGCCGAATACTTTCGGGAACCAGTAGCTGATGCCCGCGAGACAGCCGAACACGACACCGCCGATGATCACGTTGTGAAAGTGCGCGACGAGGAACAGGCTGTTATGCAGCACAAAGTCCGCGCCGGGCACGGCAAGCAGCACGCCCGTCATGCCGCCCACTGCGAACGTGACCATGAAGCCGATCGTCCACAGCGTCGACGAGTGGTAGCGAATGCGGCCGCGATACATCGTGAAGAGCCAGTTGAAAAGCTTCACGCCCGTCGGGATCGAAATGATCGACGTCATGATCCCAAAGAACGCATTGACGTTCGCGCCCGATCCCATCGTGAAGAAGTGGTGCAGCCACACGAAGAACGACAGGATGCCGATCGACGACGTCGCGTACACCATCGACTTGTAGCCGAACAGCGGCTTGCCCGAGAACGTCGAGATAATCTCCGAGAACGCGCCGAATGCCGGCAGAATCAGGATGTACACCTCGGGATGGCCCCATACCCAGATGAGGTTGATGTACATCATCGCGTTACCGCCGAGCTCGTTCGTGAAGAAGTGCATGTCGAGATAGCGGTCGGCCGTGAGCAGCGCGAGCGTGCCCGTGAGCACGGGGAACACGGCGACGATCAGGATGTTCGTGATCAACGCGGTCCAGCAGAAGACGGGCATCTTCATCAGGTTCAGACCCGGCGCGCGCATGCGCAGAATCGTCACGATGAAGTTGATGCCGCTTAGCGTCGTGCCCAAACCGGAGACCTGTAACGACCATATGTAATAGTCGACGCCCGCTGTCGGACTGTACCCAAGCTCGGACAACGGCGGATAGGCGACCCAGCCCGTCGCCGCAAAATCGCCGACGAACATCGAGATCATCACGAGCACCGCGCCGACGACGGACAGCCAGAAGCTCAGCGAATTGACGAACGGATACGCGACGTCGCGCGCGCCGAGTTGCAACGGCACGACGACATTCATCAGGCCGAGAATGAGCGGCGTCGCCACGAAGAAGATCATGATCACGCCGTGCGCGGTGAAGATCTGATCGTAGTGATGCGGCGGCAGATAGCCTGCGGCGTCGTTGAATGCGATCGCCTGCTGCGCGCGCATCATGATCGCGTCGGCGAAACCGCGCAGCAGCATCACGAGCGCGAGAATGATGTACATCACGCCGACCCGCTTGTGATCGACCGACGTGATCCATTCCTTCCACAGGTACGTCCACTTTCCGGCATACGTGACGGCGCCGAGCAATGCGAGTCCCGCCACTATCACGACACCGAGCGTGCCCATGATGATGGGCTCGTGATACGGAATCGCATCGAGCGTAAGTTTTCCAAACATATCAACTACTCCGATACCAAAGCTGCGTGTGAAGGCAAGCCGGCAGGCTTCACGGACATACCCGTCATGCCATTCACGCCTGTCGTGCAGATGGGATTGCCCGCCGCATCTCGCATGTACTGGTTGGCAATGCCGTCGAAGAGGCCCGGCGCGACGCTGCTATAGAGCGTCGCGGCGACTTTTCGGCTGGGCTGTTGCAGGACGTCGTAGGCGGGCACATCGAGCGCTTGCCGCGAAGCTTTTGCGCGCGCGATCCACGCATCGAAGTCGCCGCGGCTCGTGACGACCGTGCTGAAGTTCATGTCGGAGAAGCCCGGCCCGCTGAACGCCGACGACCGGCCCGCATACGTACCGACGCTGTTCGCGATCAGATGAAGCTGCGTCTGCATGCCCGACATCGCGTACACCTGGCTGCCCAGTTGCGGAATGAAGAACGAATTCATCAACGATTCCGCCGTCAATTTGAAATCGACAGGCGTATCGACGGGCAACGCGAGCTGGTTGACGGAAGCGACGCCATAGTCCGGGTAGATGAACAGCCACTTCCAGTTCAGCGCGACCACTTCGACGCGAACCGGCTTCACGTCGGATTCGAGCGGCTTGTAGGGATCGAGACTGTGCGTTGTCTTCCAGATCAGGACGGCAAGCGTCGCGACGATCAGACAGGGGATCGTCCACACGACGACTTCGATCGCGTTCGAATGCGCCCACGTCGGTGCATACGTCGCCTTCGTGTTCGAGGCGCGGTAACGCCATGCGAAATACAGCGTGAGCAGGATCACGGGTATCACGACCAGCAGCATCAATCCGAGCGCGATCAGGATCAGATTCTTTTCCTGCTCGCCGATCGAACCCTTCGGGTCGAAAAGGACCATGCTGCATCCGCCGAGCAGGCTAAGTGCGCCAGCGGCGGCGATCCGGCCGGCCCGGACGAGATGTCTTCGAAATGGATGGGAGCGGAGCCATCGTCCCGCTGTATGGGGAGGGCCCCCGTGCGTAGGTGGGTTGCGCATGCTTTCAGGTTGGTTGCGTGGTTACATAGCCCCATACATGTATCCACCAACGATCGCTCGCGCGCGGCATCCCACTACGGCGACCCGCACCGATACTGGCCAATCGGCCATGACCGGCGGATACATACATGGACTATGCGGGCGCATGCTAGAGTAAGACATATGCCATACATGCGCGACACGATGCCACACATGACCTCACGAAAGCGCGCCGCCCAGCGGCCAGACTGGATTACCGATTTTGCGGACAACGGCAAGGCGCGCTATCTGCAGATCGTCGATCTGATCGAGCGCGCCGTCGCCGACGGCAAGCTGGCCCCCGGCGACCGGCTGCCGCCGCAGCGCAAGCTGGCCGAGCTGATCGGCGTGGACCTGACCACCGTCACGCGCGGTTTCTCCGAGGCGCACCGGCGCAACCTGATCGAATCGCGTGGTCCGCTCGGCACGTTCATCGCGCCACCCAAGGCTGCGTTCATGCAACGCGTCGATCTGAGCATGAACATCCCCCCTCCTCCCGCCGACATGGATCTCGCCGTGCTTCTCAGGCGCGGGCTTTCGCAGGTGCTGGTGCGCAGCGATGTCGATCTGCTGATGACCTATCAGCTTGGAGGCGGCAGCGACTCCGACCGCGAGGCGGGCGCCGCATGGCTCGAACCGATACTCGGGCGCGTCGACTCATCGCGCGTCGTCGTGACGCCGGGCGCGCACTCGGCGCTTGCCGCTTTAGTGCTCGCGCTCACGCGCGCGGGCGAACCCATCTTCACCGAGCAACTGATCTATCCGGGCCTTCCGCTGATCGCGCGTCAACTCGGGCGTCATCTAAAGCCTGTTGCATGCGACGCGCACGGCATGCGGCCGGACGCACTCGACGAAGCGAGCCACGGCGCGAACGGCGGCGTGATCTATCTGAATCCCACTTTGCGCAACCCGACCGCGCAAACGATGCCGCTGAAACGCCGCAAGGAGATCCTCGCAGTGGCGGCACGTCGGAACATCAAAGTGATCGAGGACGATCCATACTGGCTGCTGGCCGACGATCCGCCCGCGCCGTTGTCCGCGCTCATGCCGCAACAGGTGTACTACCTGTCCACGCTTTCGAAGTGCATTTCACCGGGCTTGCGGGCCGCCTTTCTCGTGTTGCCGTCCGTTGAAGGACAGGATGCGTTTCTCAAGGCATTGAGATCGCTTTCGCTGATGTCGCCGCCGCTTGCCACGTCGCTGGTCACCCAGTGGATTCTCGACGGCACGGCATCGGAAGTACTGGCGGGCATCGTGAAAGAGTCGCGCGAACGCCTGCTCGCGGCCAGTCAGATCCTGTCGCCCGTAAGCAGTTCGAAGACGAGCGGTGGCATTCACATGTGGCAAGCGTTGCCGCAGCAATGGGCCGCGCAGAGTCTCGCCGATGCGGCCCGCGCGGAAGGCCTCGTCGTTGCGCCGGCTTCGGCGTTTTGCCAGAGCGTCGATGTGCCGAATGCGATCCGTATCTCGCTTGGCGGCTGCACGCGCCGCAGCGAACTGACTTCGGCATTGCGAAAGCTCGCTGCACTGCTGGAACGCAAGCCAACTGCCGAAGATCGACTGCTGATATAGCGTTAGAAGGAACTGCTGCGATCGAATTGAAGCGAACTGCTTCTGTACGAAAGTCCCGCGCACGCGAATAATTCGATCAACGCTGCTCCGAACACTTCCTTACTCCTTTTATCGTTCGAAGCGCGCCGGGATAACTGCGCGAGTGCCCGCGGCCCATGGCCTTCAACCCGCAGAGCTTGCAGCTATGTAACATATCGAGCGTGGCAGGCACTAAACCTCGGCACCTTTATGGCGCCGAGGTTTTTTTATCATCCGCCGTTCCTCGTCCGGGCTCTGCGTCAGCGTCGTCCCAGTCGTGCCACTCGACATCGTGACGCTCCAGATACACATCCACGGCCACGCCGAGTGTCGGAAAGAAGGTCTCCCCGCCCAATCTGTCGAACAGCTCGTACTGCCGCAGCAGATCCTTGACGGGGCCTTTCATCTCCGCAAAGCAGAGTTCGATGTGCCGTTCGCGCAAGCGCACATGCATGTCGGCGAGTACTTCGGCAGCGGTGATGTCGATGTCCGTAATCGGCTCTGCCGCGACCACGACCCATTGGGCGGGCGTAACGGCTGATGCAATCGCGCGCTGCACATGCTCGCGAAAGATCTCCGCATTGGCGAAAAACAAAGGCGCGTCCCAACGAAAAAGCACCAGCCCCGGAATCGTTCGCGCTTCAGGATGCCGTGAAATGTCGTGATAGCCCTTGCGTCCATTCACGCGTCCGAGCACGGCATCGTAAGGGCGCCACGCGCGCCACACGAACGCGATCAACGCGAGTCCCACTGCGATGAAGATGCCCTGAATAGGACCGATCAGCGCGACGCCCGCAAAGCATGCGATCGATTGCACGAATTCGCTTCGACGCAATCGCCGCAGACGAATCACATCGCGCACCTCGAAGAGCGCGAGACCCGCCGCAACGACAACCGCGCCGAGCGCGGCGGCGGGCAGCGCGCGCAACAGCGTCGGCGCGAAGATCAGCAACGCCGACACGCACAACGCCGCGACGATGCCCGTTATCTGCGTCCTGGCGCCCGCCGATTCGGCGACGGGCGTTCGCGACGCACTGCTCGTCACGGGAAAGCCCTGAAAAAGCCCGGTGACGATATTGGCCGCACCGAGCGCGACCAGTTCCTGATCCCGGTCGACGCTTTCGCGGTGGCGTTCGGCGAACACACGCGAAAGCACCGCGATATCCGCAAGCGAAATGAGCGCAATCGCGATCGCGCCGGGCAGCAACGCCACGACTTCATCGAGCGAGACCAGCGGAACGGACGGCAGCGGCAACCCTTGCGGCACATTGCCGACGACGGCCACACCTGCTTGCCGGTCGAGCTCGAAGAGCGCGACGGCCAATGTCGCGCCGACGACGGCGACGAGTATCCCGGGGACAGCCGGCAGCCAGCGCTTGAACGCGAAAATCACCAGCAGGCAGGCGGCGCCGATCAAGCAGGTCACGCCGTTCAACTGCCCCTTGAGCACGCCGTGAACGAGACCGGCGGCTTCTTGCACCAGGTTGCTGCCCTCGACATCGAAGCCGAGCAGTTTGGGCGCCTGGCTGATGATAACGGTGAGCGCGACGCCGTTCAGATAGCCCTGACGAATCGGCTTCGAGAGCAAATCCGTGACGAAGCCGAGACGGCACACGCCCACGGCGATGCAAAACACGCCCGACAGGATCGCGAGCATGCTGGCCAGCACCAATAGACGCTCGGTGTGTGCGCCCGCCAGCGGCAACACAATCGATGCGATCAGCGCGGCCAATGCCGAGTCGGGTCCAAGCACGAGGATGCGGCTCGGCCCGAACAGCGCGTACGCGACGATTCCAGCCACCGTTGCGTAGAGCCCGGAAATAGCCGGCAGGCGCGCCGCCTCCGCGTAGCCCAACCCTGCGGGAACGAGCACCGTCGTGAGCACCAGGCCCGCAACGACGTCGTGCGAAAACCAGGCGCGCTGATAAGCGCGCAGCATCGCAATCCCCGGCATACGCCGCAGCAATCGATTGAGCGAGCCGACGTCGGCGCCGTTCGAACTGCTGGTCATTCGACTCATCGCGCACCTCTTGAGTCAAACTTGCGCGGCCTCGCTTTGGCCTTATAGACGGGGCCGCGAAATGGACTGGAATAAAGCGAGTGCTCTTACTGTTCGGTTTTGTCGGATCTCACAAGAACCCGTTCACGCATGCTGCCGGCGGCGTTGCAATCGCTCGACCAGTTCGAATACGGCCATTCCGCCCAGCATCGCCGCGACGAAACCCCAGGCTTTCGGATATCCGGCGCCGAGCGCGACCAGTGCCGGCCCCGGACAGAATCCCGCGACGCCCCAGCCCACGCCAAAGACCGCGCTTCCGAGAATAAGCCTTGCCGTTACGCTCGTGCTAGCGGGTATTTGCATCGGCAGCCCAAGCAGCGATTTTGCGCTGCGTTTTGCGAGCAGAAAAGCAACCGACGCGATACCGATTGCACCGACCATCACGAATGCGAGCGACGGGTCCCATCGTCCTGCAATGTCGAGAAAACCGAGTACTTTCGCCGGATTGGCCATGCCCGACACCATCAGGCCGATACCGAACAGCAGCCCGGCTACTAACGCAGTCAGCACGTTCAAATCAGCCTCCCGCCGGATGCCGCAGCACGAACACCGTCACGAAGCCCGTCGCCATGAACGTCACCGTCGCGGCCAGCGAGCGGATCGATCCACGCGAAATGCCACAGACGCCGTGACCGCTCGTGCAGCCGCTCGCGTAACGCGTGCCGACGTCCACGAGAAAACCGGCGACGATGATCTCGCCCCATCCCGCCTGAATGTCGGGCGATATCGGGTGGCCCAGCGCGCTCGCCAGAATGGGCGTGCCGATGAGTCCCGCGATGAACGCCGCACGCCAGCCCGAATCGTCGCGTGACGCGCCCAGCAGGCCGCCGAGAATGCCGCTGATACCGGCGATTCGTCCGTTGAAAAGCACCAGCACGGCCGCCGCCACGCCGATGACGATACCGCTGGCAAGAGAAAAGAATGGAGTAAAGCTCTCCACATCAATCGACACGACGCCTCCTGATTTGCATTCGCATAGAACCGTTATAGAGCACGGTTACGAATGCAATTGTTTCCAGGGTCAGCCGCAAATGGAAGATGCTTGCGGCGTCGCGACGCGCTTCGCTTTTGCTGTGTCGTTATCGAATTGAATATTCGGCTGTCGATCCGATCACTCGATATGGCAAAGCTCGCGGAGAAGAATCTTCGCTACCGTCGATTTAGGCGAGTGCATCGACAAAGTGAATGATCTTCGACACATATAGGCGGCCATCGCCGCGCGGCGGTGAGCGATGAGGGCTTCGGCGCTCACGCCGGTCGTTACGCCATAAACGAAAGCCTATAGCCTGCCAAACTTTCTTTTATTGTTTCGCGCGACAGACGCGACCTTACACTTAGCGAACCCATAGCGAAACATAAAGAGCCGGCGAGACTCGAAACGCCAGCTCTCTGTCCATGCGAAAACGCCAATCACAAGGAGACGATGCCCGTCCTGCCGAGCATCAGCACCTATGCCTTCGACCCTTGTCTACACGCATTCAGCCTGCCTGAACCATCAACCGGGTCCGCATCATCCGGAGTCACCGGAACGTCTGAAGACGGTCCTGAACACGTTGCGCGCGCCCGAGTTCGCCGCGCTCGAATGGCGCGACGCGCCGATGGGCACCCTCGAACAGGTGCAACTCATCCACGAGCAGGACTTCATCGACGAGGTCGTGGACCTCGCGCCAACACACGGCTACATGCCGCTGGATGGCGGCGATACCGTGATGTCGCCGGGTTCGTGGGAAGCCGTGATGCGCTGCGTGGGCGCGGCATGCGCGGGCGTCGATGCCGTGCTCGGCGGAGAAGCGCGCAACGTGTTCTGCGCGACGCGTCCTTGCGGACATCACGCAGAACCGTCACGCGCGATGGGTTTTTGCATCTTCAATCAGGCTGCCATTGCGGCCGCATACGCTTATGACGTGCACAAGCTGGAGCGCGTCGCGGTTGTCGATTTCGACGTTCATCACGGCAATGGCACGCAAGCCGCGTTCTACAACCGGCCCGAACTCTTCTATGCATCGAGCCATCAATCGCCGCTCTATCCGGGGACGGGCTCGGCTGCCGAAACGGGCGTGAGCCACAACATCGTCAATGTGCCGCTGCCGCCCGGTTGCGATTCCGCGTTGTTTCGCACGCGCATCGAAGCCGAGATGTTGCCGGCCATACGCCATTTCGAGCCCGAGCTGATCATCATCTCGGCCGGTTTCGACGCGCATCGGCTCGATCCGCTTGCCGCGTTGCGCCTCGACGACGGCGACTTTCACTGGATCACTCGCGAACTGACGCGCATTGCCGACGAAACATGCGACGGGCGCATCGTGTCGATACTCGAAGGCGGGTACAGCACAGAGGGGCTTGCGGGCGGCACGCGCGCGCATGTGCGCGCGCTGCTGGGTCTTTGACTCGCATCGAGGAGTCGACTCATACCGAGTGACGCGCAATGGGCTGTCCGTGCCCGCTCGCGCTTTGCGAGCGCAGCAGCCGTTGAAAAATCAGAATATGCAGGTGAGCGAGCAACGGTACGTTGAAGCACGGAATGAGAATCCACGGCAACGTCGTCATCAGATCGCTGCTCGTGCTCCCGTTGGCGAAGCCAAAGGGAATACCCGAGGACGAAGCCGCGCCCAGAAAGATGGCGTCCGCCAGATCGAACAGTCCGAGCGCACTCCAGATCAGCGTTGCAACGCGCCACGCCGGTGCCCGCGTCGCGGCCATATAAGCGACGGGTAACGCCAACGCGCCAATCGTCACATCTCCCCAGCCCGCCGCAGGTGCGAACGGTGCGGGCAACCTGCGTTCCCAAAAGAGCAAGACAAACAACACGCCCAGCAATCGCATTGCATGCACGCCGATCAGCACAGGCAAGGGAATGGTGCCGAGTGCATCGCGCAACGCGCCTGGCCGCGTGCTCAGGTATGAGAGCACCGCGAATGGCACGATGACCGCGATGCCCAATCCGGCCGGCCCTATTCCACGCGCAGCACCCAGCACGCCCGTCGCGCCGCATGCCACGACCAATCCGAACCATGCGCCGAACGCGCTGCCCGCGACGGCGCGCTGCCTGCCAGTCCACGCAGGAAAATGCAGGTAGACGAATACCACGAGTGCTGACACCGTCCCCAGCACAACCGCACCAATCACGTCGATCATCGCAGCCTCCCACAATATGACGTCTGTCATATTGACAAAATATGTCGATCATCATATTTTGTCAACCTAAAAGAGAGGGAGGCATTCATGCCGTGGAGTGAAGATCACAAACAGGCGACGCGAGGCCGGATCATCGAAGCCGCCGCGCGCGCAATTCGCGAACACGGACCGGACGGTGTCAGCGTGGCGGCCATCATGAAGCGCGTCGGCTTGACGCACGGCGGTTTCTACGCGCATTTCGAATCGAAGGAAGCGCTCATCGCCGAAGCCCTTTCCCACGCTACGGACGAAACGCTCGCGTGGCTCGACAGAACGGCAACCACCGCGAAAGATGGGCAGCCCCCTGCATTGGCCGACATTGCAGACGCTTATCTCAGCAACATCCACTGCGAGCATCCCGACCGGGGCTGCGTGCTTGCCGCGTGCGGCACGGAGCTCGCGCGCGCCGACGACCTTGCGCGTATCGCGTGTAGCGACAACGTGCGAGCCTATTTGCGCTGGCTCGGGCAGCGCAGCCGCGCGGAACAGCGCAGCGAGCGAACGCGTGAGGCGACGGGCGCGCTGGCGGCGATGATCGGTGGGATGGTTCTTGCGCGCGCCACTGAAGATCCCGCCGAAGCGCGAAAGATTCTGGCCGCCGTGCGCGGCTTCGTGCGAGGCGCGTTGAAAGCGGATAAGGGCGCTGGTTAGCAACCGTCGAGCGCCCTTAGCGGCACGACGGCAGCGCGACGGCTACACGACGGCTAGTGCACGGACAACAAGCCCGTGACCTGATTCGACTTCGTCTGCGCGGCAATGTCCATTGCCGTCATTCCGCGATTGTCCTTGAGCGATACATTCGCGCCGCGCGCGAGCAGCAGCTTCACGGTGTCGGCGCGGTCGTAGCCTGCGGCCCACATCAACGCGGTGAGTTCGTTCTTGTACTGCCGGTTCACGTCGATGCCGGCGTCGAGCAATTGCTTCACTACCGGTGTCTGTCCCTGGCCGGCTGCGTATTCCATCGCGGTCTTGCCGACGCGGTCCGTCGCCAGCGGATCGGCGCCGTGCGCGAGCAGCAATACGACGATTTCGTCATAGCCGCCATACGCGGCCGCCATCAAAGCCGTGATGCCCGGCGCGTCGGCATGCTTCACGTTCGCGCCATGTTCGATCAATGTGCGCGCGATGGCGACGTCGCCCTTCTTGCAGGCAGTGATCAGCGCCGTGTCGCCGATCCGGTTTTCAGCATCCACGGATGCGCCACGTCCGAGCGCCGCATCGACGCTCGCGCGGTCGCCGTCTTTCGCGGCAGCAAGCAGCTGGCGATTCGTTTCGCCCTGGTCCTGAGCGAGCGCCGGAAACGGCAGCGTCGATGCGAGCGTGCCTGACACGAGCAATGCACGTGCAACATATCCGACCGTCTGTCTCATTTCGCCTCCCTGGCGCTACTGGAGATTCGCAACGTAACTGGCGAGGTTACGGATATCGTCGTCGGTCAGATTGCGCGTGACGCTCGCCATATTTCCCGCGTCATTGGTGCGGGTGTGTGAGCGAAAGTCCTGCAACTGCTTGACGATGTACTGATACTGCTGACCCGCGACACGCGGTATCTCGTTCTGTCCAGAGAACCCGCCGAGATGGCACACCGTGCAGAGCACCTCGGCCGACTTCTTCTGCCCTGCCGCAACGGCCGCGCCATCCGCCTTGAACGCGATCGGCGCGGGCTTTTGCGCGGCGAAATAGTCGGCGAGATCCTGCATATCGTCGCGCGACAGGTTCGCGGCCATCGGCGACATGCGCGGGTCCTTGCGGCGTCCTTCCTTGAAGTCCTTCAACTGAAGGTACATGTATCGCGCGGTCTGCCCCGCGAGAACGGGATACTGCGGGTCGGTCGAATTGCCCATTGGCCCATGACACGCCGCGCACGTTTGCGCCTTCGTCTTGCCGGCTTCGGCATCCGCATGCGCATAGGTGAGCGGCCACAGCATGCCGCTCACGCACAACAGGGCCGCGCACGCGCGACGTGCCAGGCACCCGCCGCGCTGCGCGAATGGAACCTCACGCGCGCCCCTCATCACGGCAGCGCGAAGACAAGCACGGTATTGCCGCGCTTGTAGTCGAGTTGCGTATTGCCGCCCGCCGCGACGGCAATGTATTGCTTGCCATGCACGCTATACGACACGGCTGGCGCATTCACGCCCGCTCCGCACTGGAATTCCCACAGCTTCTTGCCCGTCGATGCATCGAATGCGCGGAACAGGCCATTGCCCTCGCCGTTGAACACGAGGCCGCCCGCCGTCGCGAGCACGCCGCCGATCAGCGGTTGCGCCGTCTTGAAGTCCCACACGACCTTGCCCGTATCGACGTTGACGGCCGACAGCTTGCCCCATTGCCCTTCGGACGGAATCACCTTGAACGCGCCGCCGAGCCACAGCTTGCTGCCGCCCGGATAAGGCGTCTCTTCGACCTGATACGTCATCGGCTGATGCAGGTTGGCCGCATACGCCAGACGCGTCTGCGGATCGAACGCCATCGGCGACCATTCGACGCCGCCGTTCGCACCCGGCAGCATCCGCGCGCCTTGCGGCGTCGGCAGCGTCCACATGTTCTCCTGCGGAATCATGGCCTGCGAATAACGGATCAGACGCCCCGTCGCGCGATCGTGCACATACACGTGCCCCGTCTTGCCCGCGTGGATCACGCCTGGAATCATCTTGCCGTTGGTATCGCGCACGTCGATCAGGATCGGCGAACTGACGGCATCGAGGTCCCAGACGTCGTGCGGCACGTACTGGAAGTGCCATTTGTACTTGCCCGTTTCCAGATCGATCGCGACGAGCGAATCCGTGTACAGGTTGTCTCCCGGCCGGATCGCGCCATACAGGTCAGGCGACGGATTGCCGACGACGAAGTACACCGTATGTGTCTTGCGGTCGATGGCAGGCGCCATCCATACGCCACCGCCGAGCGTCTTGTAGAAGTCGCCGCCCTTATCTGCAAGCTGCTTCTTCTCTGCGTCGATATCGCGGTGCTCGTCGCGCCCCGTCGCGTCCTTCGTCGCCCACACGCCTTCCTGGCCCTTGTCCGGAATCGTGTAGAACGTCCACAGCAGTTGACCGGAGTTCGCATCGAACGCCTTCACGAAACCACGAATGCCGTATTCGCCGCCGTTCGTGCCGATCAGCACCTTGCCGTCGACGACGACGGGCGCCATCGTTTCCGAATAGCCCTGATCGGGATCGGCGATCTGGCTTTGCCACAGCACGTTGCCTGTCTTCGCATCGAGTGCGACCAGCTTGGAATCGAGCGTGCCCATGTAAAGCCTGTCACCGGAAATCGCCACGCCACGATTGTTGGGCCCGCAACAGAATGTCGTCACGGAACCCATCTTGTGCTTGTAGTGCCAGAATTCCTTGCCCGTTACGGCATCCAGCGCGTACACGTGATTGAACGATGTGGTGATGAACATGACGCCGTTCTTCACGATCGGCGCTGTTTCCATCGACTCGTTGACCGCCGTCTGGAAGATGAAGACGGGCCTCAGCTTCGACACATTCGACTTGTTGATCTGCGTGCCGGGATAGAAGCGTGTCTGCGCATACGATCCGTTCGAATGCAGCCAGTCGGACGAATTGCTGGCCGCGCCGTCGAGCTGTGCCTGGTCGACGGGCTGAAACGTCGAAGGCACGGGCGCTGATGTCATGGTCGCGGCGTTCTGCACCTCGTCGGCGCCATGCGAGGCAACGGGCGCAAGAGCCGCGACGAGCAAGGGAACGAAGACGGCGAAGTACCGGGGGGATGTGGGCATGAGCGTCTCCTCCGCTTTTTATTGCTTGAGAATAGCGTGCGCTGGAATACGGCGTTCTTCCACGCCTGAAACGGCGTAGACAGGCACAATCGCGCAACCCTTCTCAAACAACAAAAGCTTAAAAATTAAAAGCGTTGATTGTCGGAACGGTCGGCTGCGCAAAATCGGGGAGAACCGTGACGCTTTTTCTCGCCCCGGAGGCCGGCTGTATTAAGCCTAGGCCAAGCGATGCGGATTTACCAGGCGCATATGAAACCTGCGCTTCGTTGCGTCGCAATAGAACCTCGATTCACATATGAGGATTCCGACTGAATGCGCGCGCAGCGAATTGCAGCGGCACAGGTAGCCGTTCTTTGGTAGGCCATTGCGAGCTGTGTGGACAAAAGACTACAGCTCACTCGTAAACGTTTACTGCTCGCTAACGAGCCAATATATTCGCCTCGCTATAGCCATACGGGCAGATCCCCGGATCGGTTCGGCGCTCTATTCATCCCTCCGCTCCACGAAAGCCGGAAAACCTCTTCCGGGCTGCGTCGGTGGGGCAATGCGTCGTCATCGTCTGCGCTTCGGCATCCGCACGACGCGCTGCGCCGGCAACACCAGTGGCGGTCTCACGGCACGCCGCTCCAGCAGGTACACACAGGCATCGACACGAACCGTCGTGCGCGCGCATGAGGCCCTCGCACGGCCCGATGTTTCGATCCCGTGCATACGGTCGATGCGGTCAAAGCGGATAAAGCAATCGAAGCGGAAAACAAAGCGGCAGCACATTCTCATCATCGACATCGCGCGTATTTCGTCAGTCGAGACACGTGCGTCCACAACAAAGAGGAAAAAGAATGAAGAAGACCCTCCTGGCCGTCGCGGCCCTCGGGTGTTTCGCCACGGCGGCGCACGCGCAAAGCAGCGTCACGCTGTACGGGCTGATCGATGCGGGTATCACATACGCGAACAAGGTCGCGACCTCGACGGGACACGACAGCGTCGTCAAATACGGCGACGGTGTCGCTTCGGGCAGCCGCTGGGGCCTGCGCGGCGCGGAAGACCTGGGCGGCGGAATGAAGGCGCTGTTCGTGCTGGAGAGCGGCTTCAGCACCGGCGACGGCACGTCGGGCCAGGGCGGCGCGCTGTTCGGCCGGCAAGCGTTCGTCGGGGTTTCGAAGGACGGCATCGGCGCGTTGTCGTTCGGCCGCCAGTACTCGTTCTCGACAGAGTACATCGGCGGCAACTACACGATGGGCAGTCAGACGCCTGCCGGCAACTACGCGTACCACATCAACGATCTCGATCAACTGGTGTCGAGCCGCCTCAACAACTCGGTCAAGTTCAGCAGCGCGAACTTCGCGGGTCTGACGTTCGGCGCGATGTACGGCTTCTCGAATTCGACGCTGTTCGCCGGCACGCCGACCACGACCGTGGGCACGACGACCACGCAAGGCGCGTCGAGCGCGTACAGCTTCGGCGCCAACTACGCGCAGGGACCGTTCGGCATCGGCGCGGCATATACGAACATCCGCTATCCGAACGGCGCAACGCCTGCGTTCAGCGTGAGCATCGCGAACATCAACACTGGCGGACTGCGCGATATCGAGACGTTCGGCGTCGGCGCGCGCTACACGATCGCCGCTGCCCTCGTGTGGGCGAACTGGACGCACACGAAGTTCGAGCCGCTCACGGGCGCATCGTCGAAGCTGAACAACTATGAAATCGGCGGCCGGTACGCGTTCACGCCGGCGCTCTCGGCAGGCCTCGGCTATACGTTCTCGAAGCTCGACGACCGTTTCGAAGGCAAGTGGCATCAGATCAATGGCGCCATCGACTACGCGCTGTCCAAGCGCACCGATGTCTACGTGCTCGCGATCTATCAGAAGGCGTCGGGCAGCAACACCGTTGCAGGCCGCAACGTGCCCGTGCAGGCCGAGATCGGCTCGGCGTCGTCGTTCATCGGCAATGCGGGCGCGAACACGCAATTCGTGACGCGCATCGGCCTGCGCCACAAGTTCTGATCGTTCGATGCGGCCGCTGCGCCTGCGCGGCGCGCGGCCGCTTTTGCAGCAGACTGTCCCGACTCGCGGTACGCTTTCGGGTTTTGACCGACCCACAAGGGACCACGATGCCTGCTTTTCCGTTTGATGCCGTGCTATTCGACTGCGACGGCGTGCTCGTCGACTCGGAGACGATTACCACCGCCGTGCTCGCGACGATGCTCGGCGAGCTCGGCTGGCATCTGAGCCTCGACGAAGCGATGGCGATCTTCATCGGCAAGACGGTCATGGACGAAGCGCCGCTGATCGAAGTGAAAACGGGCGTCAGGATCACGGCGGCATGGATCGAATCGTTCCGCGCACGGCGCAATGCCGCGCTCGAACGCGATGTCACGGCAATCGACGGCATCGCCGCGACGGTCGGCGCGCTGCACGCGCGGCTCGACGGACGCATCGCCGTCGCATCGGGCGCCGACCGCCACAAGGTGCGCCTGCAACTGGCGAAAATCGGTGTGCTCGATCATTTCGAAGGGCGCATCTTCAGCGGCCACGAAACGCCGCGCAACAAGCCGCATCCGGATGTGTATCTCGCGGCGGCGGCAGGTCTGGGTGTCGATCCGTCGCGCTGCGCGGTAATCGAAGACACCGTGACGGGCGCCACGGCAGGCCGCGCGGCGGGCGCGACCGTGTTCGGCTACAGTCCGGGCGAGAAAGGCCACAGCTCCAAGGAAGCGCTACGCGCGGCCGGTGTCGCCGACGTATTCGAAGACATGGCGCAATTGCCGGCGCTGCTCGCCGGCTGGGCTCGCTGATCGCCCGAACGGTTCATCGCGCGCCAAGTGCGTGCATCGGCAAAGCGATGCGAGGCCTCTGCATTCGCAAACCGTCGATCGCGCGCACTGCGGCCGGCGCGATCAAAGCATGTCGACTGCTTCGAGGTTGGCGCCGGAAAAAAACCGGCTCAACTCGCGTGTCAGCTCGTTGAGAATGGCCATCTCCGGTTGCGTAATCTTGTGCAGGGGCTGCGTCTGGGTCCAGTCGCCGTAAAGAAGCGCGACCGTCGTGTCCTTCGCCTTCACGGGCAGCAGCACGAACGCCCGGGCGTCGGCGAGATGCACCTTGAACCAGTCCGGCAAGCGCGCCTCCATCCGTGGTTCGTGCGCGTTTTCGATGAAGATGCCGACCGGGTTCGCAATCGCAAGATGAAATACGTCGGGCTGGAACCCCGCGCCGAAGTTCAGCGTCGGCAGCATGCGCTCCATGTCGTGCCCGAAACCGATGCGCGCGTGATACCGCGCGTCGGCCTGGCGCACGAACACGAGCGTGCGCGACAGCGAGAGTCCCGCCAGAACCGCTTCGGAAGCGAGCGTCAGCACGGGCGCGAGCGTCTTGCTGGACGGCAGCGCGCGCAAGTCTTCGAGACCCGCGCTCAGGCGCGCATGCGCGGAGTTGCCGGTGCTCACGATCGCATCGGCGTGCGCGCGCAGTTCCGCGATTTCCTGCATCAGGCCTTCGCTGCTCTCTTCGTCGATCAACGCGGCGCTCAGCGCTTCGAGCCTCGGCGCATCGACCTTCAGCTCGTCGCTGTAGCGTACGGCAAGCTCGGTGAGCAAGGCTTCCAGGCCGTCGCCCGGTTCGTGGGCCGCGAGTGCGTTGGCCGCTTCCGTTGAATAGCTGTTGACGGCTCGCAGCCAGCGCACATGGTCTGACGCAGGCTCGTTGGACAGCGCGCCGAGCGACTGCATGCCGGCGAAAATCGTCTCCGGCAACCGCCAGCGGCGCGCGGCCTCGGCGCCGATGTCCTCGAAGCTCACACCGAGCTGGCGCACGCACGCTTCGCTGTCGTCGATCTTTTCGCTCTCAGCCGTGCGGCGCAACTGCTCCCACTTGCCCTCCAGATAGAACGCGACGAGCAGCCTGCCGATCTGCCGCATCAGCGTGCAGACGACGGCCTCTTCGGCGATGCGCAGATCGACGCCCTCCGTGATGCACCGCGCGACCGTCCCGCACAGCAGCGCGCGGTTGAGTTCGAGCTTTGCGTCGATGCGGTGCGGCACGCTTTGATGAAAGTGATCGACGATCTTCATCCCGACGACGAGATGCCCGACGGTATCCATGCCGAGCACCATCAGCGCGCGGGTCACGGTCGTGATGTTGCCGCCGAACGCGACATACATCGCCGAATTGGCGAGCCGCAGCACCTTTTGCGTGAGGCCGACGTCCGAGAGGACGACCTGCACGAGCGACGTGAAGTCGAGGTTGTCGTCGCTCATCGCCGAAACGGTCGAGCGCAGCGCCTGCGACAGCAGCGGGAAGTCGCCGCGCTCGCTCATGCGGACCCACAATTTTTCGAGCAATTCGGATTTGACGACAGCGGACATCGGATGGAAGCTGGAAATCGGATACGTTGAAGACGGCAGCGGCAGGCGTGATTAAAACACAACCCGCCGTCCGTCATCGCGCGACGTGGGCGCGAAGCGCTGCAAGTCGCCGATTTGTGATGCGATTTCGCATCATTTGACAGTTGCTGGCATGCTCTTCCCGACCGTCGCGACGGAATCAGGCGCCAGGCTCGGCGTGCCAGTCGGGCGGCTGATGCACCCGCATCATGGGCGATGACGCGCTCGTGACGCTGTGTGACGACGCGGTGAAATGAAGCGAGAGGAGATTGAAAGGCGCCGGCGCGCTGCGGCAGCACCGGCGCGGTTCATGTAGCGCCGTCGATCCCGTACAGCGAAAAAAATATACTCAGGCGGCCGTCTGGCGCGACCGGTACAGCATTTCGCGCTCGAGCAGATCGAGCAAGCCGATGATCCGCTGTCGTTGCGTCGCCACCAGATCGTGCGTCCGCGTCAGCGCGCGCAGGCGCTTGCCCCAGTATTCGAAGTCGAGCCGGGACGTGTCGTCCGCTGCCGTGCGGCGAACGACATACTGCACCATGCGTTCGAGATGATCCAGTTCCGCATCCGCCAGGCTGGCCGACTTTCGTGCCGCGACATCTGTCGCGCTTTCCGCTTTCGTGATTGTCATAGAGCCCCCGCTCATCACCCCGTATGCCGTCAGACGGGCCGCGCTCGACTGTCCTCGGCGACAGCGGGGCTGCGCAGCCGCGCCCACGCTGCCTCGTTTGAAAGCAAGGCAACGCCGCACGACCCGTCCGGCCTTTTTTCTTTCAACGATAGCGCGACTTTTAAGAATGGCTTTACCATGCGTCTCAGTTCTCTGCAGCATCCACAGAAATTCCTGTGGCTCGTTACAAGCGTCGAATTGCAACGCAGCACCCGCCGCACCGAACCATGACCCAGCGTCCCGATCCGCACCGGCCGTCGCCCGAGGCCGAACCGCATACTTCGCTGCTGATCGACCGCTTCAGCACGCGCGCGCTCGCGCCCGATCAGCAAGTGCTGGCCTGGCGCACGCGGGTCGGACACGTGGTCGACGTGCCGCCTTCGCGGCAACAGCTGACGCAAGGGTTCGGCGCGCACATCGACCGCTACAGAGTCGGCGGCGCCCTCTTCACCGATTCGCAAACCGACGCAATGGCGCTCGAACGCTCGATTGCGCGCGTCTCCACGGACACGCGCCGCGACTATGCGTTTCATCTGTATCTGGAAGGCGCGACGGGCCACATCTCGGGCATGCACCGAAAGCGCAGCGAGGCCGATTCGGTGCATGGCATCGTGGCGCTCGACCTGAATCAGCCGTTTCACGTCGAACGCCCCGCGTGCCGCGTGCTGACGCTGTTCGTGCCCCAGCATGCGATCGACGCGGGCCTGTCGGACGGCGAGTCGATCCACGGCCGGACCTTGCCGTTCGGCGCGACGCTTGCCCGCACGGCGCGCGATCATCTCGCCGGCGTCGCGGCGACGATTCGTGGCGCGCAGCCCGAAGAAGCGGCGCGCGCGCTCGAAACGGGCGCCCAGTTGCTGATCGCCGCGTTCCGGCAGGACGCGACGCTGACGGGCGCGGGACGCGCCGCGCTGCAGGCCGCCGTGCTCGCGCGGGTGCGGCGCTTCGTCGACGCGAATCTTCATCGGCCCGATCTGTCGCCCGCGAGCGTCGTGCAGACGCTCCAACTCAAGCGCGCGACGATCTATCGCTGGTTCGAGCACGAAGGCGGGCTGGGCGCGTACATACGCAACCAGAGGCTGCGCGAAGCCGCCAACGAGCTCGTGCGCTTCCCGCAGCTTCAGGTGATGGACATCGCGTATGGGCTCGGATTCAACAGCGCGTCGGACTTCACGCGCGCGTTTCGCCGTGCATTCGACATGAGCCCGCAGGACTTGCGCGCCCGCGCGCGCTTGCTGCAACGTGCGCGCGACTGAGCGGCGCGCGTGGCACGGCTGCCGTCATCGCCGTATCGAGGCCGCTTGCGCGTGCTCGGGAAAGCGCGTCAGACCGGCTAGCGAGAGCGTCATCGCCGCGATCAGATACCACGCGGGCACCATCGGATTGCCCGTCGCGTCGATGAGCCACGTGACGATCAACGGCGAGAAGCCGCCGAACCCCACTACGCCGACGCTGTAGATCACGGCCAGTCCCGCTGCGCGTCGGTGGCGCGGAAAGGCCTCCATCATCAGGACGGAGCCGGCGCCCGCGTTGTTGAGCGCGAACGCGACGAAGGCCGTGATGATCAGCAGCGCGGCAATATCGCTTGCACCGTCGAGCAGCGCACGAAACACGGGCCATGCCGCCGCGATCGACACCGCGAGCGTCACATATTGCAGCGTCTTGCGGCTCGCGAGCCGGTCGGCCATGCGCGCGACGAGCGGCGTGACGACGAGAATCACGAGCCCGGAGATGCAGCCCGTCAGCAGACTGATCGTGGCGGGCCGGTGCAGCGTGCGCACGAGATACGACGGCATGTAGAACACGGTCACGTAGATGCTGACGGTGGGTGCGGCCATCATCAGGACGCCCCAGAAGAGCGGCCGCGCGTGCTCGGCGAAGAGGCGCGCCGACAGTCGCTCGCGCGCGGCCGGCGTTTCGGCGGCAGCCATCCGGCCGCGCAGATACCAGCCGACGGGCCCGATGAAGCCGCCCAGCACGAACGGGATGCGCCATCCCCAGGCCTGCATCGCCTCGTGCGACAGCAGCGCCGTGGTGCTCGCGCCAATCAGCGCCGCCGCGAATGCCGCCGCGCCCTGGCTCGCGCCGCGCCAGCTGACCATGAAGCAGCGATGCCGATAAGCCACCGACTCCATCAGCGACGCCGATGCCGGCCCGATTTCGCCGCCTGCGGCCAAGCCCTGCATGAGCCGCGCGACGACGATCAGCACGGTCGATACGGGCCCGATCGTCGCGTACGTCGGCAGGCAGGCGATCATCCACGTGCCGACGGTCATCAGGGCGAGCGACACGATCATGCCGGCGCGGCGGCCGCGGTTATCGGCGATATGGCCGATCATCAGCGCGCCGAGCGGACGCATGACGAAGCCCGCGCCGAAGGTCGCAAGCGACAGCAGAAACGATGACGCGGGGTTCGCCGATGGAAAGAACAGACTGCCGATCAACGCGGCCGAGAAGCTGTAGACCGTGAAGTCGTAGGCGACGAAGCCGTTGCCGATCACGATGGCGGCGATGGTCCGTAGGTCGATGCGAGCGGCCTGGCGAGCCGGCTGTTCTTCGGGGCGAGGCATGGGTGGAATCGCAGGTTCTGGAGACGCGTAACTGCGTTAACGGCTGCGTTGCGCACGACTTTAGCCGCGGCGGTGAGGTTTGCGATGGATTGCCTCTGCGATGACGTTCGATGATGGATCAGAACTGCATTGTCATCTGAGCCCCGATCGTTACGCGTGTGGTGGGGAAGCCGGCTAAAGATCAGCCGGTATGACTTGTTGTTCATATTCTTATGGATTACAGATAAACCAAATCCGTAACCCTATTCGAATACTCGCATCAGTTCTTTCAAGGTTTGTCATTGGCACGAGCGAGCGCAACGCTTCACGGCAAATAAAACTTCTTTCGATTGCAGCTTGCTAAAAATCTGTCTAACGGAGAAACACAAAAAACCCGCCCTGAAGGGCGGGCTAAATCAAAACCGCGGCGCTTAAACCACCTTAATCCACCAATATAACCACCCGTCACCGCGAATCGATCGACCCCTGGCTCGGCGGCGACGTCACGATACCCCACGCCAACGGCAAATCTCCGATCTGGCTGAGCATCTGATAATTGTTCTTCGCATCCAGCACATAAACGGCATTCGAGCGCCCGCACGCCATCAACACTTTCGAACCGTCCGGCGTGAACGTGAAGTGCCAGCAGCGCTGACCAACGGGGGCGTCCGTCACGTGCTCGTAGGTCTTCGCGTCGAACACCTGCAAGGTCTTGTCTCGCGCGGCGGCGATCAGCAGATGCTTGCCTGAAGGATCGAATGCGACGCCGTACGGTCCGAGCTTCGTATCGACTGTTTTCACGGGCTTCAGCGTCGCCGCATCGAGCACGACAAACTTGCTGGCGTTCTCCAGCGTGACGACATAATGCTTGCCATCCGGGGTCGACTTGATGCCGCGCGGCCGCGAGCCCTTGTCGAGTTTCACGGTGCGCACGGGCGCGCCGCTGCCCGTCCGATATACCGACACTGTATCGTCGCCCTCGTTGGTGACGAGCAGCTCGCGCCCGTCCGGCGAGAACTCGACGCCTTCCGTTTCGTGCCCGCTCTTCACCGAGCGGATCACCTTCATCGTCTTCAGATCGACGATGGCGACTTCGGCGGGCGGGCTGTTCGCGTCGTCATCGTCGTGGCCTTTGCCCGCCTGGTCCTCCGGTTTGCCTTCCGGTTTGCCTTCCGGTTTGCCCTCTGATTTGCCCTCCGGCTTGCCCGTGCCCTGCGCCTGCGGCGGCGGTCCACTATCTCCGGGCTCGTACGTCACGTATGCGTATCCGCGATGCACGCGCACGAACTCAGGGTTCTTCCCGATCTTCACTCGCGCGACGATCTTGTCCGTCGACGTATCGATCGCCGACAGATCGCCCGTCTTGTTCGCGACCAGCAGCCGGCGGCCATCCGCCGTGAGGCTCAGCCCGCGCGGACCGTCGCTGCCCAGGCCGATCGTCTTCGTCAGCCTCATCTGGTCGAGGTCGATCACGCCGACGCCGTTCGTCTCGCTCGTCACATACGCGGTTGCCGCGAACGCATGACCGGCGCCCGCGCCGAGCAATACGGCGAGCGCGACGGATGCCGCCATGCGTGTACGTCTTGTGCAATGCATCGATGTCTCCTGCGGTTGGTTGTTCGACGGGCCCGCCTGGGTCATTCAGGCCATCTGCGTTTTGCCGCAAGGGCGAATTCACCCACGCTCAAGTTAGCGCATCGCGCGGCGGGATGACAGCGCGGGCGCCCGGGAGTTTTTCCCGAAATCGATGTGCGCGCGATGTTCAATGCGCCGCGTCCGGATCGGCGGCGAGCAGGCCGACGAGGGCTTCCGCGCCGCGCCGCCAGGCCCGATCGGTATTGCCGCGCATGTCGACGGAGCGTTGAAACACGACCTGTCCGCTCGCCGTATCTTCGATGCGCAAGTTGATGTTGAGAATCAGATTGCTAACTTTCTGCACCCAGCACACGCCGACGCGCTGAACGCCCAGCCGCCGGCCGATCTCCAGTTCGCAGCCGTTGCACGCGTTGAGGTCCTGCGTCGCCTTGAATCCGTCGATCAGCGATACAGCCGGCCGATTGTCGGCGACCTGGTAGAGCCCGAGCTGGTCCACCTGCGAGCGCAACCGTTCGCTGACCATCGCAGCGCGCGCCTGCTCGGCTTGCACGGCGCCAGGCTCACTATATTGCGCGTTGTCGTCGATCACTGCGCAGTCGAGCAACGCGGCCGTGCGGGGCGCTGCGAACACTGTCACCGAAACGGTACACAGTGCGGCACCGGCAGCGAACGCGTGGAGCACGGCGCGCGCTGTCCGTCGCCATCCGATGCGGGAATAGAGAGAGTCGCGAACAGTCAACGCAGAGAATCCTTCACGATCGGGGCGTCATGTGGAAAGCGCGCGAAAACCGGCACGCCGGCAATGCGCGCCGGGGCCGAGCGACGATCGTGAAGCAGATACCGGGCCTGAATGCGGAGCCCAAATGCAGGACCTGGATGCGCGGCTTGGATACTGCGCGAAAACAACCGCCTACGCTTCCACGCCAGAATGCAACGCGGCCTGCGCGGCCGCTTCGGCGGCGAGCGCCTTGCCGACTTCGTCGGCGAATCGCTGCAAGGAGGAAAGCGGCCCGCACACGCTGTGATACGACTGGCTGCCGATCTGCGCGTCGAGCAGCACCTGCATGCCGGACTTCTTTGCCATTTCGATCAGATCCACACTGCCCCCTTGCCGGTTACAAAACTGGACGCGATAACCCAGCGTAACCGGTCAATTTGACCGTCATTCGGTCGAACAGAGGCCAATGATGAGATCAATTTACCTGTTCGCGCGGCACGCCTCACGGCGACTTGAGCGGCGCGGACGCGGAGGCGATGGTCCGCGAAGGCACAGGCGCTTCCTTCTCGACGAGATCGGATTTCGGAGAACGCGCTCTGTCGACGCCTCTGATCGAAAAGCCGAACGTGTTCACGCCGTCGAGGCTGTGCGCGAACACGATCCCGCCATGCATTTCGGCGACAGCCTTGACGATCGCAAGGCCCAGCCCGTGATTCTCCCGGCTGTTCGTGCGCGACAGCTCTGCGCGATAGAACCGGTCGAACACGTGATCGAGCACGTCAGGCGAAATCGGCTCGCCCGGATTGGCGACGGCGATCCACACACGGCCCACTTCGTGCGAAATCGTGATCGCGATCGACGATCCCGGCGTGCAATGATGAATCGCGTTGATCAGCAGATTCGCGCAGGCCCGCCCGAACAGCGAACGGTTCACGCGCGCGACGGCATCGCCGTGCAGTTCGGCCTGCACCTGCGCCTCTTCCATCGGCATTTCGAGGAATTCGACGGTGCGCGCGATTTCCGCCGCGAGCGACACTTCGACCAGTTCCGTGGCCCGCTCACCCTGATCGGCGCGCGCGAGAAACAGCATGTCGTTGATGATGCCGCGCATCCGCTCGAACTCTTCGAGGTTCGATTGCAGCGTGCGGCGCAAATCGTCGACGGAACGGTTGCGCGTCAACGCGACCTGCGTCTGGCCGATCAGGATCGTCACGGGCGTGCGCAGTTCGTGCGCGACGTCCGCGTTGAACGATTCAAGGCGCACGTACGCCTCATCGAGCCGTTCGAGTGCGCCATTGAACGAATGCGCAAGGTCGTTCAACTCGTACGGCAGCTCGGTCGTGCGCAGACGTTGCGAGCGATTATCCGCGCTCACTTCCGACGCATCGACGGTCAGCCGGCGCAACGGCGCGAGGCCGATCCGCGTGACCCAATAGCTCAACAGCGAAGCGCCGATCGCACCGAGCGCGGACAACGCCGCCAGCGCCAGCCCGAACTCGCGCAACGCCTGCTCGGTCGGCGCGTAGCTGGTCGCCACCTGCAACTGCACCTGCGGACGCTCGCCGTTCGGCACGAGCGTCAGCGTGCGGGTCAGCAGGTCGTGGCCGGTGCCATTATCGGCGATGCGCGCATAGCCGCCCGGCCATTGCGCGACGACCCTGCCCGTCACGGGATGTCCATAGTTGAAGAGCGGCGCGGCGCTTGAAATCGAATAGACGCTCGTGCCGTCGCGCGGCGTCATATCCGTGAGCTTTTCCTGCGCGAAGCGCCACTTGTCGCGATTGATCGCGTGATGCACGATGATCCGCGCGACCTCGGTGCGGCTATCGAGCGACTCGCGCAGCCGCTGCTCCAGTTGCGAGCGCAGTACGAGAAAGAGCCCCGTGTCGACCAGCGTGAAAACGGTCAGGGCGACGAGTGCGAACAGCAACGCAAGACGCCGCCCAATCGAACGATTCGAGCGAATCATGATGCCTCTGCTTCCTCGCGCACTTCGAGCACATAGCCCATGCCGCGCATCGTGTGCAGCAGCTTGGTGGGAAATGGGCCGTCGAGTTTCGCGCGCAACCGCTTGATGGCCGTCTCGACGACGTTCGTGTGGCTGTCGAAATTCACGTCCCAGACCAGTTCGGTGATCATCGCTTTCGACAGGATATCGCCTTGCCGCCGCGCGAGCACACTAAGCAACTGGAACTCCTTCGCGGTCAGGTCGAGCCGCACACCGCCGCGTGTCGCGCGCCGGCCGATCAGATCGACATACAGATCGCCGACGCAAATCAGCGTCGATTCCTGCACACGCGTACGCCGCGCGAGCGCATGCAGACGCTCGACCAGTTCGAGAAACGAAAAGGGCTTCGTCAGATAGTCGTCGGCGCCTTCGCGCAGGCCGCGCACGCGGTCGTTCACGTGATCGCGCGCGGTCAGCATGATGACGGGCGTCGACTTGCGCATGCGCAGCGCCTTCAGCACGCTGATGCCGTCTCGCTTGGGCAGCATCACGTCGAGCACGATGATGTCGTAGTCGAACTCGGACGCGAGATGCAGGCCCTCTTCGCCGTCGAGCGCGACGTCGACCACCCAGCCCTGTTCCGTCAGGCCGCGACGCAGATAGTCGACGACCTTGAACTCATCCTCCACGATGAGCAGCTTCATGGGCGCTCCTCTCTCTTCTCTCGATCATTATAAGTAGGCTTCTCAAACGTGTTCAGCCCGGTCTACGTCACTCTCCATACGGCATGGCCTCTGCCAATGCGCATCCCTTCGCGTCAGTTGGGCGCACGCGTGCCGGACGGCGCGAGATTGTTCGCGGCATCGGCGGGCGCGGGCTGCGCGCCTGTCTCCCGCACGTCCCATCCGCCGCCCAGCGCCTTCACGAGCGCGACGGACGTCGTCATCTGCTGTCCGTGAATCTGCACGTCCTGGCGCTGGCTCGTCAGCAGCGACTGCTGGGCGGTGATCACGTCGAGATAGGCGACGAGGCCGCCCGAATAGCGATCGTTGGCAAGCGAGAGCAGGCGCTGCGCATCGGCGACGGCATCGCGCGACTGCGCGGCGGCGCTGTCGAGCACCGATAGCCCCGTGATGCCGTCCTGCACCTGCTGGAACGCGGTGAGCACGGATTGCCGGTAATTCGCCTGCGCAGCCTGATAGCCGGCACTCGCAAAGTCAACGTTGGCCGCGCGCCGGCCGCCGTCGAACACGACCTGGCTCAGCGTCGCGCCGAGCGACCACATCAGGCTCGGCGCGCTGATCAGATTCGCGAATTCGGTGCTCTGCCAGCCGATGCCGGGCGTCAGCGTCAGGCTCGGAAAGAACGCCGCTTTCGCGACGCCGATCTGCGCATTGGCAGCGGCCATCGCGCGTTCCGCCGATGCGATATCGGGGCGCCGCTGAAGCACATCGCTCGGCAGCCCGAGCGAAATCGCCGGCACGTGATAGTCGACCACCTTCGGCTTGATCGCAAACTGCGGCGCGGGCAACGCGACGAGCGCAGCGATTGCATGCTCGAACTGATCGCGCTGCGTGACGAGCAGTTGTGCCTGCACGCGTGTCTGATCGAGCAGCGACTTCTGCTGCAACACGTCGAGCCCCGAAACGGAACCGAGATCGTGCTCCGTCGTGACGTAGTCGAGCGCCTTCTGTTGCAGTTGCACCGAGCGGTTCAGCACGTCGATTTCCGAGTCGAGTTCGCGCAGCGAGAAATAATCGGTGGCGAGATCGGTGGAGAGCACGAGCCGCGCGTTCGCGAGATCGTCGCGCGACTGTTCCGCCGATGCCTGCGCGCCTTCCACTTCGCGGCGTATGCGGCCGAACAGGTCGACGTCATAGTTGATCGTCGGTCCGAGTTGCAGATTGTTCTGCACCGTCGACTGATTCGGCGACGCGTAATTCGTCAGAGGCCGGTTCTTCGATGTTCGCTCGCGTGCGGCCGACGCCGACAGATCGACTTCGGGCACCAGTTGCGCGCGCGTGTTGGCGAGCGTCGCGCGGGCCTGCGCGTAATGCGCGCTGGCCGCGGCGAGCGTCTGGTTCTGCGCGAGCGCCTGCGTTTCGAGACCGTCGAGCGTCGCATCGCCGAACGACTTCCACCAGTCCGGCGCGAGCGGCGCATGCGAGGGTTGCGCGAGACGCCAGTACGAATCCGTGTGCCACGTGGGCGGCGCGTCCGTCAGCGGCGTCTTGTAGTCGGGGCCGACCGTGCACGCGCACAGCGCAACCGCGAGTGCCATCGTACCCATCGTACCGATACGCGCGGCGTGTACGAGCGTGTTCACGATGCTGCCTTGCCCTTGGACTGCGATGACGTCTGCGAGTGCATCACTTCGACATGGTCGCCGTCGTTGATCGAATCGCTCGGGTTGATGATCACGCGGTCGGTCGGTTCGATGCCGCTTTCGATTTCGAGCGTTTGCCCAAGGTCCTGCGCGATCACGACCTTGCGCAGATGCACGACGCCATTGCTGTCGACGACAGCGAGCCGCGGACCTTCCGCTCGAAACAGCAGCGCATTGCCCGGCACCGTCAGTTGCGCGCGCGCACCCGACGGCAGCGCCACCTGCACATAGGCGCCCGGCCGCAGCTTGCCGTCCGGATTGGGCAACGTCACTTCGATTTGCAGCGAACGCGTGGGCACGTCGATCGCGCCGGAGATGTTCGTGATGCGTCCATTGAACTGCTGCCCCGGCAACTCGGCCTGCGTCACGACGACGTCCTCGCCGACCTTGATGTTCTGCGCGTAGGCCTGCGGCAATTGCACGTACACGCGCAACGGATCGGACTGCGCGAGCGCGAAGAGCGCGCGGCTCGCGCCGCTGCCCGCGTCGATCAGATCGCCGACATCGACGTTGCGCTGCGTGACCACACCCGCGAACGGCGCAACGATCCGATTGAAGCCTTCGAGCTGGCGCAAGCGCTTCACGTTGGCCTCGGCAGCGGCGAGATTCGCAACGTCCTGCAGATACGTGCTTTGCCTCTCGTCGAGTTCCTGTTGCGAGACGGCGTCGCGCTGACGCAATTGCTGCCAGCGCTCAAACGAACTCTTCGCGAGCCCGAGGCTCGACTGGATCTGATCGCGCTGCGCGACGGCCTGCGCGAGTCCCTGATCGATCTCCGGCGTATCGAGTTCGGCGAGCAGCTGTCCTTCCTTCACGCGCGCGCCGATGTCGGCATACCAGTGCAGCAGGTAGCCCGTCGCCCGTGCATAGATCGGCGACTCGACATAGCCGCGCAGTGTGCCCGGCAACACCGTCATGTTGCTGCCGTCGTTGTCCTTCGGCGTGACGACATCGACATACTGCTTCGCGTTTTGCTGCGTCATCTGCGCGACCGAGCGGTTCTGCATGATGTTCGCCACCACCGTGCGCAACGCGCCGATGGCGAGCAGCAGCACGACCAGCACTGCGATTTTCGCGCGCCGCCATTCGAGGTGCCGCGGCGGCAGCGCGTGGCCGTCTTCGGTTTCGCGGGCAGGAATCGCTAGCGAAGAGTGAGTCTTCTCAGTCATCCCGGCCGTCCGTCGTCGAGCTGTGTCCGTTTCGGTCGTGTCGCTGATCTCGTTCATGAGCGTCGCGGTCCTCTGATTGATTGTGCTGCTCGTGCCTTGCCCTGCGATGCGCGAGCCGGCTGTGGATGCCCGCGAACAGCAGCGGCACGAAGAAAAGCGTCGAAACTGTTGCGAACAGCAGCCCGCCGATCACTGCGCGCCCGAGCGGCGCGTTCTGTTCCGCGCCTTCGCCGAGGCCGAGCGCCATCGGAATCATGCCGATGATCATCGCGAATGCCGTCATCAGCACGGGCCTGATCCGGCTCGCGCCCGCTTCGAGCGCGGCCGTCAACGGCGGCGCGCCCGCCGTCAGACGCTGGCGCGCGAACGCGACCATCAGAATGCTGTTCGCCGTCGCGACACCCATCGTCATGATCGCGCCCGTCAACGCGGGCACGCTCAGATGCGTGCCCGTGAGGAACAGCATCCACACGATGCCCGCCAGCGCCGCCGGCAAGGCGCTGACGATGATGAGAGGATCGATCCACGACTGGAAGTTCACGACGATCAGCAGATAGACGAGCACGATCGCCATCGCGACGCCGATGCCGAGCCCGAAATACGACGTGCGCATGGTCTGGACCTGGCCGCGTATCGTGATGCCGCTGCCGCGCGGCAGAGAAGCACGTGCCTGATCGACGAGCTTCTGGACCTGCGCGTCGACGCCGCCGAGATCGCGCCCTTCCACGCTCACATACACGTCGATCACAGGACGGATGTTGTAATGCGTGACCATTGCGAACTGCGTTTGCGGCGAGACCTGCACGAGATTGCCGAGCAGTTGCGTCGGCGCCGTCGAGGTCGCCGATACGGGTGTGCGCAGCAGTTGATCCACAGACGAAATCTGATATTGCGGCGTCTGCACGGCAACGTTGTACTCGACGCCATTGCGCGGATTGAACCAGAATCCCGGCGACGTCTGCGAGCTGCCCGACAGCGAGACCAGCACGTTCTGCGCGACGTTGTTCGCATTGAGATTGAGCTGCTGCATGCGCGTGCGGTCCATCTGCAGACTGATGACGGGCTCGTCGAGCTTTTGCTGGATGTGCGCATCGACGGCGCCCGGAATCGTGCGAATCTGCTTCAACAGCTTCCGCGCGGTCTCGAGATTGCCTTCCTGATTCGACCCGACAATCTGCACGTCGATCGCGGCAGGCAGACCGAAGTTGAGAATCTGCGTGACGATGTCGGCGGGTTGAAAGAAGAACTCGGTGCCGGGAAAACGTTGCGACAACAACGCACGCAAGCGGTCGATATAGCCGAGGCTCGGCTTGTGGTCCTCGTTCAGCGCGAGCAGGATTTCGCCGTCGAGCGTGCCGATGGTGCCCGCGTTGCTGTACGAGAGATTGATGCCGCTATACGGCAGCCCCAGATTGTCGAGCACGGTGTTGAGTTCCTTCGCGGGAATGATCTCGCGCACCACCTTCTCGACCTCGTCAGCGAGCCGCGCGGTTTCTTCGATCCGCGTACCCGTCGGCGCGCGCATGTGCAACCGTATCTCGCCCGCGTCGACGCGCGGAAAGAAGTCCTCGCCGAGCGCGAGCGCAAGGCCCAGCGAGAGCACGCAGAACGCAAGGAACATCGAGCCGAATAGCCGACGGCGCACGAGCAGACTGCTCAGGACCATGATGTACGCCGCGCGCATCGTCTCGAAGCTGGCGTCGAAGCGGCGGTACAGGCGCATGAACAGATTCGGCTTTGCATGCGCGTCGCGCTTGTGCGCGTGGCCCATCAGCAGCATCGCGAGCGTCGGCACCAGCGTTCTCGACAGCACGTACGATGCGAGCATCGCGAACACGACGGCTTCCGCGAGCGGCACGAACAGATAGCGCGCGACACCCGTCAGGAAGAACATCGGCACGAACACAATGCAGATGCACAGCGTCGATACGAGCGCGGGAATCGCGATCTCGCCCGCGCCATCGAGAATCGCGTCGTGCAGATTCGTGCCCATGTGCCGATGGCGCTCGATGTTCTCGATCGTGACGGTCGCGTCGTCGACCAGGATGCCGACCGCGAGCGCGAGACCGCCCAGCGTCATGATGTTGATCGTCTGCCCGAGCGCGTGCAGCGCGATCAGCGAAGTGAGGATCGAAAGCGGAATCGAAATGGCGATGATGCAGGTGCTGCGCCAGTTGCCGAGAAAAAGCAGAATCATCGCGGCCGTCAACGCGGCGGCGATCACGGCCTCGCGCACCACGCCGCGAATCGCGGCCTTCACGAACACCGATTGATCGAACAGCGGCGTGACCTTGAGATCGGGCGGCAGCGCCGCTGTTGCGTTCGGCAGAAGCGCATGCAATGCGTTGACGATCGAAAGCGTCGATGCACTGCCCGTCTTCAGGATCGAAATGAGCACGCCACGCCGGCCGTTTTCGCGCACGATGTTCGTCTGCGGAGAAAAGCCGTCGCGCACGTGCGCGACTTCGCGCAGATAAGTCGTCGCGCCGTTCACCGTGCGCACGGGAATTTCGTTCAGGCCCGCGACGGTCGTCGGCGAGCCGTTCATGTTGATCGTGTATTCCTTCGGTCCGATCTTCGCGGTGCCCGTCGGCAGAATCAGGTTCTGCGCGTTGACCGCGTTGACGACATCAAGGGGTGTCAGCCCTTTCGCGAGCATCGCGCGCGTGTCGAGATCGACGGAGATCAGACGCGTCTTTCCGCCATACGGATACGGCACGGCGGCGCCCGGAATCGTGACGAGCTGCGGCCGCAGGAAGTTGAGCGCCGTGTCGTTCAGTTCCTGCTCGGAGAGCCGCGTGCTCGACAGGCCCAGTTGAATCACGGGAATGCTCGAAGCCGAATAGCTGATCACAAGCGGCGGCGTCGCGCCCGGCGGCATCTGCTTCAGCTGCGCCTGCTCGACGGCGACCGTTTGCGCGATCGCCGTCTGGATGTTCGCGTTCGGCTGCAAGAACAGCTTGATGATCGCGATGCCCGCGAGCGATTGCGACTCGATGTGCTCGATGTCGTTGACCGTCGTCGTCAGGCTGCGCTCGTTGACGGACGTGATGCGGTTGGCCATGTCCTCGGCGGACAGGCCGGTGTAGTTCCAGATGATGCTGACGACGGGGATGTTGATTTCGGGCAGCACGTCGACTGGCGTCGTGAACAGCACAAAGGGTGTCGCCAGCACGATCAGGATGGCCATCACGATGAACGTGTACGGCCGCTTCAATGCGAGATTGACGATCCACATACAGGCTTGGGTATCCGTTATGAACGCGCAATGGTGACGTCCGGCAGCGGCGTCACTTTTCTCTGCGCGTCCGCGGCAACCAGGTGTTCATGCTAGTGCGTAAGGCCCAACAAACCGATGACGCGAAAATGGCAGTTTTGCCATGTTCGCGAGACGGGATCTTTCGGGTGCAAACGAAAGGGCAACAAATAGAAAGAAACGTCGCGTGAAATGGCGTTGGACTTCGAGCTCGAATGAGTTGTACTGACTTCTCGATTGAGGTGCAGCTGTCCCTTTGAGTAGTCAAGACAGTGGCCCCGATGACATTCAGGTACACCTGTATGTGCTGGCCGATCGGCTGAGAGTGCTACACGTCGCGACGAATAAAACCGCTATACGTGTGCCTCAAAAAGCGCACAGACCACGAAGGTCTGTGCGAAGCCATCGAGGGAGCCCGACAGCGGAGGTATTCGACATGTCGGGCCCGCTATCGTGTTCTCACGCGTGTGCCTTACGCGTGTTCTTACGCGATAGCGAGCCCTTTTCCAAACGATGCGGCGCGGGCGGGGCCGCGCGTTCAAACCAGCGATGATGCAGCGAAGACAGAATGCGATCAGCGTCCTTTCGAACGCTTGCGCAAGCCGATGTCAGGGACGGTTGTACATCGCGTTCCAGTCGGCCTGCGACACAGCCGGGCGGCCCGCAGCCGACGAGCCGCTCGTCACGCCGCCGACGCCCGTCGCGGCATTCTGCGCAGCCACCTTGGCTTCGGCAGCCTGGATGTCGGCGGGGTAACTCGGATCTTCGCCACGGGACGGGTTGTAGCCGGCCTTTTCGAGCTGGATCAGCTCGGCACGCACCTGCGCACGCGTGACCGGCTGGTTCGACTGCGCGAACGCGGCGACGGGAGCGGCAAGCGCAGCGGCAACGACGACGGCTTGAATCAGGGACTTCATGGTGACTACCTCCAGACTTTGCTTTGGTCCTTTTACGAACAGCCCTGTTCGTAATCAGTGACGACAGTCTAGGTATGTAGCCGCTTAAGATTAAGACGGTTACGAAGAAAGGATTGTTGTTCCGAGCGGGTTAACCCCGGTTGGGAGCGTGCTGTCGTGGCTCTCGATTCGCAACGGCTGACTCGCGGCGAACCGGCGGCTCGCTTTCCGTCGAACGCGGCGCATCGCATCGGGCGCGGGATTTGTGCCCGACCAGATGCGCTGTCTGATTCGACATTCGCACGGTGCGTCACGACGGCGCTTCTTTGGCTACCGGGAGGCAACATGCAAACGGAAGACGTTACTGAGTACCGTGGTTGCGTGATCCGGCCGGTCGGTCGTTACGGCAGCAGAAGGCGGTCGCTATGCGGCGGCAGCCATCGTCACGGACCGCGAGGGCGAGACGCGGACGCTCGGCGTCGACGGTGATTTCGCCGAATCGCGGAAGCCGCTGCACCTGTTGCCGCCGCACACGTCGAATACCTGGCACAAACGGGACGATCGGCTGGCTTCGAAGGCGGCGCGTGAGCCGCCGGACAAAAGGGCGCACCGCCAGGGCAGCTCAGCAAAGAAGAAGACGCCCGGCGCAAGCAGAAACGAAGCGGCTCGAAGCCAGGCGCGGGCGCGGCCGCGCGCTGCATGCACTCGCTGGAAAGCCTGCTCCAGACGCGCGAGCGCTACGTCATATTGTTTGTGTACCGCATCGCCATCCGCGTTCGCAGCATCCATGGGTCGCCGAAACGAAACGACTTCGTTGTTCAGAGCCTTTGGAGTCGTGACCTGCTCGTCAGGCACGGATCGAAGGGTTGCGAATGAATGGCGGCGAAAATCGCCCGCATCGAGAAGCAGACGAAAGCAGACGAAAGCACCGCATCAACATCAACTACCCCGACGGATTACGGATTCCTGTCGCGAGCCGGCGAATGCCTTGCCATGCGGTCTCGCTAGCGAAAACCAGGCCAATGCTGAAGCTGTATCCTAGTGCAAAAGTCTGCCGACGCAACGGCTCACGACGACGCCATCACCGTCATAGCTGGGCGGGCCGGCGCTGCGCTTCGCTGCACGACTGGGCGCGCCATCTCCGATACGATAGGCAGCTTCGAGCCGCGCGAGATCGTCTCAAGAGCAACAAGCTGACATTTCGATCGACGAAGCGCAGGCATGAAACGTGCGAAAATTTTCGATCAGCCATCGGCGACCTTGACATGAACCAGCGGAAGAACGGGGAGACGACGATGCAAGACGACGACCAGGGCAACCTCTCGCTCCCGGAAGACTGGTGCCGGCGATGGGTCAGCTCCGTTCGCGACTATGCAGTGATCGGGCTGTCACGCGACGGCACGATCAGGACATGGAACGTCGGCGGCGAGCAGATTTACGGCTTCGTGAGCGAGGAAGTCATCGGCCGGCATTTCGACATGTTCCATACGCCGGAAGCTCGTGCTCAAGGCGCCGCCGCGGCCGCCCTCGAAACGGCGCGGCGCACGGGACGTTCGGAGTCGGAAGGCTGGCGCATCCGGCGGGATGGCTCGCGCTTCTGGGCCAGCGTCGTGATCACGGCCTTGAAAGACGAACAGGATCACATTGCCGGCTTTGCCAAAATCGTGCGCGACATGACGGACAAGCGAATCGCTCACGAGGCCGTCGTCGAAAGCGAGCAGCGCTTCCGGATGCTCGTCGACGGCGTCACGGACTACGCGATCTTCATGCTGTCGCCCGACGGGACCATCACGAACTGGAACGCCGGCGCGCTGCGAATCAAGGGCTTCAGCGCGGAAGAAGTGATCGGCTCGCATTTCTCCCGCTTCTATACCCCCGAAGATACGGCAGCCGGACTGCCAGAACGTGGGCTGTCGATCGCCGCAAACGAAGGACGCTTCGAGTCCGAGGGATGGCGATTGTGCAAGGATGGCCGCCGCTTCTGGGCCCACGTCGTGATCGACGCGATCAGGGACGAAGACGGCGCGCTCGTCGGTTTCGCGAAGATCACGCGGGATATCACCGAACGCATGGACGCGAACCGGCAGCTCGAAGAGACCCGCACGGCATTGTTTCGGGCGCAGAAGATGGAAGCCGTGGGCAAGCTGACGGGCGGCGTCGCTCACGACTTCAACAACCTGCTGCAGATATTGCGCGGCAATCTCGAACTGCTCGACAGCCGGCATCACCGCGATTCGTGGACGCGCGAGCGGGTCAACAAGGCCATCGACGCTGTCGACCGTGGCTCGAAGCTCGCATCGCAACTGCTGGCGTTCGGCCGCCAGCAACCGTTGCAACCCGTGGTCATCAATCTGGCGGCGGCGCTTCGCAGCATGGACGACCTGCTTCGTCGCGCGCTCGGTGAAACGATACGTGTGGAGACGGTCGTCGCGGGCGGATTGTGGAACACGCTGGTCGACATTCATCAACTCGAGAATGTGATCCTCAATCTCGCGATCAATGCGAGAGACGCGATGCCCGACGGCGGCAAGCTGACGATGGAGTTGTCGAACGCAATGCTCGACGACGAGTACATCGCGACCGTGCCCGATGTCGCCGCCGGACAGTACGTGCTGCTGGCCGTCACGGATACGGGAACAGGCATGCAGCAAGACATCGTCGAGCGCGCGTTCGATCCGTTCTTCACCACGAAGCCCGAAGGCCAGGGTACGGGCCTCGGGCTGAGCATGGCTTATGGCTTCGTGAAGCAGAGCGGCGGCCATATCAAGATCTACAGCGAGCTCGACCACGGCACGACCGTCAAGATCTATCTGCCCCGCTCGGCGAAACCGGCCATCGAGCCGCCGTCGCGGATGCGCGCTCCCGTGAGGGGAGGAACGGAGACGATCCTCGTCGTCGAGGACGACCAGAAGGTGCAGACGACCGCGATCGACACGCTTTCCGAACTCGGCTACAACGTGCTGAAGGCCGACGATGCGCAACAGGCGCTGACCGTGCTGCGAAGCGGCGTGGACGTCGACCTTCTGTTTTCCGATGTCGTGATGCCGGGCCCCGTTCGCAGCACCGACATGGCGGCACAGGCCGTCACGCTGCTGCCGCGTCTGAAAGTGCTGTTCACATCTGGCTACACGCACAACGCAATCGTCCACGGCGGCAGACTCGACCCGGGTGTCGAACTGCTCAGCAAGCCCTATAGCCGCGAGCAGCTCGCGCACAAGGTCAGGCAGATGCTCGACAGTGGGAAAGATGCGCTCGCGGATAGCGGTTCCGACGTTGAACGGGCGGACAGTGCGCAGACGCTGCGCATCCTGCTCGTCGACGATGACGGGAATCTGTCGGAAGCGATCAACGAACTGATCCGCTTGCTTGGCCATGCGCCG
Organism: Paraburkholderia franconis; assembly: GCF_009362735.1. Lineage (GTDB taxonomy): Bacteria > Pseudomonadota > Gammaproteobacteria > Burkholderiales > Burkholderiaceae > Paraburkholderia > Paraburkholderia franconis. The sequence continues at coordinate 118,350 of NZ_WHNP01000012.1, read as the reverse complement.
AAATTCACTACGTCGCCTGAAGAAGCGCTCGGCTGGCTGCGCGAAGAGCCGTTCGATGTGGTGATCACGGATATCAGGATGCCGGGCATCGATGGCGTCGAACTCGCCAGGCAGGCGGCTGCGATTCAACCGTCGATACGCCTCGTGTTTTCGTCGGGCTACGAGATGCCGGCTGTGCCACCGTTGCCGTTTCGCTGGGCGGCGCTGCGCAAGCCATTCACGCTCGAAGAACTCGGCGCCGTATTGCAGGGCTTTAGCGACTGACGCAAGGACTGGCCTGTGTCCTGTTGCATCGGCAATGACCTCGCAGGAGACATCGAATGATCCGTTACACGACTACGGAGATCGATTCGATCGCGCAGCAATTCGACAGAGACGGCGTGGTCATGCTGCGCCAGCATTTTGCAAAGCGCGCATCGTCCGCGAGCGCTTTACCGGTCGATGACAAAACCGTCGAAGTGCGGTCGCGTCGAAATCGGCTTGACGAGCGGCGGCCGGATTTTTTGCGCGTCGGGCAGCAGCGCCATGCCGAGCCCCGGTCCGCTGGGAATATCGACGAAGCCTTCGCGCGGCAGCGGCACCTTGTCGACGATATCGCTGCCCAGATGCTTGCCCGTCGATTCGAACACGCCCGCCTCGAAGCCCGTTGCATATTCCTGGATCGCGAAGTTCGGAATGGCCACGGCTGTGCCGTACAGGTAGTAGTCGTATCACTCCATCGCCGTACCTACGATACGTTTCCCGGAAACGTTTCCAAACGATAGTCGCCGCTCGCGTGACAGCCACTCAAAAGCTGCAACGCGCGTAGCGCACAGTCCTGCCCTTCAGTTCAGATCTCGCCTGACAGTTCGATGGCCCGGTCGACCATCTGCGGCGCGAGGCCCAGATAGTTCGAGGGATCGGTCATGCGGTCAATTGCAGCGCGATTGAAATGGCGCGTGACTTCGGGCAGCGCGGCCAGCGCGTCGGCTAGCGTGCCGCCCTGCTCGTTCACGGTGCGGCATGCGTCGTAGACGATGTCGTGCGCCTGCTGGCGTCCCGTGTATGGCGCCATTTCCATCATTACAGCCTCGGCGACGATGAGACCCTTGCTGATCCCGAGGTTGTGCTTCATGCGCTCGGTGTCGACGATCAGTCCGCCGAGCGCGAACTTCGCCTGATGCAGCGCGCCCGAAGTGAGAATGAAGCTCTCCGGAATCGCGATCCACTCGGCGTGCCACGGACCCGTCGCGCGTTCGAAGTCCTGGATCATCGCGTCGACCATCAGGCCCGCGTGTTGCCGCACGGCTTTCGCGGCGGCGAGCATCAGCTCGCTCGAAATGGGATTGCGCTTTTGCGGCATCGTGCTGCTCGCGCCGCGTCCCTTGACGAAGGGTTCGTACACTTCGCCGAATTCGTTCGATGCCATGATCATGATGTCGATCGCGATCTTGCCGAGCGAGCCCGTCACGAGCGCGAGCAGGTTGACGGCCTCGGCAAAGCCATCGCGTGCGACGTGCCACGTCGTTGCGGGCACACTGAGTTTCAGTCCGGCGGCGAGCGCCGTCTGCACGTCGAAACCCTTGTCGCCGAGCGATGCCAGCGTGCCCGCCGCGCCCGCGAATTCGACGACGGCCACGCGCTTGCGCAACTCGGCGATGCGTTGCTGATGCCGGTCGAACATCGCGAGCCAGATCGCGGCCTTGTAGCCGAACGTAATGGGCAGCGCCTGCTGCAAATGCGTGCGGCCCGCCATCGCCGTTACGCGATGCTTCTTCGCGAGACCGGCCAGGATGCCGCGCAATTCGCGGATGTCGGCATCGATCGAATCGAGCGCATCGCGCACCTGTAGCGCGACGGCCGTGTCCATGATGTCTTGCGTTGTCGCGCCCCAATGCACGTATCGTCCCGCGTCGCCGCACATCGCGACGAGCTGATGCACGAGCGGCAGGATCGGATAGCCGACGATGTCCGTCTCCTCGCGCAGGTGGTCGAAGTCGATCCGCTCGATCTGCGACTCGCGCGCGATCACTTCGGCGGCATCGGCGGGAATCACGCCGACTTGCGCCTCGGCTTTCGCGAGTGCCACTTCGACGTCGATATAGCGCTGGATGAGCGCGTGATCGGAAAAGAGCGCGCGCATCTTCGCGGTGCCGAAGGCATCGCGGAAAAGAATCGAATCGACGACAGTGCTCGAAAAGGGAATGGTGCGGGTGTTCATGGGGGTCTGGACCTTGCTGCGAAAGTGTTCCAACGGATGTTTCCTAGTCGGCAAGACGCGCAAGCCACGGACGAAGGCCGTCTTTTTCTTCGAGCCCGAAGCCCGGCGCATCCGTCGGGCGCACCGCGCCGCCGCCGACCCCGCAGCCGTCCGGATAGCCGCCGAACGGCTGGAACACGCCCGGGTACGCTTCGCAGCCGCCGAGTTCGAGCCCCGCCGCGATGTGCAGATTGATCAGATGGCCGCCGTGCGGATGCAGTTCGCGCCGACTGAAGCCGCGCTTTTCCATTACGTCGATCATCTTCGCGAACTCGGTGAGTCCGTATGAGAGGCCCGGGTCCATCTGAAAGATGTCGAGCCCGGCGCGCATGCCGCCGAACAGCGTCAGATTGTTGACGTCCTGAACCGAGAACAGGTTCTCACCCGTCGCGATCCGGCCGGGATAGGCCTCTGCGACTTGCCGGTTCAGATCGTAATCGAGCGGATCGCCGATCTCTTCGTACCAGCGCAGCTTGTACGGCGCGATGGCCTTCGCGTAGTCGAGCGCCGTTTGCAGATCGAAGCGGCCATTCGCATCGACGGCAACGCGCTGGCCGTCTCCCGCCACCGCAAGCACGGCTTCGATCCGGCTGAGGTCGTCCTTCAGCGCCGCGCCGCCGATTTTCATCTTGAAGGCCGCGTAGCCCATCTCGCGATACGAACGCATTTCGTCTTGCAAGCGCTTTACGCTTTCGCCCGGGTAGTAATAGCCGCCCGCCGCATAGACCGTGACGCCGTCGCTCTTGCCTGCGCGTTGAAAGTGACGGGCAATGGTCACATGCGCCGGTTCGTCGGCGAGCTTTGCGTTCAGGTCCCACACGGCAAGCTCGATGGCGGCGGCAGCGGCCGCACGATCGCCATGACCACCGGGCTTTTCGTTACGCATGATGGCGTGAAGTACCTTGGCTGCATCGAAGAATCGGCCCGATGCGTCCAGAAGCGATTCAGGAGCGGCGGCTTCGAGGCGCGGAATCATACGGTCACGCAAGATGCCGCCTTGCGCATATCGACCGATGGAATCGAACGCATACCCGATAACAGGCTTTCCATTGCGAATCACGTCCGTCTGAAGTGCGACGAGAGAAATCGTGTGCTCAGAAAAGTTCACATAAGCATTGGCGACGTTCCCCTCCATCGGGACCGAATCTTCTCTGATCGCGGTAATGCGCATTCCTTCTCTCCGTTGATTAAAGACTTAGATGACTTTGCCGATAGGCGTGCCGAACACGCGCTGGTATTCGTTGCGCGCGGCGTTCGGATCGAACTCGCCCGTCGACTTCGCGACGACGAGCGTGGCGACGCTATTTCCCATCGCGTTGCAGATGCAGACGGCCTGTGACGTAAAGCGGTTGATGCCGAACAGAAGCGGCAGACCTTCGACGGGCAGCAGCCCGGACGCCGTGACAGTGGCCGCGAACACGATGAAGGTGCCGCCCGAAACCGTCGCGGCGCCTTTCGACGTCAGCAGCATCAGCACGAGAAGGCCAAGCTGCTGATGCAGGTCGAGCGGAATGCCGTACGCGTTGGCGAGAAACATCACGCATAGCGGCATATAGACGGAAGTGCCGTCGAGGTTGAATGCATAGCCCGTCGGCAGCACGAGACCTGTCGCCTGCCGCGAGCAGCCCAGACGCTCGAGCTTGTCGAAGAATCGCGGCAACGCGCTTTCCGAAGAAGCGGTGGCGAACAGCAGGAAGATTTCGTCCTTGAAATAGCGCAGGAATCTGAAGATATTGAAACCGTACAGCCGAAGCACGATGCCAAGAACGACGACTACGAAGAACGCCAGCGACAGATACAGCACCAGCAGCAGATACCCGAGCGAGATCACCGCGTTCATCCCGCTGCTGCCGATCGCAAATGCAATCGATCCGAATGCGCCGAGCGGCGCGAACTTCATGATGACGTCGACGAACTTGAAGAACAGGTCCGACATCCGGTTCAGCGCGCCCTCGACGCTCGCCCGCTGTTGATCGCCGAGCATCAGCAACGCAGCACCGAGGCCGATCGAAATGACCAGCACCTGAAGCAGCGAGCCGTTTGCAAAAGCACCGATGAAGTTGTCGGGGAAGATGGTCAACAGGAAGTGCTCGAGCGTGGTCGATGCGCCTTTGCCATACTGCGCGTGCGCCGCGGCCGCCTCCTGGGCGTTCTGCGCGAGATGCATCCCCGTGCCGACGCCCGAGAAGTTGGCGATGACCATCGTGATCGCGAGCGCGATCGTCGACACCACTTCGAAATAGACCAGCGCCCGCAGGCCGATGCGCCCCACGTTCTTCAGATCGCCGGCCGCCGCGATGCCGAGCACCACGTTCAGGAACACCAGCGGCGCGACCACCATCTTGATCAGCCGCAGGAAGATATCGCCGAGGATCTTCATGTCGACGGCAAGCTTCGGTGCGATGAACCCGAGTGCAAGCCCCAGAACGATTCCGGCCACGATCTGAAATCCGAGCCTCAGATAAATCGGCGGCTTGCGCTTCGCGCAAGCGTGACGTTCCACCGTTGGGCTTCCTGCAATCTCGCTCTGCTGGGTCATTCCTGTCTCCACTTTGACCGCGAACTTGTCGGCTTGGCGCGGCACGCCATAAAGTCCGAACTTATTAATATGTACGGACTTTATGCGAACTCGTTCCCGACGTCAACCCCGGGCTAACGACGGGTGTCGACCGTTGCATCTCGCCTTATTCTGTTTGTGGGCATCGACGCGCGACGCGCGCGATACAATCGCGCCGTAGCCCGAAAACGAGATTGCCTGAGGCAAGAGAGCACACGCATGAAACCCCGATACGCGGAACTGGCCGAGCAACTGATCGAGGCAATCGGACAAGGAAAGTTTGAAGTCGGCGCATCGCTTCCGAGCGAGATCGACTTGTCGGAACAGTACGGCGTCAGTCGCGCGACGGTTCGCTCGGCGCTGGAGCGCGTCCAGGAACTCGGATTGATTTCGCGGCGCAAGCGCGCCGGCATCCGCGTCGAGGCGACGAAGCCGAAGGTGGCGTTTACGCAGAACATGTCGAGCGTCGACGACCTCGTCCAGTTCGCCGCGATTACCGAGCGCCATGTCCGCTCGATCACGGAACTGTCGGCCAGTCCTTCGCTTGCGCTCAAGCTCGGCGTCGAGGCAGGAACCCGTTTGTTGCGCGTCGAAATGCTGCGCGTCGATCCGTCCAAGCCGGACGCGCCGCTATGCTGGACCGACGTCTATCTGGAAGCGGCGCTCGGTACCGGCATCAAGCGCGAGTTGCGCAACAGCACCGGCCTGATATGCGACATGGTCGAGCGGCGCTTCGGCCGGTCGGTGCAGAACGTGCGCCAGGAGATCAGGGCGATCGGCGTGCCCGCGAATATCGCCGAACCGCTCGGTGTGGAGCCCGACTCTCACGCGCTGGAGATCGTCAGGCGGTACTTCGATGCGCGCGGCCTCGTGTTCGAGGCCACCGTGAGCGTGTTTCCCGCAGACCGATATTCGTACGCGCTGGAGCTCACGAGGCAGGGGTGAGCGTGGTACGGGCGGCGACCAGCAGGCAGATTGCAGCAAGTCCAATCACACCGCGCCGGCACTTGAAACAAACCGTTCGCTTTCGAATTGATCGGACGGCAAGCCCGAATCGATTGCAATCTGTTCGGCGGCACGAATCAGCGCGGCTGGTCCGCAGACGTAGATATCCGGCTGAGAGGCCGTGTTCACCAGCGCAGCGGACAACGCATCGGCCGGTGTGCCGTTGAAGCCATCCCAGTCCGATTCAGGCTTCCAGACGCACAGATCGACTTCGAGTTGCGGCAGTTGTACCTTCAGCTCTTCCAGCTCGTCTTGCAGGAACAGTTCGTTTTCCTGATTCACACCGAAAAAGAGCCGCGCGTCCTGCATTTCCTGGAAGTCGGCCATGCGGCGCAGCATCGACAACATCGGCGCCACGCCCGTGCCGCCGGCCACGAACCAGCGCGCGCGAAAGCTATCCTCGCGAATGCCGAAGCCGCCCATCGGACCGCGGACCATGAGTTGCTGACCCACCTCCGCGTGCTCGCGCAGATAAGTCGAGAAGCGGCCGTTCGGCTGCAATCTGATCAGAAATTCGAGCCGTCCTTCCCAGTTGCTAGTGTTCGCAAGCGAATAGGGGCGCCGCTCGTCGGTGCCCGGAATTTCGACTTCCATGAACTGCCCGGGTTCGAACTCGGCGGCACTGCCACCCTCGGCGTCGGGAGAGATCGCAAGTTCCAGGCGCACTGTGTTCTGCGCGATCGTTTCGAGGCCCACGATCGTCGTCGAACGACGCGGCACCGCGTGACGCAGCACTTTCGTTTGATCGTAGGGAACGCTGATACGCAGGTCGCTGCACGGCGTGGTCCTGCACATCAGGATCGCAGTCGATTGACCCGCCGAAAGCGCATCGGCGTTGTGTTCACCCATCTGATAATCGCCGTGCGTGACGGACGCGTGGCACGCACCGCAACTGCCCTTCCTGCATTGCGAGGGCAGCATGATATTGGCTTCCGCCGCGGCCGTGAGCAGATCCTGATCCGGCGCGCAGTCGAAACTCAGCTGCTGCTCATCGCGTGTCGTGAGCTGGATTTGGAATGTCATGAAATTCTGCGCAAAGAAAAGCCAGGCGCCTGACGACGCCTGGCGGATGGAACTCAGGCGGCCTTGCGGGCAAGCGCGGCGGCGAGATCCGAACTGGCGTCGCCGATCGGCTGAATGCCGAACTGCTCGACCAGGATCGTGAGGATGTTCGGCGTCAAGAACGCCGGCAGCGTCGGTCCGAGGCGGATGTTCCTGATGCCCAAGGCGAGCAGCGTCAGCAGCACGGCGGCCGCCTTCTGCTCGAACCACGACACGATCAGCGACAGCGGCAGATCGTTGACACCGCACTCGAACGCATCGGCAAGCGCCATTGCGATGCGGATCGCCGAATACGCGTCGTTGCACTGCCCGAGATCGAGCAGACGCGGAATGCCGCCGATGTCGCCAAACTCGTGCTGGTTGAAACGATACTTGTTGCAACCCAGCGTCATCACGACCGTGTCGTTCGGCGCCTGCTCAGCAAACTGCGTGTAGTAGTTGCGGCCTGGCGCGGCGCCGTCGCAGCCGCCGATCAGGAAGAAATGCTGGATCGCGCCCGCTTTCACCGCGTCGATCACCTTGTCGGCGACACCGAGGACAGCATGACGTCCGAAGCCGATGGTGATGGTCTTTTCAGGAACGGTTTCCTGGAAGCCGGGTAGTGCCTTCGCTGCCTGGACCAGCACTGAAAAATCGTGATGCTCCAGATGCCGCAGGCCCGCCCAGCCCACCGGTCCGGTCGTGAAAATGCGCTGGCGATACTGCGGCCGCGGTTCGATGAGGCAATTGGACGTCATCAGAATCGGACCGGGGAAATTCGCGAAGTCCGACTGCTGATCCTGCCACGCGCCGCCAAAGTTGCCGGCGAGGTGCGGGTATGCCTTGAGCTCCGGATACGCGTGGGCCGGCAGCATTTCGCCATGCGTGTAGATCTGGATGCCCGTGCCTTCCGTCTGCTCGAGGAGCGCCTGCAGATCGCCGAAGTCATGTCCCGACACGAGAATGGCCTTGCCCGCCACAGGAGTGACACGCACGGCGGTGGGCTGTTGCGCGCCGAAGCGGCTCGTGTTGGCGTCGTCGAGCAGCTCCATCACCTTGAGATTCAGGCTGCCGAGCTTGAGCGCTTGCGCGAGCAACGCCTCGACGTCGCTCGGCTCGGTGGCGAGGAAGACGAGCGCCGCTTCGACGCCCGCGTAGACTTCTTCGCTCTCCTTGCCCAGCATCTGCGCGTGATGCGCGTAGGCGCACACGCCCTTGAGACCATAGATCACCAATGCGCGAAGGCCGATGACATCCGCGCCAACAGTCTCGATGCCCGCATTGATGCCGACCGTCTGCGCCTGCGCGAGCAGGCCGGCGAGATCGCCAGCCGGTTGCCATGCGGCCGGGCCGGCCGGCTGCTGGACGACTTCCCCTGTCGCCTTCGCTGCGTCTTCATAGGCTGACCGGACCCGGTCGCGAAGCTGGGCCGCTTCCTTCAGCATCGCGACGAAGCGGCTCGCGTTGAAGTTGACGTTGGTCAGCGTCGTGAACATCGCGTAGAGAACGAACCGATCCGCTTCGCGATCCGCATGCCCCGTCGTGCGCGCAAGCGTGTTGTATTGCGCGAGGCCCTTGACTGCATGCACCAGCAGATCCTGCAGGTCAGCCGTCGTCGCGTCCTTGCCGCAATTGCCCTTTGAAGATGCACAACCGGGCTGGACACCCGTGCGGTCCGTTTGTTCACATTGGTAGCAAAACACAGTTTCTCCGTTCTCGTTCAGGCGTTGATAAGGCGTGCTCTCGCACCGCATTAAGATGCATCATATAAGTATGTTTTTATTATCGAGATATGAAGGCTTGTTGATCATGATCTGGATCAGCGAATGCAGGCGAGAGCGCTTCATTGCGCGTTTAAAGGGCTTATTGCGAACATTTGTCGCACCCGGTTGAACGAGGCCTGTGCAGCGATGAATGGGTGATGTGCTCTGCTTCTATCGGATTAACGTCAACTGCTCCTTCCTTCGCTTCTGTCGAAGGCAGATCATGAGCCGTACTCTTAGTTGACCCTGACCTGATGGAGGGAGCCATGGAAATCCTCAAGCTCATTCGTATCGTTTTGTGGAGCTTTTTCGGCGTGCGCAAAAGCGCTTCACACGAAGCTGATTTTGCTAACGTGAACATCGTCTTGCTTCCGTTTGTTGCCGTGGTGCTCGCGGCGTGTATCGGCGGCACGATCTTCACCGTCGTACACCTCGTCGCACACGCGACACGCACGCTTCAAGGCTTCTGATCCTTGCGACAGACACGATCGAAACGAAAATAGCGCGTCACGTTCCGCTGAATTCACGACGCACGAATCTGCGCGATGCAGATTGCCTTCGAGAGGCGACTGGACAACCAGCCTTCCTTCTCGAAGAGCACGTTGGATCTAACGCCCCATCACCCGAACGACGACCTCGTATCGAGCCGTCGTCTCGTCTCTTGCCAAGCGACTTTGCGCGCATCTCAACAGCCGGGGCATAAAGCACAGACCGGCTCCCAGGCAACAAGAACACTGACCAACGCCAAATCAGCCGCGTGACAGCGAACTGCGGCCGCGCAATTTTCTCTGTCACGCAAATGTCACGACAGCTACGCAAAGATATGGCCCCGAACGTGCCGCCTGTTGCGACCGCCCGCGCATAGCCGCCATACGCTATGCTTCGCGCAAGCTTCTTCGATCGCTTCCCTCATCCTTGGACATCCAGATGAAACGCACCGAACCGCCCTCTTCTCCGCCCGTGAATGAAGACGCCGATCCCGCGCGGACACCCGAGCGCCCCAGCCGACGCCACTTCCTCGGCGGAGTCGCCGCTGTGGCGATGGGCGGCGGACTGGCCAGCTGCGCATTGCCGCCATCGCGCGAAGCCTCGGTTACGGGCGTCGCGGCGGGACCGCAGTTCGACCACGCGTTGCGCTCGAAGGTCAAGACGGTCGTCGTGATCTTCGCGGAGAACCGCAGCTTCAACAACCTGTTCGGCAATTTCCCGGGCGTCGAGCGGCCGCTTTCCGCAGTGAAGCCGGAAGACTGCGTGCAGCGCGACCGCGACGGCAAGACCGTGCTGCCTCGCCTGCCGAAAGTGCCGGGCGGCTGGCTGCTGAAGGATCAGATCGCCGACGGCGTCCCATACAAGGCCGGCGAGCAATATCAGACCGATCTGCCGAACGCGCCGTTTGCGCTCAAGGGCCCGCGCGGCGAGAACCTGCCGCTGTCGCTCGTCACGCATGATCTTTGGCATGTGTTCTATCAGAACCAGATGCAGATCAACGGCGGCAAGAACGATATGTTTGCCGCGTGGGCGGACTCGGGCGGCTTCACGATGGGTCACTATGCAAACACCAGCTACGACCTGCGGCTATGGGATCTCGCCAGCGAATACGTGCTGTGCGACAACCTCTTCCAGGGCGCGTTTGGCGGCTCGTTCCTGAACCATCAGTATCTGGTCGCGGCGACACCTCCCGTGTATCCGAATCCGCAGCAAAGCATCGCGAAGGCGCAGATTGCGGAGACGCTCAGCGGACGCCCCGACGACCCGAATCTGAAACCGCTTGCGACGTCGCCGAACAGCGCGATGGACGGCGTCCCCAAGTTCGGCCCGAGCGCACTGACGCCGCCGGAAACGCTCGCGGACGGACGCGCGATCAGCTATGCCGTCAACACGATGATGCCGCCCTTCGCACCCACGCCATACAAGGTCGGCGTGAATGGCGTCGTCGATCTGACGCAGGACAGCAACGCGATGGCCCTGCCGCCGCAGACGCATGAGCACATCGGCGACAAGCTCGACAAGCGCGGCATCGACTGGGCGTGGTACGCAGGCGCCTTCCAGCAGACGCTGGAGATGCACGGCAAGAACACGAACGACGGCACGCCGGTGATTCCGAACTTCCAGTATCACCACCAGCCGTTCAATTATTTCGCGAATCTCGGACCGGGCACCGCTGCGCGCGCGAAGCATCTGCGCGACGCCGGCCTCGGCGACGACGAGAGCACCAATCGCTTCCTCGCCGATGCGCGCGCGGGCCGGCTACCCGCCGTCACGTTCTACAAGCCGCAGGGCAACCTGAACATGCACGCGGGTTACGCGGATGTCGCATCGGGCGATCGCCATGTCGTGCATGCGGTGAAAGCGCTGCGCGCAAGCCCGCAATGGGAGAACATGGTGGTGATCGTGACCGTCGACGAGAACGGCGGATGGTGGGATCACGTCGCTCCACCGAAGGGCGACCGCTGGGGTCCAGGCACGCGCGTGCCGGCACTGGTGGTTTCGCCGTTCGCGAAGAAGGGCTATGTCGATCACACCGTATATGACACGGCGTCGATCCTGCGCCTGATCACGCGCGTGTTCGACCTCGAGCCACTCGACGGCTTTCGCACGCGCGACGCCGCAATGCAGTCGCGCGGTCAGCCCGTCATGGGCGATTTGACCAACGCGCTGGATCTGTCCGCATAACGAGAGCCTTTGCGCCGGGTGTCGTCTGTGGCCTCCGGCGAACACCAGGCAAACACCAGGCAACATCACGAGCGGCCACGCGTTGCAAAAACGCGTGGCGCGAGATCATCGCCCGGTGTTCTTCAATGCTTGTAATGACGGATTTCCCGGGCAGCGCACACAGCGACAAACACGCCGACCAGCGCAGCACCCACGGCCAGCGATTCGTCCAGACGGCTCGAATTGGCATGCGTCTGCGCATACATCCACAGAGCGGCCGCGATCGTCGCCATGACGGCCCCGAAAATCAGGCCCCAGATTGGCCCAGCGCTATGCGTCGGCAATGTATGAGATTTCTTCATCGCCCTTCCCCGTTGAAACGTTCCCGATTGGCTGTATTTGTTATGTGCGTCGACGTGCTCATGTCGAACGTACTACAAGCCTACGCCCGTCAAAAAAGCGTTACAACAGGTGTTGCCGCGTGGTCACGGCGATGATCGTGTGTTGAATCCGCGAGCGCATGGCGAGCCTCCCCACTGACAACGCCGCCACGCCTCATAGAAGTAGATTTTTCGCCGGCCGTTACCCCGCAAAACGCGGTTCCGGCAAGCCGCGTACGCCAAGTCCACGGACCGCGAAGAGGCCGCCCTTGTCGCGTTCCTTCTGCGGAATGCCCCACATCGGACGGCCCATCGTCGTCACATAGAGAACGTCGAGCTTCGGCCCGCCGAACATCACGCTCGTCAGGTTGCGCACGGGAAACGGCACCGTGCGGTCGAGTCTGCCGTCCGGTGCGAAACGCAGAATGCGCCCGCCGAACACGAGCGCCGACCAGATATAGCCTTCCTCGTCGACGGTCGCGCCGTCGAACGTGCCCGCCATGTTGCGCGCCGATGCGAACACCCGGCGATCCGACACGCTCCCCGTTTCGATGTCGTAGTCGTATGCGTACATCAGCTTCTCGTACGTGTCGGTGAAATAGAGCGTACGGTTGTCGGGGCTCCAGCATGGCCCGTTCGAACAGCTGATGCCACTGTCCAGCCGCTTGATCGCGCGGTTCGTGTCGAGCCGGTATAGTCCGCCGCTGCGCGTCGGGCGTTGGCCCCGGTCCGCGTCGAAGCGGTCGAAATCGTAGGCCATCGTGCCCGCGATAAACCGCCCTTTGCGATCGACCTTGCCGTCGTTGAAGCGCGTCTCGGGATCATCGCTTTCGGGGTCGCCGATGGGCTCGACGATCTGTGCATCGAAGTCATAGAAGTGAAGCCCGTTCGCGAGCGCGACGACGGCACCGCCCTGCTCGCGCAGCGCCATCGATCCGATATGGCGCGGCACGAAATAGCGCTTCACGTCGGAGCCGTCCGCGCGGCAACTGTAGATTTCCGCCGCCGTGCTGTCGATCCAGTAAAGGCGCTCTTCGCGCACGTCCCACAGCGGCCCTTCGCCGAGATGATTGTTCGCATCGACCAGCAAGCTTGTCTCGACCATCGTCGTCTCCCGATTCGTTTGCGTGATGTATCCGCGATGCCGTCCGCCGCGCATCGCACGTAGCACAGTGTCATTCGTCGCCCGATTTCGCCGCGAGCGCGCGCCGATGCGCGAGCAGCGCCATCAGCCGCCGGTCGCGCCATGCGCTGCGCGCCTCGATCTGGTCGCGCGGCAGCACCTTGCGACGCTGCACGTCGAGCGCCGCGACAACGTCGGAGGACCATTCGAACGGCACGCGCGTGGCCGCGATCGAGCGATACGTGCCGCCGTAGCGCTGCGCGTAATCGGTCACGCCACCAGGCGCATTCAGATCGATCGTCTCGAACGGACCCATGAACGACCAACGCAGGCCGAGCCCGTCGCGCATCACCGTGTCGAGATCCGCCGCATCGGCGTAACCCTGTTCGAAGAGGCTCAAGGCTTCGTCGAGCAACGCGCCTTGCAGACGGTTCAGCAGAAAGCCCGGTATCTCGCGGTTCACGACGACGGGCTTCTGGCCCGCTTCCTCGTAGATCGCGCGGGCGCGCGCGAGCGTGTCGGGCGCGGTCCAAGGCGCGCCGCACAGCTCGACGAGCGGCACGAGCGAAGGCGGATTCACGGGATGCGCGACGAGACACCGCGCGCGGCTCGCAAGCCCTTCGGTGAACGTCGATGCAGGCAGGCCCGACGTCGAACTCGCGAGCAACGCATCGGGACGCGTCATGTGGTCCAGCTTCGCGAACAACGCGCGCTTTTCGTCGACCACTTCCGCGATGTTCTCCTGCACGAGATCGGCATCGCGCACCGCGTCGGCGAGCTGCGCGCAAATGGCTACTCGCTCGACGATGCGATCCACCGGCTCATCGACGAGCCCGAACGACGCCAGATCGCGCACGCTCTCGCGAATCGCGGGCACTGCCCCTTCGAGCATCGCTGGCACCGCGTCGTGCAGATTCACACGAAAACCCGCGCGTGCAAAGACGATCGCCCATGCGCGGCCGATACGGCCCGAACCGATCACTGCAACCTGTCGCTGCGCCATTGTGCTTTCTCCTATTGATCAGGCTTTCTTGTCGCGCAGCGTGATGACAGCGGCCAGCACGACGAGTCCGTTGATGATGTCGCGCACCGCGGGCGGTACCGTCGTGCCCGCGAGCAGCGTGCCGAGCGCGGTCAACAGCAGCGCGCCGCCGAACACGCCGAGATAGTGGCCGCGTCCGCCCGTGATCAGCGCGCCGCCCACGACGACCACGGCAATCGACGGCAGCAGATACGGGTCGCCCATGCCGAGAAACGCCTGGCTGCTGAAGCCCGCGAGCAGCAGGCCGACGAGCGCCGAGCACACGCCCGACAGACAGTAGACGGCGATCAGCGTCGGCCCCACGCGCACGCCCGACAGCTTCGCCGCGACGGGCGAATTGCCGACGGCGTACACGCGCCGGCCAAACGCCGTGCGATGCAACAGCAGCAGTGCAAACGCGAGAAACACGGGCACGCACCACGCCGCGAGCGACAGCCAGCCCACGCGTCCGTTCGTGAACGCGCTGAGCGCGGAAGGCGCCCAGCCCTGCGGCGAGCCATTGCAATAGATCAGCGTCAGCCCTTGCAGCAGTCCGTTCGCCGCAAGCGTGACAACGATCGGCGGCAGCCCGAGCACGACCACGCCCGCGCCGTTGAAAACGCCGACGACAAGCCCCGCGCCCAGCACGACGGGCACGGCCCACCATGCCGCGTCGTTGACGCCGTGCGTGAGGCCCGTGAGCAGCACGCCCGACAGCGTGATGAGCCACGGCATCGACAGATCGAGGCCGCCCGTCAGGATCACCGCGCCCTGGCCCAGGCCGAGGATCGCGAGAAACAGCGTCAGCGTGAGCAGGCTGCTATAGAAGTTCGCGCTCGCCAACACGCCGGGACCGTAGACGAAGCCCGTCAACACGATCACCGCGACGAACAGCAGATACGCGGGCACGACGTAGCGCGCCCATTCGCGATTGCGTTCGATCCAGTCGGCGAAAAAGCGGCCCGTGAGCTCGGTGTTCTCGACCGCGCGAAAATCCGCGACGGCGAAATCGACGCGCCGCGCGCGCCCGCCGTCTTGCGCGCGGCTATGGGTTCGCAGCGCCTTCACACACTGCATCAGGTAACGCGCGCTTTCGTGCGCCGCGGACTGCTTGCCGATCGACGAGCCGAGCACGGCGAGGATCAGGATCACAGCCTCGGCGATCGTCGTGAAGAACGCCGACACGTTGAGCACGAGCAGAATGTTGACGGTGATCATCAGCGTCATCGCGGCGAACACGGTGCCAACACAACCGCCGCGTCCGCCGCCGAGCCGCGTGCCGCCGAGCACGACGGCCGTGAACATCGACAGCAGCAGCGGCCTGCCGACGAGAGGATCGGCGGAGCCCGTCTGCGCCGACACATAGAGGCCCGCCGCCGCGTAGAACATGCCCGCGATCGCGTACGTCGCAATGCGATAGCGCGTGACGGGCAGGCCGTTCGCGTATGCGCTGTCCGGCTCGCTGCCGAGCGCGTAGATGCCCACGCCGAGCCGCGTGCGCCGCAAGAAAGCCCAAACGGCGAGTGCCGCGATCAGCACGCCCGCCGACATCGGCAGCTTGTCGGGGATCAGGTCGGCCGTGAGCGCGCTCGCGAACTGGTCGCCGATGCTGCCGCCCGGCTTGTTCTGGATCAGCAGCGTCATGCCTTGCACCATGAACATCGTCGCCAGCGTGACGACGATCGATTGCAGCCGGAACCACGCGATCAGCGCGCCATTCACGAGGCCGATGCCGACGCCGATCGCGAGGATCAACGCGACGCCCGCCCACTGCTCGAGCGGCGTGCCCTGCACGAAGCGCACGGCAAGCACGTTCGCGAGCGACACGACCGCCGATGCCGACAGGTCGAAGCCGCCGCTCAGCACGACGATCGTCTGGCCGATCGCGGCGAGCGCGAGCGTCGTGCTGCTCGAAATCACGGAGCCGATGTCGTAGAGGCCCACAGGTGTCGCCGACAGCGCCACCCACGCGATCATCATCGCCGCGAGCGCGCCGACCGCGATGATCAGGCCGCGATGGTGATCGATGCGCGCACCGAAGCCGACGTGCGCGCCCGGCCGCGCGATCTCGCTTTCGTGAGACGCAATTGCATTGTTCATGAAAATACCTCTCGTAGAACGATGGTTCAGGCCGGTCTCAGCTCGACAGCATCCTGCGCATCACGTTCTCTTCGGTGAGCGCGTCGCCTTCGAGTTCGCCTGCGTGCCGGCCGCGATAGACCACCGTCACGCGGTCGCACACGTTGACGAGCTCGGGCACGTCCGTCGAATAGAACAGCACCGAGCCGCCCGCCGCCGCGAACGCACGCATCAGCACGAAGATCTGATGCTTGGTGCCGACGTCGATGCCGCGCGTCGGATCGAACATCAGCCACACGCGGCTTTGCGTGAGGAGCCATTTCGCCATCGCGATCTTCTGCTGGTTGCCGCCCGAGAACGATAGACAGGGCTTGTACAACGCGCGCGGATTGACTTCCATCTGTTCGAGCGAGCGGCGGATCGCGGCCTGCTCGCGCTTGCGGTCGATCAGTCCGAAGCGCGTATAACGCCGGATCATCGGCAGCGAGATGTTCTCGCCGCCCGGCAGACGCAGGAACAGCCCTTCCGTCTTCCGGTCCTCGGGCAGCAGTGCCGTCGATACGCCCGCCTTCAGCGAATCGGCCGTCGAGGTCAGCGTGACGGGCTTGCCGTCGATGCGGATCTCGCCCGCGTCGATATACGTCGCGCCGAACAGCGCCTCGAACAGTTCACGCTGCCCCATGCCTTGCAGCGCCGCGATGCCGTGCACCTCGCCCGCGCGCAGCGTCAGGTCGAAGTCGTTCACCATGCCGTCGACGCGAATGCCGCGCGCCTCGATCGCGGGCGTCGCGATCTTCGCGGGAGCCGTCACCTTCGGCGGATACTTCGCATCCATCGAGCGGCCGATCACGAGCCGGATCACTTCGTCGTCGGAGATATCGGCGGCGTCGAACGCCCCGACGTCCTTGCCGTTGCGATACACGGTAAGGCTGTCGCAGAACTCGCGCACTTCCTGCATTCGGTGCGAGATGAACACGAAGGTCACGCCGCGTGCCTTCAGTTCGTCGATACGCCTCGCGAGCCACGCGACGTCGCGGCCCGACAGCGCCGAGGTCGGCTCGTCGAGCAGCAGCACTTGCGGCTCGCGCGCGATCGCCTTCGCGATCTCAATCTTCTGCCGCACGGGCAGCGACAGATCGCGGATGTACGCACCGGGGCGGATGTCGCCGAGCTCGAGCCGCTCCAGCCACTCGGCCGCCTTGCGCAACGCGTCGTGCCGTTTGATGCGGCCGAACGAGCCTGTCGGCTCGTAGGCCATCAACAGGTTCTGCGCGACAGTCAGATCGCGCACCAGCGTCATCTCCTGGAACGCGGTCTGCACGCCGGCACGATGCGCGTCCTTCGGACCGTGCATCGACACGTCTTGCCCCATCACGCGCATGCTGCCCGCGTCCGGCCGCATCAGGCCGGACAGCAGCTTGACGGTAGTCGACTTGCCCGCGCCGTTCTCGCCGAGCAGCGCGTGAACCTCGCCGCGCCTCACGCGAAACGATGCGCCGTCGAGCGCGACAGTTGCGCCGAAGCGCTTGACGATGCCGGCAAGATCGATCGCGAGACCGCCTTCCGCCGCACTCGCCTGCATGCTCATGCTTGCCATCGGAACACCTCCGTTGCGGCGAGCGTCAGTCCTGCTTGCCGCTCAGCGCCGCGTTGAAACCGACCTCGCGCGTCTCGTCCGAATAGATGTCCGCGAACCAGCCCGGCGGCACCTTGTCTTGCGGGAACGCGGTGCAGCCCGCCTTCAGCTCGTCGATCGAACCCGTCTTGCACAGCTTCGACTGCGCGCTCTCGACGAGCGGCAGCTTGAGCGTCACGCGTTGCGGAAAGTCCTTGCCGTCGAGCTTCGCCACGGCGAGCTTCAGCGCCATCGCGCCGGAGTAAGGCGGCGCGCCGTACGAAATCGAGCGATAGCCGATCGAGTGATACGTGCCTTCGCCTTTCACTGTGCCGGGCGGCAGCATCTGCACGCGGTGTCCGTTCGACGATTCGCCCGCGCACGGCTTGATCTTGTCGTCGGCGATACCCGCTTCGAGCTGCATCGACGCAGCCGTGAAGCAGCCCACCTGCATCCACAGGCCGTCGATCTTGTCCCAGCTGTTGGTCGCGAGAATCTTCGACAGCTCGGTGCGCGCCGTCGCCTGGCTCCACATGCCCGTGCCTTCCGCGACGATGTGAATGCCCGGGTACTTCGCGAACACGGCTTTCGCGGCCTCGGTGCGCGCGCGGTCGACCGACGTGCCCGGCACGCCGTTGATCAGCACGATGTTGCCCTTGCCGTTGATGGTCTTCGCGAGCCATTCGGCCGTGACGGTGCCCGCCTGCTTCTGGTCGATCGTCACGTTGTGTGCGCACGGCTCGGTGACTTCGCCGTCATACGCCGCGACGACCACGCCCTTCGAGCACGCGTTGCGGATCGCGCGGTTGAGTGCCGTCGGCGAAATCGGATAGATGACGATCGCCTTCGCGCCCGCCTGCACCATCGAGTTGATCTGCTGGATCTGCTTCTGCGCGTCGGTGCCCGCTACCTGTACTTCGAGATCGACCTTGTCCTTCAGCGCCGGCGTTTCCGCCATCGCCTTGACCATGTTCGCGGCTTCCGTCTGCCAGTCGTTGCCGACGTAGCTCATCGACAGGAAGATCTTGTACTTGCCGGCGGCAACGGCATTGCCGGAAAAAGCGAGTCCGCCGGCCAGCACGGCGGCGAGCGCCGCCTGCCCCGCGCGGCGGATGATGTGGGTCACTGCTTTCATGTCTTCCTCCAGTACCGTCTTTGTTTTTCAGGGTTGGACGTGCGGCAAGCGTGATTCACGCGGCAAGACGATGCCTGCCGAACCGGGCACGACGTTGGGATCGTGTCCGGGGATGACGAAGTCGGCGATCTGGCGAATGCGCCTGAGCGACGCGAATTCCGCCTGCGTTTCATGGACGATGCCGACGGGCACCAGATCGACGATGTTCTCCATGCAGTTCGCGCAATCGCCCGCGATCAGCACGACGCCGTCTTCCGTATCGACGGCAACCGACTGATGACCGGGCGTATGTCCCGGCGTCGGCACGACGCGCACGCCGGGCACGATATCCGTGATGCCGTGGACGAACTGCCAGCGAAACCAGGCAAGCGGCTCGCGGCCGATCAGGAACTCCTGGTAGTAAGTCGCCTGCGTCGGCAGCGGATGGCCTGCGTATTCCCATTCGGCAGCCTGGATCACAAACTTCGCGTTGCGAAAGAGCGTGTTGCCGCCCGAGTGGTCGTAGTGCAGATGCGTGTTGATCACGATGTCGACGTCGTCCGCGCTCCAGCCGACGTACTCCTTCAGCGCGCGTTCGAGCCGCTCTTCGGGCGCCTGTTCGCACGGGCACACGAAGTTCGAGACCCACGCCGGATCGTGAATGCCCGTATCGACGACGATCTTCTTTTGCGCGCCGACGATCGCCGTCGACCACACGGGCACGCGGATCGACTGCCCGAAATAGCGCCCGTGGACTTGCGACGAGCGGTCGACCGTCAGCCGGCCCGTCGGCATTGCCACGACCTTCAGACGTGGCGCAGATGCGCTGCTCATGATGGCCTCCGCGCGTCAGAAGTTGGTTTCGTTCGCGCCTTTGAGACCCAGCATCGCGCGCGCTTCGGCGGGCGTCGCGATGTCGAGCGAGAGCCCTGCGATCACCTGCCTGATCTTTCGCACCTGGTCCGCGCTCGATTCCGCGAGCTTGCCCGGCTCGATCCACAGTGAGTCTTCGAGACCGACGCGCACGTTCGAACCCTGCGCGACGCCCATCGAGCCGAGCGGAATCTGGTTGCGGCCCGCGCCGAGAATCGACCACACGTAGTCGCCGCCGAACAGGCGGTCGGCTGTGCGGCGCATGTGCATCAGGTCTTCCGGATGCGCGCCGATGCCGCCCAGCAGACCGAACACGCTCTGCACGAAGAACGGCGGCTTCGCGAGACCGCGATCGACGAAATGCGCAAGGTTGTACAGATGCGAGATGTCGTAGCACTCGTACTCGAAACGCGTGCCGTTCGCGCCGCACGACGTGAGGATGTATTCGATGTCGGCGAACGTGTTCTTGAAGATCAGGTCGCGGCTGTTCTCAAGATGCTGGCGTTCCCAGTCGTGCTTGAATTCCTTGAAGCGCTCGAGCATCGGATAGAGGCCGAAGTTCATCGAGCCCATATTCAGCGATGCGACTTCGGGCTTGAAGTGATGCGCGGGCTTGAGCCGCTCGGCGACCGTCATGTGCGGACTGCCGCCGCTCGTGATGTTGATCACCGCATCGGTTTCGGCCTTGATGCGCGGCAGGAACTGCTGAAACACGGCCGGGTCCTGCGTCGGCCGTCCGTCGTTCGGATCGCGCGCATGCAGATGCAGGATCGCCGCGCCTTCTTTCGCGGCTGCAAGCGCGGCGTCGCCGATCTGTTGCGGCGTCACGGGCAGATACGGCGACATCGACGGCGTGTGAATCGCGCCTGTGGGCGCGCAGGTGATGATGACCTTGCGTTTGCTTGCCATGTTTTCCTCTTCGCTGGATGGCTTCAGAGCACTTCGACGTTGCCGCACACGGAGATCGCCTGTCCCGAGATGCCGCTGCCGCCAGGTGAGCACAGAAAGAGCGCAGTGGCCGCCACTTCTTCGGGCGTCGTCATGCGCCGCAATGAGATCTTTTCGAGGTACTGCTTCTCCATCTCGTCGTATGAGAGGCCGAGTTGCTGCGCGCGCGCGGCGATCACGCGCTCGATGCGCGGCCCCTTGACGATGCCGGGCTGGATCGTATTGACGCGTATGCCTGCGGGTCCGAGTTCGATCGCGAGACTTTTCGTCAGGCCGACAATGGCCCATTTGGTCGCCGAATACGGCGTGCGATACGCGTAGCCAAGGCGCCCCGCCACCGACGACAACGCGATGATCGCGCCGCCATCCGGCGCATTGCGCAGCAACGGCACCGCGCGGCGCGCGAAGTAGAACTGCGCATTCAGGTTTACGTCGATCGTGTTGTCCCATTCGTCGGGATCGATCTGATCGACGCCGCCCGTCGGCCCCGCGATGCCTGCGTTGTTCACCAGCACGTCGAGTCCGCCGAGTTGCGCCTCTACATCGGCGAACACGCGCTCGACGGCGTCGCGATCGGACACGTCGGCGAGCGTCGCTGTGATCGCGCCTGCACCGCGATTCGCTTCGGCCGTTGCGAGCACATCGATGGTGTCGCGGCTCGCGTCGCATACATGCACGCGCGCGCCGGCATCGGCGAACGCGCGGGCGATCACGAGCCCGATACCCGATGCGCCGCCTGTGACGAGCACGCGCAAGCCCGCGCGCGGTTGCAACATCTGTGTAACCGTCATGCTTGTCTCCGTTGTTGTGATGCGGTGAAAGCGTGTCAGGCGCTGGCCGCTTCCCTGCCCTGCAATCGCTCGGCGAGGTCCGCCGCGGCCTCGCCGATGTCCTGCGCGATGCCCGCGCGCGCGCCTTCGCCGTCGCCGCGCCACAGCGCTTCGACGATCTTGCGGTGCGCGTCCATCGAGCGGCGCATGTGCGGAATGTCAGGGGCGACGAGATTGAGAAACGGCCCGATGCGCAACCAGAGGTTCTGGATCGTCGCGAGCGTGAGATCGCTCGCGCCGTGCGTGTAAATGGCGATGTGAAACTGGAAGTTGCTGCGCAGGTAGGCGGCGACATCGCCTGCTTCGACGTTAGCGTCCATCGCGTCGTAGATGGCTTGCAACTCGGACAGATGCGCCTGCGTCATCCGCGACGCCGCGCGCTTCGCGACACAACCTTCGAGCGCGATGCGCACGTCGCGCAGTTCGTCGAGCAACTCGAGCGTCATCGGCGGGACCATCAGCGCGCGGGCCGGCCCGTCGATCAACGCGCCTTCGGCTTGCAAGCGCGTGAGCGCGGCGCGCACGGGCATCGTCGACGAACCGACCGCTTCCGCAACGCTGCGCAGGCTCAGCAGCTGTCCGGGCGCGAACCGGCCGATCATGATCGCCTCGCGCAACTGCGCATAGACGCGGCCTGCCATCGTCTCGCGAGCAACGAGTTCGAGCTCGGGCAGCTCGCCACGGGGTGAGCGTGTCGCCATTCAGATGCCTCCTGTATTGCGATCTGTGACCTGTGATCACAGTTGCGTTGAGGACAGTGTGCGTCGCGAGGATTGATGAGTCAAGCCATGCTTGACCAGGGTTAATACTCAAACGATTGCGGAGGGATGTGCGGCCAGTTCGCTTTTCGCGTCATCGGTTCGCGCCTGGATGATCGCGCCTGGATGATCGCGCTTTACGATGAAGCTGGCGTCGAGGGAAACGTGCGAACGTAGCTGTTCGAAGAAGGCAATCTATAAGCGCGCGCGGGCCGGCGACGTTGAACCACCAGCCCGCGCGGAAGCGGACGGAACACCCGTCAGGCCAACGACTCACGCGCCTCGCGCCGACGATTCCAGCCCAGCCAGACCGACAGCAGCGCGATGAACACGAAAACGATCGACACGTTCATGAAGAGTTGCGCGATCGGCAGATGCATCGCGAGCAGCACGCCGCCGAGCACCGACCCGACGACCGATCCAAGCTTGCCGATTCCGATTGCGGACCCGACGCCGGCCGAGCGCAGCATCGTCGGATAGACCATGCCCGCCACTGCGTAAAGCGCGAACTGGCTGCCGATCACGCAGACGCCGCTCATGAATGCGGTGCCATACAGCCAGGCCGCGGGCATCGTCATGCCGAGCGAAACGCAGACAGGAAGGCCCAGCAGCGCAAGCAGCAAGATCACCGCGATGCCATAGCGGTCCACGCAACGGCTCAACGCAAGCGCGCCGACCGTGCCGCCTACCGGGAACATCATCGCGGCTTTCGCTGCCTGCGCCGACGGCAATGCGCTCATGCTGAACAGGATCGGCAGCCAGTTCTGAAGAAAATGCAGCGCGAGCGAGTTCAGCACGAACAGCAACCACAGCAAAGGCGTCACACGAACGAGACCGTCGCTGAACAATGCGACGGGCGTCGCGCGAATCCGCTTCTCGTCGTCGATGACATAGCGCACCGCTTCGTCGCTTTCATGCGCATGTGGGTCCAGCCGGCGCACGATGCGGGCGATCTCTCGCGCAGCGCGGCCGTTGACGATCAGAAAGCGAACGGACTCCGGCAACAGCGAAAACGAAGCGACGGCCACGACGACAGCCACGAGACCGCCCACTTCGAAAAGCACCGGCCAGCCGAAATGCGGCAGCAGCCACGATGCAATCGCGCCGCCACCGCCGGCACCGATCGAAAAACCCGAGAACATCAGCGTGATCCACGTCGCGCGATGTGCCTTTGGCGCGTACTCGGACACGAGAGCCACGGTATTCGGCACGACTCCGCCCATGCCGATTCCCGCGAAAAAACGAAGCACGGTCAGTTGATCCAGAGACGTCGCGTAGCTGCACGCAAACGTCAGGATGCCGAACCATAGCGAGCCAAAAATTATCGTGAGCCGCCTTCCAATGCGATCGCCCATAAAGCCGAGCAGCAACGAGCCCACGAGCACGCCGAACAGGCCGACGCCGAACACATGGCCGAAGCCCGTTGCGCTCACATGCCACGCGCGGATCAACGCAGGCGCCGCATACGCCGCGGCGACCTGATCGTAGCCGTCGATCAGCACGATCAGGAAGCACCACGCGATCAGGGACAAAGAAAATCCGCGCAGCTTTTGCCGTTCGATCAGCGCGGTAACGTCGATGGTGCGGGTGGTCTGCATCCAGTCTCCTTTTCCAACGGACACCGGCGCGCTTCACCTGCCCGTTGATTATTTTTTTAACGAGTACGTTTTTTGAAACCCAGCAAACGATGCGTGGCCAGCGATCACGAATCGCCCAGCGCCGAACGCATCTCCTTGATGGGGGCATCTTCCTTGTCGTGCTGCTCGTGCTGCTCGCCGAAGCGCGCCTTGTACAGCACGGCGAGCACCGTCGAGAAAATCGTCGCGACGAGGAACAGCGCCGACGCCGCGTAGAACATCTGCGCGAACGGCAGATGCATCGCCAGCAGAATGCCGCCGATCACGGGTCCCGACACCGAACCGATCTTGCCGACCGAAATCGCGCTGCCCACACCTGCCGAGCGGAACGCAGTCGGATAGATCATGCCCGCGACCGCATACAGCCCATACTGCGCGCCGACCACGCAGAAGCCGGTCGCGAACACGGCGAACATCAGCCACGCTTCGGACATGCCGTGTCCGAGGAACGCGACGACGGGGCAACCGATTGCGGGCAGCGAGATGATGGCCAGCACGCCATGACGATCGACGAAGCGGCACAGGATCAGTCCGCCGAGCACGCCGCCCACCGAGAACATCGTCGTGATGATGCCCGCGCTCTGCGGATTGATGCCGACGCCTTCCATCAGGATCGGCAGCCAGTTCTGCAAAAAGTACAGCGCCATCGAATTGACGATGAAGACAATCCACAGCAGCGGCGTGATCGCGCGCAGGCCGTCGGAGAAAATCAGCTTGAGCACGAAGCGCTTCTTCTCCTGCACTTCGCCGGGCACGAACTGCGCGTCAGCAGGCAGCGCGATGTCGGGACGCAGGCGCGCAACCAGCTTGCGTACCGTCTCGACGCTGCGCTGACGCACGACCAGCAGCTTCGCCGATTCGGGCAGCGTCATGATCAGCAGCAGCGCGACGGCAAGCGAGCCGACGCCGCCGACGACGAACATTACCGGCCAGCCGTAGCGATGAATCAGCGCGGAAGACACGAGACCACCGGAGCCCGCGCCGATCGAAAAGCCCGAGAACATCAACGTGACCCACGTCGCGCGCAAACGCTTCGGTGCGTATTCGGCGACCAGCGCAACCGAGTTGGGCACCACGCCGCCCATCCCGAGACCGGCGATGAAACGCAGCAGCATCAGTTCCTGAAGAGACGAGGCCCACACGGATGCCAGCGTCAGCAGGCCGAAAAACAGACTGCCCGACACGATGGCCCGCTTGCGGCCGAAGCGGTCGCCGAGATAGCCGAAGATGAACGAGCCGATCAGCGTGCCGAATAACCCTGCGCCGAATACGGGACCGAAGCCGCCGCGCGCGACGTGCCATTCCTTGATGATGGCGGGCGCGGCAAACGAGACGGCCGTCTGGTCGTAGCCGTCCATCAGCATGATCAGGAAACACCAGAACAGCAGGCCGATCGCGAAACGCCCTGTTTTTTGCTCTTCTATCAGTGTCGATATGTTGAAAGTGCGGTCTGCTTGCATGTGCGTCCCAATGTGCCTGATCGGGCAGCGGCGCATTTGCGTCGCGTCGCCGCCCTGCTGCTTCCCTTTGGCGCCGCCGCCGGGAGCCTCAATATACAGGCCCGCCAGCAGACGACAGAATCAAAAATTCTCGATGATCAGATCGAAAAAGGTGAAAAAAGCCGTGCCCCGTTGCCTTTTCCACTCGATGCCGTTCCTTCATCCACATCTACATCGCCGTGCTCACGCCATATCGCCCCCGAGCGTGCCGCGTCAAAACATCTGATTGATACCGATGCGCCCGACCGTCTGCGCACTCGAACTCGACGGCTGATAGCCGAACTGCTCCGCCTTCGCGCCCGTGCCCGACGCGCGCTGCAAGCCGACGCCCGCGTAGATCTGCGTGCGCTTGGACAGGTAGTGCGTCAGAAACAGGTTGTACTGGTTGTAGGTCAGTCCTTCGAACATCGAACGGTTGTACGAGATACCGAGCACATAGAAGCGCTTGCCGCCGCTCAGATCGATGTTCACGCCGACCTGGTAGTTACGCTCCGTCACCGAGCCCTGCGGATCTTCGAGCTTCACATCGGTAAAAGTTGCGTGCGGGATGAAATCGCCGACAGCAACAGAACCGCCTACGGCAATCGTGCTATACCGCTCCGCGTTGAAGAGCGTGCCCTGCTTCAGCGTCTGTCCGAGCACCGACGTCACGCCGAAGATGCCGAAGAGGTCCGCCGTGCGGTTGTGCGACATCGAGTACGCCGCGCCCAGTTTCACGATGCCGTTCTGATAATGCGCGCCGATACTGTACTGACGCCCCTCGCTGAAGTTCGTCTGGTTGCCGAAGCTGTTCATCACGCCCGCCTGGAAGCCGCGGTAATCGATCGTTTCGTACTTCACCGAGTTGTCGAGCGCGCGCGTGTTGGCCAGTCCGTCCAGATTGCCGACCGTATAGAACGACGAGATGCCGGGCACCGAGTTGTTCAGCCCGCCCACGTACTCGTACACGTAGTCGGGAATATGGCCGAGGCTCAGCGAGCCGAACCGGTCGTTCGTGATGCCCACGTACGCATCGCGATTGAAGAAGCTCGTCGGATTGATCTGCGCGCCCGTGTTGGTCAGGAAGCCCGATTCGAGCCGCGCGAAGACCGTATTGCCGCCGCCGATATCCTCCTTGATCAGAAAGCCGAAGCGGTCCGGCGTGCGCTTGCCCGCCGATTCCTGATACAGGTGTGCGCCACGAGAGTTCGTCACGAAATCGACACCCACGTCGACGCTCCCGTACAGCGTCACCGATGACTGCGCGAACGCGGGACAACACAACGCGAACGCACAGCCGCCTAACAGCAGACTCGTCGTTTTCAACCAGTGTCTCCAATGTCTTTTTTATCGCCAGCCGGCTGCATGCCGGCTGATCCCCATATGTATTGGGCCTGTGCGAACCCGCCGTGCGGATGCCCATGGCCTGTCATATGTTGGCGAGAGTTTAGCGAACCGGATTACGGCTTTGAATCGCGAATTATTTATCAACCAATCGAACAAAACGAACAAAGCCTTTAAAGGATCGGGAAAAACACCAGGGCCGCGTATTTAATCGCGCTTCAAGCTTCTTTTAGCAGAAACCGGGTGCTAACATCCGCCGCGTCACGCGAACAGGGATTGGCATTCGGGAGAGTCTTATGGATATGAGAGGCATGCCGCCGCGGCGCATGATAGTGGGCATCAGCGGCGCATCCGGCGTCATCTACGGCGTGCGGCTGCTGCAATTGCTGCGCAAGCTGGAGATCGAGACACACCTCGTGATGAGCCGCTCCGCGCAGGTCACGCTTGCGCACGAGTCGGACTACAACATCGCCGACGTGCGCGCGATGGCGAGCGTCTGCCACTCGAACACCGACATCGGCGCGTCCATTTCGAGCGGCTCGTTCCCCGTGATGGGCATGATCGTCGCGCCCTGCTCGATCAAGACCTTGTCGGAGATCGCGACGGGCGTGACGGGTGGCCTGCTGTCGCGCGCCGCCGACGTCACGTTGAAAGAGCGCCGCCGCCTCGTGCTGATGGTGCGTGAAACGCCTTTGCATCTCGGCCACCTGCGCAGCATGACGGCCGTGACGGAAGCGGGCGCGATCGTCTATCCGCCCGTGCCCGCCTTCTACGCGAATCCCGAATCGCTGACCGACATGGTCGATCACACGCTCGGCCGCGTGCTCGATCTGTACGGACTCGATGCCGCGACGGTGCAGCGCTGGGGCATGTAAGCGAGCAATCGTCTTTATCGTTCTGCCGATAAAGGGTTTATCCCAGGCGTCTGCGAATTATCAAATTTCATTGATAACTCATTCGGATTAATTTGCTTCTTTCGCGTGATCCGCTGATTTAAAGTGAATCCCGATTTCACCGGGTTTATCACTGACAAGAATTATCGATTGATTGATAGCCAATATCGATAAAAGCGTTCATCACGAAAGAGGTCGAATCGTCGAATGAAGATAGTTATTGCAGGCGCCGGTATCGGCGGATTGACGGCCGCCGCCGCGTTATTGAAGAAAGGTTTCGATGTCACGGTTTTCGAGCAGGCGCAGGCGCTGAAGGAAATCGGCGCGGGCGTGCAGCTGAGTTCGAACGCGACGCGCGTGCTGTACCAGCTCGGCGTCGGCGATGCGCTCGAAGGTCTCGCATGCGAGCCGCTCGGCAAGTGCGTGCGGCTCTGGAACAGCGGCCAGAGCTGGCGTCTGTTCGACCTCGGCGAGCAATCGCGCGAGGCCTACGGCTATCCGTACTTCACGCTGCATCGCGCGGACCTTCACCAGGCGCTCGCCGATGTCGTGCGCGCGATGAAGCCCGACGCGATTCGGCTCAATCACAAGGTCGAAAGCTTCTCGCAGCAGAACGGCAAGGTCGTCGTGCAGGCGGTGAGCGGCGAAACCTGCGAAGGCGATCTGCTGATCGGCGCGGACGGCGTGCATTCGCGCGTGCGCCGTGCGCTCTTCGGTCCCGACGAGCCCGTATTTTCCGGCGTGATGGCATGGCGCGGCGTGATCGACGCAGCGAAGCTGCCCGAGCATCTGCGCTCGCCGTATGGCGCGAACTGGGTCGGTCCCGGCGCGCACGTGATTCACTATCCGCTGCGCGGCGCGCGACTGATCAACTTTGTCGGCGCAATCGAGAAGTCCGGCTGGCAAGTCGAATCGTGGTCGGAACGCGGCACGCTCGAAGAATGCCTCGCCGATTTCGAAGGCTGGCACGAAGACGTGCGCACGCTGATCTCCGCCATCGACATTCCGTACAAGTGGGCGCTGATGGTGCGCGAACCGATGGCGCGCTGGAGCCAGGGCCACGCGACACTGCTCGGCGACGCCTGCCATCCGACGCTGCCGTTCCTCGCGCAAGGCGCGGGCATGGCGATCGAAGACGGCTATCTGCTCGCGCGCTGTCTCGAACGATACGCAGACGATATCCCTCATGCACTGCAACGCTACGAAGCGCTGCGGCTCGATCGCACCGCGCGCGTGGTGCGCGGCTCGGCTGCGAACGCGACGCGCTTTCACAATCCGCAGCTTGCGCATGCGGAAGGCGCGGCCGCCTACGTCGATCGCGAATGGAGCGAGGAGCGCGTGAAGGAGCGCTACAACTGGCTCTTCGAGTACAACGTCGATACGGTTGAAGTCTGAACGGCGCGCGCCGCATTCCACGACTGCCGCAAGAACCAGCATTAGAAGGAGACTCCGTGTCCATCGACTCTACCCGCCCGGCTCCCGTGCTCGGCCTGCATCACTTCGCGTGGCGCTGCCGCGATGCCGAAGAAACGCGCCACTTCTACGAAGACATTCTCGGCCTGCCGCTCGTCCATGTGATCCGTCTCGACCGCGTGCCGAGCACGGGCGAATACTGCCCCTACGTACACGTATTCTTCGAAATGGCCGACGGATCGAACATCGCTTTCTTCGATCTCGGCGACGATAAAGCCGCATTGCCTTCGCCGAATACGCCGCCGTGGGTCAATCACATCGCGCTGCGGCTCGACACGCTCGAGCAGCTCGAATCGATGAAAGCGCGGCTGATCGACAACGGCATCGACGTGCTCGGCGTGACCGATCATCACTTCGTGCGCTCGATCTATTTCTTCGATCCTAACGGATTGCGCGTCGAACTGACGGTGCCCGTTGCGCCCGTCGAAGAACTCGAAGGCTATAAAATGCGTGCTCGGCCCGCGCTCGATGCGTGGACCGCAGAGAAAAGCAAGGCAGTATCGGAGACACGCCCCGCATGAGTGCACTGAATGTCACGCACAATCCGGCGCGGCGAAGCTGGATCGAGTCGGCGAATACCGGCGACACGGATTTCCCCATACAGAACCTGCCGTTCGGCGCCTTCGTGCGCGAAGGCGAAACCCGCACGGGTGTGGCGATCGGCGATCGCATCGTCGATCTGCGCGCGCTGCACGACCTCGCATTGCTCGGCGGCGACGCGGCACTCGCGTGCGCATCGGCTTGCGACAGCAC
Organism: Paraburkholderia franconis; assembly: GCF_009362735.1. GTDB lineage: Bacteria > Pseudomonadota > Gammaproteobacteria > Burkholderiales > Burkholderiaceae > Paraburkholderia > Paraburkholderia franconis. The sequence continues at coordinate 88,774 of NZ_WHNP01000012.1, read as the reverse complement.
GCTGAATACGCTGATGGCGCTCGACGCTCGTCACGTGAGCGCGCTGCGCGCCGCGCTGTCCGATCTGCTGAAACACGATGCGCCCGCGCGCTCGCGGCTCGCATCGTCGATCGATGCGGTGCTGCCGCTGATGACGGACGTCGAGTTGACGCTACCCTGGACGATCGGCGACTACACGGACTTTTTGACGTCGCTGCATCACACCGAGCGTCACGGCCGCTACAAGGGTCTCGCCGATCCGCTGCCGGCCGCTTTCAAGTCGCTGCCCATCGCCTATCATGGCCGCGCATCGTCGCTGCGCGTAAGCGGCGGCGACGTGCGTCGTCCATACGGACAGTATCGCGACGCCGACGGCAACGTGCGCTTCGGTCCTGCGCCGATGCTCGACTTCGAACTCGAACTCGCGGCCGTCATCGGTCATGGCAATGAACTGACGCGCGCCATTTCGATTGACAGCGCGCGCGAGCACGTCTTCGGCTACTGCCTGCTCAACGACTGGTCGGCGAAAAGCATTCAATGGTTCGAACAGGTGCTGGGGCCGTTCCTCGGTAAGAGCTTCCACTCGAGCGTCTCGCAGTGGATCGTCACCGAAGAAGCGCTCGCGCCGTTCCGCAAAGCCGCGCCACAGCGCGCGGCCGGCGATCCCGCGATCTTGCCGCATCTACACGGCGCACACGATCAGCGCAACGGCGGCCTGCATCTGGAGCTGTTCGCGCATCTGTCGACGGCCGCGATGCGCAGCGACCGCCTGCCGCCCGCGCAGATCACGCACACGCATCTCGACAACCTGTACTGGACGTTCGCGCAGATGGTCGCGCATCACACGAGCAACGGCTGCAATCTGCGCACAGGCGATCTGCTCGGCAGCGGTACGATTTCAGGCGCGAGCGACGAATCGCGTGCGTGTCTGACGGAGCTCAGCGAAGCGGGCAAGAAGCCGCTGCTGCTTGCGAACGGCGAGACGCGCATCGAACTGCAAGACGGCGACGAGATCGCGCTCAGTGCGCGCGCCAGCGCACCGGGCGCAGTGTCGATCGGCTTCGGCGAATGCCGCGGACGCATCGCGCCCGCGCTGCCGTATCCGTTCGACGCATCGCGTGAGGAGCATTGAATCATGACGACGTTCAACGGCTTCCGGCAGTTCGGCAACGGGCCGCATAAGGTGATCGCGCTGAACGGCTGGTTCGGCAGCTCGGCCGACTGGGACGCGCTCACGTCCGCGCTCGATCCCGAACGCTTCAGCTATGCGTTCTTCGACTATCGCGGCTACGGACTGTCGCGCGATATCGACGGCGAGTTCACGTTCGACGAAGTGGCGAGCGATGTGCTGACGCTCGCCGATCATCTCGACTGGCCGCGCTTTAGCCTCGTCGGTCATTCGATGGGCGGCATGGCGATGCAGCGCGTGCTCGTCGCCGCGCCAGAGCGCGTCGTGAAGATGGCGGGCATTTCCGCAGTGCCCGCATGCGGCTCGCGAATGGACGAAACGCGCATCGCGATGTTCTTCGCTGCAATCGACGATGTCGCGAAGCGCGCAGGCATCATTCACTTTTCGACGGGCAGCCGGCTCGCGGCGCGATGGAGCACGCAGCTCGCGCAAACTTCGCTGCGCGAGTCGCGGCGCGAAGCGTTTGCCGCGTATCTGCCGCAATGGGCCACGGGCGACTTCGCCGCGCAGGTCAAAGGGAATGCGATGCCCGTGAGGCTGTTCGTCGGCGAACACGATCCGACCATCACGGCCGACCTGATGACGCGCACGTGGCTCACGTGGTATCCGAATGCCACGCTGGAAACGCTGCGCAACGCGGGACACTACGCGATGATCGAGGTGCCCGTGGCGCTCGCCACTGCACTGGAAAACTGGCTCTCGGAGCCGTAAGACGCACACGGCGAAGCCGTCAATACGGATGTCAGGCATGCGCGCGACGACGACGCGCATGCTGCAGGAGACAACATGTACGAGACTACCTATCTGCGCGCAGCGTCGCTTGCCGAAGCGGTCGGCTGGCTGCGCGAGCATGACGAAGCGCGACCGCTTTCGGGCGGCATGACCCTGATTCCGACGCTCAAGCAGCGCCTCGCGGCGCCGTCGCATCTGATCGATCTGACGCGGCTCGATGAACTGCGCGGCATCGACGTGCGCGGCGACACGCTGCAAACGCTGCATATAGGCGCGCTGATGAAGCATGCGGAAGTTGCCGCATCCCCGCTCGTGCGCGAAGCGATCCCCGCGCTCGCGCATCTGGCGAGCCTGATCGCCGATCCGCAGGTGCGCAATCGCGGCACGATGGGCGGCTCGGTCGCGAACAACGATCCCGCAGCGGACTACCCTTGCGCCGTGCTCGCGCTGAACGCGCATGTCATCACGTCATCGCAACGCCGCATTCCCGCCGACGACTTTTTCATCGACACATTCGAGACCGCGCTTGAACCGACCGAGCTCGTCACCGCAATCGAATTCGCCATTCCGCGCCGCGCCGCCTACGCGAAGTACCGGCATCCCGCATCGGGTTATGCGGTCGCGGGCGTGTTCATCGCGCAGTACGACGACGCGATTCGCGTTGCGGTGACAGGCGCGGGCGCATCGGTGTTCCACTGGTTCGATGCCGAGGCCGCGTTGCAGCAGGATCTGTCGGACGCGGCGCTCGCGTCGCTCTTCATCGACCGCGCAACGCTGCCCGACGACGACAACGCGTCGGCATCGTACCGCGCGCATCTGATCGAAACCTATACCCGCCGCGCACTGCAGGCGCTGCTCGCGTCGTAAGGACGCCCGCTCAATCAGGAGAACAGGATGGAATTCACCGGATCGCAAACCATCGCGGCATCGCGCGAACAGGTATGGCAAGGACTCAACGACGCGGCAGTGCTGCAGGAATGCATTCCCGGCTGCGAAGCCTTTACGGCTGAAAGCGAAGACCAGTACAAGGCCGTCGTGGTGGCGTCCGTCGGCCCCGTGAAGGCGCGCTTCAAAGGCACGCTCGAACTGTCCGACCGGAACGCGCCGAATGGCTACCGGCTCGTCGGCCAGGGCGAAGGCGGCATTGCGGGCTTCGGCAAGATGACGGCCACCGTCACGCTCGCCGATGCCGAAGACGGCACGCTGCTCACCTACGTCGCCGAAGCGCAGGTCGGCGGCAAGCTCGCGCAGATCGGCTCGCGGCTCGTGACGTCGGTGGCGAACAAGCTCGCCGCCGAGTTCTTCAAGCGCTTCAACGCCACGCTGAGCGCCGCCAGCGAAGCCGCCGCCAAATGAGCGTGCCGCACGAACGCACGAACGGGACATACAGGTGAATCATGGTTGAAGTCCAATTGCAGGTGAACGGCACGGACGTCACGCGCGACGTGCCCGACAACACACTGCTCGTCGAATTCCTGCGCGAGCACTTGCGGCTCACGGGCACGCACGTCGGTTGCGATACGAGCCAGTGCGGCGCATGCACGGTCCATCTCGACGGCAACGCCGTCAAGTCCTGCACCGTGCTCGCCGCCCAGACGAGCGGCGGACAGGTGGTCACGATCGAAGGCCTCAGCGAACAGTGCAGCGCGCCATGCAGCGGCAAGCTGCATCCCGTGCAGAACGCGTTCGTCCAATGCCACGGCTTGCAGTGCGGCTTCTGCACGCCGGGGATGATCATGGCGAGCGCGTTCTGTCTACGCGAGGAGCCCGCGCTCGATACGGCGAGCATCAGTCACGCGCTGGAAGGCAACATCTGCCGCTGCACGGGCTATGTGAACATCATCGAAGCCGTTCGTCACGCCGCGCGCGAGATGTACCCCCATGCGCCGTTCACGAAGACGGAGGAACACGCGTCATGATCGGCAAACCGATACCTCGCGTCGAAGACCAGCGCTTCGTCACCGGCAACGGTCAGTACACCGACGACATTCACGTCGACGGCCGGTTGCACGCGGCCTTTCTGCGCTCGCCTCATGCGCACGCCGCGCTGCGCTCGATCGACATCGGCGCGGCGAAGGAAGCGCCCGGCGTGATCGCCGTGCTGATCGGCCAGGACTATCTCGACGACGGCTTTCAGGGCGTCGACCACGTGCCGAATCCCGTCGATGCCGTCGACGCGACGAAGAAGGCTTTCCTCACGTCGCTGACGGGTTCGATCTTCAACCAGCTTCACGTGCCGCTGCCCATCGACCGCGTGCGCTACGTCGGCGAAGCGATTGCGATGGTGATCGCCGAGACGCCATTGCAGGCGCGCAATGCAGCGGAGCTGATCGAAGTCGATTACGACGTGCTCGACGCCGTCGTCAATGCCGCCGATGCGATGCAAGCGGATGCGCCGCAACTGTGGGACGGCGCGCACGGCAACCTGTGTTTCCAGACGCAGATCGGCGATCGCGAAGCGGCGCGCCAGATACTCGCGCAAGCCGACCACGTCGTGCGCCGCGAGTTTCATCACAGCCGGCTCGTCAACTGCCAGATGGAACCGCGCAGCGCGATCGGCATGCATGACGCGGCCAGCGATGTCTATACGCTGATCTCCGGCAGCCAGGGCGCGGTGCGCCAGCAACTGTGCCTCGCCGCCGCGCTGAAGGTGCCGCCTGCGAGGATGCGCGTCGTGTGTCCCGATACGGGCGGCGGCTTCGGGCCGCGTTCGTTCATCTACGTCGAGCAACTGGCCGTCGTATGGGCCGCGCGACGCGTCGGGCGTCCCGTGAAGTGGACGAGCGATCGCAGCGAAGCGTTCCTCTCCGATTACCAGGGGCGCGACGCGATCATCCGTTCCGCAATCGGCTTTTCGAAAGACGGCCGCATTCTCGCGATCGACAACGAGTGGATCGGCAATGTGGGCGCGCACACGGTCTCGTATGTGCCGATGTCGAACGGCACGCGCATCATGACGTCCGTCTACGATGTGCCCGTGGCCGCCGTGCACGTGAACGCGGTCATGACGAACACGGTGCCGACGGCACCTTATCGCGGCGCAGGCAGGCCCGAAGCGACACACGTGATCGAACGGATGCTCGATCTCGCGGCAGGCGAACTGGGCATCGACCGCGCGGAAATCCGCCGCCGCAATCTCGTGCCGCACGACAAGCTGCCGTACCGCAGCCCGATGGGTCTCACGTACGACAGCGGCGACTTCGCGCGCAATATGGCGCGCGCGCTGACGCTCGCGCAATGGGACAGCTTTGAAGAGCGCCGCGCGCAATCGCTCGCGAATGGACGGCTGCGCGGCATCGGGCTCGCAAACTATATCGAGTCGCCCGTCGGCGCGCCGCGCGAGCGGATCGAACTGACGGTGCGCGCGGATGGCAGCGTCGATATCGTGTCGGGTACGCAGTCGACGGGCCAGGGCCACGAGACCACGTTCGCGCAGGTCATCGCGCATCACCTCGGCGTACCGATGGAAGCCGTGAAGCTGCGCACAGGCGATACCGCGTTCGTGAGCGTCGGCGGCGGCAGCCACTCGGATCGCACGATGCGTCTGGGCGGCATGCTGCTCGTCGATACCGCGCAGCAGATCATCGCGATCGGCAAGCAGGTGGCGGCCGGTCTCTTCGGCGTGGAGCCGGCGCAGGTCGGGTTCGCGGACGCATGGTTCACCACGCCTTCCTCCGGCCAGCGGATTAGCCTCGCGGAAGTCGCGCATTATGTGTCGAAGGACGGCTTGCCCGGCGATCCGTCGACGAAGAAGCTCTACGCGCACGCCGAAGTCAACACGCGCGTGCCCGCGCATCCGACGGGCGCCGCGATTTGCGAGCTCGAAGTGGACCCCGATACGGGCGTCGTGCAGCTTGTGAACTACACATCCGTCGACGATGTCGGACAGCCGATCAATCCGCTGATCGTCGAAGGCCAGGTGCATGGCGGTCTCGCGCAGGGCATCGGCCAGGCGCTGTCCGAAGGCTTCTATATGGACCGCGACACGGGGCAGGTGCTGACGGGCTCGTATATGGACTACGGCATGCCGCGTGCAGGCGTGATCCCGCCGCTCAACGTCGAGCTGACGGAAGACCCGACGCACGGCAATCCGCTGCGTGTGAAAGGCGGCGGCGAGAGCGGCATCACGCCCGCGACGGCCACGATCTTCAACGCGCTGGCCGACGCGCTCAAGGCCTACGGCAACGATGAACTCGCGATGCCTGCCACGCCGAAGGTCGTCTGGGAATACATTCATCGCGCGCAAGGAGGCGCACATGACAACTGAATCCGTCGCTATCCGCCGCAAGGGCGCGCTGCTCGAAGTCATGCTCGACCGGCCCGAGAACGGCAACCTGATCGACCAGCCGATGAGCGATGCGATCATCGCCGCCGTCAGCACGATCGACGACGACACGAAGCTCGTGCGCATCGTCAGCAGCGGGAAGAACTTCTGCAAGGGACGCCAGTCGCCGATGCCGCCCGCAGGCGCGAAGCCGTCGGCCGAAACGCTGCGGCGCGTGGTTGCCGCGCCGCCGCTCGCGCTCTACGACGCACTGAAAGCCGTGCGCGTGCCCGTGCTTTCCGTGGTGCGCGGCGAAGCGATCGGTGTGGGCTGCGCGCTCGCGGGCGTGTGCGATGTCGCGCTCGCCGCCGACGACGCGATCTTCCAGATTCCCGAAATGGAACGCGATATTCCGCCGACGCTCGTGATGTCCGCGCTGATCGGGCGTGTGCCTGTGAAGACGGTTGCGCACATGGTGCTGAGCCGCGCGCGGCTGTCCGCGCAGGAAGCGCTCGTCGCGGGGCTCGTGAGCCGCGTCGTGCCCGCCGCGTCGCTCGACGAAGAAGCCGATGCGCTCACCGAAACGCTGCTCGGCTGCAGCGCGGTCACGCTGCGCGCCGTCAAGCAGTTCCTGCATCTCGCGCCCGAGATGCCCGCAAGTGGCGCGAGCGGTTTTGCCGCGCATCTTGCCGCGACCGCGCTGTCGGCGCGTTTCTAACGACTGCGCACTGCGTGCCGACTTCCGCATAAGGACCACTACATTGAGACCCAAGACCGCCATCCCTTCGACCGCGCAAGGCGCGGAACTGCCCGACCTCGAACGCTTCCGGCTGCGCCGCTTCCTCGCGTCGCTCGACGAAACGGAACTCGAACGGCGCGATGAGCCCGTCGATCTCGCCGACGTCGCCGGCATCATGGAAGGCAATCCGCGCGCGGTGTGGTTTCAGCAGCCGTCGGGCGGCACGGTATCGCTCGCGGGCAGCGTCGCGGCGAGCCGTTCGCGCCTCGCCAAAGCGTTCGACACGACGCCGGGGCAACTGCTCGAAGTCGTGCGCGAGCGTCTGCGCACGAAAGGCAAGCTCGTCGAAGTGCGCCGCGAAGAAGCGCCCGTGCAACAGGTCGTGCTGACAGGCGACGACTGCGATTTCACTGCGCTGCCCGTGCATCTGCAACACGATCTGGACGGCGCGCCGTATATTTCCGCGTCGATCGACTTCGCCGTGGATCCCGACACCGGCTGGACCAATGTCGGCGTTCGCCGTCTGATGTTGCGTGGCCGGCGCACGGCGGGCATCGACCTCGTCGCGCCGTCCGATCTGCGCGCGATCGCGATTGCGCATGCGAAGCGCGGCGAGCGGCTGCCGATCGCGTTCGCCGTCGGCACGCACCCCATCGATCACGTCGGCGCGACGATGCGCATTCCCGCCGACGAGCTCGAACTCGTCGCGGCGCTGCGCGGCACGCCGATGGGCGTCGTCAAATGCGTGACCAACGATCTGCTCGTGCCCGCCGATGCCGAATTCATCCTCGAAGGCTATCTGGACGAACGCGGCCACGCAGAACCTGAAGGGCCTTACGGCGAATTCCTCGGCTACTACGGCGGCATCAAGACGAACCCGGTGTTTCATCTGACGGCCATCACGCATCGCAAGGATGCAGTGTTCCAGACGTGCACGATCGGCGGCCGCACGATGGCGCGCACCGATACCGCGCAACTGGCCGCGCTGCGCACGGAAGTGACCGTCTGGCGCGCGCTCGAAACCGCCGTGCGCGAAATCAGGGGCGTCTATGCGAGCCCCGCGACGGGCGGCATGTTCAATGTGCGCGTCGCGATGCAACAGCGCGTGCCGGGCGAGGCGCGCAATGCGATCGCGGCCGTGTTCGCGTCGCTCGCGAACGTCAAGCACGTGTTCGTCGTCGACCCCGATATCGACATCTTCTCCGACGAGCAGATGGACTGGGCGCTCGCCACGCGCTTCCAGGCCGACCGCGATCTCGTGATGCATACCGGCATGCGCGCGATGCCGCTCGATCCGTCGCTGGGCGGCGCAACCGTGACGGCAAAGGTCGGCTTCGATCTGACGCTGCCGCTGCTGCGTCCGGGCGAAGAGCGCGATCTCGAACATCGCGTGCCGACGCCGCCCGCGTTCACGGGCGCGCGCTTCGACTCGCTCGAAGCCGCATTGGAGCACGGACCGAAGCGGTTCACCGAACTGATGTCGGCGACGGGCACGCGCGACGGCCGCGAAATCGTGCGCTGGCTCGAAGATACGGGCGCCGCGCGCGCGATCGTCCGCGACAGCGAAGGCCGCTACGCGTTCGCGTAGCGGGCGCTGTCCGCGCCTACATGGCGCGCTGTCGCAACGTTTGCGCGGCATGCCCGGCCGCCGCGTCATCGCGGCGTGGTATCCGCGATCGGGCTTGTCCCGGTCGCGGATACGCCTGCACGGCGATAGAATCCGGGCAGTCCTGTCCTGCCCTGCCTTCGAGGATCGCCGTCGATGAACCTGTCCCTCAAACAACTCAAAGTCTTCCTTGGCGTCGCGAACGCATCGAGCTTTACGAAGACGGCGCAGAGCATGCATCTGAGTCAGGCGGCGCTGAGCGCGATCATTCGCGAGCTGGAGACGCAGCTCAATTGCCGGCTGTTCGAGCGCACGACACGCACCGTCGCGCTGACGGAAGCGGGCCGCCTGTTCTATCCGACGGCGATGAAGATCGTCGAGACGCTCGAGAAATCCGTCATCGAGCTGAACGAGCTGGGCCGGCAAAAGAAAGCCTCGCTGCTGCTGGGCTGCACGCCGATGATCGCCGCGAGCCTGATGCCGCAAGTGCTCGCGCGCTTCGCCGAGACCAGTCCGCAAGCGCAGATCGAACTCGTCGACCGTCCGCCGGGCGAGCTGCTGAAGATGGTCGAAGAAGGCGATCTGGATGCGGCATTCGGCGTGTTCTTCTCGCAGCTTTCCGGTATCGATCGCGTGCCGATCTTTCCGACGCGGCTCGTCGTCGTGTCGTCGACCATGGATGGCGCGCACGGCATCGGCAAGGTGCCGCGCGACGGCGTGCAATGGCGCGCGCTCGAAGGGCTGCCGATGATTACGCTGCCGAAGGACAACCCGTTGCAGCGCCTGATCGAAGCGTCGCTGTCGAAGGAAGAAGTGACGACGGGAAGGCGCACGGTCGTCGGGCATTTGCAGACGGCGATTGCGATGGCGCATGAAGGTCTCGGCGTCGCGATCATGCCGTCGTTCTGCGAGCACATCTGCCGCCACTATCAGGTGCGGATCGACGTGATTCGTCCCGAGGTGGAGTTTTCGTTTTACAGGATCACGCGCAGCGGCCGCGATACGCTTGCCGCGCTCGATGAGTTCACGCAGATGTTCGCCGCGGCCGCGCAGCTGAGTCCCTTCGATACGGCGGCCAATGCGAAGTAATCGTTGTGCGCGTTGTGCGTGCCTGGGCTACGCGAAGCACGCGAGTTCGGAATCGACGAACGACGACACCATGCCGTGCGCTGTCTTTGCAGCGCCAACCTGCAACGACGGCGGCATGATCACTCCGTTCTTCACGGCCGTCACTTCGGCAAGAATCGACACGGCGATTTCAGGCGGCGTCCTGCTGCCGATGTAAATCCCGACAGGTCCATGCAGCCGCGCGAGTTCGGTTTCGGTGAGATCGAACTCTTTCAGCCGTTCGCGCCGCGCGGCGTTATTGCGCCGCGAGCCCAAAGCACCGACGTAAAACGCGGGCGTTTTCAAGGCCTCCATCAACGCGAGATCGTCGAGCTTCGGATCATGCGTAAGCGCGATCACCGCGCAGCGCTCGTCGAGCTTCATGTCGAGCACGGTATCGTCGGGCATCGTGCGGACCACTTTCGTGCCCGGCACGTTCCATTCATCCGTGTACTCTTCCCGTGGATCGCACACCGTCACCTGATAATCAAGGCCGACCGCGATATTGCACAGATAGCGCGATAACTGCCCCGCGCCGATCACGAGCATCCGGTAACGCGGGCCGTGTATCGTCAGCAGGCGTTTGTCGTTGAAGTCGACGCCATCGGTGGCCTGCGCTGAGTCAATATGCGCGACGCCCGTTTCCATATCGAGCGTGCGTGCAACGAGACGGCCTGCTTCCACGGCTTCGTACAGTTCGGCAATGCCGCTCGCTTTCGTCAGCGGCTCCAGCACGAGCTGAATCGTGCCGCCGCACGGCAGGTCAAAACGATGCGCTTCTTCCGCTGTGATGCCGTATTTCACCGCTTCGGGTTTCGTCTGCTCGATGCCGCGCTGACGCAAGCGATCGATCAGATCGTCTTCGATACAGCCACCCGACACGGAGCCGACCACCGCGCCATCGTCGCGCACCGCGAGCATCGCGCCTTCGGGACGCGGCGACGAACCCCACGTCTTCACCACCGTCACGAGAAGCGCGCGATGTCCCTGCGCGAGCCAGCGCGCGCTGGACTTCAATACTTCGAGATTGACACTGTCCACTTTCGATACCTGATTCCTGCAACTCATCCCGCAGACAGTCTAATTGGCGGAATCGGGAGCGTGAATCGGTGAATATCGATCAAGCGATCGAAATTGGTGAAGAGTGAATCGTGTGATGGTGACGGGCATTCGGTCCGGTGTCTATCTTTTCAGCCTCACGACATTCGACGGATGCTGTTCCGACAAAACACCGAAGCTCCACGTCGAACGGCCGCCGCGCTTCGCGACATACATCGCGGCATCGGCGACATCGAGCAGTTTCTCGACCGACTGCACGCGATCAGGGAATGTCGCGATGCCGATGCTCACGCCAATCTCGAAGCAGCCATCGAACTCCTTCTCGCCGACCGCGCGCACGCAGCTAATCAGCCGCTCCGAGAGTTCTCGCAGCTGCGCGTCGTCGCCGCAATCCGGCGCGAGCAGAACGAACTCGCACCGCCCACGCGCGCGAGCACGTCGCTTTGTCTCGTCGCTTCGCGCAGCGCATCGGCAAGGCGTCGAAGCAACGCATCGCCGGCGCTATGGCCAAGCGTGTCGTTGACGCTCTTGAAGCCGTCGATGTCGAGGAACAGCAGCGCAATGCGTCGTTGAGGATCGAAAAGAAGTTGCGCATTCAGCGCATCGATGGCGGACAACAGGCGTCGCCGGTTAGGCAGGCCTGTCAGCGGATCGTGTGCGGCCTCGCGGTCGAGCGCGGCAGACCATGCGTGCACTTTCGCAAACGCGCGGCGCTGGATGTGCAGCGTGTAGATCATCAGGCAGCCGACGAGAACGGCAACGAACGCCAGCGCGGCCGTTCCAAACACGAGGCGCTCGTGCGCATCGCGCGCGGCCGCCTTGCGCTTCTGCTGCCATCGGTCCAACAGCTGCCCCATGTCGTCGCGAAGCACGTCCATGTAGCGCTTGCCCTCGTTGGTACGGACCAGCGCCATCGCGTCATTCCTGTGCCCCGTGCGGACGAGCTCGATGGTTCGCGCCAGCTAGCCGATCTTGTCCGTCTTCGTGTGTTCGACGCGATCGACGAGCGCTTCCGACGGCTCGCCGCCAGTCACGACGCGATGCAGCCGGAGCACCGTGTCGTCGAGGTCGCGAACGCCCTGACGATACGGTTGCAGATAGCTTTCATCACCCGTCAACAGATACCCGCGTTGCCCCGTCTCGGCATCTTCCAGATCGTGAAGAACACGATTTGCCTGACTCGCTGATGATGACGCGGGCTTCGTGCAGGAACAGCCCGGCCGCGATCAGCAGACCAAAAGTCATGAAGGTAAAGCACAATGAAGCGCCACCGGTCAGCGCTCGCGGCTTTGTACAGACGCGCCGGCAACGCGCTCCCCCAAGGCATTCAGGAATCAAAGGTCTAATGATAGAGGAGCGAGCCGATGCCGGCGATCCGGGCAAGACCTGTCATTGCGATCCGCGCCGCTCAGCGCGGCTTCAGTTCGACAGGCGGATCGGCGCGATAGCCGCCGCCGAGCGCCTTTGTCAAGGTGATCTCCTGACTGATCGTCTGGCCGTCGAGCGTGAGCAGCGCGACCTGCTCCGCGATCACCGGCTGACGCGCTTCGAGCGCCGCAAGCCGGCTCGTCAGCCCGCGCTGATAGTGGGCTCGGCGCTGTCTCTCGCGAACGCCAGCGATTCGATTCGCTGCTTCTGCAATTCGCTCTCTGCGTCGAGGGCCTGTAGACGACTGCCCGTCTGCGCGACATCGCGCACCGCGTTGAGGACGGCCTGGTTGTATTGCTCGACCAACAGGTTGCTGCCCTCGCGCGCGCCGCTCAGGTTCGCGTTGAGCCGGCCGCCGTCGAAGATTCCAATTCGCGGGTTGCATGTCGCGGAGTACGGCGCGTTCGATCCGCTATTTATGCACTGCTTATGCGATATTTACCGGTTCGTACTGGTTGCACGCATGGCCGTTTACGCTGCTATAGTTGCCTTCTCTTTCGCGGAGCCCGAGTGAAATGTCCTGCGAAGCCTGCGACCGAATGCACTGCAGCGATGCAGCCGTGCCACATGACGGATTGCGGGCATTGCACAAGCCGAAAAAGCTGCGGCCGCTCGGTCGCAGCCCCGTGCTCGTACAGAACTACCAGTGCCGGGTCTGCGGAACAAACTGGATGCGCGAATTCGATCCGCAAACGCCTGATCATCTGGAATGGGTCTGTCTGCATCACGCATCGAGCATTCTGGACCCGCTCGCCGCGTTGGAGCCAGAAGCATCTTCTCCATCGACAGATCGCCCGAGCGAAAGCGCGGTCACACGCGAGCCGATCATTGCGCACGACATCCCGCATCCCGTGTTTCGGCCGGAAGCCGCCGTGTGAGGTGGAAAGTGCGGTGGAAAGCATCTTGTCAGGTGCGCCGCGTTTCGCGTCCCGGACCACCGGACACGTGATAACGATGTGTGCGGGTTAATGCGGCGGCGAAAGACGTCTGAAGCGCTTCCAGAGCTTCTTCAATATCCGATGATCGGCGGCGACGCGAGACGCGAGAAAGCCCCGTGCAAAGGCCGCGCCCGCCGCCGTCTCGGGCGATGTTCGCGGCAGCGACTTCAGAAGCTGATCGGCGACGACGGCATCGTTGCGCCAGCCAAGATCGTCCTGCAGTTCAGCCAGTGCGCCGACGTAGTGTTGCACGACGCGCCTCGGACAAAGCGACGCGAAGAACTCGGTCGCGTATCGGACTTTCTTCGCTGCAATGCGGGCGCGATGACGACGGTGATCGTCGATATCGGCGAGCCCCTTGCCACGCTTGATCAGCTTCCTGTGCCGGCGACGCAGCACATCCACGGCGAACAGTCTCGCGGGCCGGCCGATCGCTTCGCGCTGCTCGTCGGACATTTCGTCTCGCCATCCCTTTCGGCTCAACCATAGCGCGAGTTGCAGAACGAGCCGCGTGTAGCGAACCGACTCGACGGCCTCGGCCGCGCGCTGCCGGTTATTGGTGGCGATCTTCAAGCAGGCGTCGCGCACGGGCAGCAGCTCTTCGGGATTGCCGCTCGTGCCCGCATGTTCGAGCGTCGATCCCGCGAGCACCTCCCAGTCGCGCGCGGCGCCCAGCTCCGAGGCGATCCAGCGCAGCTCTTCGTCGAGACCGGCATAAGCGGGAATGACCGCCGCAAACAGATCGAGCGCCGAGCGCAAACGGCGCAGCCCCACGCGCATCTGATGAACACTCGAAGGATCGTGACCCGACACGACGCCGCGCTCGTTCGCATGAACCTGAGCGAGGCAATTGCGCACGATGCTGCAGAACGCGTCTTCGACCGTATCGTCTTTGTGCACATGTACGGGTTGCGCCTTGACGGCCGCGTGGTGCTCCGCGATGAGCAGCGCATAGCCGAGGTCGGCCTTGCTGAAGCGGTCGATGCGCAGCGGCACGGTGTCGAGCAGTTCCAGCGCGACGCCGTACAGGTTCTCCGGCTGCCCCTGTTTCAGCTCCAGTTCGAGCGCCACGACCGGCACCGAGCCCGAATCTGCTTCGACCGTGCCTTCGTCGAGTGCAACTTCGATTTCGTCTCCTGACGGCAAGCGCAGCGGAAAAACCGCTCGATTGATTCGCGTGACGAACACGGGCTTTAACTGAGCCGCAGTGGACTCGTCACGGATCAGCTTTCCGCAGTCGCTTTCTTCCGGTATCGAGTCGTGCAACAGCTTCAGATCGGGTACATCGCCATCGACGGGCATCTCGAACTCATCCCTGTCGAACAGGCCCGCCTGAACCGATCCTTCGAGCTTCAACGTCTGGAGTCGCTCGTCACCGACAGCACGCACGCGCAGCGACGCCCCGCATCCGTGAAAGGCAAGCTCGGGCGTGTCGAAATAGGTACTCGTCAGCAACTGGGGAGCCTCGGCCGCGCTTTTCGATTGCGCAAACAAAGGCACGTGACGCAATGTATCGAGATCTTCGATGCGGACCCGCAGCTTCAGCTCCTGTTCCATACCGGCTCCCATTTGCGCTCGGGACTATCAGGCTACACCGAATCCGCCGGATTGCGGGCCATGCGTGGGTGCGCTTCGGCTATACGGCTCGCTCGCCAGCGCGATACGCCGTTTCGACTCGGGACTGCCGTCGGCATGGTACTTCGATCAGGAGAAACCCGGCAGCACGCAGCGGCCGGGGTTCGCATAGCAAAGAGAAGATTTCAGGTTAAAGCTGAAAGGCCCGCACGGCCGACCGCAAAGATTCCGCCTGCACGCGCAAGTCGCCCGACGCCTGCGCGCCGTCCTGCACAAAAGCAGTGTTCTGCTGTGTCGCGCGATCCATCACGAGAACGGCCGCGTTGACCTGCTCGATGCCGTTGCTCTGCTCGCGTGACGCTTCTGCGATCGAGTCGACCAGATCCGCCACGCCGCGAACGGCGGCGAGCAAGTCGACAATCGTGGCCCCGGCTGCTTCCACTGCGACGCCGCTCTGGTCCACTTCGGCTGTCATCTCCTTGATCAACGCGCCGATTTCCTTTGCCGCTTTCGAGCTTCGCTCGGCAAGCGCGCGGACCTCTTGCGCGACGACGGCGAAGCCACGCCCCTGATTGCCTGCGCGCGCGGCTTCGACGGCGGCGTTGAGGGCAAGCAGGTTCGTCTGGAATGCAATGCCTTCGATCACCGATGTGATGTCGCGCACGCGGCCCGACTGTTCTGCGAGCGCGCGCATCCGTGCGCCGGCGTCCTTCGCGGCGCGGTCCCCGTCGCCGGCCTTGCCGGACGCGATGCCTGCCAGCGTGCGCGCCTCGGTCGCATGTTCCGCGTTGGCTCTTACCATCGACGCAAGCTGCTGCATGCTCGCCGAAGTCTGCTGGATGCTCGCCGCGTGTTCCTCTGCGCTGGTCGCGAGCGTGCCCGTGCCGCTCGCGATGGATGCGCTCGCTTCGGCGATCGTATCCGTCGAGTGGCGGATCTCGCCGATCATCGACGCAAGACGCTCGCGCATCGTCTTCATCGCGAACAATACGCTGTGCGTGTCGCCCGGCTTCACGGGAACATCGACGGAGAGATCGCCCGACGCAACGCGATTGGCGATTTCCGCCGCCGTTTGCGGCTCGCCGCCAAGTTCGCGGAACAGGCTTCTCGACATCGACGCGCACAGCGCCGCCACGACACCCAGACCGACGACGATAAAGCCGATGACGAGCAACTCGACGACGTGTCCCGCCTTTGTCGCCTGCTCGTATTCGGATTGCGCGGCCGTCAATTCGATCTTGCGCAGTTCGGCGCCCTCTTGCTTCAACGTGCGCGACAACGGGTCGACGGTTTGCGTCTGCACCCACTGCGCCTCGGCCAGGCTGTTGGCGCTCAACTGCTGCACAGCCGGCCGCAGACCCTTGTCGCGCAGATTCGCCCAGTTCGAAGCGAATTTCGTCGCGAGTTCACGCGAGTCCGCCGATGCGCTGCTGGCGAGATACTGCTTCATCAACGTGTCGACCTGCTCGATGCGAGCCACGCCGCTTGCAGCAACCGCTTGCGTTTTCTGCGCCGACGGGTCGAGAATCGCGTCGCTCACTGCAAAGACCGTTTCGGTGACGAGCTCGTTGATGGTCGATATCGTCTGCAACGCTTGCGCGCGCCCCTCATACATCTGCTGCAGCGTGTCGATCGACCTCGACACACCCATCAACCCCGCTGCGCCGATGCAAAGGGCAATGACGGTAACGGCGCCAGTCAAAAGAAGAAGGCGGGTTCTGATACTTAACTTGCGCATTGGAGACCTACATGGCAATGCGTCGCGGCGGCATGCATGTGCGTCCGCGACGCACGGAGAGAAGACAGTCCTTTTGAAGGAACGCGTCTTCTTTACGGCCCCGGGTACGGATACTTGAATGAACTTTTTATGACCATGCGCACCGACGCGGTGCATATGATCAACTACCGCACGTCATCGTCCATTGCGCTTCGGACTTTCCCGTGAACCACTTCATGTCGCTGGCATTCCGCGCTGCTTGAATGACGCCGCACCAACAAGAGGGGCGGCTTTGTCGCTCCTTTTTCTTTATCCGAGGGAGAACAATGAAGAAAGCGTGGATCGCCTTGTCCGCTGCCGCCTGCCTGCTGAGCGCATTTCCCGCCCATGCGCAAACTTCGCGCCCCAGTTGGGTCGTGACGCAGATCTACAACTACAACCATCCTCTCGCGGCCACGGACAGCGCGGAGCTTGCGACCAAGATGTCGACGATGGCGGGTGACGCGTTTGCGTTCTATCGCGGCACCGACCACATGTTCTACCAGGACACGCTGACGCTGCCGGCATCGAGCTACGCCACCACGTGCGCGCATTCAGCGCGGGCAGCGCGCCAGGCGGCGGGCTGAATCCGTTCGCCGTCGAGGTGCTCACGCAAGCGGGCATCGACACGAGCGGCTATCGCAGCAAGAGCTGGGACGAGTTTGCGCGCAACGGTTTTCGGGCAAGATCCGCGCGGGAACCGGGCAATGGATTGCCGAAGCCGTGGCCACGGCCGGCCTGTTGCTCGTTATCCTGCGCGCACCGGCCAGACGCGCGTCGATCATGGTTGCTGCATACATCGGCGCTGCGTACTGGTTCACAGCATCGACGTCGTTTGCAAACCCGGCGGCCGCGTTCGGCCGCATGTTCACGGACAGCTTCGCGGGCATCGCACCGTCCAGCGTGCCTGGCTTCGTGATCGCTGAACTGATCGGCGGGGCCATCGGTCTTGCACTTCACACTGCGTTCGAATTGCGCCGACGCACTGGGCGCCCAACGTCATCGAGTCCTCTGGCACGCGTAACGGAATGCGCTAACGCGGCGGCATGTCGAGGCATGCACGCATCGTCGATTGTTTCGAGCGCTCAAGTCGCAGGCATTGTCGATGCGTACAGCGAGAGGCCGTTCGTCGCAGTAGCTGCCATCTCCGCTTCAGTCGACGCATCAGCACGATTCCGCTCGGCGGCGAAACCGGCGATACGCAGTACGACGCCGCGTCGCGTCATATCTTCATCAATGCAGCTCGCGTTTATCGCCTGTAAAGACAACGCCAGACTGCTGACGCTTAATCTGCTCACAAAACAGGTCGTCCAATCATTCGACGTCCGCAGTGATCCCGACGCGCTCGCGTTCGATCCAGGTTCGCACATGCTGTACGTCGCCGGCGAAGCAGACATCGTGTCGATGTTTGCCGCGAGTTCGCCAACTGTGTCGAAGATCGCAGAATGCAGCATCGGACCTGGCGCACATGTGATGGGCGTCGTTCCATCGACGCATCGTGCCTCTTCTCGTTGAGGAGCGTCGAAGGACATCCGGTGTTGCGTGTAGTGGCGCCCTCGGTAAAAGCATCTAACCGATGCAGCCCAAGCTGACTCACGGGCTGAAAAAAATACTTACTCCCTTCAAGTCGAAATCGGTAATAATTCGGCCTGTTTTTGCCGGTTATATCTCCCGATTCTTATCTACGGGGTCGCATTCCAAATCATCCGGCAAAGACCCTCTTGCCAGAAAGCTCATCGCGCAAAACAATTCCCCAATGCGACGAATCCATGCGATTGCTTTGTTTTTTCTTATGATATTACGCACAATCGCTAGAACCAGGTAGACTTTGCGCTGTTCGGACTTATCTAATGGCATTAAATACCGATTCGCTGTTTTTGGTGCTAATCGAGTCTGTGACATTTGCTGCTTTACTGACAGTGAGGTACTTATTGCCGGCAAGGCGGTAATGCGGATAGGGACACCTGCCGCACTCTTTTAACCTGTCACGGGAACGCACCGCGTCGGTCAAACGTTTGCGCTTCAAGGATTCCAACCCCTGAAGCGGACGATCTGCGCTTTTCCTCGCATCTCCCAGACGAATTACGCAACTTCTGCCGGTGAGTTTCACGGCGAGGATCTTGTTAGCCATGGTCAAACGACGTCAATTTCTAGGACTCCTAACTTCCCTTGGTGGAAGCTACATCCTGACCGCATGCGGCGGTGGCAGTGAAGGCATCAGCGGCAACTCGCCCGTCGCCAAATCGACGGCGCGCGCAAGCGCTGCATCGGCGGACGGCACGACGATTCCGTCCGCATCGTCCATCATCGACAACAACGGTGCTGTGTGGACGCTGTCCGGCGGTTCCGTGTATCTGAGCGGCGTAAAGGCCGGCAACAACTACAACGTCACGCTGGTGCTGTGGTACGGGGGCACCGTTTATCACCAGGGCACGGGCGGCCAGTTCTACGCGTGGAACGGGACCACCTGGTTCGCGAGCAGCGATCCGCGCCTGGGCGGCAGTGGCGCCTCCAGCGACGGCACCTCGATTCCGCCCGCTTCGCAGATCACCGACACGTCGGGCGCGGTATGGACCGTCGTCAACGGCGTGATCTATCGAAACGGATCGAAAGTCGGCAACACGTACAACGTGTCGCTGTTGCTCTGGTTCGGCGGCAGCATGTACCACCAGGGCACGGGCGGCCAGTTCTATGCATGGAACGGCACGACGTGGAACGCCTGCAACGATCCGCGCCTGGGTGGCACGTCAGCGGACGGCACGACCATTCCTTCGGCTTCGTACATCATCGACAAGACGGGCGCAATCTGGACCGTCGTCAACGGCGTCATCTATCGCAACCGCGCGACTGTCGGCAACACATACAACGTTTCGCTTCTGCTGTGGTATGGCGGCAAGATCTGGCATCGTGGCACAGGAGGACAGTTCTATGTGCTCGCTGACCTCGACAGATGGTTGCCGTGTGACGACCCGCGCCTTGCTACGTCACTGACGACGGCTGGAAGCTTCTACGGCATCAACGGACACTTCGACTACACGTACACGCCCGCGCAACTCGTCGCGATCATGAAGAGCATGGGCTGCACGTCATATCGCGTGGGATGTACCGACGACCCGGTGCAACTGAACGCCGTCGCGAAGCTGGCGCAAGCCTTCCAGGCTGCCGGCCTCACACTGTTCGTTCTCGTCAACCAGGGCGTGTATGACGCAAACGGCATGCTGCTTCCCGGCGAAGGCGCCGCATACAACCGGGGATTCGCGGTCGGCATGACGATCGCAAAAACGCTCCAGCCGTATGGCGTCACGCTTTATGAATGCGGAAACGAGCTGACGCGACAGGACGCAACTGTCATGGACTTCACGTACGCCGGAACGAAGGCCTCCGATTTCAACAACGCCAACTGGCCCGTCATGCGCGGCGTGATGCGCGGGATGATCGACGGCGTGAAGTCGGTTCAACCGTCGGCGAAGTGCGGCATCAACTTCTGCGTTGCGGACGTCGGCGCAGCCGATGCGCTGTGGGACGGCATGCAGCCGGACGGCAGCGGCGGCTATCCGAAAGTGCGCTGGGACGTCACGACGTGGCACAACTACGAAGTGTACGGCGACATCTTCAACATCGGGGTCGACGGCGCAGGTCCGGGCTTCGATCTGCCGACCTACTGCAAGGCCCGCTACGGTGTGCCGTTCATCATCTCCGAATGGAATACGGGTCCGGAGAAAACAGAGGATTACCGCGCGTCCTACATCTCTTCGACGCTGGCGAGCTTCTACCGGTCGAGAAAGAGCCACAATATCCAGTCTGTGATGTACTACGTGCTGGACAGCGGCAACAACACGTACGGCATTATGATCAACGGTACTCCCATCAGCCAGCCATACTCGGCGCTTTCGAGCTTCATTTCCGCAAACGCCGACAGCTGATCCGGCACAGACCGGTCGAGCATCGACGACGCTGTCTCAGCGGCCCGCCATCCGGCGGACCGTTTTGCATTGCAGCCGACCCTGGCGTTCAAAAGTTGGCGTTAAAAGTTGGCGTTAAAAGGTTGCCGTTCAAAAGGCAGAAATGACCGAAGCCATGCGACGACAACGGCTTCGCAATTTCCGCGTTTAAACAGCGCTAAACAGCACGCCTGCGGCGAGACGCAACTTCATCGTCGTCGGATGAGCCCAGGCGTGCGGCCGTCTGCGCCACTTCAACCCGATTCCCGCCAAGCGATTTCGCGCTGTACAACGCCTGATCGGCGGCTGCCAGCAGATCGGCAAGCGTGAGCGTTTCGCTTGTGGACTGCGCCAGTCCGATGCTGACCGTGGCCCTGATCTCAACGCCGTTCTTCCTGTGAGAGACGGTGTCGGCGAAGCGCCTGACGATGGCCTCGCCCACCTCTTTGCCACGAACGCTGTCACGTCGAGGCAGCAATGCGGCAAATTCTTCTCCGCCGATACGCGCGAGAATCGCATCCCGTCCCAATACGCTGCGGGCGACGTCCCCAAACGACTTCAGAACCTCATCGCCCGTGTCGTGGCCGTATCGATCGTTGATCGCCTTGAATTGATCGAGGTCGAACGCAAGCAGTGAGACTGGCCGGGATGCTTCGCCGTCGCGGATGACGCGCGCGCCCTGTTCGAAAAACCATCTGCGATTGCCAAGACCGGTCAGATAATCCGTCTGCGATTGCTTTAGAAGCTGACCGTGGGCTTCGTCGCGCACGAGCCTCAGCAAGGTCATCGGCAGAACGACCGAATACAGCACGCCCTCGTAGATCGTGATCTTGCCGACAACCAGCAGCATACGTTGCCCATACAACGCCACCAGACCGGGCAACACAAATGCTCTCGCGGCATAGAAGAGCGCATGGGCGCCCGACACGATCGCAGCGATGTGCCGCGATTGCATCCCTTTCATTCCGTCGCATCGCAGCAGTTCGCGAGACGTCATGCCGCAAGCCACCGCGATCGGAAACGCACTCACGTAGCTCCACATGGCCTCTTGCCCCCGCGTGCCGCCAACCGCCCACGCCAGCGCCAATAAAACGAGCATGCCGATCGAACCTGCACGGTATTGCCGGTTGCTCAACGATGCGACGCCGTGCAGGATCAGCAGATAGCCGATAACAATGATCAGGTTGCTTAGCGCAGAGCCCGTCACGCCGGGCAGATCGTGGCGCAACGGCGCCACCGCACAGCCGATGGCAAGCGTGGCGTATCCCGCTGCCAGTATTTTCAATTCCCTGCTGCGCATGGGATGCGTGCGATGCTCCCAGAGGGTCATCCCGCAACTGGCGAGAAGGGTTCCGATCGCGAGGAAATAAAGAGTAGTAAGATCCACATGCATCGCTGACGTGATGGCCTGATGCGATGGCTTTAGGCCGGCACATCGCGGCGAAAGCCGGATTTTACGCTGAAATTTTCGACAGCAAGATGATAGTCGAGCGCCCGTTTTCAGGTAGCGATTTATCGCTGCGCCGGCGTTTCATGGGTAGATAAGATTCGACACGCACTCTTTCTGGCAATCCTGCCATCCACACGCCACCGACCTGTCACGCAAGAGGGACGCACAGTCCTTGTCACGTCCCGGTGCAAGAGACGTTCTTGCGGCGCCGTCCACGCTGCCCAATAACGTCGATTCTCGTTGCGCCCACATGCATTGCCACCGGGTCCTCAGTCGAACGCAATGGAGTTGCCTGTGCCCTCTGCGTTGCTTGTCTGCCCCGATACCGGTGCGTTGGTGCCGCGCATCGCTCGTCTGTTCGGATCGGCAGCGCAGCAGTCCTTCGGTGCGGCATGGCTGCTGTTCGCCGGATGCGGCGTGCTGCAAGTCGCCCTCGGCTATCTGCTGTGCACTCCGCTCGAACGGCGCTGGCCGCTGCTGCACTGGCCCGTCCGGCAACCGATGAACACCGATATCGTCTACACGTTCATCGTCCGGATCGTTCTGTTCCCGCTCGTCGCGTACTTCGAATACGGGCTTCGTGAAGGCGCTCGTCGAGCACTGGTTGCTCGCGCATCAATGACCGGCGCCGTCTTTGCTCGCGTGGTCGTAGCCGGCCGGCCCATTGAGCACATCCCGTCAAGCGACTGCCAAACTTCCAGCGCGCCTAACGTGCGCCCACAACCTTGCCGACAGACACACCGAACTTCGTCCGGAGCAAGCATGGCGATATCACCCGAAGCCGCATCGTTGAAAGCCAGGTCCACGCCGTGGACCGAACGCATCCTGAACATCACGGTGTCGAATGCGAGCGCGCTACCCGCATGGTGGCGCGACGCGTATCACAGCTACCGCATGACGCTCGATCAGCCGGATTATCCGTGCTTCTTCGGCCAGGCAGCCGAGCGCCGCGGCGAGATGTTCTACGCGTTCGACGGCCAGCATCCGCAGGTGGCGCGCACGACGATGCGCCGTTTCGTCGAGCTGGGACGCGATGCGTCGCTCGTGCGGCACAGTCTCGCGATGTTTTGCGCGCCGGACCCAGAGCTCACATCGCACGCCGATTTTCTGCGGCGCTTCTGGTCGATACTGCGGCGCCTCCACGATGCCGACGAGGTGCCGATGCGGCCCGCCGATCCCGATGACCCGTGGTGGGAGTTCTCGTTCGGCGGCCGCAAGATGTTCGTTGTCGGCACGAGCCCGACCTATCGCAAGCGGCGCAGCCGCGTGATCGGCAGCGGAATGTTGCTGCTATTCCAGCCGCGCGAGCTGTTCACCGACCTCGCCACCGGCAAGCCGATCAGCGCCGAAGTGCGCCGGCAGATCCACGCGCGAATGCTCGCGTACGACGCGATGCCCGCGCATCCCGACATCGGCTTTTACGGCGATCCCGGCACGCGTGAATGGAAGCAGTATTGCCTGCCCGACGACAACGCGCCCGTTACAGGACGCTGCCCGTTCGCGAGCGGCTGACGCTCGCCGCGCAAATTCGGCTTTTCATGGCGTTCGCCGAGACGACGCGCCTAAAGCAGGATCACGTGATCGCTGATCCGTACGCAGTTCCGGCCGCCGCGCTTCGCGCCGTACAGCGCTTCGTCGGCATCGCGCGCGAGTTGCTCGATCGTCGCGTCGGCAGCGGCCATGCACACGACGCCGATGCTGCACGTATAGCCAGGCAGCGACTCATCCTCTTTCTGCGCGACTCGTCGCCGGATGATTTCGGCCTGCTCGCTCGCCTCGTCGGGTTGCGCGCGCGGCAGCAGCACGGCAAATTCCTCGCCGCCCCAGCGCGCAAAGTGGCCGTGCTCCGGCAGCATGTCGGCGACGCGTCGGGCGAAGTCGATCAGGATGCGATCGCCCGTCGCGTGCCCGTACGTGTCGTTCACCTGCTTGAAGTGATCGAGATCGATCAGCATCAGCGAAAGGAGTCCGCCTGTGCGCATGGTCTTTTCGCGTTCCTGCTGATGCGCGCTCAGAAAGGCGCGGCGATTCAGCAAGCCCGTCAGCGGGTCCATGAAGGAGTGCTGTTCGAGCTGATTGCGAAGCCGGTCCATTGCCGCGAACAGCAGGCCGACCGTCACTGTCAGTGACATCAGCGCGCTCGTCGTCAGATAGATCTTCTGGAAAACGTCCGCCGAAAAGAGCCCGGCATTCGCCCATGACGGCATGAACATCGTCACGACTCGCGCAGCCGTCACGGTCGCCTGGACCAGCAGCATCGAGCCGACGAATAGCGCGGTGTTGCTGCCGCGGCCGAAACGCAGCATCACGACGCAATGCGTTCCGTAGGTCAAGGTCAGGATCAACGACATCCACAGCGTGCGGCCCGCTGCGGACGGCTGCACCCACGTCGTCCAGCTCATCGCGATCACGCCGACGATCAGCAGCAAGGCAATGAAGCGCCGCGACGGAGGGCGCCCGAGAAACAGCTGGCTGCCGATCATCCACAGCCCCGTGCCGAGGATCATGCCGACATTGGCGACGAGAAACGAAAGCCAGTCGGCGATGCCGCCGCGCAGCGCGAGCATGATCGCCGACACCGACACGATCAACGCCCCCGACGCCCAATGCCCGACGCCTCGAATGTTCGTCGGAAAACCACGGCCCAGCGAAAACATCACGAGCGACATCAGCCCAGGCATGACTGACGACATGAGAATGACGGTGCGGAGATCAAAGGCTGGCATACGGTTCCGATAGCGGTCTGGCGACATGAGAACCATCCCGGCTCGTCGGCGGCGACGGATTTGACCGCCTCATGTGCGCTGGCAGATCAGGCTCGCAATATACCGCACGGCGAACGCGGACCGCATGGACGTTTTCCCGGCGCGGACTGTGCCACAAGCGCTTGCGTACGAAGTGACGTTTTTGGCGGGCATCACGTTGGACACGTGAGCCGGATTGTGGATGCTTGCAGCTGCAACGAAACGCGCACCAGTCGCGCAGCCGTTCCGATGCGATGTCCGACGAGACGCGCGATGAAGCCACGAATAGCGATACAAACCAGCACCTATTCGCCTTTAAACGGCCGGTCAATTCGTAACTACGCCCCGCTTTCGCGTTGTAGGACAACGTATAATGAAGACAAATCTGAATCCCCGAGGAGCGTTTCATGGCCGCGTCTGCAGCACCAGGTTCGACCCCAAGGCGGGTACGCGGGAGTCTTGCTGATCAGGTCGTCGCGTATGTGAACGAGCAGGTTGCATCGCACGCGCTCAAGCCCGGCGATCAACTGCCGACGGAAACCACTCTGATGTCGTTGCTCGGCGTGAGCCGCACCGTGGTACGCGAAGCCATTTCGCGACTGCAGGCGAATAGCGTGATCGAAACGCGCCACGGCATCGGCAGCTTTGTACTCGAGCCGCGTCGCGAGCCGCTGGGCCTGGAGATGGTCCCCGCGACCACGCTGAACGACGTGCTCTCGGTGCTGGAATTGCGCATCAGCCTCGAAACGGAATGCGCGGGGCTCGCGGCCCAACGCGCGAGCGAACGCGATATCGCGAAGATACGCGAGGCGCTCGATGCCGTCGAAGAAGCGAGCCGCGCGGGCGGCGACAGCACGGCCGCCGACTTGCGATTCCACATTTCGATTGCGAGCGCGACGGGCAATCGCTATTTCGTCGACATCCTCACGCAACTGGGTACGGCGCTGATTCCACGGCATCGCGTGGATTCGCCGGGGCTCGCGCAAAGCGATCTCAGCGCGTATATGGCGCGGGTCAATCTCGAACACGAAAACATTCTCGATGCGATCGCGCGCAAAGACCCCGACGGGGCGCGCGCCGCGATGCGCATGCATCTGTCGAGCAGCCGTGAACGCTTGCGCCGTGCAAGCGCTCAGGCGGAAGAAGCGGCGACTCGCACGACGTGAGCCGTCGAGAGCACGCAATCAGGGGAGCGGCCTGCATGTGGCCGCTTTTTTTTGCGCAGCGCATCCGATGATCGCGCGGCGGCGATCGTGCTTCGCGGCGACGCCGTTGGCTGAACGGATTGTCGCCGGACAATGGCTGCGGCAACGGCTCTGCCGGAAAGTCCTCGTGGTGCGCGGTTTTTTCTCCATTCGCCCAACTGGCATCAGTCATCATATAACTTAACGCAAACCCAGCCGTGCGTGCCCTTCCGCGTGGCCGCCTTGCAGGCCTCTTGGGGATGTCTTGCGAACGAATTCAGGGTTTACCAGCCTTCCTCCAGGTCAACTGACGACTTATCTTGTGTTCAGACGTCCTATGACATACCATGTTCCCGCAGGACGAGATTCGCCGTGCGGGGTTCGCCAGCCGGGCAACCAGCTTGCATGGGACCAGAGCAAGAGCTAATGCGCCCACTCTGGCCGACAGGAGAATGAGATGACCCAGCCGTCCCCATATCAACCGCTGCCGAACAGCTTTCGTACCGCCGTCAGAGGCGGCGACCGGCTCATCGGCTGCTGGGCGTCATTTGCCAGCCCGATCACGACCGAACTGCTGGGCACCGTGGGTTTCGACTGGCTCCTGCTCGACGCCGAGCACGCGCCCAACGACGAACTCACGTTGATCCCGCAACTGATGGCATTGAAAGACAGCCGTTCGGCGCCCGTGGTTCGGCCGCCCGCCAACGACAGCGTGATCATCAAGCGCATGCTCGACCTGGGCTTCTTCAATTTCCTGATTCCGTTCGTCGACAGCGCGGACGATGCGCGTCGCGCCGTAGCCGCCACCCGCTATCCGCCGCACGGCATTCGCGGCGTGTCGGTCAGTCAGCGCGGCAACCGCTATGGCACCGTGGCCGACTATCTGCACGTCGCCAACGAAAACATCTGCGTCGTCGTGCAGATCGAGAGCCGCGCGGCCGTCGAGGCGATCGACGAAATCGCGGCGGTCGAAGGCGTCGATGGCGTTTTCATCGGACCGTCGGACCTTGCTGCCGCATACGGCCATCTCGGCAATCCGGCGCACGCCGACGTCCAGCAGGCCATCGCGCATGTGTTCGAGCGGGCGAAAGCAGCGGGCAAAGCCTCGGGCATCCTCGCGCCCGTGCAGCAGGACGCCGAACGCTATCTCGCGATGGGCAGCACGCTGGTTTCCGTGTGCGCCGACATGGGGCTTTTGCGCAACGCCGCGCTAGGCGTCCGGAAGCATTTCATGCCGGACTGAGCGGAACGCCCCTCACTTCACATTATCTGGAGTAGCGAATGAAAAAAGCAGGCTTCATCGGACTCGGCATCATGGGCAAGCCCATGGCGGCCAATCTTCGCAAGAACGGTGTCGAGCTTGCCGCCTTCACGCGCAGCGGCGTGCCGGACGAGCTGACGCAAGCGGGCGTGCTCGCGTGCAGCAGCCCCGCCGAAGTCGCGGAAAAAGCGGATATGATCTTCATCATGGTGCCCGACACGCCCGACGTCGAACGCGTGCTGTTCGGCGAGAACGGCGTGGCAAGCAAGCTGCGTCAAGGCAAGATCGTCGTCGACATGAGCTCGATCTCGCCGATCGCGACGCGCGACTTCGCTGCGCGCGTGCGCGAGAAGGGCGCCGATTATCTCGACGCGCCCGTTTCCGGTGGCGAAGTCGGTGCGAAGGCCGCATCGCTGACGATCATGGTGGGCGGTTCGCAAGCCGCGTTCGATGCCGTCAAGCCGTTCTTCGACATGATGGGCAAGAACGTCTCGCTGATCGGCGAAGCGGGCGCGGGCCAGATCTGCAAGGTGGCCAATCAGGTCATCGTCGCGGCGACGATCGAAGCTGTCGGCGAAGCGCTGCTGCTGGCATCGAAAGCAGGTGTCGATGCCGAGAAGGTGCGCAAGGCGCTGATGGGCGGCTTCGCTTCGTCGCGCATTCTCGAAGTGCACGGCGAACGGATGACGAAGCGCGCGTTCGATCCGGGCTTCCGTATCGAGCTGCATCAAAAGGACCTGAACCTCGCGCTTTCGACGGCGCAGGCGCTCGGCGTCTCGCTGCCGAATACGGCCACCTGTCAGGCACTTTTCAATGCGTGCTCGGCACATGGCGGCAACGCATGGGATCACTCGGGCATGGTCCGCGCGCTGGAGTATCTCGCCGATCACGAGATCGGACAGCAGCAGAAATGACGATGACGCGTCCACTGCGCATGCCGGATCGTCGGATGAACGCACGCACATCATGAGCGACCCGACTCCCGCATCGTTCTTCGTAATCGTCTCGAACGCGGCGGACGGCGATCTTGCCGTGTTCCGCGTCGACGCTCCGACGGGCCACATCGAGCGCGTCGCGCGTCATCCCGCTGGCGAGGCCGTCATGCCGATGGCGCTGTCCGCCGACGACAGCATGCTCCACGCGGCGACACGCGCAGCGAAGCGGACCATCGTCACGTATTCCGTCGATTCGGGCACGGGCAGTCTCACGCGGCTGCGAACGACGTCCATTGCATCCAGCCTCGCCTATCTGTCGCTGACGCCGTCGGGCGCATGGCTGCTCGGCGCATCGTACGGCGAGCATTCGGTGAGCCTGTATCGCGCCGCCGATGTTCATGCGGACGCGCACGTCGATCCCGTTCACGCGATCGAAGGCATCGAGCACGCGCATTCGATCGTTGCCTCCGCGGATGGCCGCTTTGCGTACGTCGCGTCGCTCGGCTCGGATACGGTGTCGTGTTACGCGATCGTCGAGCGCGCTGCCGATGCGCGGCTCGAACTCGCGCAGAAGGTGCGCGTCGAGCCTGGCTTCGGTCCGCGTCATCTGCGCTTTTCGCCGGATGGCGGCAAGCTCTACGTATCGAGCGAGTTTCGCGCGACGGTCGCCGTGTTCGCACGCGATGGCGAAACGGGCACGCTCACGGAACGCTCGGTTGCACCGCGTGCAACGGCGCTCGCTCATCTGCGCGACGGCCGCGCGCGTCCGCTTGCTCCGGGCACTGCGGGCGCTCAGGTCGATCCATCGACGCTCATCTGGGCCGCCGACATCCAGATCACGCCCAACGGACGTTTCGTTTTCGTCGCCGAGCGCACGACGAGCCGGTTGATCGGCTATCGCGTGACGGACGACGGATCGCTCGACTATGCGGGCTACACCGACACCGAAACGCAACCGCGCGGCTTCAGGATCGACCCAAGCGGACGCTTCCTCGTCGCGTGCGGAGAGCAATCGACGCAGGTCGCCGTATATGCGATCGACGCCGACTCACGCGCGCTTGCCCTGCTGTCGCGCTGCGAAGGCGGACGCGGCGCGAACTGGGTCGAAATCATTCCACAGACGCAGCCAGCCAAACGCGCGACGTCTGCTGAACCCACTCATTGACCTCCCAGCACCGAACCTCAGGACCGACTTTCATGTCTACGATCGCATCCCAAACACAAGGCGCGCCGACCGTCACCGAATTGCGCGTGGTGCCCGTCGCCGGCCGCGACAGCATGCTGATGAACCTGAGCGGCGCGCATGGCCCGTTCTTCACGCGCAACATCGTGATCCTGCGCGACAGCGCCGGCAATACGGGCGTCGGCGAAGTGCCGGGCGGCGAGAATATCCGCAAGACCATCGACGATGCGCGTCCGTTCGTCGTCGGCCAGTCTGTCGGCAATCTGTACGCAGCGTTGAACAAGGTACGCAAGCAGTTCGCGGATCGCGACGCGGGCGGCCGTGGCCTGCAGACCTTCGACCTGCGCACGACGATCCACGCAGTGACGGCGCTCGAAGCCGCGTTTCTCGATCTGCTCGGCCAGCATCTCGGCGTGCCCGTCGCAGCGCTGCTCGGCGAAGGCCAGCAACGCGACGAAGTCGAAATGCTCGGCTATCTGTTCTATATCGGCGACCGCAACAAAACGGACCTGCCGTATGCGAGCGGCGCCGAAGGCCGCGACGACTGGGAACGCCTGCGCACCGAAGAAGCGATGACGCCCGAAGCCGTCGTCCGTCTCGCGGAAGCGGCGCAGGCGCGCTATGGCTTCAACGACTTCAAGCTGAAAGGCGGCGTGCTCGCCGGCGACGCCGAAATCGAAGCGGTCACTGCGCTCGCCGAACGCTTCCCCGATGCACGCGTGACGCTCGATCCGAACGGCGCATGGTCGCTCGCGGAAGCGATCCGCCTGTGCCGCGACAAGCACGATGTACTCGCCTACGCCGAAGACCCATGCGGCGCGGAGAACGGTTATTCGGGCCGCGAAGTGATGGCCGAGTTCCGCCGCGCGACGGGCCTGCCGACGGCCACCAACATGATCGCAACCGACTGGCGCCAGATGGGCCACGCAATCCAGTTGCAATCGGTCGACATTCCACTCGCCGACCCGCATTTCTGGACGATGCAAGGCTCGGTGCGCGTCGCGCAGTTGTGCAACGACTGGGGCCTCACATGGGGCTCGCACTCGAACAATCACTTCGACATCTCGCTCGCGATGTTCACGCACGTCGCGGCCGCCGCGCCGGGCAAGATCACCGCGATCGACACGCACTGGATCTGGCAGGACGGCCAGTATCTGACGCGCGATCCGCTGCAGATCGTCGGCGGCAAGGTGAAGGTGCCAGCCAGGCCCGGCCTCGGCATCGAGCTCGACATGGATGCGCTCGAACAGGCGCACACGCTGTATCAGCAGCATGGACTGGGCGCGCGCGACGACGGTGTCGCGATGCAGTACCTGATTCCGAACTGGAAGTTCGACAACAAGCGCCCTTGCCTCGTGCGCTGATGTCGGCTTGCCGCGCGCTGATGGCGTGCTGATTGCACGCCGATCGCGCGCTGACAGCGAATCAAACCGGAACGCCGAAACAACGCGGCCAGCATGACCGCAGCACATTCACCGACATTCAAAGCGAACCATGACCACGCCTCAAGAACTCAAAGCGATCGTTTCCGAA
Source organism: Paraburkholderia franconis (assembly GCF_009362735.1). Classification (GTDB taxonomy): domain Bacteria; phylum Pseudomonadota; class Gammaproteobacteria; order Burkholderiales; family Burkholderiaceae; genus Paraburkholderia; species Paraburkholderia franconis. The sequence goes on along the minus strand of NZ_WHNP01000012.1, from coordinate 58,171 downwards.
GGCCTTCTGTCGTTCCCCGTCACCGACTTCGACAGCAACGGCAACTTCCGCGCCGATACCTACGCGGCGCGTCTCGAATGGCTCGCGCCGTATGGCGCGACGGCCCTCTTCGCGGCGGGCGGCACGGGCGAATTCTTCTCGCTGACGAAGTCCGACTATACGAACGTCATCCGCACCGCGACGGAGACCTGCAAGGGCAAGGTGCCGATTCTCGCGGGCGCGGGCGGCCCGACGCGCGTCGCGATCGAATACGCGCAGGAAGCCGGGCGCCTCGGCGCGAGCGGCGTGCTGCTGATGCCGCACTATCTGACGGAAGCGCCGCAGGAAGGCATCGCCGCGCACGTCGAGCAGGTGTGCAACGCGGTGAAGAACATCGGCGTGATCGTCTACAACCGCGCGAACTCGAAGCTCAACGCGGACACGCTAGAACGTCTCGCGGACAAGTGCCCGAACCTGATCGGCTTCAAGGACGGCGTGGGCGACATCGAAAGCATGGTGACGATTCGCCGGCGCATGGGCGACCGCTTCTCGTACCTCGGCGGCCTGCCGACGGCGGAAGTCTACGCAGCCGCGTACAAGGCGCTGGGCGTCCCCGTCTATTCGTCGGCCGTGTTCAACTTCATTCCGAAGACGGCGATGGCGTTCTACCGCGCGATTGCCGCCGACGATCACGCGACGACAGGCAAGCTGCTCGACGAGTTCTTCCTGCCGTATCTCGCGATCCGCAATCGTCGACAGGGGTACGCGGTGAGCATCGTGAAGGCGGGCGCGAAGCTGGTCGGCCGCGACGCGGGCCCGGTGCGCGCGCCGCTGACCGATCTGACCGAAGATGAAATGGCGCAACTCGATGCGCTGATCAAGAAGCTCGGCGCTCAGTGACGTCCACATGATGCGATGCGTTGCGTGCCGCCGCGAAGGCTGACGCGCAACACAACGATCGTGTAAGGACTCGTGTCGTTGTCGTTCCACAGATGGCGAACGCCCATCTGCACGGCCGCGTGTGAGTGGACGACTGCGCGCGGCAGCGCTTCGCCGCCTGGCCCGTTGCGAATCGCGCCGCGCAGCGTGCGTGAACGCGCGGCACTCTCATCGTCGATCGACGATCAGGTGCTATCGCGCGTCGATTGATCAGCAGACGAACGGCGTCAGCGCCCGCAACCAGCAAACGACCGCCACCGCGCCGCCATCCGGTTCGCCGACGGCACGCTCGCCGAGATAACTCGCGCGTCCGACGCGCGGCATCATCGACGCTGTCGCGTCCGCGCCTTTCTGCGCAGCATCGACGGTGGCGGCCCACGCATCGGAGAGCGGCCGGCCGTTGCGAACGGCGGCGGAGAACGCGTCGGCCGCGGGCCGCAGCGCATCGAGCATCGTGCGCTCGCCGGGCTGCGCGCCGCCCAGTTCCGCGATCGCGCCGACGGCGAGATCGAACGCGTCGGCCCAATCGGATGCCGAAGCCGCGCGGCTTTCCGCGAGACGGCGCGACGCGCGCAGCAACGCCGTCGCATAGAACGGCCCCGAGCTGCCCGCAATCGCGCGCCGCAACGTCACCGCGAGTTCCGCGAGCGCGTCGGCTTCCGAAGGCCACGCCGTATCCGGCATCGCGAGCACCGCTTCGCCCGCGCGCTTCATGCTCGAGCCCAGGTCGCCATCGCCCGCTTTCGAATCGAGTTCGGTGAGGCGCGCTTCGGCGCCCATCAACGCGCGCGCGGCTGCGTCGAACGCATGCTGCAACGTCGAGCGCTGCGCGGCACGCGTCGCCGTGGCTTCGCCCGATACTGCGCCGCCGTTCGCATGCGACGCGACGCCCACCGCGCCGTCGACGTTCACGCGCCCCGTGTCCCGCCACGTGCCGACGCTAGTCGGCGCATCGAGCAGCGCGAGGCGCGCGTCGTCGACACGCATCACCGAGATCGAACAGCCCGGCATGTTCAGCGCCGACAGCAGCGTGCCGCACCACGCGCGCTCGATGACAAGCCCGCGCTGCCGAAGACCGTTGATCGCCGCGCGCGCGACGACGGCCAGTTCCATCGGCGGCGTCGCGCCGAGCCCGTTGACGAGCAGCACGACACGCTCGCCGTCCGCCAGTTGCAGATCGTCGGCGATCGCCGTGAGCAGCGTCTCTGTCAGTTCGTCGGCGGGCATCGGCTGCGTGCGCTGCACGCCCTTCTCGCCGTGAATGCCGAGGCCGAGTTCGATCTCGTCGTCGGCGAGGGAGAAGCTCGCCTGCCGCGTGGCCGGCAGCGTGCAGCCGTCGAGCGCGACGCCCATCGTGCCGATCGCGTTCGCGGCTTCGCGCGCGAGCGCCGCGACTTCGTCGAGTGTCCCTCGGCGCGCGCCAACTCCGCCGCCAAGCCGAAGTTGAGGCGGTCGCCCGTGTAGTTCTTGACGACCAGCAGCGCGCCGTTCGGTCCCGCCGACGCGCGGATCGCCGCGAGCACGGCATCCGTCGACGGCGACGTGAACACTTCGCCGCATACGGCCGCCGCGAGCATGCCTTCACCGACGTAGCCCGCGTGGGCCGGCTCGTGCCCGCTGCCGCCGCCCGAAATGACCGCGACGCGCCGCGCGTGCGGCGCCGGCAGATCGCGCTGCACGACGACGTTCGCGTCATGCAGCAGCGCGGTATCGGGCGCGAGCATGGCGAGACCTTCGAGCATTTCGCGCACGACGCGCGACGGATCGTTCAGCAGCTCCTTCATGGCAGTGAACCTCGGCGGATTGAGTTGCGGGCGAACGGATGGAACAGTCGCGTCGGCAGCGAAGGCCGTGCGCGCGGGCCGGTCCATCCGTCGAAAGGGATAACTCTATCGTCAGCGGCGCGAAGGTGCAGCGGGCGCATCGGGCGCATCCCGCGCCTTCAGGAAATCGACGAACGCGCGCAACGGCGCGGGCAAATGGCGGCGGCCCGGATAGTACAGAAACGGCCCTGAAAACGGCTGCCACCACGCTTCGAGAATCGGCTCCAGCGCACCGCTATCGAGATGTGGCCGCAGCATGCCCTCGAACAGATGGATGACACCCACGCCCGCGACCGCCGCGCTCACAGCAAGATCGATCGCGGCGCCCGGCCTGACGACGAGCGGCCCCGACGGATCGAGACGCACCACTTCGCCGTCGCGCTCGAAATCCCATGTCGGCATTGCACCGCCCGCGAACTGGCCGCGCAGACACGCGTGAGCGAGCAGATCGCGCGGATGCTGGGGCCTGCCGTGCGCGTCGAGATAGCCGGGCGCCGCGGCCGTCGCGAAACGCTGCACGCGCGGTCCGATGGGAACGGCGATCATGTCCTGCTCGAGACGCTCGTCGTAGCGGATGCCCGCATCACAGCCGATCGACAGCACATCGACGAAACCATCCTCGACCACCACTTCCACGCGGATGTCGGGATACTCAGCGAGGAACGGTGCGATGACGGACGGCAACACGATGCGCGCCACGCTCGACGGCACGTTCAGCTTTAGGGTGCCGCTCGGCTTGTCCCTGAACACATTCAGCACATCGAGCGCGGCTTCCATTTCGCTGAAGAGCGGCGTCAGCCTGTCGATCAGGCGCTGTCCCGCTTCCGTCGGCGCGACGCTGCGCGTGGTCCGGTTCAGCAGCCGCAAGTCGAGCTTCGTTTCGAGCCGGCGAACGGCGATGCTCAGGCTGGATGCTGAGACGCCGCTGATACGCGCGGCGTCGCGAAAGCCGCCGGCGCGCGCGACCGAGACGAAGGCGGCGAGATCGTTGAGTTCCATGGCCATTGTTCAAAATTTTCAACAACCCGTACACCTTAGGTCGCTTTATTCAACAGCGCAACCGGATCAAACTGGTGGCGTTCAACAAGGAGAGCATCATGTCGAAGTTCAAGTCAGCGGATCACTTCACGCTTGCCGGCCGCCAGATTCGCCGGATCGGCTATGGCGCCATGCAGCTCGCGGGGCCCGGCGTATTCGGGCCGCCGAAGGACCGCGACGCCTGCATCGCCGTGCTACGCGAGGCGATCGCGTCGGGCGTCAATCACATCGATACGAGCGATTTCTACGGGCCGCACATCACGAACCAGTTGATCCGCGAAGCGCTGCATCCGTATCCCGACGATCTGCTGATCGTCACGAAGGTCGGTGCGGTGCGCGGCGACGACGGCGCGTGGCTGCCCGCGTTCGAGCCGGAAGATATCCGTCGCGGCGTGCACGACAATCTGCGCAACCTGGGGCTCGACGCGCTCGACGTCGTCAACATGCGCATCATGGGGAGCGTTCACAGCCCGAGCGAAGGCTCGATCGAAAAGCAGGTCGTGGCGCTCGCCGAGCTTCAGCGCGAAGGTCTCGTGCGGCACATCGGCCTGAGCAACGCCACCGCGACGCAGATTGCCGAAGCGCAGCGCATCGCGGAGATCGTCTGCGTGCAGAATCACTACAACCTCGTTCATCGCGACGACGATGCGCTCGTCGACGAACTCGCGGCCAAAGGCATTGCGTACGTGCCGTTCTTTCCGCTCGGCGGATTCACGCCGATTCAGTCGTCGGCGCTGTCGAACCTGGCGGGCGAACTCGGCGCGACGCCGATGCAACTCGCGCTCGCGTGGCTGCTGCATCGTGCGCCGAACATACTGCTGATTCCCGGCACGTCGTCCGTCGCGCATCTGCGCGAGAACTTGAAGGCCGGCGAATTGAAGCTGACGGACGCGACGCTCGCCGAAGTCGATGCGATCGGACAACGCAGCGAGAATCAGCGAGACGCATGAGCGTTGCGCGCCGCGCGTCTACGCGGCGGAACACAAGGCGGAACTCATGCAGACAGCTGCTGCATGATCGCGTAGAGATCCGCCTTGCCTTCGAAGCCGGTGCCGGGAAGATCCGGCATCGTGAGATAGCCGTTCTCAACTTTCACGCCGTCGGGAAAGCCACCGAACGGCTGAAACAGATCGCGATACGACTCATTGCCGCCGAGCCCGAGCCCCGCCGCGATGTTCAGCGACATCTGATGCCCGCCGTGCGGAATGCAGCGGCTCGCCGACCAGCCATGCTGATGCAGCATGTCGAGCGTGCGCAGATATTCGACGAGCCCATAGCTCAACGCGCAGTCGAACTGCAGCCAGTCGCGATCGGCGCGCATGCCGCCGTAGCGGATCAGGTTGCGCGTGTCCTGCATCGAGAACAGGTTCTCGCCTGTCTTTGCGGGCGAAGTACACTCACTCCGGCTATCAACGAAGTGAGTCAGCCTATCGTGAACTGCTCTCTCGCGCCCGCTGCTGCAAGAGAATCAATTGCGCCATGGCGTTCTTCGCCGAATCGACGGATACAAAGATATGATCGTGATACGCGGCCGCTATCACGTTGCAGCTAATGCCCGCCTCGCCGAGTGCTTTTGCAAAAGCTGCAGTCAGGCCCACTGCCTGCAAATCCGAATGCACCGTGAGCGTAATCCACGCACAGCGGAAGAGGACATCCAATCCTGCCCGCTTTGCTATCTGTTCCTCCACGACAAGCGTCAGGCCTTCTTTCTCGCAAAAGGTCGCGACAGGCATTAATGCCTTGACGTCGGTTTCAACTGGTACCGACGCAAAGACGTAGACACCCTCGTTCAGTTCGGGATGCATAGACGCTAGCAACTGATCGAGGTCGCTAATGGGCTGGCTCATCGAAAACCTCTTTGTGCGCTAATGGACTGAATGAGACGCGTCGTTTCGACGTCGCGATCGCTAATGAGCATTGCGGTTTTGCGTTGAACGGCAGCTTGTCCCGCGCGATCGATTGCAGCGCGTGTGGGACCTGAAAGTTACTTCTCCGCTCTGCGAACCAAGTGCACTGCTCTGCGGGTATGAAGCGCGTGGCAGCTCTTGACGTTGGTTTCATCACGGGAAAGGTACGCAGAATATCGCCTATGACCACGGATGTCTGTTCAGAGGGATTCATCTGAACATGCCGCAGCGGAAGATCACGGCCATGAGTCGAAGACAGCCATCGCGTGTGGGCACAACAAATGCAATGGTCACAGTACCGGTACACGCCGCGCAAGGAAACGGCCAAGGCAGTCGGCAATGCAGTAATGGCGACTTCCTCTTCGTGGAATAACGACCGGTGCATTCGTGCCCGTTCGACAAACTCGTTTTGAAAAAAAGACGTTGATGGAGCTTTAAATGGACTGTCTTCACCTGCCCGATGCGCCGCAGTGCACAAGCGTCGCCGCGGGACGAATTCCAGTTTATAAGGAAACGTCCGAGCGCCCGGTAACATCGCAATTGACTGCATTTACTGCAGCGCTACAGGCGCGCACTGGCAAAGCCCTCGATAACTACCAATCGTTACACGATTTCTCGGTGCGAGACTTTCGCACTTTCTGGCGATGCTTCGTTGAGTGGTCGCAAGGGCTCGAAGTATCCGGCGGCATCGAGCCGGTTTGCATCGGCGACGCGTGCGAGCATGCATGCTTCTTTCCAGAGGTGCAGCTCAACTACGCTGCCAATCTGCTTAACCTGTCGGTTGCACCGGCCACTGCACCCGCGCTCACGGCATGTCACGCGGATGGGCGACGTGTACATCTGACTCGTGGCGAACTGCGCGAGCGCGTGGCACGTCTTGCACACGCGCTTTCGAAATTGGGGCTGCGCGACGGCGACCGCGTGGTCGCCGTCATGCGCAACGACGCTGACGCAGCTGTTACCGCGCTGGCAGTGACCGCGCTCGGCGCAACCTTTTCGTCCGCTGCCCCCGAAATGAGCGCCGAGGCAATCCTCGATCGCTTCACGCCGCTCGCACCTCGGCTACTGTTCGCGCACACCGCGGCGCGCGATTTCGACACGGGCATGCCAGTCGCAGCTAAAGTCGGCGTGCTGACGGCTGCGCTTCCCTCGCTGCAGGGCCTCGTCTGCCTCGACGACGGAAATGACTTGCCGGGCACAATCAGGCAGCGCGTCTATTCGCTTGGCGAGCTGATCGACGGGGGCGACGCCGCGCGCTTCGAGTGGCCGTGCTTTCCGTTCAATCATCCGCTTTTCATCATGTTCTCATCGGGCACGACCGGCAAGCCGAAGTGCATCGTGCACGGCGCCGGCGGCAGTCTGCTCGAGCACCTGAAGGAGCATCGGCTGCACTGCGATCTGCGGCCCGGCGACCGGATGTACTTCCACACCACGTGCGCATGGATGATGTGGAACTGGCAGTTATCGGCGCTTGCATCTGGCGTCGAAATCGTCACTTATGACGGACCGATCTCCACGATCGATGTGTTGTGGCGTCTCGTCGCCGATGAGCGTGTCACTGTGTTCGGCACGAGCCCCGCTTATCTGAAGATGTGCGAGGACGCGGGCCTGGAGCCAGGACGGCAGTTCGACACAGGCGCACTTCGCGCGATGATGTCGACCGGCGCGGTGCTGTACGACACGCAGTTTGCCTGGGTACGCGATCACGTGAAGCCGCTGCCGCTCCAGTCGATCTCGGGCGGCACCGATATCCTCGGCTGCTTCGTGCTGGGAAATCCCGATTTGCCGGTCTATGCAGGGGAAGCCCAATGCAAGAGTCTTGCGCTCGACGTTCAGGCGTGGGATCAGGGAGAGCGCACTACTGGAATCGGCGAACTCGTCTGCATCAATCCGTTTCCGTCACGTCCGCTCGGGTTTTATGGCGACGTGGACGGTGCGGCCTTTCACTCGGCCTATTTTTCCCGTAACCCGGGTGTGTGGACGCACGGCGATCTGATCGAGTTTTCGTCTGAAGGCACAGCCCGCCTGCATGGCCGTTCCGACGGAATACTGAATGTGCGCGGAAGCAAGATCGCTCCCGCCGAGATCTATCGCGTGCTGAACGATATCCGGGAGATTCGCGAAGCGATGGTCGTCGAGCAGCAGCGAAGCGACGCGCCAACCGATCACGCATGCGCTCAACCGCCTGACGCGCGCATCGTACTGCTGCTGGTCCTGCAGGATGGCGTTACGCTGACGGGCACGCTGGTCGCCCGAATACGCCGCGATCTCGCGCACCGCGCGTCGCCAGCGCACGTTCCGGACCGGATCATCGCCGTCGATGCATTGCCCGTCACGCACAACGGCAAGCTATCCGAACGATCCGCTCACGATGTGATCAACGGCTTGCCGGCCATCAATGTCACGGCGCTGCGCAATCCCGAATGCCTCGACGCGATCCGGAACCATCCGGCGCTCAAACTGGCGACTCGAAAGCTTCCGCCAGCCGGCGATTCGCGCGAGCAACTCGAACGACATTTGCAGGCACTGTGGGAGAAGCTGTTCGACTTTGCGCCGATCAGTCGCGATGACAATTTCTTCGAACTAGGAGGCAATTCGCTCCTTGCCGCAAGGCTGCTCGCCGAAGTACGTCAGTCGACAGGCTACACGATGCCACTCGCGACGCTGGTGATCGCGCCGACGATCTCGCGCCTCGCCGGGATCATCGAAGATCGCACACCGCTGCCATCGTCGCCGATTCTCGTGCCCATGCGCGCGGGAACTGGAGCGCCGCTGTTCCTCGTGCATGGCTTGAGCGGCTCGGCGATGGAATGCTGGGCGCTGGTCCACGCACTCCGCAGCCCGCGTCCGGTCTTTGCACTGCAGGCACGCGGCCTTGACGGAGGTGAGCCGACCCAGCGGCACGTCGAAGAACTGGCAGCCTGCTACATCGACGAGATGCGCGCCGTGCAGCCGAATGGGCCGTACGCGGTGACAGGCTATTCGCTCGGCGGGCTGATCGCGTTCGAGATCGCGCAACAGTTGGAGCGCGCTGGCGACCACGTCGGCATGCTGTGTTTGCTCGATCCCTATGTCTACGAGCGCTGGCTGCCGTGGAGCGCACGGATGCACCATTGGTACGGCCGGATACACGGCCAATGGCGCAAGCTGCGTAGGGTGCCTGCATCGCGAATGGTCGGATATCTGGCTGGGCGGCTCATCGTCGGAGCGGATCACGTGCAAATGCACCTCGGCCGCATGAGACTGCGGCCGGACGCGACGACAGCGGTGTTTCCGCCGGCGCTCAGACAGGTGCGCGAAACGTTGGTGCTGGCGATGACCCGCTATCAGCCGCCCCCTTACAACGCTGGACCGATTTTGTATGTGCGTGCAACGACCCGGCTGGACGAGCATGGCGATCCGATGCTTCTATGGCAGCGCGTCGCGCGCGGCGGCCTGATGATTGCAGAGGTATCCGGCAGCCATGACGATATGCTGGTCGAGCCGAACCTGCGGGTCGTCGCGGCGCTGCTGGACAGGGCAATGGCGAACGCGTGACACGGCGGGGTTTTGGCATGCAGCACGATGTTGTTACAGCGCGAATCGCACGAAATGCGGGATGTCTTTCACTGTCTGATCCGAGCCAGCTCTTTTTGCCGGACAAAGCCGTTCATGTGTGGATACTGGACGAACATGTCATCGGACAGGCATGTTCGTCCCTCGGCTACACGCTTTCGCTGGACGAACGACAGCACGCACGAGCGTACAGGCATGAAAGCGACCGCAACAATTTTATTGCCCGACGGAGCATGCTCCGCTGGCTGATCGGCGTTTACCTGCGCAGCAAACCCGAATCGCTGCGCTTCAACGTATCCAGGCTCGGCAAGCCCGCGTTGCAGCGGCCACGCGGTACGAGGCTCGCATTCAATGTTTCCCATACCGACGGGATCGCCCTGCTTGCTTTTGCATTGAATTGCCGCGTCGGCATCGACGTCGAGCGACGGATCGACTGCATCGACTTCGTGAACGTCGGACGCGGCGTCTTTTCTCCCGTAGAGGAAGGCGTGCTTGCGGCAGCACGAATCGATTCGGCGGCGGCCTTCCTTAGCATCTGGACGCGAAAAGAGGCTCTGCTTAAGGCGCTCGGCAGTGGCCTTCTTGTCGAGCCCACCTCTTATACGACAGAAGATGCTCTCGCACTCGGCGAAGGCCACTGGCACGCTTCGAACAAGGGCACACTCCTTTCGGGCTGGACGTGCCTGGACTTGAGCCTCGGACGGGAAGTCCAGGGCGCCCTTGCCGTGTCGCTCGATGACGCACGCGTCATGCTTTACCGTTGCTCGCCTTCAATCTGGGCAAGCAGATACTCATTCGCGGCAATGCCGCCTTGACGGTTGGTTCGCCATGTCACGCAGAAGCAGGCAACGCAAATCCTTCGCGGAATGTCGGGTGAGGGAATGCTCGAATACGCGACGGCGTTCGGCGAAAAGGCAAGCAGTTGTGCGCGTGAAGGCATAACCGCCGTCACCAGTTGGCCAGCGCGCGAGCCTTCGTCGAAGTTCTAATTCAACGCTTCACGAACGGAAGCTAAAGCCCTATAAAACAGACGCAAAATTTGCGTGGGGCTTGCCGTTTTCTCCTCACGATCTGGCACAAGAAAAATAATTTGACGAAGCCCTACGGTTTCAGAAGCCGGTGCCGATAAGAGCGCTCATACGTCCCCTGCAGACGAGGCTCCCCATGTCATTTGCATTTGATCTGATCGCCCACCCCACACCGCGATTGAAACGTACTGTCGTTATCCTGGTTGGCTGTGCGGGCGTACTCGCCAGCCTGTCGATTTGGGGCCGTGTGCCCGCCGATGCACTCGCCGATGCCGACAGAGAAGTCGCTCACTACGGCCCCGCACTGACGGGGTCCGCGTGTCCGGTCGAAGGAGCCGTATCGAGGGACGCTCGCGGTACGTTCCTCATGTGTTGGAAACAGGTCTGGAGCAAGCCGTAAAAGCGACTCTCCGTATCGCCGCGACGGACTGCCATCGCTCCATCGGAAGGCTGAAAAAATGACGAACCGATCGCCATTCCGTAACAGACACAAGCACTAGCCGCTGAACAGCAGCCGCCTACGATCGCAAAAGCACGGCTGCTACTATTGCCGCTGTCGGGCAGTCGAAGCACCTGAGTGTGGAGAAACGGGCGTTGCGCAAAAAACGCTGACGCCGTGCTTCGATGTGCCCATACGAGAAGCCATCAAACTCGACGAGGATTCTGGCGGCGTGCGAATCGATCCATACAGCCTGGAACTGTTCATCTCCGTGGTGCAGGAGGGCTCGATTGCTCGCGCGGCCAGCCGCAATCACATTGCCCCTTCCGCGCTCAGCCGGCGCATCGCGGATCTCGAAACCGCCATGGGCCTTACCTTGCTCATCCGCTCCCCGTCGGGTGTCGAGTTGACGGAGGCGGGCCGCCACGCCTTCGCGCGCGCAGTGTCACTGCATGACCAGTTGCAATCGCTGGCACGCGAGGTACAGTCGCTCAGCGGCCAGGTCGCCGGCATCGTGCGGCTGTATGCGAATGCATCGGCGATCGTCGGCTTCCTGCCCGAGCGGCTGAAAGCATTTCAGGCCCGATACCCGCTTGTCCAGATCGCATTGACGGAACAGATCAGCGATGAGGTGATCCGCGCGTGCGTGGACGACCGCGCCGACGTCGGCATCTGCGCGAGCGGCAAGATATCCGGCGGCCTCGATTCGTGGCACTTCGCCGATGATCCGCTGATGGTCGTGCTGCCGCTCGATCACGAACTTGCCGCGCTCGATGCGCCTGCCTTCACCGATGTCATCCGCTTTCCGCTCGTCGCCCTTCAGGCCGGCGGCTCGCTCGATCAGATCATCAACGAGCGCGCCGACGCCATTCGCACGCCGCTCAAGCTGGCCGTGACGGTCAACAGTTTCGACGCGCAGTGCCGGATGGTGGAAGCAGGACTCGGCATCGGCATTGTGCCGACGAGTGCCGCGTCCGCGTTCGCCGGATCGCACGGCTTCGTGCGACGCCCGCTCAACGAGCCATGGGCGGCCCGTCGCAGCCTGCGGGTTCATGCGCTCAGGAAGTCTTCACGCTTGAAGGCCGTGCAGGCATTGATCGACTCGCTGACGCACGCCGAGGGTTAACGAGGACATCGCGGTTTGCGATGCCCCCTTTGCCGATCCAGCACTTCTTGCGCGTCCGCGCCGCCGTCTAGATTTCCGTTCAAGGAGAAATCGGATGGCGAAACTGGATTTGACGGGCCGGGTATTGTTTCTTTGCCAGGACCCGGAACAGGTCGAACGGCAACTCGATGGCCTCGATCTGACCGAGGCGACAGCGGGCACGCTGCGAGACGACGTCTCGACCGACGAGATCACGCCGATGAGCGTGCTCACCCGCTTCGACGAGCGTCTTGGCCGCTTTCCCTATCTCGGCTTTCACACGGGAGGACGCAGTCCCATCGGTGCCGACGCGATCCGCAACGGCCGTTTCTGCGTGACGGTCGCGGGCAACCGGTACGGCAAAGGATCGTCGCGCGAGCATAGTCCGCTCGCCGAATATCGCGCGGGCATCCGGCTCGTGATCGCGAAGAGCTTCGAACGGATCTATCGTCAGAACGCGGACAACCTCGGACTCTTCACGTCGACGGATTTCGGGCTGATCGACCGCATCCGGCGCGGCGAGCCGATCGACATCGAGGAACTCGTCGCGTCGCGCGACGTGCTGTCCGCATCGATTCTCAGAAGCGGCGGCTTGCTGCGCTATGGCGCGCAAAACATGCGGCATATCGCGGTTGCGGATCGCGCCATCGATGGCGAGCCACGCACGCTCGCCCAGAAAATCATCGAGCGTCACGCGCTGCGCACAGAAGGAACGGGCGCATCGCTCGCGCCCGGCTCCGGCGTTTTCGTGCACGCGGACTGGCGCTTCATCCACGAGTACTACACCGGCATGGCGACACACATGCTGGATGCGACGTTCGGCAAGCCGTTGTCGCTGTATCAGCCGGAAACCATTCTTGCCTTCGAAGACCACCTTTCGTATTCGCACAAGAGCGAGCTTCACATCAGAAACGGTCTGCTGCCCGACGTCAACGACCTATCCGCGGCGCACAGGCAATTCGCTCAAGACCACGGGCTGAAGAATCACGGCTATCTCAGCGAGATCGACGGGCGTTTCAGCGAAGGCTCCGAAGGCATCTCGCACGCGATGATGGCCGAGCGCTACGCGCTGCCGGGTCAACTCATCGTCGGCACGGATTCGCACACGCCGCATAGCGGCGCGCTCGGGTGCGTGGCGTTTGGCGTCGGCACCACCGATATGGCGAATGCGTTCGTCACCGGCGCGGTGCGCATGACCGTGCCTCAATCGCTGCGTGTCGATTTCAACGGCTCCATTCCAGCCGGCGTTACCGCGAAGGACCTCGTGCTGCATCTGCTCGCCGACCCGAGAATCCGCGCCGGCACAGGCGTCGGCAAAGTGTTCGAGTTCGCGGGCTCCGCGATCGCGCAACTCACGACGGACGAACGCACGACGCTGACGAACATGACGGCCGAACTTGGCGGCTTGACCGGCATCGTCGCCCCCGATGAAGAAACCGTGCGCTTTCTCAAGGCGCGGCGCGGCCTCGACTTCGTGATCGAACCGTGGATGCGCAGCGATGCAGGCGCAAGCTACACCGAGGTGATCGAAATCGACTGTACGGGCATCACGCCGATGCTCGCCTCACCCGGCGATCCGGGCAACGGCGTCGCGCTGCGCGATCTCGTTGAACGCCCTCGCGTCGATATCGCTTATGGCGGCTCGTGCACCGCCGGCAAGCGAGAAGACTTCGACCACTATCACGAAGTCCTCGCATGGGCTGCTGCGCGTGGCCTGCGTGTCCCGTCGAGCGTGAAGCTGTACCTCCAGTTCGGCACGTCGGATGTGAGGGACTACTGCGTGCGAAGCGGCTACATCGAGGCATTCGAGCAGGCGGGCGCCATTCTGCTGCAACCGTCATGCGGCGCATGCGCCAATTGCGGGCCGGGCGCTTCCGTGGACGCGGGCCAGGTCACGATCAGCGCGATCAACCGCAATTTCCCGGGCCGCTCGGGTCCGGGCCAGGTCTGGCTCGCGAGTCCGCCAACTGTCGTGGCCAGCGCACTCGCCGGCAAGATCGCTTCGTTCGATGAATTGAAGGCGCACGCGCAGCGAGCCTGATGGTTCGCTCGCACCACATACAACTACGATACTGGAGACAAACATGGCCATGCTGGAGGGCGCGTCACAACTGCGCGCCGCGGATCATCCCGCGCTAGCCGAAGCAGCTTCCGTCGTCGACACAGGCGCAATTTCCGCACGTCTGGACAGGCTGCCTGCAACACGCGCCGTCTGGAAGCTGATCGTGTTGCTCAGCCTCGGCTTCTTCTTCGAGCTATACGATCTTCTCTTTACCGGCTACGTCGCGCCGGGCCTCGTCAAGAGCGGCATTCTCACGTCGACGACGTCAGGCCTGTTCGGTACATCGGGTGTCGCGAGCTTCATTGCCGCGCTCTTTTGCGGACTCTTTCTCGGCACCGTCGCATGCGGCTTTCTCGCCGACCGTTTCGGCCGCCGAGCGATCTTCACGTGGTCCTTGTTGTGGTACGTGGCGGCCAACACCGTAATGGCCTTCCAGGACTCCGCAAGCGGCCTGAATTTCTGGCGCTTCGTTTCGGGCATGGGGATCGGCGTCGAGCTGGTAACGATCGGCACCTACATGTCCGAGCTTGCTCCGAAACATCTGCGTGGCAGGGCTTTCGCGATATGCCAGACACTCGGCTTCTCGGCCGTGCCCGTCGTTGCGTTTCTTTCTTATCTGCTCGTGCCGAACGCGCCGTTCGGCGTCGACGGATGGCGATGGGTCGTGTTGCTCGGCGGCATCAGCGCGCTCTTTATCTGGTACTTCCGGCGCAACCTGCCGGAAAGTCCGCGCTGGCTGGCGAGCAAGGGACGAATTCACGAAGCCGATGCAGTCCTCTCCCGTCTCGAAGAAAAAGTCGCGAGCGAGTACGGACAGCCGCTGCCCGAACCGGGGCCGTCCGACCCCGTGCCTCGCAAGGCCAGCTTCGCAGATATGTGGAAACCGCCGTATCGCAAACGCACGGTGATGCTCATCCTCTTCCACATCTTCCAGACGGTCGGTTTTTATGGCTTTGCGAACTGGGTGCCGACTCTGCTCGTCAAGCAGGGCATTACGGTGACGTCGAGCCTGCTGTACACGACGGTCATCGGCCTTGCGGCGCCGCTCGGGCCGCTGCTCGGCTACTGGATCGCGGATCGCTTCGAGCGCAAGCATGTGATCGTCTGCATGGCGGCGCTCAATATCGTCAGCGGCCTGCTGTTCAGCCAGGTGGCGTCGGCGGTCGCGATCGTGACGCTCGGTGTTTTGCTCACGTTAGCCGGCAACATCATCTCGTTCACCTATCACACGTATCAGCAGGAACTCTATCCGACCGCGATCCGCGCACGCGCAGTGGGCTTCGTCTATTCGTGGAGCCGACTCTCGGCCGTGTTCAGTTCTTTCGTCATCGCGTTCACGCTGAAGGAATTCGGCGTGACGGGTGTGTTCGTTTTCATCGCTGGCGCAATGGCGCTCGTCATCGTCGCTATCGGCCTGATGGGTCCGCGAACGCTCGGCAAATCGCTGGAAAGCATTTCACACTGAGCGGCGCGTCACCGTTCAACCGCCGCATGCGTGGATCAGAAACTGCTGTAGCGCAGTTGCTGGTCCACTCAGTCGCGCGCCCTTCAACCAGATCATGCCTGCATCCATTTGCGGAACGGCATCCAGAATCGGACGTGCTTCGATACGCTTGCCCTCGAGCGACCACGGACGGAAAACCATATCCGAGAGGACGGTCACACCAAAGCCGTGTGCAACCAGTCCGCGCAGCGCTTCCATCGAACTCGTGCGAAACGCGATATTCGGCTCGATGCGTTTCTTCTTCCAGTAGCGCAGCGTCGATTGCTCGCCTTCGTCGACTGTAATCAGGATGTACGGATGCGCCGCAATGTCCTTCAGCGACGGTGCATCGAGTTGCGCGAGCGGGTGCGTCGGCGCGACCCATAGCTGTCGCCGCGAGCGGATCAGCACCTGGTTGCCGAAGCGGTTGAGGTTCTCGACATTCGAAAGCAGCACCACGCCGATCTCGATCTCGCCAGCGAGTACCGCACTTTCGATATCCGCTCGCTCCATGTCACGCAGATCGAAGTCGATCAACGGATAGGTCGCGCGAAAACGTGCGAGCAGTTCCGGCAGAAAGTAGCCCAGCACGGTATACGACGCGGCGATCCGCACGGTGCCGCGCATGTCGTGCGAGCGGAACGGCGGCTTGTGGATGGCATCGCGCGCCGCGTCCAGCACGCGCCGCGCGTGGTTATAAAAGTCCTGGCCATCCGGCGTGAGCGCGACGCCCTGCGGCAGCCGCTCGAACAGGCGCGTGCCGAGACCACTCTCCAGCGCGAGAACAGCATTGGTGATCGCCGATTGCGACACGTGCTCGTTGGCGGCCGCCATCGAGAACTGGCCTGTGTGCGCCGCCGCCACGAAGTAGCGCAATTGCCGGAGTGTGAGATCGAACGCCATCTGATTTTCGGATACCAGAATTGTCTATTTGTGATTTTACGATAGCAATCCGGCTTTCTATACTCGGCGGAAAAACCACGATTCCGCCGGAGACAGCCCCCATGAATGCACCCGATCTAGCCGCTACGTCTGACCAATCCGAACTGGCTATCGAAACGCCTGCCACGCCTGTGACGCTCGACGACAAGTACACGCTTGAAAAAGGCCGTGTATATATCAGCGGCACGCAGGCGCTCGTGCGTCTTCCGATGCTGCAGAAGGCTCGTGATCTGAAAGCGGGGCTGAACACGGCCGGCTTCATTTCGGGCTATCGCGGCTCGCCTCTCGGCGCGCTCGATCAGTCGCTGTGGAAAGCGAAAAAGCATCTGCAGGCAAACGACATCGTCTTTCAGCCTGGCGTCAACGAGGATCTGGCCGCGACGTCCGTATGGGGCACGCAACAGATCAACCTGTGGCCGGGCGCGACGCGCGACGGCGTGTTCGGCATGTGGTATGGCAAGGGGCCGGGCGTCGACCGCACGGGCGATGTGTTCAAGCACGCCAATTCCGCAGGCAGCGACGCGCGTGGCGGCGTGCTCGTGCTGGCAGGCGACGACCACGCGGCCAAATCGTCTTCCGTCGCTCATCAGTCCGAGCATGCGTTCATCGCGGCAGGCATTCCCGTGCTCTATCCGGCGAACGTGCAGGAATATCTGGACTACGGCCTGCACGGATGGGCGATGAGCCGCTACTCGGGCTTGTGGGTCGCGATGAAGTGCGTGACGGACGTGATCGAATCCACCGCGTCGATCGATCTCGATCCGGATCGCGTCGAGATCGTCACGCCGACCGACTACACGATGCCTGCTGGCGGCCTCAACATCCGGTGGCCCGATGCGCCGCTCGCGCAGGAAGCCCGGCTGCTGGACGAGAAATGGTATGCCGCCCTCGCCTACGTGCGCGCGAACAAGCTGAACCGCGTCGTCATCGACTCGCCGAAGCCGCGCTTCGGCATCATCACGGCGGGCAAGGCCTATCTCGATGTACGCCAGGCGCTGAGCGACCTTGGCCTCGATGACGACACGTGTGCGCAGATCGGCTTGCGTCTGTTGAAAGTGGGTTGCGTGTGGCCGCTCGACGCGCAGGACGCGCGCGCATTCGCGACGGGGCTCGAAGAGATCCTGGTCGTCGAAGAAAAGCGCCAGATTCTCGAATACGCGTTGAAGGAAGAACTTTATAACTGGCGCGAGGATGTTCGCCCGAAGATCTACGGCAAGTTCGACGAGCGCGACAACGAAGGCGGCGAATGGTCCGTGCCGCGCGGCGACTGGCTGCTGCCCGCGCATTACGAGCTCTCGCCTGCGCTGATCGCCAAGGGCATTGCGCGCCGCCTTGCACGCGCGAATTTGCCCGAGGACGTGCGTGCGCGGATGCTCGCACGCGTTGCGATCATCGAAGCGAAAGAACGCGAAGCCGCGAAGCCGCGCGTGTCTGTCGAACGAAAGCCGTGGTTCTGCTCCGGCTGCCCGCACAACACATCGACGAATGTTCCCGAAGGTTCGCGCGCGCTCGCGGGCATCGGTTGCCACTACATGTCGATGTGGATGGACCGCAAGACGGAAACCTTTAGTCAGATGGGCGGCGAAGGTGTCGCGTGGCTCGGACAGATGCACTTTTCCGGCGACAAGCACATATTCGTCAATCTCGGCGACGGCACTTACTTCCATTCGGGCCTGCTCGCGATCCGCGCGGCGATCGCGGCGAATGCGAACGTCACGTACAAGATCCTCTATAACGATGCCGTCGCGATGACGGGTGGTCAACCTGTCGACGGCGTGCTCACGGTGCCGCAGATCGCGCATCAGGTCCACGCGGAAGGCGCGAAGCGGATCGTCATCGTCACCGACGAGCCGGAGAAGTATCACTCGGGCATCGTGCTGCCCGCGGGTGTCGACGTTCACCACCGCGATCAGTTGGACTCCGTTCAGCGCACGTTGCGCGACATGCCCGGCACGACCGTGCTGATCTATGACCAGACCTGCGCGACCGAAAAGCGGCGCCGCCGCAAACGCGGCACATACCCCGATCCGGCGCGCCGCGCGTTCATCAACGATGCCGTTTGCGAAGGGTGCGGCGATTGCTCGGTGCAGTCCAACTGCCTGTCTGTCGAGCCGCTCGATACTCCGCTCGGCACCAAGCGGAAGATCAACCAGTCGTCATGCAACAAGGACTTTTCGTGCGTGAAGGGTTTTTGTCCGAGCTTCGTGACGGCTGAAGGCGCGCAGCTTCGCAAGCCTCAGGCCGCGCGCGCTGGCGACACGGCAAGCGGCACGCCCGATTTCGATGCGTTGCCGCTGCCATCGTTGCCCGCGCTCGCGAGGCCGTATGGCATTCTCGTGACGGGCGTCGGCGGCACGGGCGTCGTGACGATTGGCGGATTGATCGGCATGGCGGCGCATATCGAACGCAAAGGCGTCACCGTGCTCGATATGGCCGGTCTCGCGCAAAAAGGCGGCGCGGTTCTCAGCCATGTGCAGGTCGCATCGTCGCCCGAAGCGCTGCACGCGACGCGTATTGCGACAGGCGAAGCGCGGCTCGTGATCGGTTGCGACGCTATTGTTTCGGCTTCGAACGACGTGGTGTCTCGCACGCAGCATGGCGTGACGTTCGCCGCGATCAACAGCGGCGCGACGCCGACCGCGGACTTCGTCAAGAACCCGAAGTGGACGTTCCCGGGAACGCAGACGGAAGCCGAACTACGCGAGAGCATTGGAGACGGCTGCGCGTTCATCGACGCCAACGCGCTTGCGCTCACGCTGCTCGGCGACACGATCTACAGCAATCCGCTGCTGCTCGGCTTTGCATGGCAGAAGGGCTGGCTGCCGCTGGAACTGGCGAGTCTTCTGCGCGCGATCGAACTCAATGGGGTTTCGGTCGAGAAGAATCGGCAGGCGTTCAACTGGGGACGCCATGTCGCGCATCACGGCAATGCCGCCGTTCAGGCGATGATCAAGCCGGCTGTTGCGCCTCAGCGTATCGTCGTGCAGATGCCCGAATCGCTCGACACGCTGATTGCGGCGCGAGAAGCGTTGCTGACCGCCTACCAGAACGAAGCGTATGCGCGAAGCTATCGCCGCGTGATCGACGGGATTCGGGCAAAGGAAACGGAGATTGCCGGCAACTCGAAACTGCCGCTTACGCGAGCGGTTGCTGTGAATCTCGCGAAGCTCATGGCCTACAAGGATGAATACGAAGTCGCTCGTCTTTACGCCGATCCCGCTTATATGGAGAAACTGCGTCAGCAGTTCGACGGTGTACCGGGACGCGACTACAAGCTGAGCTTTTATCTTGCGCCGCCTTTGCTCGCGAAGCGCGATGAGCATGGTCACTTGCAGAAGAAGCGCTTCGGCCCGTGGATACTGCCCGTCTTTCGCGTGCTCGCACGGATGAAGGGACTTCGCGGCACGGCGCTCGATGTGTTCGGACGAACCGCTGAGCGGCGCGGTGAGCGTCAGCTGATCGCCCAATACATCGCGCTCGTCGATGAGTTCCGCGCGACGCTCGATGCCAGACGTCTTCCTGTGGCGCTGCAACTGGCTAACCTGCCCGACGACATACGCGGGTTCGGTCACGTCAAAGAGCGTAACGTTCGGGCGGCAGCGAACAAGAAGGAGCGCTTGCTGCGCGAATACCTGATGCCGGAACAATCGACTGCATGCGCATGACGGATACATGTCTTGATGCAAAGACGCGAGAGAACAAAGCAGCCCCCGGAGGGCTGCTTTAGCGCAGTCCATGTCGTGCGAACGGCTCTGTCGAACTGGCTACACAGTCCGCACGCTGAAAATAAAATCCACTTCCACCGACGCGCCTTTTGGCAATTGCAACACGCCAACAGACGTGCGAGTGTGTATGCCCGCGTCGCCAAGCACCGCATACAAGACGTCAGATGCGCCGTCGGCGACTTCGCTTTGCATCGTGAAGTCCGGTGCGCTTCGCACGAAAACGGTGATGCGCGGCACCGCCGATATCGCGTCGAGCGTTCCGCAATGCTTCTTGATCAGAGACAGCGCACGGAGCGTCGAAGTCCCCGCGGCGCGACGCCCGTCGTCCAGCGAGAGCGATTCGCCCACCACGCCGACGAAGCGCACCACGTCTCCGACTCGCGGAATCTGACCAGCAATATAGGCCGCGTTTCCATCGATCAAAACAGGCCTGTACTTTCCTCCCGTCTTGATTTCCTCGTCCGGATCGAATCCGAATTCGGCCGCGACCTGTCGCAACTTGTTGTCTCTCGTCATGGCACCTTCACCGACGCTGTCGAAAGCGTAAGGATAGTTGAGTGCTCTGGGTTTGTCCCATACGACGTGTGTCGCAATCCGCCATATCCGCGTCGCCTGCACGCAAAACCTTTCCATCCACCCGGTCGTTAATTCGTTCGCAACCCAGGATCGCCACGCGTTGCGAGACAGCGCTCGTCTTTCGCGATCCGGAAACCACATCCGCCGCTGGCCGCGCCCGGCCACCGGCCAGGGGACCCCTCGTGCGAAAACAACTGACTATCCGCGGCGGACTCGTCGCGACAATCGCCGGCTATACCGTGTTGCTCGTGCTGGTGGTCGGTGCGTGCATCGCTGGCCTCTACGTGGGCAATGCTTCGCTAGAGGCGATGTACCGCGACGACACCGCTTCGCTGCTGCACCTGAAGACAAGCTCCGAGCGCATGCTCGTCCTGCGCGAGCGCCTGAGCGACGTCGCGCAGATCATCAGTGCCGGCAAGCCTGCCAAAGAGGAGATCGCGCAAGTCCACACACTCCTCGCGCAGAGCAACGACGAACTGGCGGCCTACTCCCGCCTGCACCAGCGCGACGCCGACGAGCAAACGCTCTTCGACACGCTCCAGCACAACCGCCAGGCGCTGCTCGATCAGGTCTTCCTGAAGGCGCTGTCCCAACTCGACCACGACGACGCGTTCAATTTCCTCAGCACGCAGCGTGACGCGCCACCCGCGCTGTTCGCTGCGTACCAGAACGCGATTGGCGCGCTCGAAGCGTTCCAGGTCGCACGCGAAAAGGCCCGCTACGACGCGGCCGCCACGCGTTTCCACCAGGTCGTCTGGGCGATGAGCGCGGTGGCCGCGCTCGCGCTCGTCGTCGGCATCTTTGCGCAGCGCGCGCTTGCGAAGGCGATCGTCGAGCCGATCGATCTGGCCGTCGATCACTTCGAAAAGATCGCGAAAGGCGACCTGACGGGCACTGTCGTTATTTCCCGCAAAAACGAAATGGCCTATCTGCTGAACGCGCTCAAGCAAATGCAGGCGGGCCTCGTCGACACCGTGATGCAGGTGCGCTCGAGCACCGAGACGATCGTCGGCGACGTTCGCGCGATTGCGAGCGGCAACGTCGACCTGTCCGCGCGCACCGAGCAGCAGGCCGTGTCGCTACAGCAGGCCGCAGCGAGCGTGGAGCAGTTGACCGCTGCCGTGCGCCAGAATGCGGACAACGCTCGCGATGCACGTACCTACGTCGAGGGCGCCGCCGACATTGCGTCGCGTGGCGGAGAGACGATGCAGCGCGTCGTCGAAACGATGTCCGCGATCTCCGAGAGCTCCGCGCGAATCTCGGGCATCGTCGGGGTCATCGAGAGCATTGCGTTCCAGACGAACATCCTCGCATTGAACGCGGCCGTCGAAGCCGCGCGCGCAGGCGAGCAGGGACGCGGCTTCGCGGTCGTCGCGACCGAGGTTCGCGGACTCGCGCAGCGCTGCGCGTCGGCGGCGAAAGAAATCAAGGAGCTGATCGGCGATTCGGCGCGGCGCGTCGACGACGGCAGCGGCCTCGTCGCGCTGGCGGGCTCGACGATGGGCGAGCTCGTCGTCGCCGTCGAGCGCGTCAATACGATCATGAGTGAAATCAGCATCGCGTCCGATGAGCAGTCTTCGGGCATCGAACAGGTGAACACCACGGTCACGCAAATGGAGCAGACGATGCAGCGCAATGCCGCGCTCGTCGAGGAGGCGGCGGCCGTGGCGCTCTCGCTGGAGGAGCAGAGCGCGCGGCTCAACGATGCAGTGGCGCAGTTCCGGCTTCGCGAAGAGGCGTTCGCCTGACGCCTGGGCTTCAGTCGAACGCGCCTTCTCGCCATGAGTTATCCCGCGCGCCTCCATGACGCTTTTTCCTGCCCCTCGCACAGCAAATGACGCGCGATCTCGGCCACTCTTTCGACGTGCGCAATCGCGGCCTCGCGCGCCTCCATCGGCTCGCGCGCTCGAATGGCGGCCAGCATCCGGCGCATTTCCTGAACGGCCTGGCGCCCGCGATCGTCGGATGCGATCGTCAATGCTCTTAGCCTGTTGATACGCGCGGTCAGCGACTGCACGATATCCCACGCTACCGTCTTCCTCCCGCCAGTGAACATGCGCTCGTAGAATGCCGTCGTGAATGCGCGCACGGCTTGGTGATCTTGCGTATCGAACGCGTGCTGGATCTTGTCGATGCAAGCCGCGAGTTCCGCAAGCGTGCTTTCCTCGGCGTGCCTTGCACAGGCCATCGCGGCCTCGCCCTCAAGCAACGCACGTATTTCGTAGATCTCCGCTGTGGTGTCGAGATCGAGTATCGCGACGATCGGCCCCTGGTTCGGTATCGAGTCCACCAGTCCTTCCGTCTCCAGGTGCCGCAATACTTCGCGCACTACCGTCCGGCTCACGCCGAGTTCCTCGCATAGCGCGCGCTCGACGAGCCGCTCGCCCGGATGAAAATGCGCGTCGAGAATCGCAGTGCGCATCTTCTCCAGCGCGAGTTCGCGCAACGTCGTCGTGCGGCGTTCGACTCTCAGCGAAGGCAGCGCGTCACTCATCGCAACCGTCACGCGTGAGCAAATAGACGCACATCGCGCGCATCCCAATCGACGAGCGCCTGCGTGCCGATCGCGAGGCCGCTGTCATGGCGATGCCCCGCCGGCATGCGAATCGAAATCTCCTGCTGCCACGGCGTCGCAACGGCGTAATGCATCGCATCGCCGAGATACGTGATGTCGCGCACGGTAACGGGCAGAGCCGCCGCACTGCTTGCGCTGCGCGTTTCGTGCAGCGAGCGGATGCGCATCTGCTCGGGGCGAATCATCAGCGTGCCGTCGTCGCCCGGCGTCAGCGCGGGATTGAACGCACCCGACGCTACTTCATGGCCATTCGGGAACACGCCGTTCATCACGCCATCGCTGTTCGACTTCAAGCGCACCGGCAGGAAATTCGAATTGCCGATAAAGCTCGCGACAAAGCGCGACGCAGGGTTCGCATACAGTTCCTCGCCCGTGCCGACCTGCTCGATGCGCCCCTTGTTGAACACGGCGATGCGGTCCGACAGGCGCAGCGCCTCTTCCTGATCGTGCGTCACATAGAGAATCGTGACGCCCGTCTCCTGATGGATGCGGCGCAGTTCAAGCTGGATTTCCTCACGCAGCTTCTTATCGAGCGCGGAAAGCGGCTCGTCCATCAGCAGCACGGGCGGATCGTAGGCGAGCGCGCGCGCAATCGCGACGCGCTGCTGCTGTCCGCCCGACAGTTGCGCGGGCATCCGGTCGCGGCACTCGGACAGATGCACGAGTGCGAGCATCTTGTCGACTTTCGCCTTCACTTCCGCATCGGGACGGCGGCGCACGCGCAACGGAAACGCGACGTTCTCGCCCACGGTCAGATGCGGAAACAGCGTATAGCGCTGAAACACCATGCCGATATTGCGCTTGTTCGGCGCGACGGAAAGCAGCGGCTTGCCGTCGAGCAGCACGCGCCCTTCGCTCGGCTCCTGGAAGCCCGCGACGATATAGAGCGTCGTGCTCTTGCCCGAGCCGGACGGCCCGAGAAAGGTCATGAACTCGCCCTTGCGCACATCGAGCGACACCTGATCGATGGCGACGACATCGTCGTACGTTTTGCGCAGGCGCTGGATTTGCAGGAATGCAGTCATGTCTCTCACCTCGGTTATCGCGCGCGGCGCAGCACGGCGCCCGCCAGCATCAATACAGTCGTCAAGCCGACGAGTAACGAAGACGCCGCCGCGACGACGGGCGTCAAATCTTGTCGCAGCGTCGCCCAGATACGCACGGGCAGCGTCTGCAGCGTCGGGCTCGCCATGAAGATCGACACCACGACTTCATCCCACGACGCAAGGAATGAGAAGATCGCGGCAGCGAAGAGCCCTAGCCGTATCGCGGGCAGCGTGACGCGCAGCTTCACTTCGAGCGGCGACGCACCGCAAACCATCGCGGCATCTTCGAGCGCTGTGTCGAAGCTCGCGAGCGAGTTGCTGATCGAAATGATCGAGAACGGCAACGCGATGATCAGATGGCCGATCACGAAGCCCGTGATTGTGCCGTTCAGTCCGATGCGCAGGAAGAACGCATACAGCGCGACGGCGAGCACGACGACGGGCAGCACCATCGGCGTGAGAAAGAACGCCTGCACCGCGTTGCGTCCGCGAAACTTGCCGCGCACGAGTGCAAGCGACGCGAGAAAGCCGATCAGCACGGACAGCACCGTGACGATCACCGCGAGCTTGGCGCTCGTCAGCAGCGAGTCGAGCCAGCCCGCGTCGGTGAACAGCTGGCGATACCACTCCAGCGTCCAGCCCGGCGGCGGAAAGATGAGCCACTGCGAATCGCCGAACGACAGCGCGACGATGAACAGTATCGGCAGCAGAAGAAAGAGTGCGACGGCAGCGCCAACGGCGAGCAGCATCCAGCGCAGCGAGCCTAGACGGTCGAAATCGAGCAGCATGTCAGTCCTCCCGCCGGGCAGCCCCAAGGGGCGTAGCAGGGAATTCGCGGAGCACCGCTCCGCGCCTGCGAAGCCGTCCGGCTCTGCAGAGCCGGACGTGGACGGCTGACGCCCCCTCGGGGGGCAGCGAACGTAGTGAGCGTGGGGGTTGTTTCATCTCAGCGGCCTCCAATACTTGCGCGCGCACTGCCCGTGAAGCGCAGTTGCAACGCATACAGCGCGAGCGTCACGGCGAGCAGCACGAACGCAGCAGCGCCAGCGAGCCCCCAGTTCAACAGTTCCTGCACGAGTTGCGCGACGAGTTCGGCGAGCATCATGTACGACGGGCCGCCGAGCAGCGCAGGCGTGACGAAGTAACCGAGCGCCATCACGAACACCATCAGCGCTCCGGACGCGACGCCCGGCATCGCGAGCGGCACCAGCACGCGCCAGAACGCCTGCCAGCGGCTCGCACCGCAGATCGCCGCGGCGCGCAGCGTCGAAGCGTCGATGCTGCGCAGCGTCGCGTGCAGCGGCATCACGAGAAACGGCAGCATGATGTACGTCATGCCGACCGTCACGCCGACGAGGTTGTTCACGAGCGTCAGCGGCTCGCTGATGATGCCGAGCGCCATCAGCATGCGGTTGATCGGCCCCGTCTGCTGCAGCAGCACCATCCATGCGAATGTGCGCGCAAGCAGATTGGTCCACATCGACAGCAGCAGGATCGCGAATAAAAAAGAACTCAGCTTGCGCGGCGCGATGGCGAGCAGCCACGCAGTCGGAAAGCCGATCGCGAGCGTCACGACCGTCACGACTGTCGCGACCAGGAAGGTGTTGCCGAATACGCGCAGATAGGTCGTCGAGCCGAGCAGTTGCTCGTAGTTGTGCAGCCCCGGCGTCGGCTCGATCACACTGCGCAACAGCAGCGACAGCACCGGCAGCAGAAAGAAGATCACGAGCAGCAACAGCGCGGGCACGAGCAGGCGGATGCTGCGCCAGTCGCGCCGCCGGCGCGTGGCCGTCGCGGGCGGATGCGCGACGGTACTCAGAACATTAGGCATGGTGTCTCATCCACTCCGATGACTATGCGGCGCTCATGTCGACGTTCATGTCGACGCTCACGCAAAGCGCGCTTATTTCGACTGCCACGCGTACCAGCGCTTCGCGATGGCGTCGCGGTTCTCGGCCCAGTACTTCATGTCGAGATTGATCTGCGAAGACTTGTACTGATCGGGCAGCGTCTTCGCGATCGCGGGCGACATCAGCGCGGCCGATTTGACGTTGATCGGCGCGTAGCCAGTGTCGGTTGCGAACTTCGCCTGCGCCTGCGGGCTGGTCGCGGCGGCGAGGTACTTCATCGCCTCGGCTTTGTGCTTCGCGCCCTTCGGGATCACGAGCATGTCGGCGGCCGTCAGGTTCTGGTTCCATGAAATGCCGACAGGCACGCCCGTCTGTTCGAGCGCATGCAGGCGACCGTTCCAGAACATGCCGATGGGCGCTTCGCCCGATGCGAGCAATTGCTGCGATTGCGCGCCGCCGCTCCACCAGACGATCTGGCTCTTGATCGTATCGAGCTTCTTGAACGCGCGGTCGAGATCGAGCGGATAGAGCTTGTTCGGCGGCACGCCATCGGCGAGCAGCGCGATTTCGAGCACGCCGGGCGCCGACCATTTGTAGAGCGTGCGCTTGCCGGGGAATTTCTTCGTGTCGAACAGATCGGCCCACGTGGACGGCTGCGCGCCCGCGTACTTCGCCTTGTTGTAGCCGAGCACGAACGAATAATAGAAGCTGCCCACTGCGGCCTGCGTCGCGAAGCGCGGGTCGAGCTCGTCCTTCTTCACGACGGAATAGTCGATCGGCTCGATCAGTCCTGCCTGCTGCGCGGCGTACGCGAAGTCGCCTTCGACATCGACGACGTCCCAGTTCACGTTGCCGCTATCGACCATCGCCTTCAGCTTGCCGTAGTCGGTCGGGCCGTCCATCAGCACGTTGATGCCCGTCGCCTGCGTGAACGGCTGCGCCCAGTTCTTCTGTTGCGAAGATTGCGTGGTGCCGCCCCAGCTCGTGAATACGATCGGGTCCGCGGCAAGGACGGGCGCGGACACCAGCGTCGCCGCGCACAGCGCGACCAGCGGCGCAATGAAAGAAGTGCTTCTGCTGCTCATGTCTGTCTCCATGGAATACGTTTTATATCGGGCAACGTGTACGGCGGCCAGCCGGACGCTCTCTCTCAGGTTCTCAGGTCAGCGGCGAGAAACGCGCCGGCTTCATGATCTTGTTTTCCATCTCTTCCATCAGCGCCTGAATCTTCGGCGCAAAGGTCTGCCATACGCGGTCTTCGGCGAGCGCGGCGCGGCGGCGCTCGCGTTCGTCGAGACTCGGATAGGCCCAGATATGCACGATCTGATTCAGTGGACCGACCTCCGAAAAGAAGTAGCCGACCAGTTGACCCAGATACCGCTTCTGCAACTCGATGCCCTCCTCCTCGACGAGCTTCAGATACGCGGGCACGGCGCCCGTCTTGATGCGGTACGTGCGGATTTCGTAGAACATGCGGGCTCCTGTTCCTGTGCGAGCGTTGACGGGTTAGCGCATCACGAACGGATCGGCGATCGGTTCATCCGATGTGCGAATCCAGACGGACTTCGTGCGCGTGTAGTCGAGCACCGCTTCGAGCCCGCCTTCGCGTCCGAGTCCGCTCAAACCGTAGCCGCCGAACGGCACGATCGGCGACACCGCGCGATACGTGTTGACCCACACGATGCCCGCGCGCAATGCACGCGTCAGACGATGCGCGCGCGTCAGATCGCGCGTGAATACGCCTGAGGCGAGGCCATAGCGCGTGTCGTTGGCGAGCGCGATCGCGTCGGCTTCCGTATCGAATGTGACAACACTGAGCACCGGCCCGAACAGCTCTTCCATCACGCTCGGCACTTGCGCATCCGGACAATCGACGATGGTCGGCATGAAGTAGTTGCCCTTGCCGATGCCATCTGGCTGCTTGCCGCCCGTGACGACGCGCCCGCCCGCTTCGACGCTCGCGCGCAGCACGCGCTCGATATGTTCGAGTTGACGGCGCGTCGCGAGCGGTCCCATTTCAGTCGCCATGTCGTGCGGATTGCCGATGCGAATCGCCTTTGCCTTTGCGACGAGACGCTCGACAAGCGCATCGTGTATGCCGCGCTGCACGACGAGACGCGAGCCCGCGACACAGCTTTGCCCCGTCGCCGCGAAGATGCCCGCGACGACGGCGTTGCATGTGCTGTCGAAATCGGCATCGTCGAAGACCAGCACGGGCGACTTGCCGCCCAGTTCCAGCGACATCGCCGCGAGGTTTTCCGCCGAATTGCGCACGACATGACGCGCGGTTTCGGGGCCGCCCGTGAACGCGATCTTCGACACCAGAGGATGACTCGTCAGCGTGCGGCCGCAATCGTTGCCGAAGCCCGTCACGATGTTGACGACCCCCTTCGGAAAGCCCGCCTCATGTACGAGCCGCGCGAATTCGAGCAGCGGCGCGGGGCCGTCTTCGGATGCCTTGAGGACGATCGTGCAACCCGCCGCGAGCGCGGGCCCGACCTTGACCGCCGAGAGAAAAAGCTGCGAATTCCACGGCACGATGCCCGCAACGACGCCGACGGGCTCGCGACGCAGCGTCACTTCCATATCGGGTTTGTCGACGGGCAGCCACGCGCCCTGGATCTTGTCGGCGACGCCCGCGTAATAGCGGTAGTACTCGGCGACATAGCCGATCTGCGCGCGCGTCTCGCGAATGATCTTGCCCGTGTCCTGCGTTTCGAGTTCCGCGAGACGCGGTGCATGTTGCGCGACGAGATCGGCGAGTTTGTACAGCAGCTTGCCACGCGCGCTCGCCGTCAGATTCGCCCACGCCGGATCGTTCAGCGCGCGATGCGCCGCGCGCACCGCGCGGTCGACATCTTCGGCGCTCGCGGCAGGCATGCGCGCCCACACATCGCCCGTCGACGGATCGATGCTGTCGAAATGCTCGCGCGCATCTTCGAATGCACCGTCGATGTATTGCTGGAACCGCTGGACCATGTCAGCCACTCCAATGAGAGGATTGCTTCAATGCTTGTCGAAAGCGGGCATCACGTCGGAGATGAACAGCTCCAGTGACTTGCGCTTTCGCTCGAAGCTCATATGACTGTCGAGCCAGAAGCTGTACTGGTCATAGCCGAGTTCTTCGTAACCCTTGAGTCGCGCGATCACCTGCTTCGGCTCACCAATCACGAGGTTCTTGCGGATCGATTCGGACGAGTACTGCGGGAACATCTCGACGTCGGCATCCGTCAGCGGCTCGATGAAGCCCTGCTTGACGGGGCGTTCGTTCTTGAACCACTTGCTGAAGTAGCGATAGAAGCGCGCGAGATCTTCGACGGCCGCATCCACTTCCGCAGCATTCGCGCCGACGAACGTGTGCATCAGCATCATCACCTGCGGACGCTGCACGTCAGGATGCGCGGCACACGCGGCATTGAAGCGCTCCATCAGGCTCACGACTTCGGCATCGCCCGAGGCCAGCGACGTCACCTGCACGTTGCAGCCGTTCGCAACAGCAAACGCATGCGAGTTCGGATCGCGCGCGGCGAGCCACATCGGCGGATGAGGCTGCTGGACGGGACGCGGCACGGGCGTCGATTTGGGCCACGACCAGAACTCGCCCTGATGCGCGTAATCGCCTTCGAAGAGCTTGCGCAGCGCGGGCACCAGTTCGCGCATCCGCGCACCGGCGCTCATCGCATCGAGACCGGGAAGCAGGCGCTCGTATTCGAAGTTATAAGCGCCGCGCGCGATGCCGAGATCGAGCCGCCCATTGCTCGCGACGTCGACCATGCCCGCTTCGCCCGCGAGCGCAATCGGATGCCAGAACGGCGCGATGACCGTGCCCGTACCCAGACGAATGCGCTCCGTCTTCGCGGCGAGATACGACAGATTGACGAACGGGTTCGGCGCGATCGTGAACTCCATCGCGTGATGCTCGCCGATCCATGCCGTCTCGAACCCGCCGCGCTCGGCGATCTGCACGAGCTCGGTCATCTGGTCGAACAGCTCGCGATGCGACGTCGTGTCGTCGTACCGCTCCATATGCAGAAACAACGAAAACTTCATGATCTCTGTTCTCCTTTGTCGACGGCAGTTAGCGCTTCAGCGCTTACTGCCGTCCCTCGCAACGTAGTTGCGCTGATCAATGAGCAAGCGCGAGCGTCTGCACCATGCCGGCTTCCGTATCGCCGACATAGATGCCGAATGCGTCTTCGCTGCGTTCGCGCACGTAGCGTTCGAGCATCGAGCGCACAGCTTCGTCGCGTAATTCGTCCCACGGAATCTGCGACAACGGCACGATGCGGATCGAGCTATCGATCCACGCAGCGCCACTGTCGATCACACGGCCGCGATAGTAGATTTGTACACTCGGCGCCTGTCCGCTGCCCGATTCGAAAACGGCAAAAATGAAGTCGAGATGCGCGTCGAGACCGAGCTTCGCGAGCACGCCGCGCAGACTCGCCGCATCGCTTGCGGGTTCGAGCTTGATGCCTGTCGGCAACTGCAATCCCTTCGGCGTATCGAGCAGCACGAGTCCGTCGCGATGTTCGAGAATCGCGCCCACTTGCGCGCGCGAACCGGCCGCCGCCAACGCATCCTGCGACAGGCTGAAGTTCACATACGCGCCCCGGCAATAGCCGAGCGGCGACGAGCTCGTATGAACAAAATCGACGACACGTCCGATCAATATGATGTGATCGCCGGCATCGACGACTTCGTGCGTCGTGCAGTCGAAGCTCGCCGCCGCGTCGTCCATAACGGGCGCGCCCGTCGTGCGCGCATGCCACGCGACTTGCGCAAACTTGTCGGCGGCCTTTGATGCGAACACGCCGGACACCCCTTTCTGATCTTCGGCAAGCACGCTCACTGCGAAGCGACTCGTCTGCGAAAACACCGCGTAGCTCGATGCCGTCTTCGCGATGCACACGAGAATCAACGGCGGATCGAGCGACACCGACGTGAACGAATTCGCCGTGAAGCCGCGCGGCGAACCATCCGGCTGGATCGTCGTGACGACCGTCACGCCCGTCACGAATGCGCCGAGCGCGCGGCGAAAATCGGCAAGGTCGAAAGCCTGTTCCGCGATGTGCTCGGTGGTCGGCGCAGTGGTCGGCTCAGTCATGGCGTTCTCCAGGAATCGTTCGGTGCTTCGGGTGGAAAGCTCGCGCCGGGTTCGCAGCCGATGCTTCGGCGAGGAACGCGAGCAGCTTTTCGTTCACGCGCGCCGGATCGGTGACGTTCATCATGTGGCGCTCGTTCGCGACGATCTCCGCGCGGCCGAACGGCGCGGCCGCCGCCATCGCAAGCGACATCGACGGGCTCGAATTCGGATCGCACTCGCCCGTGAGAAAGAGCGCGGGCACGGCGAGACTCGCGAGGCGGCCGACGTGCGCATCGTCCGAGCTGGCAAAGAGCCGGTAGGTGCGCGCATAGCCGACGGGATCGACGGAAAGCAGCAGCTCGCGCACGGCCTGCGCCGCCTGCGTCAGATGAACGGGAATCGGATCGCCGAACCAGCGCGAGAGCGTCGCATCGACGCCTGCGTCCGGGCTCACACCGGCGGGCGCATCACCGAGCATCTCGGCGCGCGTCATAACGGCTTCGCGTTGCGCGGGCGTGCGGTCGTACACCGCGTTCAGCGCCGCGACGCTCAGCGTGCGCTGCGGATGCGTCAGCGCGAATTCGAGCGCGACGAGCGCGCCCATCGAATGCCCGACGATATGCGCGCGTCCGATTCGCATCGCGTCGAGCAGCGCTTCGAGTTGTGCCGCGTATTCGTCGAGCGTCGGCGCGGGCGTCGGCAGCGCGCTGTCGCCATGACCGAGCATGTCGTACACGACCACCTGGAACGACGCCGTCAACGCATCGATCTGCGGCGCCCATACGCTCTGGTTCATGCCCACGCCGTGAATCAGCACAACCGTCTCGCCGCTTTCATCGGAGCGCGGCGCGTAGACGCTATAGCTCGTGCCCGCGGCCTCGCCATGCGACACCGCCCGCTCGGGCGCCAGTTCAGGCTTCATGGGATTCGAGTTCCTTCAGATCCTGATAACGGTCGCCGATACGGTGATGCGGACGGCCTCCAATCGATGCGCCCAGCGCAATCACGAGTTCATCGGGCGCGGGCGCATCGACGATCGAAAACTGCACGGTCAGATAGTGCGAGCGCATGCCTTCGTCGTGCTTGTGCATCAGCGGAATCGAGATCGGGCAGTTCGGGCCGCCGCGCAGATTCGTGAAGCTCAGATAGCTCTTCGCGCCGACGGCCTTGCGATAGTGGTTGCCGAAACGCAGCGTGTGAATCAGCGCGGACGCGTGCTCGATTTCGCCCGACGTGCCGACGATGGCCGCCTTGCCGTAGCCTTCGATCGCATCGCCCGAACCCGCGACGCGCAGCATTTCCGCCGTCAGCATTTCGCCGAGTTGCGGCGCGAGCGCGTGAATCTCCGGCTTCAGGTCTTCGACGAAGCCGCGCCCCGCCCACGGATTGCGCAGCACGGCTGCCGCGCCGAACAGCTTCAACGGCCGGGCCGCTTCCTTGCCGCCTTCAATAAAGGTCTCTTCGATGTAAGTGACCAGCTTGCGCACTTCCAGCTTCATATCGCTCTCTCCTGACGTGGGCCCGAGGCCGTGATCTGCGGTTGGTTGAGATTATGGTATGCCGTCTTACGGACTACACCAAGCGGCAAAGTATTATGGAATACCATGATATTGGCCGAACAATTTCAGGCACGTTTTTCGGCGCGTGCGGTGCGGCGTGCGGTGCGGYGYGCGGTGCGGGGGGCGGTGCGGGGCGCGGTGCGGGGCGCGGTGCGGTGCGGTGCGCGGTGCGGGGTACGGCAGGGGCGGCGATCAGCCCGCGTCGACGCGCGCGAACGGCGGGGCAAACAAAAAAGGCCGCCGGGAGCGCCGGCGGCCTTGATTCGTAAGCGTTCGTGGAGAAAAGGGATCAGCCGTTGTCGGCCGCTTCCTGCTGCTGCGCGAGCGCGCTCAAAGCCAGCTCCGCCGTGCGCCCGATGTGCGCGAACGACGCCGCCGATGCCGCGTCGCCGTCGCGCCGCTCGATCGCGTCGAGCAGCTTGTTCATCTCGCGGTTCGACTCGTCGCCACGGCCCGGCGTCGCGATGGTCAACGCGCGCAGACGGTTGATGCGCGCGTTCAGCGTCTTGACGACAGCCAGCGACACCCGTTTTTGCGCGCCTTCGAACATCGCCTCGTAGAAGCGCTCGGTGTATTCGAGCACGCGCGGCATGTCGTGCTGTTCGAACGCATCCTCGATGGTTTTGCGGATTTCGCGCAATTGCTTGACGAGTTCAGGCGTCGATTGCTCGGCGCACGCACGCGCGGCGTTTGCCTCCAGCAGGCCGCGCAGTTCATAAATTTCGCCGACCTGCTCGGGATCGAGCCGCGCGACGATCGGTCCCTTCTGCGCGACGATCTCGACGAGTCCCTCCGTTTCAAGATGCCGGAGCACTTCACGCACGACAGTGCGGCTCACGCCCAGTTCGTCGCACAGCGTCCGCTCGACGAGCCGTGCGCCCGGCCGGAAATAGCCTTGCACGATTGCGCCACGCAGCTTGTCTAGCGTGAGTTCCCGCAGGGTCTTGGCGTTGCGGTCGATTCTGAGGTCTGACATAAGCGGCAAAGTGAAAGAAGGACGACGGTCCTGCGGCGCGCTTCATGTGTCGAAGCATGCCGGCTGGAATGCCATATTATCGTTCATCTCACTGTGATGCCGGTCCGCGAGTCGAAGCGCAGTGAGTTTGCAGGTATCGAGTCGTCGCACGCTCATCACGCCGCGGCGCTGCGAGATCAGTTGATCGGCGATTGCGGACGACGGCAGCCGGTGCGCCTAGCGCAGCTGCGCAATGCGTCGCGCGGGACTGGCCACGAGCAGCACGATCGTCATCACGCAAAATGCCGCGCCCGCGTAGAACGTAGCAGCCGCGCCGATCCGGTCCCACAACGCGCCCGCGATCACGCTGGATATCAGCGTCACGATTCCGCTCGACAGATTGAAGATGCCGAATGCCGTGCCGCGCAAATGCGCGGGCGCGCTATGCGACACCATCACCGCGAGCAGCCCTTGCGTCATGCCCATGTGCAGGCCCCACAACGCGACGCCCACGAGCAGAATGCCCCAGTGAACGGCGTGCGCGAGCACGGCATCCGCCGCGCAGAGAATCGCGAGCCCGACGATCAGCAAGCGGATATGGCTCGTCGAATCGGCGAACTTGCCGAGCGGATACGCGGACAACGAATAGACGACATTCATCGCGACCATCACGAGCGGTACGAGCGCGATCGGCACGCCGCTGTTCATCGCGCGCAACACGAGAAAGGCCTCGCTGAAACGCGCGAGCGCAAACACGGCGCCGACGGCGACGACCCACCAGTAAGCCCTTCCAAGCTGACGGATGTTGTCGCGGCCAATCGGATTGACGCGCTTTGCGCCTGCTTGCCGCAAGGGCTCGTCGATGCCGAGCGTCAGCAGCACGACGGCCATCACACCCGGAATCACGGCGAGCCAGAACGCGAGCCTGAAATCGTCCGCCCACCTCAGCATGATGACGACGGCGAACAGCGGACCGAGAAAAGCGCCCACTGTATCGAGCGACTGCCGCAGCCCGAACGCAGCGCCGCGCAGATGTGGCGGCGTGACGTCGGCGACGAGCGCATCGCGGGGCGCGCCGCGTATGCCCTTGCCGATTCGGTCCATCACGCGGGCGGTCACGACGAAGCCGAGCGTCGGCGCAATCGCGAACAGCGGCTTGCTCAGCGCACCGAGCCCGTAGCCCGCGACGGCGAGCCATTTGCGGTTGCCGAGATAGTCGCTGAGTGCGCCGGAGAACACCTTGACGACGGGCGCCGTCGCCTCTGCAACGCCCTCGATGATGCCGATCGTCGCCGCGCTCGCGCCGAGGCTCGCCATCATGAACATCGGCAGCAAGCTATGGATGATCTCGGACGATACGTCCATCAACAGGCTGACACAGCCGAGCACCCAGACGCTGCTGGGTATCTGTCGAAGCGTACTGAGTCGTGACGGTGTTTGCATCAGGCGTTCAATGGCGGATAACTGCTCGGTCAGATGGCACGGCACCGATGAAGCTAGCTGGCCGCGAGATACATCGCCGCGAAGAACAATGCCGCGATCAGCGCGATCGCGCTCGCCGCGAAGTTCAGCCAGAACGCGACACTTTGGGCCGGCGGCGTGACGTTGCACGCGCGGCACCAGCGCGCGTATCGGGAATAGAACGAACCCGCGTTGACGGTGATCCACATCAGCGAGAGCGCGCCGATGAAGAACGCCCACGCGAGAATGCCTAGCAGGACATGCGATCCTTCCATATCAGCGCGCCGTATTCGCGAGGCCGACTTTTGCATGTTCAGCCGCTGCTGCCTGAATAGCGCAACGACGCGAGCGTCCCGGGCAATTGCGATTGTTCATGATTCGAGAAAACGAGTGCTGTTCCTGACGGGGCCATTCTAACAAGCCGATAAGAAAGCTTTCTGTCAGCGCAAAACTCCCGGTTGATGACTAAACGCATCTCCACAGGGTTTAAGTCTCGTTTAATCCGCCCCGCCTAGATTGAAATCGCCACGACGCTGCGACCACAAACGCTATTTCGCTTGACCGCTCGCTCAATTCGCGCGCGTCGAAAAGTAATGCCGCGTCATCGACGCACTTGTCTTCACGATGGAGATCGTCATGAACTCATCCGCCAAAGCAGGTCTTCTTCTCGCCATTACGCTCGTGCTTGCGCAGTCCGCGAATATCGCGTTCGCCGCAACGCCGATCCTGCCGCCGCTTCAGCATCAGGGCAACGTCGCGTATCTGTCGGGCGGCGTAGGCAGCGATCAGTCGGCCGCGCTCAAGGACGAAATGCACAAGTACCCGCTCGTGCTCGAATTCGCGGGCAAGACCCATCAGGGTAACGAATATCTCGCGGACATCCCCGTTCATATCACCGACATGCACGGCGCGACCTTGC
This sequence comes from Paraburkholderia franconis, assembly GCF_009362735.1. GTDB lineage: Bacteria > Pseudomonadota > Gammaproteobacteria > Burkholderiales > Burkholderiaceae > Paraburkholderia > Paraburkholderia franconis. The sequence continues at coordinate 22,080 of NZ_WHNP01000012.1, read as the reverse complement.
TGAACGCCACTTCGCACGGACCGTTCATGCTCGCGTCGCTACCGGACGGACGCTACAGGATCACTGTCAGCTATGAAGGCAACACACAGCAGCGCGTTGTCGATGTCAAACCGTCGACGCACGTTCGCACGCTGTTCCTGTGGCCGACGCACACGACGACGCAATCGGCGCAAGCAGATGGGAGCACAACGTGAGTGCGTTCGTCGACGCGCCACCCGACGAGGCACGACGCCGATGGATGATCGCGACGACAGTAGCGGGCGGCATTGCAGGCGTCGCGGTCGTGACGCCCTTCGTCGATTCGTTCCGGCCGCCCGCGTCCGCGCTGGCCGCGGGCGCGCCCGTGACGGTCGACATCAGCCGTCTTCAGCCCGGCGACATGCTGACGGTCGCGTGGCGCGGCAAGCCCGTCTTCATCGTCGATCGCACCGATTCGATGATGGCCGCTGTGCGCGCCGCCGATCCGTTCGTCGCCGACCCTCATAGCGAGCGGCCGTTCTCGATGCCATTGCCTGCGTATTGCCACAACGAGTACCGTTCGCGCGCGGAACGCAAGAACCTGCTCGTCGTGGTGGGCGTCTGCACGCACCTGGGATGCACGCCGAGTCCGCGCTTTCAGCCGGGCCCGCAACCCAATCTGCCCGACGACTGGCCGGGCGGATTTCTCTGTCCATGTCACGGCTCGACCTATGACCTTGCGGGTCGCGTGTTCAAGGACAAGCCTGCTCCGCAGAATCTCGACGTGCCGCGCTATCGCTACGAGAGCGCGAACAGCGTCGTGATCGGTGCTGATGAGCATGGAGACACAGCGTAAGAAGCGTCGACGCTGGACTTTCGGTTTTCGATAACAGTCATCCTCTTGCATGAGAGCACGAGAACAGCCAGAAGACGGAATCACGACCGCCCTCTAACCTCGCGAGGACACACGCCGCTGTACACTTCCGGGCAACGTCGCCCCGCCGACGCTTCGTGAGCGATGCACCATGGACCGGATCGATGCAATGAAAGTGTTCGTCGCGACGCTGGACGAAGGGAGCCTCGCGGGCGCGAGCCGGCGCCTCGGCCGTTCGCCCGCTGCCGTGAGCCGCGCCATTGCGTTTCTCGAAGAGCACGTCGGGTCTCCGCTTCTGCATCGCACGACCCGCACCATCAAGCTCAGCGAAGCCGGCGAGCGCTATGCCGCTGCATGCCGGCGCATCCTGACCGATCTCGAAGAAGCCGATCTGCTGGTCGCAAGCGAGCGCTCCGCGCCGCGCGGCCTGCTCACGGTCACGGCACCCGTGGCTGCGGGCCAGGACCTGCTGCGGCCGATCCTCGACGCCTTCATCGATCAATACCCCGCCGTCTCCGTCCGCCTGCACATGCTCGACCGCCCCGTCAGCCTGATCGATGAGGGCATCGACGTGGCGCTGCGCATCGCGCATCTGCCCGATTCGACGCTGATCGCGATTCCTGTCGGCGAAGTGCGGCGCGTCGTGGCGGCATCGCCGCGTTATCTCGCGACACACCCGAAGATCCGCGAACCCGCCGACCTCGAGCAGCACCCGATCATCTCGATGACGCACTTCGGTCTCGACTCGTGGAGCTTTCCGCCAGCGGAAGGCTCGAGCGTTGCGCAGGTCGTGCGCTTCTCGCCGCGCCTGATCGTCAACAGCATCGATGCAGCCGTGTCTTCTGCAATCGAAGGGCGCGGCGTCACGCGCGTGTTTTCCTATCACGTCGCGCAGCAGGTGAAGGACGGCAAGCTCGCAATCGTCCTGCGCGACAGCGAACACGCGCCGTTGCCCGTTCATCTGCTCACGCCGCATGGCCGGCTGTCGGTGCCGAAAGTGCGCGCGTTCGTCGACTTCGCCGCGCCCCGCCTGCGCCGGCACTTCAAGCAGCTGCAGCGCATCACGGACGCACGCTGATCGATTCATTGAACCGCGTGTCGGAAGAATGTCTGCCGTCGCGCGTGGATTCTCTCTGCGGTCGGTTGAATCTAGACTTGCTCCATCGAAACGGGCCGTGCGCGGCCCAACCCGTTCAAGGAGCAGGCCATGGGTGCCGAACAGAAAGTGGTGATCGTCACGGGCGCGTCGCAAGGCATCGGCGCTGCACTGGTGGACGCATTTCGCGACCGCAACTATCGCGTCGTCGCGACCTCGCGCACGATCCGCGCGAGCGACGATCCGGATATCGCCACGGTGCAAGGCAATATCGCAGACCCTGAGACCGCGCAAAACGTGATCGCCATCGCGCTCGAACGCTTCGGCCGTATCGATACGCTGGTCAACAACGCGGGCATCTTCATCGCGAAGCCTTTCGAAGAGTACACGCCCGAAGACTACGAAGCCGTCATGTCGATCAACGTGCACGGCTTCTTCCACATCACGCAGCGCGCGCTCGCCGAGATGAGCAGGAAGCGCAGCGGTCATGTCGTCAACATCACGGCGAGCCTCGTCGATCGCCCGGTCGCCGCGCGGCCCGCTGCAATGGCCGCGCTGACGAAAGGCGGCCTGAATGCCGTGACGCGCTCTCTGTCGATCGAATACGCGTCGCGCGGCATTCGCGTGAACGCCGTCGCGCCCGGCATCATCAAGACGCCGATGCATCCGCGCGAGAAGCATGACGCACTCGCGCGACTGCTTCCGCTAGGGCATCTCGGCGAAGCGGCCGATATCGCCGAAGCCGTGCTGTATCTGGAATCGGCGGCATTCGTGACGGGCGAGATCCTGCACGTGGATGGCGGCAGCAACGTCGGAGCGTGATTCGATCCTTTTCATCGCACTTGCCATCACACCATTTCGTACTTGTGCTGAGAAGCACTGGGAAGCACGGAGAAAACAATGCAGCCCGCAGTTCTGAACGCATCGACACAGCCCGCCTTCAGCGTATGGCGCGGCACCGTGTCGGGAGCGAGCGCGAGCCTCGTCGGCATCGGCCTCGCGCGCTTTGCCTACACGCCGCTGTTGCCCGCGATCATCGACGCACACTGGTTCGCCGCATCGACGGCCGCGTATCTCGGTGCCGCGAATCTGGGCGGCTATCTGGCGGGCGCGTTGCTCGGCGGCTACCTCGCGAAGCGCGCGAACACCACTCACGTGCTGCGCGCGATGATGCTGCTCGCAACGGTTGCATTCGTCGCGTGCGCATTCCCGCTGTCGTTCCTGTGGTTCTTCGTGTGGCGCTTCGCGTCGGGGCTTTCGGGCGGCGCGCTGATGGTGCTGGCCGCGCCGACCGTCCTTGCACATGTGCCGCCTGCGCGCCGTGGGCTCGTGAGCGGCGCGATCTTCGCGGGTATCGGCCTCGGCATCGCCGCGTCGGGCACGATCGTGCCGCTGCTGCTGCGCGAGGGCGTCAAAGAGACGTGGTTCGGACTCGGCGTGATCGCGCTGCTGTTGACGGTCTCCGCATGGAATGGGTGGCCGAAGCAGGGCGCACCCGCTCAACATCCGCAGACGCATCACGCAACGCACGCGAAGCACTCGGGCTTCACGCTGCGCGCGCTGTATGCCGAGTACGCGCTGAACGCAGTCGGTCTCGTTCCGCACATGCTGTTTCTGGCCGACTTCGTATCGCGCGGACTCGGCAAAGGTCTCGATACGGGCGCGCAATACTGGGTGCTGTTCGGTCTCGGCGCAATCGCGGGTCCGTTGCTGAGCGGCCATCTCGCGGACCGCACGGGCTTTGGTCCCGCGCTGCGCGTGGGCTTCGTGATCCAGTTCGTCGCGGTGGTGTTGCCGTTGATCAGCACAGGGCCCACTGCGCTGATCGCATCGAGCGTATTGATGGGCGCCGCCGTGCCGGGCATCGTGCCGCTCGCACTCGGCCGCGTCAACGAGTTGCTCGCACACCATCCGTCCATGCAAAACGGCGCATGGAGCTCGGCGACAACAGGCTTCGCGATATTGCAGGCGGGCGCTGCATACGGACTGTCGTTTCTCTTCACGCAAAGCGGCGGCAATTACCTGATGCTCTTCGCGATCGGCGCCGCATCGATCGCACTCGCGCTGAGCATCGATCTGTTGACCGCACTGCGCGGCCGAACGCGGCAACAAACACGTGATTGAAGGATACCCGGCATGAGCGAGCCCACGACACTTGAGATGCGCGAAACACCCGATACGTCCGCGCTCAGCTACGCACAACGCAACGAGAAGTACTGGAAACGCAATCTGTTCGTCTGCGTGTTCGGTTCGTTCACGACGCTCGTCAGTCTCAGCATGCTGTTGCCGTTTCTGCCGCTCTACGTGAAGCAGCTCGGCGTCGAATCGCAGGCGGATGTCATCCAGTGGTCGGGCGTGGCATTCGGCGCGACCTTTCTCGGCACGGCCGTGACGGCGCCTGTCTGGGGCAGGCTCGCCGACCGCTATGGGCGCAAGCCGATGCTGATTCGCGCAGCCGTCGGCATGGCCGTCGTGATGTCGCTGATCGGCATCGCGCACAATGTCTACGAACTGATCGGGCTGCGCCTGATCGCGGGGCTCGTCGGCGGCTATGCGTCGGCGTCGACCGTGATGGTCGGCACGCAGGCGCCGCGCGAGCGCGCCGGATGGGCGCTGGGCCTGCTGTCGACGGGCGCGCTCGCGGGCAATCTGATCGGGCCGCTGATCGGCGGCCTGCTGCCCGGCGTGATTGGCATTCGCGGCACGTTCTTCGCGGGCGGCGCGGTGATCGCCGTGGCCGCGCTGCTCACGATCTTCGTGGTCAGAGAAGACTTCCAGCCCGCCACCGATGCAAAGCGCGGCGCGAGCGTCGCCGCCTCGGGCCATGCGTCCCGCACGCGTTACGCGGCGATCGGCGCGCTGCTCGTGACGGCGATGATGGTCCTGCTCGCCAACATGTCGATCGAGCCGGTGATCACCGTGTATGTCGTCAGCCTCGGCGTCGAGCCAGATCAACTGGCCCGCATTGCAGGCGTCGTGATGGCATGCTCCGCGTTCGGCAGTATGTTGACGGCGGCGCGTCTCGGCGCGCTCGCGGATCGCATCGGCGCATGGAACGTGATTGTCGGTTGTCTCGTGGCGACGGGCCTGCTGATGATTCCGCAAGCGTTCGTCCATCAATGGTGGCAACTGGCCGCACTGCGCGCGTTGATGGGCATGTCGCTTGCGGGGCTGTTGCCTGCCATCGCGAAGCTCGCGAGGCACGCCGTCGACGAGAGCAAGACGGGTCAAATGCTCGGCTATCTGCAGTCCGCGCAATTCAGCGGACAGGTGCTCGGCCCTGTGATCGGCGGTCAGATTGCCGTTCATCTCGGACTGCATTCGGTGTTCTTCGCCACCGGCTCGCTGCTCGTCGCGTGTGCCGCGTTCGCTCAGTGGGCGCGCGGACGATAACGCGCGTGCTGGGTTGTGCCTATACTTCGTCCGTAGACTTTCGATGTTCTTTGTGGAAATCAACCGATTCGCCGAACATCGCAATTACTCGGGAGCGAAGTCATGTTCATTGCCATGAACCGGTTCAAGGTGGCGCTGGGTTCGGAAAAGACGTTCGAGGAAGTGTGGACGACGCGCGACACGCACCTCAAGGACGTCCCCGGCTTCATCGAGTTTCATCTTCTGAAAGGCCCACAACGCGACGATCACATGCTGTATTCGAGCCATACGATCTGGGCGAATCGCGCGGCCTTCGAGGCATGGACGCAGTCCGAGGCCTTCCGCGCCGCGCATCGGAACGCCGGGAATGAAGCACGCGCGCTTTATCTGGGGCATCCGGAATTCGAGGGATTCGAGGTCATCCAGACCGTGAAGTGATCGGCGGTTCACATGCTTGCGAATCGCTCCGCACTCGATGATCCGGGCGCACCCGTCTTTCAGTCGAATGGCAGCGAATGCGTGTTCGGCAATTCGGTCATCGCATTGCATTGGACGATTGCAGGTCGATCTCTCGGCAAATTCCGTATCGTCGATTGCGCGCATGCCCAAACGCTTTCGCTCGATGCGCCGTTTTCGATCGCACTGGCTGACGGACGCACGCTGGGCATCGACGAATTGCAGATGATCGAGCCATTGCGCGAAGAAACGGTGATGGCCAATGCCGAAGCATCGCGAAAAGCGGAGCGCATCGCCGGCCGACGCGTGATCGCCATACTTTGCGACAGGCAGCGGCGTCTGCGGGTCGAATGGGGTATCGAGCAGCGCGAAAACTTGCCTTATTTGCGGCAGCTTCTGTCGATTACCGCACTCGCGCAGGCCGAGTGCATTGTCTCCGTTTCACTACTGCAGACGCACGCGCCTTTCGCGCAAAAGCTCGGTGAACTCGAAGCGGTGCCCATCGTCGAGGGCAATGTCTATCTGGGCTTCGAGCTTCCAATGGCGGAAAGCGAAGTGCGCGACGGCATTGCCGGATTCACGGTCGCGCGCGAGTTGCCGCTCGACAAAGGCAAGACGCTCGCTTATTCAGCCGTAGCAGGCGTGTTTCGCGAAGGTCAATTGCGCCGCGATTTCGCCGCCTATGTCGAGCAGGAGCGAGCGCACCCTTATCGTCCGTTTCTTCACTACAACTCGTGGTACGACATCGGCTTTCTCACCGCCTATACGCGGGACCAGGCGATAGAACGCATTCACGCCGTGGGCCGTGAGCTGCATGAAAAGCGCGGCGTACAACTCGACTCATACCTGTTCGACGACGGATGGGATGACTACAGTGGCGCCTGGCGATTCAATTGCGCGTTCCCCGATGGTTTCGAGCCATTGAAGCATGCCGCCGCGCGCCATGGCGCCGCGCCGGGCGTGTGGCTGTCGCCGTGGGGCGGCTATGGTCCGCCTCGACAGGAACGTGTGACGCGCGGCCGTGCCGCCGGATACGAGACCATCGGCGACGGATTCGCGCTCTCCGGTCCCAGGTACTATCAACGCTTTCACGAAGCCGCAATGGACCTGCTGACGCGAGACGGCGTCAATTATTTCAAGCTCGACGGCACGGGCAACGCGAACGTCGTCGTGCCCGGCAGCCGCTTCAACAGCGATTGGGATGCCGCGATAGAACTCATCGAGGATATGCGCCGCGCGAAGCGTGATGTCTTCGTCAATCTGTCGACGGGAACGCTGCCGTCGCCATTCTGGCTGCGCTACGTCGATTCGATCTGGCGTGATGGCGCCGATTACGGCTTCTCCGGCACAGGCAGCGATCGTGAACAATGGATCACCTATCGCGACGCCCAGACTTATCGCAATGTCGTATGCAAGAGTCCGCTCTTTCCGCTCAATTCGCTGATGCTTCACGGCATCATTTACGCGCAGGAAAACACGCGGCTCAACGCCGATCCTGCGCATGGGTTCGCGAGCGAAGTGCGTTCGTACTTCGGCAGTGGCGCGCAGTTGCAAGAGCTTTATGTCACGCCGTCGCTGCTAAAGAAACGCGATTGGGATGTTCTTGCGGAGGCCTCAAGATGGGCGCGCGCCAATGCAGATGTACTTCGCGACTCCCATTGGATCGGCGGCGCGCCGGATCAACTCGATATTTACGGTTGGGCCGCGTGGACGCCTTCGAAAGCGATCATTACGCTGCGCAATCCGAGTGATCGCGCGCAAAGCTTTTTGCTCGACCTGAGAGCGCATCTCGAACTGCCGGAAGGCATGACGGGAGGATTCAATGCACGCTTTCCGTTTCTCGACCCCGCCGCGGATTTTCCACTTCCATGGGACGTCGGCCGTCCTCAGGCGATTCGACTCGATCCATTCCAGGTACTGACGCTTGAGTTATCACCGGCAACACCTACGTCAGCGCAGACACCAGATCGATCGGCTTAGCTTCCGTCTGGTGCAGATCGAAGAGGGTAATCGTGTTCTCGCCGGGCTTGAGCCACGGAGCGGGACAGTAGAGCCGCGTCTGCGGGCCGATATTCCAGTATCGTCCGAGATTGTGTCCATTCACCCAGACCACACCTTTCGTCCATTGGCTCATGTCCAGATACACATCGCCCACCGTATCCAGCGACAGCACCGCGCGGAAGAATTGCCCCGCTCTGTTCGGGTCGGAGCATATCGGGCGAAGATCTTCGATAAACGCGGCGTTCATCGGAAGAGGAAAGATTTCCCAACCCGTCAAAACCTCGGTCGCTCCCGACTCGTCGCGCAGCGCAACAGGATCGATAAGCCCTTTGCGGTCGATCATCGCATGCCCGTAGTTCACGCGACCCATGCCTTCGACGAGTATGTCCAGTACCGCTGTCTCATTCGATCCAGACGACGAAAGCGCAAGCGGCCCGTGATGCACGATATTCAGCGATTGTGCGCGATTTCGCGGCACGCTCGCACGTGATGCGCCGCCCACATATTCGCCGCCGATGAAAACACTCGCATAGTCGTGAACACTACCGATATCCAGAACGCCGCCCCGATAATGTTCAAGCCGCTTCCGGTAGACGACGAAGCCGGACACCTGACCGTACATTTCGAATGGCTGCGGATTGACGGTCTGCCCGGCGGGCAGAGAGGACGGAAGATTGTCCCAGATCGACGCGAACCGCTGCGGACTCAAAGAGCGAATGTCCGTAGCGAGCGTGGCGACGGGATCAGGCACGTCAGGCAGTGGCGTCGCCAGATACCCGGAAATGATCTCGCGATACTTCATGTACTTCGCAGTCGCCACACCTTGCTCGCTGATCGGCGCCGAATAGTCGTAGCTCGTAATGTCCGGCTGATATTCGCCCGTATCGGCATCCACATTCGCACCGGCATAGAAGCCAAAGCTCGTGCCACCGTGAATCACATACACGTTGAACGACAAGTTCTTTCGCATCAGCTCGTCGAGCGTCGCTGAGAGATCGACGGCCGTGCCTTGCAGCGCGTTGTCGCCCCAATGTGTGAGCCAACCCGGATAGACCTCGCCCGCCATGACGGGCACCGCGGGAAATGCTTTGCGCGCCGCTTCGATTTGCGTTGCATTGCCATTGCTCAACGCGATCGCCCCATCGACGACATAAGTGCGGTTCTGTTCGACTTGCGCGAATCCGTCTTCCGTATAGAACGGGCCTTCAATTCCGCCGCGAAGCCAAAGCTGCCTGATTTCTTCGAGGTAAACGGCATTGCCCGCGTACGATCCAAATTCGTTTTCGACCTGGATCATCAGAATCGGGCCGCCGTGTATTGCCATTAGCGGCTTGACGCGTGGTACAAGTTCACCGATGTAACGTGCGACGGCCGACATATAGCGCGAATCACTCGCCGAATCGGTCCGCAACCGGATATCCGGGTAACGCAGCAAGTAAGACGGAATCCCGCCGAGATCCCATTCGGCGCAAGCATACGGACCGGGCCTGAACAGCACCCACATGCCTTCGATCTGGCAGAGGCGAATGAACGCCTCGATATTGCGATTGCCGGTGTGAAAGTCGAATGCGCCCTCGCTCGGCTCGTGGTAATTCCACATGATGTACAGAGCAATGGTATTCATCCCCATCGCCTTGGCCATCCGAATGCGATGCCGCCAGTATTCGACGGGGATGCGCGCCGGATGCATTTCCCCGCTGCGGATCTGAAACGGCTTGCCGTCGAGCAAAAAGCCGTCACCGTTCTTCGCAAAGGAAAAGACATGGGCGGTATTCATTTCGCTTTCTTCTCGCGCATGAAGCGCAATACGAAGCGCGCGAGCGTTGGCATCGTGTCCGGACGCAGCAGGCGCTCGTCGTAACCCGAGAACCGCCGGTCGTTCTCTTCGAGGCACAACATCATCAATTCGCGCACGCCGATATCCGCGCCGGATACGGCGTGTGCGCCATTCACCGTGAAATTGTTGTCCTGCTTTTGTTCGTTTCCTTCCGCGTCGATCGTGCGCGCGAGGCCGATGCGTTCCCAGCCGAGAAACGCCCATACGGCCATGACCTTCAGCTCGAATCGGATGCGCTGCCACCACGACAGCATCGCGCGATGCCAGGCCACCCAATTCGCGAATAGAAGAATATGACGACACTCTTCCTGCATCACCGGCTCGAACGTGTCGATCAGTTCAGGTGGAAAGAGTCCGGAGCGATGCGCGACCTTGAACAGTCCGAATGCGAAAAAGCTGTCGATGCATTCGCTATAGCCCGTGACGAGATAAGCCCATTCGGCGTCTTTCGGGAATACATAGGGCGCCTCGCGCGCAAGCGGAATGCCATACGCGGCAACCATCCGCGACAAGACTTCCTTGTGACGGTTTTCTTCCCACGCGTTCAGCGCGAGCGCGCTGCGCATCTCGGGTTCGCCGATGGTCGCGGCGTAGGCTGCCATGCGCAGTCTCGCCTTGCCTTCCGTCTGCACGGCGATGTCCCAGATCGGCAGCGAGACGATCCGATCGAGCGCATCCGGTTTGAGCTTCGGCCAGTCCAGTACCGATGGCCGATAAGGATTGAACGTCTCGCGAAACATCCGGCACGTTTCGCGCAAGTGGATTTCGGAACCGGGCTTGAACGGGCCCGCGACGTGGCTCGTCCAGTGTCGCGTGTTGATTTCGGCGGCATCGACCATTTGCCGGTCGGGTGTGCACTGCGCCAGTGCCGGCGCAGTAAAGTCCGGAATCATCTGTTCGACGTCGAATGTATCAAGCGTCTGCTCGCTCATGGGGAGCTCCACCAGAAAACACTTGCGTTGTCGATTCCGACGAGATCCGCGTTTCGTGCATCGGAATGAACGCGTGTCATCTGCACGTCACGATGCATGTCGACGGATCAGCCGGCCATCAGTTTATGCCAGCGTCAAGACAAGCGCTTTTAAGCAGCCATCGGCGGCTTGCCGGCGATCGCAGCTAACATGCCATAGCGGCGGCAGTTTTTCTCGTACGGCCGTTCGCGATCGAATCCTGCGCAACGCTGTGGGCTGTCAGATGGAACTCGCGATGTGCTCGCGCAGCCATTGATGCGCCGGGTCGCGATGACAACGCTCGTGCCAAAGCATCGCCATTTCATAGCCCGGGACGGCAACGGGCGGCTCGACGACTCGCAACGCGCCCGTATCGCGCACGAGCCGCGCGGGCAACATCGCGACGAGATCGGTGCTCGCGAGCACAGACATCATGAACAGAAAGTGCGGCACGGAGAGCACGACCCGCCGCGTGAGGCCCGCTTGCGCGAGAGCATCGTCAGTGACCCCACGAAACCCGCCGCCATCCGGCGACACGATCACGTGCTCCAGCTTGCAAAACTGCGCAAGCGTCGGACGCCGGTTCAGACGTGGATGCCCCGCGCGGCCAGCCAGAACATAGCGCTCGGCGAATAGCACGCGGCGATGCAGACCCGATGGCGATTCGTCGCTGGTATGAAAAGCCAGATCGATCTCGCCCTGTTCCGCCTGTCTGACGATGCGCGTCGGCACCATTTCGACCACGGAGAGCCGCGTTCGCGGCGCCGTCGCGCGCAACGCACTCAACGCGGGCAGAACAACCGTCGATTCACTGTAGTCGGTCGCCGCGACTTTCCACGTATGAATCGCCGTGGCGGGATCGAACGCCTTCGGTGACGACATCACGCGCTCCAATGCGTCGAGCGCCTCTCGCAACGGTTCGCGCAGCTCGTCGGCTCGCGCGGTCGGCCGCATGCCGCGCGGCCCTGGCAACAGCAGCGGATCGCCGAAGATGTCCCGCAGCTTCGCGAGATGCACGCTCACCGATGGTTGAGAGAAGTTCAGGCGTTCCGCCGCGCGCGTCACGTTGTGTTCCGACAGCAACGCTGTACCGAATAAATAGAGTTTTCCTCGTCAAGCCACTTTAACTCAGTGATTTCAAACAAGACACGGCGCTTCATTCCGAAGAAAGTTTTCCCTAATTCGACGTGGCAATCTATGCTAGGCGCCAGCTCTGTTCAAATAAACTTTTCCACCACCAACTATACGTGTATCTCGTATCCTTCCTCAGTCAAGGCGAGATTTTCGCGCCACCGGTATTACCCAACGTGCAAGTCCCGGTGGCCGCCACTGGAAACTGCAAAATTCTCTTGACGGAATCTTTAGACATGTTCAATCTGTGCGCCACTTCCTTGAGAGATATGCCGGCTTCGCGCAGTTCCCTCGCTCGCTGCGCGACATACGGTCCATATTCGATAATACGGTCGACAAGAGGCTCCCCATTCTTGTCGACACTATCGAGATACGCTAAAAATATATAGCCGCAAGAACACATAAATCTGCCGCTCACTCTTCGGTTCCCGTCACAACGCCTAGCCATTCGCATCGTTTCCACAACTGATTGGCCATAGTGTGGCGCACATGAGTTTTGGCAAGTCCAAGGCGGCGGCCGAAGACTCGGTGCTTTCCGACGCGACTCGGCGACCGTCAAGAAATTGTCTAGTAGCAAATTCGTCGCAACACCGCTCGACGAGGATGCCGAAGGGCTCAACAACCTCTGTACCCAATTCTCATCGTTCGCGACCTTAAGATGAAAGCCGACAGAGTCTAGGAAATCCTGACCGTAGAAATCAAGAATATCCTTCTCCAATCCGTACCTATCCACAAGGTACCGGTAACGGTATCCAATTGCAAAGGCTCGTTTAGCATAACCCGACCTTACCCGCCAGCGGCAATCTTCTAGACGTCTATCCAGCAACTTCTGACATTCAGACGCAAAGAACACGTGCCGCTCAAAGGTCGGTTTCGATAGGTTTTCGACGCACGGACGAAGCAGACCACGACTATTTGGTACGGAAATCGCGTCCCGCGTACCTCGTCGATACGGATGATGAGTTTCAAACAATACGCAACGATGTACTACACAACACACTACGCCGGGCAGTTGATGCAGCCTACGAAAATATGTCTCTCCATACTTTTCCATATCATCACGAACACACTCCGGACACTGCTTTATAAAGCGTGGTATGTTTGGAATCCAACGGCCCATACCAAATCCAAAATAGGGCAGCTGGCTACCTTCGCCGTAGAATGGCCGAAGTCGGCATCGAGATTGATGATGTTGCCAAGGCAATAGCTGAAGACCAACTGCGTCAAGAATCGGCACGGTATCGCAGCGCTACTGGTGATACCTGGAGCGGCGACGGGGAAATGCCACAATGGTTGTGCCAAGCACTCAGCGCTGGACAGTCGCTGGAGCATTTCGCGGCCGACCGGGCAGTGCAGCCCTCGGGTGTCTCTTCATCGCAGGTTGACTGGCGACAAGACCCATTTGCAGGGAGTCGATTGGCGACCGTCGGCCACGCACCGCGCGAGCTCCGCTAGCTTTCCGGATTCTTCACCGCCGAAGTTGACGGGTTCGAGATGTCGATTCAGAAAAGTAGCCCTTTGCCAGAGGGGCGTCCGCCATGCGCGCTCTGTTTCCTTTATCCCAGCGGTGAAGTAATCTCATAAGTGCGCGCTGCGTCGCATCGCGGCGTCGCGAGGAAACTGGAGCATGTCATGAAGCCCTTCCTGGCAACAGCGCGCGCCGGTAGCGCCCTTGCATGGCTCGCGCTGTCCGGCTGCTATTACATCGGCCCCGGTTACTACCCGTATGGATACTATCCGGCCGCTCCTACTGCTGTGACCCATCACGAAGTCCCTGCTCAAGGTTACGGCTACCCCAACGGCGCGGACGCGCAGAACATCCCGCCCCAAGCGCCGGGCGAACCCGCATATCTATACCCGGCACCCGTGTATGTCGCGCCCGCCTACTACCCTGCTTACTATCCCCCATATCCGTGGTACGGTTGGCCCGGATGGTGGGGGCCATCGGTGTCGTTCAGCTTCGGCTATTGGGGCGGTGGACATGGTCACTGGGGCGGTCATGGCGGGCACGGAGGCGGGCATAGTCATTGAGCCGCTCCGAGGGGTTCGACAATCGCGCTGCGTAACAGTCCCAAACAAGCTATGAGTCCGGTCTGCGAAAAGGCGAAGGCGTCCCTTGGTGAAGAAGGCTTCGGCCCGGCCACGACCAAGGCGTTCGCTGTCACACGGGCGAGGCATGCAGCGGTGTCCGCGTTCAGGCTATAAAGCGGTGGCCAGGCACTCACGAATCCGCATTGCAAACACAGGAAAGTCCACATCTGGCTGGAAGGTCTTGCCACCCGGAACACCGAGCCCACTGAAGTGCGGATAGGCAAAAAGCCGCATGCCCTTCACTACATAGTCTTGTTGCGCTGGAGCTTCAAATGGGTCGAGACGCAGTCCGTAGGCCGTCCCGGCAAACCGCACCGCCTTCGAGCCGTGAAGCAGAATTACCTTTGGCCGACAGAACTTGATGAGCGCCTTTAGCTGTCCTTCATCGCGACGTCGTTCCGCTCGGGTAATCTGACGAGGCGAAGTGGCAGGGACCCAACAGGAGTTGGTCACGAGGCAATGCTCTTTACCAATGAACGAGGCCAGATGCTGCACGCGCGCCGTGGTTTTGCTTGTGCGGCCACTATGCTTGGCGGCGTAGCGCTCACGAAAGGCCTCGATATCTTCTGTAAGCGCCGTCCAGTACGCGTCGAATCCGTCGAACTCATCTCTCAACGGCGTCGCCGGATTGTCTCCAATGATGAAAACGGATGCAGTCTTCCAGTCGCGGTTCGCACTGAACGGTCGCAGATACGGACCGACGGGCGTCCGGCAATGAGACTTCAGTTCTCGCTCGAACGGTAATGTGGCAGCGCGATGTTGTTGAACGATACTCTCATCAACGCTCGCCGCTTTGCATGACTCGAAGCTCATTTTTCAGAATTGTTTGGCTGGACGGGTGCATGATAGCTCAGCTTAGCCAACGGACACTGCCGGCCACCGGGTGGCGGACGGCACGCCTAGAGGCCCATAGACCAGTGTCCGTCACATGCGAATCGACTTCTCCTGATGAGGTGTCTTCAATAGTTTGATTGCAAAGCGCCGTTGTCGGTCCAGCGCCGATATGCACTCTTGCGAATACCCTCTTGCCCAGTTTTCCGACTCTATGCCGCCAGCCTGTGCTCGTAGTATGGCCGTTCCTTATCATCAAGTATCGCGTACAAGGCATCAAGATTCTTCGGGTCGGAGTTGAGCCAAGCGTCGACGTTTTCCTCTTTGATAGGCACGATGCACCGGTCGTGGCCAGCAGCTGCAACCTCCTCAGGCGGCTCGTCTGTTATCGCGGCAAATGAAAGCAAGTCTGGCTCTCCCGGCGCCGACCACTTTGACCACAAACACGCCACAAGCATTTGCCGCCCATCGTTCGGGCGAAATTCGAGGACGACGTTCTCATCCTTCTCGCCTTGAGCAAGCGTCCGCGCTTCCTTCTTCGACCTCGCTACATTTTCGTAGAATGCGTCGACAAGCATCAGTCCGTGGGAGTAGCCAAAAAGGCTCTTCCAAAACCCTTCCAGGCTATCCCGCCGAGCGTTGTACGTGCCAGGATATTTGAAGTCGTAGTTTGCGGGCTTGCCGGCAATACGGCACTGGTACCGCATGGGTTTCACAACTCGCTGCCCATCTTCGACGACGAGCACCGGCGCGTAGTAGCCGGGAAAGATTCGCGAGTCTTGCGGTTCGCTCTCGGTGCGCTTGATGTCATCGAGCCGGCGCAACGTCGCGTCGATTTTGTCCGTCGCAATGCGCTTGCTTTCTGTCGCAGCTTTCGTTGTCTTTGTTTGCAGCGTCCTCTCTGCCGCCACCAGGCGCGCACGCTGCTTGAACAGTTCTTCCTCGAGTGTTTTCGCCTGGCTCGCGTTGTACTGGTCGATGAGTCGCCTGATTTCGCGTTCCTCTTCGGACTGGGGCGCGGCGAACGAATCATCCATCGCCTTGGGAATCTTCGCCTTCAATCGCCCTTCGGCACGTTCCCAATAAAGTCGCGCGAACTCGCGAATGTCCATATGCGCACCGAACATACGCACATATCGTTTGTAGTCGGCCTTGATTTGCGCGGAATAACACATGGATGCTCCCGGTATCTCGTGCTGGCCCGACTGGCCACTGTTGCAAGTCTACGGTGACGCGTGCAGCGGCTCAACCGACCTCTGTCCTTGACTGACATTGGTGAGCGCTTTACGCGCCGGCCGTCTCCGGTTGGAAAGCAATATAGGCGTCGGCTGCAGCGGTACCGAAATCGGCTCGCTGGCGACCGGTTCAAGTCACTTGACTACCTCGACAATCATGCCGTCGGCCGACGGACGAAGCGCCAAGCTCAGGATTGGCTTCATGGCTTGTGCACATTCGGGCCTCCTTTCGCTCCATATACCCGTCCCGAACCAGGCTATACTGTACATTCATACAGTATTTTCCAGCACCATGAATGCTCAGGCCCCATTGCCGGAGTCCGTCCATCCGTCGCTCTGGCGGGCGTCGCAGCTCGCGCGCGGTCGACTGTTCACAGTCGAAACGGCGTATCCGGCTTTGTCGCATGAACTGCCGGGAGGCGGCTGGCCCGTCGGCGCGCTCGTCGAAATCCTGGCGCAGCACCCTGGCTCAGCAGAGATGCGACTGGTTGCACCGGCGCTCGGGGCTCTGGACCGGCCGATTGCGCTGGTTGAGCCTCCTTGCGACCCATCAATCCAAGGTCTCGCCTATGCGGGCTTTGCTCCAGGCCAGTTGATGCTGGTACGCGCGAAGAGCACGAGCGACCAGCTCTGGTCGACCGAGCAGATTCTAAAAGCAGGCACTTGCGGTGCCGTCTTGCTGTGGCAAACGCATGCGCGTGCAGATGCGCTCAGGCGGCTGCTGTTGGCCGCCCGTTCGAGCACGTCGTTGTTTTTTGTTTTTCGACCCGTGCATGCACGCACGGACGCGTCGCCTGCTGAGTTGAGAATTGCCGTGCGCTCAGCAGAAGAAGGTGTGTTCGTCGAAATCGTAAAACGCAAAGGACCGAGGTTCGAAGGCGAACTGACTGTTACGGTGCGGCCCGGGTCAATGTTGACGAGCCCGCACGGCCGGGCGCGAAGCGCAATCAGGCCAATTGACATCGACGCTCGAGCGACAGGCGATGCATTCGCCTAAACACGACAAGTTGATGGGCCCGTTTCACCCAGGGAGGTTTCATCATGGCAGTGGACGAGTGGGTCCGGGAAGCGGAAAGAGAGTCGAAGCTTGTTGATGCACTTTACCGAGCGCGATACGCGATTGCGGTACACAACGGCATGACCGTACGGTCTGACGGTGAAGAATGGGCACTCGATTTTGCTCAGGAACTCAAGTTGATTGATACTGCGTTGACGATGGCCGGAATTGACACCAGGCGGCTCAAGCAGTGGGCACCGGGCGAGAGAATTGATGCGAACTGAAAGATACCGTGAATACACGCTTTGGGGACATGCGATTTTGCAACAAGAGGACATCCTGCGACCGGAGCAGTTCGTAGGAAGCGGCACAATAACGCGGGACACTAAAGTGATAGCGGTGTCGGGCGTACTCGGTGCCTTCGGTACCGATGATGAAGCGGCTCTGGCCGGTCTTGCGTGGTGTCGCGCATGGGTCGATAACCACGGTTAGGGCGCACACGGACCCCAATTCTAAACGGACGCGAACTGTCGCTGAAGCGACGATGACGGCTTCGATGCTCGGTATCAGCTAGGCGCGCCCCTCCGGAGTCGTACAGGCCCGCCTACGCGGGTAGCCGGGCATTTTCATGTGTCTCCAGTCACGAGGTCGCCGGCGCGCGGCCGAAGCGGCACGCCTATACTTGAATCACAATAATTCCAGGAAACAAGGAGAATCTCATGTTTCCAACCCTGAAACGTCACGCTCCGACACCGGAGGGCAAGTTCCGCGTCATCGAAGAGCACTTCATGTTTCCAAAGTGCCGATTCGCGTCCGACGACCCCAAAGCCGTCGCGACCTGGTTGCGCGAGAACGGCGGCTACGGTCAGCCCATCAAGCACGATGCCGGACTGCATGTAGCGACAGCGGACAATCAATACATCCGCAGCGGACCGACGCTCGACCGCTGGATTGACGACGCGCTCGCCGCTCCCGCGAACCAGTAACAGACGCCTCCCCCTCACCCGACTCCAGCGAGTCGGTTTTTTTTCGTTGTAGGTCATTGGCAACCCCGAGCGCACAAGAAACGGTCGGTACTCGATGAACGTGGAGTGCAAGTAAGTAACGCTAATTATTGTCGGCAATGACGTTCAGCGTCTGACGAACGCAGCCGCTTCCTCTGCTGGTAAACGCGTTCCGGTATCCATCACCGCCCGTCGTTCTAGAAACGAGCCGAGCCGTAGTACCTCCGGCACGATCGGCGTGGCAACAGGGCCGTCAGGTTTCCTCGGCAAGTCGCAGCCGCAGTAGACTGGAACTTCCATACCCGTCAGGGAGCTTGAGCATGACCTCGCAAACCTGCAATCGCGTCGACCTCGCGCGCGAGCAGCTGGAGATGGCGCTCGACGCGTTCCTGGAACGCCATCGCTTCGCATCGGCCATCACCCTGGCCAGCGCGGCCGAACGTGTACTGGGCCAGGCATTAAGGCAATCCGGCAAGCCGGCGGTCCTGGATTGGAAATTCGAGGCGACCGACCTGGTGCATACGGAACTGCATGGCAAGTCGCTGGACAAGGGCGCCTTCACGGATGCCGAGAACCGGGTTAGCAGCGCACTATGCTACTTTGACAAAACCAGTGCGCCGGACTTCGAGGCCGACCTCGAGGAGGCTGCGTGCTGGATGCTGGTTCGGGCCTGCGAGAATGCGCATCGGCTCGGGTTGACCGTGCAGGGCTTCGACGCATTCAATGACTGGTTCTACGAACACATCGTTGCCGTTTGACCGAGAGGGGCAGCCGATGGCCGACCGGTTGACAGTCCAGGAGTTCTTCGCAGCACTGCGCGAGCAGCAAATCAATCCACGCGTTGACACGCCAGCGGTGCGTGCGAGCGTCGACGCGCGGGTGCGCGCGCTCTGTGCACGCTATCCAATCCAGGAGCGCTGGCCGGTGCTCGACCTCGAGAGTGCTTACCAGCAGACGCTCAACGAACTGCCCAACGTCCTGGACCTGGTCCGCGACGGCTACACCGGAACCGTCAACCTGCGCGGATACGACGACACCTACACGATGGACGAATGGTTCGGTGATTTCGCGGAGCAGTGGGCGCTATGTGACGCACCTCATATACGGGCGGCTATGCTGGAGTTGCTTCCGCGGGCGTCGACCTGGCCGTCGCCCAGGTTGTGGGAGGCCTACAAGAACGCCACCCGCGCGCCTCGCGGTTCATGGCTGCGCCGGCTGATAGGCGGCCAGTGAGACAGTTCGTGAAAGCGGTGGTCGTGAGCGCCATGAACCGGAAATTGCGCGCGACCGGTGCCGCGTTCGTCCTGTCCGCGCTCTGCGCAGCCTGCGCGAACCCGCCCAAAAATCCACCCAGGAACCCACCCCAGGGCGCCCGGATTTACGCGCGGGAATATTTCGGCACGGCGCTGGACCATGGCGTCACCGACAGGGTCGAGTTCTTCGGCGTGGGCTTCACGGCCAACAGTCCTGTAGTGCTCCGCGTTGCCGGCCTGCCGGGCTCCACGCTGGACATCATCTTCACCGTGCCCGGCACGCCGCCGGCGGACCAGTACGGTTTCCTCGATTTCTACTACTCGCCACCGTGTCTCTACCGCCGCGGCGACCGGACGGTCGAACGGCCAATCCGCACGCTCGCGACCGATGTGGCCGGCTGGACCGTGCATTCCGACGCGCTCACGGCTCAAAGTTTCGCGTGTGATTCGCCGCCGCCGGGCGCCGCGCAAAACGTCGCGCCAGCGAAGTGAGGGTGCTTCACGCCTCGGTGAGGTCACTTGAGTTTGGTAAGCACCGTCAGCCGCCACCCGCAATAGCTCTCTGCAACCGGAGAATGCCGCTTAGCTCGAACTCGTCCAAGGGACTCACCCGGCAGGGCGTACTCGAGGACATCTCTTTTGATGTACGCGCCGGTGAAATCGTGGGTCTCTGCGGGCTGGCCGGGTCCGGACGCACGGAAGTCCTGCGCGCCATCGCTGCTGCCGACCCGATTGACGGCGGTCAAATCGAACTTTTCGGCAAGACCGTCTCGATTCGCTCCCCTCGTCATGCCAAGTCGCTGGGCGTCGGCCTCCTGTCTGAGGACCGCAAGGTCGACGGCCTCTTCCTCGACCAGAGCGTCTCCTTCAACGTCACCATCGGGAAACTCTCGACCGTGGGTGGACCGCGAGCCATCAAGAAGCGCAAAGAGAACGAGCTTGTGGGCGGCTATGTACGCAGGCTCAGCATCAAGACGCCTTCGATGAACGCAGATGTGCGACACCTCTCCGGCGGCAACCAGCAGAAATGCGCCATTGCCCGGCAACTCAACGCAGGCACGAAGATTTTCCTGATTGACGAACCGACGCGAGGCGTCGATGTCGGTGCGCGTCACGACATATACGAAGTGCTCATAGACGTGCTGCAGTCGGAAGACCGCGCAATCCTCATGGTCTCCTCCGAGCTGCCCGAGATTCTCGGGATGTGCGACCGCATTCTCGTGATGAGAGAAGGAAAGCTCATGGCCGAGCTTTCGCGGGACGGCGCGACCGAAGAAATCATCATGAAACACGCAACGCGACACTAAGGAGGCCGACTTTCCGCACATCACCAAGGGCGGCAAATGGGTCTACACCGAAGACGGCGTGTGGACGGGCGGCTTCTGGACCGGACTCCAGTGGCTCGCGTACAGCGAAACGAAGGATGAGAAGTTTCTTCGTGAAGCAGAGCGTCTGACGCAGCGTCTGTTGCCGCGCGCGAACGACGAGGTCAATCACGACCTCGGTTTCATGTTCTATCCGAGCGCCGTCTACGGATGGCGGCTCACGGGCAAGGACGAGTATCGGGCCGCCGCTGTTCGTGCAGCCGAGAGTCTCGCCAAACAGTTCAATGCCGACGCCGGCTTCATCCCTGGATGGGGGTTTTTCGGCGGAGAGAACTGGGCCGGTTCCGTGCTCATTGATACGTTGATGAACCTGCCGCTGCTCGTGTGGGCCACGCAAAATGGCGGCAGCAGCGAACTGCTCGACGTGGTGTTCAGGCACACGGAGACGGCTCTGCGCAATCACGTCCGCAAAGACGCGTCGGTCTATCACGTCTTTGTCTTCGACGAAAAGACGGGCGCTCCGGTGCGGGGCGACACCTATCAGGGCCAGGCCCCCGAAAGCGCGTGGTCGTGAGGTCAAGGCTGGGCCGTTACGGGTCTCGCCATGCTCGCGGACATGACTGGTCGAGCCGAATACGTCGATGCAGCGGAACGCGTTGCAGCCTTCATCGAATCGAAGCTGAAAGACAGCTTCATCCCGAAATGGGACTATGCCGCAGCGGGCGACCAAGAGCCGCTCGATTCGTCCGCTGGCGCGATTACGGCATATGGCCTCGTCCGACTCGCCCGTGTGACGAAGAATGTCCGCTATCTCCAACTGGCGCATTCCATTCTCGACACGCTGTCGGCCCAATGCCTTGCGTCGCCCGACGCCGACTCGATTCTCGCGCACGCCACGGCGGACCTGCCGCACGGCCTTGGCATCGACGAGTCGACCGCCTATGGAGATTTCTATTTCCTGAAAGCACTTCTGGCGCTTCGCGACGCGATGTCGAACGGCGCTGCCAGCTAAGCGACCCGGTTCCTTTTCTGTAAGCCGCGATAACGGGCCGTCGTCGGTTCAGCTCTGCCAACGACGGGGACCGCTGTTGCCATTACGAACACTATCTGCAAATGCAAGAGACCGAAATGCCCTCTCAGCTCGATGTGGTGACCTTCGGCGAAGCCATGGCCCTCTTTGCTGCATCCGAAAGTGGTCCGCTGGCGAGCGTGAACCGGTTCGTCAAGCGCGCCGCTGGCGCGGAACTTAAACGTCGCAATCGGTCTGTCCCGCCTGGGCCATAAGGTCGGTTGGGTCAGCCGGGTGGGCAAAGACTCGTTCGGTCAATTTGTGCTGGACACGCTGGCGGCAGAAGGCATCGACGCCACGTGCGTGGCGATGTCCCGAAGACAGTTGAAGGTTGGGACGGCGGGTGCGGCATAGGTTAGGCAACCTTCCGATCGTGGTCAATCGATTTTGAGGTCGATCGTTTCAAGGCGGCAGCGAGAATCCAGAGCTCGTTCACGCCGAGGATTTTCCGGAAGTGCTTCTCAGCTTCCAGGAAGCCTGCGGCCGTCCAGCGCAAGGCCATATCGGCGTCACGATAGCGCTTCACGCGCCCCGCGACACGGCGCACCGCGCCGTTCGGATTCTCGATGATGTTGGTCGTCGACAGGCCACGCATGAGCG
>NZ_WHNP01000119.1 GCF_009362735.1 Paraburkholderia franconis | reverse complement strand
TGAAGCAATCGAGACGGGCGATCGCGTATTCATTCATGCAATCACCGCCATCCAGCCCGGCGAAGAGCTGTTCATTGATTACGGCCTAACGGTCGCCGGCGAGATCACCGATGACATCCGGGAGCAGTATGCGTGTCATTGCGGCGCTCCCGCCTGCCGTCGGTCGATGCTCGGCGGCAGAGCTACGTCACTTTGACCACAGCGAACCAGCGGGTGAACGCCGCCGACGGATGACCGCTCTTGCTAACCGACCGCGCATGGCACGTGCGAGCAACCTGTCAGCGGATGCCTGATGTCGACCCGTTGCAGACATTCGGCCGTAGCAAGTTTTATGGCCGCTTGCAGACGCAAAGCGGCCACCGTGATATCGGGTCACCACTTGTCCCGCGACTTATCAGAGAATTGTTCGCTTATCGACCGCTCTTGCAATGAATACGCGACACGACGTGGCATCTGCGGAACAAGATGGTTTGACCGTGAACTCGCGATTGATGTTGCAACCGGCCCCGGTTCAAGCGCCACACAAGCTATCGCCCCATCACGGGTCGTCTGTCTTCAAGTCATCATGCCATGTCGTAGTTCCAACGGCGGCAGTCGCCGCAACGCCTCGTTACCGCCCGTCTTCACGCGCTCGCGGGAGGCTGACCCGGCGAGCAAGCACTAGGAGCACTCAAGCATGCTTCACGACCTGCCAGTGTTTTCGCGCTCACTGAGCGGGCGATTTCGTCGTGCAGCCATCCGGTAAACGCATGAATCGCGGCTTCGTCTCGCGAAAAAATAATCCACTGCCCCACGCGTTTCGCGTTGACGAGGCCCGCTCGTTCCAACTGCGACAGATGCTCCGATACCGTGGACTGTGACAGTCCGCTTTTCGAGTGAATCATTCCTGCCGACACGCCGCGCAATGGCGCGTACTCCGCGTCCAGAAAGTGGCTGGCAGGATCGGCCAGCCATTGCAGGACCTTTCGCCGGAACGGATTAGCCAGCGCGCGGACCATCGCATCGAAATCGTTCATCGCGTGAATCATCCTCTAGCTAGAACATATCCGCAGCTTCCTGAGTCCGCTTCGTGCTTCCGCCTGGACGGGAAGGGATAAACGGTCCCGTGATCATGTCCGCGTAGGTCTGCCCCGGGCCCACCATCGGAAACACGTCGGCGTTCTCGTCGATCATCACTTCGAGAAACGCTGGTCCGTCGAATTCCAGAAACGCCTTCAATTGTCCTTCGAGTTCGTCTTTCGCATCGACGCGACATGCAAATTCGAATCCGTCCGCCTTTGCCGCCATCACAAAGTTCTTCCGATGCAGCGCCTTGTCGCTGACGACCAGCCGCCCTTCGTAGAAGAGGCGCTGCCATTGGCGGATCATCCCGTCGCCGAGATTGTTGAGCAACAGCACCTTGACGGCGACGCGATATGTCGTTGCTGTCTCCAGTTCGCCGACATTCATACGGATGCTGCCATCGCCGTCGATATCGATCACAAGCGCGTCCGGTCGTGCCAGTTGAGCGCCGATTGCTGCTGGAAGCCCAAAACCCATCGTCCCCATGCTGCCTGACGTGAGAAGGCTTCGAGGCTCGACGAAGTCGAAAAACTGCGCAGCCCACATCTGATGCTGACCGACGCCTGTGCAAACGATCGCGCGTCCACCCGTCAGTTCGCTGAGCTTTTCGATCACGAATTGCGGCTGGATCTTCGGGCTTGCCCTGTCGTAGTTCATGCCATGGGTCTGTTTCAGGTCCATTACATGAGCCTGCCAGGCGGAACGAGGCAGATCACAGGGTCCGTATTCCAGGAGCGACCGCAGCGCATTTTTTGCGTCGCTCACATGCGACCAATGCGCCCGTTTAACCTTGTTGATCTCGGCTTCGTCAATATCGATGTGCGCAACGTAACGCGCGCCCGGCGCAAACTGGTCGGGACGGCCGCCCGCGACACGATCGTCGAAACGCGCACCAACGGCGATCAGGAAGTCGCAATCCTGCACGGCATAGTTTGCACACGCGGCGCCGTGCATGCCAAGCATGCCGAGGTGCAACTCGTGAGTCGCGGGTATCGCGCCGAGGCCCATCAGCGTCGTAACGATGGGTAGCCGGTAACGCTCGGAAAACTGCTTCAGTTCAGCTGTTGCACCTGACGCAATTACACCGCCGCCCACATACAGCAGCGGACGTTGGCTCTGTTCAAGAAGAGCGAAGAACGCGCTGCGCTTCTCCGCATCAAGGCTTGCGCCCTTCGCGACCATTCGAAGCCGGTCGGAATAGCCGCGAAACTTCAGCGTGCCTTGTCCTTTGTAAGTGCCTTTCCAGTTCTGGATATCTTTTGGCACATCGACCACCACAGGACCTGGACGACCCGTGCGGGCGATCTCGAACGCGCTGCGTAAGGTCTCTTCGAGCTTTTCCGGATCGGTGACCAGAAACACCTGCTTGGCACACGCCGACATGATGTTGAAGACGGGCGCTTCCTGAAACGCGTCGCTGCCAATCGCCGCGCGCGGCACCTGACCGCATATCAGCACGACCGGAATCGAATCGCCATTGCAATCGGCAATTGGCGTGAGTGCATTGGTCGCGCCCGGTCCCGACGTCACCGTAAACACGCCAACCTTTCCGCTGGCACGCGCATAGCCTGCGGCCATGAATCCTGCCGCCTGCTCGTTGGCTGGCACGACCAGCCTGATCTGGCGTTCCGGGTTTCCCTCGTGCATTTCGTTGAAGCGAAACACGGCATCGTAGGTCGGCAGGTTTGCACCGCCGCTATATCCGAAGATGGTGTCAACGCCCTGCTCGCTCAGTACGCGAAGGATGATGTCAGCTCCGGATATCGTTTCGTCGCTGTTCTCAGGTTCAAGCTGCGGTGTCGATGCAGCAGGTGCGTTTTGTGCCATAGCCGGCCTTCGTCAAGATGGTTCCGTTTTCGGTCGAAGGCGCATGGTTCATCCCAGGCGCGTCCATATGACAAAAGTCTACTGAGCGGACCAGCAAGCGGGAACAACCACGTAGCACGTTCATAGGCCAAACGATGCGCCATTCGGGCCATCGCAGTGGCATATCGGAGGCTCGCGATACCGGCACAAATGCGCCCAATATTTGCACGCCATGCCACAGTTGCAGTACTGTACCTGCGCTATGCTGGTCGGCTGCACGCGCTCGGGATTGACGAGGGCTGTTGCTTACAATCGATCAAGGTCATGAGATGAAAGTCGCCATTGTTCTCTTTGATGGTGTGCAAGCCCTGGATGTCGCGGGTCCGCTGGATGTGTTTGCCGAGGCCAATGCGTCGCTCGCCGCGCACCAGTGCTACGAGGTATCCCTCGTCGGATTTCAGCGGGGTACGGTGACCTGCTCGAACGGAATGCAACTCGCCGTGCCTTTCTCCTATGACGACGTCGACACCCAGTACGATCTGTTGCTGATCGCGGGTGGTCCGCGCTTGCCCGACTTTCAGCCGCCAGCCGAATTTCTCGCCTGGCTAAAACGTCAGGCTAACGGGGCATCCCGCTTCGGCTCCGTGTGCAATGGTGCATTTTTGCTCGCGCATGCCGGGCTGCTCGATAACAGAGAAGTCACCACGCACTGGGAAGACGCCCCTCGCCTCGCCGACGCCTTTCCGCAAGTCTGCGTGCAATCCGACCGCATTTTCATTCGCGATGGCCGATTGTTCACGTCGGCGGGCGTGACGGCAGGCATTGACCTGTGCCTGTCGCTCGTTACGGAAGACTGGGGACACGAACTCGCCGTACGCGTAGCAAAGCGGTTAGTTGTTTATATCCAGCGCGAAGGCGGCCAATCGCAGTACAGCCCCTATATCGGCGTGCGCAAGGACGATGATCCGATCATCGGCAAGGTACATCGCTACGTGGTCGACCACATCACCGACGTTCTTTCGATCGAACAACTTGCCAGCGCAGTTTCGGTCAGCCGGCGTACCTTCTCGCGGCTGTTCGCGAAGTATGCGAAGGTAACGCCGTCGGCATTCGTCGAACAGGTGAGAGTGGATACTGCACGAAAGCTGCTCGAAGAATCGGATGCACCGCTCAAGACCGTCGCATTCAACTGCGGATTTCATAGCGCGACGCACATGCGGACCACATTCGCACGACGCCTTAACGTCACGCCGAAACAGTATCGTCTGCGGTTTCGCGGCAATGCGGGCGAAACCCAACTGGCACTCGACGCGTTGGCAGAATGAAGCCGATCAATTCCTCTGAATCGCATCGAGGTCTTCCTGACATTCTGGAAGCCGGTTTATCGACGGTGTTTTGCGGGATCAATCCAGGTCTTCGTGCGGCGGCGACGGGCCATCACTTCGCAGGCCGAGGCAACCGGTTCTGGCGCGTGCTTCATCTGGCAGGCTTTACACCTGAAGTCCTATCTCCCGACAATGACCGCATGCTGCTGCGATACGGCTGCGGTCTGACGGCGGCGGTCGTGCGTCCAACAGCGCGAGCCGATGAGTTGTCGCGATCGGAGATCAGAGAAGCAGCAGCCGGATTCGAGAAAAAGATCGAACGCCATGTACCGCGCTACGTCGCGTTCCTCGGCAAATTGGCAATAGCGCAAATGAGCGGATCGCGTGATATTCAATGGGGACTTCAAACCGCAGCATTCGGTGGCGCGCTAGTCTGGGTGCTACCGAATCCCAGCGGATTGAATCGCACCTTCAGTCTTGATGCACTGGTTGACGCTTATCGCGAGCTTTATGTTGCCGCGTTTCGGGAAACTGAAGCTGCGCGTTCCTGCGCAACGTCTCCGTGACGAACTCGACGAACGAACGCACCTTGATACTCTTGCCTCGCCGCTCGACGTGCAGCAGATTGACAGGAATCGATTGCGGCTCGAAGGGCGTCAATACAGGCTGAAGTTTTCCGCGTAACACTTCAGGCGCCGCCTGATACGAAAGCAATTGCGTGATGCCCACGCGAACAACAGCAGCCATCACGGCAGCAGGCGCCAGATCGACGATCATCCGTGGGCGCAGCCGCACAGCCAGTCTCGAACCGTTTTCGCAATACATCCACTCCAGCGGATGAGTCACGCCCGTGTAGGACACGCAGTGATGGCCGGCGAGATCTTTCGGATGCAGACACTCACCCCACGCGTCGAGATAACCCGGCGCCGCATAGGTTCGACGACGCACGAAGCCGAGCGGGACAGCGAAGATCGAAGAATCGCCAAGGAGGCCAATACGTATCGCTATATCGACACCTTCGTCGATTAGCCGAGTCGGCCTGTCGACATACACGACATTCACGTTGACGTCCGGGTATAAGTTCGCATAGGCGTTGACCAGCGGCGCGACAAAGCGCTGACCAAAAAGAACCGGTGCAGAAACCGTCAACGTGCCGACAGGCTTGCTTTGATCGGCGAAGATATTCGCCTCTGCGTTGGCGATTGTACCCAGCGCGTTGCGGCAGGCATCAAGGCAAATCATACCCGCATCGGTCGGACGGATGGAGCGTGTCGTGCGCGATATCAGTTGCACGCCGACACGCGCTTCCAGCGAGTTCAGCGCACGCGAAACGGCGGGCGCCGACATGCCGAGCCTCTCCGACGCGGCCGTTAAGCTGCCACGATCAACGATGGCGACGAACACCTCCATCTCACGATATTTGTCCATCTCGATTCCTGACTTGCGACTTCTGCTGTTGTCCGATTCTACGAGTCCTTCTCGCGCCGCGTTCCGGCTTTCTTTCGATTGGCCGATGAAACATGTCATCTGGCCTGCAACTGACTCAATCGATACGACCCGCTCGCGGTGTGGCTCAAATCGAATACTGAATGGCCCAAGACGTTATTCCCACACGCTTCAGTAAATCGGCGGCATCTTCGACAATAAAATTCTCACCGGGTGGGCAGTGCCCACTCTAACTGTCGAAAGGATTTGTCATGTTCTCCGCAATGCTTGAAGTTAATCCGATTCCCGAGCAGTTCGATGCTTATCTCGGCATGGCGAAAATGCTGCGTCCAGAACTGGAGAAAATCGATGGCTTCATCGATAACAATCGCTACGCAAGTCTTACGCGCGCCGGCTGGCTCCTGTCACTTTCCAGTTGGCGCGATGAAAAGTCGCTGATTCGCTGGCGCGTCGAATCGAAACACTTCAAGGTTCAACAGGCCGCCCGCGATCGCGTGTTTGCAGACTACCGGCTGCGTATCGGCCAGACGGTTGTGGATACCCACGTTCCCGCAGGCTACACGTTGACTGAACAACGCCTCGACGAAACGGAAACGGGCGCCGGCAAGGCGGTCATGTTGATCGACGCTCAACGCCCGGCGGACTGGATGAAGCAATCGGGCGCGGAGGCCGTCGCGAAGTCGCTCAGTCTTGATCTGACGGCTTCCGGTCTGATCGCGTGGGATGTATTCGATGCGTTGTTGGCGCCGGGCGATGTGATCGCCGCAGTTACGTGGCGCGACCTCGCTGCCGCTCAGGCGTTCGCGCAGAACATGACGGTACCCGAGGGTGCACGTCTGCGGCATATTCGTGTGATCCGCGAGTACGGCATGTACGATCGCCGGGAAGCGCCGCAATACTTTGGCGCGGCACAGCGTAAGGCGTAAAGCTGCGGCCGGTTTCAACTGCTATGGCAAGAAACCGGCCGCATTTATCTACCTATCCCTCGATAATCCTGACGCTATAGTCTTCGTCCTGGAACGCGACGAAGAACTCCTCCGGCATCAGCCCCGAATCGACACTAACACTATTCGCGTCGATATCGATATCGACCTTGGCATCGACATCGACACTCTTCATCGCACGTTCGATTCTGAATACGTCGTCAGAACCGATCGCTTCATTCACTGAGAATTTCATCGCCATCTCCATCCAATAACAGTTCAATTCACTCGACCGGCAGGCGCTCCAAAGCGCCGTCGCTGGAACTGATTCT
Source organism: Paraburkholderia franconis (assembly GCF_009362735.1). Classification (GTDB taxonomy): domain Bacteria; phylum Pseudomonadota; class Gammaproteobacteria; order Burkholderiales; family Burkholderiaceae; genus Paraburkholderia; species Paraburkholderia franconis. The sequence continues at coordinate 6,820 of NZ_WHNP01000119.1, read as the reverse complement.
ATCTACGAGCTTGTCGAATGACGACGCGTACCGAGCAACAATCTTTCTCAAAATTCGGATGATTTACCCCGTGTAATAAGACCTTTTCCGCGCGCTCAATAAAAACCATGAAAGTTCCGGCAATGGCCGGATTGCTGAATGAATTGGCCTGAAACGATTCGTCCATCGACTTCAAGAAATGCGACGTCGCTCCTAGAATCCATCACATCATCACGCTGTAAAGAAACCGCAAAAGTCCGGCTGAAGCAGATACGTCATTGCCCGGATTTAATGCATTGTTGAGGACTATTAGCCGGGTGCGATTTTATGAAGACGACTGTCAATTCCCTGACGATTGAAGCGGTCGCGACGGTTGAACCGGTCGCGCCGTTAGCGCCCGCGCCTGCCGCACAAACGCCAGCACCACAGGTGCAAGCGCAGCCAGCGATTTCGCTGCGCCTGGCCATCGGTCTGATCGGGATGCTGCTCGCGTCGCTACTCGCGATACTGAATGAGCAGGTCACTGCGCAAGCAATGAACGACATTCGTGGCGCGCTATCGATCGGGCATGACGACGGCAGCTGGCTGACCGCGCTTTTCGAAGCGACCAGCGTGGCAACGATGGTTTTCGCGCCGTGGTTCGGCATCACGTTCACGTTGAAGCGTTTCACGCTTGGCGCGCTCATCGCCTCCATGCTGCTCGGCTTTCTGTGTCCGCTGTCGCCTGATCTGCCTGCGTTCTATCTGCTGCGCGTATTGCAAGGCATTGCCGGAGGATGTGTTCCTCCGATGCTGATCATCGTGGCGCTGCGTTATCTGCCACCGAAGATCAAGCTCTATGGGCTCGCAGGCTATGCGCTCACTGCGACCTTCGGCCCTTCGGTGGGAACCCCGCTCGCCGCGCTGTGGACCGAGTACGTGAGCTGGAAAATGGCCTTCTGGCAGACCGTGCCGCTTGGCGTGATCAGCGGCATCGCAATCCAGTTCGGCCTTCCACAAGACCCGCTCAAGCTCGAACGATTCGGAACGTTCGACTGGTTCGGTCTGTTGACCGGTTTCCCCGCCGTCGCGATGCTGGTAACCGGTCTGCTGCAAGGCGATCGCCTCGACTGGCTGGATTCCTCGTTCATCTGCGTGATGCTCGGTGGCGGCGCCATGTTGTTCGCGTTGTTTCTGATCAACGAGTGGTATCACCCGGTACCGTTTTTCAAGCTGCAGATGCTGTCGCGCAGGAATTTTTCGCACGGTCTTTCGACACTTGTCGGCGCCGTTGTGCTGCTCGTTGGTGTGGCCGCGATTCCAGGTCAATTTCTCGCACGAGTGCACGATTACCGGCCGCTTCAAACGACACCTCTGTCTCTGCTGGTCGCCCTTCCGCTGCTCGTTACGCTGCCGCTGACGGCTGCGTTGCTGAATCTTCGCCGTGTGGATTCGCGCTGGGTGATGGGGCTCGGACTACTGATGATCGGACTCACCTGCTTCCTTGGCAGCTTCATGACGTCGGAGTGGATCCGCGACAACTTCTACTGGTTGCAATCATTGCAGATCGTCGCGCAACCGATGGTGATACTCGCGATCCTGATGGGTGTAACCACCGGCTTGCCGCCCACCGATGGCCCCTTCGCTTCCGCGATGTTCAACTCGCTCAGAGGCTTCGCGGGCGCCGTGGCGACCGCGCTGATCGAGGGTCTCGGCACCGCGCGCGAACATTTTCATTCGAGCATGCTGATCGATCATCTCGGCAACAACGCGTTGATCACCACTCAGAGCTTCGACGCGGCGCGCGGATATGGCGGGCTTGCGCAACGCATCCATGAACAGGCCGTGGTGCTCACCTCTGCCGACCTTTATCGCGTGATGGCCTGCATCGCCATCGCCGTGCTTCTTCTCATTCCTGTGCTACCGGTACGCATTTATCCGCCGTGGAGCACAACGCCGCCCACCCCTCGCTAATGGTTGATCGCCATGTTATCCGTCACCCGTCCCTCGCCCAGAATGGTTCGCATTGCCGCAGCTGTCGTCGTGCTCGGCGTCGCCGCATGGGGCAGCACGAAGCTCTTCGTCAGCCCCGGCACCGAATCCACGAACGACGCCTACGTCGCCGCCGATTTCACGCTGGTTGCGCCGCGCATTGCTGGGCAGGTCGCGGAGGTCTTCGTCGACGACAACCAGCAGGTGAAAACCGGACAGCTGGTGATGCGGATCGACGATCGCGACTATCAGGCCGCATTGCTCAGCGCACAGGCCGACGTAACGGCAGCGAAAGCCGCCGTTGCGAACTACGATGCCGAGATCGCGCGACAGCCGTCGCTCGTCGACCAGGCCCGTGCCACGCTGCGTTCCGATGAAGCGTCGATCGCCTTTGCGCGCGAAAACGCAGCGCGTTATCAGAATCTCTCGGAGTCGGGTGCCGGCACGACGCAGGAACAGCAGCACGCTGCCAGCGCGCTCGCCGAGCAGCTTGCGCAGCAGGCGCACGATCAGGCCGCCTTGTCCGCAACCGCACAGAACCTCGATGTGTTGCGCACGCAACGCGACAAGGCGGCGGGCGCGCTGGCGCATGCCGAAGCCGTGCTCGAACAGGCAAAGCTCAATCTCTCATACACCGAGATTCATGCGCCCGTCGACGGAAAGATCGGCCGGCGGTCCGTGCGTGTCGGCGCATTCGTGACACCCGGCGCACCACTCCTCGCAATCGTGCCGCTCGCGGATGCTTATGTCGTCGCGAACTTCCAGGAGAGCCAGATCACGCACTTGCGGCCCGGCGAGAGCGTGAGCATCAAAGTCGACAGTTTCCCCGGCGTCGTCATCAAAGGCCATATCGACAGTCTGGCCCCCGCCACCGGCGTGAGCTTCGCGCCGATCGCGCCGGACAACGCAACGGGCAACTTCACGAAGATCGTCCAGCGGGTGCCCGTCAAGATCAGGATCGATCCGAACCAGCGAGCCGCGTCCGAGCTCAGCGTCGGGTTGTCGGTAGAAGCAGAGGTGGCAATCGGCAAGCGCGCCGATATGGCGATAGCGGGAGTGGACGCAAAATGAACACGCGTGAATTTTTTATCTGTGCGTCGGCGTTGGCGCTGACGTTATTGCTCTCGCTCGCGTTGAGCGGCTGTCTTGTCGGGCCGAATTTCGAACCGCCGACCTCTGCCACGCCGGATGTATTCGACCGCACTCAGACTGCGCAGTCGCCGAGCAAACCCGTCGAATCCGGTTTCAATCCGGACTGGTGGACGCTTTTCAACGACCCGATGTTGAACGCGCTCGAAAAGCAGTTGACCGATGCCAACCTCGATGTCGCTGCGGCTTCTGCGCGCCTGCTGCAAAGCCGCGCCGGGCTGCGCGTTGCCGGTGCAGCGCGATATCCGACGCTGGATGGCGCGGCCTCGTATAACCGCGAACGCGGCAGCGAGAATGGCATTCTTTCGTTGCTCGGCGTGACACCGACAAGTTCGAATCCGCAATCTGCATCGGGCAGCGCGCCGCTGGGCGTATCGGCGATGCCTGGCTCGAAAGGCTCGCCCGCCTACAACCTCTATCAGTTCGGCTTCGACGCCTCATGGGAAATCGACATCTGGGGCCGTGTGCGGCGCGGTGTCGAAGCGGCTTCAGCATTGACCGATGCCTCTTATGAGGATCGCAATGCGGTATTGCTCTCCGCGCGCGCCGAGCTTGCGCGCGACTATATCCAGCTGCGCGATACACAAGCCTTGTTGCAGATCGCGCGACAGAATCTCGAACTGGCAAACAATACGACGAAACTCACACAAACGCGCAAGCGCGAAGGCGTCACAACCGATCTCGACGTGGCGAATGCATCCGCGCAGGCCGCGTCCATTGAAAGCCTCATTCCGACGCTCGAATCGCGCAAGGAAACGACCATCAACGCCATCGGGGTGTTGCTTGCCGAAGAACCGGGCGCATTGAGCAAGACGCTCGACGTGCCGCAGGATGTCCCCGCTCTGCCTGCGCAGGTGCCAATCGGGTTCCCGTCCGAGCTGGCACAGCGCCGGCCCGATATCCGCCGGGCCGAGGCGCAGCTTCATGCGGCCACGGCGGCCATCGGCATGGCCAAGGCCGATTTTTATCCGCGCATCACGTTGAATGGCAGTGCCGGATTCCAGAGCCTTCAGCTTTCGAGTCTCGCCAATTGGGCATCCGGTCAGTTCGTCGTGGGACCATCGATCACGCTGCCGATCTTCGAAGGCGGACGCCTGAAAGGCACGCTTCAATTGCGCGAGGCACAACAGCAGGAGGCCGCCATCGTCTACAAGAAGACGGTTCTCGATGCATGGCGCGAAGTGGACGATGCCCTCATTACCTACGACGCGGAACAACAGCGGCACAACAAGCTTCAGGAGGTCGTGAACCTGAATCTGCGTGCGCTTTCGGTTGCACAGCAGCGGTATAAAGCTGGTGCGCTCGATTATCTTGACGTGCTGAATGTCCAGAAGCAGCTGCTCGATGCACAGAGCAACCTCGAACAGAGCGGCGCCGATGCTGATGCGAACCTCGTCACACTGTGCAAGGTGCTCGGGGGCGGCTGGGAATCGACGTACGGTAAGCCAGCAACGCCTCAAGACAACGAAAGTACACAGTCGACGGCGCAACGCTGATCCGCATCCGCGTTCCCGGACAGAGTGTAATCGTGTCGCCCAGGCAGCCTCTGTTGGCTCCTGGTCGCAAGCCCCCCGTGTAGCTAGACATGTGACGGTTTTATCGTTTTGCTGCGTTTTCAATGTGACGAACATTGCAAGGGCAGGCACTTGCCATGACGCCGCGAGCAAACCGTCCTAGCATGTGAGGGCGCAGTGCGCGTGGAGGGTTCGCGATGATCGGGTCGAATGATTTCCGCAGCGGGACGGTGGCGCTGCGTGACGGCGGACACATGCCCGTCATCGGTTTTGGTACGCTGATCGCCGATCCGGCGACGACGGTCAGTGCCACGCGCGACGCGATCGAAGCGGGTTACCGGCACTTCGATTGCGCCGAGCGCTATCGCAACGAGCAAGAGGTAGCCGCTGCGCTGAAGTCGGGACTATCGGCGCGTGGGATCGCGCGGGATGCGATCTTCGTGACGACTAAACTGTGGAATTCGAACCACCGGCCCGAGCGCGTCGGCCACGCTCTCGACGGGAGTCTTGAAAGGCTGGGACTCGACTATCTGGACCTTTATCTGGTCCACACGCCCTTCGCGTTTCAGGCGGGCGACGAACAGGACCCGCGTGACGCAAACGGAAATGTGCTTTACGACGAAGGCGTGACATTGCTCGACACGTGGCACGCGATGGAAGAACTCGTCGACCGTGGACGATGCCGCGCGATCGGACTCTCCGACATCACGCTGAGCGAGCTTCAGCCGCTGTATGACTCCGCGAAAATCAAGCCTGCTGCGATTCAGGTCGAATCGCATCCGTATCTGCCTGAAACGGAGTTGCTGGCATACTGCAACCAGCGGGGCATCGTCTTCACTGCGTTCGCGCCGCTCGGGCATGGAATCAGGCCGGGGCCGCTCGAAGATCCCGTCATTGCGCGTATTGCCGCCCGTCTGGAAAGAACGCCGGCGCAAGTGCTGCTCGCGTGGGCCGTGCAGCGCGGAACGGCGGTGCTTACGACGCCAAAAACGGCGGCGCGAGCACGGGAGAATTTCGACATTTCCGCGCTTCCTTCCGATGCCTTCGATGAGATCAACGCAATAGAAACGCGACAGCGGTTCAACGAAGTCGTGAAGACGGGCAGTCCGGGTTTCATTCCCCCGTCAACCGCGTGAGGCGATTCATGGACGACAGACAAATGCGTGAAGTGCTCGATGCGCACTGGCGTGCTTCGTCGGCAGGTAATCTGGATGCGGAGCATGATATCTACGCTGATGGCGTGGTCTGCGAGTATCCGCAGTCGGGCGAGCGAATCGTCGGGCGAAGCAACCTGCAGGCGATGCGCGGATACCATCCGGACAAGCCTTCTGGATTTGGCGTGCGACGAATTCAGGGAAGCGGCGATCTCTGGGTGACGGAATATACAATCGACTACAAGACGCAGACTGCGCTCGTCGTCAGCATCATGGAGTTTGCCGACGGAAAGGTCGTGCGCGAAACGCAGTATTTTTCGGAGCCGTTCGATGCGCCGCAGTGGCGGATGCAGTGGGTTGAGGCAAGCAGGTGAATCGGTTGCACGCGATGGAAGGGGACACCGAGGTGATCCGAAACGGGACCGGGCAGGCAGGGAATCTCTCCACCGTAAATTGCCGATTCTATTCGTCCGTTCGCCCTGATACGCAGAGATTTACAGACGCCTTATTGCAACGACTCGATACCGGACGCCTGCTGCATTCTCTCGATCAGGACCAGCACCTCATCAGGTCGGCTCTGTCGAGTGAGGCGCTGCCCGTCGATCTCCAGTATGTGCAGCATGCATTACCTCTGCGAAACATTCGACGGCAAGCTATCTCACGAGAGTATGGTCCGCGTTCGAAGGTCCGCAGATTGGTTCGGAGCCGCCGCCGGAATGACCACATGACGGTAAAACCGAACGACTGGTTCTGGCCCGAACCCGGCCTGACGCGTTCGGCTCGGTTCGACGCGTCGCCCGCCGGTCGAGCCGTCAGCATTGAAACGGCAGGTATCAGATTCGAGTAGTCGCTCGGTATGGCCACTCACGGACAACAACCGGCCATTGGCGAGCCGCCTCTCACTCACGTGCGACCATATCGCCTGATTGGCCTCCGTGCGTCTTGAGCGTGCCCTTGGGTGAATTCGAGAGCAAATAAAGCATGGCTTCCAATCCAAGCACGTAGCTATGAACCCCAAGACCGAAGATCACGCCATCCGCGATCTTGGCGATC
>NZ_WHNP01000118.1 GCF_009362735.1 Paraburkholderia franconis | reverse complement strand
CGGGCTTCGCGCCGTGCGTGAGGTGGCCGCCCGCATCGAGCGACATGCCGAGGATCGTATCGCCGGGCTTCGCGAGCGCGAGCATCACGGAGCCGTTCGCCTGTGCGCCCGAATGCGGCTGCACGTTGGCAAAGCCTGCGTTGAAGAGCGTCTTGATCCTGTCGATCGCGAGTGCTTCCACTTCATCGACGAACTCGCAACCGCCGTAGTAGCGCTTGCCCGGATAACCTTCCGCGTACTTGTTCGTCAACACCGAGCCTTGCGCTTCGAGCACCGCGCGCGACACAATGTTTTCCGATGCGATCAGCTCGACCTGTGATTGCTGGCGTTCGAGTTCTTTCAGGATGGTGTTCTGGACCGACGCATCGCGATGGGCCAAGGGCTGCGAGAAGAAAGGTTGAGTGTTCGACATAGACCGTCCGTGACAATAAGAGTGAGCTGTGTGCAAAGCGAAAGGCCACCGCGCCTGGCTCTCCAGCCGAGCCATGTGAGGACTGCGACCGCTCTATTCTTGTCTTTCGGATTTTCTATAGGCATGCGAATTTAGACGCGCTCTTTACCTTTTCCGCCATTCACGTCCATTTTTCACAAGTGACAGAACCGGCGCTTTTCGCGAGAGTGGGCAGGTCGGAAATCAGCGCGGGAAGACGGCACGCCTGCCTGAAACCCCAGCCACTCCCAGGACCGCACCATTCGCCGGCAACAAGCCCATAGCACCGGCGGTGCTGGACCTGACGGGATCGGAAAACGATCTCGCCGCCCGGCTGACTAAATTATGGAATCGTTCGTGCGTAGAGACCCAACCCTGTGAGCGAACGGTATCGGATCAGCTGTTATGCGGATGGACGTAGGGTTTCGCCGCATGGCACGCTTTTCCTGCATGCTTCCACAATGGAATAGCGCAACTCATATTCCTGGCTGGAAAGCGTTCACTATTCGAGGAACGGTCCACATGTCGCCCGACCGCACCGCGTCGTTAGCGCACTTCGCGTTCATGCCGCTGCCGAACTTCACCATGATCGCCTTCACCAGCGCAGTCGAAGTGCTGCGCATGGCCAACTACCTGAGCGGTAAGCCGCTCTACAGATGGTCGGTCATCAGCCCGGATGGCGGGCCGGTCACGGCAAGCAATGGTCTTGGTATCGATACGGGCCCTGTCGAATGCCTCGGCACCCCGGACATCGTGTTCGTGTGCGGCGGCATCGACGTGCAGCGGGTGACGACGCCCGCCCATCTGTCGACGTTGCGAAGCTTCGCGCGCAGGGGCGTCGCGCTCGGCAGCCTGTGCACAGGAACCTATGCGCTTGCCAGATCTGGCCTGCTCGACGGCTATGCCTGCGCCATCCACTGGGAAAACATGTCGGCGCTCAAGGAAGAGTTCCCTGAGACGCGGTTCATGAAGGAACTCTTCGTGATTGACCGCGACCGCGTCACCTGCACGGGCGGCATCGCGCCCCTGGAGATGATGCTGAACCTGATCACCGCTCGCGTGGGTACGGCGCGCGTTACGCAGATAGCGGAGCAGTTCATCATGGAGCACGTGAGGGATAACAGCGCACAACAGCGCATGCCGCTCATCGCGCGGCTGGGTTCCGCAAACAAATCGCTGTTCGAAGTGATTGCCCTGATGGAGAACAATATCGAGGAGCCACTCTCGCGCGAAGAACTCGCGCGTCTTGCAAACATGTCGCAGCGTCAGCTGCAACGACTGTTTCACGAGCACCTCGGCATGACGCCGACGCACTACTACCTGACTCTGCGTCTACGTCGCGCACGGGAACTGCTGCTACAGACTGATATGTCCATCATGAGCATCACGATAGCATGCGGCTTCCAGTCAGCATGCCATTTCAGCAAGAGCTATCGCGAAGCATTCGGGGTCGCGCCCACCCGCGAACGCCGCAAGCAGGTCGCCCCGCTCGCAACGCATGCCTGAAGTCGCCCGTCCCCCAAGTGTCACGATGTGTCTTTGCGCCGTGCGTGCAAGCGCCACACTGCGTTTCGCTTCACCAATAGAACATAAAATAGGGCGGCCGCAACATGCGGCCGCCTGCGATCACCGCATTACATGCCGGTCACGCGGCTTTGAGCAGGCCGTGCGGATCTAGGACAAACTTGCGCGGTGCGCCCCCGTCGAACTGCTTGTAGCCGTCCGGCGCCTGGTCCAGGGAGATCACCGTGACGTTGACAATCTCCGCGATTGGCAGCCGGTCGAACAGGATCGCCTGCATCAGATTCCGGTTGTACTTCAATACAGGCGTCTGGCCTGTATGGAACGAGTGCGATTTTGCCCAGCCGAGCCCAAAGCGGATGCTCAGGCTTCCATGCTGCGCGGCAACATTCTTCGCACCGGGATCGTCGGTTACATACAGCCCGGGGATGCCGATCGCGCCCGCTGGTCGTGTGATTTCCATCAGCGAGTTGAGCACCGTGGCGGGCGCTTCTTGCGAGTGGCCCGCGCTCCCGTGGCCGTGTGCTTCAAAGCCGACACAGTCCACCGCGCAGTCGATTTCCGGTTTACCAAGGATCTGGGCGATCTGTTCGCCGAGCGCGGCATCCTCCGACAGGTTGACCGTCTCGAAGCCGACAGCGCGTGCATGCGCCAGTCGATCTTCGTTCATGTCGCCAACGATCGTGCATGCCGCGCCCAGCAGCCGCGCCGATGCTGCCGCAGCCATCCCGACTGGCCCCGCCCCCGCGATATAGACCGTCGAGCCAGGTTTCACACCCGCAGTGACAGCGCCGTGATAGCCGGTGGGCAAGATGTCCGACAGGCATGTAAGGTCGCGAATCTTCGCCAGCGCCTGGTCGCGGTCGGGGAATTTAAGCAGGTTGAAGTCTGCATACGGCACCATCACGTACTCCGCCTGCCCACCGATCCAGCCGCCCATGTCCACGTAACCGTATGCACCGCCTGCGCGCGACGGATTCACATTCAGGCACACGCCCGTGTGCTGCTCCCTGCACATTGCACAACGTCCGCAAGCAACGTTAAACGGCACGGACACCAGATCACCGAGCTTGAGCGTCTCAACATCGCGGCCAACCTCAATCACCTCACCTGTTATTTCGTGGCCAAGCACGAGACCGGCCGGGGCCGTTGTACGGCCGCGCACCATGTGCTGGTCCGAGCCGCAAATATTGGTGCTGATTACCTTCAGAATCACGCCGTGCCCGATACTGCGTCCGTTCGGATCAACCATCTTCGGGTAGTCAATCTTTTGGACCTCGACCTTGCCCGGCCCAAGATATACGACGCCTCGATTAGTGCCCATTGCTGCCTCCTTCCGGTTGGATAGCGCTGCGGCACGCCGGTAGACGCGACGCGCGCAGCACCCCTTAAATGTAGGCTGACACACCACGCGCACGAAAGACAAAACCCGACAGACCCTTGCACCGCGCCGACATGAGGAACGGGTGCACGCTGCGCGCATGATGCCCCTGCTCCATCAGACCGGCACAGACTCAGCGTCCCGCCGCACTGCACCACAGCAGATAGTCCGCGCGTGTCCATTCGAGTGTGACGCCGACGCGCCGCGTACCTGGCCGGATTTTCGGCTTATGCACGCTGAGCGTCAGCGTCTCAAGCGCAGGCCATTCCCTAAACGAGAGTTCCGCAATGTCGGCCACGAGCGTTTCAAGCAGGTGCGTGTGCGGCTTGTGCGCGAGAAACTCTGCGATGCGCGTACAGTATCCGTCGTAGTCGATCCATCCCCCGCTTCGCTTGGTGCGCCGCGATAGCCCAGCCTCGCGTCAATCAGCGATGCGATGACGACGATGACGGTCAGGGAGACGAGCGACGCAGTCAATAGCGATCGTATGCATGCGGTCGCCTCCGACTTGTCGAGAGCGATGACAACGTGCCAATCGGTTCCTCGCACCGATTGCGCGCGTATTAGCTTCCTCTTGTCATTCACCGTGAGCTGTACGGGCGTATTCGTGGCCGCGAACGGAGCGTCAGTTACTCTATCGAACTCCGGTGCAATATCAGCGACAGGCTTGAATGCCAGCTTCAGATCCGGATGGGCGATGACCCGTCCGTTGTTGTCGATCAACATGCCGAAACCGCTCGGAGTGGGATGAATCGACTTGATGTTCGCAACCACGCTGTCCAACGAGACGTCCCCCACTACGACAGCCTTCATTACACCATCTCGCATCACGGGTACTGCAAACGCCACCAGCAACGCGCCGCTGGTGCTAACGTAGGGTATGGCGATCGGCTTTCCCGCCTGCACGGCGTTCCTGTACCAGGGTCCGACTGGTGGGATCGCAGGATGACGGAATATTGGGCCAATCGGTGAACTTTGCCGACTTGTTCGGATAGCCTACGCCGACGTTCCCAGAATCCGCCCGCCGTAGCGACCTGCTTCAGCATTGGCATCGGGTCGGGCGTGAGCGCAACATCCTGAAGCGACGAAATCGTCTGGGCCTTCGAGGCGACCCATTCGCCGATAGCAACAGCACGGTTGTCTACGTCAGAGGTCAAATTGCGATCAATCGCCTCCTCACTGCTCCTATTGGCGATGACATAGCTAGTCCCGGTATTGGCGACGACTGAGAAAACCACAAGAGCTATGCAAGCACAAACAACCCGCGCGCGAATCGACGACAACATTTTATGAATGCTCTTATTTTGACGATGACAAGATCCTACGCCTGCCTCCTCTGCAAATTTCACCGGTTAGCGGGAGGAATCAGCATATTGCATGCGTTGTGGATTCCTTGACAGTTCATTTTGCATTGAATTCGTGGCGGCGCATCGTTTCAATCTGTGTCAATCAGGCCATCGTGCACCAGGCACCGGCTGGCGGCTAGCCGGCCCATCGTTGCGTGAACAGCTGATCGCCTACGAGACTCATTTTCAAGGCGCCCAGCTCGTCAAACCGAAGCCTGTTTCAAGCCCTGCTAGAAGCGATGCCGGATGCCAACAACTACTTGTACTTGGCTCTGAGTTGTGGAGGCGGTTAGGCCGTTGAGGTTTGCGACCGCCTTCCCACCAGTCGAATCGGTGCCCGACGCATGCTGGTAAACCGCGACTGTGTAAAGGTCAGTTCGCTTGGATAGGAGGTAGTTAGCCCCGATCGCGCCTTGATTGTAAGTTGCACCGTTGACGCCATATCCTTTCAGGTAGTTATAGGCGACACCGAGGTGGAGGGTCGGCGTGAGTTGATAGCCGACATTGACTTCAATGTCGTGGAATCTTGCATCGCCGCCTGCGCCGTTAGCCGGGAGACCCGGTAGCGTCCCGATATCCTTGAACTGCGTGTTGCTGTAGACAACGCCGAACGTAGCGGCACCAACGACATAAGAAGCGCCTGCGACGAAGATCTGCTGTCTTTTCGCGGACGCATAGCCGGAATACACGCGGCTACCGTTCATGTTGGACCCCGTAGTGCTTGAAGCCGCGGTATTGCCAAAATAGGAAAAGTTAGGATCTCGCGCGTCAACGAAGGCGGTGCCAAGCGTGAGTGGTCCCAAATTGTAGTTCGCCCCGACTGACCAGATCTGATTTTGGTTGAATGTCCCAGCGACACCGCCGAAGCTGTAGAGGCCCGCGAACGTCAATCCACCGTACGACACACTGCGAAACTTGATCGCGTTGTTGACGTGGTTGCTACCATCTGTGTTATCTACATCGCCAGGATGGGCGCTGGCGAATCCGCTCCACATTTGAGCCGCCACGAACATGTAGGTCAAGTCGTTAATCAAATCATATTGACGCCCGAACGTAACGGTACCTATGTTCGACGACGAAAAACCGACATAGGCTTGGCGTCCGAACTCGTCGCCCCCTTGACCGAGCTTTCCGTTCGCAACACTGAAGCCGTTTTCAAGCACGAAAAGTGTTTGCAGTCCACCGCCGAGGTCCTCAGTGCCTCGCAGCCCCCAACGGTCGCCACTCAGATTTCCGGCGACCATCGAATACTGCTTGTGGCCACCAATGTTGTTCGCATAGTTCATGCCGACGTCGATCACACCGTAGAGTGTGACGCTGTTCTGAGCATGTGCCGTACATGCGAAAGAGGCTGCGAGCGCTGCCGCAGTCAAGAACTTTTTCATATGAAGGTCTTGTGGTCGAATAAAAAAATAAATTGAAACGACATTCGTCACGCGTCGTCACCAGACCATCCCGGTTGAGGCGTGGCAAATAGGAGTCCTTTTGGATCGCGGCGTCGAGATGGATGTAACTGGTTGCGGTGCAGCGCTTCCGGGAACGATGAAAACGCCGTAAACGCCGGCAACCATAGTTGCCGGCGTCCAGGGACGCCTTCCTTAATTCATGACGAAGCGCGCGCTGCTCATCGACTTGTCTTCCATCGGCACGAGAGCGATCACCTTGTCGCCCTTGACAAGCTTCGCGCTGCAAACGGCCGCAGCAAGTGCGGCCAGCCAGAAATTCGTTTCATTGGGGGCAAGCTCCAGCAGATAACGCTTGATCACTCGGGCAGGTGCTGCAGCACGAACGACAGTGTGGCCTTATGCTCGTCCTGGTTCGCCTTCGCGGGCTCCGACGGCGGCGTATCGAGTGTTGCTACGACCACGTTCAGACCTTGGTTGCGCACCTTGATCGTCACGGTACCGTCTGCGCCGGTCTTTAGCGGTTTGGAATCAGGGTCATTGACGAAATCCGGCTGCACCTCGGCGCCGGCCACGGGCTTGCCGTCGTAGAGCACCCGAACCGTGAGCGCCTGGCCCATCTGATCCGGCATCTGTTTGCCGACCGGCACGATCTGCAGCTTCTGCCCAGGCAGTACGGGCATCACGCCATTCAGGGGCCGGCACAGATGCACCGCGTACTTGAATGTGTGCTCGCCGAACGTGGCGCCGGGCACTTCGTCCCTGCCTTTGTTTTGCCACTCGCCGTTCGTCGTCTTGCTCCACAGGCCGTAGTCCATCATCCCTGCAACGATTGCCGGCTGCTTGTCGGTATTCACCACGAGCAGTGGCCCGTTGGGCGTGAGCTGCGCGGAGACCTCCTTGCCCTGCTCGTCGTAGGCTGTGACGCTCTTCACCTTGTTCTGGCGCTTGATGACATCCAGGTCGTCGCTGCCCTCGCCGTAGATCAGCGCCAGTTGGTTCGAACGCTGTGCGAAATAGATGCCATGCGAGTGCGCCAGGTCGGCGCCGCCCATGCCTGCAATCAGGCTTGCCACGACAACAAGGTTTCTGGTGATCCTCAATTGTGTCTCCTTTCAATGGTTGGAAAAAAGCGGCTTTGTTTTCGGTTTTGCCGGACAGTGCCGGCCTTTCCATCTACAGATCGAGTACCAGCGTCCGGCTGTTGGCACGCGAACAGCAGGGAGTGAATCGATCGTTCCTATTTTTCTCGTCGTCGGAGAGAAACACGTCGCGATGCTGCGGTTCGCCTTCCAGCACGCGAGTCACACAGGTGCCGCAGACGCCTTGCTCGCAGGACGCCGTAATATGGATTCCGCAATCGGCCAAAGCAGCTATTACTGTCTTGTCTGCAGGGACACAAATAGTCTTGCCAGTGCTTGCGATCGTGACGTCGAATTCGACATTGTTGTCGGATTCCCTGCGCTCAACGCTGAAATATTCCCTGTGTATGCGGTTTTTGCGCCAGCCTTTTTGCAATGCGGTGTCGATGACCGCATTCATGAATGCCTCGCCGCCGCACAGGTATAAGTGCATTTCGGCATCGTGCGTTTGCAGAAGCGCGTCCAGGTCTAGCCGTTGCTGTTTCTCGTCTTCCGTGAAGTGAAAGAAAACGCGGTCGGCGAATTTCGAGCACTTGATGCGGTCGACAAAGGCTGCGCGCGCCGCCGAGCGCGCGAAGTAATGCATTTGGAAAGCGGCTCCGAAACCAGCCAGGTGTTCCGCCATGCAAAGTATCGGCGTAATACCGATACCACCCGCGATGAGCAGGGAGCGCTGCGCGGATTCCACGATCGGAAAGTGATTTTTCGGCGTGCTGACCTCGATTAAGTCGCCTTCCTTGACCTTCTCATGCATGGTCCTCGACCCACCGCGCGTCGGTTCCGCGCGCATGACGGCAATGAGATAGCGATGTCTTTCCCCCGGAGGATTGCACAGCGAATATTGTCGAACCTTTCCGCCTGGTACGTGAACATCAATGTGGGAACCGGCCGTAAACGGCGGCAGCACTTTTCCGGCAGGGTCGACAAGTTCAAAAGATTGAATGTTCTCCGCCTCTGTCGTTTTCCTGGCCACTTTCAACGCGAGAGTCGTTCGGGGCGACACGGGAGCCGGCGGAGGCCGTTTGCCGCGCAGATAACTGCCGATGCCGGCGTAAGCCAATACCGGTACAGAGAGCATGCCGATCAGTTGCAGCACCTGAATAAATCCACCGCTCAGCCATCCGTAATGCAGCGCAAGCGCCGTCAGGTAAATTCGATGACCTATGCTGTTCTCCCCATATGAAGTAAAGCGCAACACTTTGCCTGTGTTCGAATCGACACTAACGTAGGAAAACGCATTTATATGCGGTGCGTCGCGTGCGACGATATCGAAGTTGAAAGCATCCCCGGGCTTGCCAGGGTAGCGAATGCGGGCATATTTTGGTTGCGGCACTAATGCCTGTGCGCGTTGCCAGAGGGCCTCGACTGGCAGGCTTTTCGTATCGGCCTGCATGGACGATCTAGGAGAAGGTGCGGGGGGCTTCGATGCCGTCAGTGTGTAGAGCGCGTCCCTCACGAATTGAAACGATTGCAGCGCGCCGGTGAGCGCGGACGCAAGAACGATGAGGCTGACATAGGCGCCAAGGGTTTTGTGCAGACTGAGCCAGCGCGCGCGACCGGTGAGGTTGGGCTTGATCGCGACGGCGCGCCTGCGTTTGCGCAACGCCTCTGGAATCCACACAGCCAAGCCGCCACCGACCAGGACAATCGCGAATGTCAGCGCAAGCGTTCCAGCGACGACGCTTCCATTCTTCAGAAACTGAAAGCTGTGCAAGCTGGCCATCGTACCAAACAGGCCGCCGTAACGATCCTCGCTTCCAAGCACTTCGCCAGTGCATGGATTGACGTAGTACCACCGGTTGTCGCTGAAGAGGACACGCGCGCTGGAATCCGCGTCGTCGTATATGCGCACCTGCTTTGGCCGGCCTGCGACTGGATTAGAAGCGCTTGCATTGGCAATCAACGTATCGAGCGGCAGGCGCTTTTTGCACGATTCGACTTTGAGCAGACCGTGGTAGATGACGGGTTCGAGTGGTTCCCGAAACAGCATGCCCGCGCCGGTAACCGCCACCATGACCACGAATAGACCGATGCTCAGGCCTATCACGCGATGCAACTGACGAATACGCTCACGTAGAGATACACGCATAGGATCCTCAATAACTGGAAAGGCTTTGTTCGATGGCGAGCCTTGACAGTACGGGTACCCGCTGCGAACCTATGAGTCCAATTCAAAAAGTTGGATAGGTCCAATGGCTGACTCGTTGCTTGCTGACCTCCTGATCGCCCGTCTCCGTCGAGACGGGGCCGTGCCACTACAGATCCAGATCGCGAACGGGATCCGAGACGCGGTATCCGACGGCACTCTGAAGGCTTCCGCACGTTTGCCGTCTTCCCGAACGCTCGCGGCTGCACTGGAAGTCTCCCGAATAACCGTTGTAACGGCCTATGAAAGGCTGTCGGCCGACGGCTATCTCCATACCGATTCCACGAGTGGCACGCTTGTCTCCGACAAGCTGCCGCAATCGATGGAGTCGGCGCCTCGGGAATCAACCGCACGAACCCTTTCCGAGCGCGGGGAGCAACTGATACGCGCTCCTGCGGGCATCCAGGAACGCAAGGGGGCGTTCGTGCCGGGTGTTTGCGATACGGATTGTTTTCCTTATCAGATATGGAGGCGTATCCAGAATCGCTATCTCGGGGAGCAGCACGCGGACCTCATGGGCTACTCCAATCCAGGCGGATATCTCCCGTTGCGCCGCGCGCTATCGGAGTATTTGCGCGTATCGCGCGCGGTTCGGGCCTCCCCGGAACAGATCATCGTGACAATGGGGAGCAATCAGTCGATTGACCTTTGCTCACGCATTCTGGCCGACGTGGGTGAACTGGCCTATGTTGAAAACCCTTGCCACTGGGCAACGCCAATCCTGTTGCGCGCCAACGGGCTGGAAGTGGAGGCTATTGCCGTCGACAGTAACGGTATGAAGCTCGAACGATGTTTGCGCCGACCTCGACTCGTAGTCACGACCCCATCGCATCAGTTTCCAATGGGGGTGACGTTGTCGGACGAACGGCGTGCCTGTCTGCGTGCGGCCGCCGAGCGGTGGGACGCATTCGTTCTAGAAGACGACTATGACAGTGAGTTCCGATATGACCAGCGTCCGCTTCCGTCTCTTCAAGGCGATGATGAGAACGGCCGTGTCATTCTGATGGGAACGTTAAGCAAGGTAATGTATCCCGGCATGAGGCTCAGCTATATGGTTGTTCCACCCGACCTGGTCGATTCCTTCGCAGCCGCTTCGTTGCGCTTATACAGACCGGGGCACCTTTCCTTGCAGGCAGCAATGGCAGACTTTATTGCAGACGGGCATTTCTCGAAGCACATTCGGCGGATGCGCGATATCTACGGTGCGAGACAATCGGAATTGCTCCGATGTCTGGACCAGTGCTTTGGCGATGCACTTGAAACATCACGGAACGCGGCGGGTCTGCATATGACAATCAGGATCCGGGATCTGGTTGACTTCGATACGACCGTATCGCGATCGCTGGAACAGGGAATTTACCTTCGCAGGCTGCGCACGTTCAATCAAGGCGATCCGGGATTTCATGACGGATTTCTGTTGGGGTTCGGCGCGCTCGATATCGAAGCCATCCGTCCCGCTGTCCAGACCTTCGCCCGCATCGTCGAGAGCGTAATATCCGTGCCGGATTCGCGGTAATGCCCCTCAGGCAAGCACGGGCCCGCGCACGAGCCCAAGTCGAAGCCGAGGAACCGCATGCTCACAATATCGCGCCATGATCGGGCGAGCGTCGACGTCCGGATTCAAACCGCTCGCGCGCCGCTTTGATGGCGGCATCAAAGCTAGACTCGGTAGCGAAATGTATTAGATCAACACTTACTGACCAGCCGAACCCGGAAGTGCACCATCTGAGACGGCCGTGCTCGTACATGAGACAAAACCACCGCCATAGATCGGCGTCATTCCGGTTCGCCGGAATCATTGCCTCCGACTTCAATTGCCTGCGTGTGATGCCAGCCATACCATTCCTCTCAACGCGAGCGGACCATCCAGCTGCTTCGAGGTATTTGACTGAACAGGCAATGCGCCGTCCGTCGCAGAAGGGTCGGTCTTAGCCGTGACCTGTTTGGTTCTGCGAGGGCAAGGCAAACGACATCTTCTCAGTCATATACGCTCTGTTTCGCAAGCGTTCCCCGCGTCAGGTCATACCGACCTGGATCGACTCAACGTTGTGCACACCGTCATTCGAAGCCGTGCAGTGATCTGTTGACGCAACGTACGCTCGGGGTTTGATCAGCGCCTCGGGTCGGAGGGCTTCCTCCAGTTGCGCCTCTGTCAGCAATTGACGGCGCAGCACAACCTGCCGAATGGTCCTTCCGTTTGCATGTGCTTCAGCGGCAACGGACGTTGAGTTCTTGTAGCCGATATACGGGTTAAGTGCGGTAGCAAGTGCAATAGACTGCTCGATGTTTTCACCTAACCGGTCGGGGTTTGCAGTGATGCCTTTGACGCATTTCTCGGCGAGTGTCGAACAACCGTTCGTGAGATGTTTGAAGCTCCGAAAGAGCGCGCTGGCAATGACGGGCTCGAAAGCATTCAGTTGAAGTTGGCCGCCTTCGGCCGCGAACGTGACGGTCAGGTCATTGCCGAAGACTTCAAATGCGATCTGGTTGACCACCTCCGGGATGACCGGATTGACCTTGCCTGGCATGAGCGAGGAACCGGCCTGCATTGGCGGAAGGTTGATTTCTCCAAAGCCTGCGCGCGGACCGCTCGATAGCAGACGCAGATCATTGCACGTCTTCGAAAGCTTGACAGCAATGCGCTTCAGCACCCCGGAGATCTGAACGAAAGCACCACAGTCCTGCGTCGCCTCGACTAGATTCGGTGCCGTCACGAGGTCGATGCCGGTGATGCGAGTCAAGGATTTGAGCGCCTTTCGCGCGTACTCTGGGTGGGCGGTAATGCCCGTGCCGATCGCTGTCGCACCAAGGTTGATCTCCCGGATTAGCATGGAAGCCTCTTTGAGCCGCGACATGTCTTCCTCGAGCATAACGGCATAAGCCGAGAACTCCTGGCCGAGAGTCATGGGAACCGCGTCCTGCAGTTGCGTGCGACCAAGCTTTAATAAACCCGCAAACTCAATCGCCTTCTGGTCGAACGCTGCATGCAGCCTGGCCATCGACTCCAGCAGATGCTCAATAGCGAAAAAGGTCGCGATGCGCAGCGCCGTCGGATATACGTCATTGGTGCTTTGCGCAAGGTTGACGTGTTCGTTTGGATGCAGGTATGCATATTCGCCCCGCCGACGACCGAGCAATTCGAGCGCGCGATTGCAGATGACTTCGTTCGCATTCATGTTGGTCGACGTACCGGCGCCGCCCTGGATGACGTCAACGACGAACTGGTCGTGAAGACGGCCTTCCCGGATTTCTTCGCAGGCCGCGACTATCGCGTCCCGGAGCATCGGGGAAAGCATGCCAAGCTCCGCGTTTGCCTCCGCGGCCGCTTGCTTGACTGCTGCCAGTGCAATCACGAGCTTCGGGTATGACGCCAACGTCGTACCCGAAATCTGGAAATTTTCCTTCGCGCGCAATGTGTGAATCCCGTAGTACGCGTCCTCGGGGACGTCCCGCTCTCCCAACAGGTCGGTTTCGACGCGGGCGCCTGATGTACTCATAGGTTGCTCCTGGTTCTTCGTTGAACCCGCTCGTGACCTGGACGTACAGCCGTCCCGGCCGAGCGAGGTCTGCCTCGAAGGGGCTCTTCAACCGCGACTCACACCGAGCAACGGGGAAGGCCCGTGGTAGGCGTGGTCTGTCAGCCGTCGTGTCCGATGGCTATAGCTAAAGCAATGGCAGGCATCGCAGCAAATCGGTCGATCGAATAGGTGTCGAGCGGCATTGGCGTGCGCCCCACGTCGATCAGCTCGGCGAGCGTAGCGACCAGCGAAGTGCCAGCCGGGAACCGGCATCCTCCGATCGGTTGCTCCGGTGCAGATGATCAGCGAATCGAACGCGAGCTTGCGGATGTTGGCGAGATCGGTCGCACCGATGAAATCAGACTTCAATGCAACGAGCAGTGCATGCACCGTTACTTCGCTCCGTTCAAACTCGAATGTCGCATCCAAGTACGCGGACCTTAGCCCGCGCGACCCGCGCTCCGATCATGCCGCCGATCATCTGTTCGAACTGGGTGCGCTTACTTTAGGCAAGTTACCGAGCGCGCGTTTCAGAGCAGCGACACCGCTGCGCGGGCTAGATAGCACGGGAACGCACACGCGCTCCAACTGCGGCACGAGCCGCGCCATTGAGACCTGCGCCAGCACGACCACGTCGACCTGTGTTGCAAGGATCGAGATTGCGCTCTTTACGATTTCGTCATGTCGTGCACCGTCCCCGCTTAAGAGAGCCTCGAATGCACCCTCGGCAATCCGCACGGTTACTTCAACGGCGCGCCGCAATTCGCCGGCCTTCTTTTTAACGAGGCGAACGGTGGGCTCCAGCGTAGTCGACACAGTCGCGATCACCCCAATGTGAGAACCGATGAAGCTCGCCTCTTCAGCCATCGCCTCGTCGATTTTCACAATTGGAGTGCTAATAAAATTGCGCACCGAATCTACAGCTTCACCGACGGACGAACAGGCGTTAAGGATGATGTCGACGCGCATCCCCTGCGCATTGGCCATGTACGAATGAATTCGACTTGCAACTTCCGGAGTTACATGGCCGGCCGCCCGAACGTCACTGAGCAAGCTGTCATCGACGATGTTGATCACCCGCGCATCAGGAATTTGCTCACTGATTTGCTCCTTGATCGGCTGGACCGAAACTGGTCCTGTGTGAACCACTGCGATGGTTG
>NZ_WHNP01000117.1 GCF_009362735.1 Paraburkholderia franconis | reverse complement strand
AAGAAGCGCTTTGCTGCAGCCTTATCGCGACGTTTCTGCAGCAGGATGTCGAGTTCGGCACCATGCTGGTCGACCGCCCGCCAGAGCAGGTAAGGCTCACCGCGCAACGTAACGAAAACTTCATCAAGATGCCATGTGCTGCCAGGTTTGCGGCGAGCAGCCTTGACGCGATGCGCGAAGTCCGCGCCGAATTTGTCGCACCAGCGGCCGATCGTTTCGTAACTGACGATGACACCGCGCTCGAACAGCAGTTCTTCAATATCACGCAGGCTGAGTTGGAACCGGAAGTACCACCGCATCGCGTGGCTGATGACCGTCGCCGGGAACCGGTGGCCGTGATAAAGCGATTTTGTCTTCTTCATCGCGCCATCTTACGTGACCGCCTCGCCAACGTGACAGAGCCGGTGGCGGCTCTAGCGAGCTTCCTGTTGAGCGAAGGGGCGAGTGCAATCACCGGGCAGCAAATTGTCATATGTGGCGGTGCTTCTCTTTAGGTAGGTGCCTGGACACTTCCCACTGCCCCATCGGGGCGCCGATGGCGCAACGTCGAAGATGGATAAGTGACATACCCGAATTGTCGGCTAGCGCTCACAACTAAAGTTGTATCCAAATTTCAACTAAAGTTGTGGCTAGCGCTTGCCGACCGCCTCGAATGGTCCTATGGCTGGAGCGTGCCGGCTGCCCAACGCCTGCGGCTTCTGCTGGATTTCGGCTATGCGACGGGCCTGCGCGCCAGCGAGCTGGTTGGCGCGACGCTTGCCGACATTCGTCTGGACGCCATCGAGCGCAGATACGCAGCAGTTGCGTAGCGATCGAACGGTACTGCCCGACGCTGCCTGCCATCGATGGCCGGCGTCGCCGGTAGCAATGTCAAGCGGCTGCAGAAGTGGCGGGAAGCTCAAGCCGAGCTTTACTCAGGACAATGCGCCGAAGAACATTCGATCATTCTCATGAAGATGTTGCTTAAAACCGCTTCGGCCGAAGCTTCCGGCAGCTCATTGGGCATCGTCATGGCGAAGTAGAGGACGCCATCCAGCAACGCGATGGTGGCAAGCGCGTGGTGGGCCGGAGAGCCTGACAACTGCACGTTAACGCGCTTGCTGAACTGCTCGATGAAGGACGCGATCAGGTCGCGCTTTTCCAGGCACAGGGCGTTTATGCGTTCCCGGAATTTCGCGTCACGCATTGCGTGCAGACGTGCCTCAGCCCAGATGACGTAGTGGTTGTCGTCCCGATAGCATTGTGCGTACAACGAGATGAGCTGCTTGTGCACGTCTTCTGTGGACGCGGCGTCTAGCAGCTTCTGTAATTGTTCCCGGATGTACTGGTGATTCAGGCGGAGCAGTTCGACGAACAGGTCGCTCTTGCTGTCGAAGTTCGAGTAGAACGCGCCGCGGGTATAGCCGGCCTGAGACGCGATGTCCTCCACGCTGGTCGCGGCCAGCCCTTTTCTGGCAATGCTCAAGGCCGCAGCGTCGAGCAAACGACAGCGAGTCTGTTCGCGGTGTTCTTCGCGCGTCAATCGTTTGCGTGGCATGTGAGAAGGTGTACGGCCATCTGGGATATGGGTTTCGTTGCGCTATTGGATTTGGACGTCCAGTCCTGCAATGCAAGCCGTTCGCCTATCCCATGGGTTGACATGCTGGGTGTCGACCGGGTACTTACCTCAGCGCATCCACACATGGATCACTCCCGTTGCGAAAGGAATCCTCAGCAACGGCCATGGAGCAACGACGATGGCGATATCCATGTTCCTCCTTCGGCACTATGGGTGTGTTCGATTGCTACCTGATGGCTACGGCGGCCCCGGATTCGCGGGGTTGCCAACCACCACCGAGCGCCTTGAAGGCCGCGACCGCTGCGCGTGCTGATTCCGTTTTCGCCTGCGCTCGCTCATCGGAGGCGCGTAGCAAGTTTTCATCGGCCTGCAGCACTTCGACGAGACTGACCACGCCTTTTTGATAGGCTGCAAACGACGCCGCTCGCGCGCGACCCAGCGAGTCAACGCCCTGGTTGAGCACAGCAGCCTGTTCCTCGCGCTTGACCAGTGCAGAGAAGGCGTTCTCTACGTCTTCGGTTGCATGGAGCGCGGCAAGCCGATACGCCGCCAGCATCTCGGCCTCCTGGCCCTTGGCCTGGTTGATCTGCGCATTGATGCGACCGAAGTCGAACAGACGCCAGCGCAGCCCCAGCACGCCTGCAGCCTGATTGGCGCCGCTTGTGAAAAGATTGCCACTGGCCACGGATGTCGCGCTGCCGATCAGTCCACTCAGGGAGAGCTTGGGGTAATACTCAGCGATGGCGACACCAATACGCGCATTCGATGCGGCCAGGCGCCGCTCGGCCACGATCAGGTCAGGCCGACGCCTGAGCAACTCACCCGGCGATCCGGTGGCCGCGATCTGCGGGGCGACCAGGATGTCGCCCGTTTCGACCAGCTCTGCCCGATGCGTGCCGGGCTGCGCGCCGAGCATCACATCCAGTGCGTTCATCGCCGCATCCATGCCCGCCTCGAGGACCGGGACGGAGGCCCGAACCTGGGCAAGCGCTCCCTCGGCCTGACTCACCTGGAGTTCGGCAGCCAACCCCTTGCCATACAGAAGGTTGATGGTTGAGAGCAGTTCCTGCTGCGTCTGCACCTGTCGGCGGGCAACGTTCAGACGGGCTTGCAATCCGCGCATGCTGATGTAGATGTCGGCGGTCTGCGCCGCTACAGCCAGGCGCGTGGCCGCTGCGCCCGCTTCCGAAGCCTGGTACTCGGCTAGCGCCGCTTCCCGCCCACGACGCAGGCCTCCGAACACGTCCAGTTCCCAGCTCGCGCTGAGATTTGCTTCGTAGTCTTTGCCATAGCGGTCGAAACCGGGCGTCGAGTTCAAGACTCGTCCCAAGGGCGTTTCAACGGACTGGTAGACTCTGGCCGCCTGGCCGCTGACATTACCGGAAGGCAGCAACGCGGCATTCGCTGCCCCAAGTCCTGCACGGGCTTGTGCAATGCGAGCGGATGCCTGCGCGAGGTCGAGGTTTTGCTCCAGCGCGAGCGCTACGAACCGTGTCAGCTGCGGATCGCCGAAACCCGTCCACCAGGTGGCGAGATCGGCACTGGCCGTTGCAGGCCGCTGATCGACTGCGGCCTGACCCTGGAACCGTTCCGGCATAGGTACGTCGGGCCGGACGTAATCGGGGCCGACGGCGCAGCCTGCCGAGAGACTGGCGACAATGAGTACGGCAAGGAGTTGTTTGGGCAGCATGAGCTTCTTCCGGCGAAGGAGAACAGAGCGAGTTGCTGTGACTATAATACACTTTAGTCACTTGTTGTCGATTCTTGAGAGCGGCGGTAAGCTGCGAACCATGAAAAATGCAATCACCTATCCCGTTTCGGCCCGTGGCCCGGCCGACCATGAGGTGCGCGATCAGATCGTCGCTGCCGCCACCGAGCACTTCAGCCGGTATGGCTACGAGAAAACGACCGTCTCCGATCTCGCCAAGGCCATCGGCTTTTCCAAGGCCTACATCTACAAGTTCTTCGAGTCCAAGCAGGCCATTGGCGAGATGATCTGCGCGAATTGCCTGCGCGAGATCGAAAGCGAGGTCAAAGCGGCCGTCGAAGAGGCCGACCGGCCGCCCGAGAAGCTGCGGCGGATGTTCAAGGCGATCGTGGAGGCCAGCCTTCACCTGTTCTCCCAGGACCGCAAGCTTTACGAGATTGCCGCGTCGGCCGCCACCGAGCACTGGCAGGCGACACTCGCCTATGAGGAGCGCATCCAGAAGCTGCTTCAGGACATCCTGCAGGCAGGCCGACAGAGCGGGGACTTCGAGCGCAAGACGCCTCTCGATGAAACGGCGATGGCGATCTATCTGGTCATGCGCCCCTACCTCAACCCGCTCATCCTGCAGCATAGCTTCGATTACACCGAGGAGGCGCCGGCGCAGCTGTCCGGCCTGGTCCTCCGGAGCCTTTCGCCGTGATGCGCTAGAGCGAATGTGACTATTGACTGTATTGGTCACTAGAACCATAATGAAAGCCATCATCACTTCGTCGATGGGACTTTCATGCGCTCGCGCCGCCTCGCCACCTCTACCGTCGTCTGTGCCTTGCCGTTTGCGCTGGTCGCCTGCGGCGGCAAAGCACCCTCCGATCCGCGCACCGAGGCACCACTGGTGCGTGTCGCAGTCGTTCAGGGTGCTATCCCCGCGTCACGTTCGTTTACCGGAACCGTAGCCGCCCGCGTGCAGAGCGACCTGGGGTTTCGCGTATCCGGCAAGGTGCTGGAGCGGCTGGTGGACGCCGGGCAACCCGTCAAACGCGGCCAGCCGCTCATGCGCATCGACCCTGTCGATCTGAAGCTTGCGGCACAGGCGCAGGAAGAGGCGGTTGCGGCCGCGCGAGCACGGGCGCATCAGACGGCGGAGGATGAAGCCCGCTACCGTGACCTGCGCGGCACCGGTGCGATATCGGCTTCGGCCTACGATCAGATCAAGGCGGCGGCGGATGCGGCCAAGGCCCAGCTCAGTGCGGCCGAAGCACAAGCCGACGTGGCCCGTAATGCGACCCGTTATGCGGAGCTCGTCGCGGACGGCGATGGTGTCGTCATGGAAACCCTGGCCGAACCGGGCCAGGTTGTCAGCGCGGGACAGGCCGTGGTGCGCCTGGCCCACGCCGGGCGTCGCGAGGCCGTTATCCAGTTGCCGGAAACGCTGCGCCCCGCGATCGGTTCCGTTGCACAAGCCACGCTCTTCGGCAAAGACGGCGTTGGCGTTCCGGCCACGCTCCGGCAGCTTTCGGATACGGCGGATCGCCTTACCCGTACATTTGAGGCGCGGTACGTGCTGGAAGGAGCACTGGCCAACGCCCCGTTGGGCGCCACGGTGACGATCCAGATTCCGGATGCACATGCCTCCGTGCAAGGCGGCTTGCAGGTGCCGATGGGCGCCCTGTTCGACGCGGGCAAGGGACCCGGGGTGTGGGTCATCAACGGCAAGCCTGCAAAGGTGTCCTGGCGGCCAGTTGCCATCCAGCATCTGGAGGACGATGGCGCACGCATCGCCGGTCAACTCCAGCAAGGTGACCGGGTCGTCGCGCTCGGCGCGCATCTGCTGCGCGAAGGCGAACAGGTCCGTGTGGCGGGCCAGACGGCCGCCACTTCGACCGAGGGAGTCCGTCCGTGAGCGAAGGTCGTTTCAACCTGTCGGCGCTCGCCGTGCGCGAGCGCTCCATCACCCTGTTCCTGATCTGCCTGATCTCGCTGGCCGGGCTCCTTTCGTTCTTCAAGCTGGGCCGGGCGGAAGACCCGGCCTTCACGGTCAAGGTGATGACCATCATCACCGCGTGGCCTGGGGCCACCGCGCAGGAAATGCAGGACCAGGTCGCCGAGAAGATTGAAAAGCGCATGCAGGAGCTGCGCTGGTACGACCGGACCGAGACCTACACAAGACCTGGCCTGGCGTTCACGACCTTGACGTTGCTCGACAGCACGCCGCCTTCGGAAGTGCAGGAGGAGTTCTATCAGGCCCGCAAGAAAGTCGGCGACGAAGTAACCAACCTTCCGTCTGGCGTGATCGGGCCGATCGTCAATGACGAATACGCAGACGTCACTTTTGCGCTGTTCGCGCTCAAGGCCAAAGGCGAACCGCAACGACTGCTGGTGCGCGATGCGGAGACACTGCGTCAGCGGCTGCTGCACGTACCGGGCGTGAAGAAGGTCAACATCATTGGCGAGCAGGCGGAGCGGATCTATGTCGAGTTTTCGCATGACCGTCTGGCCACGCTGGGCGTGAGTCCCCAGGACGTGTTCGCCGCGCTCAACAGCCAGAATGTCCTGACGCCGGCCGGCTCCGTCGAGACCATGGGCCCTCAGGTGCTCATTCGCGTGGACGGCGCCTTCGACGCATTGCAGAAGATCCGCGACACGCCGGTTGTGGCGCAGGGTCGCACGCTGAAGCTGTCGGACATTGCCACCGTCAGTCGTGGCTATGAAGATCCGGCGACATTCACGATCCGCAACAACGGCGAACCGGCCTTGCTGCTCGGCATCGTCATGCGCGACGGCTGGAACGGGCTCGACCTGGGCAAGGCGCTGGACAGTGAGGTGGGTGCGATCAACGCTGAACTGCCACTGGGCATGAGCCTGAGCAAGGTCACGGACCAGGCCGTCAACATCAGCTCGGCGGTCGATGAGTTCATGATCAAGTTCTTCGCTGCTTTGCTGGTGGTCATGCTGGTATGCTTCGTGAGCATGGGCTGGCGCGTGGGGGTCGTGGTCGCTGCGGCCGTGCCGCTGACGCTCGCAGCTGTCTTCATGGTGATGGCCGCGACCGGCAAGAACTTCGACCGGATCACCCTGGGCTCCCTGATCCTGGCGCTGGGTCTGCTGGTGGACGATGCCATCATCGCCATCGAAATGATGGTGGTGAAGATGGAAGAAGGCTACAGCCGCGTGGCCGCCTCCGCCTATGCCTGGAGTCACACCGCTGCGCCCATGCTGTCGGGCACGCTGGTGACGGCCGTCGGCTTCATGCCCAATGGCTTCGCCCGCTCCACCGCAGGCGAATACACCAGCAACATGTTCTGGATCGTTGGCATTGCACTGATCGCGTCCTGGGTGGTCGCCGTGGTTTTCACGCCTTACCTCGGCGCCAGGCTGCTGCCCGATTTCAAGAGGGTCGACGGTGGCCACGACGCGATCTACGACACGCCGCGCTACAACCGCTTCCGCCAGTTGCTTACGCGTGTCATCGGGCGCAAATGGCTGGTCGCCGGTTCGGTCGTGGCGCTCTTTGTCGTGGCCATCCTCGGTATGTCGGTGGTCAAGAAACAGTTCTTCCCCATCTCCGACCGTCCTGAAGTGCTGGTCGAGGTGCAAATGCCCTATGGCACGTCGATCGCCCAGACCAGCGCCGCCACGGCGAAGGTGGAAGCCTGGCTGGCCAAACAGAAGGAAGCCAGGATCGTCACTGCCTACATCGGTCAGGGCGCCCCACGATTCTATCTGGCAATGGGCCCCGAACTGCCTGATCCGTCGTTTGCGAAGATCGTCGTGCGCACGGACAGCCAGGATGAGCGCGACGCGTTGAAACAGCGGCTGCGACAAGCCATCGCCGACGGTCTCGCGTCGGAGGCGCGCGTACGCGTCACACAACTCGTATTCGGCCCGTATTCGCCGTTCCCGGTCGCCTACCGGGTCACGGGTCCGGACCCGGACAAGCTGCGCGGTATCGCGGCTGAAGTTCAGCACGTGATGGACGCGAGCCCGATGATGCGCACGGTCAACACCGACTGGGGTACGCGCACGCCTACACTGCACTTCACCTTGCAGCAGGACCGATTGCAGGCGCTGGGACTCACCTCCAGCGCCGTGGCGCAGCAGTTGCAATTCCTGCTCACCGGTATCCCTGTCACCGCAGTACGTGAGGACATTCGCACCGTGCAGGTCATTGCGCGTTCGGCCGGCGACGTCCGTCTCGATC
Organism: Paraburkholderia franconis; assembly: GCF_009362735.1. GTDB lineage: Bacteria > Pseudomonadota > Gammaproteobacteria > Burkholderiales > Burkholderiaceae > Paraburkholderia > Paraburkholderia franconis. The sequence continues at coordinate 6,663 of NZ_WHNP01000117.1, read as the reverse complement.
CGGCCAGGATTGGCGACCTTTCGCTGGCGGGCGCCAACGGGCAGCGCATCCCGCTGTCACAGGTGGGCAAAGTCGACGTGCGCATGGAGGAGCCGATCATGCGCCGGCGCGACCGCATGCCCACGATCACCGTGCGGGGCGACATCGCCGATGACCTGCAGCCGCCGGATGTGTCAACGGCGATTACCAGGCAGCTTCAACCCATCATGGCCAGGCTGCCGAGCGGCTACCGAATCGAGCAGGCCGGCTCCATCGAAGAGTCAGGCAAGGCGACGGTAGCCATGTTGCCGCTCTTCCCGATCATGCTGGCGATCACCCTGCTGATCATCATCTTCCAGGTGCGCTCGATCTCCGCGATGGTCATGGTGTTCCTGACCAGTCCATTGGGGCTGATCGGCGTCGTGCCAACCCTGATTCTGTTCCGGCAGCCATTCGGCATCAATGCGCTGGTCGGCCTGATTGCGTTGTCGGGCATCCTGATGCGCAACACGCTGATTCTGATCGGGCAGATCCGCCAGAACGAACAGGCGGGGCTGGATCCCTTCAAGGCAGTCGTCGAGGCAACCGTGCAGCGGGCCCGACCGGTGATCCTGACCGCGCTGGCGGCGATCCTGGCCTTCATCCCGCTGACCCATTCGGTGTTCTGGGGAACCCTTGCTTACACGCTGATTGGCGGTACGTTTGCCGGGACGATTCTGACGCTGGTGTTCCTGCCGGCCATGTATTCCATCTGGTTCAGGATCAGGCCGGGCAGTACAGCTGATCCGCAAGGAGGCAAGCATGAACGGGCACAACCTGCGGAACAGATTTTTGAGGACTCGTCGGCCAACCAGAGATAAACAACGCCACTCTCCAAAGGAACTGCTATGTCGAATTCGATCGTTGTCGTTGTTACCGGCGTGTCATCGGGGATCGGACGTGCCACCGCAGAGAAATTTGCCAAACGGGGCTGCAAGGTATTCGGCACCGTACGCAACCCTGCCAATGCACAGCCCATACCCGGTGTTCAGTTGATCCCGATGGATGTCCGTGACGATGTTTCCGTCCAACGTGGATTCCAGACCATCATCGCTCAGGCCACGCGCATCGATGTGCTAGTCAATAGTGCAGGGGTGACCCTGCTCGGTGCGACGGAAGAAACGTCGCTTGCCGAAGCGCAGTCGCTGTTCGATACCAACGTTTTTGGAATCTTGCGCACGACACAAGCGGTGCTGCCGCACATGCGCGCGGAGGGTTCGGGAAGGATCGTCAACATCAGCTCGGTGCTGGGCTTTCTTCCGGCTCCGTACATGGGGCTCTATTCGGCCTCCAAGCATGCTGTTGAGGGAATGTCCGAAACCCTGGATCACGAGGTGCGCAAGTTCGGAGTCCGCGTGGTGCTGGTCGAGCCTTCCTATACCAGGACCAATCTGGACCTCAATGCGCCCCATGCGGCTTCAAAAATTGCGGCCTATAACGACGACCGCGCGGTCGTGTCCCGTGCAATTCAGAAAAGTGTCAATGAGGCCCCGGCACCGGATGGTGTCGCCACTACGATTGTCGATGCTGCTCTGGGTGAATGGAAAATGCGCCGCACGCCCAAAGGCGAAGCTTCCCTTCTGAGAAAATTGCGCCGCTTTATGCCAGCTGGCCCAGTCGATGCAAGCCTGCGGAAGACATTTGGGCTGGCTTGAAATCACGCGCCCAAACGTCTACTGGCCGATATTGCAATTAGTGGCCCCGAATTATGGCGTGATTTGAAATTTGAATACCAGTAGGGAAATGCTTGCGCGGCCATGCCCTCAAAGCCGCGTGGTTTGTGCATATTTACACCTCACCCGCCCCGGCAACGCCTTTGCCGCACCGGATGCGCCCTAGAGAGAGACTCATCGAGACTGTCCCTCGAGCCATCGCGATACGCATTGATAACGTTCGCGCATCAATGCTTCCAAAAATCGCACTTCTAATCTTGATCTTCTTGCGCAACCATCTGTCATCAGAAGCCCGGACAATCGGTTCAAAAGAACAGCGCGTAGGAGAAGAGCCCACGAGGGCTTGAAGCCGTTCATATCGACGCATCCGACCGCGAACCCGAGTCACGGTCGTGGCGCTGCGCACCCCGACGCATCTTTCGCACGACACACATCGCCGTGTGATTCCTACTGCCGCAAGCAAACGCTCGACGGCAATGGCTGAACTCGCACCCGCTGCGAGCGAAGCGCAGTGCTGATCACACGTCGGACGCAAAACCGCTTTCAGTTCATATCGCAACAAGATTCAGGAGACTTTTACATGCAAATTACTGGAATGCTGCACGGCGCGCGCCTGCTGCAATTTGTCGGATTTCCGGCCAGCGAAGTACTGAGCCCCGGAGCCAGCGAAGAGGAGATAAAGTCGCTGATCGATCGTCACAAGCAGATCTTTATCAAGCCCGTATTCAAGGGCGGCGTAGGCAAGAAGGGCAAGGCCGGTCTGCTCGGACGCGCGAACGACCTCAAGACTGCGCTCGCTGAGAAAGAGCGACTCTACTTCGCCGAGCATGTCGTGGGGCATGTGAGGGCCAAGGCGAACGGCGTGACGTTCGAAGCCGGTGTACCCGCCAAACACGAAGTCTACTTTTCGATCACCGATTCCACCCGCTTTCGCGCTCCCACCATGACGCTCTCGCACATGGGCGGCATGGACATCGAGGAGGTCAATCCCAAGCACGTCGCAATGGTGCCCTTCGATGCGTTGACCGGACTCAAGGCCTTCGTCGTCGCGAATGCGCTGAGCGAGATCGGCGCGCCGCGCGAAATCATTTCCCCGCTCGTGCAGCAGTTGCCGAAGCTCTGGGAACTCTTTCACGACTTCGGCATGACGACGCTCGAGTTGAATCCGATCCGCATGCGCGAGGACAGGAAGGGTCGCCTCACGCCCGTCGCCTGCGACTTCAAATGTGGATTCGATCGCGACGATCCCCGCTTCTCGCGCCTCGGTCTGCCCGCTCATTTGTTCGCCGCGGACTACTCGGACTTCGAGCAGGAGATCAATCAGCTTCGCACCCACCAGGGTCAAAGCGACGTCTACGTGATCAACGACAAGGGAACGATCCTCGCGCCCACGTTCGGCGGCGGCGCCAACTCGCTCGTCACGGAGATGTTGGGCGATGCAGCCATCATCTCGTCCGATTTCGGTGGCAATCCACCTTACGAAAAGATGAAGGAAGTGGCGCGCATCTGCTTCCGACATTGGCTGAAGCAGTCCAACGTACTGTTCATCATTGGCGGCAAGTCCAACAACACCGATATATACGAAACACTGCGGGCAATGGCCGATGCGCTGCGCGAGCACTTCAGCGAGCAGGGTCCGACGCCGCTCTACGTCGTCCTCGGGCGCGGCGGTCCGAACCTCGTGCGTGGCATGTCCGCACTGCGCGACACCTGTGATTCGCTCGGCCTGCCCTATCGCCTCTTCGGCTTCGACTCCGACATCAGCGAAGTGATCCAGTACGCACGCAAGGCCGATGCGTGGATGCAATCGGGCGGACGTGCGCAGGTCGCGGCGCGCATCGGCGCGCGCGAGGCGCACCCGCAAGCAGAAACGCACGAGGCATAAGGAGATCGACGTGGTCAAGCAAGGAAACAATCATTTCAGGTATTTCGTAGGCATCCAGTCGCTCGCAGACATCGCCACGCGCGAAGACCTCGTATGCGTACTCAACATTCTGGGTGGCGAGTCGTCGGAGGTGACGCCGGTGAGCCACGCGTTTTCGGGCGCGAACGTCGTGTTCGGCACGGCTCCCGGCAAGGGCGGACAGATGCTCGCGACACCCGTGGGCGACATCCCCGTCTACAACAACGTGCGCGAAGGCCTCGAAGCCGGGCACCGGTTCAATTGCGGCGTCGTGTACCTGCCGCCGTCGGCCGCGCGCGATGGCGTGGCCGAACTGATCCGCGTGAATCCCGATCTGCGCAAGATCTTCATCATCACGGAGAAGATCTCCGTGCACGACGCCCGCGAGATTCGCGCGATGGGTCAGCAGGCCGGCATCGACATCTTCGGTGCGAACGGGCTGGGCGTCGCGGATTCGTGGCAGCGCGTGCGCATCGGCGGTGCGCTCGGCGGCGATGATCCCGGCGCGACTTTGCGGCAGGGCTCGATCGCGATCTTTTCCAATTCGGGCGGGTTCAGCACCACCATCGCGCAATATCTGCGCATGAGCGGCTGGGGCACGTCGACCGTCGTCTCCAGCGGCAAGGACGTCTACATCCACTATGCGGCGCCGGAATTTGCATTCGCCCTCGCTAACGACGCGCGCAGCAAGGCCGCCGTGCTGTACTGCGCGCCGGGCGGCTACTACGAGGCCGACGCCACATTTACGAAACCGGTAGTCGCGTGCGTGGTGGGCCGCTGGAAGAGCCGTCTCACGCGCGCGGTCGGGCATGCGGGAGCAATGGCGGGCGGCGCAGATGATGCGCTCGCAAAGGAGCGCTGGTTCATGGAGAAGTTTGGCGTCGAGCGGCTCTTCACGCCTGACGATCCGTGCTGCTCGGCCAGGGGCGCCGTGGTGACGAATATCGCGCACATTCCGGCGGCACTCACGGCGGTGATGCGCGAGAACGCGACGATGCCCGACTTCGAGTCCGAAGGCAGCCTTGCGCTCAAGCCCTGGTTTGGTTCGGATCGGGGGCTCCAACTGCCCGACGAACTCGCCCTGCCGGTCGTGGAAGCGGTCGCGCCATACAACGAGCAGGTGGCGCGGGTAAACAGCCAGATCGGCGCGGTCCCGCCGCGCCAACCGTTGAAGGATGCCTCGGGCGCCTCGCAGATGGATGCGAGATCGCAAGTGAGCAGCCTGCACGGCGTATCGATGCTCGAAGCGGCGACGCACTCGCTCGAAGCAAACGTGTGCCTCGCGCTGTTGCATGAGTTCGGCGGAGCGAACGACGCGAAGCTCATCGACGTGGCGGTTGGCGCGGCCGTGAACCTGCATGGCACGCCGGAACTGGCGGCCGCGCAGGCCTCGCGCGAGGCGGGCAATGCGCCCAACGCGGTGCTCGCGGCTGCGGCGGCGATCATCGGGCCGAATCGTCAGCGCGCCGCGCGCGAGGCGGCAGCGCTCATCATCGACCGCTTCGCGGCAGCCAGGCTCACAGACGCGTTCGACGAGACTTTCGATGCCGATGCCGTCGATAGCACCGGCAGTGCCGTGCTCTTCTGCGATGAACCCGACCCGAAGGCGGAAGCGATGCTCGCGGGGCTCGCTGCGCGCGGCGTGAGTTCGGCAATCATCCGGTGGTTATTGTGCGGCTCGGGCCATCCGCGTTCGGAAGCAGTACTCGCGGCCATCACGACGACGCTCGCCTGGGGCCCGCTCATGCGCAAGCGCATCTCGCGCCTGACGGCGGAAAGTCTGCCGTGGTGGACGAAGCTCTTCGGCACCATGATCGGCGCCTCGGCGGACGCGTCGCGCCACGGTTCCGACGGCTTTTGCGACTTCGCCACCGAGGAGTTGCTCGGCGAACGCACCCTGACCGAGATCGCCTTCGCGGCACTCCTCAACCTGAAACCCACGGCCGATGACCTGTTCGCCTTCAAGACCCTCGTCGGCTTGTTGCTGACAAACGGACCGGGTGCAATTTCGGCACAAGGCGCAAAGGGCGCGGTATCCGCCGATGGCCCCGAGAGTCCCGAGCGCGTCCAGTTGAACAAGGCGCTGGTGGGGTTCCTCACACACACTGGCTATACGCATGGCGGCAACGGCTACGAAGGCATCGCGTTCCTCAACGAGGCGTTCCGCGGTAGCGGCCTCGATGATCCTTCCGATGCGCACCACACCGTGGACCTCGAAGCGCTCGCGCGGAGCTCCGTTGAGCGCTACGCGCAGTACAAGGCGCGCCGGAAGCATGTGGGCAGCTTGGACATTGCCAAACTTCCGGGTGTCAATCATCCCGTCTTCAAAGACAAGCCGGTGAATCACGACCCGCGCGAAGTCTTCATCGCCGATCTCTATGAAGCCCGCGGCGAGTACAACGTGTTCCATGCATATTACCGCGTGCTGGTGCAGTCGCTCTTCGACGCCGGAGTATCGCGTAACGTCTATTGCGTCAATGTCGACGCGGTGATCGCCGCGCTGCTGCTCAAGATGCTGTGGAAGCCGCTCAGGCGCGGCGAGTTCAGCGAGGCGGATCTCGAAACCGCCGCGTTCACGATCTTTCTCTATCCGCGCATGCTCGGCTGCGCCGCGGAAATCGACGATCACTTGAACCGCGGACGCAATATGGATACACGCACTGCCGCTTCCCAGTGCCACTTCGTGGCGTGACCAAAGGCCTGTGACCGCCGCTGCCGCGTGCTCGCGTTGCAAGCGCGGCGGTGTCAGCAGGCCTCGATTGATAACGAGCGGACATCAATCGTTCCGAAGATTGCACTTATCGTTTTGCCGGCCCCGGGCGAACATTGCCAAAACCACAATCGACCGGATCACCGCGTATTTTCTGGATCTCAGGAGACACCTCGATGCACCCCTCGTCTAGCGTTTCGACCGGACATTCAAAGGCCGCTGCGGTTGTCCGCGTAACGGCCGGGAATTTCCTGGAGCAGTTCGACTTCTTCCTGTTCGGCTTCTACGCCACGCAGATCGCCAACGTCTTCTTTCCCGCCGAGAGCGAGTTCGCCTCGTTGATGATGACGTTCGCGGTC
>NZ_WHNP01000116.1 GCF_009362735.1 Paraburkholderia franconis | reverse complement strand
AGCGAGCCGCTGCGGATTTGTGCGCGTGCCCAGCGGATGGGTCGGCGACCTTCATCCTTCGCCCATGTGCCTGTGGGTATTTTTTCTCAGCGGGGAGATTGAGTTCGAGGCCAGTGACGGTGAACGACGTCGCGTCGCGGCAGGCAGCGCGATACTGCTTGAGGACACGACGGGCAAGGGGCATCAGAGTCGTGTCATTGGCGACGTGCCGGCGCTTCTCGCTTTGGTTCAAGTTTGACGTCGCGGTTTCCTTGGCCGGGGCGCAAGTTCCCCGTCGGTCGTGGTCATGCTCGAGAAGGTGTCAGTCCGGGCTATGGATGCGCCCTTGTTGAGCTGAACCGGGCGAGAGCCGCTTCGGGCGCGCGCGAGAAGCCGCACATGATGCATTCCGGCGTCGTCAGCAAGCGGCAGTACGCTCTCAGCTGGTTCGTTGCCTCCGGCGGAAAACGCCGGTACGGCGTCTCGACTGGTACCTGGGATTTTCTCGTTTTGGCTGGCGCGACCGTGGCTCGAGCGCAAGCCTCCGAGCCTCGTCCGCCTGCGGCGAGCTTTCGGAAAGGGCGTCGTTGTTCCACATCCAGAGCGGCAGAACGGTAACGACAGCACAGTTTCCGATGTCTTGCACGACGACGAAACAGCGGTCGTCCCCTTTGCTGTAAACGAGGCAAAAGCGCCGGTCGGGCGGGAACTCCCCAAGTGACACGCATCGACCTGCGTCCAACATTTCTCGAACAGATGTTGCCGACAGAGTTGACCGCTGGCTTATCCGTTCCTTTGCGTGAGGTGCGACCCATGACCGCCGAGGGCTAACCTGTCTCCTGGAGAAATGAATCGTCGTCTCCCACGTATTGATGGCGCTCCAGCGCGAGTCTATTCCGCCTTTCAGTTCACCGCAACGCGGCCACATGGCGACCCCTGACCACCCAGCCAGGGCCGCGCTGCTCACTCGGGGAACAACGACCCGAATTCCGACCTCGGTCGGTGTATGGCAGAGAACTTGTCGCTACTTTGGGGCTGCATCCTTCCCAACCGGAGTCCTCGGCCGCCTCCAATGCGCCGAAGCGTTTTGGTCTCAATGCGATGACCATCGCCAGGGCAAGAAAACGGGGATACGCGGTCCACAACGGAAGAATCCAACGAAGCATTGACCCGCCATTTGGCGCTACTGCGCCTGGATTGTGCGAATCTCCGGCAACCCAGTCCCATCCGCACGAATCACTGCCATCAACTCTGCGGCCATAGTCTCGTTGCGACAACCGGACGAGCGCGCGACCGCAGGACCTCTCGAGACTCGACGGACTTTTCGCCGGGCGTGCTCAGGTTGCGTGGCATTCGAGCCTTGATTCTCGCCAGCACGCCACCTATCGTGGAAAGTGCCATAACGGTACGAGACTTAAGGAGTACATCATGCCATCGCCCAGAAAGGCCTCGCCTGCTCACGGGGCTGAAGCCGAAATGTCGAGCAAGAAGAAGGTAGCCTCGCCGGCGAAGGCCGCCGGAAAGGTGCAGGGCGCGAAAAGCCCTCAAATGACCAAGCAGCGACCCAAGAACAAGTCGAAAGCCTGAAATGGAAACGCCCCTCAAACGGGGCGTTTCCATTCGGCGACGAAGCCCACCATCTTCTCCTGAAAAGGAGGTGAGCCTACGATACTGGCTTGGTCTCGACTTACCGACGGGTGGTGCGAATTCCCGAATGCGAACGAGTTCTCGTCGGCCTAAGCGTCGATGGTCAAAGAACTGTCTTCGTCGGAGAAGGAGGCGATAGCCTGAATGGCGCGGGCGTTTTCCGGCGACCCTCTCGCCCAATATGTCTTTCTGGAGGACGCGATTCGCCGACAGAGGCTGGTATCCGTTTATCGGCTCTTTCTTCGCGTCTTTGAGCAGAAGGGTTTTGTTTCCACCAACGATGACCGGACTGCTGCTCTTTGTTTGCCTCCGGGGCGTTACCCGCTGTCGCTAACAGAACACTTGTGGCTACTGCCGAGCATGATGCTGGCCACTTGTGTAGCGTAACTCCCGGCCAAATTGCGTGTGCTGGGCCATCTTGAGCGAATGCACCCAGTCGGTCGACGATTCTGGTATCTCGGTGTTCTGGGCGTGGAACCAGACAGGCAGGGGAGCGGCGTTGGTAGTGCCTTGCTGACGACGGGACTCCGCCTTTGCGACCAGAATAAGGTCGGCAGCTATCTTGAGACAGCCGAACCCCGCAATCTCCCGTTTTATTCGGCGTTCGGATTTGACGTGCTATCTACTTCAGAGCCGGCAGAAGAACCTCGAGTGTGGTCCATGTGGCGCGAGCCGGCAGAGTGAATCTTGCATGACCCGAACTTTTTTCAGCTGAACCTTACCCGGTGAAGTATGACATTGTTGTGGGTAGTCGCGTTTTCGTTTTTTGCCTTGGCCTATATCAGGTGACCGCGGGGGGGCGACGGGCCTTGTGCAGAGCAGGCTGCGGCTACCTGCGCAACGGGCGGCTCTGGGGTTGGCCTCAGGCTGGCGGTGGTGGGCGGAAACACACACCAGCTGCCGTCGTCGTGACGAAAGAAAAACAATTCGCGTACTCCATCTGCTGATGACGTCTCGGCGCGCACATAACGTCGTCGTCCCAGTCGCGTACGACCGAATTCGGTCACACGAACCGGTGTCGCGGAAGCCGGCGCGAGCCACTTTTCGACCTGACGACGCAGTGACCGGTCATTTACGTTTCGCATGTTTCCCTCCAGCAAGTCTGAAAGCGACCGCCGTTGGATAGACACAACTCCATAGACACCGATGCGCGTCTTCTCGCGGGTTGTCGCCGACCATTTCGCGCCTTATCTCATCAACGCGGCGGTCGACCAGGATGTTGACTTTGGGCTTGTGAGTTCTGAAACGGAATATTTCGCGCGTGGACCGAAGAGTGGTCGCAGCGTCGGGAAGATCGGCACGAGGCACTCGATGGTCAGTCGGGCGAGGGCTTCCGGTTCCGCTACGAGGGCGAGCTGGCTGACCTACCGTTTGAGTGGGCGGAACTGGAGTGCCATGTGCCGTTGCGCGAGTACCGTGCCCGGGAGTGGCCGAGCCGGTGTTGTTCCTATGAAGCTACGAGGGTCTGCCGCAAAAGGGCACCGGTGGCGAGCACATCTGGCAGCATCGCGCGCAGTTCCGCGCGCTTCTGCGCGACGACGTCACGATGCAGGCATCGCTCGCCGCCGCCGCGCGCACGCGTGAGCAGCCGGTGCTGTTTGCCGCCCAGGTTTGTCTGAAGTATCAGGTCTGCCGAGCCCACCTTCCAGGTGTGCGTTTGATGCGCGCCGGGCGGCGCTAAACTGAGCGTGCTACCCGTCCGCCGTCCTGTCACGGGCACGGCGCCAACCTGGCGGGGAAGCCTGGGTGGGAGAAGGCACGATGGCGATTGAGAGAATCTGGGTGAGGGTCGGCCATACGGTGAGGAAGAACTCGCAGCGCACCTCCGACCAGGTGGAGTTCATCGCGCGCGTGACAGAGCCCGAACAGGGCGCCAGCCTGACTGAGCGTGCAAGGCAGGCCGTGGCCAGTCGACTGCACGGGCCCCCGCGTCGAGCGTCGACATCACCGGGCTCATCACTGACTGAACGCTAGCATCCCGGCAAGGAGCGGCATCATGGCAACCGACGAGCAGGTCCTCTACGTTTATCGGTGCAAGGCATGCGGCCATGCCGGCGATGTGTATCTCGACGATGATTCGCACGAAGGAGAACCGGGAAATTGCGATTCGTGCGGCGAACCCGTTGTGCTGGAATTGGATGGCGGCGTGCGATTCGTCCGCGGAAGCCAGTAGCCTCAGGCTGCGGCGCGCCAAGCGACCGTGATTTTGCCGGCCATCACACGGCAGGGTCTTTCGCGGATGAGGCAAGCTAATCCGCGAAAGCCCCACCGTTTTCGACTTCTTTGTTAATTGCCACCGTCGGCGTTGCATCGTGGCAAATGACCACAGGTAGCCAATCCCGCGGGGGCTAAGCTACCACTTGCGCTGGTGCTTTCGGATACGCCGCCATACCCGGATGTGTTGTTGTTCATTTCGCCGTGCATCGTATCCAGCGCGCTCGAGACAGGGTCTCCGTGGTAGGTCATGCCGGCAGTCGCCGCGCCATGCGCGTTGCCCCCGCCACTCCCACCATTGCCATTTCCACCGCCGTCCGCAAACGCGGCGCCCGTGGCACAGAGTGCAACGACGGCCCCGGTGGCCACGGCGACCTTCAGTGAGTGCTTCATGATACATCTCCTGCAAGTTCGACACGCTTGGTGCGTCGAGACTGATGTGCCGCTAATGACGACGACCATCTGCACAGCGGCGGTGCACAGACGGTCGATTCAACCCGGATACGCTGGACGCTTGTGGCGTCAAGAGCCTGGGGTAAGAGTTGGTCGTGTTCTGCTGCTTTAAGTGACACGGTCGACGCTCGATGCGGGTTGCGACCAGGAGAGGCCTCGAATCGCACTGCCCGACTGCGCTGTAGCTACCGCATAGACGAACGACTTGGTGGATTCTTGAAGGAGGGCGTGTTTTGAAACAGTTCAATGGGCCGAGATTCCGACGCCTTAAAGGAGAACAAGGACGAGAAACACAGCAGCGTAGCTCTTCAATGGCAGCATGCTTATAAGTTGACCTGCCTTCAGCAAAGCAGGACACGCTTTTTGACGTTTCGATGCCGTCTCGAATAACGCTCAATCACAAGCTATTCACAGGTATATCAAAATAATCCCGGTGTGTTTCACTTACAACGAAAGAGCCCGGTATGGAACTCATTTTTGGCAATATTCATTGCTTGAGTTACTGATGTTTTTAAGTTGAAGAGAGGCAGCGGGCACCGGACGCCCAACACGAGGTACAACCTTTCAAATTCCAGTATCTTTTTTTGAATGAAGGTCTATCGTTAAGCGTGCGCCTCCCTTTGCGCACCGGGCTTACCGGCCCCCCTGGCGATTCTTCAGGTGCTCCTGTCGCCTCGACCGCCACTCGCGGCTTTGCCGCGTTACGTTTTCTCCCAAAAGCCCGGCATAAAGCCTAGAGCTAGGCCCCAACCGGGTCATCCCGGCAAGCAGCCGAAGTCGTCGGCGGCGTCTACCTGAGGCGCGTGCCGTCGCTCAACTATTGCCCATTCAAAGCGGATGCAAGAACTGAAACGCGATTTCGTGTTGAAGGAGTAAATTATGAAGACAACCTTTCTCCTGTCTGCAGCGCTCCTGGGTTCGCTCTCTTTAGCAGGCGTAGCGCAAACGCAAGACATGTCCGGACAGCAGAATGCGCAGTCAGCATCGACCTCTGCCAATACCAGCACCAGCGCCAGTACCTCCGGGTATGGTGGTGTTTCCGGAAGCAGCAGTGCGAGTGGTGTAGGTCGCTCGGGATGGGCCACTTGTGGTCATCTGCCTCAATGCAATGCCGACAGCGGTCACTAAACCAGTCAGGCAATAATAGCCTCTCGCGGATTCGCTTCCCTCATCATCCGCGAGAGGCCCGCGAGATTGCGATTTCATGAACAAATACGGGGACTCGGCAGGCGGCGAACCAAGACATGATTCATGACTCATTTCTCTCTCTGCAGCCTATGGAGGCCCACTATCACAAGCGGAACCTCCGTAGAGACGCAGCTATATGCGACTTACCGGTTTTCATTCTCAAAGCGAGGGAAAATGAAGAAGCTGACATTAGGTGTAGTTCTATTTTCCATTGTGGCCACGGCTTTAGCCGCATTTTTCTTTAGCGCTGTGGCCAACGTCCTCGATAACGGGACGCTCGCTGTAGCATTTGACGAGCGTGGACTGGGGAATACCAACGTAAACTACACCTTAACCGGAAGCGCCACTGCCGTGTTCGCTTGCTTCAACGGTGGCGGCAACCATCCGCAATCCACAAACAAGGCGGGTCCATCGGCGGTCAGCGTAAATCTTCTCAATCAAAACCCTAAGAATGGTCGCATTCAGGCCGCCATCATTAGGCAGCCTCCGGACCAAGGGGCTTAAGGAGAAGCCAACCATGAGTACCACTCTTAGTCATCTCAGCCGTTCCACTGCTCTTGCGCCCGGCATGTTTGCGGCTCTTCTTATGGTCGGGACCTCAGCCGAATCCGCATGCCCGGATTACGTATCGTTGCCCTCGGGCACTGTCTTCAATCTTGCTGCCCTGATTGCAGATGCCGGGTCTCCGGAAGGTGCTCTCAGAAAGGCACGACGAGCGCTTGCACAAGTAGGTGCATACGGCGGATGTCCTCAGTCGCAGGAACTCGCTGTATGTGAGGAAACTTTGGCGGTCGCGAGGAAAGCCATCGTCGCGTTGGAAGCGTGTGTCTCATCGGACTCAGCTTCCGGGAAGGTGCGAGAGAATGAGCGCGCTGCCTCGAAGTAGACGAATCCAGGCATTGCAGAGGTGAGCCACCGGGTCGGCCGTCTTCGCTGCAATCACAATGTTCGCGCCGTCACGTGCCGCACGGAGCGCAATGGCAAGCCCGATACCGCGACTACCTACCTCCTGACATGAATAGTGTCTTGCCGGCGAGGCTCATGGTCGTTTCCTCAATACCTGGCCTGGCTGCGGTTAAGTATGAAACGCCGCGTTGCTACGAGTCAAAACAGCAAGATTGAAGTAGAACGCCGTTGCTGCGACGACAGGACGTTGAACGACTGCGGCGCTGCTTTACCACTTCCCGACCTGAATGACTTCTCCCGTGATGTCCTCTACCAGGCTACGCCTGTACGCCTGGGCCACCGCCGCCGCAGGAACGCCCGCAGAGCGGGCCTGCCCCATCGCTGCAAGCGTTTCTGAAACCCAGCCCGGACTGACGACGTTGACCCGTGCCTTGCCCTTCAGTTCGAGCGCCGCTGACCTGCCGAATGCCTCGACGCCTGCGTTTACGATGCTCACGGCTGCGCTTCCGGCCACGGGGTGTTGGGCCAGTATGCCGGAAGTCAGCGTCAGCGACCCGCCTTGCGCGAGATGGCCGACCGAGCACCGGACGAGATTGACCTGTCCCATCAGCTTGTTCACCAGACTGAACGCGAAGTCTTCATCTGTCAGCGATTCAAGCGGTGCAAATTTCGCTGCACCTGCAGCGCAAATCACGGCGTCCACGGTGCCGAGCTGCTGATACATGGAAGCGATGGCCCCGTTGTCGGCGAGGTCCACGGACAGGTCCGGGCCGTGGCGGCTGGCGCCAATGACCTGGTGGTCGGGCGAGAGCAGTCGAACGATTTCCGTGCCGAGCAGTCCTGTTGCGCCGACTATCAGTACGCGCATGGCTCCTCCTTATCCGGAAAGGTCGCAGCCCACGCGGTGCGATACATCGCGCGTGGCGTGAAGACGAACGCATATGGTACTACCGCTCGCGGCAATGCGAACACCGCTACTTACGCGGTGCTGCGCGGCAGGCGGGCTAGAATGCCCAGTTGACCCACGTGAAGAAACTGACACGCCATGTCCTGCGAATCACCACTTTGTGATGTCATCACGCTCGCTGAAATCCAGTCGCTCGCTGACCTGAAAACATTTGCCCGGGGCAAGGCCTATTTCCACGAGGGGGCAGTATCGCGGCTCGATGAGCGTGATGGCGTGCTCCGCGCGCATGTCCGTGCAGAGTCGAGCTCGGCGTCAGCGACAACGGCGAGCTGACCTACGAATGCGACTGTCCGGTCGGCGAGGATGGCATCGTCTGCAAGCATGTCGTGGCGGTCGCGCTGTCGTGGCTCGAGAACGCTGGCGAGGAGGTGTTCCATGCCGACGACGTGGAGCCGGCGAAGCCCCGCCAGAAGCGCAAGACGTACGAAGAGCTGATTCGCGAATACGTGGAGACGCTCAACGAGAAAGCCGTACGCGACCTGTTGCTGGAGGCCGCCGAGCGCGATATGACGCTGCGCGACAAACTGCTTTTCGCGGCGCGCGCAGCGGCCGCCGGTGACTTGCAAAGCATGAAGACAGCGGTGCGACAGGCGACGCGCATCTCGCGGCCGCTCGACTGGCGTGAGGCGGGCGCGTATGGCGATGGCCTGATGTCACTAGCAGACATGCTGCGACAACGTCTCGCAAGTCCACACGCCGGCCAGGTCGTGGAACTCGCTGAACTGGCCATCGCGGGCGCTGAAAACAGTCTCGAACAGATTGATGACTCCGGGGGCGATGTGATGCCGGCCATCATGGAGCTTGCCGCCGTCCATCTCGACGCGTGCCTGCAGACCCGGCCAGACCCGACGAAGCTGGCAGAGCGACTGTTCCGCGCCCAGACGGAAAGTGCGTGGGACACGTTCTACGATGCGCTGCCGGCTTACGGGGAGGCGTTAGGCGACCTGGGACTTCGCAGGTACCGCGAGCTTGTGGAAGAAGGATGGGACGGTCTGCCCGCACTGGCACCAGGCAATGAATACCGCAGGTCGTTCGACCCGCTGCGCATGCGACTGGAACATGCAATGACATCGCTGGCGGAGCGCGACGGCGACCTCGGCGCACTGATTCGCATCCGTTCGAAGGACCTGTCGAGTCCTTACCGCTTCCTGCAAGTGGCGGAACTGTGTGCGAAGCATGACCGCTCCGACGACGCCTTGTCGTGGGCCAAGCGCGGTCTTGCGGAATCGGGGAAGAATGTGGACCAGCGCCTGCTGGACTTTTGCATTCAGGAATACCGGCGCCGTGGCGAGTTCGCAAAAGCCGATGCGTTCGCGTGGCAGCGCTTCGAGATGCGCCCGGTTGCAGACGCGTTCGTCGCATTGATGGATGTCGCAAAGGCTACCGGCCATCCTGATGCGACATGCGAACGCGCGCTCAGTCATCTCTGGTCGCTCGTTCGCACCGAGGAGGCGCCGACCAAAGTGAAGCGCGGTGTCTGGCATTCGATGACGCGCACGGAACTGGTCAGAATTTTTCTTGACCGGCGTGACCCCGATGCGGCCTGGGAAGCTTTTTGCGGCGGTCCGGTGGCGACACATATGTGGGCAACGATGGCGTCCGTTCGCGCGAAGACTCATCCACACGACGCCATTGCGCTTTATCACCGGTTGCTGCCCGTTGCCGCTGACAGTGGCACACGGAACGCCCGTTATGATGAAGCGTTCGGCATCGTGCGGACCATTGGGAACCTGCGGGCGCAACTGAATGAGCACGCCGAGTTTGCCGATGAGCTGGAGAGTATCCGGGAAAGCTATCGTGCGAAACGCAATTTTATGAAGTTACTGGCGACGCTGGGCTGAAGGTGCTGTCTATGTTGTAGCGATGGTCCAACTGTAGCGCGCGCAGAATCCAGTCTTTCATGCTGCTTCTGTTGCGGCCGCGAAACTGTCCATACCCACGTCAAGGCCTTGTCAACGTCACGCTTCGTTCGACATGCTCGCCGTAGCTCCAGACCAGGGTGAAGCAGGCGGGGAAAGCCAGGCTTATGGCGGCACGAATCCACCAAAAGCTGGTTCACCGTCATAGCGTCTTGACCCGCCTTGAACCCCGTCGGGCTGTTGCGACTCCTCCGGAACAGCAAGGGCACTCGCCGGTTTACGCGCCCCGCCGAATATGCAAGTATCTCTGCCAGCGCGCACCGCAAACCTTTGCGAGGTTCGGAATGGCCTGGAAACTCTGGAAAACCGAGAAGCGACACAACGAGATGCGCAGCTGGCCGAGCGGTACGCACGAGTCGTTAAAGCAGCTTCTGGATATGTACCTGGGTCGCGACGCGGCACCGTTCGCGAGCTGGGCCGCGCCGGGCATTACATTCATGCCCGACATCGAACCGCTTGCCCGAGACGGAGTCCGGGGATATCAGCTTGCCCTGTGGTTCTGGTTTTTTGCCGAGAAGCACGGCACTATCGTGGCAAAAATGGTGCGCGAATCTTTCTGCCTGCTCGCCGACACAATGCAGCCGTCGTCCGGCGACAAGATTGACGCGCTCCTCGACCTCGAAAACCGCCTGGCGCATTCTGTCGAGGCCATTTCCGCCGAACAGCGCGCCTTCCGACAGGAGGGTCTGTCCGTGGAGCTACCGATGGAGTTCTTTCTTGCTACCGGCTTACTCCGGCTTGCGCCGGACTCTCCTTATGCCGGGAACGAGGGCGCCAGCCTGCAAGGCAATGACTACAAGCTGGCCGACTGTTTTCGCCATGCAACCGAGGAGGCGCTGGCGGTTTTCCGGCCGATGATAGACGCGGTCGACTTTGATGCAAAATCGCTGCCCAACTGGAGATGGAGCGCTCATCCCGGCGCTGCCGAGCGACACCTGCAACGACGCCACAACAATCCGCTTTTCCCCTTGCATCGCCAGATGGTGACCGCTCACGAGGTCTATGAGGCACGTCTTGCCGATGCTCAGGCCCTTCAGGACATCAGGAACGAGCTTAATGAGGTTAGCCGCTCGTTCTCCCAGACGATTGAACTGCCTTTGAACTGGCAGTCCTACCTCGAAGGATATCGGGACCACGTCGACAGACTCGATGAACGCCGCCTCGTCGCTGGCGGACAGAGCGCGTCCCTCAGTGACGCAATTGCAAAACTCCGCGCTGACATCCTCACAACCTGGCGCGCTTCGATTCACAAGAACCGGCACAGCCTTGCCACCTTGGAGCAGGAAGAAGCGAAACGGACCGAGCGACGCACGCTGCTGTATGGATGCGACTGGACCGCTCAGCTTTTGAGCCACGGGTCCCTGATACCGCCAGAAGAGGTCGTTCCTGCCCTGCTGAGCGAGTCCCCCTCTGAGCTGGAAAAGGCGGTGACTGGCCTGCAGGCCGAACCACGATTGCATGAGACGCTTGCGCAATGTTGTGCCACCGCGCATCGGCTTGTGAACGAGCTTCGCGCGGCTGGTCACAATTTTCCCGATATCGGCGACAAGCTTCGGATTCTGGATGGTGCGCCCGGACAGTTGCCGGCCTGATTACCTTCGCGGTGTGCCATGTCTTCTTCGTCAGCATGAGCGCTGACGTCATCCCTGGCTGTTACCTGTGGGGCTGAGCGGGGATGAAGGCGACGCAGCCCAAGCTGTCATCGCAACATCTACGACAGAGGAGAAACACCGACTGCAGATGAGACACGGACCGGGCTCAATAGAGCCAACGGTCGCCGCCTGGTTACTGCAATGCAGGTCATGCGATTTCTCGCATCACCGGCGCGACGTGTCCATCAGGTGAGGCAGTGTTGGATGCACCTGACCTGCGGAACCCGCTCTCATTTCTTTGTCGGTAAATTGCTGACCGTGGCTGCAATATCAATCACCACCGTGTTGGCCACGCGGTCATGCAGAGCTTGCTTCCGCGGATTGGACAGCACCCACAAAAAACCCGCGCCGAATGTTGCGAAAGTGAACAAATAGCCGAGAGTGCGCAACATAGCTTGCGTCACGGTCATCGGCTGCCCAGTATCGGCATCCACAATTCGAAGGCGCACCGCGCGCTTTCCCGGTGACGTTCCCCACACGGCCCACATTACGCCAGTGACCAGTATCGGGATGCACTGGCCAGCCATAAGCCAGAGAATGATGGACGAGACGAAAGTCTCCGGTGCCATCAGGATGTCTTCGGTCGAAGGTCCGAAGGGGATGAACAGCAGGATGACTGTCCACCATATCGAATCAATGAACAGGGCGCGGGCGCGCTGCGAATAAGTCGCGTAGCGCATCAGAAGCCGCGCGTCGACGACGTTACCGATGGATGGCAGACTCCGGCGCCCCAGCCCAGTGTGGTCGATGAAATTCGGTAAGTCCATTTTTTGAGGAATGTCATTTGGAAGTCCCGCTTGTGCCTTTTCGGCCGGAGAGCAGTCCGGCCACACTGGCGTCCTCGTCAAGCTCGTCCCAATGCGAACCTTTGCGCGAGCTTGAGATGCGCATTCGCTGATGTCGAGCGGGCAACGCCGCAACCAGGCGCCGGAACCGTGACAATGGAGCGCGTAACGCGCGACCGGTCGCTCAACCCGACAACAAGGCTTGTGTCGTCAAACAGCACCTTTGTCGAAACGGCCGTAATAGGTTTGCATCCAATGTTTGTTGCGTGCTACCAGGGTCAATCAAGCAGCGACTGCTGTTGCCCTTCGTCAATCGCTTTGACATGGAGCCGTTGTACGCGCTGCCATTTGCTCATAATTCGTTGTCCGCTCGTCTGAACTAAGCGGAGGAACGGCCGATGTGTTGGTGGCTCCTCCGTGCACCAATTTTGCGACGGAGTAGCTGACGAAGGCATGGCCATTCGCACCTCGCGCGCTCGTCGACCACGCCACCGTGATAATTTTTGCCACCGAGGTGTCGAGCGCGGAGAAAACCGCATACTTGCACGCGCTATCAAGCCCGAGTCCGGCCTGTGAATAATCACTGGACGAAGTTTTGCCGTGCGACAAGTCTCCGCTTGCACCGCTTCCGTCACCGCCAGGACTACCTCCCAGGAAAGGGCATCCTCACGATTCGCATGCTCCAGGTCCGCGAGGAGTTCATGCCAAAACTTGACGCCTCTGTACGAGCGACCGGGACCGCGCACGAACCGCAAGCGTTCCAGCAATGCAACGGTGCGGGCCGCCTCGACTTGCGCCGCCTTCGCGACCGTCCGGGAACGGCCCCAAACACCGCTTCGCCAGCTGACAATGGACGCGGCAAGAAGAGCCAACATCGTGACGATGACAAGCGCCTGATTGCCTTGGAGCAAATTTTCGTATGTCATACGGTCAGGAGCGCTTCCGCTTTTTTAAATTGCCATCAACCCGAGGCGCTGAAGCAGCGCCTTGCCGTCGGATGTCAGCCGCCACCCGGCACTGGTGAAAGTCGTTCGGGCGACTTCCACCAGGCGTTCCTGCTGAAGCGCGACTGCATCGGGTTCAGCGAGGGCGACTTGCGCTGGCGCACTGAACAACACCAGTAGCATTGCAATCTCGTGGTGACTGAGCGGCTTTTTCATCAGGCCTTTCCATGAAACTGCGCACGGAGGCTATCGCGCTCGCGAGATGGCGAGCGACGGCGGAGGGTAAGCACAATACGGGGAACAAGCCACTATAGCGTTGCCATATGACAAACGCCTGAAGGCATGGAATCCACGAGACAGCCGACATTCAGGTGAAACCTGCCGGGTGGCGTTGCTGAATGACGGCTGGGAACCATGCCAACATCGTTGCGAGTCTTTTGAAGCACGAGCCTGCGGTTGCGCGAAACTGTTCACGACGTTTGACCTGCATTCGCAAGCGCGCACAGAATGCGCAATGTCATCTTCGGGTGGCTGAAAAGCCGAAGGTAAAAAGTAAAATGAATGGCCCGCGTTGGGCGGGCCATTCATTGAGCAGAGGCGAGCGTTCGGACCCGTTAGACAGGCTTGATGTTCGCAGCCTGCTTGCCTTTGGGGCCCATCTTCACATCGAAGCTGACCTTCTGGTTCTCCTGCAGCGACTTGAAGCCTTCAGTCTTGATTTCGGAGAAGTGGGCGAACAGGTCTTCTCCACCGTCGTCGGGGGTGATGAAGCCGAAGCCCTTTGCATCGTTGAACCATTTCACTGTGCCAGTTGCCATTTCTAATCCCGTATATGTTGAAAGTCGCATTCGCGATTGCGGAATCGCACGGTGCGACCCGCCGCGACGGACGACTTTGTATCACGGCAAGATGACCCTGCCAATCGGCACGTCCACGGACAGCGGGTCACCTGCTACTTCACGGACGCCCAGACCCCCGCCGGTAGCCGTAGCGAACAAACAGGGCATGCAGCTCAAGCCTCCTGTAAACCTTCCTGCGATGGCAATTCTGACGACGCTCGCACCGTCATTCGCATCGAATTCACGATGCAGTTGAAATTGGTGAGCAATCGAGTTGCATTTGCAGTCTACGCAGTTCGCGTGCCCGGCACGGTTATGTCCGCGCAGGCGTAGCGCGTGTGGGTTAGGTCGAACTGTCTTGCTCACGACGGTTTCAGGTGCTCGTGCTAGCGTATTCGGGTGCTGCTTCGAGTCCTGATGGTGCCGCAGGCTCGTTCGTGGCGCTCCTGCGGAGCGCCTGCAGCCGTGAAAACGACTCCCACCCATCTGGAGGGCTTTGATGTCTCAACGTAGTCTTCGAAAGACGAAGAAGTTAAAGACATCTCTAACGAATCGCCCTTATATCCGGTCGGCATAATTCCGTTTTAAGTGTTCACGAGAAATTGATTTGAAATTTGGTGCCATAGCCGGATAGAAGCGCGGCGAGTTCGGCGTCGATGGTTTCCTTTGTCCAGGTGACGAAACGCCGCCAGTGGTATTTCATGTGCTTCCACACGATCTCAATCAAATTGAGTTCGGGACTGTACGGCGGTAGATAGAACAGGAGCGCCTTGTGTTCGAGAAACCAGCGGTCCAGCGTGTGCTGATCGATGCTGTGGTGAACGCTCGCGTTGTCGAGCACAATCACGGTGGGACGACCATCGCCCTGCTGGATCAGCGAGTC
>NZ_WHNP01000115.1 GCF_009362735.1 Paraburkholderia franconis | reverse complement strand
GCACTTCGCAACGCATGAACAGGCGCGTCGACGTGTGTTCTCATTCCTGGAAGGCTGGTACAACATACGCCGCCTGCACAGCAGCATCGGTTATTGCTCGCCGCTCGAATTTGAAAACCTGCATGCGCCACATCAACCGACATCGCATCGCGGGTTGCCCACCGCCGGGCAGCGTCATGGGCGAGAGAAGCGCCCCGCTGCCCGTCCGTGGACAACCCGCTGCTCAACGCCCAATGGAGGCTAAATCACATTCAATCTCTGACTGCAGATCGGTCCGCTGAACCGGGTCAACCTCAATCATTCTGTTGCTCGTGCGACTCGGGGTGCGTGCGGGCGACCTAGCAAACCTTCGAATGAGAGACATTGAGTGGGAAACCGGGACGCTGCGGGTCTCGGGTAAGGGTCGTTATGAAGTTCGACTCCCGCTGCCCCAAGACGCTGGTGAGGCACTCCTGCGCTATCTCGAATCCCGATCCCGAGTGACAGGAGATGACCGCGTCTTCGTACGCAACATTGCTCCCTTCAAGCCGTTTGTTTCGGGCGATGCCATTTCCTCGGTAGTGAAACGCGCGCTCAAGCGGGCCAAGGTGAGTTCACCCGCCAAGGGCGCACATCTGCTGCGACACACAGCGGCGACCGAGATGTTGCGTCACGGTCTTCCCCTCGAGCAGATCGGCATGATTCTCAGGCACCGCGGTATCGACACGACGGCCTATTACGCCAGGATTGACTTTGCACTGCTCAGGCGAATCGCCCAGCCTTGGCCGGAGGTGATGAAATGATGTCCGCCGTGGAGTCCTATCTCGCTGCGTGTCGGGCCGCGGGATTCAAGATGTCGAACGTGGAATACCTGCTGCGCAGCTTCGCGCGCTTCGCCGTCAATCGTGGTGAAACGCACGTCCGCGCACAGACTGCTATCGACTGGGCAACTGAGGCTGCATCGGTAGCCCAGCGTGACGCGCGGCTGAAGACCGTATGCAGGTTCGCGCGGTACCTGTTCATAGAGGATCAGAACCATGAGTTGCCGCCGGTGCGGTACTTCGCCTACCGAAAGACCCGGCGGGCTCCGTACATTTATACACGGACCGACATTGAACAACTGATCCACGCTGCGCTGAAACTCGAGCCCACCAACGCACTGCGTCCACAGACATATGCTTCGTTGATCGCTCTGCTGTCCGCCACTGGTCTGCGCGTATCGGAAGCCCTGAATCTACGGTCTGCCGACATTACGCCGGAGGGACTCGTCATTCGAAAGAGCAAATTCCAGAAGAGTCGTCTGGTTCCTCTCCACGATACAGCGACGGAGGGGCTGCACAAATATCTAACGCTGCGGCGACTGGCGCATCCGGGCGATGACCATGTGTTCGTTGATGACGACGGTCACCCGCTCAGGTACACGATTGCCTACTGGACGTTCCGGAAGCTGCTGAAGTTGGCTTGCATTGGCCCTTCCTCCAACGGCCAGAGCCCGCGTTTGCATGGGCTCAGGCACACGTTCGCCATTCGTGCACTCGAAGCGAGCCCTGAAGGCCGGGACCGCGTCGGGCAGCACATGCTGGCCCTTGCGACGTACCTAGGCCACGCCAACATCAACGATACCTATTGGTACATCGAGGCCACTCCGGAACTCCTGCGCGATATTGCAGCCACCGCCGAGGACTTCCTCATCGGAGAACAGAAATGACTCGATTAGCTCCCCACGTCTCGGCATTCCTTCGAGAGACCCTCGCACATCAGAGAGGTGCCAGTCAACATACCTGCGACTCTTATGCCTCCAGCTTCCAGCTCCTGTTCGAGTTTGCCGCCAAACGGCTTAATGTGTCTCCCTCGTCGCTTGCGCTGGAGCAGCTCGATGCCGGAATGATCAGTGCGTTTCTGGAGTATCTTGAAGATGAACGACAAAACTCACCGGAGACCCGCAATGTTCGACTGGCAGCAATCAGGTCGTTCTTCCACTTCCTCGAGTATCGCGAGCCCATCGCGCTCGAGCAGATAAGGCGTGTTCTTGGCATTCCATACAAGAAGACTGATTCGCGGCTGGTACCGTATCTGTTAGAAAAGGAAGTCCGGGCTCTGCTCGATGCACCAGACCCAACAACACGTGAGGGAATCCGGGATCGGGCAATGCTGCATCTGGCTATCTGCGGTGGCCTGCGCGTTTCAGAATTGACGGGGTTACAGATGACGGATGTTGCACTGCTGTCGATGAGTATCCGCGTTCATGGTAAGGGGCGACGTGAGCGTGCGCTCCCCCTCTGGAAAGTGACCGCCAATGCGCTACGTGCGTGGATCGCGGTACGGGGAACGGCCCGAGTACCGGAGTTGTTCGTCAATGCCCGGGGTGATGCGATGAGCCGCTGGGGGTTTGCCTACGTCCTCAAACATCATGTTGAGGCGGCGAGCCAGAAGTGCCCTTCGTTGTTACAGAAACGTGTTTCGCCGCACGTCTTGAGGCACTATGTGCCCTTCCTGACTATGTCTTGTAATTCGACAAAAGGCCTTGTTTTTCGGGTAAATATGTGAGGTCGCATAGAGATAGTCTTGATCCTTCCACCCGCCCGCGGAGCTAGAGAAGGAGTCCATCGTGACGTGCGGCATCCTAACCAGGCCGTTCTCTCTCGATCGACTGAAGGTCCTTCGCGCCCTTGTAGCGACACTTGAGTTGAAGGGCAGGCCCATGCGAAGGCATCGCCCCACACGGCGAAACCACGACGCTACCAACCGGCAGACCCCGCTCCTCGGCTTTGCCGGACAGAGGAAACTATGTCGTGTGATTCGCTGGCACGTCGGCGCCGCGACCCGTAATCTCCGGCCTGTCGTTGGGCACTCATCCGCATCACCCGATATAGTCAGGAAGGGCACATAGTGCCGGCTATGTCTTCAGAGACATAGGAGGCATACGTGCGCAATGATAGTACTGCAGAGCACGAACGATATCCGAAAAGTGTCTCTCTGGCTCGGACATAGCGATCTGGCTACTACTGAAATCTACACCCGTGCCGACCCTACCGAGAAGCTTGAAGCACTCAACGCAATCGTTCCTCCGGAACTGCGCAGGGGCTCGTTCAGGCCATCCGACAAGGTCATCGCCATGCTCAAGGCGAAGCTTTAATGGAGAGTTACAGGAGCGCGAGTTCCCCGGTTCGCGCTCGCTCGACACGTCCACTCCCCATACGAAACTACTCCCCATAAGACACGTAATGGAGCGCACTCCATTACGTGCCGCAATAGACATTGTCCAAAGTGCCAGGCGACCGCTGCGCGCCGATGGCTCGAAGCACGTGAGGCGGATCTCCTGCCTGTCGAGTACTTCCACGTGGTCTTTACACTGCCGGCTGCGATCAGCTCGATAGCGTATTACAACAAGGCCGTCATTTACGGGATGCTCTTCGATATCGCGGCCGAGACGTTGCGCATCATCGCCGCGGATCCGAAGCACCTCGGCGCACAGATCGGTGCCACTCTTGTTCTGCATACCTGGGGCTCGGCGCTCACGCACCATCCTCATGTGCATGGCATCGTTCCTGGTGGTGGATTGTCGCCGGACCGAAACCGGTGGGTGGCATGCAAGCCAGGTTTCTTCCTTCCAGTGCGCGTGCTCTCACGCTTGTTCCGGCGACTCTTCCTCGAAGAACTCGAGGCCACCTATCGCCGCGGCCAGTTGCGTTTCTTCGGCGAATACGCCGACCTCAACCATGTGAGTGCCTTTGCCGAATGGCTTGCGCCATTGCGCGCATGCGAATGGGTCGTGTATGCCAAGCGCCCGTTTGCGGGACCCAAAGCGGTGTTGGCCTATCTGTCCCGTTACACGCACCGAGTCGCGATCTCCAACCAACGTCTGGTGGTGCTCGACGACCGTGGCGTCACCTTCCGCTGGAAGGACTATCGCGTCAACGGGCGCACGCGCAACAAGACCATGACACTCGACGCCGATGAGTTCGCGCGCCGGTTCCTGATGCACGTGCTGCCTGGCGGCTTCCACCGCATCCGCCACTACGGCCTGCTGGCGAATCCGTCGCGGCGCGGGAATCTGGCGAAGATACGCGAGTTGCTGGGCCAAGTGCCTACCGGTATCAAACTCGGTGCCAACATCGTAGCCACCGCGACAGTGCAGCCAACCTTCGTTTGCAGGCACTGCGGTTCGCCGATGCTCATCATCGACATACTCCAACGCAGCAGACCTATCCGGGCACCACCGCCTGAGCGAGCCTACACATGAACTTTATCGTGTCAGGGTGCGTCGATAAACGGTCGGCTTCTCGGCAACGAGAGCCAATAGGAGACGCCCGCGTCTATCGGTTCAAACGAGCAGCTTCGTCACGGCCGAGCCCGCGCAATAGCAATCCGCTGCAATGTCGCCGCCGCGATCGCGCTGGCCCAGGTTCACGATCACTCGCGTTTTTACTCACCATGCTCTCAATGTGATCGACCAAATCGCCATAACGGCGAAAGCGTTCAGACCATACTGGAGCACTCCGCGGTTTCCTCCCTTGGGGCTTGTAGGACGCCTGCCCGCTGGCGCCCGGGCGAGTTGGCGCGCCTGACGAATTTGGGCTGGCGTCCTACAACCCTAAACAGGAACTGTCGTTCGCGTCTGCCGGCCGTCGGACATATGGGCGACTGCTTTCGCCCAGACAACGGACCCTCATGAGTTGACGTGAGCACGAACCGTCCAGCTTCGTTGCTGCCGCTCATTCATGGAGACCGCTCGTTGGCTGGGACCAGGGGATGATCAGGACCGGTCATTCAATGACTTTGCGGAGGGCATCTGGTCGGCGCGGACTTCGGGTCGCCTGGCTGGTCCCACCGAGCGAGTTGCTCCAATCGATCGGCCGCCGCCGCCGCCCCGGGCGCGCCTGCGATCGTCCTGCCGAGCGAGCGGGCATTCGCCGCATAGGACGGATCACTCACGACTTTGTCCACGGCTGCTGCTATCTCATCGGGTGTTGCAGCCTCGCCGTCGAGCGAAAGACCGGCACCCAGTGCCTGCACCTGAGCCGCGAGCGCAGGCTGATCAGCGGCAGGGTTTGGAAGGCACACGAGCGGCACGCCATGCAGGAGCGATGCGGCCACCGTACCGTGGCCCGCGTGCGTGACCGTGACCGCCGCGTAGGGCAGAACGCAGGCGTGGGGCAGTCCCGTGACGAGCACTGCATTGGAGGGGACGGCGATCCGCGAAACGTCTGTCCGGCCCGACGTGACCAGGATCCGGTACCGACGCTCGGCCAACGCGGACAGAGTTCGTTCGATGCGGGACCGCTGGTCCCAGTAAGGACCAGTCGAGAAGCTCACGAGCACGAGCGGTCGGCTGTCGCTGCGCGGCCAGGGGGACTGCCAGTCGCATGGTGCCGCCCGCTCCCAAACGGGCCCGATGTAGTCGAAGGACGGCGGTGCCTCCGCGGCAAGGGGATCCAGTTCACGCACGCTCGTGCACAGAGTCGGAAATGACTCCCATGCGGCCCGGAGATTCTTCAGGGGCAGCCGCCCTGCATCCTTGCGCACGCGATTCACCGGGTCGAGCAGCCGTGCCTCGAACGCCCCGCCCGGCGGCATGAGCGCACCCGGTGCGCTGTGCACGAGATTCATTGTCCGCACGCCCGCGTCTTCGAGTACCGCCAGAGCGCCGAACATCAGGCAGTCCACGATCAGTACGTCGGGCTGCTCCTCGGTCAGGAACTGCGGTACATCGCGAAGATGCTCCACGGCGGCCCAGACCGAGCGCAGCTTCACCGCAAACATCCTCGGGGGAGGGAGGTCCTGCCACGCCGCGGACGCGCGCGGCAGCGGCACGAATCGCAAGCCGCGGGCCCTGAAATATTCCTGCTGCCCCGCGTAGCCGGCGAACACCACGTGATGTCCACGATCGACCAGCGTCTGAGCGATGCCGACCGAAGGAGGCTGATTGCCAGCTCCGTCCCAGGTGAGGAACGCGTAGCGGGCCATGTCAGGCGTAGCCCAATAGCCCGCTGGAGCCAATGACGATCACATCTGCGGATTCGATCATCGATGCTTCTCCTATCTAGCACGCCGGCCGAGCTGCCAAGCGAAGGGGGCTTGACACATGATAGACCTCGGAACAGGAGGAGGCGGCCGCGAACTACCGGAAGGCCGTTAAAAGTTGACGCCGACGTCGCCTGCGAAGGCGGGAAGGACCGCAACGAGTCGGCAAGCAATC
This sequence comes from Paraburkholderia franconis, assembly GCF_009362735.1. Lineage (GTDB taxonomy): Bacteria > Pseudomonadota > Gammaproteobacteria > Burkholderiales > Burkholderiaceae > Paraburkholderia > Paraburkholderia franconis. The sequence goes on along the minus strand of NZ_WHNP01000115.1, from coordinate 8,529 downwards.
GCCATCCCCTCGGAATCGACGAAAAGCTCTGTCTATTGCGTCTGGACCCCTGGGGCTTGTCTGAATGCGCGGCCGATGTACCTCGAGAGCCGCCGTTTTGGGTATGCTGGATCGGACGGCGGCAGTGGGTCGGTTTGACGCGTTGGCCGTCGGCCCGGATTCGGCCACGAAGAAACATCGCCCTGGCCCCTTGCTTGAGCATTCAGGCGGCCGTTGTACTCAGAAGTCGTGCGGTTGCGGCGACGGGTGGATGCCGCCAGCGCTGAACAGCGGGTGCCGATGACTCGCAAGTTGTTGACGGCTGGAATCTACAACGCGATACTGGCCGCCTTCCGTTACTCTCACGCGAACATGACGCACCTAGAAGCATTCCGAAAAAGAAAAGACCTCATCGATAAATATGGTGAAGGAAACGCGCATCAGCTTTGGTGTATGGCTGCATATCTCGACGAACCGGATATAGACAAGTTAGCTGCCGACGGCCTGACTGACGGTTCGGGTGACAAGAAGATCGACTTCCTCTACGTTCAGAATTCCACCCTTTACATCGCTCAAGGGTATTACACGGCGAACGGAGCTTTCAAAGTGGCAGCGTCAGCAAACAAGGCCTCGGATCTCAACGCCGGGCTCGCGTGGCTAACGGTCGGGGATCTGGATGACGTTCCCGAAAAATTGCGAACAAAAATTAGCGAAGTTCGCGCGCTACTCGAATCCGAAGAGTTAGACGGTGTCGAATTGCTTTACACGCATAATTGCGGCGAGACGGAGAACGTTAGGAAAGAGCTGGAGACCTGCGCTGCGTACTTGCGAAACGCCTTCGCCGGAAAAGAAATCCTGGTCACTCAGAAAGAACTTGGCTGCAGCTCAATGGAGAAGCTGTACATTGCATACTCACAGCAGATTGTTGTACGCGAGAGTGTTGAGTTTGACGGCCAGATCATTAGCAGCCAGGAAGGCGACGGTTGGAAGGCGCATATCGGATTCGTGAATGGTCGATGGCTCTATGAGCTGTTTCAAAAACACGGCAATGAGTTGTTCTCGGCTAACTACCGAGGATTTATGGGCATGAGCCGCAGGAAAAAGATAAACAACGCAATCCGTGCTACTGCCGAAAATGCGCCAAATGATTTTTTCGTCTTCAATAACGGAATTTCCATTCTCACAACGTCGGTGAGCGATGATCTCAAGACGTTCGAGGGAATCTCGATTATAAATGGCGCACAGACCACCGGATCGGTATCGTCTGCGACAGATCTTGAGGCGATCGGAAAAATCAGCGTTCTATGCAAGGTCATCGTCTGCAACGACCCGGAAAAAGTAAAAAAGATAGTTGAATATAACAACACTCAAAACTACATCACGACTTGGGATCATTACAGCAATAGTCCCGAGCAAAAGCAGCTCGAGCTTGAATTCAGCAAATTGGGCCACACCTATTCTCTGAAGCGGGGGTTTGACAGTGCGGCTGCAGAAATTGGGATTGAGATCGCGGCTCAACCGTTGGTGGCGTTGCACGGTGATTATGTGAGCGCTAATCGCGGCAAAAACTACGTGTTCGAGACGAAAACGGTCTACGATAGCGCTTTTCATGAAACCAAAGCCCAACACTTGCTTGTGGCAGTAGCAGTCTCAAAGGCGATCGAACACATTAAGAAAGAGCTCAACGATAAAGCTACGCCCACAGAGCAAGAAAAAACCTGGTTGGCGTTTCTTCAAGGATTGCGTTCGAAAAATTTCGTGATCGCTGTGGTCGGCGCATTAGCGTCGGTTATATGCGGAAAACCCCTAAATGCAAAAACTGTGAAGTTCACTTACCACGAGTCTCTGCGCAAGAATAACGAAATCGAATCGCTTGTAATAAAATGGGTGCCAGTGATTAAGATGGTGTTGCCATTTGTAGTGCAGGGAATCGGCGAAGACTTCGCAGCTTATTTAGATCAGGAAAACGCGCTGAAGAGAATCGTCGACCAGGTGGGAACGCAACTAGGAGCCCTGCGTGCGATTCCATCCGTGGAAGCAACCCTACAAGGCATAGCCGTTTCGGTCGAATGACTCCGTGCGCGGGCCGGGGGCAGGCTATTTGGAGACGTTCCAATTCAGGCTGTGACCGAGCGCAGGTCTAGCCCGAGTGTCGGCCCATCTTCGGTAGGCGCATTTGACGAGCATTCGGAAGCCGTAGCGACGCGCTGAGGCCCAGTCGTTGAGTCTTTAAGAAGAGAAAAGGCTGGCCTGATGTCCGAGAGGCCGGAGCCAACAAACTGCCGGCCAGACCAACGGCCCGATTGACTGTTGTACCCACGAAGCGGCCCCTTCAGGTGCGAGAGACGAAGGACCGTTGTGGGTCGCAAAGAGGCATCCCCGGTCTGCCCGGGAACAGCCATTCGCTGTGGCGCCGCGTCCGCACTGACGTCAACGCGGCGGCGAAGGTTTGTGAGAGCGCGGGTCGCGCGTGGCCGAAAAGAATGTCAGCAAAAGCGGGATGGTATGCGGGTGGGTAAAGACGTGTTGGCCAGGTGTCTCAGTTGCCTGCCGCCCCGAGCATCGACTGCCGGCACCCGGCAGTGCCGCACCGGCACGCGTACTGTTCCCTGACCTCGTCGTTGAGTTCGCCGTCGATGACCAGTGCATAGTCGATGAACAGCTCATGGCCGGGCGCGATGTCGGTTAGCGCATGAATGAACACGCGATCGCCCATCTCGATCGCCTCGCAGTTCGGTGCACATGCGTGGTTCAGGAAGCGGGCGCTGTTTCCACCGCGGCTGCCGTCGATCACGCGACCGTCAGACAGACCAAACACAAACGTGTGGCCTGCCTCGGACCGCTGACGGGCGGCGGCGCGCTGCCAACTGGTCACTTCGCCCTTGTACTCGATGAGCCGCTCGCCGGCGGTGAGCGGCTGCAGCGCAAAGAGGCCCTTGCCATGTACGGATGAGCGTCGTGCTGCTATGCGTTTCAGTCGCATTGTGTGTCGTTTCCCGCCTGCAGGGTGTCAGTGCCCGTGATTCCGGTTCTGCGAAGCATATCGCTGCCATCGCCCGTATTCAACACAAGGCATGTCGTTTCCTATGCAACTAACTGTCTGGTTTCCGCGCGAACCGGCCCGGCTTCGCCCAGAGTCAGTCAGCAGGTAGCGCGGTGCCTGGTCACGAGCGTCCTATGCTGCGATGCCTTTTCGACAGCCGCGCGGTTGCGGGACGCCGTAGACATGCGTTAGGGTTGAGCGTCCTGTCGCGCACTGGGAGAGCGCTTTTATCAGAGGGAGCTCACACATGAACAGGCAGGAACTGTGCGACATGAGGTCGTTTGAAGAATTGCTCTGCCTGTAGCACATCACAGTGACAGAGTCCGCTGTTCCGTCAGCGGTAGCCTACTGACCCGGGCGAGATCGGTAACGTTCTGGTCCGAAGCGGTCAGGACAATGTAGCACCGGGCTGCGAGTACCGATGCGGCCTGTGCACTAGGCTTGATGGTATGGTCAACAGAAGTGAACTGCTATAAACGTCGTTACCTGTGAGCAGCCAAAGGTACTGACAGGCTGTAGCCAAATAGGCAACGTAGCTGGCTATTCTCCTAGTTCTTGGGAATACACGGACGACAGAGCTACCGGCGGATGAGGCAGGACCTAACCCATCGTGTTTTTCAAGCGGAACATGGTAAGCCCGTATCGCTGCCCAGTGGGCAGGCAACCCGCAAGGGAAGCTGTTGGCGATGCGGGTAAGTGTGGCGCGTCTCTCATCTTGTTTGACGCGCGGCAGGTAAGGGACGACGGAAAAAGCGAATGGCTGTCTGTAATGGACAGCATAGCGGTTGCGACATTACCGCGTGCGAAAGCAAGCCCACTTCCGTCCGGTCTTTCGTCACGAGAGAGTTTGGTTAACCTTCAAAGGAGGAAAAGCAGATGACAGTGCCGCCTTCGGGCATTGGTGCGTCCTCCGATCGCGCGACACATTGGCACGGCATTGACTGGGCCCGATGCTATCGCGAGGTTCGAAGGCTGCAGGCGCGTATCGTGAAGGCCACACAGGCCGGCAAACAGGGCAGGGTGAAAGCCTTGCAATGGCTGCTAACCCACTCGTTCAGCGGCAAAGCACTCGCCGTCAAGCGAGTGACTGAGAATCAGGGCAGACGGACACCGGGCGTGGATGGCATCACTTGGTCCACTCCAAAGTCCAAACTCGCAGCAGTGCTGTCCCTCAAACGGCGCGGCTATCGGCCGCGTCCGCTGAGGCGGATATATATCCCGAAAGCTAACGGGACAAAAACTCGCCCTCTGGGAATTCCTTGCATGGCCGACAGAGCTCAGCAAGCGTTGTATCTGTTGGCCCTCGAACCCGTCGCGGAAACCACCGCAGATCCGAACTCATATGGGTTCAGGTCTACGCGGTCAACTGCCGATGCAATCGAGCAGTGCTTTCGGGCATTGGCACGAAAAAGCTCTGCATTGTGGATTCTGGAAGCGGATATCCGAAGCTGCTTCGATGAAATCTCGCATGACTGGCTGATCGCCCACATCCCTTTGGACAAAGCGATTCTGCGAGGCTGGCTGAAGGCTGGCTACCTTCATAACCACGTCCTTCACTCAACAGAAGCGGGCACACCGCAGGGTGGAATCATCTCGCCCACGTTGATGAACATGACGCTAGACGGGCTGGAGCGGATGCTGCAGGAGAAGTATCACAGCGGCCGCAAAAATTCGTTAAAGGTCAACATCGTTCGTTATGCAGATGATTTCGTCATCACTGGCGTAACGCGTGAAGCTCTGACGGATGTCGTGCGACCAACGGTCGAGCAGTTTCTGGCGGAACGTGGATTGTCACTATCGCCGGAAAAGACCCGGATCACGCACATTGACGATGGGTTCGAGTTCCTTGGCATGAACGTGCGCAAGTATGGCGGCAAGCTGTTGATCAAGCCTGCCCGAGCGAACGTCCAGCGCTTTTTGCGCAAGCTGAGGCAAACGGTGAAGGTCGGTGCGCCGATGCGACAGGATCAACTGATACGTAAGCTCAATCCATTGTTGCGCGGATGGGCGAACTATTATCGGCATGTCGTCTCGAAGCACACCTTTCAGGCAGTCGGTCATGCGGTCTGGCAGTGTCTGTGGAACTGGGCGAAGCGCCGGCATCCCAACAAGGGTACAGGATGGGTCCGGCGGAAGTACTTCCGAACCGTCGGCGCCCAACACTGGGTCTTTGGTACGGAGACTGGTGCAACGCTCTACTCAGGAGAGCCTGAACTTCTGAAGCTCTACGACATTGCAGGCTCGCGAATCCGACGACACCGGAAACTCAAGGCGACTGCGAACCCATTCGATCCACTGTGGGAAAGGTATTTCGAGGATCGGTTAGGCCTCGCCATGCTCGACTCGCTCAAAGGTCGAAAGCAGTTGATCCGGTTGTGGCTCGATCAGGCTCGTTCGTGTCCAGTCTGTCAGCAGATGATCACGAAATCCAGTGGCTGGCGTCTCTACCACGTGATTCGGAAAATCGATGTCGGCAAAGACACGCCGGGTAATCTGGTCATGCTGCACCCGGAATGTCGCCGGAACGTGCGTGCTCTCGGACTCTCAGTGGTGAAACCGGCTCGGTCAGACGGGCTTTGAAAGGCTCGAGCGGAGTGCGGGGAAACTCGCACGCTCCGTTCCAAGGGGGCGGCGACGCCGTAATGCGTCGCTGCTACCCGACCATTGATGCGGTCGCCGCCACCTCGGGTGAAAGCAAGGCCAGCACGGCCGAAGCCATTGATGCGATCCTTGAAACCGTGACGGCGGCCGTGACGCGCGGCGAGACCGTCCAGCTGGTCGGCTTCGGTTCGTTTTCGACGGGCGCCCGCGTCGAACGTAGTGGTCGCAATCCGTCGACGGGCGAGCCCATCACGATTGCGTGAAGTTCTCGGTTGGCAAGGCGTTCAAGGACGTCGTGAATGCGGCGTGAGCAGGCAGCGTCCACCGCGCACAACTGCCATCGGAGCTTCGCGACGATGTGATACCGGTCTTCCCGTGACTGGTTGATAATGCAACCAGATAGCGAGTCTCCCGCCTGTTGTTTTTCAATGCGCCCCATTGTTAAACGGCAGCCTGTTCGGTATCGTCCAAGGTTCCAGAAGTTGCCGGTTTTCGCCGACTTCTGGTGCGTGTTGAGGCCCACCGTCCGCGGGGACGATGGGCTTTTTGAATGTGACGGGCAGAAGAAGCGACGGGTTGCTGCGTGCCGAGAGGGCCCGGCGAGTGAACAACATCGCACGAGGTGGCGCATCTTGCGGAGCTTCACGCCTTCGAGCATCCGGAGTTTAGGCCCGTGCGTCTGGCCGATGCGGATGGTGTTGTACACCAGTTGCAATTCCGCAGCCTGCTGTTCGGCGACCAGCTTTCACTGGAGACGTTGGAACTGGCTTCAAGAGAAGAAGACTGCGTGGGTTTCCGTTTTCAGCTTCTCGGTGATCCAAAGCCGGATCCGTTCGAGCTACTGGAAAATCTGGTGCGGAAGGTCAAACGTGCTCTGACGGTCAGGCACCTGGTCGAGCATGCCGGCAATCTGGAGGTAGCCGGAACGACGGTCTGTGGGCGAATCGAGTGGGACAGCGGACAAGACAGCGGCGAGAGCGGTCGCCTGCCGTGTGTGCTCATCGATGGCCGGCGCGTCGACTGGACCGAATTTGGGGCAATGTTGATGGCGTTCGAAGGGTGGCAGTTCCGGATCGAACTGGTGGATCCGAGACATGGTGCATACATGCCACTAAACGACATCATCGCTCCGGAGCCAACCGTATGCGATTCGGTCACAAAGAAACCTCGGCGGTCACCGCGTCCCACGGTGCGGTCAGACGACCTTCTTCGCGCACAATAAGGCCAGCGTTCTCAAGCATCACCACGTCCTCGTAGACACGCTTGTAGTCCCGACCCAGCGCAGTTGCCAACGCCTTCACGTTCTCTGCGCCTTCGCGATGTAGATGACGAAGCATCTCAAGGCGCTTCGGCGACAGTGCAGCCAGCATCTCCTCGAGCGACAGAAACGTCACGTGCCGCTCTTCGAAATTCTCGCCTGCCTGCGCACGCTCGAACGCCGCCGCGAATCGACGACCCATATCCCGCGCGCCACCAACATGCACGTTTATTTTGCTCATGATTCACCTCGCTCACGTTCTACATCATCCAGAAAATCAGCCATCATCTGCTCCGGCGTCGAAAATTTGTACGGCTCTTCCCGATCCCGGTAGTGCCGGTGGTCGCCTTTGCCTCGCTCGTTGTCGTAGCCGATGATTCGCTGACCAGCCCGACCATAAAACAGGCTGTACTTGAGACCGTGCGGTCGTTCGCCGTCGCTCTCCGGTAATCGCCAGATGCGCATTTCGAGAATGGCTCCGTCCGGGTAGATGGTCCGGTCCTCGAACAGGAGTGTGGCTTTTTTCTTCATATGGCGCAGGATGCCATATGCCCATTATGGCGTCAAGCGCCATAATGGGCGACGCACACGGGCGGCGCACATGCGGTGGATCTCGCACACAACAGGCGGCCGGTAGTCGGGACGCCATCCATCCGTGAAGAGTGGCATCAGCACTTTTCCCTCGTCAGCCCGGATGCGCCGAGCACATCGGGCGCGAGGCCGGCCGCCATGCGGGCGATCACAACGCTCGTGCCGGTCACACCGCGCGCCATTGGCTTGTATCCAGACCCAGGCCAGTGCGACCAGGTAACCGGTGTTGAGCCGTTCGCGCCATGGAAACGGGTTCGCCGACAACGAGATAGCAGAGCATCCCTGCACGCACTTCATCGTCGAATTCTCGAGGGAATTGAAACGATGGCACCGCGACATGAGGCCTTTCCGCGTCTCTGAAAACCGTGGCCGTGCGAATGGACCCGGGCGTCGATGGGCGTCGTCACGGACGCGCAAAATCCTCCGCCGTCAGTGCGAGACGTGCACCCGGATGGGCGAGCAGTTTGCGCCCGGCGATCGCATGGATGCGACCGTACCCATCCCGGAAGGTCTTCAGGATGCGGGCGTCGCTGGCCCGAGGTTCGAGCCAGAAATACGTTTCGAGTGCCGCAAGCGTGATCACGCAGTCGACCGTGACATTCTGATGCACGAGACCAAAAGCGACGCCACGACGGTTTGCAAGCACCTGCGGTTCAAGGTCCAGGGTTTCCATAGCGGTAAAAGGAAAACGCGTCCGCGTTAGAACGGGTCACCCGGATTCTTGCATACGCGATGCAGTCTGGGTATCGGGCAGCTAATTTAACTCAGTGAGGTAAGCCACCGGCTCTGCCGGTGGACTCACCAAGGTTTGACCTTTACGACGGTCGGCGCGAATTTCCTGTCTCTGCCAAGAGAAGGAGATTCACGATGAAAGAGTATCAGAGCCTGAGCCACACGAGATGGGACTGCAAGTATCACGTGGTGTTCATCCCGAAGCGGCGCAAGAAGCAGATATTCGGCGCGTTGCGTCGGCAGCTCGGAGAGATATTTCATGAGCTGGCGTCCCACAAGGAATCGAAAATTGTCGAAGGGCACCTGATGGGGGATCACGTTCACA
>NZ_WHNP01000114.1 GCF_009362735.1 Paraburkholderia franconis | reverse complement strand
GGCCCATCGCGTCCGACGATTTGCTACAACTTTGGCGCGAGCGTAGGCGGGTCGCACGAACTCTGTCGCACCCGCCCTGGCACATGTGGCGCAGCTACGCCGAAACCCTCGATTTTCAATGTGCGCCGTCGCAATAATCGTGGCGCCCTACGCCACACACGTAGGGTGCCAGAGTAAGTGCGACTGGCGCCACAGTTGTGCGACCACGCGACAAAGTTAGTGCGACTGGCCTACAGCGCGGGTAGCTACCGTGTTACACAGTGGCAGTCGTCAACCGATTCGACGCCGCGTGGGTCATTACTGCGACGGAACCGGCCAATAGTTGCAGTTCTCGAGACCTTGGTTGCGAGATTCTTGCCAATTTTCGCGCAGATAGGTGCTGAGATATGCGCCTACACCCGCCGCAATGACCGTCATCAGAAAGGTCACCATCGCCGATCTCCTGTTGGCTACTCGCCTTCGGGGGCAAGGGCGAAATACCCGCCATGGTCGTCCAGGAAGATGATCTCCTGGGCGCTTTCAAGCAGGTCGAGTTCGGCATCAGTCACGTTGACCTCCCGCGGCCCGCCTAGCTCCACGAAAAGTTCGCCATTGTCCTGATAGAACTGCTGGACTAGCACTTTCGGCATGGTGGCTTCCCGGATGAATGATGATCTCCCCATGTGGACATCCTATTTTATCCACCAAGCGTCCTCAGATCGAGGCAACTCGCACGATGCTGTAGGCCGTCGCGGTCGTCACCAGTCGCACGCGCGTTCGCCGAAGGCGCGTGGCCCCGATGCATTCCACAATGTAGCAACCGAGGGGCGACGATGTCGTCAAGGCTGGACACGATTGACGAAACTGTCCTGCTAGAGCGCGGGATGCATCGTCGCCGGGAAGTGGTGGCACCCAGCTTTACGTTGCTACCTCGGCTGCTCCTGGGAACCAACCGACTCGCAACGCTACAAACACACCTCGCAAACGCGATTGGACCATCATACGGCCTGCGCGTACTGCCATGCCCTGTCGATCTGCCGAGACTGAGAGAGACTGTTCAATGGCATAAGTATCAGCAGCATGATCCGGCGATATCATGGTCGAAAGAGCGAATAACGGACGTTGCACGCGCTCTTCGACCGGTGCGGCGCGCGAGTAGAGTCTTGCGACGATAAACCCACAGAAGCGTCCCTCGGTAAGGCGTTTCACGTTACCGGCAATTGGGGTGAGACAGCACCGCGGCGTATGTCCGAAGCCCCTCGGAAGCCGTCATTGAGGTCGCATGGGCCGGAGTGGCCGTTTAGGGTCGGGAAGACTCGTTCATTGACGGTGAGAAGTGCCATTCGCCGACGCCGGTTCGCGAATGGCAGCAAACCAACCTGCAGCCGACGCACGCCTCCTATCTCCGAGCGTCTCCTATGGCCGAAAAGCCGGCAGCTATGCCCTGCCCTCCCGCGCTCGCGCTGCTCCTCCAGCGCTTGCCGTGATAATGCCCGGTTATCACGGCTACCGCCGACCGTCCATTCGGGATCCAAGATCACGAATTCCACAGATCCCCCCTTGTCGATACGTTATCCTAATTGCTCGTTTTTCGCTTTATGTCAAGATTTTCCGACCTCTTACTTTTATGGTGAGTTTTGAAAAATGCGCGAATCTTGGTTCTTGATCATAGGTTTCCGAAGCAAACGTATTTCGGCTCCAGGTATTCTTCAACTCCTGAATGCGCTCCCTCCCGGCCGATTCCCGATTCTTTGATCCCGCCGAATGGTGCGACTTCGTTGAAGACCAGACTATCGTTGACCCCGACCACGCCGCATTCGAGCGCCTCCATGACTCTGAAAGCACGGCTGATATCAGTCGTGTAAAAGTACGCTGCCAGGCCAGTCAGTGTGTTGTTCGCAAGGGCCACAGCCTCATCTTCATCTTTGAACTGAAGCACGCTCGCGACCGGCCCCAGAACTTCATCCCCGCACACGCTCATCTCCGGACGGACGCCAGTCAGTACAGTCGGCCGGAAGAAGTTAGATCCCACCGTGAGGCGCGAGCCACCAATGGCTACAGTCGCGCCCTCGTGCACCGCCTTGTCCACCAGATGTTCCAGCCGGGTAACCGCAGTGTCACCGATGAGTGGACCAATCTGCGCCCCCTCGACCATCCCGTCGCTTACCTTCAGCGTCGATACCTTTGCCACCAGTCGGGTAACAAAGTCTTTGAACACGTCCGTGTGCACCAGGAAACGGTTTGCGCACATGGCAGCTTGACCGGAATGCCGAAAGCGCGCGTCGACGGCGCCTTTGACGGCCAACTCAATATCGGCATCGTCGAAAACAATGAACGGGCAGTTTGCGCCCAGTTCTAACGAGACTTTTTTAACCGTTGTCGAACATACCGCCATCAATCGTTTCCCTTCCTCAATCGATCCAGTGAACGAAACCTTTTTGACACCTGCGTGCGAAGCCAGCGCGCTCCTGATGGAGTCGCCGTCCCCGGTCAAAACCGACAACACTCCGCGCGGCAAACCCGCGCTCTCACCAAGCACGCAGAGTGCTAGAGCGGAGAAAGGAGTCTGGGGATCAGGATGATGTATGACGGTACACCCAGCTGCCAGGGCTGCCCCAATACGCCTTGCCACCATCGACGATGGAAAGGTCCAGGCAGTCATCGCGGCGCACACCCCGATTGGTTGACGCAGCACGCGGATGCGCTGGCTGCGGCGAGGGGCCGGAATGTTGTCCCCGTAAATCCTCCGTGCTTCCTCAGAAAACCAGTCGAGGTAGTTCGCGGCCTGCGTGATTTCCGCGCGAGCTTCATGAAGCGGCTTCCCCTGTTCGCTGCACAGAATGATGGCCAGATCATCCCGATGACTTTCAACCAGGCGCGCCCATTCGCGCAGTACCAACGCGCGCTCCCTGCTACTCCATTCACGCCAGTCCCGGAAGGCTCCATTTGCACAGGCGACCGCCTCGTCAACCTGCTGGACAGTCACCTGGGGGACCGAGCCAATGATCTCGTGGGTCGACGGGTTGGTGACCTGCATCCTTGGCAGTGAGGTGTTATCTACCCACGAACCACCAACGTATGCCGATTGTTCGAAAAGGCTTGCACACTGCAGCTTCATGGGAAACCTCTTTTATGTTCAGCGTTTAAGTCGTCCCGCTCTGCGATTTGGCTGCTTTAGATTAACGCTTTTTCGTCTCGGTCCCTGCTTGCTGCAAATCATGGATCTTCAAACCGGCCATAAATGCACCGACCGTAACCATAGAAGCGTCCGTAGCAGATGCGAGCGTCAGTTCTTGTCCTTCAGTTCCATCAGGAGATCTTTCGCTGCTACGCGGTCTCCGGAATGTATGTGCACTGCGGCGATCTCGCAGTCGCGGTCAGCCGCGATATGCGTCTCCATCTTCATCGCTTCCAGCGCGATCAGCGTTGTGCCAGCGGAGACGCGCTGTCCGGGTTGCACTGCCACGGTGACGATCGAGCCCGGCATCGGCGCTGCGATATGCAAAGGATTCTCCGGATCGGCAACCGGTCGGCTCTTCCGTGCCGGCCCCGCCAGTATGGCCCCGCGCTGCTCGATGACGGTAGTGCGCGACTGTCCGTTCAGTTCGAACTGGACCTTCACCATGCCGTCCTCGGCGTCAATGTGCCGCCCCTGCAGCGATATGAGCAGTGTCTTGCCGGCATCGATATCGACCGCGACTTCTTCCTGCGGCTGCAGACCATACAGGAAAGCAGGCGTGGGCAGCACGGAAGTGTCACTGTAGGTGCGCAGATGCGCGTGATACTCGGCTGTCTGCTTCGGGTACATCAGGTACGAAGCGACCTGCCTGTCATCCAGTGGATGCTCGCAGGCCGCCTCTCCTTGCGCGCGCGCCGCGTCCAGGTCCACAGGCGGAAGCCGGTCTCCGGGCCGGTACGGCGCGGGCGGATCGCCCCGCAACACCTTGCGCGACAGTTCCACCGGAAACCCGTCGGGCGGGAAGCCGAGTTCGCCCTTGAACAACGACACGACCGATTCCGGAAAAGCAATTTCCTTCCCTGGATCGCACACATCGGCCGCGCTCAGATCGTTGGCCACCATCATCAACGCCATGTCGCCGACCACCTTCGAAGTCGGTGTCACCTTGACGATATCGCCGAACATGCGATTGACGTCCGCGTACGCGCACGACACTTCCGTCCAGCGATGTTCGATTCCGAGTGAGCGTGCCTGCTCTCGCAGGTTCGTGTACTGGCCGCCTGGCATTTCGTGACGGTAGACGTCGGCGGTGCCGGCTCTGATTTCCGATTCAAACGGCGCATAGTAGCGGCGCACCCCTTCCCAGTACATCGACGCCTCGTGCAGCCGTTCGAGGCTGATTCCTGGATCGCGGTCGCTGCCCGCCAGCGCTGCGGCAATGCCCGACAGATTCGGCTGCGACGTGAGGCCGCTCATCGCATCGAGCGCGCCGTCGACGGCATCGCAGCCTGCATCGATCGCGGCGAGTGCCGAAGCGGCTGAAATGCCGCTGGTGTCGTGCGTATGGAAGTGGACGGGCAACCCGGTCTCTTCCTTGAGGGCCTTCACAAGCGCCGCGGCGGCCTGCGGACGGCAGATGCCCGCCATGTCCTTGATGCCGAGAATGTGCACGCCGGCGCGCTGGAGTTCGCGCGCGATACCGACGAAGTATTTCAGGTCGTACTTCGAGCGTGAAGCGTCGAACAGATCGCCCGTATAGCAGATCGCGCCTTCACACAGCGCTCCACTTTCGCGTACCGCGTCGATCGCCACGCGCATGTTGCGCACCCAGTTCAGGGAGTCGAACACGCGGAACACGTCAACGCCTGCGCTTGCTGCCTGCTGCACGAAAAAACGAACAACATTGTCCGCGTAGTTGGTATAGCCCACAGCATTCGAGCCGCGCAGCAACATCTGGAACAGGATGTTGGGCACCCGTTCGCGCAATTGCGCAAGGCGTTCCCACGGGTCTTCTTTGAGGAAGCGCAGCGCAACGTCGAACGTTGCGCCGCCCCAGCATTCCATCGAGAAGAGCTGCGATAGCTCGCGGGCGTAGAACGGCGCGATTGGCAGCATGTCGGCGGTGCGCATACGCGTGGCGAACAGCGACTGGTGCGCATCGCGCATCGTCGTGTCGGTCAGCAGCACCTGTTTCTGGTCCAGCATCCAGCGCGCGAAATTGTCGGCGCCCAGTTCACGCAAGCGATCGCGTGTTCCCGCGGGCATTGGCGCCCCAGTGTCGACCTTGGGCATCACCGGTCGCGGCAGCGGCAATGCGGGCAGCGCCCGGCCCGTCATTTCCGGATGACCGTTGACGCTTACTTCTCCAAGGTAGCGCAACAGCTTGGTCGCACGATCGCGACGCTTCGTGAACGCGAGCAACTCCGGCGTCAGGTCGATAAAGCGCGTTGTGACATCGCCGCGCCCGAAGGCGGGATGATTGATGACGTTCTCGAGGAACTGCAGATTCGATGCGACGCCACGAATGCGGAATTCCCGCAGCGCCCGGTCCATCCGCCGGATCGACTCGGCCGCCGTCGGTGCCCACGCGGCCACCTTGACCAGCAGCGAATCGTAGTACGGGGTGATCACTGCGCCGCCGTAGGCGGTTCCCGCGTCGAGCCGCACGCCGAAGCCCGCCGCACTGCGGTACGCGGTCAGCCGTCCATAGTCTGGCAGGAAGCCATTGTCGGGATCTTCGGTCGTGATCCGGCATTGAAGCGCATGGCCGTTCAGCGGAATCTCCGCCTGCGCCGGAACGCCGGCCATACGGTCGATGATTGCGCCGTCCTGATCCAGCGCGTCTTCCGTCAGGCCTATCCTGCCGCCCTCCGTGACGCGGATCTGCGCCTTGACGATATCGACTCCGGTGATGACCTCGGTGACCGTATGCTCGACCTGGATGCGCGGGTTCACTTCGATGAAATAGAACTTGCCCGAGTCCGCATCCATCAGGTACTCAACCGTGCCGGCGTGCGTATAGCCGACCGCGCGCATCAGCCGCAGCGCCGACTCGCAGAGCGCAGTGCGGCCCGCATGGTCGAGATACGGCGCGGGTGCACGCTCGACGACCTTCTGGTTGCGCCGTTGCACCGTACAGTCGCGTTCGTACAGATGCACGAGGTTGCCGTGCGAGTCGCCGAGCACCTGTACTTCGACGTGACGTGCGTTGCGCACCAGCTTCTCCACATACACTTCGTCGTCGCCGAACGCCCCGAGCGCTTCCCGCCGGGCCGCGGCAAGCGCGGCCTCGAGATCCTGCTCGCTTTCCAGCACGCGCATGCCGCGCCCGCCGCCGCCCCAACTTGCCTTGAGCATCAGCGGATAACCGACCCCCTCCGCAAGACGCCTGCATTCATCGAGGTCGCGCGGCAATGGGTCTGTCGCTGGCATCACCGGCACGCCGGCGGCGATCGCGGCATTGCGCGCCGCGACCTTGTTGCCGAGCATGCGCATGACTTCCGGCGATGGACCGATCCAGCGTATGCCCGCGCCAATGACCGCTTGCGCAAAATCCGGATTCTCCGATAGGAAACCGTAGCCCGGATGAATGGCGTCGACTTTCGCCTGCCGTGCGATCCGCAAGACGTCGTCGATGTCGAGGTACGCAGCAAGCGGCTTTTTACCCTCACCCACAAGGTAGCTCTCATCGGCCTTGAAGCGATGCAGCGCGAGACGGTCTTCCTTCGAGTAGATGGCTACCGTACGGATGTCCATCTCAGCGGCCGCGCGCATCACACGGATCGCAATCTCGGAGCGGTTGGCGATCAGCAAGGATTTGATTGGAGCGTAGTTCATGGCTGGCGACGTGAAATGAAATTGTTCGTGTGCGGAGGTCGCTACATGAGGCACTTGCACACGACAGTCGGGTTCTTCAAGCTGGGGGCGTAAGACATGACGCACGCATGTTCTGTGGGACCGTGATAGATACCCGTTGGCATGACCCGCGCCCGCTATTGGACGCCGGCCATGGTCGACGCGTTGGCATCATTGCCACGGGACTCTCGTCGCTCATGACTGGGGGCATGCCCGAACAGCGCACGATATGCCTTGCTGAAGTGACACGGAGAATTGAACCCGCAGGTCGTTGTAACATGAGCGATCGAAGCGTCAGTGGTGCGCAGAAGGTCACGCGCACGTTTCAGGCGAAGCATCAGGTAATGATGAGTCGGAGACGTTTTCAGGTAAGCCTTGAACATACGCTGAAGGTGCCGCTGCGACAGCCCGACGAGCCGTGCGAGCTCATCGAGCGTCAATGGCTCCATGATATTCGCTTCCATCAGCCGCACAACCTCGATCAGCTCCACGCGCGAAAAGCCAATTCGTGCGTCCACGGGGATCGGCTGTGGATCACTCGCGCCGCGGATACGCTCCAGAATGAACTGTTCCGACACCTTCGTGGCGAGTTGCTGGCCAAAGCGTTCACCGACGAGGTTCAACATCAGGTCGAGTGGCGCTGTACCGCCAGTGCAGGTAAGCCGGTCGCGATCGACGACAAACAGTTCGTCGGCAAAACGCACCTGTGGGAACTCCGCGTTCAATGCGGACAAGCTCTCCCAGTGCACGCTGCAGCGGTAGCCGTCGAGCAAGCCGCTCGACATCAACGCATACGCGCCGGTACATATACCCCCACGTGGCAGTCCGCGTTCGGCCAAGGTCGCCAGTGTGGTGCGCGCGTCGTGGTCGATTGCGTCGCGGATGCCGACTCCGCCACAGACCATCATCACATCTGGCAAATGGTCGAGATCCAGTTCTTGCGTCGGCCGTACCGAGATTCCGTTACTCGCCTGCACCGGCGCGCCGTCGAGCGTAAATATCGACCACCGGTAGTGGTCGGCGCGGCCGAGATAGTTCGCCATGCGCAGGACTTCAACCGCGTTCGAAAATGCAATCATGGAGAAATTCGGCAACACCAGAAAGCCGAAGTGTGCAAGGGATGAGACCGTGGAAGCGCAGGCAACGGGCTCAACAGCCACGGATGTCACATCGATCTCCTAACGAACAGTTACACGGATCCGGGCCCCCGCACCTGCGCACTGCACATGCTGGCGCCCGGCTAATGGATGCGCAGACCGTCTGAATCAGATCAGCCTTCAGACATTCAGGCCCCGGCGGTTGTCGCGCGGATTCGAAACAGCTGCCTGACGCTCGAAAAGAGCGGTGACTTTGCAGCGCCTGGCGCCCGGCCAAAGCTCTCGGTGATACGGTCAAGGACAATTGCAAGCAGCACAACCGACAGGCCGCTTTCAAAACCCAGACCAATGTCGAGACGTTGGATACTGGCAAGCACATCGTTGCCGAGACCACCCGCGCCAACCATGGATGCGATGATCACCATCGACAGTGCCATCATGATCGTTTGATTTACGCCTTGCATGATTGAGGGCAATGCGTTGGGAATCTGGACCTTGTAGAGCAACTGCCATGACGTGCACCCGAATGCGTGCCCGGCCTCGACGATCTCGCGATTGACGTGCCGGATACCAAGGCTCGTCAGCCGCACAGCCGGGGGCATCGCGAAGATTACGGTCGACAGAATGCCTGGCACGCGTCCGAGACCGAAAAGCATCGCCGCAGGAATCAGGTAGACGAAGGCTGGCATCGTCTGCATCAGGTCGAGGACCGGGCGCACGGTAGCCGTGACCAGTTTGCTCTTCGCTGCCCAGATGCCAATTGGTATGCCGAGCAGGAGGCTGATGATTGTCGAAGACAGCGTCAGTCCGAGCGTGATGACCGTCTGGTCCCAGAATCCCGTCCCATAGATCAGCAGCAACGACGCGGCTGTGAACAGAGCAAAGCGCCAGCCCACGCGCCACAGTCCGATAACGACGAAAAACGCGATCATCGGCCACATCGGCACGGCCTGGAGGCCGTGCTCCACGAGCGCTGCGAGGCCCTCGATAGCACGACCGACCGCGTCGAACGCCTTCGCGTCATGATCAAGAAGATAGTGAACCGAATGATCAACCCAACTACCGAGCGGAATGGATTCAGACATGGGAACCTCGCGAACGGGTAATGGCCTTCAGGATGAGCGCACGATCGACCGAACCGCAGTAACTGCCGTCGTTGTCCACAACAGGCAGTGCATTCGGGCTTGCGACAACGCGCGCGACGACATGGTCGAGTGACGCGTCGCGCCGGATGCTTTCGACGGGGCGAACGCCCGTGGCACCATCGCCATTTCCATCGCGGGTGATAACGCCACATATCTTGCGTTGCGCGTCGAACACGAACGCGCAACCTGCGCTTCCATCGAGCTTCGACATGGCGTTCGCGGCGTCAAGCTTCGAGACTAACGGTACGGCACCCGTCTGCATCAGATCGCCCGCGGTCAGGTAGCGGCTGGTGTCAATGCCATGAAAGAACGCCCGAACGTAGTCGTCGGCCGGATTAGCGATGATGTCCTTCGGTGTACCCACCTGCACAAGCCGCCCGCCTTCCATGATGGCGATCCTGTTACCGATGCGTAGCGCTTCCTCAAGATCGTGCGACACGAACATGATTGTGCGGCGGTGCTCCTTCTGCAACTGCAGCAGTACGTCCTGCATCTCCTTGCGCTTGAGCGGATCGAGTGCGGAGAACGCCTCGTCCATAATCATCAGCGACGGGTTCACGGCTAGCGCACGGGCGAGGCCGACGCGCTGCTGCATGCCACCCGACAGTTCCGATGGCAGCTTCTGCGAAAATGTCGCGAGTCCGACCTGTTCGAGTACCTCCATCGCGCGACGTTCTCGCTCCCTTCGTCCGACGCCCGCAACTTCAAGACCGAACGCCGCGTTCGATAGCACAGTGCGTTGCGGCATCAGGGCAAAGGACTGGAACACCATACTCATGTCTTTTCGGCGCAGGGCTGTGAGTTGCCCGCGCGACACCGCCGCGACATCGCGTCCGTCAATCAATACCTTGCCAGCAGTGGGCTCAACCAGCCGGTTGACGAGACGGATCAGCGTCGACTTGCCAGAGCCGGACAGGCCCATTAGCACGAAAATCTCCCCTTCGCGCACATCAAACGATACATCGTGGACACCGATTACCTGACCCGTACGCTTGAACACTTCATCCTTCGTTGCGCCGGCAGCAAGCATGTCGAGCGCCTGCCGTGGGTTGTCTCCGAACACCTTGCATAGTCTCTCGACTACGACCTTGGGGGATTGCATCGAAACCGTCTCCTCATGTAGCTGGCATTTACACATCGCGCCGCGATGCCTACATATTTGCCAAAAAAAACAAGGGCCTGGCGGTGCATTGCGACCCATGCTTGCGCAATTGCGACACGGCATCTGGAAACTACCGGTTAGTTACAATCAAAGCAGAGCAAACCGAGGCGCGATGAAGTGGTACTGCTGAACGGGGTCCGTGCGGTTGTGAGCTGGGTAACGGCCACATAAAAGACACGTTGCATCTGCCGCCACTGACACGGGCCGCATCTGATAGCCGAGGCGATGATGCCCGCGACGAGTCTGGCGTTGCGACGCGGTAGCCCAACCTTCGATCTGATCGAGCTTCGCCGTCGTCTTGTCATCGGCGAACGCCGAAGCGCCGAACGTCAGCAGCGCGGAAATGCACCAGGTTTTCGGGGAATTGCACGTTCGGGCAAAAGCGTCTATTCCTCTTCAGATTCACTCGACTCGCGAGCTGACTTCGTTTAGGCGACCCGCGGTACTGCGACGCATTCTGATTTATCGGTAACCAGATCCGATAGAGGGTTGCGACGGCAGAGCAACGCCATGCGCCGATTGAATTCACACTAACAGATGCAACCGTTGTGCTTCGTCCCGACCAGCCCGGAAATACGTTTGAACTTACACGTCTCGCTATGTCCTGGGTGCCCGATGCACGCAAACGTACTTCCGCCAGGAGCGTGGCCCCCGTCGCTCGCGACATTCGAGAGATGTTGTTCCACTGCGGGCAAGCGTGCACAGTCCTGCCTGATCCGTCCCGGATCTCTCTTGAAGAGCCTGCGCGCCGGTGGAACACGAACAATCGGCCGGTTACACTGGCAACGCGGACACGCGCGCAGCGCATCCGCATCGCCTTGAAATGCCCGTCAGAGCGCCTTAGAGAAGAACGGTCATTGTGCTCCGCCCACCCAGCTGTTCACGCGATCGCCGTGTGCGGCGATCCACGATCCTGCTGCGTCGGCAGGCTTCGCGCCGTTCTCCGTCGCCAGCATCACGCTGTCGATTTCACCCGGCTTCCATTGAAATTTCTTCAGAAACGCGACCACCTGGGGAGCCTTGGTATCGAGACCCGGATTGACGACGCTGTCCACGTGCTCAGATTCGCCATAGACCTTCTTCGGGTCTTCGAGGAACTTCAGCTTCCACTTTGCAAACATCCAGTGCGGTACCCATCCCGTGACGATCACGGGCTTATTGGCATTCATCGAACGCGCAAGTTCCGCAGTCATTGCACTGCCCGAGCTCGGCATCAACTGATAGTCGAGGTTATAGGCCTTGATCGCTTCAGCCGTCTTCTTCATCACGCCTGCACCGGCGTCGATACCGACAATGCGGCCCGAGAAGTCCGCCTTGTGCGCCGCCAAGTCGGAGATGCTCTTTTCCGGCACGTCGGCAGGCACGATCAGGCCGATCTTCGCATCCGTATAGTTGGCGCCCAGGTCCTGCACTTTGCCCTTGAACTGCTCCCAGTAAGCACCATGCGTGACGGGTAGCCATGCGGACAGCGTCGCATCGAGGTCACCGCGCGCGACGCCCTGCCACATGATGCCCGCCGCCACGGGCACGAGCTGCACCGGATAGCCGAGGCGCTTTTCGATGATCTGCGCGGCGACGTTCGATGTCGCCACGCTGTCGTCCCAGCCCTCGACATAGCCGATCTTGATCGTCGGTTTCGTGTCCGCGGTTGCCGTTCCGATAGCGCTCATCGTCGCGATCAGCGCCCCACACAACATCAGTTTCTTCAGGTGCTTCATGGTCGAACTCCTTGTGGCCGCATGCGCGGAAGAACTTTAGAATCGCCAACCAGAATGCATCAAGTGGTAGGCCTTGCGACGTTTACCTGTCTGTATGCGACGATTTGAGATCCGCGCGGAACGACCCAACCCGTCAATTATTTATCGACGACGAGATCGCTCAACGGCTTGCTGCAACACAACAGCACCATTCCCTGGTCGATTTCGCGCTGACGGATGCCGCCGTTGTGCTTCATATCCACCTGCCCTGAGACGAGCTTCACCTTGCACGTACCGCACATGCCCTGCGTGCAGGACGACGGCAGTCGAACGCCCGCCTGACGTGCGGCATCCAGTACGTGCTGTGACGAATTGCATTCGACCGAGCGGTTGCTGCGCGAAAACGTCACCGAGAAAGTCTGCATGCGCTCAGACGCGCCGTTTGAATGACTGGCGCCCACCTTCCCTTCAGCTTCAAGTACTTCCGCCGCGGCTTCCGGTTCGTTTTCGATCAGCGTCTCGAAGGAGAAACTTTCTTCGTGATACTGCTTGCGATCAAAGCCCGCTTCGTCGAGCAGATCGCGCACCGCCTTCATGTACGGCGCAGGGCCACATGTGAAAATCTCACGCTCCATGAAATCCGGTGCGATCAGCTTCAGCAGTGGCAGCGTCAGAAAACCGGTGATGCCAGCCCAGTTCGTGCGCGCGCCGACACGCTCGCACACGAATGACGTTCTGAAGTTGGTCTGATTCGCCGCGATCAGATCAAGCTCGCGCGCGAAAATGATGTCGTCTGGCGTGCGCGCGCTGTGGACGAACACGATGTCACGGTCCTCGACGAGATCGTGGTGTGCGCGACTCATCGACATCAACGGTGTGATACCCGAACCTGCGGACAGGAACAGGTACTTGTGCGCGGGGTGGCGCGCACAAGTAAATTCCCCAGCCGGTCCGAGTACGCGGACCGACGTGCCCGGTTGCAGGTTTTCATGCAGCCAGTTCGACACCTTGCCACCAGGCGTGCGCTTGACCGTGATCGACATGGTGTGCGGCCGTGCAGGCGACGACGAAATCGTATAGCAGCGATTGATCGTGTCGCCGTCGACCTCCAGCTCGAGCGTGATGAACTGCCCTGGCTGGAACGAAAACGCGCGGCCCTGCGGTGACCGGAAAAAGAAGCTTTTCACGTCGTGCGTCTCTTGCCGCACGTGGCAGCACACCAACGTCTCCTCGACGTCACCCGTCCAGCGCTCACGAAGTGCGCTCCAGAATGCCGGTCGCGTGACTCTGCTGCTCGCTGGATCGAAATCTGCCGCGTCTCGCATCATGTAACACTCCGCTCTTCACACTATTTGCTATGCGCCGATCTTTTCAGCAAGCCGGCCGATGTACCAGGCCGCGAATTTTTCCACTAGTCCCTCCGTGTACGGTGAATACGGGCCAGGCTCGTAGGCGCTGCTCGCCGAGCCACGCTGCGAATACTCGACGAGCGTGCGGTCCTGGTCGTTGGTCGCGTTCCAGACGGCCGTGAGGTTTTTCACGTCGTAATCGACGCCCTCTTGCGCGTCCTTGTGCACGAGCCACTTCGTGCGCACGAGCGTCTCGCCCGCCGACAGAGGAATCACCGAGAACGTCACGATGTGATCGCTCATGAAGTGATGCCACGAATTCGGCTGCGTCCAGAACGACAGACCGCCCAGATCGGCTTGCTCGAATTTGCCGAGCAGTTTCTTCGACGCGACCTTCGCGTCGAGCGTCTGCGATTCGCCGCTGCGATCGAGCGGCAAGCGCTGCGTACGGAAGCCGGTCGTGTCAAGCAGCTTCTCGATCTCGGCCGAAGGCAGGTTCATCTTTTCCCACTCTTTCGCGCGCTCGATGCAGGTGCGCACGAACGCATCCATGCCTTCCGCGTTGGCGGGCGAGCGCTGATAGCCGAAGCCGTATTCGTAGAGGGAAATGGTCAGCTCAGGATGGTTCGCGACGCAGTGGTAGCACTCGCGGTTGTTCTCCATCGTGAGCTTCCAGTTGCCCTTTTCGATGATGTCGATCTGCGCGGCGATCTTGCAATCCGCGAGGTGGTGCGGCAGCAGATACGGTTCCATCGCGGCGCGCATCGCGGCGAAATCGACGGGCGGATTCTCGGCGAGGCACACGAAAATCAGGCCCGCGAGATTCTCAGCATGCACGCTTTTCAGGCTGTGCTTGCAGCGGTCGAACTGCTCGCCCATGTGCTCGGCGAACATCAGCTCGCCCGTCAGGTTGTAGGTCCAGCTGTGATACGGGCAAACAATATTGCCGACGGAACCCTTGTCTTCGTTGCACAGGCGAGCGCCGCGATGGCGGCACACATTATGGAACGCGCGCACCTGCATGTCGTCGTCGCGCACGATCAGGATCGAGTCGTTGCCGAGCTCGGCGGTGACATAGTCGCCCGGCTCGGGAACATCCGGCTCGACGGCCACCTGAATCCAGTGCTGGCGGAAGATCGCGTCCATATCGAGCGCGTAGATTTCTTCGCTCTGGTAAAAAGGCGCCTCAAGACTGTAGCCCGCTTTGCGACGCTCCACCAGCGCGCGAATATTTGCTGATACGTTCATGGTTTGCTCCGCATTCTGTTTATCGCTGTTTCTCTCAGGCCCAGCAAAGTCAATAATCGACGAGTTGATGCTCGCGCAGATAGCCCAGGATCATTTGTGCTTTTTCGACCGCAGTCCCTTCTATTACGACGCTGCCGCCCCGACTTTCCGTGGTTGTCGCAGAGAGCATGCGGGCATGGCCAGAGCGCTTTTCTGCAGCCGCCAGCCTGACCGGCTTTCGCTCTACCGGGCCAAGGGTCCACGCGTCGGCTTCACCGTCGACTAAGCGCGATACCTGCACCGGTCTTATCTTCCCGGAGCGCATCCGCGCATACGCGTAGCGCGGACGCGCGTTCGCGAGCGGATGCACGGCGACAACAGCCGGCAGTGTCGCCGCGACCCTGCGGCGCAGGCCTTTCGGCAGGAACTGCCGGATGACCGCGCGACCGTCCGAGACATCGACATCGACGGCTGTACCGATAAGCGCACGACCGAGAGCTGCCGCAATCCCGTAGGGCAGCATTCCGGTATCGAACGCGCCCTCGGCTCGGGTACCCGTCAATACAAGGTCGTAATCCCGCACGCGCGTAGAGAGTGCGCGCACTTTGTCTTCATCTGCGGCGCATGTCAGAACCTCAACTTCGCGCGCGCCAAGCGCGAGGTAGTCAACAAGCGCCGGGTCGGCTGCGTCGCCTGCATGGATTACGTCGAGCAGCGCATGATGCTTCGCGGCGAGCCTTTGACCGATCTCGAGCGCGGCCGCGTCATTGCGGCTGTACCGGGGCGCGCCACTCACAGGATGCCGACCCGTTGAGACGAGGACGGCGATGCGGTGCAACTGGAAGGCGGCGTTCATGCTGCAACTCCTGCTGGTTTGGGTGCGCCAGCCGCGGATGGCGTTTGTCCGCGCGTCGCGCGTGCGCGTTGCACCTGTTCGATCAGCGACGCGATGGTCGCTTGCGTATCGCCGATGATCGTGAGGTTCGCGCGCTTGACGATGGGCGCGCTGCCGTCCAGGTTCACCGCGATCACATGGCGGCAATCCTTGATGCCCTGCAGGTGCTGCACCGCGCCCGAAATGCCGAACGCGATATAAACGCTCGCCTCGACCGTCTTGCCCGTCGCGCCGATCTGCTTGTCGCGCGTGAACATGCCGTTGTCGACGGCGACACGGCTCGCGCCAATCGCCGCGCCGAACGTGCTCGCGAGCTTCTCGAACGCAGCGACGTCGTTGACGCCGTTGCCCGCCGATACGATGAAGTCCGCTTCTTCGAGCGCGACCTGCGCGGCGTCTATTTCCTCGATGCCGAGATCGC
>NZ_WHNP01000113.1 GCF_009362735.1 Paraburkholderia franconis | reverse complement strand
CGCTCTTCGCTTCCGCGATCAGGCCGAAGCCCGCACGATGCGCGTCCGGCCCCGTGTGGCCGTAAGCGGAGATCGAACAGTAGACAAGTCCCGGATTACGACGCGATAACTCGGCATAGCCAAGCCCCAGCTTTTCCAATGCGCCCGGCCGGTAGTTCTCGACAAACACATCCGCCGAATCGCATAGACGCCGCATGAAAGTGCCGCGAGGCATCGGCCGACATAAGGACCGGCAAGAAAGTGGCTATAGTCGACAACGCGAATGCCTTCGAGAGGACGTGCCTGCATCAGAATGCTCCCGGCCGGCGACGCACCATCAGGCGGTGCTCGCCGCGTTGAACCACCTGCCCATCCTGATTGATCAGTTCCGACGGCAAGACGACGATGCCCCAGCCCGGACGGCTTTTGCTCGCCCGCATCGCGCCGACGCGGAACTTCACGTGCAGCACGTCGTTGACCTTGATCGGCAGCAGAAAGTCCCATGTCCAGCCGAGCGACATGCCCGGCAGAAAGCGATAGTCGCTCTGCGTCTTCAGGCCATCGGCGATCGACAGACCGAACAGTCCGTGCGCGACGATGCTGCCGAAGTGGCTCGCGTTGGCGTAGTCTTCGTCGACGTGCACAGGCGTATGGTCGCCGGTGAGATCGGCGTACGCGAGGATGCGCTCCTTCGTCACGGTGTAATGCGGGCTGATGCACTCGTCGCCTTCCGTCGCATCGTCCCAGTATTTTTCGACAATCGTCATGCTCATGCCTCCGCACGCGGGTTGATCTTCAGCGCCTGTGCGACACACGACGCGGGCTTTGCCTGAATCAGTTCGACGGCGAGGCCATCCGGCAGGCGCAGCCAGTTGCGTCCCTGCGGCATTTCGCTGACGCCATACGCTTTTGCAGCGTCGAGCGCGGCTTCCAGGTCTTCGCACATCACGCCCAGATGAGCGAGCCGGCCTTCGGGGCCGTCGTGCTGCGGGGCATGGATGAACTGCAGGCCGCCGAGCGTCCAGTACTGCCGCGGCGCTTCGGCCGTGCCGTCGACCTCGCGCATCGTCATGCCGAGGACATCTTCGAAAAAGCGGATGTGCCACTGGATGTCCTTCACCCAGATGGCCACGTGCTCCAGATAGGCTTTGGTCCCGTTCATGCTGTTGTCTCCCTGCGCTGGCGATCGCTCATCGCGCGTTCGATGCCCTTGATGCAGGCGACGAGCGTTGCGTTGACGGAAGTCGGCACGCCGAGCCGCTGACCCCAGCGCACGACCGAACCGTTGATGAAATCGATCTCCGTGACCGAGCCTTTTTCGAGGCTTTGCAGCATCGACGTCTTGAACGCGGCGGGCAATCCTTCGGCGGCGAGCATCCAGGCCTGCTCGGGGTCCGTCATCGACAGCTTCACATCGGCGGCCTGTGCAACCGCGATCGCCTCGCCGACAGCCGCGAGCGCGGTCGCTTTCAACAGCGGCTCGTCGTAGAGCTGTCCGTAGGTGAGGCTCGTGATGCCCGTCAGCGCGCCCGTGGCGACGTTGATGAGTAGCTTGTCCCACATCGTGCCGACGATGTTGTCGCTGACCGTCGTGAGCAGCCCTGCCGTGTTGAATGCATCGGCGATGGCCTGCACGCGAGGCGTGATGCGGCCGTCGAGTTCGCCGATGTAGGTGGCTTTGCCCTTTACGCCGGACTCGACATGGCCCGGTGCGCGCAGCACGCCGCCAACGTAGGTTTTGCCGGCCAGCACGCGCTTGCGGCCGACGACATCGGCGAGCACGTCTTCGTGCCCGAGGCCGTTCTGCAACGACAGCACCAGCGTTTCGGGACCGACCAGACCGAGCGCGCCGCGCATGGCTGCGTCGGTGTGGAACGACTTGACCAGTACGACGACAAGCTCAGCGGCGCCGATTTCCGCGGCCCGTGTTGCGGCGCGCACCCTGACGCGCCGGGAACCGGCGGCATCGTCGACTTGCAGGCCGTCGCGGCGCATCGCTTCGACGTGCGTCGGCGAGCGGTCCAGCAGCCAGGTCTCATGGCCGCCTTCCGTGAGCGCGGCGCCAATCGCGCAGCCCAGTGCGCCGGCACCCAGAATTGCAATCTTCATCGGCATCTCCTGTCGGCCAACGTTATCGCTTCAGCGATTACGCTGGCCCCATACAACGTTGACGTGTAGACGCACGATAGAAGTTGCTGCTCATGCCGACAATGCAATGACTACAATGACGTCATTGCGAAAGACAATAATGCCCGACACACCATGCTGCCGACCGATCTGCCCGACCTGAAGCTGCTCCAGCTCTTCGACCTTCTCTACGACACTCGCAGCGTGACTCGCGTCGCGGAGCAGCTCGGGCAGAGTCAGCCGACGATCAGCATCTGGCTTGGGCGTTTGCGCGAGTACCTGCAAGATCCGCTTTTCATCCGCACGCCCGGCGGCATGGCGCCGACGCCTCAGGCCGACGCGCTGATCGGGCCTTGCCGGGAAATTCTCGAATCGCTACGTCGTTTCGTCGCGTGGGAGATTGCGTTCGATCCCGCGACTGCACAGCGGCGCTTTCGCATCTGCATGACCGATGCGAGCCACATCACATTGCTGCCGAGGCTGCTCGCGCATGTCCGCGCGCAGGCGCCGGGCATCCGGCTGGAGGCGGCGGGCATCGACGGCAATACCGAGCGCGCTTTGGAGTCCGGTGAGGCGGACCTTGCGATCGGCTATGTGCCCTGGCTAGGCGGCGGCATCTACCAGCAGCAGCTCTATCAGCAGGATTGGGTGTGCCTGACCAATCGCCATCATCCGAGAGTGCGCGCGCGGCTCGGGGCGAAGCAGTATCGCGCGGAGGGTCATGTGGTCATCGAATCGGGTACGGGCGCGCAGCTGCTCGAACAGGCGCTTGCGCGCGAGCGCATCGAACGTGATGTCGTGCTGGAGTTGCCTGGTTTCCTGGGGCTGGGGACGATCATCCAGACGACCGACCTGATTGCCACGTTGCCGCGTCACATCGGCGAAACGCTGGCGCAAGCGAATGATCTCGCTGTCCATGCGTGTCCCGTTCCTGTGGAAGGTTTTACCGTGCGGCAGCACTGGCATGCGCGGTATCACCACGAAGCGGGAAACCGCTGGCTGCGTGGTGTGGTGATGCAGTTATTCGGCGGTTCGCGCTGAGCGTGGCGGCTTCAGTCGACCTCATGAAAAGCCACGGCAGTTCGACGCCGTGTGCCAACCCGCACTGGAGACCTGTGCGCGGGCCCGACTCGTCTCACCTCTGACCATGAGACGTCCCCATCGCGACGCCGACGTTGCTGGTGCCCGGAGAAACCCCTGGAACGTTCGATAATCGCGCGCGAATGCGCAATGATCGAACGCGCGCTCGCTTGCCGCCATTGTGTCGCGTCGTTGCGCGGGGCTACTCTGCAGTCCATCAGGCGACATCGGTCAGTTGCCTCACACATAATCCGGAGACATCCATGAAGGCAGCCACGGACCACGAGCCTCAAGGCAGGCATCAGTCGAAGAAAGCCGCAGCGAGCGGCTGGATAGGCTCGGCGCTCGAATACTACGACTTCTTCATCTATGCCACCGCGTCCGCGCTGATCTTTCCGCAGATCTTTTTCCCGAAGGGCAACGCGACGACCGCCATTGTCGCTTCACTGGCGACCTACGGTGTGGGTTATGTCGCGCGGCCGATCGGCGCCATCGTACTGGGGCACCTCGGCGATACGCATGGACGCAAGAACGTATTGCTGTGGTGCATGTTCCTCATGGGATTTTCGACGATCGGGGTGGGCCTGCTGCCGACCTACGATCAGGTCGGCCTGCTCGCGCCCGTGCTGCTGGTGCTTCTGCGCCTGCTTCAGGGCTTTGCCGTGGCCGGCGAGATTTCCGGCGCCAGCTCCATGATCCTGGAGCATGCGCCGTTCGGCCGGCGCGGCTTCTTCTCCAGCTTCACGCTGCAAGGCGTGCAGGCGGGGCAGATCCTGGCGGCGGCCGTGTTCCTGCCGCTCGCGCACTACATGCCCGCCGAGCAGTTCAACGTGTGGGGCTGGCGCATTCCCTTCCTGCTGAGCTTCGTGGTAATCGTCGCGGGCTGGATCATTCGCCGCAAGGTCGACGAGACGCCTGCCTTCACCGAAGAAGGGCAACGTCAAGCGCGCCCTCGCTCGCCGGTGATCGATGCGTTCAGGTACAGCTCGCCGAACATGCTGCGCGTCGTGTGCATGGCGCTGATGAACGTGATCCCGGTGGTGGCGACCATCTTCGGCGCAGCTTACGCCGTGCAGCCCGCCTATGGGATCGGGTTCGCCAAGGATGTCTACCTCTGGATTCCCGTCGTGGGCAACATCGTTGCCGTGGTGGTGATTCCGTATGTCGGCAACCTCTCCGACAAGATCGGCCGCAAGCCGCCGATCATCATTGGCTCGCTGCTGTCGGGCCTGCTCGCCTTCGCTTACCTGTACGCGATCAGCATCCATAACGTGCCGCTCGCCTTCGTGATGTCACTGCTGATGTGGGGCGTGGTCTACCAGGGTTACAACGCCGTGTTCCCGAGCTTCTACCCCGAACTGTTCCCGACCCGCACGCGTGTTTCGGCGATGTCGATCGCGCAGAACGTCGGCACGGCCATCACCGCGATGCTGCCGGCGCTCTTCACGGCCGTGGCGCCGCCGGGAGCGGCCAACGTCTGGTTCACCGTCGGCGCGCTCGCGTTCGGCATCACCGTGATCGCCGCGCTGGCCGCGTTTAGCGCCCGCGAGACGTATCGAGTGCATATGGACGAACTGGGCCAGCCCGACGCGCATGCCGTGGACAAGGCAGAGTACGAACGCCTGCGGGCAATGGCCTTCACCGCGCGAGCCTGACCGTCCTATCAGAGAGCAAACACCAGCCATGATTTCCGGAAGAACCACCCTCATTGCGCACGTCGGCGATCCGACAGAGAGCTTCAAGTCGCCGATGATCTACAACCCCTGGTTCGAGCAGAAAGGCATCGACGCGGTGGTCGTGCCGATGGGCGTCAAAGCCGAGGACTATCAGCAGAGCTTCGCGTCGATCTTCCGCTTCACAAACCTGCGCGGCGCGCTCATCACCATGCCGCACAAGGTGACAACAGTTGAACTCGTCGATGAGGTCACACCTGCCGTGCACATCGCCGGCGCGTGCAACGCGGTGCTCAAACGTCCCGACGGTACGCTGCTGGGCGACCAGTTCGACGGCGCAGGTTTTGTGCGCGGTGTGTTGCGCAAGGGCCGGCGGCTGGAAGGCGCGCGCGTGCTGGTATCGGGCGCAGGCGGTGTCGGTTCGGCGATTGCCGCGTCGCTGGCGGCGGCGGGCGTGGGCGAACTGGCTCTGTACGACACGCGCCCTGAATCGGCCGATGGACTCGCGCAGCGTTTGCGCAAGCACTATCCAGCGCTGGAGGTCAGCACCGGCTCGAACGATCCAGATGGCTTCGAGGTCGTGGTGAATGCCACGCCGCTCGGCATGAAGGCCGATGATCCGTTGCCCTTCGATGTCGCGCGCATTGCGCCAGGCTGCTTTGTCGGCGAGGTCGTGATGAAGTTGGAGTACACGCCATTCCTGCGTGCAGCACGCGAGAAGGGCTGCGAAGTGCAGGTGGGCACCGACATGCTGTTCGAAATGATTCCGGCCTATCTGGAGTTCTTCGGTTTCGGCAGCGCGACTGCCGAAGAATTGCGCCGCACGGCGACTATCGCCTACTGAGTCACCCTGATACCAGGTTTTTCGATGAATGCTTTGTATGGCGGCCACAGCTTTGGCGAAATCGTCGCGATGGTTGGCCGCGTGAAGGATCTGCTTCAGGACATGACTGCATGAACCGCCGCGGCCCGCTGAGTTTTGCATTGCTTCTCCCGTTTCTGCTGGCTGCGCAGCCAGTCGCGACCGACAGCTATCTGCCCGCGCTGCCTGCAATCGCGACGGCGCTCGGTTCAGCCAGCACCAGCCTCACGGTGTTCGCGCTCGCGTTCGGCATGGGGCAGTTGCCGATGGGCAGCCTGGCCGACCGCTATGGGCGTCGGCCGACACTGCTAGCGGGCCTCGCGGGATACGCCGTCGCTGCGCTGGCCGGTGCGCTCGCGCCGAGTGCGTCGATGCTGACGGCGGCGCGCGCGTTCCAGGGGCTGGCGATGGCGGCCATTCTTGTATGTGCGCGCGCGGCCGTGCGGGACCTGTATCCCGCGTGCGAAGGGCCGCACGTAATGGCTCGCGGACTGACGGGGCTGGGTGCGACGGCACTGACTGCACCGATCGTCGGCGCCTATATTGCGCAGCATGTCGGCTGGCGCTGGGTGCTCGCGGTCATGAGCCTGTACGCGCTCGTGCTGTGCGTGGCATGTTGGCGCGGCTTCGAGGAAACCGTCCAGCGCACGGACGCGGTGCGGACGCCAGCCGGCGGCGTTCGCGAGATCTTCGATAGTCCCGAATTCCGCGCGTGGGCGCTGCTGGCCGCCGTCACCTACAGCGGCATGTTCTGCTTTCTGTTGCTTTCGCCGACGGTCTATATCGGGTACATCGGCCTGTCGCCCGAGCTATATGGCTGGATACCCGCTGGCGGCTCGCTCGTCTACATGCTAAGTACCATGGGATGCCGGCGCCTGCTGTATCGCCACGGCGTGTTGCGGACAGTGCGCCAGGGGGCCGTGCTAAGCCTTTCGGGGGCGATCATCCAGGGGCTCGGCTGCTGGCTGCTGCCCGGCAGCGCGTGGCCGCTGCTGTTGGGTCACGGGGTGTATTGCCTGGGACATGGCATCCACCAGCCCTGCGGGCAGGCGGGCGCAGTCGGCGGCTTGCCGCACCTCGCGGGACGTGCGGTGTCGTGGTCCGGCTTCATCATGATGTGCGCCGCTTTCTGCGCGGGGCAGACCGCGTCGGCCTTCGTCGATCCGCATTACCGGCTTGGCGCATGGCCTATGGTCGTGCCGATGCTTGTCGCCGGATCGGCGCTGATGGCCATCGCCTTCGCCTGGTTGCCGAGGCTCGGGGATTCCGGCAGGTTGAGTGCGCGCTCTGCGGTTGTTCCAGTCAGGTCGGAGTAGGCGCCGGAAGACGTGTACCTTTGGCTTGGTGCTGCGTTCGAGCCGCGTTGCCAAAAATGCTGCGGATCGCAGAAGTAGACCTCGATGCCGGTAGCCACGATGAAGCGCTTGTGGTCGGCCATCTCTTTCCCCCGATTCCAGGTCAACGACCTGTGCAGTTCCCGAGGCAGCTTGCCAGCATGCTTCATGAGAGCGTTGACAACGGTCTCCGATCCTTGCTGGCAACCCCTCACCAGCATCACGTCGCGGGTTTGACGACCCCAACCATCCACGTCGCGAAAAACGGTGTACCGAGCTTCGAATGAACGCCCGAAAGCCGCTTCGGCAGAAGGCCGTCGCGCGACATCGCGAAAATGATTCGCGTCTGTCCATATGTCATGACGAGAATGACGGTCGTCATGCCGAGGATCGCGCCGAGATCCACAAAACCTGCGATCCAGTGTTCGCCAGCGTATTGCAATGCAAGCGACACCGGATGGTCGACGCCGAAGAATCTCTGATAAGGAACAATGCCGGTCATGATGCCCGACACCGCAACGTACAAGACTGCACAGACGGCCAGCGATCCGATGATGCCGATGGGCAGATCGCGCGCCGGCCGTTTCACCTCTTCAGCCGCCGACGTGACCGCGTCGAATCCGATGAAGGCAAAAAACACCAGTGCGGCCGCGCTGAAGACGCACGAGTAGCCGAACGGCGTGAAGGGGTGCCAGTTTGCCGGATGAACGTGGCGTGCGCTGGCCAGAATGAACAGCAGCACGACGCAGACTTTCAGCCCCACCATTCGTGCGTCGGCGTGTGGCCGCTGATTGCACCGGATCCGGATGCTCGGCAATATCAAGGAGATGTATACGGGCTTCTCCTTGAAGGAGATCAAGCGCTCGACGCGCCTTCCTCTATGACGTCGACAGTCTGTTCTCCATGAGCATATCCGGACGTGAGCGAACGCAGTGGGGCTTTCATTGCTGACTGCTCAACCACCTAGCGCGACGAGCAGGATGGCGTCGTCTGGGTCTGGCCCGGCAATCCCGCGGGCGCTCAGCGGTTCAATCCCCCGCGCACGCCCTCGACGCGATTGAAACCGCAGACCGGATCAGTCCGACAGGTTTCGATGTAAAGATCGTGCGGCTTTATGAGAAGATCGCCCGTTTGCGCCAGCAGATGCGTGAATTAGAGCAGATCAGAAAGGATTTGAAGGCGCAACCGGACAAGCAGTTGTCGCTTACAGATCCGAATTCCCGTTCCATGACCAGTGATGGCAAAAGAACCGGAACGGTCGGCTGCAACGTGCAGGCAGCCGTGGATACGAAGCATCACCTGATCGTTGAACACGAGGTGACCAATGCTGGAAACGGCCATGGGCGACTCAGCAGGATGGCCGTGTCAGCAAAGAGAGCGATGGACAAGCCGTTTTTCAAACGGCAGATTCACTATCGGAACCTGCCGGATGCTCGATGCGAGCAACTCGGCCAAAGCCGACATTAACGTTCCAGTCTGCTGAGGCTGTTATATGTTGGTTGGCTGCCGTTCGCAAACCGGCGTCGGCGAATGGCACTTTTCGCTGTCAATGAATGAGTCTTCCCGACCCTTCGCGGTCATTCAACTCCAACAGTGGAACGTCCGGATGCAACCGCATAGCGGACCGCGCGTTCGCGATAGACGGTGTTCCCGAGGGACCACGCGATCAGAAAGAGTCTGCGTTCGAAGCGGCGGAGCTCGCGCAAGGGCGCGCGAGTCCATTTTGCCCGGGGTAGCTCGCGAGCTTGCGAAGCATGAGCGAGGCTGTCACCATACCTTGCTTTGCCTGATTGAGGTAGCCGGTGGCAGGAGTTTCTGCACTGCGCAAGGATAACCTTGGTGTTGATCGGTTTGTCGCCAAGAAAGTGCGTCGGGCCGGCATCGTGGAGCGCGAAGTCGAAGGTGTCTGGCGTATGCCCGACGATCTGCCAGAACGGGGCCGCCAGCATGACGCACAGCAGCTCAGTGGTGGCGTCGCGGTAGAACTAATCGCACCGGCACACCGTTAACATGAAATCAGCGCATGGCGACATGGATCTTTTCAGCTAGGGCATCGAGATGGCATTCACCCTTAGCCGGCCGCGCGGCTACAGGGTCTGCGCTCCGCCGCCGAGATGCGCCAGCAGGCTTTGCATCGGCGCAGACAGCGTGTGCCATTGCTGGAAGCACAGACAAAGCCGTCTGCGTGCCCAGTTATCGCTGATCGTAATAGTTTTGAACGGATATCTGCGTCGAAAGCGCCTGGCGACCGCCAATGGGATGATCGCTACCCCCACTCCCTGCGACACCATCTGGCACGATCCCTCGAAGCTCTTCATGCGGATGCGAAGTTTTAGTGTCTTGTGCAGATCGGCGGCGTGTCCGTCGATGTGATCTTGAAGCGCGCTCCCCGCCTCCAAGCCAATAAACCGTTCATCCGTGACATCAGCAAAGCTGATTGCCTTCGATTCTGCGAGTCTGTGCGCAGCAGGAACAATCAGGACGAGATGGTCACTGGCGACAGGCTGGATTGTGAGGCCTGTGGCGCTGACCGCATCCGATACCACGCCCGCTTCGGCCAGGCCTGCGTTAATCATCTTCACAATCTCGGCACTCGTACGCTCTCTCAGATCAATGTTCAGGCGCGGACGCTGAGCCAGCCACGGCGCGAGCTTCTGCGGCAGGAGGCCCATCAAAGCCGCCGTATTCGCGTACAGCACCAACGTACCTCGCGTACCGGCGCCAAAGTCGCGCAGTTCTCCCTGCAACAGGCTGTGCTGTCGGAGTATCAGGCGCGCATGGTGCGCTAACGCCTCTCCTGCCTCGGTGGTTACCACCCCGTTGCGGCTTCTTTCAAGCAGAACGACACCGGCATCCGACTCGATGTTACTGATCCGCTCGCTTGCCGACGCTAATGCGAGATTTGCCTGTCGGGCCCCTGCTGTAATGCTGCCAGCATCGACCACACAAAGGAACAGGCGCAGATCCGCGAGATCGAATCTCATACACTCACCAAGACAGACTACCTTCGGACAATCCGAAGGTAGTATCGGAAAAACCGCATTGTGCCAGTTCCCGGTTCGAGGCGTAATACCTCGCATGAATACTCTGACCATCGGATTGACCGGCCTGCTCCTCGCCACTTTTCTCGGAGCCGGTGTCGTTAAAGGTGTGACCGGAATGGGCTTGCCCACGGTTGCGATGGGCGTGCTTGGGGCCGCCATGTCACCGCTTACGGCGGCGGCGATCTTGATCATTCCGTCGTTCGTAACCAACGTGTGGCAAATGCTGGCCGGGCGAGACACACTCCGCCTCATGCGACGGCTGTGGGCAATGATGCTCTGCATCGTGCTCGGTACCGTTCTGGGGACGCGACTGCTGGTAGTCGTCGATCCCGTCTGGTCGGGACGTGCGCTGGGAATCGCCCTGATCGCCTATGCGGCCTATGCGCTGTTCTTGCCAACGCTCTCGCTCCCGGAACGGCTCGAGTCCAGGCTTTCGCCCGTCATCGGCATTGTTACCGGGTTGTTGACTGGCGCCACCGGCGTCTTCACGATTCCGGCGGTGCCCTATCTGCAATCGTTGGGGCTTCAGAAAGACGAGCTCGTGCAGGCTCTTGGCCTTTCGTTCACCGTCTCCACGGTTGCTCTCGCAGCAGGGCTCCTGGCCCATGGCGCGTTCCGTCTCGACCAGCTCGGCCTGTCGCTGCTGGCTGTCATTCCCGCTCTCGCTGGAATGTGGTTGGGGTCGATAGCGCGGCAGAAGATCAGCCCGAAAGCCTTCCGCCGTTGCTTTCTCCTATTCCTCATCATCCTGGGCCTCGAACTGACGCTGCGTCCGTTTTCCTGAGCCCTAACCTCCACCTGATGAAGAGTTCACACTATGAGTCGTATCGCTATTCCCGACATCACGTCCGCCACCGGCGCCACCGCCGATATCTATGCGAGGGTGAAGAAGATTTCCGGTGGCCGCGTCCCCAATACATACGCCGCGTTGGGCTACCTTGTACCGGCGTCTCTGGCAGCGGTGCTCGACACCCAGGGCACATTGAACTCGGGCAGCCTGAGCGGGCAAGAGCACGAAACCATCAAGCTGTTAGTCAGTGAGAAGACCGGTTGCGACGTTTGTGTGGCCGCGCACAGCTTCGTGGGCAAACTGGTGGGCCTGCCCGTCGACGCGCTGCGTGCCATTCGCGCGGGGCAGCCCACGGGTGACGCCAAACGTGATGCCTTGGTGCGCTTCGTGTCTCACCTGCATACCACGAGCGGCACGATCAGCGAGGACGAGTTTAATGCCATCCGTGCGGCCGGCTACACCGACACCCAATTGGCGGAGATCTCGCTGACCATTGCGCTCGGCATCTTCACCAATACCTTTAATCGTATCAACGGCACCGACGTCGACTTTCCGCCCGTCGAGTAAGCCGCCTTGCCGGGCGTGCATGGCAGCACACATCCAGGTTTCGCCCGGCTCCTCGTGGACGTCACGCGTGCAGATACGTATCAACTTATCGCGTGCCTAGGCGCTACCACGATCTTGTCATGGAGACAGGCAATGCCTGAACACACTTCTCTTCTGGCCTTCGGCCTCGTCGCGCTGGGCATCGCGCTTACGCCGGGCCCGAACATGATTTACCTGGTGTCACGCTCGATCTGTCAGGGCCGCGCCGCGGGGCTGCTCTCGCTAGGCGGCGTCGCGCTCGGCTTCGTCGTGTATATGTTGTGTGCAGCACTCGGCATCACCGCACTGCTACTCGCGGTGCCGTTTGCATACGACGTTTTGCGCTTCGGCGGCGCGCTCTATCTGCTATGGCTTGCGTGGCAAGCGGTGAAGCCGGGCGGAGATTCGCCGTTCCAGGTACGCGACCTGCCCGCCGACAGCCCGCGCAAGCTGTTCATGATGGGCCTCGTGACGAATCTGTTGAATCCGAAAATCGCGGTGCTTTATCTCTCGCTGCTGCCGCAGTTCATCGATCCACGGCACGGCGGCGTGCTGGGCCAGTCGCTCGCACTCGGCTTCGTGCAAATCGCGGTGAGTATCAGCGTGAACGCAATCGTCGCGATGACTGCCGGTTCGATCGCCGGATTTCTCGTGCGCCGGCCCAGATGGTTAGCAATGCAGCGCTGGATGATGGGAACTGTGTTGACAGGCCTGGCCGTTCGGATGGCGATGGAAGCGCGACGGTAGCGGATTTGCGCGCGCAGGCACGCGCGCCGCAGGCTTCACGTAAGCGCGACCCGCAAGAATTTGTGCAGTTGCGTCGAACCCGCGGGAATCGAGCGGCTCGCAACGCGAGTTATCCAGATCGAAGATGTGTTGGCGCAATTCGCTATGCTCATCAAACCTCAAGTGACGCCCGAGAAGTACCGCTAGGCCGGCGTTAACCCACTCCGCGTCGCGCATTCGCAACTGCTTGCATAGTGCGTCACGCTGGGCGGAATATAGACGCTTGAGCCGACGCAAGCGCCGGATGTAGTGGCCGTCACGCATAAATTGAGCCGTGGCGAGTTGAACTACTGGTGATGGCGCGGGAGCAAGTGTTGCGGCGACCTCGGAGAATGCGTTGGCCAGTTTGGTTGGCGCCACGACGAATCCAAGCCGCAGAGCAGGGCTAACAGTCTTGCTGAAGGAACCGATGTGGATGACCCGTTTGCCCTCGCTCAGCGACGCCATGGCAGGTGCCGGCCTACTTTGCAGCTGTAGCTCGCCGAGGTAGTCATCTTCAATGATCCAGGCATCGCTCGAAGCCGCCCACTCAAGCAGCTGAAGACGTCGCCTCAACGACAGGGTCGAGCCCAGGGGAGCCTGTTGACCGGGCGTCAAGACGGCTAATGCGGCGTCCGCGGCTTTCTCGATACCA
The DNA here is from genome assembly GCF_009362735.1 of Paraburkholderia franconis. GTDB lineage: Bacteria > Pseudomonadota > Gammaproteobacteria > Burkholderiales > Burkholderiaceae > Paraburkholderia > Paraburkholderia franconis. The sequence goes on along the minus strand of NZ_WHNP01000113.1, from coordinate 3,079 downwards.
TAGTCTACGTTGAGACCGCCTGCATCCACCGGTATCGGCACGATATTCAAGCGAGCGAGCTCCAAACCTTTTCGGGTGACCATGAAACCGGGCTCTTCCATCCAGACTTCTTACCGTCCAAACCTAACACCCGCAGTGCCAGGCCTAAGCCGGAGCTGTATCCTGAAGTGATAAACACCTGCTCAGGATGGCAGTGGAAGTTTCTAGCGATGGAGAGATTGCCCGCGATTTCCCTGCACAGTTCGAACTCCCCTCTTGGATCGGGATAGAGCAGGACGATAAACATCCGGTTTTCAGTAGATTGGAAGAGCGCGCCCGTGAAAAAAGCTTCTCCGGTAGCCCTTCAAACGCCGGAATGTCGAGCTGAAAGATCGCCGGCCCAGCGTTCATCTCTTCATAAGCCCTCGTAAACCCTCCGAGCCGCGGCGCTTTGGGTTGAGTCGCCGCCACGCGGGGCTGCGGGGGCACGCGGATGCCCCCTGCCCCGAACCGTTTCGATCATCTGCGCGTCGGACAACCGTTCATATGCCGCTTGAACCGTTCCGCGCGCCACGCCGAGCTGCGCGGCCAGGTCCTGCAACGAGGGCAGTCGCGTGCCAGGAGTGAGCAGACCTGACTCTATGGCCCTACTGATGCTTTCACGAATTTGTTCTGCCAGGGAAAGCTTCGCTGTCCGGTCGAGCTGAATCTGCAAGTCCGAATCCGTGTTCTTGGTACACACAAAAATGAGTGATCTTGGTTCTTCTATTCGTACCATCGATGGTACAGAATACTCGCGACATCGTTGATACACATGTAAGGCCAACGCGGAGATGGCTGGCCATGATCACTCGTCCGATTCTGTCTGCGTATTGCGTGAAAGCTGCGCGCTTCGTAAGCGCTGGCGCTGCTGCACGCGAGGCCACCGAAATCGTGAAGCCGAATCTTGAACAGGCGATCCGCAATCTGCGGGCAATTCGCTGGTCGCTATAGAAGTTCAGTACACGCCGGTCGCTGAATCGGTGTACCTCTCGTGCACGAGAAATCCGCTTTCGTTTGCGCCGAACTGCCTGGCGCGAACCATCACATCAGCCGGCACGTGAGCAAACCGAACCTGCAAAGCAGTTGGCCGTATTCGTCGTTGACAGCAACGACAAGAAACTGACGACACCAGCCAGGTAAATAGCTTCTCGTACGACAACGTATCCCGTCACCTTTAGGACGAGCTCATGACCAATGCAGTCATCGAATGTATCCTGAGCCGCAGCGCGCCAAGTATTACGATCCTGCTGCTACCTTGAGCGACGACCAGATCCGCGAGCTGGTGCGGATCGGCACCGGTGCGCCGACATCCTTCCACTTGCAGAACTGGCGCTTCACCGCCGTACGCACGCCTGAAGCCAAGGCCCGGCTGAGTCCGATCGGCTGGAACCAGCCCGCAATCACTGATGCGGCTGTTACCTTCATTCTGTGGCCAGCTGGTCGATACGCGCGTCATACCGGAGCGCCTAGCTCCGCTGGTGAAAGCGGGCGTCATGCCGGCCGCGATGGTTGCGGAATGGGAAAACCCCGCGCGCGATCTGTACATGGCGTATGCGCAGCGCAGGGAGAGCATCGGCACCGCTAGTCCATTGAACCGGATGAATTGCACCGGATGCGTCGAGTTGGATCGGAATACTTCCATTTCAATGGAGCAGCCTGCTTGTTGTATTGACGGATGTAGCGCAGGAGCTTTTTGTCGAGATCTCTGGTGCTGGTGAATACGCCACGCGTGATAACGTCGCGCTGGATGCGGGCAAACCAGTTCTCGAGCTGATTCAGCCATGACGAATACGTGGGGGTGTAATGGATCGAGACGTTCGTATGGTCGGCCAGAAAGGATTGAACGGCGTCGGTTTTGTGGCTGCTCACGTTGTCGCAGATCACGTGAATCTCCTTTCCGACTGGCTGTGCCGATACCACCTCGGTGAGGAACGCAACCTGTTTCGCCTGAACTTCATTGAGTGCGTAACGGATCGGTGGCGGCTTCGCTCTCGTGCACGGTGGTGTTACGTTCCGCTTTCGTCATGGGGGTCCTCCGGTCCGTAGCGAGAGAGATCCGGTTGCGCCAGTTCGATGTCCAGCAGATCCTGATGACGGAGCAAGTGCAGTGCGCCGGGCTCCGCCAGGGGCCGCGCTTTCATCTCGAGGATGTTGGCGATGTACTCGCAACTGAAGACGCAGAACGTCAGGCAATCTGCAGGGCGCGCGCGACTGCATCGACGCCGTAAATCTCGCTCAATGCGATGATCTTGCGCATGTGCTGCCGCGCATTGGTACGCCGTTGCTCGAGCCCTTCGTAATAGTCCTGGGGCGTGAGGGCCCAGACTCAGGAAGCGCAGCATGAGCCGCTGTTCGCGGGCGCTGCGGCGTTGCGCGAGCAGGGCCTTCGGATGTTCGGGGTCCTCGATATCCTGATGGCGATCCTAGCTGCGTACATGGCGGGCGATCAGCAGGCTGTCGTGGTAGATGCATACCCGATCGGGCCACGCCTTGAGCGTCACGCGGGTATTGGCATAGCGCGCCGGCACAGAGTAGTGGTTGGCGTCCAGCGTCACGCGAAACTGACTGCTCGCGCGCACCGTCACAATGCGGGCAACGTCATACGCCGACGGATTGAGCGGCTTCAGATGGGCCTGTTCATCGGCGAACAGATCGACGGGTCGCTGGTGCGTCTCGCCGTGGATGCGGACGTTGGCGATGGTATCGAGCCAGATTCGGGCCGCGGGGTTGATCGCACTGAACTCGTGGAGCTCAAGCCCGTTGAGATGCTATGGGAGGGCCGTGGAAGTAAGCCAGCCGGAGTAAAACGGGATACGAACTCGTTTTCTCCGAAGGAGCATGCAAAATGGATGCGCCTGACACAGCCCTCCGCGGGCAGAATACGACGGCAGGTGGCCGCCTGTACATGGCTTTTGAACTGGGCGACAAGAGCTGGAAGCTCTCACTGGGCGATGGCCAGCGCGCGCCCAGCCGCTGCACGGTCGCCGCTGGTGATACCACCGCAGTCCTCATCGCGATCGCCAACGCCAGGGCGCGTTGCCATCTCGGCGCCGACGCA
>NZ_WHNP01000112.1 GCF_009362735.1 Paraburkholderia franconis | reverse complement strand
CTTCGCAACGCATGAACAGGCGCGTCGACGTGTGTTCTCATTCCTGGAAGGCTGGTACAACATACGCCGCCTGCACAGCAGCATCGGTTATTGCTCGCCGCTCGAATTTGAAAACCTGCATGCGCCACATCAACCGACATCGCATCGCGGGTTGCCCACCGCCGGGCAGCGTCATGGGCGAGAGAAGCGCCCCGCTGCCCGTCCGTGGACAACCCGCTGCTCAACGCCCAATGGAGGCTAAATCACATTCAATCTCTGACTGCAGATCGGTCCGCTGAACCGGGTCAACCTCAGTACAGCGACTTCGGAAGACCCGAGTGGCGGACGCACCATCATTTTTCGCTATGTTCGAGATTCAGTGGATAATGCGACGAAACTGAGTCAATCAACACTTTGCAGGTTGGTTTGGCGATACGAATCAGGCACTGGCATGCCCGATATCGAGCAGCGTGAAAGAATGGACGAGTTGGAAGACGCACTCGCGCTCGCGATAGAAGCTGATGGCTTCGCAAGTCTGGTGTTGGTCTCTACTGGCGATTGTCGCAGAGAATGGACATACTATGCTGGCTCAAGGGAAGACTTCGTGAGCCGGCTGAATCGCGGACTTTCGGGTCACCAAAGGTATCCCATCGAGATATTTATCAGCCAAGAGCCAGACTGGGAAACATTCGATGACTTCAGGAAGAGGGTTGCCGAGTAGGCTTTCACCCCGCCTCGTCACGCTAGTCTCGTATGAGGCGATACAGTAAGAGGGCCGGGTCTGCCGGAAGGACGAGAGGGGCACATTAAGGCAAGCGAGGCGCAGGCCCCGCTTGACATCGTTGCAGCCACTTACTGTCCGACGCCGTTGTCGGTCAAGCGAAGGCCGTCACGCTGGTTTCTGGCGCGGCGGGAGCAATGCTGCCCGAGACGGTGCTGACAGACGACTTCTTGGCGACCGGTTTCTTCGCCGCCTTCTTTACAACTGCCGTTTTGGCTGCAACTTTCTTGGCCGGCGCTTTCTTAGAGACTGCCTCGGTATTCTTCACTGCACCTTTCTTGGACACTGCCTTTTTCGTCGCAGTTTTCTTTGCCGCCGTTTTCTTGGCCGAGGCAGGTGCCTTCTTAGCTACTGCAGCCTTCGGCTCAACAGCGCCCTCGCTCACGCCTGCAATCAAAAAAGTGGTGCGGTCCTTGGCAGCAGCCAGCCATGCCGGCGCCGGGCCGCGGCCGCTCCAAGTTGCGCCGGTCTCGGGGTTCCGATATTTGGCTGGTTGAGGACCACGCACATACGCGCCGGTTTTCGCTGCCGGCTTCTTGGCGGCAGGCACCGATACTGTGGAGCTGCCGTCAATCAGAAATTTGCTTCGGTCCTTTGCCCCAGCAATCCACTGAGGGGGACGCGCATGACCGCTCCATGTGGCACCGGTCTTCGGGTCACGATACTTGGGTGGCAGTTTGCCCGCCGCAACTGCGGAGGACTTCGTCTTGACGGCGCTGGCCGCCGTGGTCGCAATCTTGACGCCGGGCTTGCGGCCGCGCTTCTTGCTACTACCGATATGCGCTTCGATGTCCGCAGTCGTCAGACCGTGCTTCTGCATAATGTCGCGAATCTTTGCGACGACAGTTGACAATTCGTTCCTTGCAATCAATTCGGCCTGCGCCTGCAGCCTCGCGATTTTTGCTTGCAGGTTTTCGAACGTAGCCATTGTTCCCCCTTTTTTGATGGTAGCCGCACTATGCCACACCGACTCACTGTTCGCGACGCCGACGAAAAATATTATCGAAGACTCCGCCCGCTTTGTCAGTACGCAGTGCGTAGTGAAAGTGATATCTTGTAGGCACAAAGGTTGCGCGCTTACATTTGTCCACATCAACGCGGTCCAGAACGTAGCTCAGGGCAAATACTATGGATGAACGGAAACGGGAACGCATGGTTGCTTATCTTCGCCGCCGAATGAAGGAGTTCGGCATTGAGCCCGATGACCTCGCATCAGCAATCGCAGAAGACCAGTTGCGACAAAAAGAAGCTCGCTATAGAAGCGCCACAGGCGAGACATGGGACGGCAAGGGAGAGATTCCGCTTTGGCTCAAAAAGATTATGAGCGCAGGTCAGTCCCTCGAACACTTCGCGGTAAATGGCGAGACAAATCACGCGAAAGGTCTCCTTCCGAGAGTCGATTGGCAAAACGACCCTTTCGCGGGTAGCCCCTTGGCTACCGTCAAGCCCGCCCGCCACCACGGACGTTAGGCTGAAAGGACAGCGCGAACGGTCCGGCTACGCTGGTCCTTAATGGCGTAAGGAGCTGATACATGGAAGTGAGCACCGAAACGCTTGTGGACATGCTGCAAGAAGTCGAAGCCGAGGACCCTATTGATTACGCGGACTTGCCTTTCGGAGAGCAGGAGCTAAGGCGCCTCGTCATGAATTCACTCGTCGAGCGCCACCACGTGATTGAGGCGGGCATGTCGGTCTCCGACGTCCACGCGATGTACCTGCTGAGCACGGCGAAGCTTGTTCTTGAAAACACGGTACTTCACGCGCGACTGCTTCTCCTTCAGGGACAGCAGGTCGACGTACAGTCACTCCTGGCTCCATTCACACTCAAAGGCAAACGGTAGTCGCGTGACGTTGCCTCCCGTGCGATGGGATGACGGCCGCTGTCGTCACCGGATTGCATGAAAATGTGAGCGAACTGCTGCCGGCCGGCTTCGCGTGAGGCGTCGGTCACGGCACGCTCTAGCCCCAATGTTCTTAAATTGCGTGTAGTAAGAGGCCGGATGGAGTCGCCTCAGCGTACGTCGACGGGCGGAAGAGCCGGATAGCCGTTTGTCATCGTCGCGATTCGCGATTCGACCGACAACATCCGTCACATCGCGCGAATGCCCAGGTCAGAATGAACGTCTTGGCTAGGGAGACGTATCGACGCTCGGACCGAATCATACTCCACGTGCTAGCCGCGCAGGACCGCACGGTCCTGCTGACGAGAGAACCGGAGTGAATCATGGCGAAGAGGACCTTCTTGCAAAGCGTCGGCGATGCGCTGGCCGGTGTTGCCGCAACGTGGCGAACCCAGCGCAGCTTTCGCATCCAGGCAGGGCTCGCGACCGCACTACATGTGGTATTGGCCTGGTTACGGCCGCCGCTTGTGTTTTCGGCGCTATGCCTGACGATGGCCATGCTGGTCCTCGCGGCCGAACTGTTCAACACGGCCCTCGAAAGACTGGCCGACCATCTGCATCCCGAGCATCATCCTGCAATCGGTGCGGCCAAAGACTGTGCTGCAGGAGCTGTGCTACTCGTCTGAGCAGGCGCCGGTCTCATCGGAATACTCACGCTGGTTGTCGTGTTTGCGGAACGGTAGCGCTTGCCCGCAGTCCTCTGGCACAACGACGGCGGTTTCGTACGGAGCGGGAGAGCTGTCTTGCTGCCGTCCAGTCGATGAGGGACCTCTCGCCCTCTTAGCGGGCGCTACTGCTTTCTTGGATGCAGTCGCTTTCGGTTCCGTCACACCCTCACTCACCCCCTGCAACCCAGGAATACGCTTCGGACCTTGACACCAGCCAGCTAGACGGCTGCGCGTCCATCACCAGAACCATATGCCTGTAACGCAGGTATCGCGTGGAACTCAGCTTCTTCCTCAACGTCGGGTTGGTTGGGGTCAGACCGGCGTCCAGCCATACTCGCGTTCCGCTCCCTCTTGTTCCAGCGCTGAAGTAAGCTCAGAAGTGCGCGCGCCGCATTGCGTCGTGGCGCCGTGACGAAACAGGAGCAAGTCATGAAGCCCTTCCTGGCAACGGCGCGCGCCGGTAGCGCCCTTGCGCTGCTTGCGATGTCCGGCTGCTACTATGTCGGCCTCGGTTACTATCCGTACGGATACAATCCCGCCGTTCCTGCCGTCGCTACCCAGCACGAAGTCCCTGCTCAAGGTTACGACTACCCCAACGGCGCGGACGCACAGAACATCCCGCCCCCATCGCCGGGCGAGCCCGCATTTGTATTCCCGGCACCCTTGTACGTCGCGCCCCCCTACTACCCTGCATACTATTCCCCGTACCCGTGGTATGGATGGCCCGGCTGGTGGGGGCCGTCACTGTCGTTCAGCTTCGGCTACTGGGGCGGTGGACATGGCCACTGGGGCGGTCATGGCGGGCATGGTCATTGAACCGCCAAAGCGTGTTCGGCAATCGCGCTGTGTAACTGCGAAAGCTGCTCCAAAGCCGTCCGAAAAAAGCGGTGAATCCGGTCCAGGAAAAGGCGAAGGCGTCCCATGGTGAAGAAGGCTTCGGCCCGGTCACGACGAGGGCAGTCGCTGCCACACCCAAGGATTCGTTCACGAAGGCTTCGCTCACCGCCCACCTTGCCGAGCTTGCCGGTGTCGAACCGAAGGCAGCCAAGCCTCGGATGGCAGAAAGGAGGTATCACCGACTATCAATTGACCTTGGGGGCCAAAATGCCGCAGCAGAAGTCACACGTCCTCGTACGGCGGGTTCGCGCGTGCCGTATTTCCGCAGGTCAATCCCCGAAGCTCTTCGCAGTCAGTTTAGCCGCCGGGAGTTCATTTGCTCCTTGCGCACAACGGAGACAGCAGAGGCTTCAAGGCGGGCCGACGCCTTGCTCGCAAAGACAGAGGAGCTGTTGCGTTATGCACGACGCGCGTCGAGGGCGGCCCGGGACGGCTCCGTTGAGCTGGGAACGATGTTCGACCGATACCGAGACGTAACGTGCCGCGGAAGAAACGCCCCTGCTTCTCCGGGCTTTCAGGAGGAACTGCCGCCGCTCCCGCCCGGCGAAGCGGGTCCAATGCGCTCTGATTACCCGCGGTTTCGATACGCCTTCCACCCCTCGATGTCCGCCCGCCTGTTGGGACTTCACCGCGCACGTGTGCTGTCAGCTGACGACGCCTGGCGCCAAACGCTCGCGCCGAGTGACTTACTGGCGGCCAGAGCAGACCTTGCGCAGCGCGAGCAGGCGCTCATCGACGACATTGCGCTCAACAATGTCAACAATGCGTGGAAGTGTGCGATGGAACTGCTTGAACTCGAGCGGGTCGACTCGTCGGTCGCGCCGCTGGCGGCAATGCAGTCTTTCGCCGAGCGCTTTCTGCGCGAAGAGCTTGAGCTTGCGCGGATTCGAATAGCAAGGCTTAACGGTGCCGACATTCCGACGCCGCAAACACCGTCAGGCGCCCTGGATGAGGACGAGTGGGCTGTCATCAAGGCAACGTGGGAATCCGCGCGCCTACCGAAACCCGCCACACGATATGAGGCTGCTCTCGCGATAAAGAGATTGCGCAACTGCACGGGTGACAAGAGCCCGTGCGACCTGACGCTCACGGACGCAATGCTCTTCCGGTCCACACTATTAAGTCATCTGTCTCGGGCACGCGCGAAGTCCAGTTTTTCGCTCGTGCGCTCAATCCTCAAGACGGCAGCCGCTGAAAATCGCGTCGCCCTTAACGTCAGCCTGGCATTTGAATCGGTGAAAATCGAGGTATCCGAGAAGGCGGTGCATTCTTATCAGCCGTTCTCGGTAACGCAGCTCCAGGCGTTCTTCGATGGTCCCGTGCACTCCCGGGGGCTGCGCCCCGCAAAGGGCGGTCACTATGCCGCATTTTGGCTTCCTTTGCTCGGCTTGTTCCAAGGGCTGCGCTTGGAGGAAGCAGGCAGTCTCACATGTGACGCGCTGAGCGAACGGTTGGGACGGTACTGGATACGTATAGGCCGCAGCAAAACGGCGGCTGGTCTTCGCGAAATCCCAATGCACAGAGAGCTTGAACGACTTGGCTTCGTAAAATACTTCGCCGCGCGACGCGACAACTCTAGCGCAGACGAGTCCCTGTTTCCATCGCTCCGCATGGGTAGCAAGGAGAACCTGACACACATGTATTCAACGTGGGTGAACGAATACATCGACAAGCATGTAGTGGACGACGCTGCATACGTTTTCCATTCCTTTCGAAATAGCTTCGAGGATGCCGCAACCGCTGCCGGCGTTCCCGAGGATATACGCCGCGCCCTGATGGGGCATGCTCAAGTCTCAATGACGCGCCGCTATGGAAGGAAGGATGGCCAGAACCGTCGCCTCTTACCGGACTCGGTGCTGATTCAAGCCATCGACATGGTGCACTATGATGGACTGAACCTGTCGCGTGTGATTGTTTGCGACCATCCACGGTGACGAACGCGTTCGCCGGCGGGTGACGAGAGGGCGGAACTGCGCCGAGCAGGACGGGGAATGCACGCTCTACGAGAGCCAAGAACTCGTCGAACCTCAGTTACCGCGATTACGGAAGTGGAACCATCGGCGACAGCACTTGCTAACAAACCCATCCCGTCCGGGGAACCCGTCTCGTTCATTATCGGGACCAGGAGTCAATTGGGCACCCCACTTAGGAATTTCCCCACACTCAAGATATAAGTGCTGCAGCCGATATACCGTACCTCCGGGGAAGCATTCATCGACGAGAAGAAGCGAGGCACGGACATGGCGGAAGCAAAAGCAAAAATACTCGTCGCAAACGGTAGCGCAGAAAAATCATTGACCGTGTGCTCAGTTGCGCGACGGTTATTTACCCGTGCCGAGTTAGCGCGAACCACGCGAATCACACTTACCGGGTTGGTCGCTGGTTTTGTGCTACTCGTTATCAGCGGACAGTTGAAGACAATGGCCGGCGAGATTGTCGCCATCTGGATCGTGGATGGCTACCTTCTGGGCCATACGATGGTGCTCACCCGGCGACACAAGCCAATTTTCGTGTTTGCGGCATCTATCGGCATGTTGATTGCCAATCTGATAGGAGACGAAACGCTCTATGTCGCGCTCTCATTCACCTTTGCAGGAATGGTTGAAACCTGCTTCGCGGCACTGATTCTGCCCGGGGTAAAGTCTGCAAGAGAACTGGTTCAGCCGAAGGCATTCCTCCGTTTCATAGTTGGTGCCTGCATCGTAGCGCCCATCATGTCGGGTATCGTCGCCGTACTGCTGCTCGAAGGAATCTTCACCAGCCATCCGTTTTCCTCGTTCTCGAACTGGGTGATATCTGACTCGTTGGGTTTCTTGATTCTTACGCCAGTCACGCTGGTCATGCTTTCTGGAGAGTGGCGGAGCCTGCTCAAACGCGGAAACCGCGCGAAATCGGCGGCGCTGCTGGCATTGGTGGTCATCGTAACCGTTCTAATCTTCTCCCAAACCGGTTATCCATCGTTGTACTGGATGCTTCCGCCACTCGCGCTTCTGGCCTTTCATGCTGAACTGTCGACGGTACTCCTGGGAACTCTGCTCTTCATCGCCATCTCCGTCCCCTTGACTGTACGTGGCACCGGACCACTGTGGCTTTTTGCCTTTCCTTCGATGCAGGAACGTGTGCTGGCGCTGCAGTTCTTCACCGTCGCTGCGCTATCCATCGTCCTGCCGATTATCGTCTTGCAAACGCAGCGCAACGCGCTTCTCGCACTGCTGGCGGACGGCCATCGGCGCTTTCGGCAACTGGCCGAGCACTCCGAAGAGGTAGTGATGCAGCTGTCTGCCGACGGACTGTTTCAGTACGTCTCTCCCCGAGCGACTACTGTCCTCGGATACGCACCGGAGATACTGGTTGGCGGGAAGGTATTGGACCTCGTAAATGAGGACGACTGCCACCACCTTGAGTCAGCAATCTGTCGAGCCAGTACATCATCTGCGGAAGAATCGGTCCAGTACAGACTTCGTCGCGCCGACAGTACTTATATTTGGGTTCGCAGTTTCATCGCTGCGATGCCTGCCGGCGTGTCCGATAAACCGGCCACACTGGCATTTACAGTGATGGATATCGACACCTATGTGTTATCAGAACAACGGCGCAACGTCGAAGAACAGAAGCTCCGAGACCTGGCGTTTGTCGACAGCCTCACGGGCCTGAGAAACCGACGCTACCTTGATAGCAAGGTAATTGAGCTTTTGCAATACGCCGACGTTCGGCATCTGGCCGTCCTGTTCGCCGATATCGACTACTTTAAGAGTTACAACGACGGGTACGGACACAAGGCGGGTGACGAATGTCTCAAGAAGGTGGGAAAGTGCATTGAAGCTGCGATAAGAAGCGCGGACATCCTTGCTCGCTATGGGGGCGAGGAATTCGTTGTCTTGCTTGATGACTGCGGGTACGCGGAGGCGATTCTGACGGCAGAGCGGATTCGCGCTAGCGTTGAGGCGTTGGGAATCCGGCACGACGGTAGCCCGCTCGGAGTTGTGACCCTGAGCATCGGTGTGGCGCAATCTGGGAGCGGACAGGCAACAAACGCTGTCGACTTGTTCGAAATCGCAGATTCAGCTTTATATTTAGCAAAACACCGTGGGAGGAACCGCGTCGGTGAAATGCAGCAGGCAGAATTCTTGTTCGCTGACGACACGGTCCATATTGATATCGGTATCAGCCGCTAACGTAGCGATACACCGATTATCACGACAACGATTACGACTTTCGCGAATCGACGCAATGCAACGATTCCTTCAATCGACCGAGGCCAACAATCTGAAGCGGCATTCGCGGCGCATTGTTGACTTTTACAACCACTAAGCCCTCGACAACTACTCCGATTTGGCTGGTAGTAGCCGCAAGCGTACCTGAACTTCGGCAGCGCTCGATGTCGAAGTGCCGATACTCGCGTACATTCCTTTGGTTTGTCCCGTCTTGGACAGGAAATAGGCGAGGTAATGATACGTTCCACCTTGGCCATTGATATCCCTGTCGTCAACGACCTTCAACTGCAGGCCGGGGCGCTCCGCTCCGGTGATGATGCGCTTGAACTGCTGGATTGATGTCTCAGCGTCAGCGCGTCGCGCCCACACGGAGCATGAGTTGTTGGCTTGCGAAATGACAAGAAACTCTCCAAGAGAGTTAGATGCCGACCATACCGTTCCCGGCCCACCCTTCAGTATCTTTTGCGAGAACGAGGCATCGACCGTGCGCAGCTTGTACCGCTCAGCTAGCTCATTCAACTTGGCACTATTTCCAGCAGCCGGAATGCACAGGTCCGCGAACAATTGAGTAGCCGCATTTGACTGGGCGACCGGACCAGCTGCGCGATTCTGCGCAGCGGCGCAAATGGAAAACATCAAGACCAGCGCCAACACGAACACGAATCTCATCATAAGCCTCGTGGTGCATTCCGTTCTCAACAATGCGCTAGCGGACGTTTCCTTCCGGAGATTAGCGCTGACCCGGCACTTAACCCACGATGCACTTAAGGAAGCGCTCGAACTACGACCGTGTCAGCATTTTTCATCTGGAAAAGATGGTCGCGACGTCAGGCGGCCCAAACGCGAAACGGCGCAGAATCTAGCTGACCGTTCTCGTATGATGAACCATCCGAATTCGTCGAATCTGTTCCGTACTCTATCGGCACGCGTCGCGTCCGTCCAGTGAAGCAGTGTGCGGTATCACTCGAATATAAAAAACGCAAACGATTGCTGGCAGCCCACGTTCATCGAAGGCGTTGCGCGTACAACCTGCTCGCAACGTCGCATCACACAGCAGCGAATGTGGTATGGCCAACAGCCGAACGGCGCATCATACTCGCCAGCGCGGGCCCCAGTGCGTCAGAATGGCAACATTCTGCGAGGAAACCTCCTTGGACCAATTGCACGACACGTCTCGGCCCCATTGCCGACTGATTCCGCACGGCTGTGACATCCCTGCTTGCAGACGGCTAGCGGTACACAGTCCGATGCTGACAGACACGCATTCCAAGCATCTTGGAGCGAAATGATGAAGAGCGGAAAGCTTACGCGCGCGTGGTTTGCATGGTTCATAGTTGCCGCGATACTGGGCGGCTATTACAGTCTCTGGACAATCGCGACCAGGCCCATCAAAGTCAAGGTCGTTCTGATTCCGCAGAACGCCGTTCACATGACGGTGTTTAGCCTTTGGGGGCACTGGATTGGTTTTGAAATGCGTTTTCAAGGGGGATTTTCTAACCCTCGGGTGGCAGAGCTCGGAAACTATGCGTATCGCAAGAGTCCGACGGGCGAGCTGACATTTCCCAATCCGGGACAACTCATCCTTACCGCTATATCCGTCAACGGAGGACCTTCCGTCGAATTGGAGGCGATGCCCGCAGGCGCGCGTAGCTCGATGGAAACATCTAGGCGGCTAACACAGAATCACCATGCAGCTAGCGATGAATGGACCTGGTCTCCACGAAAGCGCGACGGTCTTTGGGCCTCTCCCGGGAAGAACGAAGTTTCCTTGACAGTAGTTGACGTTGGCCAACCCCTGATGGGCGAAGAGGTCACTTTGGTGGCGCAACCACCGCTTTCGTTCAGATTTGGGCAATCGCATTACGCCTGGTTGTGGTTCGCGTGGTTCTTATGTCCGCTGGGAGCAATTATTCTTGCCATAATCGGGCTAGCGCTGCTCTGGAAAACCTTCGTCGCCAAACGAGCATAGCCCCTTTGTGCGTCCATATTCTGCAGCCCAACTATGTTCGCAACATGGAAATCCATACTGCATCGCGAGGTGCTGCGGGTTGGGATTGAGCCAAGAGTCGACAACAGACGATGCCTGGCAGATAAGCGAGCCAGATGCGTCTGCAACGGATGTTGGCAGTTCATCATCTGCAACTGAAGCCCACCGGTGGGCGCCATAGTCGGCGCGCGCAAACACGGCTGTTTCGATTGCCGAAGCCCGAAGCGCGATGACAAGACGGACGCTGGCTTCTGAACAGCAGCGTGTGCCGGATATTTCACTCTACAGTCCGGGCACTTTCTTTCGTTGTTTTCTCCTTGTCTTGTTCTCTCCTTGAGTCAGCTTACTTGTTCAGAGAGGGATTCGTTTGCCGGTGCAAGCTCGCTATCCTTGTTTTCGCATCGACGGGGTCAAAGTTATGCCAAGCAGTATTTCTTCGTGTGAGAGAAAACGAGTGACAGTTTGACCCCAAGGTTCCACCTTATTCCTGACAAGGATTCGATATCCCCGGGATTCGAGATTCGTCGTTGCCTTCTCTACGCTGTCGACATCGAATTCCATCCACGCTTGTGGGACGGGAATGTCTTCAGGCCACGAATCACTGCCAAAGCGGGAGTGCGCTGCCTGTGAGGGAGGCCACAAGGCAAAGGTTTTTGCACCCTGAAGAGCTTCCGTATAGAAATACCCTCCGCGTTCTTACTTGAAAGGAATGCCAAGGACTTGACGGTAAAATTTGTCGCTTTGGTTCGACTCACGGACAATCGGACCAAAGCCGGCAATGAACAGAACCTTGAAGCCGAATGGGTATGATGCACCGGTCGTGGCCGGCGGTAGCTACTTCCGGTGGCGGGTTGTCTGTGATTGCCGCGAAAGAATAAAGGTCGGGTTCGCCCGGCGCGGACCATTTTGACCACAGGCACGCCACGAGCATTTGCCGTCCATCGCACGGCGCGACGAGCTTACCCGCCGGGCCACACTGCGTTGCTGTTGCTACCGGACAATTCCGACGCTCGTGTGCGCTGGTCGTTCATTCCCGCGCACGTAATGTCCGCCCACGTGTCTTAGTCGGCTCATGTCCGCATTCCTCAAAGTCTGGCAAGACGACGCACAATTCATGAAGCGCCCGCCGGGCTTCATTTCCACCCAGCTCCACCGCGCGGTTGGCGAGAGTCCCACGTATCTGAATTACGCCGTCTGGGAATCTACCGCTCATTTCAGGTCTGCGTTCACACATCCCGAGTTCAAGGCAAAGGTCACAGCCTATCCTCCCTCGGCTGCGCCAGCCCGCATCTTTTCCAGAAAGTTGCGGTGCAAGGAATCTGCGTCGCATAGGCAACGCATTGCCCGTCTGGCGGGCGACGGAGAGGCCCATCAACTGTCTGCGGGGCGAGCGGAGAAAAGCGCGGAACTAGCGATATCAACCACTACACCGTCTTTCGGCGGGCGCAGCGATAGCTGAGCGGCCGGCGACAGTCCGGCAGCGCCGTCAACGGTCGGACCCGCCGTGGAAGACGACCTGAGCAGCGAGGTTTCATCGTAACCGCAAAAAAGCCTCGCTTCGTGCGATGTCAGCCGTCGCAAAGATGCCGGCAAGTGCGCAAGTGCTCGCAACACATTCGAAGCTACTGTCTTCGAAAGTGAAGATGAAATGGCGCAGCGCAATCGCCGGCGCAATGTTTGGCCACCACTCGACAACCAGGCTCGGTGCCAGGACCTCATACGCGCCGTAAGGACGCAGGCCTTTTGCATACAGGACGTGCTGAACCAGTTCCTCGTCGCTCGGCGGACCGAGGCTTTGGAAGACGGCGCCATCGAACCGGACCACACAGAAAGGTTCTTCTTTCTGAACGAAATGGCCATACCGGCTCAGGTCGGACGACGCAATACGATAGACGAGGATGGTACGACCCTCGTCAGCAATGACAAACGGGTCCGTCGACGCAGACGCTGGCATCGGAACCGTACCGAGGAGCACAGGAGTGTCACCTGCTCCCCCTATCAGCGTACCTGTCGTCCCCGAATGCATAGTACTAGCGCAGCAAAAACCGCCTACTTAGTAATTCTAGCGAAGTCGCATGACAGCGGGTAGGTGCCGCGCCATCGCCAGCCACCTGGACCATCCAATGCGGGCCTGTTTCATCATACAAAGGATAGGCGAACCTGCTTGATGCAAGCCCGGTTTGGAAGCCCCTCGTAAAGACAGCTTGATGGTGTTTCACAGGCCCGTATCGAATTCCACCGTGGTTTCCAGTGAACGTTGGTGCGAGGACTTCGAGAGCATTTCAAGTGTGCTTCTGCCGTTAATTAAGGCGGCCGATTGTAGTATTTGTGCATCCGCTGGCCCCACGCTACATCCGCCATGGACGGCCAATTGTCGCCATCGAATGCTGGTGCGTCCTTGATTTGTTGGGCACTCAACATGTCGAGACGAAAACACTCATTGGCAATATCAAGAGTTAATGCGCTCCATGGAATAGCCCGGAGTGTGAGGCCTGTGCCCAGGAATTCTCCTTCGGCCAGCACCGCATAGACAATTCGACCGTCGCGCATATCCTCAATGATTTCCAACACCCTTCCAACGTCGTTGCCGTCGACTGAAATCACTCTCACGCCTACGAACGTCGACGTCGGCATCACGGCAGGCATCTGTCTGCCTATCGCACCGACGATTCTGCCGCGGGTTTCATCAATGCGAGACCGGTTAGGTTATTCGAAGCGGATTTCTCGGATTGACTTTCGCAATTCCTGCTGCGACGCACACGTCCGAACAGCGATGTGGCGTCGTGTCACAGGGTTTCCCCCTGGGCGACCCGTTTCCCAATGCCGGCAAGGCCGCAGGCGGTTACCTGCGTACTCACGCAACCGTTCCCAGGAACAAGGATTGACATTTGCCTGCTGGGCCCTAGAGTGACTTTCGCTGCATTGCAACAATGATTCCACTCTGCGATTTGCCGTGAACCATCCGGTTTAGCAGTCTGTTGCACATTCCCACCACATGGAGCTTGTGATGAGCAACCTTCGCCCCGAATACATTGGTGCCGCACAGAAAGCCGCCCTTGACACAACATTTGGTCTCCTAACCACAACTCTCGACGGCGCCCGGAAACTCGTCGAGTTGAATGTACAGACGCTCAAATCGACTCTCGAAGAAAATCAGGAAAACCTGGTCAAGGGCTTGTCATCCCGGGAGCCACACGCGTTGCTGGCGCAACAGAAAAGCCTGGCTCAAACCGCCCCGGAAAAGGCACAGGCGTACTGGCGTCACATGTGCGAAATCCTCGCGGGGACTCAGGGCGAACTCGTGACATTCATCGAGGCGCAGTCCAGGCAGTACCAGCACAAGGTACAGAATTTCATTGACAACACCGCGAAGGCCGCACCGGTCAGCAGCGAATCCGCTGTTGCGGTGTGGACCTTCCCAAAGACGCCGGGCTAGCCCACAAGGACAGAACTATCAAGCAATAGTGTCCTGTCGTCATCTGCCAGGGTCAATTCATGCGGGTGAGCCTTGCCCGCGTTTTTGCAATTGTCGACGGACACTTAACAGCAACCGGTGCCCGTCGTGCGTCATGCTCGACGTGGTCCCTTGGCCAACGAGTTTTGCAAATAGATGCGCGGAGAACCGTCTCGACTTCCTCGAAGTACGGCCCGCGACCCATCATGCAGGGGCAACGTGCGTGCCCAGACGTTCACGCCTTGACGCAACTTCTGCCATGAGCAGCGTGGAGCCGATATGACACTGGACGACGTTCTCACCGAAGAGCCCTGTGTTTCTTCCGACGGGAAAATGGTAGTTTTCGTTGCGTCAGTCCGTAACCAGTCGATGCAATGTTACATTGCCCGTGCCGCGCTTGAGCAGCACTTCTGGTTGCCACCCAATGCGGACAACCGGCGGATGCTGAAGGCATTCGCCGACGGGAAACCGCGCATTGTTGCTGTTGCCGAACGGAGAATGCTCAAGGCGCCGGGCGCACCGATAGCATTGACTGCCGCAGATTTTTGCTGACAGGTGATGCATCGCTGACAGCGCAACACACGCCTACCCACGTGCCGCACCGAACTCGCGGCGTTTCTTCCAGTCAGAGGTGCTGGTGAGAGGGCGTGCGCAACAAAGAGCGCGCCGATGACACGGGATGACCCGGAAACGTGGCTCGACAAATAAACGACGATGAACGTTAAAAACACTTCTGGCGAAGCTCGCGCCCTTGAACGAGTAGTAAGCGCCGCACGTGAGGTACAGGCGGCGTCACTGCGCCTCGAAGCGCGCTACGTACGCGACTCGAATGAACCGCCTGCGACGCTGGAACTGGCGCGGTTTGCCGCCGCCATGCAGGAACTGAAGGACGCGCGGGAAGCCTTCGACGCGTTGGTCGCGAAACGAGACGCTTGCTCGACTTAGGCTCATCTCATAAGGCGAGACAAGGTCTCTCGCCCCGGCGCGAACGCCCGGCCGCCCAATCGGGGACCGCCTGGCATGCAGAAACCGCAAACGCGTCGTCCGGAAGAAGCCTCGAGTCGAAAGCTTTCCACAAAAACCGAGCACCGCCCCCGGCGGTGCTGGCGTCCTGACAACCGGTTGCCCTAAGCCTTTTTGGGCCGCGACTTGCGACGCGCCTTGGTCGGCGCGACTGTCGTTTCCATCGTCGCCTTGGCGATTGCAACCTCTTCGTGCCCCCGCTCTTGCGCCTCGGTTATGTCCCCACCAGCCACGACTTTCTCTACCTTGTCCAACGCCGGCGCCGGTGCAGGGGCCGGTACCGTTTCCGGCCGAACGAAGCTCTGGCAGCCGGCGCGCATGACCTCCCCGGTCAACGTCACCTGGGCGCACACGACCTCCGAGGCTAGTTTGTGGACGCCTGCTAAGTAGTCCTGCGTAAACCTCACCAAATCCGAGCCGTTTTTGACTTCCAATGACCTGGCAAAGAGCTTTTGCGACAGCTCGGTAGCTTGCTGCAGGAAGGCGAAATGCCGGGTTATCGCCCTTTGCCCCAATTCGAGCATCGAAGTGGCGGCAGCCTGCTGTGCGCCACCTGTTTCAAGGAAATACATGGATGTTCTTCTCCTGTGTGAAGAGATGTTGTGGCTGAAGATTGCCGGTCAGATGAGGCGCTGATGCGCTCCGAGGCATAGTCTGGCCACTGGCTGGCGCACGCGAGTCAATCAGATATGGCCGACCAGCAACGCGATGACTGCACCAATGCCGACACCGAGAATGATGGGGAGTTCCGAATCGAGCTACCTGAACCCATCAAGTTTAGCCGCCCGGCATCGCGCGCCGGCGGCGCCGACCGGGCTAACCTTCCGCAAAAGCAGCATCCGCGACCGATAGGCATGTCTGCATTTGCCAAAGTTCGACCTCGCGACTACGCTAAGTGTTCCTGGGCAACTGATTTGAATTTCGCTATCCTGGCGCCTTCGTGATGCCGGGATAGTGAATGAAGTGTGTCGTAGAGCTGAGTGAAGCTGAGAAAATTACATTGCAACAGCTGTCGATCAATCACAAGCATCGGGATATACGCACGCGAGCGGCGGGCCTGCTGATGCTTGGGCGCAAGATCAAGCCAAAGGCCATCGCAGAGCAGCTCGGCGTGAGCGGCCAATCGGTTTATAACTGGTCCCACGCGTGGCGCGACAGCGGGGTGTGCGGCCTGACAGGCGGTCACTACT
>NZ_WHNP01000111.1 GCF_009362735.1 Paraburkholderia franconis | reverse complement strand
GCGGGGGGAGGAGCCTGATCGGTGGACGGCGCGGCGGCCGAAGGTGCGGCGGCGGGTGCTGGCGCTGTATCGGCGTCTGGGGCGGCGGGGGCGGGCGCTGCCGACGTATCGGGCGCGGGCTGCGGCGCGGGTTGTCCGGTCTGGGCGTGTACGCCGGGGGCGGCGACGCAGACGCTAAGGAGAACGGCATAGAGCAGACGTTTCGGCGACATGGCGACTCCATCATCGGCTGGACCGGATTCTCGGAACATACCGACCGGCAAGCAGGGTGACAACCGCTATCTAGAGGTAATTTCGGACACGTTGGACGGTGCTTTGGCGGGTGGGTGGCGCGTGCGCGCGGCGGCATCGGCGGCGCAATGCAAATTCCACGAAACGCGGTTGCGCGCGCCCGTTCTGTGGGCATCTCGCACGAGGGTACAATTTACGTTTTTTCTGGTCGCGTTCTGTGCGTACCGCGTGGATTTCAATGCAGTGGAGTGAGACATTTTGAGCAACGGACAGCAACATGACGGCCTCCAGCGTGGGCTGAAGAACCGCCATATCCAGCTGATCGCGCTGGGCGGCGCGATCGGCACGGGCCTCTTTCTCGGATCGGCGGGTGTGTTGAAGGCGGCGGGGCCGTCGATGATCCTCGGTTACGCGATCGGCGGTTTCATCGCGTTCCTCATCATGCGCCAGCTCGGCGAAATGGTTGCGCAGGAGCCCGTCGCCGGCTCGTTCAGCCACTTCGCATACAAGTACTGGGGCGATTTCCCGGGCTTCCTGTCGGGCTGGAACTACTGGGTGCTGTACGTGCTCGTCAGCATGGCCGAACTGACGGCCGTCGGCACCTACGTGCATTTCTGGTGGCCGGGCGTGCCGACGTGGGTCTCGGCGCTCGTCTGCTTCGTCATCATCAACGCGATCAACCTCGCGAACGTCAAGGCGTACGGCGAGACCGAGTTCTGGTTCGCGATCATCAAGGTCGCGGCCGTGATCGGCATGATCCTGTTCGGCGGTTATCTGCTGATCAGCGGCCATGGCGGTCCGCAGGCGTCGATTACGAACCTGTGGGCCGACGGCGGCTTCTTCCCGCACGGCTTCAACGGCCTCTTCATGATGCTCGCCGTGATCATGTTCTCGTTCGGCGGACTGGAGCTGATCGGCATCACGGCGGCGGAAGCCGACGAGCCGCAAAAGAGCATTCCGAAAGCCGTGAATCAGGTGATCTACCGGATTCTGATTTTCTACATCTGCTCGCTGGTCGTGCTGCTGTCGCTGTATCCGTGGAATCAGGTGGCGGCAGGAGGCAGCCCGTTCGTGATGATCTTCTCGCAGATCGGCGCGGGTCTGACGGCGAATGTTCTGAACGTGGTCGTGTTGACGGCGGCGCTGTCCGTGTACAACAGCGGCGTCTATGCGAACAGTCGCATGCTGTACGGTCTTGCAGAGCAGGGCAATGCGCCGCGCGCGCTGCTGAAGGTCGACGGGTGCGGCGTACCGTACATGGCGATCGGCCTGTCCGCGCTCGCGACGTTTGCTTGCGTGATCATCAACTATCTGATTCCTGCCAAGGCGCTCGACGTGCTGATGGCGCTCGTCGTGGCCGCACTGGTGCTGAACTGGTCGCTGATCAGCCTGACGCATCTGAAGTCGCGTCGCGCGATGGTCGCGAAGGGCGAGAAACTCGTGTTCAAGTCGCTGTGGTTCCCGCTCGGCAACTGGATCTGTCTCGCGTTCATGGCGATGATTCTCGTGATCCTCGCGATGACGCCAGGACTCAACGTGTCGGTGCTGCTCGTGCCCGTGTGGCTCGTCGTGATGTGGGCGGGCTATGTGGTGAAGCGTCGGCGCGCGGCCGCGCATGGGCTCGTGGGAGCGGCGAGCGGGCGCTGAGCCGGTGTGATGGTTTTAGCGGGCGCGTCCGATCGTCTGATCGAGTAAGAATCGAGCCGGATTTGCCGTGAGGCGATCCGGCTTTTTTGCGTTCGCGCGGATTCGGATGGGCTGCGTGCAGATGGTCTGCGCTGCGGACTCAGCGTGACCGCAGAAAACACAAAACCCGCGGCATCGGATCGATGAACGCGGGTTTGTTTGGTGAACTGAAGCTGAATTCTGGTGCCCAGGGCCGGACTCGAACCGGCACGCCTTGCGGCGGGGGATTTTGAGTCCCCTGCGTCTACCTGTTTCACCACCTGGGCTTGATTTGATCTTTCGTCGTTTCTTCGTCGTTTCTTCGTCTTTCGACCCGCCTGTTCGCGAATTGCACATCGGCACCTCGCGAGAGGAAGACGCAGATTATGGCCGAAAACGCGTCGGCGGGCAAGCCGATGCCCGACCGCGCCGCCTGGCGGACGCTAGACCGTGCGCGAAAACCGCTGCAACGGTTGCTGGCCCAGATACCGGTCGAACACCATCGCGATGTTGCGCACGAGCATCCGTCCCGCCAGTTGCACATCGAGCCGCCGCGCGCCGATCTTCACGAGCCCGTCGTCCTCGAACGGGCGCAGGCGCTCCAGTTCCGGTGCGAACGCGTCGTGAAAGCGGATGCCGTACGCGGCTTCGAACTCGTCGAAGCGCAGTTCGAGATTGCACATCAGTTGCGTGATGACGTCGCGCCGGATGCGGTCGTCGAGGGAGAGGCGCACGCCGCGACTGATCGCCAACTGGCCTTTGTCGATGGCTGCCGCGTAGCCCACCAGGTCTTTTGCGTTCTGAGCGTAGACGTCGCCGACCTTGCCGATCGACGACGCTCCGAAGCCGATCAGATCGCATTCCGCGCGCGTGCTATAGCCCTGGAAATTGCGATGTAGCGTGCGCTGGGCCTGGGCGCGCGCGAGTTCGTCGGTGGGCAGCGCGAAGTGGTCCATGCCGATGTAGACATAGCCCGCCTCCGTCAGCCGCTCGACCACGCGACGCAGGATCGCGAGCCGTTCAGCGGGGGAAGGCATCGTCGACGGGTCCATCTGCCGCTGCATCTTGAAGAGCTGCGGCATGTGCGCGTAGCCGAATACCGAGAGCCTGTCGGGCGCGAGCGCGAGCATGGTGTCGAGCGTCCGACTGAAGCTGTCGACGGTCTGATACGGCAGGCCGTAGATCAGATCGACGCCGATCGAATGAAAGCCCGTCGCGCGCGCGGCGCGCATCACGCTCGCCGTCATCTCGAGCGGCTGGATGCGATTGATCGCCCGCTGCACGACAGGGTCGAAGTCCTGCACGCCCAGACTCAGGCGATTGAAGCCGAGATTGCGCAAATGGACGATGGTCTTCGGCGAAGCCTCGCGCGGATCGACTTCGATCGAAAACTCGCCTTCCGAATCGCTGCACAACGTGAAGTGTTCGCGCGTGGCGGCCATCAGCTCCGTCATTTCGTCATGCGACAGAAACGTCGGCGTGCCGCCGCCCCAATGCAGTTGCGACACGGGCCGCGCGGTGTCGAAGAGCGGCGCCTGCAACGCGATCTCGCGCTTGAGCTGTTCGAGATACGGACGCGAGCGCGCGCGGTTCTTCGTCACGACCTTGTTGCAGCCGCAATAGAAGCAGACGGTGTCGCAAAACGGAATGTGGAAGTACAGCGAGAGATCCGTGTCGGATGCGCCCTTGTCGGCGGCGGCGCGGCGGTAGTCGCCGGGATCGAAGTCGTCGCGGAACTGGACAGCCGTCGGATAGGACGTGTAGCGCGGTCCGTTCGAGCTGTATTTCGCGAGCAGGTCGGGGCGGAAGAGTGCGTCGGCGGAAGGAGCGGTAGTCATCGGATTCGTATCCCGACGCCTGCCGGATGATGCACGAACCGCCTGGTCGTTGCTTGCCGGAGCGGTTCGATCGTGTGCTCGGTGGAAAAGGGCAGGCGCCTTGCGAGCGTGGTATCTGTTGCGAAAGTATGCAAATGAGTTTACGGGAGCAGGGCGCGCGAAACCTTGTGTAAAAAGGTCGCATGCGTCAAATGGCACAATGTGGGCTGAGCGGCGGCCACCTTATCTGCGGTGGGCCGGCCTCGTCGAGTGTTTGTCGTTCAGGAAAGCGCAGTGTCTGTCGATTTGTCCCAACCGTCGTCCGCGACAGCGGATCACGCGTGCCGTCCCAACTGCGGCGCGTGCTGCATCGCGCCGTCGATTTCGAGTCCCATTCCCGGCATGCCGGACGGCAAGCCGGCAGGCGTGCGCTGCGTGCAGCTCGGCGACGATCTGCGCTGCGCGATCTTCGGCAAGCCGGAACGTCCCGCCTGCTGCTCGGGTCTACAACCGCAGGCCGACATGTGCGGCAACTCGCGCGACGAAGCGTTGATCTGGCTCACGCGTCTCGAAGCCGATACGCGGCCATGACATGATGGCTGCGCGCCACCGGTCGAAGCGCTCGCGCTGCAAGACAATCGCGCGAATCTGAAAACACCCCTTGCCAGCAACACAAGCAACACAAGCAACACAAGCAACACAAGCAACACAAGCAACACAAGCAACACAAGCAACACAAGCAACACAAGCAACACAAGCAACACAAGCAACACAAGCAACACAAGCAACACCGAGCGGCGCGTCCGCTGCGTCACAAGGAGAATCTGCATGACCCATCTCGCTGCGCCCGCACGGCGCCGCTTTCTGATTTCGGCGCTGTCGGCGTGCGCGGTCGGTGGCTTGACGACGTCGCTCGCCGCGTGCGCGACGTCGACGTTCCCGTTTATTCCGGATCACTACACGTTTTCGCAGAAGCAGGTGCAGGAAGCCGTACAGCGCAAGTTCCCGTATCAGCGCACGGTATCGCAGGTGTTCGAGGTCGCGTTGATGCATCCTGTCGTCGGCTTGCTGCCGGATACGAACCGCGTGTCGGTGAAGCTCGATGCGCGGCTCACAAGTCCGTTCCTGCAGCAGCCGGTCAACGGCGTGTTCACGCTGTCGAGCCAGCTCGAATACGATCCGCAGAGCCGCTCCGTCGTGCTGCGCTTGCCGAATGTCGAGAACGTGAGCGTCGACGGCGACGCGCAGGCCTACATGCAACAGATCAACGCAGCCGCCGCGGTGCTCGCGACGCAGCTGCTCACCAACTATCCCGTCTACACGTTCAAGCCCGACCAGCTGCAATTTGCCGGGGTGACTTACGAACCAGGTACAATCACGGTCCTTACAAACGGCATACGCGTTCAGATCGTCGAAAAGTGACGGACGCGCGGCCGGGCGGGCCGCGCCGTCGTTGCTGACGCGGCCGCGCATCGTCAACCCCCAAACGAAGAGGGCCACGGATGGACTGGATACTCACACTGAAGGCGCTGATTCTCGGCATCGTCGAAGGCTTGACGGAATTCTTGCCCGTGTCGAGCACAGGCCATCTGATCGTTGCCGGCAGTCTGCTGGACTTCGACACGCCGCAGGAAAAGACCTTCGACGTCGTGATCCAGCTCGGCGCGATTCTCGCCGTGTGCTGGGAGTACCGTCAGCGAATCGGCAGTGTCGTCGCAGGGCTCGCGACGCGGCCCGACGCACGCCGCTTCACGCTGAACGTGATCATCGCGACGATTCCCGCGATCGTGCTCGGCCTGCTGTTCGAGAAGGCGATCAAGGCCGTGCTGTTTTCGCCCGTGCCCGTTGCATTTGCGCTCGTCGTGGGCGGCGTGCTGATCCTGTGGGTCGAGTCGCGCCAGCGCAACCGGCAAGACCTTCAGCCGCGTGTGCATTCGATGGACGACCTGAGCCCGCTCGATGCGCTGAAGGTTGGTTTCGCGCAATGCTTCGCGCTGATCCCGGGCATGTCGCGTTCGGGTTCGACGATCATCGGCGGCATGCTGTTCGGGCTCGACCGGCGCGTCGCGACCGAGTTCTCATTCTTCCTTGCGATACCCATCATCTTCGGCGCGACCGTGTACGAATTGCACAAGGACTGGCAGGCGCTGTCGTCCGACGCGCTCGGGCTTTTTTCGATCGGCTTTCTCGCGGCGTTCGTCAGCGCGTTTGCGTGCGTGCGCTGGCTGTTGCGCTATATCGCGGCGCACGATTTCAGTGCGTTCGCGTGGTATCGGATCGGCTTCGGCTTGCTGATCCTGCTGATCGGCTATAGCGGAGGATTGAGCTGGGCGGATTGACGCCGCGGCCGGCATCGGCGCGTTGCAAATGAAAAGGCCTGCCGTTCACGAACGGCAGGCCTTTTCTGTTGGCGCTTGTGGCGGAGTCGCTCAGGTGCTCACGCGGCGACGGTAAATCAGATCCCATACGCCGTGCCCGAGCCGCAGGCCGCGCTTTTCGAACTTCGTCACGGGACGATAGTCGGGACGCGGCGCGTAATCGTCGGAGGTGTTCTCGAGCGCGGGCTCGGCGCCGAGCACTTCGAGCATCTGTTCCGCGTAGTTCTGCCAGTCGGTCGCGCAGTGGATGTATGCGCCCGGCTTCATGCGCGACACCAGTAGCGCGACGAACTTCGGCTGGATCAGACGCCGCTTGTGATGGCGCGCCTTGTGCCACGGATCGGGGAAGAAGATGTGCACGCCGTCCAGACTCTGCGGCGCGATCATGTTCTCCAGCACTTCGACGGCGTCGTGCTGGACGATGCGGATATTCGACAGGTTCTGCTCGCCCATCAGCTTCAGCAGCGCACCGACGCCGGGCTCGTGTACTTCGACGCCGAGGAAATCGTCGTCGGGACGATGCGACGCGATTTCTGCGGTCGTCGCGCCCATGCCGAAACCGATCTCCAGAATGCGCGGCGCGCGGCGGCCGAACACAGCGTCCCAGTCCGGCTGCCCGGGCGCGTACGGCACGACGAAGCGCGGGCCGAGTTCGTCCATGGCGCGGCGCTGGCCCGTCGACACGCGGCCGGCGCGCGTCACGAAGCTGCGGACGCGGCGCAGGTGCAGCGCTTTGTCTGACGCGGCGGCGTCAGCGGGCTCGGGCGCGGACGGGTCGTCGCTGGAAATCTGGGAAGTGTCGCGCGGCAGACCGGCTTCGTTCGGATCGTGAATCATCGTGGATGAAGACTAGGGTGTGGCGGCGGGAACGGCTGGGCGTGATGGCGGACGCATTTCTTCGACAGACAGCGCACCACAAAAAAGCCGCCTTCATGGAGGCGGCTCTCACGCTGGATTCTCCGCCTAGTCTCTCCGCCCGTTCGTTGCGCGGCAGAGGGAGCGGCTGAAAAGTGGAGCGGGCGATGGGAATCGAACCCACGTCTCTAGCTTGGGAAGCTAGGGTAATAGCCATTATACGACGCCCGCAGAGCGCGCCATTTTACGCGGTTTCGGCGGATTTGGGCAAATCGCCGGGCACGCGCGCGCCCGGCACGGAGACGCGAACCGGTCAGATGCCGAACAGCGTCAGCGACACGGCAGCCCGCGTCACGACCATCAGCAGCACCTGCACGATCACGAACAGCAGAATCGGCGAAAGATCGATGCCGCCCAGACGCGGCATGA
The DNA here is from genome assembly GCF_009362735.1 of Paraburkholderia franconis. GTDB lineage: Bacteria > Pseudomonadota > Gammaproteobacteria > Burkholderiales > Burkholderiaceae > Paraburkholderia > Paraburkholderia franconis. The sequence continues at coordinate 9,209 of NZ_WHNP01000111.1, read as the reverse complement.
TCTTGCGCAGCGGGTCGAGAAACGGCGCCGTCAGCTCATAGAGGATCGGCATCGCGGGCGAGCGCGGATTGAGCCACGACAGCAGCGCCATCAGGATCGTCAGCCAGATCAGCAGGTTCAACGCCCACTTGACGACGGTCAGCAGCGCGACAATCAACAGCGACGGCATCAGCCCGAGCGGATCGACGCCGACGATCACCACCATCATCACTACGTAGACGATCGACGTGATGAGCGCAGCGACAATGCTCGCCCAGTCGATGCCGCGCACGCCCGGGATGATCTTGCGCAGTGGCAGCACGAGCCAGTTCGTCACTTGCAGCACGGCGCTCGACACCGGGTTGTACGGCTGCATGCGCACGAACTGGAGCCACGCGCGCAGCAGCAGGGCCGCGCCGAACAGCGTGAAGATGGTATTGAGCAGAAAACGGGCGATATCGCCGAACATCTTGGATCCTTTCCTTCAGAAGGCGTCTCGCGCGAAGCGGGACGCATGGCGCCGGCAAGCCGGCGGACGGCTGGAAACACCGAGCGCGCGCCGTACGCCGCGCGGCTCGCCAGAATGCTTGCGCGCACCGCTCGCGGCGGCGCTGCGCGGACGGCCGCGTCAGACGGCGACCTTGACTTCGCTGATCAGGATTGTGCCGTTGCCGCCGTCCGTGTAGTTGGGAATGTCGGCGAGCAACGTGTCGCTGGCGGGTTTGAACACCTCGTAAAAGGCCTCGACGGTATCGAACAGAAAGTGTCCCGCGGCGACGAACGGCGGCGGCGAGCCCGGCGGGCCGGCGTTGATGCCGGCATCGACCGACCAGCCCTTCAGCGATGCGCCGAACAGCCTGGCTGCGAGCGGCATATGCGTGCCGCAGTAATAGTCGACGTCGAAACGTCCGCCTTCCCGATACGGATAGAGGATGCTGACCTTGATCATTGTGCGTTCTCGTCGGTTGGTCACGAAGCGCGGGTGAGGCGCCGTGCGCCTTATCGCGTCGTTGCGCGCGTGTTGGTCCTGGTCGTGCTGGCGAGACGGGCGGCGACACAGTCTGCGACTCCATGGAGGCACGCAAGTCGCCGTGGTCCCGTTGATGCCGGTCGTCACATTATCACGGCTTACTCAGCGCTTGCACCTGTCGCCGCGCCTTTCAGCGTACGGCTGAGCGACCGCTCGACGGCCGCGCCGATTGCGTCGATGGCGGCGGGCGGCGTCGCTCGGGCGCGCGCAAGCGCCATCGCCCGTCGCGACATCAGCCCGAAAAGCGCCACGTGATCGCCGCCGCGTTGTTCCATCACCGACAGTTGCTTTTCCACCACGGCCGCGTCGCCGCGTGAAACCGGTCCCGCCAGCGCGTCGGCAAGCCCCCGGTTGCGCGTCGCTTCGAGCGTGCCGGCCATCATCGGCAGCAGCGCGCGCAGCGCGTCGTGTTCGTCGAATCCCAGCTCGCGTCACAGGTTCATGTTCTCAGCCAGACTGCATAAAGGGAAGCTGGCGGCGTAATGCGCCGCCGCGTGATACAGCAGGCGGCCGCCCGGCAGAATCTCGACAGCGGATGGCAGCGCGGCGCGGCGGCGAGTGCTATCGGAACATCTTTGAGCGCGTCCTCGGCTTCGATCGTCACGGTGCAGCCGACGATGCGATCGACATCTGTCAAATCGCCGCTGAACAGGTAAAGTGGATGAAAACCGCCGATCGACGCGCCCTGGTCCCGAGCCTGGGCAAGCAGTTCGACGGGCGACGCACCGCTGCAATGCACGACGGCCCATGCTCCTCTCGCCGGCGCCGCGTGACAAGGGAACCGGAGTGTGTTCGCTGTCGTACCGATGCTGTCATCGGGGACGGTTAAAAAGAGTATGTCCGCCGACTCGACGACCCGCTGGGGTCGTCATACGCGGCGCAGAATCCGATCTGACTGGCGAGCCGCCATGCCGATTCCGGCGTACGGCTCGCGATGGCCGTGACGGGATACCCGGCGCGTGCGAAGCCGAGCGCAAAGACACCGCGCAATCCGGCCCGCGCCGACGAAGCCAAGGCGCGGCAGCGAGGGCTGGGACATGTTTCCTGCTCCCGACGGGACTGAAGAAGGAAGCTGGAGTATCGCGCTCCAATAATCGCGGGCGGGAACTGGCGGCTTTCGTAGGCGGTTTGGGCGCATGCGGACGTTCGTCCCGCGGTCAACTGGCACTCCCGGTGCTGTGGGCGCGGCGCACGAAAGCAGGGTACGAGCAAACAGGCGCGAAAACTGCTTAGCGATTTCCGTAGGAGTGGATGAGCAGTCACCGTGGTTTTAATGTCTCGCAGTCAGATTCGGGAGGTCACGATGAGTATCTTTTCTTACCGAAAGCACTTACGGTTCCTCACGCATTCCCAACGCCGCTGCTGGTGGGATCAGAGGAAGCGGCTCAGCCCGCGGGTCAAAATCAGTGGTGCGTATGTGCCGCCTAACGTCACCCGCGAATTCACCTATGTGAAAGTCGGTTGACGTTCATTTGCATCGAATCATGCAAAACGCCTGGCCAGCCGCCAGGCGTTTTTCGTTAGGGGCGCCGACGCGTCGAACGCCGTGTGACGCGCGCCAGCAACGGCGCGGCGCGAATTTGTAATCAAAGATTACCGGAGCGCGCGAGGTGCGATCGGCAGACACGGTCAAGTTGCCCGATCGACAGCGGATTGCCGGCAAAATCCTTGATTTTCGATGCTCCGAACGCCATTTGACAGACGTATGGAACGCCTCGGCTGACGAACCGCTTTCCCGCAATTGCAATTTGCAACAAATGCAGACTACGGCGTGCGGGCTTTTTCGATACATTGGAATGACAGCATGTCCGTCATGCGACTCGGTCAAGAACCGGCCGAGCCGCCAGGAGAAATACAAGTGAAGAAGATCGTTCCGTTTATCGCTGCTGCCGTACTCGGGGTTGGATTGACTACTGCGGCTCAGGCTCACGTGTCGGTGGGTATCGGCATTGGTGTGCCCGTCGCTCCCGCCTATCCCGTCTACTCGGCGCCCCCGCCCGTGTATTACGCGCCGCCGCCTGTGGTCTATGCGCCGCCGCCGCCCGTCGTGGTCGCGCCGGCGGTTGTAGTGGGCGGTGGGTATTATCACCGTCCGTACTATCGCCACGGGTACTGGGGTCGTCCGTATTACCGGTACTAACGCGGTACTGATTTTCGCGCCGCGCAGGTTAACCGTTGCGCGCGCCTCAATCTGTACAACGGCGCAACGCCGGCTCGATGCCGCGTTGCGCCGTTTGCATCTCGGCTTGTGACTCTGCGGCTTTTGACCTGCGCTGCTTGTGACTTTGGCCTATGACCTTCGGGCGATTCGGCCCACACGTCCGGCGCGTCGTGGACTTCCGGCACGCACACACATCGCAGAAGCTGGGAGAATAAGCGCTTCCTCAAGCCTTGGAGTCATCCGCCCATGCATGCGTTGTCAGCTCCCACTTATGAAGATGTCGTCGACGCCGCTCAGCGCATCGAAGGCATCGCGCATCGCACGCCGGTGCTCACGTCGACCACGGCGAACGAGCGCACGGGCGCATCGCTCTTCTTCAAGTGCGAAAACTTCCAGCGCATGGGCGCGTTCAAGTTTCGCGGCGCGTACAACGCCATTTCCCACTTCGACGCCGAGCAACGCACGGCGGGCGTGCTGACCTATTCATCGGGCAATCATGCGCAAGCCATCGCGCTGTCGGCGCGGCTCGCCGGGATTCACGCGACGATCGTGATGCCCCACGACGCGCCCGCCGCCAAGGTCGCCGCGACGAAGGGCTATGGCGGCGAAGTGATCACCTATGACCGTTATACGGAAAACCGCGAAGATATCGGCCGGCGTCTCGCACAGGAGCGCGGGATGACGCTGATTCCGCCGTACGACCATCCGCACGTGATCGCGGGTCAGGGCACGGCGGTGAAGGAGTTGATCGACGAAATGGGGCCGCTCGACTTTCTTTTCGTCTGCCTGGGCGGCGGCGGGCTGCTCGCGGGCAGTGCGCTCTCGGCGGCGGCGCTGAGTCCGCAGTGCCGGGTGATCGGCGTCGAGCCGGAAGCGGGCAACGACGGTCAGCAGTCGCTCGCAAAAGGCGAGATCGTGCATATCGACGTGCCGCATACGATCGCCGACGGCGCGGCGTCGACGCATCTCGGCAACTACAACTTTCCGATCATCAAGCGCAACGTCGCGCAGATCGTGACGGTGAGCGACGCGCAACTCATCGACACGATGAAGTTTTTCGCGCAGCGCATGAAGATCGTCGTCGAGCCGACTGGGTGTCTCGCGGCGGCGGCCCTGCTGGAGAAGGTGGTGCCCGTCGAAGGCAAGCGCGTCGGCGTGCTGATCAGCGGCGGGAACGTGGATCTGCAGCGGCTCGGTGAGTTCTTGCGCTGAGATTCCGAAACAACGCTGACGGTATGGCTTCCATGTCGTCAGCGCATAAACGGCGAATTGCGAGCGGCAGACTAGCTTGCCGCGTGCGCTGTCTGCACGATCAGATCGCGGTATCCGTCGACGATCACGCTGTACGAAAAGTACGCGATCAGACTAGCTTGCCGCGTGCGCTGTCTGCACGATCAGATCGCGGTATCCGTCGACGATCACGCTGTACGAAAAGTACGCGAACAGCAACGCGGACAGCACGTGACAGACGCGCAGCAGGCCCGTGCCCGCGCGCTTGCGTCCATGGCTAGCGAGCCCGCATACAAAGAGCGTCCAGCACAGGCCGCCGAGGAAAAAACCGCCGAGAAACACGGGTGCCGTCGTCGCCGACGTCGCGCCTGCTTTGGCGATCAGCGCGCCGCCCACGGCCGCGAACCACAGGATCGCGCTCGGGGAAGAGATGGCGAGCAACACACCGCGCAGGAAGCCGCGCTTCGGATCGAGATGCGGCGTCGACGCATCGGCTTCGCCTTCGACGGGCGGCGCGGATGCGGGAAACAATGCTTCGCGCGCCATCTTCCACGTGAGGAACAGCAGAATCGCCGCGCCGCCGATCCAGACCACCCAGCGCACCGACTCCAATTGCAGCAGCGCCGCCATGCCCGCAAGGGCGAGCGCCGCGTAGATCAGATCGCCGAAACAGGAACCGAGGCCGAGCCAGAAGCCGGGCCTGAAGCCATGCGACAACGTCAGCGAAATGATCGCGACGTTGACGAGGCCGATGTCGAGGCACAACGACAGCGACAGAAAAAAACCGTCCGACAACATCGACAAGCTATGCATCCGTCCAACCGCTCAGAATGAATTGTTGTTGTTCAAGGCAACGCGGATGCCAAGGACGCTTCGCCGTCGCGATGTCGCGAACCTGAGTGCTTCAAATTGAGTCGCTGAATTCAGGTTCGCGAACCGCGCAACTCACAGGCCAAGCTCGTTCCACAGACCGTCGATGCGCGCCTTCACGGCGTCGTCCATCACGATCGGCCGGCCCCATTCGCGGTCGGTTTCGCCTGGCCATTTGTTGGTCGCGTCGAGACCCATCTTCGACCCGAGACCTGCAACGGGCGACGCGAAATCCAGATAGTCGATCGGCGTGCGATCGACGAGCACCGTATCGCGCGACGGGTCGATGCGCGTCGTGATCGCCCAGATCACTTCCTTCCAGTCGCGGATGCTCACGTCCTCATCTACGACGACGATGAACTTCGTATACATGAACTGCCGCAGGAAGCTCCACACGCCGAACATCACGCGCTTCGCGTGCCCCGGATAGCTCTTCTTCATCTGCACGATCGCCATCCGGTAGCTGCAGCCTTCGGGCGGCAGATAGAAGTCGGTGATCTCGGGGAACTGCTTCTGCAGCAGCGGCACGAACACTTCGTTCAGCGCGACGCCGAGCACGGCGGGTTCGTCGGGCGGCTTGCCCGTATAAGTGGAGTGATAGATCGCGTCGCGGCGCATCGTGATGCGCTCGATCGTGAAGACAGGGAACCACTCCTGTTCGTTGTAGTAGCCGGTGTGATCGCCATATGGGCCTTCGAGCGCGTGCTCGTAACCGGCGCTCGCGCCCTTCGACGGACGCGGCGGCGCGCCATCGGGCGCGGGCGCCGGCTCGCCTTCCTGCGGATAGATGAAACCTTCGAGCACGATCTCTGCGCGCGCAGGCACCTGCAGCGTGTCGACGCCCGGCGTGATGCACTTCGCGAGCTCCGTACGGCCGCCGCGCAGCAGGCCGGCGAACTGGTATTCGGACAGCGTGTCGGGCACGGGCGTGACAGCGCCGAGGATCGTCGCCGGATCGGCGCCGAGCACGACGGCGACGGGATACGGCTTGCCGGGGTTCTTCAACGCGAATTCGCGGAAGTCGAGCGCGCCGCCGCGATGCGCGAGCCACCGCATGATGACCTTGTTCCGGCCGATCACCTGCTGGCGGTAGATTCCTAGGTTCTGGCGCGTCTTGTTCGGGCCGCGCGTGACGGTGAGGCCCCATGTAATCAGCGGACCGGCGTCGCCGGGCCAGCAGGTCTGAACGGGCAGTTTCGCGAGATCGACGTCGTTGCCTTCCCAGACGATTTCCTGGCAGGGCGGGGCGCTGACGGTCTTCGGCGCCATGTCCCAGACCGCCTTTGCGAGCGACAGCAGCTTGCCCGCGTCCTTGAGGCCTTTGGGCGGCTCCGGCTCCTTCAACGCCGACAGCAGACGCCCGACGTCGCGCAGCGACTCCAGCGACGCCTGATCGCCGCCGGCATCGCCCTGCGTGGCGGCATCGATGCCCATGCCCAGCGCGACGCGCCGCGGCGTGCCGAACAGATTGCCGAGCACCGGGAACGCATGGCGTTGCTTCGACTCGAACAGCAGCGCCGGGCCGCCGGCGCGCAGCACGCGGTCGCATAGCTCGGTCATTTCGAGGACAGGCGACACGTTTTGCGAGATACGGCGCAACTCGCCGAGCGATTCGAGGCGGCTCGCGAAGTCACGCAGGTCTTTGTATTTCATCGGTCCGGTTGGCGGCCGCGAAGCGGCGGATGCAAGAGCTGAAAACAGTGGCGAGAGCAGGCGGCGCGGCGACGCACCGCCATGCCGAACGGATTGTCGATTTTACATGCGTTAGGAAGCGTACGCTGAATAGCGAAAATGCAGATCGGCTGGAAAAGCCCTTCCGTAGAGGGACTGCGCTTCCTGAACAGTGTTCATAATTACAATTGGTTATAAATTCTGACTTTTATAGTGTTGACGATCTATAAAACCCTGCTAGAATCCGGTCACATTGGCTGCAGGGTATTGATAGTTTTTACCACCGTCCCCCGGTCCTCAGACGCAACGCGTCACCCTTACCGCCCCTGCACGGTATTGACGGTCATAAGTAGTCTCCACCAGCGCACTTCGACGCTGGTTTTTCGCGTGGGAGCCAACGAATGCGTGCCTTTCGGCATGCAGGCGGCCCTTTTTAGGTTTTTGGCTCCCCAACGGTACTTTTTGCCGTTTTCCCGACGTCGTCGTCGCCTTAACCAGAGCACGCGGCGTCTTGGTTTTGCGAACAGCAGTCCCAAGCCGGTCGTTTTTACGGCGTTCGCAGGGCCAGCAACATGGGAGATCTGAATGAACGCCTGGTTATCGTGGCGTCCCAACGAGCGGATCGCGCAGGTCATGCGCGGCGCGCTGCGTCAGGGGACGCGGTTGAGTCATCATCTATTCAGCGTAGTCGGCGGGTTTGCTGTTCTGTTTGCACTCTCGCTGTGGCTGATGCCCGGCTGGCGCCTGATGCTGGCCACGCGGCTGATGCCGTTCATCTCGGCCGCCGTGCAGGCTGGCCCGGTCCGTCTGCTGCAGGGCAACCCGCTGCCGTCGTTCGCCCCGCGACAGCGCGGCAATGCGGCGCCTCAGGACGATACCCTTTCGACGTCGTCGAATACGGGAGACAACGCCAACGGCCCGGCTAAGGCCGCTGACGCCGGCTTCAGCATTGCAGGCGACAACTCCAGCTTCTCGTCTCCGGCCAGTACGGGCCTTTCGTCGGCCGCGCTGAACGGTCTCGATCCGCGCACGCTCCCGAGCGTGAGCACGATCGCCTCGATGATTCCGTCGCAACGCGTGTCGGCGGACGCCCGCGACGATCGCGTGCTCATTTCCACGCGCGAACAGGATCTCGTCGCGTCCTTCCTCTCGCGTCGCTATCGCGTCGCTCAGGAGCCAGTCAGCGAGCTCGTGAAGGCCGCGTTCGACACCGGCCGAGAAGTCGGCCTCGATCCGCTGCTGCTGCTTGCCGTGATGGCGATCGAATCGGGCTTCAATCCGTACGCCGAAAGCGGCGTCGGCGCGAAGGGCCTGATGCAGGTCATGTCGACGGTTCACTCGGACAAATTCCGTTACTTTGGCGGCCAGTCCGCGGCGCTCGAGCCGCTCGCGAACATCAAGGTCGGCGCGATCGTTCTGAAAGATTGCATCGCGCGCGGCGGCTCGCTGCCGGGCGGTCTGCGTCTGTACGTCGGTTCGACGTCGCCGGACGACGGCGGCTACGGTGCGAAGGTGATGGCCGAGCGTACGCGTCTGCGCGATATCGCGCGCGGCCGCAAGGTGCCGATCAACTCGCCGCAGGCGCCCGCCACCGTGCAGGCCTCGAACTCGTCGACGCCGGCAGCGACGTCAAATGCTTCGAACAAGCGCGTGCAGGTGACGCTCGACGGCCATCCGCTCGCCCCGACGAAGACGGCGCAGACGCCGGCCACCAAGGATTCGGAACAGGACGATGCGAGCGCAAACGCGGCCAAGCATGCGGCGCAGCAGCCGGAACTGGGCGCTTGATCGCGTAAGAAGCGCAGGAAGAAGTGCGTTGGCCATACAGACTGGTCCAGCAAAGAGAAAGGGCACCTTCGGGTGCCCTTTGTCATTGTCTCGCTGGTTTCTGAAGAATCGGCGTAAGCGCCCGGCAATGACACCCCGGGGAGTGCGCGCCGGCGATCAGGCGGTGATCGGCGCCCAGCGATGAGGCAGTAGCTGAGCGATATCGTCGGCGCGATGCGTGGGCAAGCGGTTCAGTACGTCTTTGAGGTAGACGTATGGATCATGGTCGTTGAGCTGCGCTGATCGAATCAGGCTCATGATTGCGGCTGCGCGTTGCCCCGCACGCAAAGAGCCCGCGAAGAGCCAGTTCGTCCTTCCCAGGGCCCATGGACGAATCTGATTTTCCAGCCAATTGTTGTCGATCGGCACATGCCCATCGACAAGGTAGCGTGTAAGCGCGTCCCATCGCTTGAGGCTGTAGTCGAGTGCCCTGGCGATCGC
>NZ_WHNP01000110.1 GCF_009362735.1 Paraburkholderia franconis | reverse complement strand
CGTACCACCGCGCGTTGTCCATGCAAGGTCTTGACGTTCTCGAATCGCTCCAGCAGCGCCGACAGCTCCGCTTCGATTGCCTGCTGAATCACTTGCCGCGCTCCGTGTCGCACCAATTCGTCCAGGCCCAGACCGACTTCCGATAGACCGACAACTGCTTTTTCCGTAAACTTGCTCATGGTGGATGGTTTGTTGTTTGCTGGTTTCCGACTTCGACAATCAGATTCTCAGCTGAAACCTCCACCGCCTTCAATCTCCCGCCTCAACTCCCCCGTACACCAGTTCCGACTTTAGCTCGACCAAACATGTGGAGCAGCTCTGAATTTCAGGAAAACCGCCACCTCTTAAAATTGAGGGTAGTCCTGTGACCGGTTTCAAGCCGGGCATAGCGTGGAAAGTGTTGAAATTCTGACCGAACCGGAGCACCGCCGTCGGCGCTCCGTCGAAGTAAAACTGGCAATTGAGCAGGAGACGCAATCGGCAGATTTTCTCCGCAGCGCGGAGACGGTTTCGCGTCCACTCGTCCCTGTCGACGATACCCGCAAGGTTCGACGGCTCGCGGGATATATCAACAGTGGCATCGCAGGGAAAGGTCAGTTTGTTCGCCAGCATCCAACAAGCTATAGGCTCCCGGGTCGACGGCTCACTGCGGACTGACGGAAGGCGGCCCCATCCAGTAGCGTTGTTGCCACATCATGTTGTTCATCATTTCCTGCTGCATCCTGAGATACTGGTCGGTCATGTACTGACGCTGGCGCAACTGCTCAGGCGTCAGGTTGGAGTAGTACCCACCCATATGCCCCCAACCGGGTCCAGCGCCACCCATCATCCCGTGCCCCATCATGCCCGGTCCCATCATCCCCGTGCCCCACATGCTGTGCATGATGTTCATTGCACTCTGCATCGTGTCCCAGTGCTTCTGCAGTAGTCGCTGCCGCTCTTGTGGGTCTTGCGTCGTGCGGATCTGATCCATCTGGCCTTGCATCTGGCTCATGAGTTGTTGCAGCTTCACCAGATCCTTGTCGAACTCCGCGGGCTTCTGCGCTTGCGATTTGGGTGTGCTCTGCGCAGGCACTGCGTCCTTCGTCGCCGCCTGCAATGCAGGCGAACACAGCATGGCAGCGATGACCACTGTGGTCAGAATTCTTTTCATGATGGACTCCTCGGATTTCGTTTCATCGCAGCCGAATTGCGGGCCCGTTTCCCCAAAGTACGCTGAGGTACGTGGACGAGATTGACACATATCAAATGCACATCGGGTCGGCGTAGCACGGTTTGGCTTGGTTCGGGCTCGAGTGTTAAGAATCCGGTAAGGAATACAGCCCAAGATGACCGACATCTACCGGAGAATCCCGTGAACCAATCTCCTATGTTGTCGGGTTTGTTGAGGGCGCTACTGCTGCTCCCAATCGTTACCGCAATGGCGACGGCCAACGCCGCCACGCCTTCAGATCTGCTCAGCGCCTATCGCGCGCAGTCGAACCAAGCTGAACCTTCTCCTTCTCGCGGACAACAGTTTTTCAACGCCTCGCATGGCCGCGAGTGGAGTTGCGCTTCGTGTCACGGTGCAGTGCCCACACAAACGGGCAGGCATGTCGTCACAGGCAAGGCAATCGCCCCCCTCGCCCCTGCATTCAACGCAGAGCGGTTTACCGACGCAGCGAAATCCGAGAAATGGTTTCGCCGCAATTGCGGCGACGTCGTCGGACGCGAATGCAGCGCGTCCGAGAAAGCGGATCTTCTAGCCTGGCTTTTGACGCTCAAGCCGTAGGCGAGCGCTTTCCATAAGCGATGTTTTTCCGAACTGGAGTGCTTCCTGTGCCGTTTGAACTACTGTCCCGTTCCGCGGTGGTTTGCGTCGCCGCGATTCTGGCCTCTCTGGCAGCTTCCAAAGTCATGGCCGAAGCGGATGAGACGCGCACTCAGACCAACCTGCTTCCCAGGTACCGGCAGGAATGCGCCGCCTGCCATATAGCCTATCCTCCTGGCATGCTCCCCGCCGCATCGTGGCAGCGCATTCTGGGCGATCTGTCACACCATTACGGCACCGATGCATCGCTCGACGCCGACTCGGTCAGACAGATCTCGACATGGCTCGCAGCCCGTTCGGGCGGAGACGCAACTTCGCACGTTGCACCACCCGAGGACCGCATTACCCGCTCGGCCTGGTTCCGGCACGAGCATGCCGAGATACCCGCCTCCGTATGGAAACGCCCCACGGTCAGGAGCGCGTCAAATTGCGCGGCCTGCCATACGCGTGCCGATCAAGGAAACTTCAATGAACACTTCATCCGCATACCCCAATAGCCGCGACACGCACGATACGACTGACGGCCGCATTCTGGTCTGGGACCTGCCTGTACGGCTCTTTCACTGGCTGATGGCAGCCTGCTTCGCCGGCGCTTTCCTGACTGCGGAAAGCGAGCATTGGCGACTCGTCCACGTGACGCTCGGCTATACCGTTGGCGGCCTGGTCCTCTTTCGTCTCGTGTGGGGAATCGTCGGCACGAAGTACGCCCGATTCGCCAGCTTTGTCCGGGGGCCATCCTCCGTATGGCGGTATCTGCTGGGCGTGGCGCGCGCTCACCCTGACCGTCACATCGGTCACAACCCGGCCGGCGCCGTCGTCATCGTTGCCATGCTCACCCTCGCGTGCGCATTGACCTTCACGGGTTGGACGGCCTATAACGATGTCGGCGGGGAATGGCTGAATGAACTGCACGAAGGCATAGCCAATGTCATGCTGGCGCTCGTCGGCGTGCACATCGCAGGCGTCATTGCGAGTAGCTGGCTTCATCGCGAGAACCTGATCGGAGCGATGGTTAGCGGACGCAAGCACGGACAACCTGGCGAAGGCGTCCAAAACGCATGGAGAAGCGTCGCCGCGCTGATGCTGGTCGCCGTGCTGACGTTCTGGTGGTGGCAATGGCACGCTGCGCCTGCCGCGTCCGTGTCCACACACGATGCAATGTCCGTGCGGCAAACCGATCGATACGACAGCGATGACTGATCGCACCCGTGGGTCAAGTACAAAATGCGCATACTGCTTATCGAAGATGATCCGTTACTTGGCGACGGCGTTCGCGCGGGCTTGCGTCAGGCAGGCTTCCAGGTCGACTGGGTGCGCGACGGCAGCGCCGCCGAGACGGAACTGCGCACCCACGCCTACGCGGCGGCCGTACTCGATCTCGGACTGCCGCTCAAGGACGGCATCGAAGTCCTGTCGTCAGTCCGTCACGCCGGCGTGACCCTGCCCGTGCTCGTGCTGACCGCACGCGATGCCGTTCCCGATCGTATCCGAGGACTAGACATCGGCGCCGACGATTACGTCGTCAAGCCCGTCGATCTCCAGGAACTCGCCGCCCGTCTGCGGGCGCTCGTGCGTCGCGCGCACGGTCAGCCGCAAGAGAAACTGAAAGTGCAGCACATAACACTCGAACCCGCGACAAGGCTCGTCTACCGGAAGGAGGAACCCGTCACCCTGTCTCCGCGCGAGTTCGACCTTTTACATGTGCTGATGCTCAACGCGGGCCGCGTGATGTCTCGGGAGCAGCTCGAACAGGCCGTGTACGGCTGGGGACAGGAAGTGGAAAGCAACGCAGTGGAAGTGCACATCCACCGCCTGCGCACAAAGCTCCGCAGCGATCTGATCAGGACTGTTCGCGGCGTCGGCTATGTGCTGATGCGAGAAGACCCGGCCACGCGATGATTCTGCATCGCTCTCTGCAGGGTCGGCTGCTGGTGCTCGTGATCGGGGTCGTGACGGGCGTATGGTTGATCACCGCGCTCTTCATCTGGCGCGACGCGCGCAGTGAGCTTGACGAACTGCTCGACAGTCACCTCGCGCAGGCCGCGGCACTGCTGATCGTCCAGCAAACGCAATCGATCGACGACGATGACGAAATCGATACACGCGTACCGCACCCGTACGCGCCCAAAGTGGCCTTTCAGATCATTCACGAGGGACACGTGATCGTGCGTTCCGCCAACGCGCCGACGGAGCCGATGATTGCCACGAATCACGAGTTCAACCAGGGCTTCGCAACCGTGCGAATAGCTGACAAGACGTGGCGCGTATTTGCCGCGCGTGGCGCAAAGGCGGATACATACGTCTATGTCGGCGAGCGTGTCGATTCGCGTACCTCGATACTGCTTGCGGTCTTGCGCGGCGCGCTGTGGCCTATGGCCGCCGCCCTTCCATTTCTCGGAGTCGCGACCTGGTGGGCGGTGCGGCGAGGCGTGACGCCGCTCAAAAAGCTGGGTCGGAGCATTGCCCGGCGCGGCCCGGATGATCTGGCGCCCGTCGTCATGACCGAGGCCCCCGCCGAAATGTCACCTGTGCTCGACGCGCTCAACCAGCTCTTCGTCCGCATCCAGACAGTATGGGAATCGGAACGCCGGTTCACGGCAGACGCAGCGCATGAGTTGCGCACGCCGATCGCGGCCATTCGCACGCAGGCCCAGGTGGCACTGGCCGAAACGGATGACGCCCTTCGACAGCACGCGTTGCGCGCTACCGTCGAAGGCTGTGACCGTGCGACGCGTCTCGTGAACCAGTTGCTGGTGCTCTCGCGACTCGAGTCCGGCGTGACTCTCGAATTCCACACGATCGATCTCAGCGCGCTCGTAAAACGTGTGGTCGCGGAACTGGCGCCGACGGCAATTGCGAAACAGCAGTCGCTGGAATTCGATGGTGCGGGGCCGTGCCCCGTCACAGGCGACGAAATGCTGCTTGCGGCGCTGGTGCGCAATCTCGTGGACAACGCCATTCGCTATAGCCCGTCCGGCGCAACCGTGATGGTCAAGACAGCATCGCGCAACCACACGGTCGTCCTGTCCGTCGAGGATAGCGGCCCCGGACTTCCAGATGCGGATCGCGAGCGACTGGGGGAGCGCTTTTTTCGCGTGCCAGGCACCGCCGAAAGCGGGAGTGGCCTGGGCTGGTCGGTCGTGCAACGGATCGTCGGCCTTCACGCAGCGACAGTCAGAGTAGGTCGCTCCGAAACGCTGGGGGGGCTGGAAGTCGATGTCCGGTTAAGAGGTGTCCCTGCTTGATCTGAGTCAAGCCGAGACCCGCACCCGGCGTGATGATTTCACTTGTGGCAGCCCGCAGCGGGACAGGCGGCCAGTCTGATCAAAGAGCGGGAGGGTTCAAATGCGCAAACGACTACAGCTTTTCGCGGCGGTATTCGCATCACTATTCATCGCGATGTCTTCCGCCGCTCACGCAGGCGAGGCCTCCCGTAGCGTCACCGCACACGGCCTCACCGTCCACTACGGTGTTGTCCCCGCCAGTAAGGCGGCAGACTCCGGCAGGACAGCGGCTAGCGATGTCGGCGCTGTGAATCCGGATACCTACCATTTGACTGTCGCGATCTTCGATAGCGCCACGGGCAGGCGTCTGAGCGATGCCACCGTACTCGCCAGCGTGAAAGGCCCCCAGCGCAACGACACTCGATTTCACGGCAAACCGGTTGAGAAACGGCTTGATCCCGTCAAGATCGGCAATGCCGTCACGTATGGCAACGACTTCGAAATGCCATGGAGTGGCATTTACCACGTCGATCTGACCGTTACCCAAAAGGATCTGTCGAAGCCGACAAGCATCCGGTTCAACTACGACCATCGCTTCTGAAGGCAACACGGCTCTCAACATTCTGACGTTCTGTCGAATCGCGAAGGCGACAGATTCCAGCGAGCAGTATTGCGGGACGGGCCGCTCATCTTGCGCACACCCCGCTGCTGCTCGTCGGCACAACAGACGCCTGAATCGCAGTGCGCATCAACCGCTTCTCGCGTGTCCTGCGCCCAAATCGCTGCAGGGTCATGCTTCGACGGGTGGTAGCTCGCTAAAGGGAGCCAGTCATGTCGACGTTGGCGACGCTGTTCGTTGTCATTCTGCTGCTTAACCTCATGCCAGCGTTCGCCCCGCCTACGTGGATGGCCATGTCATGGGTCGGTTTCAACGTCGCTGAGGTTAATCCACTCCTGCTTGCCGTTGTTGCAGCCGGCGCAGCGACCATCGGACGACTGGTACTCGCCACATTTGCACGTTCGCTAGTGCGAGGACGGCTGATGCGCGAATCGGACCGGCAAAACATCGAAGTCGTCGAAGCGTGGCTCAAGAAGCGCAAGAAGCTGACGGTAGGTGCGTTCTTCTTGTATGCGCTGGGTCCTTTCCCTTCGAACTATCTCTTCATTGCATATGGACTTTCAGGGTTGCCGTTTGGCGTCATCGGCGCCGCATTCTTTGCGGGCCGCACGATCAGCTATTCGATTTGGGCTCACATCGGAAGGCTCGCTTCCACCTATACCGATCCTGAGTTCCAGTTCGAGGGCGGGTATTTGAGCGGCTATTTTGTCGTCACCCAGATAGCGTTGCTTGGGTTCGTGTACATCATCACAAAGCTCGACTGGAAGATGCTGATCGAAGAACGCAAGTTGAAGTGGCGACGCGCAATGAGGAAAAAGGATGTCGGCGAGCGCGGTCACACGGCGAAGCATTGAACGCAGCGAGCGCCTCGTTTCATTGCTGTCCCAGCAAAAGCGAACGTCTATTCTCTCGCCCGCCGCCAGGACTATTTGTCTTGTTTCCGTCAGGTGTTGGTAGTGCGAGGAAAACTGATACTTGCCCACAGGCAAATGTGCAAGAAGGAATGGACTCTTTGTGCGGATAGAAAGACCCGCCGCTTACTCTCTGAAATATTGATGTCAACGCGTTGAAACCTGCACGGTGCCGAGATATTGGGCCTCGCGGGGCTTTGCGCAAGCCGCGGATTTCTCATCACTTGCTGAACGGTGGTCATTCCTCAGGCATTACCGTTAACCTTTCTTTAAGGATCGGTACCTACCATACCCCAAGAGAGTGAGCCGTCAAAACCAGCAGTGAATGCTGCGTTCCGTCTAGCCGTTCGCAAATATCAACGTTGCTGGAAACGTTCTGATCATGACAACCGCCGACCGATCCAAACGTCGTGATCATGAAGCGGGCACAAGGCGCGCAGTCAAACCGCGTCGGAAATTCCTCCGGATGGCAGCGGGCGCGCTTGGCGCATCCGCAGTCGCCGCCCTGACACCCGAGTTGATTCGCAAAACGCTCACGGCGCACGCCAACGTGACCACGGGCACGATCAACGACGTCAGGCACATCGTGATCTTCACGCAGGAGAACCGCTCGTTCGATCATTACTTCGGCACGCTTCGAGGCGTGCGAGGATTCAACGACCGGATGGCGATCGCACTGCCCAATGGCGATCCGGTGTGGAAGCAACCCGCCGCTATCGGCTACATCCTGCCGTTCCATATGGACACCAGTCTGACGCGTGCGGCGTGCACCCGGGCACCGTCGATGAACTACCTTGTTGACATTGCCATGTGGAACAGAGGGCTCTGCAATGAATGGAACAAGGCCCGCTTTCCCGGTCTCGGCATGAGCTACTTCACGCGGAACGACCTACGCTTCTATTACGCACTGGCCGACGCCTTCACAATTTGCGATCAGTATTACGCGTCGACACTGACGCAAACCAACCCGAACCGGTTACATCTGTTTAGTGGCAGCAGCGGCCTCTCGGCTGGTTTTGTGCCCACGCTCGACAATGTCGAACCAGCGGCGGGCTTCGGATGGCCAACGATCGCGGAAACCCTTGAAGCGGCCGGTATCAGCTGGCGGGTTTATCAACAAGCCGACAACTTTGACGACAACGCACTCGCGCTGTTTCATAGCTTCAAGTCCGCTCCGACGTCAAGCGTGCTGTACCGCAAGGGGATGGCGACCGTCGATGACATTGCACAGGCTTTCTCCGCGGACATCGCAGCGGGTGTGCTGCCTCAGGTGTCGTGGATCATCGCACCAACCGCCTTATCCGAGCATGCGAACTATCACCCGCAGGCCGGTGAAGACCTCACCGCGCGGTTGCTTGCGGGGCTCGTCGCGAACCCCAGGGTCTGGTCTCAGACGGTGTTCTTGCTGAACTACGATGAGCAAGGCGGCTTCTTTGATCACGAACCGCCGCCGACACCGCCAGCTACCGACGCGGAAGGCAAGACGACCATCGCCACGAACGGCGAGATTTATGAAGGCTTGCCCATTGGTCTTGGTTTCCGGGTGCCGATGACTGTCATTTCACCTTGGTCCAAGGGCGGCTATGTCTGTTCGGAAATATTCGATCACACATCGATCATCCAGTTTATCGAGCGGCGCTTCCAGATTCGATGCCCCAACATCAGTGCATGGCGCCGCTCGGTTTGCGGCGACCTCACGTCGTCATTCGACTTCACGACAGCGGATGCAACGTGGCCACGCTTGCCCGACACGAGTCGATACGTCTCCGACGCGAACCGGCAATGCAGTTCGCTGCCAGAGCCGACCATACCCGTAGTGCAGTCGAAACCGAGGCAGGAGCCCGGTACGCGACCCTCACGGGCATTGCCCTACGCGCTTCATGCGACTGCATATGTGGATGCCGGTAGCGCAACCCTCTCGCTCCTGATAAGCAACGACGGGAAAGCGGGCGCCGCGTTTTCGGCGTATGACCTCGCCACATGCACGAATCCGCCCCGTCGTTATGCGCTTCGGGCGGGAACACAGGTCTCCGATAGCTGGTGTCGTGTCCACCTCTCCGGCACACAATACTCGATTGCATTGCGTGGACCGAATGGCTTTCTCAGGACGTTTAGAGGAGACATGGCCGAGACATCGGGCGCCGCATCCGCTAATCCCGAGATCCGCGTAACCTACGATCAGGCAAATAACGCAGTCTGCCTGCACATGATTAATTCGGGTCACGCAGGGTGCCAGTTCACCGTCACATCGAACGCATATCGCACCGATGGTCCATGGAACTTTCCGTTGGCGGCAGGTGGCACAATGACAACCAGCTGGCCTGTGTCGTCAAGCGGAAACTGGTACGACTTCACCGTGACGGTGGATGTTCAACCGGGATTCCAGCGGCGATTCGCGGGACGTATCGAAAATGGAGAAGACCTTATTAGCGATCCGGCTGCCGCGTGATGGCAGATCTGATCTCTGCAATGCCGGTTCCGCGATTCGAAGGCGGAATCGCCGCATTCATCCACGCCATTCAGGAACTGAGGGCGACCGGCGCATCACGCCGTAAAACAAAGCGTCCATAAACCAACTATGTTACGGGCGTGGCTGATGTGTTATTCATGTCATAAGCTGAAGGTGCAAATCCACATTCACCCCCGATCCCGCCAAAGCCGAACACGGCAACGTTTGTCCCCGCTTGTACCTCTGCTGAAAACACGACTGCGCCGACACTCGTTGTCACCCCGCCGTCGATGTAGCAGATCTTGTCGAATGACGCGTCCTTCCGGATCTCCGACACCACGCCCCACATCAACAATAACGCCCGCAGTCCGTGTGGCAGATGCCCGTCGCCTTCATTTCAACCAGCACCAAGCTGATGTGATCGCTTTACGGCAATGCCACTTGCGCCTACTCTGCTATTCGAGGCGTTCTGGTCAAGAACCGTTTTCGATCACCTGGAGGACAACAAGCGCGTCAACCCAACATTCTTCCTGTCTGGAGCCTGTCAATGAACACCGAGCCTTATCAGTCGTGTATCGAAGCCTGTGATGCTTGTGCCGCCGCCTGCGACCGCTGCGCATCTGCCTGCCTTGGCGAACCAGATATCGCGCACATTGCCAAGTGTATTCGCCTCAACGCAGACTGCGCTTCGCTGTGCCGCTTCACATCCGCCGCATTAGCTCGGGAAAGCCATCTGGCACCCGAGTTTTGCGCGCTTTGCGCACAGATCTGTGACGAATGCGCAGACGAATGCTCCCGGCACCCATCCGAGCAGTGCGGAACATGCAGCGACACGTGCCGGATATGCGCGGAAGTGTGCCGAGGAATCTGGTCCCAGTAGTCGTAGTTGCTTAATTAAGCGGATGTTCTGCGAACATCCGCCCGTCTGCGACCGACGATTGTGGGAGGCGTAAATGAGCGTCCAGGAAAATGTTCTATTGGTGCAGCGGGCATACGATGCCTTCAGCAAAGGCGACATCGAGGGCGTCCTGATAACGCTCGCCGAAAATGTCGACTGGTTCATACCGGGGTCCACGGAGATCATCCCGTTCGCCGGTAGAAGGCACGGCCCACAGGAGGTCGGGGAATTCTTCAGTGCGCTCGCTGCGACCCAGACTGCAGAGCGATTCGAGCCTCTCGATTTTATTGCCGACCAGGACAAGGTCGTCGTGCTCGGGGTGCAGCGGTGGCGCGTAGCTTCTACTGGCGTTACGTATGAAGACGAGTGGGCCCACGTCTTCACGATCGAAAACGGAAGAATCACGAAATTCACGGAATACCATGACACTGCGGCCGAAGCGGCAGCTCATCGGCGATAAAAACGATCATCGCGATTCGAACGCTCCCTTGCCGGTGGGGGATACACCCGCTGGCCCGCCAATCGTCGCGCCCCGGATCGCGACGAGCCCACCGAAGATGTTGGGCACAATCAGCGCTTCACCAGGAGCACTGCATCGTGCCAGCCGGATCACGATGTCATTCGTGCCTCTCGCTTGATACAGATCAACAGTAGCACTGCACCACGCCGCACATTAGTAGAAGTGTGAGGCGCGCGACCATCCAGTGTCCCACACGTTGCATGCGCGCATTACGCTCGGCGCGGGTGAATCGCGCCATACGTTGCCCGTATCTCGCTGGAGTCGCGGCCATGAACCCCATTCCTCGAAAAGTTGTCATCATCGGCGCCGGTATTGCAGGCCTGTGCGCCGCGGTCCACGCGCGTAAATGCGGATACGCGGTCACCGTGCTCGAGCAGCACGAACGTCCCGGCGGACTCGCCACAAGCTGGCAGCGCGGCGCCTATACCTTCGAGGCCTGTCTACACTGGCTGCTCGGCTCGAGTCCGCATGACCCCTTGCATGCACTATGGCGCGAAGTGTTCGACATCGACCGCCTGCACTTCGTCTATCCCGAAGAATGGATGCGTGTAGAAAGCGAAGACGGCAAGCGCCTGTCCATCTACTCGAATCTCGATCGGCTCGAAGCGGAGCTGCTGCAGCACGCACCGCAAGACGAAGCGCAGATCCGACAGTTCCTGCATGCCGTGCGCAGCCTGAGCCACTGCCCGCTGCCATCGTTGAGCGGCGACTGGCAGGATCGCCTTGCGACAGGACTGCAATTGCTTCCCCGCGTACCTCTTCTGCACAGCCTCTCGCACATCACGTCCGAAGCCTACGGCAAGCGGTTCAGCGACCCGTTGCTGCGAGGCTTCTTCGGCGAAAGAGAAAACGCGCAGCTTGCGGTGATCGCGCTCGCTTTCGCGCTCGCATGGACCTCTAACCGAAACGCAGGTTATCCGACAGGCGGCTCGCAGGCGGTGATCGGTCCGATCGCGCAAAATCTGCAGCAACTCGGCGGCGTGTTGCGCACGTGCGCGAGCGTCAAGCAGATTCTCGTGGAAGACAATACGGCAGTGGGTGTGCGGCTCGACGATGGCGAGCGTATCGACGCCGACTGGGTTGTCTCCGCTGCCGACGGACACACGACCGTCTACGATATGCTCGACGGACGGTATGTCGGCCCTCGCGTGGAGCACGTCTATCGCACATACAAGCCCTTCCCCTCATTTCTGCAGGTGAGCCTCGGCGTGGCGCGCGATCTTTCGCAGCAGTGCGGATACGTGATGCGGCTGCTTGACCAGCCGCTCACAGTCGACCCGCAAACCGCGCTACATCAAATCGCTTTCCGGCTGTTCCACTACGATCCCACGTTCGCGCCCGCCGGCAAGACCGCCGTCACGTGCACGCTGCCAACGCGCAACGTGGAATACTGGTCGGAGTTGAGCGAGCACGAGCCGCAAGGCTACGAAGCGGAAAAGCAGCGCGTGGCCGACAGTGTGATCGCTATCTTCGACGAGCACATGCCCGGCGTGCGCGACGCGATAGAAGTGGTCGACGTCTCGACGCCCGCTACCGTGGTCCGCTGCACGCGCAACTGGCGAGGCAGCATGGAAGGCTGGCTCCTTACGCCGCAGACGGGCGTAAGACCCTTGCCGTCCACACTGCCCGGCTTGCGGCAGTTCCTGATGATCGGCCAATGGGTCATGCCCGGCGGCGGCCTGCCGTCTGGCCTGATTACCGCGCGGCGCGCGGTGCGCCGCATGTGCCGGCAAGACGGCATGGCCTTCGTGCCAGACGAGCATGAGAATTCGTCGAACGCAGCTGCCGGCTTTCCGACCTGACACAACTCACACGTCGGGCGGCGCTTCCGCCCGTGAGGACTTCAAACTTAAAATTGACGCGGCCGGCCTCTGTCTTCCAAGTTGAACCCTTTCACGGACTACAGACTTTCTCAGGGGCGCGAGCGTTGACGAGCGCGACACTCAACCGTTCGCAACGCCGCTCGCAAACGTCTCGCAGTCCATACCCGTTGTCGACGTGTACCGGCGCCTGCTGCACACTCCTGTCCTGCAATGCAAGCACGGCCTTGCAAGCGAGCGTCGTTGGCATCGTTCTTCAAGCGGTCTCGTGACCGACAGCGTCGCGCGCTGCAAATCAGTCAGTGCCGCAGCACGTCCATCGATCGCATATAGAAACGCCCTTCCTCGCGTAAACCCCGGTGAATGAAATTGCCTGGCGTAAGAACCCGGTAAGCGGGCGCTTTTAACGTACTACCGAGCGCATCAAAAGAACGACGCGTCTAAACCGCGTGCGCGAGAGCGTCGCACTACATCCCCACCGGAATGCCACAAGTACATGTGGTTTGCCGATCGTTCCGGCCCTACTCGAACGAGGCACTCGTTCAGACAATGAAGTGTTATCCGTGCAGGAGACGAAGATGGACTTGAAACTCGCAGAGAAAATCAAATCGAGCGCGACGTACCGCGAACTGGTGCGAAAGCGCTCGAGGCTCGGGTGGACGCTCACCGCCCTCGTACTCGTCGTCTACTATGGCTACGTGCTGCTGATCGCGTTCGATAGGGGCGTGCTCGCCGCGAAGATGGGGCCGGGGGTGATGACATGGGGCATGCCGATCGGTCTCTTCGTGATCCTGTTCACCGTGGCGATCACGGGTTTCTATGTGCGTCGCGCCAACAGCGCCTACGACGAACTCACCGACCAGATCAAGCGGGAGGTCGCATGAAGGCTCGGCAATTCCTCGCCGCGAGCGCGCTTTTCGCCGCTTCTGCCAGTTGCTTCGCAGCCGGCGCCGATCTAGGTCAGGCGGTCAAGCAGGCAACCAACTGGACCGCGATCAGTATGTTTATCGTGTTCGTGATCGCGACACTCTTCATCACCAAATGGGCCGCCAGAAAAACGCGTTCGGCTGCAGAATTCTACACAGCAGGCGGCGGCATCACCGGCTTTCAGAATGGCCTGGCGATCGCTGGAGACTTCATGTCTGCGGCATCCTTTCTTGGCATCTCAGCCGCTGTCTATGCGAACGGATACGATGGACTCATCTACTCGATCGGCTTTCTGGTGGGCTGGCCGATCATCACGTTTTTGATGGCCGAACGGCTGCGTAATCTCGGCCGCTTCACGTTCGCCGATGTGGCCGCGTATCGCTTCAGGCAGGCCCCGATACGCGCGTTCGCTGCTTCAGGCACGCTCGTTGTCGTGGCGTTCTACCTGATCGCGCAGATGGTGGGTGCGGGACAGCTCATCAAGCTGCTGTTTGGCCTCGACTACTGGATCGCGGTCGTGATCGTCGGCATGCTGATGATGGTGTACGTGCTCTTCGGCGGCATGACCGCGACCACCTGGGTGCAGATCATCAAGGCGTGCCTGCTCCTCGCGGGAGCATCGTTCATGGCGTTCATGGTGCTATGGCAATTTCACTTCAGCCCCGAGGCACTGTTTGCGAAGGCCGTCGAGGTGCATGAGAAGAAGGCATCGATCATGGGGCCGGGCAACTTCATCAAGGACCCGATTTCGGCAATCTCCTTCGGCATCGCGTTGATGTTCGGCACAGCTGGCCTGCCGCACATCCTGATGCGCTTCTTTACGGTTCCCAATGCGAAGGAAGCGCGCAAGTCGGTGTTCTGGGCGACCACGTGGATCGGCTATTTCTACATTCTCACTTTCATCATCGGCTTTGGTGCGATCGTGCTGGTGAGCACCAATCCCGTCTTCAAGGACGCGGCCGGCAAGCTGCTCGGCGGCACCAACATGGCGGCCGTGCATCTGGCGACCGCGGTCGGCGGCAACGTGTTCCTCGGCTTTATTTCGGCCGTCGCGTTCGCCACGATCCTCGCCGTCGTCGCGGGCCTCACGCTCGCCGGCGCGTCGGCGGTATCGCACGACCTCTATGCGACAGTGTTCAAACATGGCAAGGCGTCGAGTGCAAACGAACTGTTTGTTTCGCGCGTGACGACGGTCGTGCTGGGCATCGTTGCCGTCGTGCTTGGCATCGTGTTCGAAAAGCAGAACATCGCATTCATGGTTTCGCTCGCTTTCGCAGTGGCGGCTTCTGCCAATTTTCCTGTGCTGTTCATGTCGGTGCTGTGGCGCGGCTGTACGACGCGCGGTGCGGCCATCGGTGGCTTCCTTGGGCTGCTCTCAGCCGTGTTGCTGACGGTTCTGTCGAAGGCAGTGTGGGTCGACGTCTTTCACTACGCGAGCGCGCCGTTTCCGTATGCATCACCCGCGCTCTTCTCAATGGCAATTGGCTTCTTCGGCATCTGGTTCTTTTCGGTAACTGACAAATCCAATCGCGCACGCATTGACCAGGCGGGTTTCGAGGCGCAGGCCGTGCGCTCGGAAACCGGCATCGGAGCTGTGGAAGGCGTCAGCCACTAAACCGGCAAGGCGCAACTTGGGGGCCAAGGTCGGTGTTTCCGTCGCGGCGGACATCGACCGGCCAGCATCCCACAGCGTCCGGAAAGACAACCATCCGTGCGCGACGGCATTCGATCGAGCCACGTCAATAGAAAAATCGGCATCGGCAATAGACTCCGATGCAGTTCTGTACTTGTGCTGGTGAGAACGCCCTTCGAGGCCACGCCCCATGGCGACCAACGGTAGGCCACCTCAAAAGCACATGGGCCCCGCTTGACTGAGGTCAACGGATAAAGGCGAAAAGATCGGCATCGCATTGCGTGACCTGAATCAACGCAACAACGATGCGCAACCTTAAGGTGAAGACATTTCCGAAATCGGGGACGCACATGGCAAGCGCAAAGGAACACCTGGCTCATTCCGCGATGGACACTGATCGTCCCATTGCAACCGAACTCTCACCGCGCGTGCATCGTCTGGTCGATAACCCGACCTATCTTCAGGCAGACGAAGATCTCGCTTTCCCGCGTCGACCGGAAATGTGCGGCATCCGGTTGCAACTCGACTACTGGAAAACCGAGGAATCGCTGCAACGGCATGGGATTCACCATACGATTGTCGTATATGGCCTTGAATGCACGCGTACGCCGGTCGCCGTCGACGTGTCATTACTTCTCGGACGAGCGTCCGATAGCAACGGCGCGTTGCCATAGGTTGCGCCAGCCCTCTTTCGGGAACCCGGCGCGAGGGCATCGCCAGACCGGCCTCGTCAGCCGATCACGAGATGATCGACGACTGCCGTCACACCCGGCGTCGAGCGCGCCGCTCCGCAGACGATGGTCCGTTCTATTGAAGAACTCAGGTGGCCCGACAGCGTGACCTTTCCCTTGTCCACTTGCACGCCCAAGTGCTTCATTTCCCGGTCCGTATGACGCTGGATTGCCTTGCGGATGTTGTACTCGATATCAGTCGGAGAAGCGGAACCCCGGATCTTGATGTCGTTTGTCACGCCCGTCACGCCCCGCATATGCACGATATTCTTCTCTGCAATATGGCTGCGGTATCCGTCCTGCACTTCGCCGCTCAATGTCACCCACCCTTTCTCCACCTTGATCTTGATGGCATCCTCCTCAAGACCAGCGATCCAGTCGAGAACGGCCCGCACGCTTAACGCAATGTCTTCATCCGATCTCTGATCGGTATCGCGAAGCTTCACGTCGATGCGCACGACTACGGCAACGACGCCCGCAATTCTCAGCGCGGACTTTTCGGCTGCAACCTTTTGTGCATAGTCCGCGACATGTCCGGTGAGCGTGACGATGCCATCGGCGACCGCTACACCAATGCGATTGGCGTCGATGGCCGGGTTGTTCGCCAGTTCGTCCTCGACTTCCTGACGCAGTTGACTATCCGACTTCATGCCCTCCGGGATGTTCGTTCAATGCGGCAGCGCATCCGTGCGATGGAATGATATGGTTCGTCCCGTTCTCCGCCGCGTCGTACAGCGCATTGAGAACTGCACGAAAGCAGACTAGCGCGCATCAATCCCGTGCAGTTGATCGAAGTCAACCGAGCCATGTCGTGATCGATTCATCTGCCAGTCAGACCGGGCGACACGCTGCACGGGACGTTGAAAGCCAGCCATCCGCGTATTCCCGACGCGGACTCCGATAAGCAACGTAAGCAAGTTAACTAACGGCTTCACGCTAGCGGCCGTCCGTAGTCCACCGATGATCTAGTATGACATCCCTTAAATACGTTGAATAATTAAACGCCTTGGTTATCATGTCGGGATGAGCCGAGGCCGTCATGCAACGTCAGTGAAGCTGACGAAGAAAGAAAAAAAGAAACTCCTGTCGCTGATCGCACAGAAGACGGCCCCGCAGCGGGATGTGATGCGGGCTCGGATTGCGTTGTGGGCACATGAGGGACACTCGAATACCGTGATTGCGCGAGAGCTCGGTGTATCGGTGCAGACGGTCAGCACGTGGCGCAAGCGCATTGCGCGGCAAGGCGCACAGGGCATTCGGGAA
>NZ_WHNP01000011.1 GCF_009362735.1 Paraburkholderia franconis | reverse complement strand
TTCCGGCCTTGTCGACGGCGCGATACAGGTATTTCCATTGGCCTCCGACCTTAATGTAGGTCTCGTCGACACGCCAGCTCTTGCCCACGGGGCGCTTGTGGCGGCGAAACGCTTTCTCCAGTACCGGCAGCAGCTTGATGGCCCAGCGGTGCACGGTCGAATGATCGACCGAAACGCCGCGCTCGGCCATCATTTCTTCGAGGTGCCGCAGGCTCAGCGGATAGGCCACATACCAGCGCACGCAGGTCAGGATCACCTCGAGCGGATAGTGCAGGCGTTTCAGTACTCGGGCCACCGGAGGATTCAACGTCTTCATCGAGGCTTCAGTCGTTCATGTCATTCCGCGCATCATAGCGAACCTCCTTACTGCAACAGAACCTGTTGAAGGAGATGGAATATGAATGCCAATGCACAGACCAACGAACCCAACATCGTAAACGGCCTTAACGTCGACGATCTGCTCGCCCTGATCGGGAGCGTCAAGGACGATGTCTCGAGAGCCGCTACCAGTTGGCGCGTGGCGACGACCTGGAAGGGCCAGACTCGAACTCGCGCCGAGGTGCAAGGGTTTTCGATCGGAGGGCAGCATGTATCGCGCCGTTTCACGATCGACATCGACGAGCCCGGCGAACTCGGCGGCTCGAACGAGTTTGCCAATCCTCAGGAGCATCTGATCGCCGCGCTGAACGCCTGCATAACGGTGGGTTTCGTGGCGCAATGCGCCGCCCGCGGGATTACGCTCGAATCCCTGCAGATCGAGACTGAGGGCGAAATCGACCTCAGGGGTTTTCTCGGGATCGACCCGCAAGTGGCAAACGGCTACGAGAGCCTGCGTTACACGGTTCGTATCAAGGGTGACGGGACCAGCCAGCAGTTCGCCGAAATCCATGACGCGGTAACGGCCACCTCCCCCAACGTCTACAATCTGGCGAACGCCGTCACCCTAAAATCGAGGCTCGTGGTCGAGTGAAGTTCGCGGCGTTGGCACGGCGGACCGAATCGTGTCCGTCGCGCCGCCTGTGTGTATCGCAATGGGCTGAACGTCTATTTGACAAAAATCCAAGCGGCCGTCTCACATCCACAGGATCGACCGGCTGCAACGGGTCCGAAAGTACTCATCCGCTTGCAACTGGGATTTACATTCGCGGCCGCCGACGCGCGAATATCGACTATAGCCGAATTGTGCGTGTAGCTCGTCCGTCAGGTTCCGGCGTAATGCAGCCGTTCCAACGGCAGGTTTCCTCTCTCGCTGAAGGGCAGGTTGTGGCCAAACCGCGAAATTCGATGAGTCTTCAATCGAAATTGGAGCGCCGTGCCCTTCCATCCATTTGCCGACCGACGCCCGCTCTCCACCGACTCTTTTCGAACCCTGCCTCACTCGTTAGCGGTAGCGAATTTCCGTCAGAGATCGAATGAAAGGCGTTTCCGATTCGCCGGATTGAAGAGCGCTCCATATCGCTAGCAGTGCCTTTCTATTCGCGATGGTCCACGCAGTAATAGCCCTGTCGTATTTTCGATCAAGATTCCCTTCGATTCGCTCACCAGTGTCCACAGCAAAAACGGCCGCGTGGTTAATTTGCCCATAATCCACGTGAAAATGGGCTCGGGAATGCCCTCGTTCTTGATACATCTTTAGCTTGATTTGCTGTCTCGCGACAAGAAGCTTATATAGATAACCTGACTGTTCTCTAGAGATCCGATCGACCTCTTCCAATGCGTCGCGAAGTGACTGAAGATTTAGCCCCCTCTTAGGTCGCAGACGAGTCAGCATACCTCCTGCAGCAGCGAGAATCAGCTTTAGTTTATTCATTTAATGCCTCTACCTCCGAGCATTGGAAGCGTAAGTCCCTGAACGATGAGTCAGACCCCGCCTTGAGGGCCTCTTATCGCATGTGTTTGGGAATCGATGTCGGCTTCGCGGCTTCGCCCATGCGGTTCCAAGACGGATAGAGCCATGGACTGGTCATTTCCAGAGTTGTGATCTTCGGCGTCGGTACGGCAGTACCATAGCCGAGCTTAAATTTTTCCAACGCGTCGACAACGGTGCCGATCAGCGCCTCAGGAATAAAAATCCATGGCCTAACTGGAAAATAATCGGGTATGGCGCAGTCACGGCGCAGCGCCTGAAGCAGCCCATCCCAGTTCTCGTGCCAGCCTGAAAGGCGCTTCAGTAGGCCTGTGGGTGGTTTGGCGAACGTGATTTCGCAAAGGAACACAGCGCGGGAACGAAAATCCACGGCGACGGCGTCGCAGTACCAGTGCGGTCCCGACGTATCGGGATTAGAACCTTCATTGAGTTGGATGCAGCATTGTGTATTGACGAAGACGGCTCGATCTGCGCGGAGATATTCGACAACGACGTTCTCGAAAAAGTCCATCTTCTGTCCCCCGATCATTTTTTTGGTTCGAAACGCGGGCGCGGGCTTCCGTGTGACTGACGAGCAAGCCCCTCTTGTGCGGCTTCGACGGCAACAGCCATCATAAAGCCTTGGGGAATGCGTGCGAGTGCGGTACACCTCTTTACAAGGCAATAATCTTCTTCGCCGGTCTGGAGGCGAGATGGAGGTCTCAATACGACCCACATTGGTCGGTCGGCACCCGCCTGGCTCTCCGTCTCAACTTCAATGCAAAACGGTCGTCGAACAGCGAGCAGTGCCGGCAGCAGATGATTCATTAAGCTGTACGACTGGCCGCAGATGAGAACGCCCGTCAAGGGGCAACTCTGTCGTCTATCACACGCTTTGCTGCGTTAAATCCTGCCGTCAAGGCGTCGTCCACCGTGCCGAAGACGCGGTTTCCTTCTGTGACCAGCCCAATCGGTACGCCTACTGGTCTTCTCGGGTCCGCCGTGTAGATACTCACCACCGCAACGTACCCAACCGGGGCCCATATGTGAATTCGCTTGACAGAGCCCGCACAGACTCAAGCTTCACGGTGACCTCAAAGCCTTTGTACGAGTACATTTTTTCCATTGATTCACTCCCAGCGTAGTAGACCGCGGGCCGGTCGCATTGGTACCGGCCTACTGACAGCGTCGCTTTGTCGCCCGCAATTGCCTGATTCCATGACGTACAAACAATCGCCGCCGCTGTTGATCAGCCCATAGCTCTCGACGAAGTCGCAATCGAGCAAGCTTATACGGGATCAAGCGAATTGATATCGCCGCCGTCAACCTCGGTGGCGGCTTGCGTAGGGATTGATCAGATATGCGTTCATCGTTCGCGCGCCCTCGGTTCGTCAGGTTAAAGGAACGCGAGGCATACATTCGGGCCGTTCCTCCGGGAGGTAAAGTCAGGAGGGTCGTCATCGTCGCTACATTCGCCGAGGATGGCCCCGACCATTGCAGTGGCCCGCTCGAAGACAAAGTAACACAACAACATGCCGTGTAGCGCTGGGACTTTTTGCGGCCCGGTAGCCAACAAATCTTGGCGGCTCGCGATTTGCGCGATTCAATTGAATGTGCGCTCCCGCACAGATCGGCCGCCATAATCATGCATGCATGCCTGCAAGCGAGTGACGGCGCGTCAACTCAACTGCTTTGGTTTTTCATGTGGTCGCCTGGAAGCTAGGACAACTACCGGGTGAGAACGGTCGTCGCGGCCGAATTTCCGTTACCAGGGCGGACACCACGTTGGAATGTCTGTCCGAGCGCGCCGCCAAAAGTCCGTACTCGGCCGTCTATACGCGCTCAGCCGACGGCGCCGCCGTTCAAAAACATTAGCCCTTCGCCAGCGGCAGCTTTGTAGCGTCATGGCCAGGGAGTGCAACCGGCCACAAGCAGTCAACGGCGGCGTTGTTTTGCTCGAGCGCTCCCTGCGACAAGAACGGCCATTACCGCGATGGCCGCGCTTCTGAAGTTTCGTGTTTCCGCGACCAACACGAAGACGCGCATGGCGTAGAGATGGTTCATTGCTTGCTTTCCTCAATCGCGCGATGCGTCGGTGTCCATCAGATGGATGTAATTGCAACGACATTACGTGGTAATACAAATAAGAAAATTGACGACTTTGTTGATGTACCGCAAACACGCTCTTTGGCGGGCATCGGATCGCTCCGTCATTTCGGCTTCGTGTTCGGAAAGTCCGTCGTAACGGCCTCCAAGTCGTGCCGGGAAGGTCAGTTTGCACAGGAATCCGCGCACAGCAGTCGCGTAAGTCCTCTACATGTAGAGGATTGAGCGTTTTCACGAGGTCACTGCATCTTTCAATGAGGGTGCGTACACAACGTTTTAAAGATGCCGGATTTCAATGGCGGGAACTAACAGGCACAAACTGAGCTGGTAAGCGAAAATTGTTCTGCGTCATATTGGACCAAGGGCCAATATCGGCCAGCGCGTGTCAAGGGTATTGTTGACACGAGGCATTCTTTGCTTGGGGATTGGGATGAGAACGACGACACGCTTGTTGAAGCTCATGGTCCGCGCGGCGGGCTCGTCGTCCTTTTGACCCATAGGTCGACTTGGTACCCGCGTCCAGACACCGTGTTCTGAACCCGCGCGAGGGCACACGGCCCGTATGCCGGGCAGGCGGCGATAGTCATGAAGCGCACGATCGACTGGACATCGTCGAGACTCGCGAATCGATCAGGCAAGCCGCTTACGATCTCGCCCGCAGCGGTCTCTGTGACGGATGGCAAGACGTGTGGCGCGCACTGCGCGCGCGGTTCAGCGTCGACCAATTGACGGCAATCTTCGAGAACCCTCTTTGCCGGCTCGACATTGACCAGCGTTGCTTTCGCGCGCGAAATCCAGGGGAGGCCGCGAGCGAATTGACAGGCGACCTGCCAGTAATCAGGCAAACCCCGCAGAAGGCGTCAATGAAGCTTCCGGCTTCCGATCGCGGCACGCGAAGGTCCGACCGATTGGCCATGCGAATCCGGGCCCTGTTGGCGGGTGGAAGCGAATGCACCGCAGTACAACTCGCTGAACAGCTGGGCACGAGTCGCACCGAAGTACTCATTGCTGCGCGTGCGATGCTGGCCGACGGGGCGCTGCAGGTCGCACGATATGTTGCTGCGGAGCATGGTGGCCGAGGAGCGCGCGTTTTCGTGTGCACCGGCGCGGGCGCGAGCCAAGGCGACTCTCCCAGTCTGTATGCATCATGGCCGCAGGCAGATCCTGTGGTAACGGGCGCTATCGACGCCATTGCGCGTCACAGGTGACGATCGACAGTGCAACGTTTTCATCTCTGACCAGTCAGTAGTCTCTTGTGTCAGGAGCAGTGCATGCTCAGCGCTCACGAATTCGTGGCATCGATGCTGGTCAAAGATTCAGCCGATCAGATTGCCGACCGGGAAGCGCTGGAGACGTTCGCGTGTCTCCGCGCTGGCATCATGAACCAAATCTGGATAGTGCAAAATTGACCACGGATTCAGCGTTCGTCGGACAGGTTGGCCGCAAAGCCTCATATCGTGGGTATGTGAAGTTCAGAACATCGACAATAGGAAGGATCGCCTGCCCGTGCGCCGACGCCTTCGACCGCGCGGCCGCGATCGGCATGACGCAGAACGCTCAGCGCGCGTCGTGGACAACTGAGGTTCGATGCTACCTGCTCTCAGCCGGCTGGATGCCTTGTTCTGAAGGCGGTTCGACGCTGTTTTCCTGTGCTGGCTGGCCCTCTTCCTCCGGAAGTGGCTCGACGCTCTCCGCGGTGGCCGGTGAAATGCGCTTGACCACGACAGGCGGCTCAACGCTCTGCACGGCATTCGGCGGATTGCTGTTGCCCGCGACGGGCGCCTCAACAATTGGCGCCGGGGCTCTGTGCTGCAGTTCGGTGCTCAGGCCCGTCCCGACGTTCGAGGTGGTGGTGTTCGCACTCTTGAGGACGCCGCGCGCATCGAACAGGAACACCCGCCGCCGACGTGTGCGTGTCGGCACCACCGACCAGCGACCCGATAATCGGGATGTAGTTTTCGGGGTGCGGCCTCGACGTCACATAGGTGTAAACGAGCAGCATCGAACCATCGTCGAGCGCGGTCTGCACTGATGCCGGGCCGAGCGTGGCCGTCACTTCCTGAATCGTCGTCACGCCACGCCTGAAGGTCGCCATCTGTTCAGGCCTCACTTCGACCCCGGCGGACATGCAACCGACCAGCAGCGCACCGCTCAGCAGCCCGAGTACCAGTCCGTGTTTCATGTCGCCCCCGCCCCCCGTGTTGCTTAATTCTAGGACGACGCAGTGCGGTCGGCACGCGGCGAGAGATCGGTGCCGGTCCACCTGACCTTGCCGGTTACGCAGTTGTGCCCTTCAACCCCGTCCCGGCGTGCGATACCGATTTCCGCCACGGCCGAGTACGCACAAGCTGTGGTGGCTTTACGCCTGCTCGTGGCACAGTGTCAGCGGGGTGAGTGCCGCCGGCGTGACTCGCGGATCGCCGCTCGCCAACGACGCCCTGCAGTATCAGGCCGATCTGCTGCGATACGTTGCGAGCGCGACGTGCACATAGGGCGATGGCCGCGCCGTGCAGAGCCTGGGACCGGCGATCCGCAAGGATGTGGCTCGCACAGCACCCGCTTACGTGCGAATTGCGGTACTACTCGATCGTGACATTCCCGCAGCCGGAACGATCTCGTCTATCCTGAAATCGAGCGAACAGGCTCTCACGCGTTGATTCGCAACAGGACAGCCAGGTCATCTTCTACGATCAGGCTGTGCCCGCCCGTACGCTTTTCGCCTACGTGAATGCGGATCATTGGGCGCTGGCGGCACCCGTTGCCCGGACGCATCCGGCAATAGGCGCGCTTTTCGTAACGCAGAACGCGTATTCCCGTGAGGTCCTCGTCGAGGCTATCTTGCGCTTCGCGGAGGAGGATCTGACAGAGCCCGCCCGGTGAAGCCATTCGCAACCGTGATTTTGCGTTAGCAGGCTGGCTTCGCCGCCGGGAAGGCGGGCATTGCAGCATCAACGGTTCGACCGTGAACCACCATGGAGGCAACAATGCGCAGAAGAAAGTTTTTACGGACGGGCGCTGCCGTACTCGCTGTCACAGGTCTTACGCTCACGGGCTCCCCAGCGACGATGCGTGACGCCGCTGCCACCGAGTCCAACGCATCGAAGCGGCAGGAAATCAATGCCAAGGTCCACGGGACGCTGTCGCGGCTGTATGAGACGGTCAAGGGTTCAAAGGAACTCGTCGCCAAGGCGAACGGCGTACTCGTGTTCCCGTCGGTGATCAAGGTCGGCTTCATTGCCGGTGGCGAGTACGGTGAAGGCGCATTGGATGTAGGCGGAAAGACAATCGGCTACTACAGCACGGTATCGGGATCATTCGGCTTGCAGGCAGGTGCGCAATCGAAGGCCATCATATTCCTGTTCATGACACATGACGCGCTCAACAGCTTTCGCAATTCCAAAGGCTGGTCGGTCGGCGGTGAAGGATCCGTCGCGCTGTTGAAGGTCGGAGCGAACGGAGCGATCGATACGACAACGGCCACGGCGCCCGTCGAAGCGATCGTGCTGACCAATGCCGGTCTCATGGGTGACGTGTCACTTTCGGGCACCAAGGTTTCCCGCCTGAAAATCTGATGACGAGCTTTTGCGTTTGCGTGGCGAGGTTTCGAGAGATGCGGGACGATCACCTCAGCGGCTGCGACAGTTCACCGACGGGCGACGATAGATTCGCAGCAGACAAACCTTCTCGCCACACGTGTTGCGCGAATTGCGAAGCCATGCTCGTTGATCCGCTCGTAATCGCGTCTTGTCAGGGGATACTTTCATCATGCCTCGAGACCCGCCGCACCCATCGTCATGATCATCGATTGCGACGCATCGCCATGCGATAGCGTGGTGGCATCAACGTTTAGTTAATGTTGCCTGTAACGCGGGCGGGGGCATTCAGTGACTTTCCCATGATCAAGGGGGTTCCGCTTCGGATCATCCGTCCGAAAACGAGAGTGCAATGGAGGAAAAACGCGTTCCCATCGTCGACGCTGAAAATATGGCGCCTGCCAAAAGCTGGCGCGCGTTATTCCCCCCGGCGCAATGGTTGTTCACCTATCAGCTACCGTGGATTCCATCCGACGTCGTAGCGGGCGTCACGCTTGCGGCCTACGGC
Organism: Paraburkholderia franconis; assembly: GCF_009362735.1. GTDB lineage: Bacteria > Pseudomonadota > Gammaproteobacteria > Burkholderiales > Burkholderiaceae > Paraburkholderia > Paraburkholderia franconis. The sequence goes on along the minus strand of NZ_WHNP01000011.1, from coordinate 200,148 downwards.
ATACCTGTCTCGCTTGCGTATGCGACGCTTGCCGGCTTGCCACCGCAATATGGCATTTACTGCTATCTGGTTGGAGGCCTGTCTTACGCTTTGCTCGGCTCATCTCGCCAACTGGCCATCGGGCCCACCTCGGCGATCTCTATGCTCGTCGGCGTAACCGTCACAGATATGGCGGGCGGAGATCCGGCCCGGTTCGCGTCTATCGCCGCTTTGACCGCGATACTGATCGCGCTCATGTGCCTGCTTGGGTGGATTTTGCGGCTAAGCTCGCTCGTCAACTTCATCAGCGAAACGATCCTGCTTGGGTTCAAGGCCGGGGCTGCGCTGACGATCGCGCTGACGCAACTGCCCAAGCTGTTTGGCGTTGAGGGAGGCGGCGAGGAGTTCTTCGAGCGCATTGTGATTCTGGCCGGGCAATTGCCTGATACACATCCCGTTGTGCTCGCATTCGGTGTCGGTGCACTGGCGCTGCTCCTGTTAGGGGAAAAATTGCTACCCGGTCGCCCGGTCGCGTTGTTCGTCGTAGCGTTGGCCATTGTCCTGCTTTCGGTGACGTCACTGGGCGAGATGGGATTCAAGGTCGTAGGCGCATTGCCCCGAGGTTTGCCACACTTCCATTTCCCCGCACTCCGGGTGCGTGACGTGGACGGCATCGTTCCACTAGCGTTCGCATGTCTGCTGTTGTCATATTTGGAAAGCGTGTCGGCCGCGCGCGCCATCGCACAAAAAAACGGCTATGAAATCGATTCGCGCCGGGAACTGCTGGGATTGGGTGCGGTTATCCCGTGGCGGGCGGCTTGTCACAGTCGTCCGTCAATGACAAGGCCGGCGCAAAGACGCCGCTTGCGCTCGTGTTTGCTTCAATCACAATTGGTCTCTGCCTGATGTTCCTGACAGGCCTGCTCAACAACCTGCCGAACGTGGTGCTTGCCGCCATCGTATTGGTGGCGGTCAAGGGCCTTGTGGACACTCGCGAATTGCGGCACGTGTGGCACGTGAGTCGTTACGAGTTCCTGGTGTCAATGGTCGCCTTTGTTGCGGTATTGCTGCTCGGCATCCTCAAAGGGGTGATTTTCGCGGCGTTAGCTTCAATGCTGGTGCTCATCACGCGCGCCGCGCATCCGCATGTGGCCATCCTCGGACGCATTCCCGGCACACACCGGTATTCGGACATCGATCGTCATCCTGACAACGAGGCAATTCCGGGCGTGCTGCTGTTTCGCGTCGAAGCGTCGCTGCTTTACTTCAACATCGAACATGTACGAGCGACGGTATGGGAGAGAATCCGGTCGAGCACCAGTCCGGTCAGGCTGGTGATATGCGATCTTTCCAGTTCTCCGACCGTGGACATCGCGGGGGCGCGCATGCTTGCGACAGTGCACGCTGATCTTCTGAAGAGCGGTGTGCGTCTGCGGGTTGTTGCCGCCCATGCCGGCGCACGCGAGATCCTGCGCGCAGAGGGACTTGAACAGCAGGTCGGAGATCTCGGGCGACGTGTTTCGGCGGATGATGTAGTCGAGGCGTTCCTGAACGATAGCGACACGAAAATCGGGGTGTCGGCGGACGCGGCGCCCAGAGCACAGCCCGATGCAGGCTCCTGAAGTCGAAAATACTACGTGATCGCGGTTAGTGCTTGCTGGCTACAGACATCCATGCAAGCCGCAGATCGAAGAGCATGTCACAGCCGCCACTTTGAACTAGAATTCTGCCGGGGTAGCAGAGAGCCAGCCGCTGAGTTCACGCGCAGGGACGGCAAGTTCTTGCGACGCAACGAGGCTTCGTGAACAATTCATGAAACAGGGGATCGTGATGCGTGCCCACCTCGCTCTCGTTGTCTTGCCATTCCTGGTTATTGGCTGCAACACGCCGCCAATTCCCCCAGGCAAACCTGTCGATATTCCCACGGCGTTGGAGAAGGTCATGGAGGGTCTGTGCAATTTCAAAAAGGAACAGACGGCACGCGGACAGGACTGGGGCGTTGCTATTGAATCGATTACCGTGGAACTCGATCTGACGGTGGACGGAGCAAGGAATCCTCCTGTGGCGGTGGCTCCCGATATTCAGTTTATCCCGACCGTCAGTTACGGACAGATCATCACGGCCAACAGAGGAAGCAGGATCGCGCTTACGCTGAAGAATACGGGCGGTAGCCGTGTTCCCACTGGCGAGTGCGATGTCTCGAAGACCGCAAAATAGCTAGTCGTTGAGGAGCGGTTGAAGGTCGAAAGGCGCTGCAACAAACGCGCGGAGTCGAGGGACTTTGCCTCAGCGCGAGATAGTTGATAAGGCAAGGAGAATCAACAAGGCGACCGTATCGCACGCGGCGCACGCGCGATCAGCCTGGAAAACCCGCTTCCCCATAGCGTGGTCTTACGCGGCAAGCCCAAGAGGCACAGGACTCGCCGCGTCATCCGGTCGATCAATCGTAAAGCCAGCGCCCATACTGCAGTGACCAGTACCATTGGCCGGTCTGCGGCGCGGGCTGATACTGGGCGACCCACGGTGCCGGTGGCGCGTAGCAGGCGTAGGGAGGAGGTGCCGCGTAGCCCGGCGCGTCGCGCCTTGTCGAAGGAGGTGCCCTTCATGGACTGGTACCGAGGAAGCGTCGCCGCCGTGATCATCGCCGTGACCAGCGCGCAGGCGTCGGAAGCCGAGCTGACTCATGGAGACGCCAGCGCGCAGTGGCAGTTCGCCCTCGCGCCATACCTGTGGCTGCCATCCGTGGACGGGACGATGCATTTTCTCGCTGCCGGGCGGTGGCGCCGATGCGTCCACGGGGCCATACGACTATCTGCAAAACCTCAAATTCGCCTTCATGCTGCAAGGCGAAGCGCGTAAGGGCGACTGGAGCTTCTTCGCGGACGGGATCTATCTGAACTTCGGGCGGCACGAGAGTTCGGTCAATGCGACGAACGGCCTGTTCGGGCCTCGCGGAACCCAGCAGAGCGTTGAAACGAACTTTCGCGGCACGTTGATCGAGATCGGTGGCGGGCGAACGGTGATGCGGCAGTCGTGGGGCTCCGTCGATGCGATCGTGGGGATGCGGTATCTCGGTGTGAAGGGGACGCTCGACGCGATGGCTGTCTCGACCACGGGCGCAAGTTCGGGCGCGAACCAGCAACTCGACGTATCGCAGGTGCAGAACATTTTCGACGGATTCGCGGGCGTTCGGGGACGCGTGTCAATCACGGGCGACGGCAGCTGGTACATGCCGTTCTATCTCGATCTTGGCGCGGGAACGTCGAAGTTCACATGGCAGGCGATGACAGGGCCCGGCTATGCGATGAAATGGGGCGACGTCAGCCTGACGTATCGATATCTCGCCTTCTACGGCTCCGGTGATCAGCTCGTGCAGACGCTGCGCTTCAGCGGTCCGAGCCTGAATGTGAATTTCAGGTTCTGAATGCGCGTTGCCTGCGGTGATCCTGGTGCTGATTTTCTTCTTTACGCACTACACGTTCGCTAGTGTCACCGCCCATACGACGCCGATGCTCCCCGTCATGCTGACTGTGGGCTCGACGATTCCCGGCATGCCGATGGAGGCGTTTGCGCTGTTGCTTGCCCTGACGCTGGGCATCATGGGTATCCTGGCACCTTACGAAACCGGGCCGACCCCGGTCCATTTCGGCAGCGGATATCTGCCTGCTGCCGACTACCGGAGACTCGGCGCGATCTTTAGTGTCATCGACGTCGTGGTCTTTCTCCTGATCAGCGTGCCGATCCACCCCTCGTGGTATCTAGCGCCGGCCGCCGCGTGAACCGCCTCCGCCACCACCGCGGGCTACGCCACTTCCGGGGTTGAAGTTCGAGGACTGGGCGCTTGCACGGCCGCGATTGTAGTCGCGCTGACTCGCGCCGCCTGCGCCGACGCCCTGGAATGCGGTGTCGCGCCCGCCACCCGAGTAGCCGCCGCTTCTGTAGGAAGTTTGTGCGCCCGTTGCTCCGGCAGGAGCGGACGTGCGGGCGCGATTGCCGGCTGAAGCACTCCGATTGGGCATTTCCGCCCGATTGCCAGCTGCGGCATTGCGGTTGGCGGTCTGGGCACGACTGCCCGCGGCAGCCTCTCGACTGGACTTGCCGGCCCGATTGCCGGCACCCGCGGTCTTTGTTCCGCCTGTGCGGTTGGCGGCCTTCGCATTGGTGGCGCGTCCTGTACGATTACCCGCGGCCTGGTTGCCTCCTCGCGCCCGATTGGCCAGGCTTGTGCGTTCGGGCGCGCTGCCTGAGCGTCCGCGATAGTCGCTCCGCGCGTTGGCGCCTTGTGCGCCTCGCGCGTACTTGTCACGCGTCGCGTTGTCGCGGTACGCGACGCCCTGGCGATGCCCCGCGTCGTGCTGCCACTTGCCTCCCTCCACTTTGGTCCGGTCGAAATTGCGGTCGATGTTCGCGGCCTTGTTGACGTTGACATTGACGTTATTGTTATTCCAGTCGCAATTGCTGAAGATCGCGCCTGCGGCGGCGATGCCGAGTCCCCATGCGAACCCGCTCGCGAGTGCGGCGCCGGGATAATAGGCCGGGTAGGGTGGCCAGTAGGTGGGCGGGTAGGCCGGCGCGCTCCAGCCACCGTAGGCCACAGTCGGGTTGTAGGACGGCACATAAACGACCTGTGGATCGGACGGTTCGATGCGCACGATGGTCTGCGATGCGTGTGCCGCCTGGCCGCCGTTGCCTCCCGGTGCAGGCGCTTCGACGATCACCTTCTGTTGCGCGTTAGACGTCAGGTTTCCCGCCTGTTGCGCGCGAATCCTCAATCGTTGCACGGCATCGAGAACATCCTTCTGACTGGCGAGGAACGCATCGCCGAGCTTTTGCGTCCAGTCGAGCTTGTCGTTCATCGGCTCGAGCACTTGTGGGAATGCCACCAGTGACTTGACGCTGACGTCCCATGGCTGGTTCTCGACTGCCTTTACTGCGGCGTCGCCTTTCAGGTTGCGGTGCGCCTTTACCCAGCGGGCGGCATGCACGACTTCGAGCGGATACGTCGACGCCATCAAGACCTGGGACAACAGGGAATCCGGATAAAGCGCGATCGGCGCGACCAGCGCCTCGATTTCTTCCGACGCAAGTTGCTGCGCCTGAGTCTGGACCACCGAGGCCGGGGCCGGCGCGGATGCAGCAGGCGGAACAGACGCCGTAGCGGGAACGGAGGCAGGAGCTGGCGCCGAAGCGGCCTGCGTCTGAGTCTGCTGATTCTGTTGCTTCGCCGGACAGCCCGCCAGCAGGACGACGAGGCCGGCACTCAAGAATCGTGCAATCCAGTTCGTCATGGTCACTCCGACTTTCGTTCTTCCGGGGGGCTTAACGATCACCGGGCAACGAATGCTCCGGGCTTGCGCGTCACGACAATCGACCCGGATTCGGAAAAGGCGCGTGTCGGCTGGCTTCATTGTGTCCGGCGTGATCCCGCGATCCAGTGAGCGGTGCCGGGTGGCGCGGCATCGAGTGTCTGAAAAAGAGGACGCGGCGCGTTACTGAGCATCGGCATCAGGCACTTTGCTCCAACCCGGACCCGGGTTAAACGACTTCGTGGCCTCCGCTTTGGTGGCACTGTCCGGTCCGAGATCTCGTTGGTAGACCTGCCCGGCGTGACTCACCATGAAACTCTTGATTCCTGTATCTCCGTATTTGACCGGCCACGCGATGACGGCAAATCCGCCGAACAGCTTGCCTCGCACGACGTAGTGATAGGCACCACCGGGCGCGTGGGATCCTTGTGACTCGAGCAGCTTGTAGTGATACCCGTAATAGCCGGCGTTCTTGGAATTGCGCGAACTCGCATCAACGAACGCGTCGCCGAGCGGACTCGGGGTTTCGTCCGGCCCGGTAGGCCAGTACAAACCGTCGTGTCTGCCTGGCGAACTTACCATCCGCGAGGCATAGGCAAGGACGCCCTCGCCGTCGTGATTGGTCTGCGCGTACTCGCGCTGCGCATCGTAGATTGCGAGCATCGTCTGAATGACGGCCAGTTCGTTGCGTCCGATGCGCCGCAATCGCATTTCTTCAGCACCGGCGTTGGTATCGAAGTGCCAACCTTTACTGCTCTTCACGAGCGGTATCGGGAACGTCCAGCCGTTGTCGCCCACGACGATGTGCGCGCGCCCTTTAACCGTCGGCCCGATAGTGTGGGACCTTGCCCATTCCGCGACAAATGTACCTCGCAGCTCGCCACCAACAGGTGGTATCAGATCACGGAAGTCGTTGCCAAAGATCTTGCGCAACGTATCCTCGCGGTCTTTCACGACGGCGTCTCCAAAGGCGTTCATCGCCGCCTCCGGCGAACTGAAGTTCATTTGCGCGTGCACCGCTGGCGCCATCGCGACCGACAGGATGGCTGCGACCGCAAGGTTCGCGAGTGTGGGCGTCAGCCACTGCCGGAAGACGCATGAACGGAAAGCCATGATTCCCCTCTCCTTAGCGCCGGCCGCCGCGGAATCCACCGCCGCCACGCATGCCTCCACCACCGGAGGGCCGGTTAACGCCTGAATCCCGCATGCTCGAGCTTCCCCTGTCGAAGTTGCGTTGTGCGGTGCGGCCGCTCGTGCCCACGCCGTTGAAAGCATTGTCGCGTCCGCCGCTGTAACCACCCCCGCGATCGCCACTACTGGCACGATTCACGTCACCTCCTGCGCGATTCGACGCGCCCCGGTTCGCGCCAGCAGAACGGTCCGCCGTCGCTGCGCGATTGCCTGCCCCTGCCCGATCATTGGCGGTGCCACGGCCGCGATACTGGTCACGCGTGCCGGCACGCGGTGACTGACCGGCGAATTTGTCGCGCGTGGCATTGTCGCGATAGGCGACGCCCTGACGATGGCTCGCATCATGCTGCCAGCGGCCGTTCCTCTCTCCGTTCTTGAATTTCGAACTGTCGAAGTTACGGTCGACGTTCCTGGCCTTGTCGACGTTGATGTTGACGTCGTCTCCCCCCCAACACGAGTTGCAGTCCGCGAAGATCGCACCGGCAGCAAGAAGGCCGATGCCAAAGGCGAGGCCCGCGCCTGGATAGTACCCGGGGTAATAGGCGGGATACGGCGGCCAGTAGTAAGGCGGATAGGCCGGATAGCTCCACGCGCCATACACGACAGTCGGGTCATAGGCGGGCACATAGATCACCTGCGGGTTGGCGGGCTCGATCTTCACGATGGTCTGCCCGCCGCCAGCAGGCGCCTGTTCGACGATCACGTTCTGCTGTTCGTTCGACTTGAGGTTGCCCGACTCCTTCGCGTGTGCCCGCAAGCGCTGCACAGCAGCGAAGACGTCCTTTTGCTGCGCAAGAAAGGCGTCGCCGAGCTTCTGGGTCCAGTCGAGCTTGTCACTCATCGGCTCAAGTATCTGCGGGAACGCCACCAGCGATTTCACACTCGTGTCCCACGGCTGGTTCTCTACCGCCTTCACAGCGGCGTCGCCCTTCACATTCGGATTCGCCTTTACCCAGCGCGCCGCGTGCACGATCTCCAGCGGATAGGTTGACGCCATCAATACCTGAGCCAGCATGGAGTCCGGGTAGAGTGCGATCGGCGCGACCAGGGCCTCGATCTCCTCTGGCTTGAATGGCGCCGGGCCCGACGCCACCGGGCCTGATGGTGCGGGGCCTGGTTGCGCCGGGCCTGATGGCGCGGTGTTCACTGCCCCGGGACCCGATTGCACCGGGCTAGATGGCGCGGGGCTCAATGCGGCGGAGCCTGATGGCGGGGGACTCGCCGGACCATGATCTGCACACGAGGGAATGGTGGCTGGCAGAACCAGCCACAACAGATAAGCTCTAGCCCATTGGGATTTGCAGTTGATCATGGCCACTCCGTCCGGCAGGTTCCTGTCGCGGACAACGAGGCGTTCCTGCCTGTCACAGAACTCGCTGGTGCCTGCATGCGTGCCTGCCCGGATGGTCTGGGCGTCGGCTCGGGAAGCAGAGAGTTCGGGATAAACCCAATCGCGAGTGCTTCCCATCCGACTCCGAACCAGTCACCAGTCGTGGGTTCCTTACCGCCGATAAGGAGCATCAGCAAAACGCAGGCAACAATGACATGTAGCCAGAATACAGCCAGCCCGAATCCCGCGAGGCCATGTCTCATGTCGAGTCTCGAACTACGGTGAAAAGCCGACACTTCCCAGCTTATATGCGTTGAAATGGATGTTGATTGGACTTTGGTCCAATGAATCGCTGGACACGGGACGCTTGATCTGGCGTGCTCTATCTCTTCCTGAATTGCGCGCGCTGAATAAATTCGCGTGTTTCTGGCGGTAGGCCGTAGTCTCCGTTGTCGCCGTGGTCCCTGTTGCGATCCCCCAGTTGCTGTACAACTCGCGTACCCGGTCGGCCAGCGTCGGGCTGATGTCGTCGATCGTAAGCCCAGCACTTTCGCTGCGCCCAGATCAACGCAATCCAGTCGCGTTGATCTCCTTCGCGCTCTCGTAGGCGTTTCGAATGTCGCGTCGGCTCCAGACTGCAGCAAAATGCGAGAAGACTCGGGAATATTCCTTTGTTTGGGTCGCGCCCGCCCGGAATAGTTTCTGCCAGCGACCCTATCCTGGCCTTAAAACCGGGATCATCTCTAAGGCTGCCTTGAGGTGTTCAACGGCCATCCACACATCCGGGGTCGCCTGGCAAATCGTCAGATGAATGGCCGTCGGAGCTGGAAACGTTGCACGGTCACCCGTGACGCGCAATGGCGTCGATAGCGCCCGTTACCACGGGATCTGCCTCCGGCCATGATGCGTACAGTCGGGGAGAGTCTCCCTGGCTCGCGCTGGTGCACGCGAAAACGCGCGCTCCTCGGCCACCATGCTCCGCGGCAACATATCGTACGACTTGCAGTTCCCCGTCGGCCAGCATCGCACGCGCAGCGATGAGTACTTCATTGCGACTCGTGCCTAGCTGTTCAGCGAGTTGTACCGCGGTGCATTCGCTTCCGCCTGCCAACAGCGCCTGGATTCGCATGGCCAATCGGTCGGACCTTCGTCTGCTGCCCCGATCCAAAGCCGAAAGCTTCATTGACGTTCTCTGGGGGGCTTGCCTGATTACTGGCAGGTCGCTTGTCAATTCGCTTGCGATTTCCCCTGGATTTCGCGCGCGAAAGCAACGCTGGTCAATGTCGAGCCGGCAAAGAGGGTTCTCGAAGATTGCCGTCAATTGGTCGACGCTGAACCGCGCGCGCAGTGCGCGCCACACGTCTTGCCATCCGTCACAGAGACCGCTGCGGGCGAGATCGTAAGCGGCTTGCCTGATGGATTCGCGAGTCTCAACGATGTCCCAGTCGATCGTGCGCTTCATGACTGCCTCCGCCTACGTCGACAGCACGCCGCCTGCCCGGCATACGGGCCGTGTGCCCTCGCGCTGGTTCTGGATACGGTACCTGTACGCGGGTACCAGGTCGACCTAAAGTTATAGTCGAAAGCAACGAGCCAGCCGCACGGACCATGAACTTCAACAGGTGTGTTGTCGTTCTCATTGCAATCCCCAAGCAAATAATGCGTCGTGTCAACAATACCTTTGACACGCGTTGACCGATATTGGACCAAGGTCCAATATGACGCAGAACACTTCCCGCTTACCGGCCCCGTTTTGTGCACTTAGTTCCCGCTCCACTCGATTTCAAAGTTGTGTACGCAATCACATTGACGAATGCAGTGACCTCGTGAAACGCTCAATCCGAAGGCGAAGTGACGGGGCGTGCTCCGAAGCTCGCCAACGAGCGCGTTTGCGGCAGATTGACAAACTCATCAATTTTCTTATTAGTATTACCACGTAAGGTCGTTGCAGTTACATCAATCTGATGGACACCGTCGCATCGCACGATTGAGGGATACAAGCAATGAACCATGTCTACGCCATGCGAGTCTTCGTGCAGGCCGCGGAAGCACGAAGCTTCAGAAGCGCGGCCAAACAGTTGAACGTGTCCACTGCACTGGTCACTCGATCAGTCGCGAATCTTGAAGCACATCTTCGCACCCGGCTCATGAATCGCACGACACGCGCAGTTTCACTCACGGAAGCAGGCAAGCACTATCTCGACGGCTGTAGGGCAATACTCGAGGAACTCGACCGTCTCGATGCATCAGTATCGGCTGGGGAACGGGAGATAGCCGGCGTATTGCGTATTATGGCGACGGACGCACTGTCGCCCGAGGTGATGACGGCACTCATTGACGGCTTCCGGCGTCGCTACCCGAAGGTGCAGGTCCGGCTTAGCCTCACAGACCGGGAAGCGGATCAGTTTGCAGAAGGGTATGACGCAGGCTTGCTCGTTGCCAGTCCATCGACAGATGTTGATTGCATCCAGCTGCCGTTAGTGACGCAGAGCCTTGTGCCGTGTGCGGCACCGTCATACCTGTCAACGTGTGGCAATCCGCAGGAGCCGGCCCAGCTTGAAGTACATTCCTGCATCGCGACGATGACCGCCGAAAAACGCGGCCCTACGGCATGGCAGTTCGTCGACGTCAACGACCTGCAATCCGTGACATTCAGACCATCCTACGCTGCCAATAGCAGCTTGCTCATCCGACTCGCCGCCATCGCGGGAATGGGCATTGTCTTGCTGCCCGAATCGCTCGTGGCTGAAGATTTGGCAAGGGGTGTATTGAAGCGCATCATGCCCGGATACCACGTTGATGGATCGACGACACAGGTATGGCTCTTCTATCCTCGTCGCCGCTTTTTGCCGCCAGTCACAGGCGCGTTCATCACCTACATGCTCGAGCATGCAGGTCGTGCAGGGTCAACGGTCCCGGCGATCCGCGCGCGCTCTCTTCCGCGCCCGAAGCATTCAACGTCTGCTTCTGAATGCGGAGGCGACCTGGCAATGTCCGGGTAGGTGCGCGTCCGTACGTCACCTTATGGCCGACGAGGCTTGCCGGTCGTACCGGCGCGCGTGAGCTTCCAAGCAGTGCGTCGCCAGTAGGACCGTGAGCGACCCTCACGAGACGTTCAGCTATACAGCATCAACGGCTGGTCCCGTCGTCCTTTCGGACACTCGAAATTTTGAGCATGGCACCGTTCTTGGGTGACGATGCCCCACCCCTAACCCCGCCCCGAGGCACCCCGAGGCGGGGAAGTCCTCTCCGCCGGACGGGCTCGGGGGCTGGCGCAGCATACTTCGCCAGCCCCAAGCCCTCTAGCTTGTTTGGGAAAGTGAGCGCGTCAATGGTTCGCTTCGCCGGACGTCCCGTCCGCCATTGACCCACTCATTTTCCCTGTCGACAACCCGCGTCACCCACTCGAATTTCAAAAGAGGCGTATTCTCCCGACCTAGATAGTTTTAAGGATCGCCAGTTCCACGCCGGACAGAACACATGACCGTTTTCACGATAGCCAGAACGATCTTTTGATCGATACTAGACTCATCGAGAGCGTCGACTCCTCCACACGTCAAGATTTTTCGGCTGCACTGATCGGCCATTTGGCGGTCGATCGAACGAGCAACGCATTGCAGAATGGTTCGGTCACCCCTCGACACGCAAAAGGCCATGATCGGGTGATGCACGAGGTGGCCCGATCGGGCCATGCATTATCCGGATGCTGCAAAAACGTGATGCCGGAAGGCGGATCGTCCGCAGACCGTCCGTTCAGGGTCAATGTCCAACACGCAAGCCGGCGTGTCAGATCATTCCCCAAGCCAGAAGGTTCAACAGAGCCCGCCGGAACAACTATGAAAACACTATTTTTGCAAGCGCCCTCGTATGACGGCTTCGATGGTGGTGCGGGTTCGCGCTACCAGGCCAAGCGTGAAGTCCGCTCGTTCTGGTATCCAACGTGGCTCGCGCAGCCCGCCGCACTCATCCCCGATAGCCGTGTACTCGACGCGCCCGCCGACGGCCTGTCCGTTGACGCCTCGCTCGAGATCGCGCAGCAATACGATCTGGTGATCATCCACACCAGCACGCCGTCTTTTCCCACAGACGCCCTGTTCGCTGAAGATGTGAAGAAGCGCAAGCCTTCCGTTCTGATCGGCATGGTCGGCGCCAAGGTCGTGGTGGATCCGCACAACTCACTGACTGCCAGCGAGGCGATCGATTTCGTGTGCCGCGAAGAATTCGATTTCACCTGCCAAGAAGTCGCCGAAGGCAAGCCGTTCGCCGGCATCAAAGGCTTGAGCTATCGTGCGCCCGACGGTTCGATCGAGCACAACGAAGCGCGACCGATCCTAGAGAACATGGACGAGTTGCCGTTCGTCGCGCCGGTCTACAAGCGTGACCTGAAGATCGACAACTACTTCATCGGTTATCTGAAGCACCCGTACGTGTCGATTTACACGGGCCGCGGCTGCCGCTCGAAATGCACCTTCTGCCTGTGGCCGCAAACCGTGGGCGGACATCGCTACCGCACGCGTTCGGTGGAGAGCGTGCTGGAAGAAGTGAAGTGGATTCGCGACAACATGCCTGAGGTCAAGGAGATCATGTTCGACGACGACACCTTCACCGACTTCAAGCCGCGCGTCGAGGAAATCGCCCGCGGCCTTGGCAAACTCGGCGTGACGTGGTCGTGCAATGCGAAGGCGAACGTGCCGTACTCAACGCTGAAGATCATGAAGGAAAACGGCCTGCGCCTGCTGCTGGTCGGCTACGAATCGGGCGACGACCAGATTCTGCTGAACATCAAGAAGGGTCTGCGCACCGACATCGCGCGCCGCTTCAGCGACGATTGCCGCAAGCTCGGCATCAAGATTCACGGTACCTTCATTCTCGGCCTGCCGGGCGAGACGCAGGACACGATCCGGAAGACCATTGAGTATGCCAAAGAGATCAATCCGCACACGATCCAGGTGTCGCTCGCCGCGCCGTATCCGGGCACGACGCTCTACAAGCAGGCCGTCGAGAACGGCTGGCTCGAAGAGAACAAGGTGATCAACCTGGTGAGCAAGGAAGGCGTGCAACTGGCGGCGATCGGCTATCCGCATCTGTCGCGCGACGAGATTTACCATCAGCTCGAAAACTTCTATAAGCGTTTCTATTTCCGCCCCTCGAAAATCTGGGAAATCCTGCGCGAGATGTTGACGAGCTGGCACATGATGAAACGGCGCTTGCGTGAAGGCGTCGAGTTCTTCCATTTCCTGCGTGCCCACCAGGCGTGATCGCCGCGCGCTCCCCCTCAGGCAACCCGCGTAAGGCGCCGACGTGAAGCGCCTTGTGTGGATCATTCTCCCGCCCGGTCTGCTGCTCATGACCGGACTGGTCGCATTCGAAGGTCCGATGCGTGCGGCCCATCTGCTGCTCCTCGCGCTGCTAGGTATCTCAGTTTCGGCGGCCGTAGGCGGCATCAGTTATACGTTGCTGGCAAGCGTATTGATTTCGCGTTTTTTTGTGCGCCCAACTTCAGTTGCCTCCAGCTATCCGCCGGTAACGGTCGTCAAGCCGCTGCACGGTAACGAGTGGAACCTGCTTAGTAACCTGTCGAGCTTCTGTCGACAGGATTACCCGGGTGACGTGCAATATCTGTTCGGTGTACATGATGCGGCTGACCCTGCGTTGGAGACGGTCGAGGAGCTACGCGCGCTCTACCCTGAAGCGCATATCACGGTGGTAGCGGATGGCCAGCTGTACGGGCCGAACAGGAAGATCAGCAACATCGTGAACATGATGCCGCAGGCGGCCCATGATGTGATGATCTTCGCGGACAGCGATGTCAGTGTGAGCCCCGATTATTTGCGCAGCATCGTAGGCGAATTGCAGAAGCCGGGGGTGGGCCTCGTGACCTGTATCTATCGCGGAAACTCCGCTCCGGGGTTCTGGCCGCGCCTGGCTGTCAATGCGATCAACTATCAGTTTGTTCCCGGCGTGGTGACCGGCCTGACACTGGGTCTGGCTAAACCATGTATGGGACCGACCATCGCAATGCGCCGCGCGACCGTGGACAAGATCGGCGGTTTCGAACAGTTTGCCCATCACCTGGCCGAGGACCATGCGATCGGCCAGGCGGTGCGCATTGCCGGCGAGCGCGTTGTGATTCCACCGTTCTTCATCTCCCATGCCTGTGTTGAAACGAATGTGACGAGCCTGATCTCGCACGAATTGCGCTGGAGCCGCACGATCCGCTCCATCGATCCGGCAGGCCATCTAGGCTCTGCGCTGATGCATCCGTTCGCGTTCGCCACGCTGGCCATCGTACTGTCGGGTGCCGCGAGCTGGTCGTGGTTGCTTGCCGCGATCGCCCTGCTGGCACGCCTCTGGCTGAAGGTTCGCGCGGACCGGGCGTTGTGCCACGCCGATCGCGGCCCTTGGCTGCTGCCGGTATGGGATATTGCGTTGTTCCTCATATTCCTCGCGAGCTACAGTTCCACCCGGGTTGCCTGGCGTGGCTTCACTTTTCAAGTGGACCGGAACGGCATGCTGCGTTCAACCGAACGCGTATCGGAGCCCGGTTAGATCGGATGGGTCCGCCGGGTGCTATCGGTCGTTCGAATGTCCGCGTCACGAGCGTGGCCAATCCCGTGTTCTACGTCAAACCTGACGCTCGCTAACGCCGCCGTTGGTCCAAGTGTCATCGGCCAATCCAGACGGTTGCGGTGCAATCTGACTGCGATCGGATAAGAAATGCGCCGAACGCATCGGCTTGTCGCTGACACGTAGGACCGGTTATCGGATGTCGCTCACTACGACGACATCATCACGCCGAGAAAGCTGGTACGATCGCGACCGCCGGCGCGTGCTATGCAGCGTCGCATTGCCTCGCATCGCACTCACACAGGTAACGACGCTGCTGGAACGATCCCCATATCCGCATGCATATTCTTCCGCCTACGTCAGCGCAGAGCATGCAAACACCAAGCCCCGTTGCGCCCCGGCCAGTTCTGGGACGGCTCTTTTGAGCAGGCCTGGCAAACGCAACACCGCGACGATGCTGGCTGCGCTTGGCGTCGGACTGGCCGTGGGCACGCCTTTCATGCTGGGTTCCCACCAGTCGCTTGCCGGGCTGCGGACCGTCCCGGTGCACATGTTCCTGGCGTTGGCGGCAAGCGCCGCTGCGAGCGCGCTGGGTAAGGCTGGCAAGCAGCACCTCATGCAAAGGGCCTTGGGCTTGCGTCTTCCTTTCATGCGCACGTATGGAATCGCCTTGGTGACCGACTCTGCCTTTCTCGTCTCGCCTCTGGGTGCAGCAGGATATGGCGTCAATATCGGGTTGCTGCAGCGCACTGGAGCCTCGTGGGCGACTGCCACGACGGTCGTCGGTGCCGACCAGGCTCTCGACCTGGCTTTCTTGACGGTGGCGGTGCCGATCGCGATTGCGTTCGCTGTCGGTCCGCTAGCTCAGGTCGTCCCGAGAGCAAACGTATCTCTGGTGGTCGGGATGCTGGCAGGTGTCGGGATCCTTATAGTCACGCTATGGGCGTGCCGCCGGCAAGTCGCGAGCGCGCTGGATGCCTCATGCGGCCGCATTCAATGGCTCGGGACACAGCGAGCCCGGTGGGACAAGTTCCGCCAGAGTGTGCGCCAGCAAGCGGGGCTGCTCATGACGGGGCCTCGCCATCGGTTTGCGGGTTTGCTGGTGTTCACTACGCTGCAATGGCTGCCTCGCTATGGCGTCCTGTGGTTCGTGCTGCTCGAACTCGGCTACCGGTTGCCACTCGGATTCGTTTTGGCGGTGCAGGCTGTGGCTCTGCATGCGGCGCTTTGGACAGGGATACCGGCCGGCG
Organism: Paraburkholderia franconis; assembly: GCF_009362735.1. Taxonomy (GTDB): domain Bacteria; phylum Pseudomonadota; class Gammaproteobacteria; order Burkholderiales; family Burkholderiaceae; genus Paraburkholderia; species Paraburkholderia franconis. The sequence continues at coordinate 184,525 of NZ_WHNP01000011.1, read as the reverse complement.
GGGCCGCCGGCGACCTGGCGCTTGCGGCAGCATTTGCAAACTGGGTTCCGCAAGATGCTATGGCGACGGCTCTGGTCCTTTGGCGCTTCGCGACGCTCTATTTCCCGCTGATGCTCGGTGCTGCGGCCTTCTTTGCTGTTGCCTGGCTGCGGGGCCCGGTAATGCCGGCTACGGAATAAGGACCTCGGAAATCGTCAAAGCATGCTGTCGCGCGTCTTTCTGTACCGAAAACGATGCGCGATCAGCATGATCGGCCCACAAAAGGAATAGGCGAAACGTCGCAAGTTTGGCGACTGATCGGCTCGTGTCAGATTGGAAGCGGCCAGTTGCAAGTTGTCTGCGAACGACTCTAACTGGCCGGGTCCTGCCTGTTGGAGATCCGCATGACACGACCCGTTCGAGTCAGTCCCGATCCCCAAAATCACACTTCCGCTGCAAGACAATTCTCGACGGAATGGTAACGTCGTGTCGATAGAACCCGGATTTTGTAAGGTCGGTTTGCAACACTTTAGTTTCACCCTATCGTTGACGAAGATGAATGCGATGGATCAGCAACGTACTGTCATTACCGCCCCCATTCTTTGCGCCGACGCGGTGTTGTTTTCCGCCTATGGGTTCGGCTGGGGATACGTCGCCTTCGCGCTGCCATTTGAAGTCGTTTGCGAAGAGCTTGGCGCTCGCAATGAGACTGTACAGCAGGTGCGACTCGCGTTCGAGTTGAACGAACGCCGAATTCTACGGGCCGTGCATCAATATGGAGCGACACCTGCAACAGGCGAGCGCATAACGCTCTCGGTCGCAGATCTTCAGCGCGTGACGTCCCAACTCGACTACTTCGGAGCATAAATGCCGGCAGACCGCGCTTGGGTGACCTCTGCCTGACGGCGATCGGCTGCACGCGACCCTTGGCTGCAGCTCGAGCCGCCCCGCCCCAACGGCCGTTGTCAGCTCCTCAATCGACGTTCGCCCCCGGATAGATCGATAGATCTGCTGTGCGCTACGTCCGCCTGTCGCGGTATCGGCTCATCGTCGCGCTACCGCCTCATTCCCCCCGAACACTGGGTCCGCGTCGCCGAGGACCGTCATGGTCGTGTCCATGATCGGCAACCTGAGCGTCACTTCGAACATCCGCGAAGGCTTGGAGCTTCATCCAGCACGTAAGCGACTTCCTTCCGCTGGGTGCGGATGGTGAATTGCCAGCTTTTGCTACGACGCGACGGCTGGAACTGCCACTTCAGCAGATGAGCCAACAAGACCGACATACGGCTTGCCAACTCGCGCTGTTCGCTCTTGCCCACGTCTTCAATCTCCTCAGCAATGTGCTGAACGTCGACGGCGGACAGCTTGCCCGCGCGCAGAAGTGCGGCTTGCTCGTTGGCCCACGCAACTACGTCCTGTTCGTATCTCGTTCCCATGACGATTCCATATCGAGACAACGGTTAGACTACGGCTACTGCGCTCGTACGCGACTTCAGCGTCCCTTCGAAGCCTTCCCGATTGTCTTTTTGCCATGTGCCAAGACGTTATCGGGGCACGCCCGACGCCGGGGGCTTTGACGCGGTAAGGATCGAGGGGCGAGCGAGATTGTTATACAAAGTACTGCTTATATTGCGAGGTCGTAGAATTGCGCAGCGGCTGACGGATGGGTTCCGCTAGCACACTATCTGCCCCTTCGCAATCATGTGCATAACTTCAATGCCGGCCAGAAGGATCCGGGCACAGCGAAAAGTCTTGAACCCCAGCGTGCGTCGCTTGATTGCCCGATGGTCCTGCTCGACCATGTTATTGAGATATTTGGACTGGCGGATATTGATGGGCGCTTCACGATCGGCATTGATCGCTTCGAGCGCGGCGAGATTGGCGCCGCTCCTGTCGATTGTCACGGTGTTGGGTTCCTCGTTCTGATCAATCGATTTCTCGAAATACCGACGGGCTGCGGCCTTGTCACGATGGGAACGCAGCAGGAAATCGACCGTGTTGCCAGCCTTGTCCACGGCGCGGTATAAATATTTCCACTGCCCCTTGACCTTCATGTACGTTTCATCCATGCGCCAGCTCTTGCCGACCGGGCGCTTCCGACGGCGAAACGATTTCTCCAGTACAGGCAACAGCTTCACGGCCCAGCGGTGCACGGTCGAATGATCGACCGCAATCCCGCGCTCGGCCATCATCTGTTCAAGATGGCGCAGGCTCAGCGGATACGCCACGTACCACCGCACGCACATCAGGATCACGTCGAGCGGGTAGTGCAGACGCTTGAGCACCTTTGCCACGGCCGGATTCAGCGTTTTCATCAAGCTTTCATTCGTTCGTCTTTTTCCCGCTCATCATAGCGCAACGCCTTATTGCGGCAAAACCGGTGGAGACGCCAGTCGATAAATAGTGCCGAAAACGAGGCGCTTTCGTGACTCGCCGCAACGCGGCGACCACGAATGGCGCTCGAATGGCCGGCTGCTGGCCGATGCGGTCGGCGGCAGTCGACCCACAAGAGTCGATCGGTACGAGCGCTGCTATGTCCGCTAACGAACGACAATCGGACAACGTCCGGCGTCCGGGCGAGGGCAGGAGACGCGTTCGCCAGGCACGAGGGTCGACGTCGTGCTTTTCCTCACGAGGATCGTGTAGTGAACTGCGCCGTGAGCTCTTCTGCTCTCGAAAGAAATAGCTTCAGGACTGCAGATGTATTCGACATGCGGTGGCCGATAACGAGGTCAAAGATGGTTGCTTCCCACGGCGGGCAAGCGAATCATGTGGTGCGCTCTGACCGTCTTACCACGACTGGTAGATTGCATGGCGCTTTTCGAATAGGTCCTAGCAGCGCAATCTTGTATACGCGATGTACGCCATGCCACCGATGATGAAGGTAGCGAAAGCTGTCGGCACGAGCATCTTTTGCGTGTGCGCCGATCTAGGCGCACGCTAGCATGGCAACCGTCAAAGCGGCTAGCAGATCTGACCGAGCCTGAAATAAGGCATCCTTCGCTTGCAGAATGCGATTGCGTCGCTCAGCACGCTGTTGTTCACGATGCCGGGCATCGCCATCAGATTGAAGATCTGTAGCTTGTCGAGCGCCCCCTCGGCGGCGAAGAGCGGCCGGAAATTGGAGACGTTAAAAGCCCCGACTGCGTTGGCCGGCACAGTGGTCTTCAGCGTCGCGGTCCCTGCCGTGAACCGCCCTGGATAGTTCGCTCCGGCAGGGGCGACGGTGATCAATGTCGAAATACCGTTGATGCTCTTGTTCAGCACATCTGGATCGCCCGCATCGACCATCAGCTTCCGGAATGTCTCGCTGCGGTTCGCGTACTTGATCGTTATATCGGCGGTATTGCCCTGAACGTTGCTGACCTCGACTGTCATTTCAGTTCCGGGCGATGTGCCCGCAGGCGGAATATCCGTGGGTTCCAGCGCAATGAACTTGATGCCGGGCCCGATATTGTTAAAGGCCGCTTCGACGTTTCCCAGCGTGCAGCCTTCGGTGTGATTGCTGCCGTTGCTGGTTGAATACTGCATCCCCGAATTGGTGCTGACGACATACGCGTGCGCCCCGCCATTCAGAAAGAAGTCGTTGACGGCCCGAGCAACGTTGCAATCGACCACGCTACTCTGAAAGAATCCGCCGAACTGGTCCTCGTAGTCACTGAAGCTGAAGACTGGCACCGGAATGCCGAAGTTGTTGGGGGGTGTCTTGAACGGATGGGTGTAGCCGATGAACACAGTAATGGACGTCGGCGCCGCCATGTTGGTGTGAGCACTGGCGTGAAGTTCCTGTATGTAGATTCCCGGGTAGGTCGGCATGGCTAACCTCTCAAGTTCGATAAAACAACCGCAGGATAGAAGTCTAAGATTCTGAGGTCTGTCGTGTTCGTATCGCTGCGCAGCCATATCTGCTGTGGCGAGCGGTCGACGAGGATGGTGCCGGACCCGACGTGCTGGTGCAAAAGCGGCGCGACAAGGCCGCGGCAAAGCGCTTCTTCCGGCGGGTGCTGCGTTCAAACCCGGTACCGCGCAGGATCGTTACCGACCGGCTGCGCAGTTATGCGGCGGCGAAGGCTGATATTCCCGAGCTCGCCCATGTAAAGCACGCTTTCGTTAAAGCGGCTGCGCGTGTGAATAACCGCGCCGAGAAGCCCACCAGCCGATCCGAGGATGCAAACGCCAGATGTGCGGCTTTCGCGATGCGCGTCGCACGCAGGCGTTTCTCTCATGCTCCGGCGCGATCCGGCAGCACTTCGCGTTGCCCAGACACCAGACGAACGCGGCATGTCATCGCGCCCATACTCAAGGAACGCTTCGCCACATCGCATGGCTGGACGGCCTCCGCCGCAGTCGAGAAAGTCATCCGATAAGGATAACTACTCTTGAGCCACACATGTGGACTACGCTCGTCAGCCTGACAGAGCCGCTCAATACATTCATCGATGACTGCGTTCACGGGTCCACCTCCAGCGTTACGCCAGCGCCGCGAATCACTTGCAGGTAAGCGACCGTATCGCCGACGGCAGCGGTGGCCTGCTCCGCGAGCCTCCACATGCGCGAAGACTTTTCGGCGCTCGCCATCATTGATTCGAGAGCGTCCGAATGAGCGAACCCGTGAGTTGCCGCCACGTCGAGAACGGCATCCAGAACGCGTCGGGCCGCCGCTCGGGCATCGGCCGGCGCCAGGGGAGCCCGGTATGCAAGAAAGCCTGCCATCAGCAAAAATTCGGCCGGACTGATGTGCTGGCCATTGCCAACAGGCACACCGTCCATATTGTCTCGATCTTGCGTCATACGTGGCCTCCCGCTTCGGGGCACTGAGCGCTGTGAACGCGCGGATCCGCGTCGTTAGTGCCGCCGGCCGTGCCGCACTGGATTCCACGGCGGCCGAGTTGCTGCGCGCGGCACTGCATGCCGCTTTATGTCGGGAGCGATGTCACACGCCGCGAAGAGATGGTCATTCTGCAAATCGTCGGTAAGGCATCTGAACACCTCGACTCCGTCACAGAGATGAGGCAGACGACGTGCGCAGTCGAACCTTGTAGCGCGTGCGAAGGCGCTCGCACCGATCCTGGCGAGCTCCGACTTCGGATTCACCGGACCTATATTACAGGATGAATCGTGAATGCCGACGAACGCAGCGATCGCCGACCTTCAAAGTAATCTCGCTGTAAAGATCGACAGGTGACACGGCCAATCTTTTTGCAAGGTCGAAACCGCAAGTCGTAGTATTCTTGATCGGCCCCTGCTCCCCAGTGATAGGGACAGCTTTGCTACTTCGCGTCAAATGCCGTGCGGTTCTGAAAGGACGGTGATGATTCGATACCCCGCTTGTCTGTCCCGAAACCCCCACAGGAGAGGGCGGCGTCCATAGCAGCTGTCCAGCAACTGCCATATTTTTGAAGGCATTGATTCAATTTGCGAACAATCGCCGATGCCTGGCGAGTCCCTGCGGGTGACTGATCTCGCCCACGCGGACTATTTTCTTCGAGGGCATTCATGAAAACGCTGTTTCTGCAGGCACCTTCATATGAAGGCTTCGATGGCGGAGCGGGCTCACGCTTCCAGACGAAGCGCGAGATTCGATCATTCTGGTATCCAACGTGGCTCGTCCAGCCCGCTGCGCTGATCGACGGTAGCCGCGTCGTGGATGCTCCCGCAGATGGCCTGTCGCTAGATACGACGCTTGACATTGCTCAGGAATACGATCTCGTCATCATTCATACGAGCTCGCCGTCGTTCCAGAGCGACGTTCAATTCGCAGAGCACTTAAAGCGGCGCAAGCCCACGATCCTCGTCGGGATGATCGGCGCAAAAGTTGCTGTCGATCCTCACGGTTCCCTTACTGCGAGCAACGCACTAGATTTCGTGTGCCGTGAAGAATTCGACTTCACATGTCGCGACATTGCGCAGGGCCTCCCATTCGAATCGATTCTCGGCCTGAGCTATCGCCTGCCCGACGGCGGGATCATGCACAACGACGCCCGGCCGATTCTCGAAGACATGGACCAGTTACCATTCGTCTCGCCTATCTATAAGCGCGACCTTACGCCTGAGAACTACTTCAGCGGCTACCTCAAGCATCCGTATCTGTCGCTCTACACGGGGCGAGGCTGCAAATCCAGGTGCACCTTCTGCCTCTGGCCGCATACGGTTGGGGGCCATCGCTATCGCACACGTTCGGTCGAGAACGTCCTCGAAGAAGTGAAATGGATCCGGGACAACATGCCCGAAATCAAGGAGATCATGTTCGACGACGATACCTTTACGGATCTCAGACCGAGAGCCGAGGAGATCGCTCGTGGCCTTGGCAAGTTAGGCGTGACGTGGTCGTGCAACGCAAAGGCGAATGTGCCCTACTCGACCCTCAAGGTGATGAAGGAGAATGGGTTGCGGCTCTTGCTCGTCGGCTACGAATCCGGCGACGACCAGATTCTCGTGAATGTCAAAAAGGGCCTTCGGACCGATATGGCTCGCCGGTTCAGTGACGATTGCCGCAAGCTCGGTATCAAGATCCACGGGACGTTCATCCTTGGACTTCCGGGCGAGACGCACGAAACGATACAGAAGACGATCCAGTACGCGAAAGAGATCAATCCCCACACTATCCAGGTGTCACTCGCTGCGCCGTACCCGGGTACGGTCCTTCATAAGCAAGCAGTCGAAAATGGATGGCTGAATGAAAGCAAGGTCATCGCCCTCATCAATTCGTCAGGCACCCAGGCTTCTACTATCGGCTATCCGCACCTGTCGCGCGAAGATATCTACGTTGGCGTTGAGGAGTTCTACAAGCGCTTTTATTTCCGACCATCGAAGATCTGGGAAATCGTCCGCGAGATGCTGGTGAGTTGGGAGATGATGAAACGGCGCCTGCAAGAAGGCGTGGAGTTCTTCAGATATCTCCGGGCGCGCAAGGCATGAGGCCCCAGTTCAAGTTTCTGGCCGGCCGCTAAGGAAACAACGTACCTTGACGTCCGCGCAACCGCTGTCTCGACGGGCTGGCTCCGAATCTGTTGCCACAAGCCGGTCGAGGCGCGGTTGGGACTGCGTTGGGAGTCTCGGCATCGCTGCTCCGGCATACGGTTTCAGCGCGTTTGCGATCGTCGACGGCGAAATCGAAACCAGTTCAGCGTGAATATGGTTGAGCCCTTCCAGAGCGGCTGGATATCCGCGCGAGCAGGGTTTCCGCACATTGAAGCCCAACCGGATCACGTCAAGGTATGTCACCGTCCCGAAGTAAGGGCACGCATCCGAAGGACTCGCCCATTCATTGGATTTCACTGGAACGGCGAATAGACGCCTTTAAGCAGATCCGCGTAGATCAATCACCAATCCGCAAGGAATAAACGTTGATCGTAAGAGCGTGCCGCTGGCGTTTTTGGAAACTGGCATAATCGCACAAAGGTCCGCCGCTGAACCCGTTGGCCGGGGACGGTATCGTAACCGTTATACCAGGCTCGGGCGCACGGTTTAATGTTGCTTTTGTAAGGCGCGTTCGGCAAATCGTTGCACCGCTACGATCCACGCCGACTAGCCAGGGTATGGGCTTCTAGGGCAATTGTTTTACGGCCGAGTTGCGGTAACGCTACCGCTCCAAAAGAGTTATAGCGGTTGATTCCCGACTTTTGGTGCGTGTTGAAGTCCCGCCAGTTGTAGACTAGACCCGCTACGATTTGACTGGCGGGCCTTTTTTTCGGCGCGGACGTACGTTAAAGGAATCGGCGGAAGATGTGGCGGACGCAAAAGCAACGCGGAGTTTCTCTATCCGCTCGCAAAAGCATGTAATTGTTTCCATTGTGATCTGTCGCTCTGCGGCGAACATTCAGTCGCAGCAGATGTGCAGTTGCGCGCGCTTTTCTGCCTGTTGGCGCGGTAAATCCGCCGGATGGTCGACGCCTTCTGTGCTACCGAGGTGCCGAAACGCGCGCCGGGTCGGATTAAAGGGCCCGCTTCCGGGATGGGGTAACAGGTCAGCCCGACATACAGGCATCCGATTCGATGCGCAGCGATCAAGCTTACTTCGCTTTCTTCTCGCGCATGAAACGCAACGCGAACCGCACGAGCTTCGGCATTGTCTCCGGACGCAGCAAGCGCGGATCGTAACCGGAGAACCGCCGGTCGTTTTCCTGCAGGCACAACAACATTAGTTCACGTAGGTCGATTTCCGCGCCCGACACGGCCTGTGTCCCATTCACGGTGAAATTGTTGTCCTGCTTCTGCTCGTTTTCTTCCACATCCATCGTGCGCGCGAGGCCGATGCGCTCCCAGCCCAGAAACGCCCATACGGCGGCCACTTTCAGTTCGAATCGAATGCGCTGCCACCACGACAATTTCGCGCGATGCCAGGCAACCCAATTGGCGAACAGAAGAATATGGCGGCATTCTTCCTGCATCACGGGCTCGAACGCATCGATCAGTTCCGGCGGAAACAGACCCGAGTGGTACGCGACCTTGAACAGGCCGAACGCGAAAAAGCTGTCGATGCATTCGCTATAGCCCGTGACGAGATACGCCCATTCGGCGTCTTTCGGGAAGACATACGGCGCCTCGCTTGCGAGCTCGATGCCGTATGCGGCGACCATCCGCGACAGCACTTCCTTGTGACGGTTTTCTTCCCAGGCATTCAGCGCGAGCGCGCTGCGCATTTCGTGTTCTTCAACAGTTGCTGCATAGGCCGCCATGCGCAATCGCGCCCTGCCTTCCGTCTGCACGGCGATGTCCCAGATCGGCAGCGAGACGATGCGTTCCAGCGCATCCGGCTCCAGCTTAGGCCAATCGAGAACCGAAGGCCGATACGGATTGAAAGTCTCGCGAAACATGCGGCATGTTTCGCGAAGGTGAATATCGGAACCCGGCTTGAACGGGCTCGCGACGTGGCTTACCCAGTGCCGCGTATTGACTTCGGCAGCATCGATCGTTTTGCGGTCGGGACTGAATTGCGCCAGTGCTGGCGCGGTGAAGTCCGGAATCAGCCGTTCGACGTCGAATGTATCAAGCGTCTGCTCACTCATCGGAAGGTCCACCAGAGAACACTTACGTTAGCGATTCAGGCGAGAGCCGGCGTTCTGCTGGATCGGCCGACCATCAGTGTATGTCAGCATCAAGACAATCGTCTTAAACGGCGCATGGGCAAACTTCAGCTAATGCCATAGCACCGTCGGATTTTCGCGCGCGGTCGTTCCGGAATCAATCGCTAGCCCGAACTCCGCAACCCATGTGCGTCGCCCACGAGCCGCGCGGGTATCATCGCGACGAGATCGGTGCTCGCGACGACCGGCATGATGAGCAGAAAGTGCGGCACGACGCTGACTGCGGATACCGTGAGCGATGTCCATCTCGACATCCGCCAGTGGACGAAAGGCTCGCGTGAATCAATGGACACAATCTCGGACGATACTGGAATACGATTGCTGTCACAATGTTGGTGTGACAGGCGCGTTGCCCCGGAGGTCAGACCTGCCAACGAGTGGCCGGAATGCAGTTGACCGCAGCCAAACACGCCCGGACAGTGGATGGCCGCATTCGGCCCACTTCTGCCCGACAGCAGCGCCAGACCCGTCGCCCTGCTCTGCGTGATTTTGTCGGGCTGCCGCTTGGGTGCTTGCCAACGCGGCGCCGCTCGTCCGTGCGATGCTGGTCTGGCATACGGATCATGCCCTTGGAAAAAAATACGGCGCAGTAGCATTGCTCGCGGTATGGGAAATCGTACAGTTCCTGGTTTTCGTCGCCGGCTTTTTCAGTTCGAGGGTGGTCTGGCGTGGCATCACATTACGCGTCGACGGCAACGGCCAGCTGCGCCACTGAACGACCAATGAAGCACTATGCAAAAACATTGTGATCGGACGGCGGCGGAAACGCAGGTAGCGGTGAAGTCGCCATGAAACACTTTGGACGTCTCGCAGCCTTCTGCGGACTCGCGATCGCAACCTGGCTGGTTTGGCGCAGCCACCCACTGACCATATTCCGCCTGCTACAGGCCGCCGGGGTGGGCTTGCTGGCCGCAGCGTTTGCCCATGTGTTGTCGATGCTTCCGAATGCGTGGGACTGGCGCTCGCTTATCCGTCCGGCTCAGCGGCCTCGATTTACAACGATGCTAAAACTTGTGTGGATCCGCGAATCGGTGAATGGCCTGCTGCCTGTCGCCCGCATTGGTGGCGAGATTGTTTCGTTCCGGCTGCTTTGCCGGTTGGACGTGCGCCCTTCGACGGCGGCGGCCAGCCTCGTCGTCGATCTCCAGCTAACCGTGATCAGCCAGCTCCTGTTTGCCCTTGCTGCCTTCGCCTATCTGCTCGGGCAAACATCCTCGGACGCGGCGCGATTGGCCGGTGAGCTGGCCTGGGGCATTACGATCGCGACGCCAGTGCTGCTGTTGTTCGCCCTGGTCCAGCACGCGCGTCCCTTTGAGCGCGCTGCAAAGTCGCTCAACCGGATCGCGAGCGGCAAGCTTTACGAACTCATCGGCAGGTCTGCGCGGGTCGACCAGTCCATCAAACTGACCTGGCGCCGAACGTGGATCGTGATCCGGTATCTGTTTCTTTGGCAGCCTCTGCAGTTCGCAGGCTTTGCATTTGAAATCTGGTTAGCCCTGCGTGTCCTCGGCGCAGACGTGAGCTTCGTTCAGGCACTTGTCATCGAGGCACTGATCCAACTCGTCAGCAGCGCCGCGTTTCTCATGCCCGCGGGACTGGGCATCCAGGAGGGCGGCTTCGTCCTGATCGGGGGCATGCTCGGCTTCGATGCCGAAACCTGTCTCGCACTCGCCGGCGCTCGCCGCATACGGGACCTGCTGTTTTATGTGCCGGGCCTGATCGTATGGCAGGCCGCTGAGTTTTCACCCGATTCTTCCCGGTCCGCATGACGCGGCTAAGCGATCGCTCGCCGATGTCATTCCCGATTTGCAGCCGACGGGACAAGGCGGCAAGGTTGTGTCGCGATAAGGATGGCAGGACGAGGCAATTCACGCCATACACCTGCCCGGTCACGGTGTCGAACTCCATAAAGCGGATCATCGGCAATCAAGGACGGCAGGAAAGCGCGCGGCTAAAAGGTCTGACGGCTGTTATAGGTGACATCTTGTGCTTGTGCAAGCATATCGCCGTCGATCCGGAACTGTCCTCGTACGATCCCATACGTGAAAATATCGAGCTGGTTATTAAAACGTACTCGCGAACGCCATCGAGTTGGCGCGAACAGTCGAAGACATGAGTGGCTATCAGATTTGATCGCCGACTGTGTTGTCTTGCCTGGATATTGCTGAATGCTTTTCAGGGGATCGCATCATAACAGGATGGAACCGTGCACTTCCCGTTCCGATGGCCGCGTCGTTTCTCGCAACAGCTTCGGGCTTGTCACAGGCGACCGAACACGCGCAACAGCGACGTGGCGGGCGTGACGTTCGCGAGGAAACGCGGCAGGGTGCCCGGAATACGAAGCAGGACTGCCGCGCCGCTAATCAGCAAAGCAGTTCACAATGCTGGCAGGACAAGCGACGGAGCAAGCAACACGGCCGTCAGGCAGCCCGCGAAATCAGATATTGATGACGCAAACTCATTCAGAGGAAAGTGATTTCATCAGGCAGTTCAAGGCGGACAGCCTCAATGCGCTGGCTGGTACGCGAGTGGTACCGCGCATATGGAATGGAGCGCGATGATTTCCGCGAACAGAAGCTGCCAACGCCGGATAAAGCCGTAGGATCGGCGGATCGCTCGTTGCGTCGACAACCAGGAAGAAAGCTCGCCACCGCTGGGCCCGCGCGCCTATGCATGTCAAGGCGCGTGCGTCTGTGGCCCGGCCGAAGCCGGCTGCGCCTTATCCGGGAACCGGTTGCCCTGCGCTGCCGCATCGTCGCGATCCCTGATTGACGGGAGCAGGACATAGTCGCGCTCCGGGTCAGGCATCACGATGATCGCATGCATCGTCACTCTCGACATCCAGCAGGTGTCGGCCGGCGTCGCCTCCGAAGCGTGCGACGCATAGTATGCGTACCGGTCCAGGCTATCCGGGTCCCCTTGGAGTTCTGCGACGATACCTCGCGACAGTTGCGCTTCTGCGGCTGCAGACTGCTCGCGAGTCGGCATCTGTATCGGCGCGCCGGATGCGTACCTCGCCACGACCTTGTAAAGCAGACCGAGGTACTGGTCAACGTCAGCATCCGACATGTCCTGAAGCTGCACACGCCTCATCACCGCGCTCATGTCCGACAGCCCGTAACAGTTGACGGGTACAAGTTCGTCGATCAGGCGCGTAACCAGCAGCACGTATTGCAGGCGATCGGCCGCATCCAGACGGGCAACGCCGTCGGACATCAGGACCTGTCGTTTTGCCGGATCAAGAAAGACCTCACCCACGCCGTCCGCGCCATCTGGCAGGTTTCTCGCGATGACCGGATCGTTCCGTATCCTGCCGACCCATTTGAGGACGGTCCGGGCTTTTTCAGATCCGGGTTCAACGCCGTACTGGCGCAGCAGAGCATCGTAGCCGGACGTTTCAGGCACTACCGGAGCAATCGCCGGATCCACCTGCGTCGCAAAATCCGACGCATCACGGTGAATGGCCGCGCTCGCGCCCGCCGTCACGATCGACAAAGCCAGAATGCCGGGCAAGATAGCAGACCTGGACATGTTGCCCCCGAGCGACGTATGACGGGTCTGGAATGTACCCCTGTAAGGAATCGTACACCGGCAGCTTATGCGTTAACGGCCGATCTCCAGACGCACGCGCACGCCACCAGCACAACGGGCTCTGGATTCTACCTATATCGGTCAAGGTTACCTTTGCGAAGCGCTTACCGTTTTCTATAACTCCGTGCATGAGGGGCAGCCGCCGGTACGAGGCCACGACAGCTAACTTCGGATAGTGCTCATGAATCAGGTCAATCTGATGCGCGTCTTCGTGCGGACCGCGGAGAGCGGCAGCTTTCGCCGTGCTGCTGACCAGTCGCAGGTATCGGGGGCACAGGTCTCTCGCGCCATCGCATCGCTTGAATCGCGCGTACAGACGCAACTGCTGAGCCGGACGACCCGCAAGGTTTCGCTTACCGAGGCGGGCATGCGCTACCTACAAGGCAGCCGGGAATTCCTGGAAAAGCTTGACCAGCTGGACCGGTCGGTCTCCCGCAACGATGGAATTTGCGGTGGTACGCTACGCGTCGTCGCCACTGACGCCCTGCCGCCGCAGACGCTCATTCGTCTGCTCGACGCGTACCGACATCGATGCCCGGAAGTAAAAGTGCACATTTCACCCGGCGAGGGTCTTTCTCATCTGCTCGATGACCGACACGATGTTGCACTGTTTGATGGCTCATGGCGGCCCATCCTCGGCGGAGAACTGGAAACCGTCCCGCTTTCCTTTCCGGCCCAGCGCCTGATACCCTGTGCAGCGCCCGCCTATCTGGCCGAAAGCACCGAGCCCGCCGAACCTGAGGAACTGGCTAGCCATGCCTGCATCTCGAACATCGACAGGCTGCAGCAACTCGTGTGGAAGTTCGTCGACGCGAATGGCAACATACACGACGTCAGCATCAACCCTTGCTATACAGTCAACAGCGCGTACCACCTGCGACTTGCCGCAATTGCGGGAATGGGGGTCGCGGTCCTGCCCGAACCCCTCGTAGCCGATGAAATCGCCAATAGCAGATTAAAGCGCATTCTCCCCTGCCACACGATCGGCAATTTCGATACGACGGTATCGCTTGTCTATCCACGCCGGCGATTCCTGAACCAGAGAGTCCGCGCATTCATCGACAACGCGATCGAACTCGCCGGCCAAGGCTCAGCAACGATTGATCTCATGTCAGAAGTAAGATCAGAGTGAAAACGCACCGCCTGAGATGGCGAAGAATTCCGAAGAGGCGTCGCCGGCTCGCCATGTAGTCCACGAATTTACCAGGAGCCTTTGGCACCTGCGTGATCTGCTCGCATTTCTGATTGTGCCGCTCTTTTTGCTTTCGGTTGTCATGTATTTCGTCGGCGGCCCGGTCGAATCGGGTAGCCGAACGCCATCCTGGTTTGCGCAAACCCTCTACTTCTGCGCGATCACGGCGCTCACGGTCGGTTACGGCGACGTGGTGCCCACCACAACTCCTGACCGTATCGATTCGGTATTGCTCGGAGTCTTCGATGTGCTGATGATGGGTATGGTCACCGCTGTAGCGGTTCAAGCTGTTCAGGAGGCAGCGCGCCGCGCTGGCCGACAGCGCTAAGGCCCTTTCCCGCAGTTGAGACAAGAGTTTGAAGCGGGTTCAAATTTTCACGGGCACCTGATGGTGCAATGGACGGCTTGTCGCCATACCGGTGCCAAGGACCGGTCCAGTGCGAAGATCAGCGGTTGGAAGCGACGTCGTAGCTTTCTCATCCTTTTCGCGGATCCACGAACAGGATTGCTAATTCGTCACCCGTCACCCGCGCGACAACGTTCTTTGGACCGGCGAGTTTCCTGCGTCGACGGCCCATCTCGCAGAGAAGGAGGTCCCCCAACTTGTGCCCTAACAGGTTGCTGAAATACACCCGAGCTGAAGCGGTCTCGCTCCAATTACGTGGCTCTCGCCGCAAGATTTTCGCATTGTGCAAATTCAATGCGAATTCAACGTCCTTTTAAGCGTTTTGAGGCCATTCCTGGCCTCATGTCTGCGTTTACCGTCACTATGGACGGACCTGTGCCAATGATCGCAGGCGCACGAGGTTGTAGGCGGCCATGTTCAACACGAACATCTGATCCACCTTCTTTAACCCGCGCACCATCGCCTGGCGCATCCGCCCTACGGTCTTCGCCCAGCCGAAGCCTTGTTCGATCAGCTTGCGCTTTTGCTGAGAAATGGCGTAGCCCACGCTCGAGGCAATCGTGTCGGCCACCGCCGAACGTCGCCCCGCGGTATTTTGCGCTACGTGCGGTGTGACCTTCATCTCGTGGCAGGCCTCGATGAATTCCTGTGCGTCGTAACCCTTGTCCGCACCCAGCGTGATCTCTGCGCTCGCATCCTTTACCGCTTGCCGCGCGTCGTTGATCATGATCTTGGCCGCTTCACGCTCGGCATGCCCGTCAGCGCGTGTCACGCGCGCGTTGACCACCAGGCCGTGCCGGTTATCCGTCAGCGTATGGCCCATGTACCGCAATTCGCTGGCCGTCTTGCCTTTGCGGTAGAGCCGCGCATCGGGATCGGTCCTGGACTGATGCGTCCCGTTGCTGCGCTTCTCGCCCTTGAAATTGCCTGCGCCCCCGTCGTCGCTGTCCTGATCGTCACCGTCCTTGCGCACGAAGCTCTTGTGCCCCGCCCACGCCTGGATCAGCGTGCCGTCCACGCTGAAGTGCTCGCCCGAAAGCAGGCACTTCTTCTCGGCGATCGCCACCACTTCGTTGAAAAATTCGATGACCGCATCGTGCTTGATCAATCGCTCGCGATTCTTCGTGAAGACCGTGGGCACCCACACCTCGTCATCCATTGCCAGCCCGATGAACCAGCGAAAAAGCAGGTTATATTGCACCTGCTCCATCAACTGCCGCTCTGAGCGGATGCTGTAGAGGATCTGGATCAGCATGGCTCGCAGCAGCTTCTCTGGCGCGATGCTCGGCCGCCCGCCCTTTATGTCCGCTTCGTACATCCCGGCAAACAGTCGATCCATCTTCGCCAGCGCTTCGTTCGCCATCACGCGGATCGATCGCAACGGATGCGACTGCGGGACGAAGTCGTCCAGCTTTCGCAGGGAAAACAGACTCTCGGTGAACGTGTCGGCGCCGCGCATGATCTCCAGTGGGCAAGTGAGGGACGTAATATCAACGCATCAGCGGCCTTATGCGATGACGTAAGCCGCCAGTACTTCAGCAACCTGCTAAGGCATTGTTAATGTCCTTGAACCCATCGAGATCAAAGAGGACAAGACCGCACACGATCCTCAGGGCAGAGTACTTCGGCACACCTGTGCGTCTCGGTGCCTACACGGTACGTAAAAGTGAATGGGCGCCCGAAGGCCTCCTCGATGAGGGAGGGAAAGTTGCGACACTCGCGCTACTCCGCCCATTTACTTGCCATTCGGTGCCTGGACAAGGCACGAAAGAGCCCTTGCTGAATCTGCGTGCCTGAAAGTGCGGATAACGGGCCAGTCGAATTTGACGCGCTTAGCGTTCTGTAAAAGGGATTTGCGCAGTAGTCCGGCACTCCCGGTTCATCGGCGAGTTTTCGCGTGAGGTCCGCTGTCGTGCTTCGTTCTTCAATGTGCTGACGAGCGAGATTCAGAGCCCGCCCTCCTTCGATCAGAAATGGATCATTGGCGGTCTCCTTTGAGGATTGCTGGTAGACATGCGGAATGATTGACCGGGCATGGCGCGCCGGGTGACCAGGCTGGGTTATGCCAGATCAACAATCAGGTTAGAAAGTCGCGGACCTTCGAACGCCACGAAAGCAACGGAATATTGGAGAGCCATTCCTACTGCGGTGGGCGCAAGAGGTTGTCGGCGTTGCGTGCTGCCAGTCTTATTGTCGTGCGGCGTGTGCCGGATTGCGGTCCCGTTTCGGCGGGTTATCCTTTCGACGTGGGTTTTGATCACGAAATAAGCGGAGAAGCTGAGGAGACGAGCGCAAAAATGTCTCGTTCTCGTTCGCTCCCAATGCGCTGTGGGCGTTGGTGATCACCCCTATTTCAGGGGATACGCGTTATCGGTGCGTGAGAGACTTCGGTCGGTGGAGAACTGTACTATATTGAATTCTCAAGGCGGGGGTCTCCTTCACGGGCTCGCGTTAGCGGTGAGGCCCAACGGCAGAAAGGGATAGCTCATGAGCACAAAACGTCACATGCTGCAGCGCTTCGAGTCTGCTTTCCTCGTCTCTGCGCTCTTCTTTATGAGCGGCCAGCTGGCTTATTCGCAACAGTATTCGACACCACAGCAGAAGCAAACCGCAGCGGTGAAGGAGACTGAGTCTCAGGCGCAAGCCCACGCGATCCTGATGAGGATGGCAGAGTTCCTTGGCAACGCAAACGCGTTCAGCGTCGATCTACGCAGTGGCTATGACGCCGTTCAAGCCTCCGGACAGAAAATTGAATTCGGTGAACTGAGAAATATCACGGTAAGCCGGCCCGACCGACTGCGTGCTGAAAGCGAACGCAGTGACGGCACCAAGACCGTTGCCGTTTTCGACGGCAAGGACATCGCCGTGGTCGATTTTGCTAACAAGGTCTATGCGACTGAAAAGCAGCAAGGTAACGTGGACGACACGCTCGTCCATTTTGTCCGCGATCTCCATCTGCGCTTTCCCTTGGCAATGCTGCTGACAAGCCGGCTGCCTGCAGAATTGCAACAGCGGGTGTGGCGGGTCGATTATGTGGAAAAGACAAACATTCAGGGCATTCCCGCGCATCACATTGCCGCTCGCACCGATACGGTGGATTTCCAGGTCTGGATCGCGGACGGCAACGAGCCCTACCCGGTGCGCGTTGTCCTGACTTATAAGGATTCTCCAGGTCAGCCGCAGTTCTGGGGGCAGTTGTCGAACTGGAACTTTGCGCCGAAGCTTGTCGAAGACACGTTTGTAGTGAGAATACCCGACGGTGCAAATAAGATCGCGTTCGCCGCTGAGATTCCCACGCTGCCCTCCAAGGCACGCAGGTCGTCGTCTGCCAAAGGAGCCACGAAATGAAAACCCTTCCATGGAGTAGCGTTGGTACAGTGTTGCTGGCTAGCCTCGTCCTTGCGGGGGGCATGCTCGACGCCAGCGCGGCGGGTCGTGAGGGTCGTGGCCGGGCTGGCGGTGAGCGCGGCAGCGGCGGTGAGGGGGGCTTCTCACGGGGAGGAGCTGCGGCTGGCGGATCGTTCTCGTCGGGGCGTGGAGGCGGAGCGGGTGCCTCCGCATATAGCGCGGGCGGCGGGCAGGCTGCCAGCGGTCAGCGCAGGCAAGCGGCCGGCGAAAATCAGGCGCAGCGGCAGTCTGCAGTGAATCAGGCGCAACAGACATCCAGCGCCAATCAGGCACAGCGACAAGCGGCCGCAAGCCAAAACCAGGCACAGCGACAAGCCGCCGCTAGCCAGAATCAGTCACAACGACAATCGGCGGTCAGTAACTGCTCCAATTGCGGCAGTTCCAGTTGGGACAACAATGATGCTGGCGCTGCATTTGTCGCTGGCGCGATGATTGCCGGCACGGCAGCAGTCGCAGCAAATGCGGCTGCTACTCCGCCTCCCGTGAGTACAGCGGCACCCATGCCTGCACCGCCACCGCCGCCAGCCCCGCCGCCCTGCAACGTGGCCCCGATCCTGGTCAGCGGCGCCTCTTATTACAAGTGCGGGGCGACATGGTTTACAGAGGGGTACGGAAGCGGCGGCGTCGTGTACGTGCCGACCCAGCCACCACCTGGCCATTCATAGCAGTTTCTGCGGCTCTGTCAGGCTGGTATGGACCGGCGGTAGAACGGAGCGGTGAAGAATACGAAATCGCTTTATCTCACGGCCACCGCTTCCCCGCTGTCGGCATTTGCTGCGCGATTCGGCGGCATTCCGGTTCTGCTTGAGCCTGCGCGACATCGACGTGTAGCTGCTTGAGCGTGGGGTCGTGGTCACCTACGAAACGATCCGTTGCTGGTTACGCCAGGTTCGGTGCTGGATTCGCCCAATGCGCAAGGCGGTGCGTCGGGCGGAAGCCCGGCAGCACTTGGCATCTAGATGAAATGTTCGTCACGCCGCGCGGCGAACCGTATCTATTGTGGTGTGCGGTCGACGAACATGGCGCCGAACCCGACGGTCACTGATCGCGCTCACCAATGAGTTCGCGCTCCCTCGCGCGAGCGTGCGCCTCAGTTAGCCACGCAGGAGCCACCTCCGGCTCCGCGTTGAAAGCCCGTGGCGATCATGTGCATGAGACTCGATGCCGCTCAACAGGATCCGGGCGCAACGAAAATTCTTGAAGCCGAGCATAGGCCGCGTGCGTCGCTTGATCGCCCGATGATCTTGCTCGACAACATTGTTCAGATACTTGTTCTGGTGAATCTTGATCGGTGTTTCCCGCTCCGCGTCGAGAGCATCCAGCGCGGCCAGGTTCGCACCGCTTTTATCGATTGTCACCGTCGCGGGTTCGCCGTTTGGTTCTGTTGCAATAAGGCGGTCGGATGAAAGCTTGATGATGAATGATGGCGGAGCGAGGCATCTCAGACGATCATTCAACCGTACATCGTGGGCTCTCAAACTGCTGCCTGTGCTGGAAAAGGCGTTTCGCCACTATAAACGCCCCGTCGGCAAGAGCTGGCGCGTTGACGAGACCTACGTCAAGATCAATGGCCAATGGAAATACTGTATCGCGCCGTCGACACGACAAGGCCGGCAACACCATCGACTTTCTGTTGCGAGCCCAGCGGGATAAGACTGCGGCGCGCGCGGCATTTCGAAAAATCGATCGCCCAGAGTGACGAACCCGAGACGGTGACGATCGCCAATATGGCTGCGCTGGAAGCCATTCACGCCGAGCGAGAAAAGCCCATCATGAACCGCCCCGGGAATCGTGGAGGCTGGTTGGTTTAGTAAGTCGATACCGGCGCAGCAGCTGTATTGCTGAGTTGCCGGTAGTGGTTGAACCACCATTCCAGCGTCGCCAGCTCGACAGACTCACGCGTTTTCCACGGCGCACGGCGATGAATCAGTTCTGCCTTGTACAGGCCGTGAATTACGGTGGCGAGCCGATCACCTCGAGCTTCGTCGAGTCAGCGGTCAATCAGGTGGTCAGCAAGCGCTTTGTGACCATCATCGGCTGATGGAACCGCTCGGCTATATCCCGCCCGCAGAAGCTGAGGCAAACGGATGCTGGAGCGGACACAATCGCTGACGGGCTCGAGTGGTCGTATGGGTGGGGACGTGCCGGCCGCTCAGCACACGTACGCGCCGGTGCGCGATCGCGTCCTGCGTAATCGGCGACGACAAGGCGCGCCCTGCGTTCGGCGCTCGTATGATAGAAATTCGCGCGTACCTTGTTGGCATCCCGATTACGAAGGGAAGCGCCGGTACGCGCGTGAGTACGGCCGAGCCCGGCCTGCGCTACTATTCCTCACGCCAGTAAGCGGCGGCGAACGCAACGCAAGAAAAACCGTCGCCTTCGCGGGCCCACCCTTCCGGTGGGCCCGCTCCGTCCTATTTTGTGCTGGCTGGCGTGACAGAGATTGCGACCGACTCCGTGTACACCACCTCGACGTGGTCGCCCTTGCGGATATTCTTCAGCTGTTCCGGATTTTCGACGATCAGGTCCACGTCACTGCCTTGAGGGCCTTTGACCGTGATGGTTTTCAGCTTCGGGCTCACCGAAACGACATCGGCCATCACCGTCACCTCGCGGCCAACTGTGCCGCCGGGCTTTTCCCCGGAAGCC
Organism: Paraburkholderia franconis; assembly: GCF_009362735.1. Classification (GTDB taxonomy): domain Bacteria; phylum Pseudomonadota; class Gammaproteobacteria; order Burkholderiales; family Burkholderiaceae; genus Paraburkholderia; species Paraburkholderia franconis. The sequence goes on along the minus strand of NZ_WHNP01000011.1, from coordinate 164,214 downwards.
GCGCGCTCCTGGATCAGGCGTTGCGTGCCCGAACGGGGGCCGCCCTTTTTGGCAAGACTCACCGAGATCGCCTTTGTATAAACGGTCGTGACAACGTCGCCAACCTTGAGCTGGTCAAAGTTGCGCGTCTCGTCGCCCACTTCAAGCCTGATCACCTTGCCTGCGCCGTCCTTCAGCGTGACGGTACGGGTTGCCGGCTCAATCGCAACGATCGTGGCGGTGACTGTGGTCGTTCCCGCCGCCGTGGTTTTCTCCGGTCCTTTTGTGACGTCTAGGGAGGTTTGAGGCTGCGCAAGCGCCACAGTTGTCGTCAATGCGGCGACAGTCATGCACACCAGATTCTTCACTTTCATGTCTGAGCTCCTGTCCATGTCAAAGAGCGTTTAGCACGCTCTTCAGCAGCCAAAGCTTCGACCGTCGAGCGGAGCCGCTAATCACATCACAAATTTTGGGCGGTAGACAAGGGTGCAACGCGCAAACCCACCGCGCGGGCGCAATCCGGGACGCTCCTGCTAGAGTAAGCATTCGCTCTGTGACAACTCACCGCAAGTCGCCCTCCGTAACGTTTTTATACTGAAAACGTTCCGAAAGACTGGCAATAAAACGTACCAAAACTCAGCGAGCTTCTCGGTCAATCGAAATTTGTATTGATTTTTGTAAGTGAAGCACTCGCCATGAAAACTCTTAAATCTCTTCTCGCAGCAACCCCTCTCGCTCTTGCCTCTGTGGTTTAGCTCAATCGACACAAAGGAACGCGCGAACCGCGACGTATTAATCTCCATTTACATCGTTTGCATGAACGAGGAACGACTCCCATGACCTTGCTTGACATTGTGTCTTTGTTACTGCGCCTTCTATGAAATACACCGAAGCCTTTTCTTTCTTTTGGGCGAAACCGACAATATCAATTGGTCCGCTTCTATTCGTCGCGCACGATAAGGGGTATCCGTCCTTTTCGTGCTAAATCTGGCGGTTTCTCCGCAGAGCCTTTATTTATAAGGCTGTCGTCGGCTCTGGCTCTTCAGGAGATCGCAAAAGTATCTGCGATAACATACCTGCCCGCGATCACGGATCGCGCGACCTTGTCGGGAGGCGAAGATGCCAGGCTTGGAATTTCGCTATGTGGGACAGGATCGCCTGCCCGCCCGACTTTCGGAATTTGACGTGGAGCGCTACTTCGCGTTGACTGATAGCGACGTTGCCGCAGTCAACGAGCGTTTCCGGCGCGATCACCGTGCCGGCGTCGCGATCCAGTTGGTCTTTCTGCGTGCCAGTGGCCACACTCTCGATCATGTCGGCACTCTGCCGCGCCAGTTGTTGCGCTATGTCGGCGAGCGGCTCAACCTGCCCACCCCGACGATCGCCTCCCTCCGGACGCTCTATCAGCGCTATAAGACACTGTACGAGCATCAGCACTGGACCTGCGAATATCTCGGCATCACGTCGATCGGACCGAAGCACTGGGCGGAATTGGAAACGTGGATGCGACAGGACGCCACCGAATCGCTCACGCTTGACGAACTGCTCCAGCACGCCCTTTGCTGGCTGTATGAGCGTCGCATTCTGATACCCGCCGAACGGAAGCTGCGCGATCTCGGCCGTTCGATCTGGTCGGACGTTGAACGTGGTCTGCTCGCACTTATCGAGGCAACGGTCACGGAAACGCAGTTGATGCACGCCGATGCTGTTCTCTCTGCCCAGCACGGGACGTCCGGCATGAGAGTTCTCGAATGGCTCAAGACGCCACCGGCGCGACACAGCCCCACGACGCTCACCGAAACTCTCGCAAAGGTTCGGTTCCTCAAGGAACTCGGCGCGCATACTTGGCTACTCGACGCCGTGCCAATCGAAAAGCAGCGTGCATACGCGCAGCGCGTCCAGGCTCGCCGTCCTGCGAAGGTCCGCGAACTCAAGGCATCGACCCGTACCATCGAGCTGATCTTCTTCCTGCGCGTCACGCTGCTCGAGCTGACTGACGCGCTACTCTACCAAACAGGGCGCCGCGTATCCGACCTCGTCCGGCAGGCTTACGATCGAACGACGGTTCGACAGGCACGCTCTGCTATCGAATACCGGCAGCAACTGGTCGCGATAAAGGAGCTGGTTCACGATAGCGAGCGCACCGCGCAAGAACGCCTCGACGATATTGGAAAGCTGCTTGAGGACCTCGTAGACAGGCCACCGATAAGTCACGCAGCCAGCGTACGTGAAACGCTCACCGACGATCACCACCGCATCCGCAATCCGCTGGGGCCGTTACGTGAGCTCGGCTTCGTGGGACGCGACGCGGAACCAAGCCTGCGGCAGTTCGAACTTGTCGGCACACTGCATGACAGGGGCGCGACCGAATTGCCGGTCGACTGCGACGTGCCGGTCAGCGCGGCCTGGCGCGATCTCGTCCAAGGTGACGATCGGGCGCGCGCGTTGCGGGCACTGGAAGCCTCGGCAATCACCGGTCTGCGCAAGGGACTTCGCCGTGGCTCGGTCTGGATTGACCACAGCCTGTCGTTCCGGGAGCGTGACCAGTTGCTGATTCCACCCGCTCAATGGGAAAGCGAACGCGACCGCTACCTGGCATCGCTCGGATTGCCTGCAACCGCGGAGCCATTCCTGGAAAGGTTGACGGAACATCTCAAGGCCGGCCTGGCCGCGCTTGAGGAAGCGCGCGAGGCAGGCCGCGTGACGATCGGCACGGACGGCGCGGTGCACCTGTCGACGATCGAAGCGTTGCCGACCGATGGCATACCGAAACACACGCGGGACCTGATATTCAGGGAGATCGGCAACGCGCAGTTCGCCGACATGATTATGGAGATGGACGCCCACACTGGCTTCAGTGAAGTGCTCCGGTCACGCAAGGCGCGCGATACGAACGAACTCGTCTCGCTGTACGCCGCGTTGATCGCCCACGGCACGGAACTGGACGCGAGGAGCGTCGCGGCCATGATCCCGCAACTGGACCCCGCGAACATTTCAACGGCAATGCGCTTCCTTGAAATGCCCGGTCGGCTGCCGCGTGCAAATGACCGCGTGGTTGAATTCCAGCGCACGCATCCGATTACGGAACTCTGGGGTAACGGACGGCAGGCATCGAGCGACTCCATGAGTCTGGATACGTCACCGCACCTGTTTTATGCGCGGGTCGATCCACGGCGTCGCACCCATGCGGTGGGCATGTACACGCACGTGCTGGATCAGCACGGCATTGTCTATAACCAGCCCATCGTGCTGGACGAACGCCAGGCTGGCGTGGCGATCGAGGGCGTAATCCGTCACAACGAGAACCGTGACGACGGTGGACTGCTGCGTCTCTCAGTAGACACGCATGGATACACGAACGTAGGGATGGCGGTGTCGAAGCTGCTCGGTTTTGATCTCTGCCCACGTCTGCGCAACCTCTCGGAACGCAAACTGCATCTGCCGAGAGCCGTGGCTGCGCCCGACGGGCTGGCAGCGGTCGTCGCCTACGAGATCTCCATCAAGGCAATTCGTGAAGGCTGGAAGGAACTGCTGCGCCTCGTTGCATCAATTCATGCGGGACGCGTGAGCGCAATGGTCGCGTTGCAACGGTTCGGCAGCGCGGCGCAGGGCGACCCGGTGTACCGGGCTGCAGACCACCTCGGCAAGTTACTGCGCACGCTTTTCCTGTGCGACTACTTCAGCAACATTGAGTTCCGGCGAGAAATGCATACGCTGCTCAACCGCGGTGAATCGGTTCATCAGTTGCAGCGCGCAATCTATACCGGCAAGATCGCGCCAGAGCGCGGACGGCGCCGCGACGAAATGATCGCGATTTCTGGCTCCTTGACGCTGCTGACAAACCTGGTCATTGCGTGGAATACACAGCGCATCCAGGCGACCCTTGATCGTTGGCGAAGCAAGGGTCAAGGGGTGGACGACGACTGGTTGCGGCGGATGGGGCCAGCGCACTTTACCCATGTGAATTTCCGTGGAACGCTGAGCTTTCCGATCGATCGCTATCGAGAGATGCTTCTGGATGCTGCGCCATGGCGGCGCATCGCTCGATCGTGAATCGGTTCTGCATGCACACAGATTGCAGGATTGAGGCGCGTGGCGCGGTTTCGTCGGCCGCCCACAGTCATGCGCTCGCCGGCCAAGCGCGCGGGCGGATGAAAGCGCCAGATTTTGCATCAAAAGGATGCGGTCCCGCAGAATCGAAGATTTGCAAGTGTTTGTTTGTAAAAGAAAAATCAAAACAAACCGCCAGATTTAGCACGAAAAGGACGGATACCCCGAAAATGATCGACAGCGCGAAGTGGACAATCAGGGCCACCATCACAATGCCCAGGTCAAACGCGGCCGGTTGCGCCAGGATACCCTGCCCCAAGGCGATTGCCGCGATCATACGCGGTGGTCCCCATGGGCTCTGCCCCATAACCCACATGGCGAGGAGCTCGAGCACCAGAAAGACCACACCTGCCACACAGCCGCCGATGATTGCTGCACGCCAGTCAGGCGTACGGCGCGCGAAATGATGGGAGTGCATGTGAAGTTCCATCGTGACCTCCTTTGAGAGCGTCTCGGGTTACCGGATATCACAGAATTTCGGGAGTGAGTTTGACAAGGTGATCCGGTTCGGCATGCACGCGCAGCCATTCCTGCGTGATGCCGCAGTTCGCTTTCGATACGCGCCTACTCGTCCGCGCCCGCGTTAGAAAGGGGCAGCAAACCCTTCGGCAGTCATCCGTACCAGTCGAATTGCAAGAACGCCCTACGTTGGTGGCGCGTAAGACCGGTTCGTCAGATCACTTCTGCAAATGATGGTTAGCCAGCAGACCGGTGCCCGGTCGGCGCAGACGGCATAGAGCAGCATTGGCTCCAGCTTTAGGGCCGCGGCGTTATCCTGGGAAATCGGATCACGGACGAAAACAATCCCATGGCTCGGGTGGTTAAAGTTGAAGCTGGCAATCACCATGTATGACGCGAACGACAAGCCCATTGGCCATAGCGATAAGCGTGGCCACAGGACGGTGCCACCCGGCTCGCAGGCTATGATGGTCGCGACGGTGCTCTGCGAAGGTGCGCAGGCCAAGAAGTAACCGCATGCGATAGAATCGATTGTGCGCATCTCCTCCAAAGACTGCGCATTACCTTGTGTTTTTCGGGGCGCCTTGTGCGCCCTCTTTTTCTTGCCAGCCGGCCCGCGTTACTCGCCGCCTTCGGGGGCAGCATGAAAGAGGCAACAGCAGTGGCGTTCCTGGTCGCATGTGCGTATCTGCCTATTCGAGCCTTCGCGAAGCAGCCTCCGTCCGATATAGACCTTCGAGCGGCATACTGCATACCGATCGTCAATCAACAGGTGGCCGTCTACCAGAATGCACTGTCCAGCCCCGGCCGGCCATTGCCTCCGCAGCTAGAACAGACGATCAAAAACATGGCTGCAGACGCACAGGACAGGGCCGACCACCTGAAGCGCTATCTCCAGCCGAGGATGGCAGACCTCGACGCAACCGCATTGCTAGCAGCCGCAGAGCAGGGGAAGCAGGACTTGCAACGCGGCGAACAGGATGTAATTCAATGCATGACCTCCTGCCAGAACGACGCCAATCCGGCCGCGTGCACGTCTTCATGCAGCACCGACACGTTGGCTAGGGTGAGAAGGTGTACGAAGCTGGACTGGCTGCCCTGACGCACTCCCAGATCCGTTGCCCTTTCGCAAGGCTGCGGAGCCAAAACGATGGGCAGCGGAACCATAAACGTAGTCCTTTCGCGAAGGCACCCGATTCGCGGTTCGTAAAGTGAAAAAGTCCCGGTGCGCGCCCGCCCGCGACTCGACGTTGGTCCGATTGTCCCCATAGACGTAGGCTTTTCACGTCGGACCATCTCTTCGGACCCGCATAGGCAGGGCGAAAAGACTATGTCTATAGGGGCGCGGCGACGATGTCGCTGCATGTCCTGAACTCCCTCTCCTTCCGCACAGCATCTTCGAGCCGTTGCTCGACGAAGTCTCCAAGCCCGAGCCGGGACCCGATTCGCGACCAAATCTTGATTTGCGACCAGTCAATTCCCATGGCGCACCCCCGGATTTTTAGAAACGAATACCGGCGCCCCGGGTGTTTCATCAACAGCGTGCGCCCAGGTCGACGCACCGCCGCAGGAAGATGCCGAAGGGAGTCGCAGTTATTGCGACGGGGCACATCAAAAACCGCGTGCCACGTGTAGTCCGCCAAGTGTGCAAGGGCGGTTTGACAAGGTTCGTGCGACAGGCCGACGTCCGCGCCAATGTTGTAGCATTTCGCCTGACGCGATCGGCCGTAGCCGACCAGGAACTGACGTGCGCGGTTGCAAGAGAGCAAAGACCGCACTCAACGGCTCTTCGGTCATTCGGTTTCCTATTTGCTCGGCACGTGCCGCAAAGCAAGAGCGGCCGCGCCGCCCCGGACGCTCTGCGGCAGCGATACGGCGCGACGGGCTCGGGGGCTGCGCCTGACACGCGGCAGGTGGTCGGACGGGCCCTGCCCGACCTCGCATGCGCGGGCGTAGAATTGAAGCAGGTCCGGCAACAGGGAGCCGCACGGTGAAACCCATCATGCTGCGCTGGCTGCGCACCCTGATTCCAGCAATCGCATTGGTGTGGATGTCTTCCACGCGGCCGACGATTTTGCGCCCCTTCGCACGAAAATGATCAAGGACATCGGGGAGCTCACGACCGAAACCTTCGCCGCAACCGGCAGACCCGCCATCGATCCGCGCGTGTTCGCCGCAATGGACCAGGTGCCTCGCCACCAGTTCGTTCCGCCTGGCGAGGAGCGCAACGCCTACGAGAACCGGCCGCTTCCCATCGGCTACGGCCAGACCATTTCGCAGCCATACATTGTCGCGTTGATGACCGACCTGATGATGATCAAGCCCACTGACGTCGTGCTGGAGGTCGGCACGGGCTCAGGGTACCAGGCGGCGATCCTCTCGGCACTCGCGCGAGCGGTTTATACGATCGAAATCATCGAGCCTTTGGGCAAGGCGGCACAGGAGCGCTTGCAGCGGCTCGCATACAAGAAGGTGGAAACCACAGTGGGAGACGGCTATTACGGGTGGGAAGTCCACGCGCCCTACGACGCCATCATCGTCACCGCCGCCGCGAGCCATGTCCCTCCTCCCCTCGTGCGGCAGTTGAAGCCGGGCGGCAGGATTGTCATTCCGGTAGGCGCGCAGTTTCTGACGCAGTATCTGCTGCTGATCACGAAGGCGAACGACGGGACCGTCTCCACCCGGCAGATTCTGCCCGTCAGCTTCGTGCCACTCGCCGGGCACTGATTCTGCGCGGGAATCAGGCGACGCAACGGGACAGCGCGAACCCGCATCAGCATGGGCTGAGCGCGCCCCGTCCCGCATCCCCTTCAGGTACACGCAATCATGCCCGCCGTGCCGTTGTTCGCCCTATCCCTGCTTTCGGCCGCAACGCTTGGCTACGAGATTCTGTTGATGCGGCTCTTTTCGATCATTCAATGGCATCACTTCGCGTACATGATGATCAGCGTCGCGCTGCTGGGTTACGGAGCAGCCGGTGCGATGGTCACGCTGGCGCAGCGCTGGCTCGCGCCCCGGTTCGAAGCCGTGTTCGTTGGCGGCGCGATTCTGTTCGGCGTTTTTGCGGTTGCCTCGTTCTCTGTCGCTCAGCGTGTCGCGTTCAACCCGCTGGAGATTCTGTGGGATCCGCGCGAACCTTTGCGCCTGCTCCTGATCTATCTGCTGCTCTTCGTTCCTTTCTTTTGCGCCGCGACCAGCGTCTGTCTCACATTCACGCGGTTCAACGATCAGATTCCTCGCATTTACAGTTTCGATATCGGCGGAGCGGGCTTGGGCAGAGTCGCAATCATTGGCGTGCTATTCGTGCTCCGTCCGCTGGATGCACTACGGTTACTGGGCGCTTCGGGCGTCCGTCCCGCCACGGACGACAAGCCCTACTTGTTTCACTTTTTCAAATGGCGGTCACTGCCTGAGTTTCTCGCGTTGAAGGGGCGAGGCGGCCTGCCCTTGCTGGAGTGGGGCTATCCGGTACTGATCGCGACGCTGCTTCAGGCCACGTTGATGGCCCTGACATTGATCCTCTTTCCTCTCTGGGTGATAACGCGCCGCAAACGCACGGCTCATGATTCGCCCCTCTTGAAGGCTACTTCCCGCAGTAACGCGATTTCCTTCGGTGGCGGCGATATCCGGACGTAGAGTCGCGATCTATTTCGTCCCGATCGGCTTCGCCTTCATGCTCATCGAAATCGCGTTCATCCAGAAGTTCGTCCTGCTCCTGAGTCACCCGCTCTACGCTGTCGCCGTCGCGCTATGCGCGTTCCTTTCGTTCACGGGACTTGGAAGCCGGTACGCGCAGCGCCTGCAGGGCCGCGGCCGCGCAGGAACACGAATCGCTGGTCGGCCGCGGCGACGGCCATCGTTGCGATCTCCGCCATCTCGTTTTTCTACCTGTTCGTGCTCCCCGCTCTGTTCCCGTTGCTGATCCCGCTATCCGATCCGGCCAGGATCGGTATCGCCGTGCTGCTCGTCGCACCGCTCGCGTTTGCAATGGGGATGCCCTTTCCGCTGGGGCTCAGCCGCATTGCTGCCGGCGCCGAAACGCTCGTGCCATGGGCGTGGGGCGTCAATGCGTGCACTTCCGTGGTGGCTGCAGTTCTGGCGATGGTCCTGGCACTTCATCTTGGCTTGACCGCAGTGGTCGTGATAGCTGTCTTGCTCTATCTTTGCCGCGGCGGCTGTCTATCCTTGATCCAGCATGATCCGGTTTGATTCGACGTGGTTCCGAACGGGCCCGCGTGCTCACGAGCAGGAGTGTGCTCACCGCATCCCGGGTTTTGGGGACGTCGGCGCGAGCGACGCGACGCTCGCTGCGAGGCCGAGCGTCACGGCAGCCATGCGGCCATAGTCGAGCGTCGCGGGGACATCGTGCGCCGTATGGTAGTGTGGGTTGCGCAGGTACGCGGTGTCCGTGACCATCACAGCCGGATAGCCTTCGCGCCAAAAAGACGAGTGATCGCTCAACGCGACGCCCGGCACCCACCACGGCAACGCCGCGCTTTGCAGCGGAAAATCCGACGAGGCCTGAAACGCATCAGTTAGCCATCTCAGTCGCTGCGCCGAGCGAAGGTTGGAAACGAAGCCGATGAAATTGCCGCGTGACGGATAGAAGTAACGCAGCAGCGGCGGATACGCCTGGGTGCCCGGCTCGTCCCGGTAGTAGCCCAGCATCTCGAGCGACAGCATCAGGCGAATGCGATCCCCGCGCAGACGTGCGGCCCTCGCATACCGCAGGCTTCCCATGTCGCCTCGGAAGAAAAACGGCGCTTCCTCATTCACGAACGCGACGCAGCGCATCGTGTACAGGGGCGTAAACGCCTGAAGCAGGAACATCGTCTCGAGCAGCGCGGCGACGCCGCTGGCATTGTCGTCGGCCCCCGGACTGCCGGGCACCGTGTCGTAATGCGCACCCAGTACGATGATTTCGCCAGACTCAACGCTGCCCGGCAGCGCCGCCTCGATGTTCGCGCACTGGACGCCTCGTACCAGATAGTTCTGGCGCGTCACCGCGCAGCCACGTATCGCCCAATGCCGTTCGATATAGTCGGCAGCCGCGTGCAGCGCAGTGGGGTGCAACACGTTGCGCTCGCCAATGTCTCCAGCAAGGACGTTCACATGGCGTTGCAACGCCGCCGCCAGGTCGGACACGCTCGCAGTCTGCATACGACTTCCCCCGCGCACGTTGTTATCGACTCGAAGCTGGACCCGTTGCAGCCGGGTGGTTCGGTGCGTGTCGCCGCGGGAGATGCACGGATTCCCGCTCGCACGCCCACGGTCACGGTCACGATTACGGTCACGGTAAAAGCGTCCTGTCGCCGCTCGATGGTTTCAGCCTAGCCATCAGCCGGGAGAATTCAAGGCGCGACGCGTACGCGGATGCGGACCGGCAACACCTCACAACCGAGCCTGATGACGGGTATTCTGGCTGACGAAAACTCCCGCCCACCGTCACACGGAAGCGGAAGCGGAAGCGCTCAATTCAAGTTCCGCTTCCGCGAGCGTCTGGTGCCGCCCATGAATGAGCCCATGCCCATATCACGCAATGGTTAAGGGAGCCGATTCAATGCCTGAACAAATTACCAAGCATCCAGACGTGACGCTCCGGGTGCTGTAACGCGCGGGTGCCATGTGCGGTGAAGGAGCCAGCCAGAAAATCCTGACGTAATGCCGTGCTGCGCGGTTCTGCGCGCTACCGACCGGCGAGACCTGTCTGACTTCCGTGCGCGCCTCAAGCTCGCGCCCCAGAAGCTGCAGGATATCGGTTTTCTCAAGACCTTCATGGTTCGCAACGATATCGTCCACAGCGGATCGAGCCCATCCTGACGCGCACGACTATGATGTAAGAGGACTTGGCCGCCTTCGAAAAGGGGAAGGAAAGATGAGCCCTGTGCTCGAAACACCTCCCGACGCAACTGATGCGCCGGAACGCAAGGCAACCCCGCATACGGCCATACTCGAGCCCGACCGCCGCAAGGACACTGAGCTCCCGTCCGGCCTTATTCCGGAGAAGGACGCGGTGCGCATGGCGGGCTATCCCGGCATCATGTATCTCGGCATTCGCGGTCTGGAGCCGCTGCGTCTCGGCGACGAGGTGCCGTACTACGAGGTCGCGATTCACGGAACGGTTTATCGTGGGCTGGCGCGCCCTGTTCCCGGCCAGAGTCGGCAAGCCGATACCCGCGACCTGAAATACGGGCTTGCGCGTTCCTGTGCGCAAGGCCTACAGGTCGCTGGACGGACGCTCGAACCATCGCCGGCAGCGATGCCAAACACGCCGCGCGCGCTGGTGCGCGAACTTCAGGAGGTAACGGACCTGTCCATCGGAGACATCGTCGATAACGCGTACAGCATCCTGAATTACCGTCGTCACCACGGCGCACGCTATCCAGACTCGATGGAACCCAGGGGTTACCGGTTCAGAGAACTGTTTCTGATGTCGGTCGACGCCGACGGCAACCTGAAGACGTTCTATGAAACACCCGCGGGCGTGGACCCGGAAAAATGGACGCACTTCCTGCGTGTGCTTGACCGCAAGGAGTGTGATTCGCTGCGCCAGTACGCAGTCTCCGGCATGGTTCACAGGGAGTACGGAGAGGCCGGCACGCAGGCCATTCGCGAGGCGTTACGACTGCGTGACGGGGAGCTTCGCCGTTTCCCGCCGATGTCGTACGTGCCCTTCCTGGAGCTTTTCCCGCCGGAATTCCCGACGCTCGAGCGGACCGTAGGCGGCCAGCGGCGATAGCCCAGGCTAGCGGGAACGGGCACGTGCCTGTTCCCGGTATTACCGTACCGCAAACAGGTAGAAGTCAAAGCTCCTGGTGTTGTGACCCACCCAGTTCGCGCACCGCAGGACCCACAGGGGCGCTGTCACGTTGAGGTGTTCGCCACGCAATGACGGAGAGGTAGCCCACGCTTTCAGAAAGCGGACGTAGCTTGGGTAAGCTCTGTGAAATGACGCCACGCGACAAAGCGCGCGGCGAGCTGCTTGCGATAGAGCGAGGCGCGCAGTAAATGTCGCTTGAGCGCGAAGTGCTGCCGGATCGGACCGAAGCTCGAAAGGAATGCCTGGGTGCGTTGAGGAACCCGGAAACCACGCATCCGACGCTCGCGTTCCCGTGTGGGCTGATGACTGTTTTCGGCTCGGTTGTTCACCCGGGCGCTGGCTTTGACGAAGACATGCTTGACGTTCGTCAGCTCGGCGATTTCAGCTTTCGCGGCCGGATAGCTGCGCAGTTGATCGGTCACGATCTTGCGCGGTGCTTCGGCACAGGAGGCAAGCACGCGCTTGAAGAACCGCTTGGCAGCAGCCTTATCGCGACGCTTTTACAGCAGGATATCGAGTTCAGCGCCGTGCTGGTCGACTGCTCGCCACAAGAGATAAGGTTCGCCGAGCAACCTAACAAAGACTTCGTCCAGATGCCATGTGGTGCCGGGTTTGCGACGCACGGCTTTCGCTCGATGGGCGAAGGCCTCACCGAACTTATCGCACCAGCGCCGGACCGTCTCGTAACTGACGACAACACCGCGCTCGAACAGCAACTCTTCGATGTCGCGCAGGCTCAACTGGAAGCGAAAGTACCAGCGCACGGCGCAGGCGATCACAGCGCCCGGGAAGCGGTAACCATGGTAAAGCGATTTCGGTTTGTTCATCGCGTCATCTTACGCGACAGCCGCCGCAACTTGACAATGCCGGGCGGCCTGAAGGCCCATTGCTGCATCAAATGCCTGCCTGCCCTTGTCTGTCAAAATGACAGGTTGCGCGCGGCGATGGTGGGGGTTGACCTCGAATCGAACCAACCCGTCCCCTTCCAGATCGTTGACTATTCGTTTCACGTTCTGGCGGAAAGCGAATTTTCCGACCGGCCTACACAAGGAAAACGCACCAATGAGGATTGCCGGCTATTTGCACGATTCGTCAATCGAGGTCGCGCTTTCGCGGACCGTGCGATGTCAAAGCCATCGGCCGTACGTCGTCACGCAGACACCCCCGTGCCAGACGACAAAATCACTACCGCGAAGGCGGCAGGCCGTGGCGGCGTTCGTCAATCGTGGATGAGTGTTGCCACGGCTATGTTATTCGCAATCCGTGCGGCACACTTCCGCTATCGGCAGTCGTCCGCGGTACCGGCACTTAGCGTATCCCTTTTTCAGGGCTTATCATGATTCGACCAGCAAGCAACGCGTTGAAATGGCCAATGTGGGTGTCCTGTTCGGTTTCGCACTCGAAACAGCCGATGCAGAGGAAAAACTCGCCCGGTTAGCGCTCGCCACAGCCGCATCGGGCTTTTACAAGGAGCGCTTGCAGACGTGCGCGCGTCGGTCAGGTTCAGCGAACAAACAGGCCGTTAGGTTTCCCAGACCGCAAACGCAAAATGCGATGCGGACGGCAAGCGCCGCCTGCCACAAGGCAATGATGGGCTACATGTGACTCTCTTTTCATTCGTATGCGAGCCATCGAGACAACATCCTCCCCTGCCCCCGTCTCGCCGACACGCCTGACCGGGGCGGCCGTTGGGGCGGGTCCTGAAAGGGAATTGCCCCAGGCATCGTTCGATGCCGCATTGACGCGACTCGACCGGGCCGTCTATGCGGCATTCGCCCGCGTCTCGGGTGGCGGGTCGCCTGCCACTCCCGTGCTGGCGTGGCTCGACTGGATGCTCCATTTTGCCTGCACGCCGGCCAAGCACTACGAACTCGCGACTCACGTGCTTGCGTACCTGGAATCCTTCATGACCGGCTCTTTGCCCGATCACCTCGGGAACGACGATCCGCGGTTCGACGACCCTGGGTGGGGCCATTGGCCCTTCAACCTGCTGCGCAACGCATTCGCTCAATACGATTCGTTCTGGCAACAGGCGACCACCAACGTGCGTGGCGTTTCCCCGCGCAACGAACAGTTGATGCACTTCGCTGTTCGGCAATCGACGGACGTCCTGTCGCCGGCCAATTGCTGGTGGCTGAATCCCCAGGTGCTGCGAGTGATGGTTGAGACCGGGGGGAGTAACCTCGTCAAAGGAGCGCACAATTGGCTCGAAGACCTGGAGGACCTGCTTACGTCCCGTGTACCGGGCAGTTCAAATCGCAGGTTCGCTCCCCATCAACTTGGCCGCGACGTTGCGGCCACGCCCGGCAAGATCGTCTATCGCAATCCGCTGATAGAACTGATCCAGTACCAGCCACAAAGTCCTACGGTGTGGCGTGAGCCCGTACTGCTCGTGCCTTCGTGGATCCTCAAATTCTATGTTCTGGATCTTTCGTCACATCACTCCCTGGTCCGCTATCTCGTCGAGCGCGGACATACGGTCTTCATGATTTCCTGGCGTAACCCTCATGGCGAGGCACGGGATCTCGGATTGAGTGACTATCTTGAAACGGGCCTGTTCGACGCCCTCAGGCAGGTCCACCGCATCACGAGCGCTCCCGTGCACGGGGCAGGTTATTGCCTTGGCGGTACGCTTCTCGCACTCGGGGCCGCCGCAAATGCGCGGGCGCACCAGAAGGAGATTCCCGAGCTAAAGACGATCACGCTCTTTGCTGCCCAGACCGACTTCAGCGAGCCGGGGGAGCTGGGTCTGTTCGTCGACTCCAGCAGACTGGCGTATCTTGATGCACTTATGTGGGAACAGGGTTATCTGGACGGCGAACAGATGGCCGCAGTCTTTCAGATGTTACGCTCGCACGATCTGATCTGGTCGCGCCTCGTACGGGAATACCTGCTCGGCACGCGCACACAGCCTACTGACCTGATGGCATGGAGCGCAGACACCACCCGGTTGCCGTATCGGTTGCATCTCGAGACCCTCACACATTTCTATCTGCACAATGACTTCGCCGAAGGCAGGTATCATATACACGGAAAGCCGGTGCACCTTGGCGCACTAAACGTGCCGATATTTGTTGTCGGCACGGAACGCGATCACGTCTCCCCATGGCGCTCCGTCTACAAGCTCCACCTGTTGACCGATGCGGAGATCGGTTTCGTGCTGACCTCGGGGGGGCACAATGCAGGTATCGTTTCGGCGCCTGGCCATGCGCACCGGTTTCGCTTCCGAATCAGGCACAAGGGCGAACATTACATGAGCCCGGCCGAGTGGCTCGACGCCACACCGGTGCAGCACGACTCCTGGTGGCCCTGCTGGCAGCAATGGCTCGCCGATCGTTCGAGCAGCCAGGTCGATCCGCCGCCAGTCGGTGCAGGGACCACGCTGGGCGATGCGCCCGGATCGTACGTGCTCGAATGCTGAAGGCACGCCCGACCGCGCCCGAGCAGCCGCGCCAGGAGACGCGATGCCTCACCCCCACTGGAGTTCGAAATAACCGAAATGCCGTTTTTGACGCATAAGCCCCAACGCGCTGCTCAACCCGGAGCGGCAAGCTGGATCGATCACCATCTGCCTGGCGGCGTGCTGAGCCTGAATGGGGACCGGTCGATGTTTGCGCAGACTATCGGCCTGCACGCCAGCGACGCAAAGCAGCAACCTGGTGCGTAAATGTGGTACGCGTGGATCGACGCCGAGCGAAATCTCGTTCGCCATCTCGGTGCACTCGGCTGGCATGTGATTCCAGGTTATGACTGGATGTCGCAGCTGCTTCAGCCGCCGCCGGCCGTGCCTGCGTTCGATATTGCGGCGGTCAACATCGACGGGAACAAGGTGCCGGTCGTCGAGCAGGTCGTCGACCGCATCCCTTTTTGCGAGCTGCGGCGCTTCTCGCTCCAGCCAGGCGCACCGCTGCCTCCCGCTCGCCGGGCAGCTCCCAGCATCCTGATCTGCGCACCATTGGCCGGTCACCGCGCGGTGATGCTGCGCGACATGGTCGAAACGCTGCTCGAGGACGGCGACGTCTATCTGACCGACTGGGCCGATGCGCGCGACGTCCCGCTCAACGACGGGGATTTTGGCCTCGAGGACTACGTCCTCGCCGTCGAGCGATTCCTGCGCAAGATCGGCCGCGAACGCATCAACGTGATCGCCGTCTGCCAGGCCGCCGTGCCCGCGATAGCAGCCCTCGCGCTCGCCGCAGGCGATGGCGCGACGCCTGCCGCCGCGCTTACCTTGATGGGCGGCCCTGTTGACACACGCATCAACCCGACCGCTCTCGCCCGGTTTGCGCAGTCGCACAGCTTCGACTGGTTCCGTCTCACCTTGATCGACACGGTCCCGCCACCCTACGCCGGAGCCGGCCGCCGCGTTTATCCGGGCTTCTATCAACAGGCCGCCATGATCGGCGTCTTCCCGCATCACAAATGGCAGCTCGAGGCGAGCTACTGGTCGAACTGGATCGCCGGCGATGCGGAAGGGACCGCACGTAGTCTGCGCAGCCTCGGCGATTACGCAGCGCTCCTTGACATGAGTGAACGCTACTTTCTTGACGCGATTCGTGTGATCTTTCAGGAGCAGTGGCTCGCGCGTGGCAAATGGCGCATCGGCGCCCGTCTCGTACGCCCGCGGGCGCTTTCCTCCCTCGCGCTTTGCACGATCGAGGGCGGCCGCGACAACGTCACCGGCGCCGGGCAAACTCACGCCGCTCACACGTTGTGCGGCGCGATTCCCGACTCCAGGCGGCTGAAGATCACAATTGCCGATTGCGACCACTATGGGCTTTTTAGCGGCAGGAGGTGGCGCGACACGATTCATCCGGCGCTTACGCAATTCTGGAACTCGGTGTCCACATCCATCAATGCCTGGGATGCCAAGGCTTCGCCACGCCGCGTCGTCGCCCATCCATCAAGCTGATTGGCACCCGGCCGACCCGGCCGCATGCCAGCGGGTCGGTTGCCGCCCGAGCCTGCGGGACAGGGACGCGCACCCTGACGCATGCATACGGCGCCGCGCAACCCACCTGTCTTTGGAAAAGACGAAAAGACGACGCGCCGTGTTCCGTACGGCCTCCCGTCCTCACACGGAAGATTTCCCTGGCCACCATCCTTCTGTCGACCGGATTTTCTGGCGAAGCTTGGCAAGTGGGTTGGGGTGATCGTACTTTGAGTTGAAACCCGGATGCGCCGGGCAGTTTGCGAAGGCCCCGCGCCCCGGCGGCTCATTGCGCCGCTCCCGTGAGTACCGCTCACATTAGCGTGTCACGCGCGTGAGGTTGCTCGCGACCATCGTAAGCTTGAAGTGCTGGTCGACCCAGTTGATGCCGCGATACGACAACGTTGCTCAGATCCTTGTTCTGGCGAATCTTGATCCTTGTATCACTTTCAGCGCGGGATGCTTCGAGTGCAGCCAAATTCCTGTAAATAGTAATGCTACATAATTACTGAAAGATACACTTCATGTTAAACGATGACGCAACCAGTGCCGCGCAAACGCGACGTTGAGCGTGACACGCGAACGAGCCCCGTCGGCTATTCAGCGTGAGGCTTAGCAATGTTTCCGGACGGATCATGGGCGATCAGAACCTGGGAACTCGACCATGTCGTCAAAGCGCCTCGCATCGGCAAAACGATGTTCCGACAGACATGTGCGCGTGATCGCTTCCCATGCGAGATATGCGCCGAAGGCGTAGTCGCGATACGTGCTGCGTGATGCCTCGGATAATGCTGAATCAGCCGCGCGCCGATTCTTCCCGCCAAACCGCTCTACTCGGTGTCGAAGCCAATCGGTTCGTCAAACCGATTTTCGCCGCGCTAGCCGCGGCGTTACTGGCCACCTTGCGAGCCGTTGCCAGGCTGGAACATCGTGTCGCCGCTCGTGCCGTTGTACGTGCGGGTCGTCGACGGGCGGTTAAGCGTCGCGCCCGTTCCCGTGCCTGCGCCGCCGCCCGTGCCTGTCACGCCAGGCGAGCCGTACCCGCTATCGTTCGTGGAGCCGCGCGGCATTCTGTTCACGCCGGCACCCGCCTTGAGCGTGCACCGTCGCGCGACTCAAAACACATCGAAGGAAGATAGTGATCGATCAGGATGACTACAGAATGTTGATAAGTATTCTTTAGGTTAACTATCTTTATGGACATCCAATGTGCAGAGAACCGATACAAGAATGCTTGCGCCGAGCCTTGTTCGAGTGTATGATCGCGCCTCGCTGTTCGGAAGCGCGTGCCTGGCATGCCAGCGAGTGGACAAATTGAAAGGTGGTCCGAATTCGCAACCCCAGTTCCAGGCAACAATCATCGAGGATCATCCGCGGCCTTGGTAGTCGGAGGTCGAGGTAGAGACTGCATCTGGCATCGCACCGCCGTAACTTTGTCGCGGCCACCTTACCTTTTCCGTCGGCGCCCGCAAATATCGCTGCTCACGTGTCGACAGATCGATCCGATCCTGCGCAATCGCGTTTTAATTGAATTTGTGTTCAGCCAGCGACAGCACGATGCTGCGCGGCGCCAGCGCCGACTGGACAAAGCAAATCTGGAGACGAAGAAAATGCCTGGAAACCTGCGTGACCCCCATTCGACCCGTCAGACCTCCGATCGTATCCGCGCTGCGAAAATCGCCCTGATTCGGTGCGCGAGCGATCGCGCTGGCATGGAGGTGGTCGATTTGCACGGCTACCTGTACCGCGCTGACGACGCGGGCGTCCTGTCGTCTTTCGATCCGCTCGGTGTGGATTCGCACGCACAGGACATCTTCGATGCCATGCGCTTTATCGTTGCCGGCCGCTTTCTCACGCGCAGAATCGTCTCGCCGACGGGCGTCAGCATTCCTGCCGTGATTGGTCGCGGCAGGCTGTGGCGCAAGGCGGTTGTCGACTTCGCCGCGTCTCATGCGAGTTCGCGCATGGCTCCAATCTCTTGATTCACCGCGCAGCTGCTTGGCCTGTCCATCGAGTTACGTAACTGCAGATCCACGCCCTCACTTCGACACCCACGCGATCAGCGACTGTGAGAACACCGGGCGGCGTGCCAGAGGGTCGGCCGGTCGCGAACCTCAAAGCCTTCTGCGCGCAGTTGCGCGAGCACGGCGTCCATGTAAATCGTGTTCCAGAGCACGATGACGTTCAGGATCCACCCGAGGGTCGCCCAGCTGGTCTACCCGACCTTCCCGATACTGCTGATGCAGTTCGCCGCCGTTTGCCATGGAACAGCTCGCGCGCAAGCTGATGCCGGCGTTCGCCCAGATTCAGCTGGATAAACGGTATCGCGTCGATGCGCTTCGTCAGACCGACTGGCGCGCAGCATTCTCCGGCGCTGGCGCTATCCCGACCTGCCTATCGTGACCCTCCTCCAGCGATCATCGTACCTCGACATCGCCGGGCCCCACAGTGACAGGCATACCGTTCGCGAAGTGCCTTTGACATCTTTTCATCACTGACCAGCGCATAGTCGATGCTCAATTCTTCACCGGCGTCAATCTGGCGACGGGCACGAATGAAGATTTTCTGTCCTTCCAGCTCCGGTACGCAACTGGGATTGCATGAATGGTTAATCCATCGTGCGCTGTTGCCACCGATGGCACCGTCGATGACATAACCATCTCCGATATCGAAAAGGAAGGTGTGGTCCGGTTGCGCCAGATCCCGGGGAGGACCGCTCATCGCGGCTTCCCATGGGACCCGTTTTCCCTTGTACTCGCAGATCAGTTCCCCGCGCAGGATCGTCACGGTCGCAAACACGCCTTTACCGTGAATGGGTGACCTGCGGACCGAGATTCGACGTCGACTTTGCATCTGATGATTAGCGACCATTGTTGCCGGGAAGCAGGGCGGACCTCGCGAAAAGCCTGGAACACGTCGGCGCCATCGCTCAATGGTCGTCAAAGAGGTCTGAAATCACATGGCTCGCCTCTTGTCGTAGCGGCATCAAGCCGCTCCTGACCTGCGAGAGTACATCCGGCGGCAGCCAGGTAGCTTCAATAGCAGCGATGCCGCTCTCGATGATCTGCTGCAGGAAAAACGACTGCCTGCGTCCGGTTACTTCCGCCAGTAGCCGCAACCTTTGCTCGATCTGGGGGTGACGCGTACCGCGACCACCAGCTTGTTCCCAGCGGTCCTTTTCACCGCATCCTCCTGTCTTCATTGTGGACGGTGCTTCTACCACGGTGAATCGCGGCCCGCAATACTGATTCGACGAATGGACCGCGATGCCCCCTTGCTCGCCATCCGTGTCAGGCCCTTCATCGATGCTGCACTTTCCGCGTTGTCATGTACACGTCGAACAGACCCGCATGGAGGTGGCTGAACTCCTGCCGCAGGCTGACCAGTTCGTGCTGGTCGCCTTCATGCTCCCGGCGCAGGATCTCCCCCAGCAGGGCCGTCGCGCGCGAGGCCGCGTGGTCACGCTGCACGCGCGCCTCGCTGAGGCGTCCCGCGAGCGCCGGCTTGACCACCAGCAGCCACGCCGGGAACCACGCATAATCGTCGACTGCACCGGTGCCGGGAAACTCCGCATCGAAGCGCCGGCGCAATACATCAAGCAAGGCGTCGCCCAGTCGAGGCAGCAATGCCGCGAACCGCGCGGGCGCCAGCCACGCCAGTTCCGCGAGCAGCGGCCACGCGGCATCCAGCCCGCCCGTCCGGTAGCGCGCCTCGGTCATCCATGCGAGCGGTGCCGGGACGCGCCACCACGATTCGATGCCCTCAACCGCATCGATCGCGGCCGCCCCGTCGCCCGCCAGCAGCCACAGCGGCGCGGCGTGATTCTCATGATTTTCAGCCTCGGTGCCGCGAAACGCCAGGGGCGCGGCACGATCAGCGAGCGACCGCCAGCACGGCGCGAGCCATCGCTGTACGTCCTGTACGGTTAGCACCCGTCGGGCGGCGGGTATCACCTCGTCTTCAAAGTAACGGCGTGCGACGGCCAGTGCCGCGTGATCGGCAAAGGGTGCGGTCGATGTGCGTTCGAGTTCGCCAACGAGCACGGTCATCGCAGGCAGCGCGCCATCGTCCGGATATTCGCTGGCGAACCGTTCCAGTGCCGGTCGGGCCAGCACCGCATCGCGACGCTGCAATTGTTCCAGCACGTCATTGCGCAACATCACGTCGTGGCTGTCGGCGAAGATATCGAGCTGCTGCATGGTCGGCTGCATTGTCATCGCGTCAGAAAAGCTGCCCGTCAAGAGCGGCCAGATTAGCCCACTTCACGGCGCTGCGGAAGGTGCGGCCGTCCTCGTCGACCGACTCGATGATTACCCGCTGGCCGCTCGCCTCGGCGATCACGCGCACGGTCCGCTCGCCGTAGCGCATCAGCGCACCGATCGGCGGGCAGGCCGGGCCGTTGGGTCGCCTGCGCGGGCGGGGGCTACCTGTCATCGGTCCTGCCCCGCTTGCGGCGCACCGCCGTCTGGCTGGCGGGCGCGGACGCGGCGCGCGCCGCACCTGCGGGACGTGCGGGGCGTGTCGCGCCTGGACGTGCCGCGGTGGTCCCGGCAGCGGCGCCCTTTGCGCGAGCCTGCCGGACCGGCCGGGCCTCGCGCATGTCCGCCCCGCGCCGGGCGGCCAGCTGCTGCTGCAGCGTCACGTTCGTGGCCTGCACCGCATCGAGCCGCCCCTGCAGCACACCCGCCTGATGGCGGGCATCCCCGAGCTGCGCCTGCAGCGTCTCGACCGCGCGGCGATGCTCCGCGTCGCGCCGGTCGGTGCGCCGGTTCGCCTCGTCGAGCTCCTTGTGCAGCTTCGCAGCGGCGCCCCGTTCGCGGTCGATCTCGATCAGCGCGCGCTTCTCCGCAGCACGCAGACGCTCCTCCGTACGTTCGGCGGTCTCGCGCAGTTTCTCCAGATCCCGCGAAAACCCCTCCCGCACTTGTTCCAGT
Source organism: Paraburkholderia franconis (assembly GCF_009362735.1). GTDB lineage: Bacteria > Pseudomonadota > Gammaproteobacteria > Burkholderiales > Burkholderiaceae > Paraburkholderia > Paraburkholderia franconis. The sequence continues at coordinate 142,982 of NZ_WHNP01000011.1, read as the reverse complement.
TCGCGGTCGCGCGCCGCCGCCTCGGCTTTCAGGCGCGTGACCTCCGCCTCCAGCGCCCGCCGCGCCGCGTGGCCCTCGGCCTGCGCCTTCTCCAGCTCGCGGACCTCGACCTGGGCGGCGAGCAGCGCCGCGGTGCGCTGCTCGAGCGCCGTTTCGGTGCGGCCCAGTTCGTCGCGTGCGGCCGCGACGCGCCGGTCTGCCTCGGCCCGATGGTCTTCCACCTCCGCCCGCAATGACGCGAGCTCCGCCTGCGCCGAGGCCGTCGCGCGCGTCCACAAGGATCGCGACCAGTTCCCCCGCCGCATCCCGCAGATCGGTGGGCAGGTCCGGGTGCTCGATGCGCACGCGGCTCTTCTCGCGCAGCTCCGTCCAGAACTCGCCGAGCACCGCCGCGGGCGTGCCCATGCTGCCGCGCTTCACCAGCTGGTACAGGCGGTTGGCGGTCGGCGTCTGGCCGAAGCGGAAGAGGGGGGCGAACAAGGTAAGCACAATTTCCTATCATAGGCGTCCAAGTTATTATGACTTGGCCAAATCGCCGAAAATTGGCATATATGCCGGGCGTGCCATGTGGGCTCGGAGCTCATCCCGGATTTGCGGAAATTCCTTTGATTCAGTAAGAAGGCTAAGACTTGGGTTGCCACAAATACCCCGCTTTTTGCAGCCGGGCAAGCCAGGCTCCCCGCTTGCCGTGACTCGACATCAATTGCGCCAGGCGACGCCGGAATACGGCATCCCGCCTGGCGTTTGCATATGCTTCGGCGAGATCCTGCAACTTGTGGAATGCTTGATCGTAGGCGCTGCCCGTTGTGCGTCGCAGTTGAGCATCGATGCTTGACCACGCCGTGTCTTCCTGTTCGAGAAGTGATGTGAGGTACCGTGTGCGTTCCTCACGACGGCGGGCCTCGGCTGCCTGGCGTGCTTCCTCCTCCCTTCTTTCACGGATGGCACGATGAGAGGCGACCCTTGATTCGATTTCGGATATTCGACGGCGCCTGGGCAAATTCAATTGCTTTGCATTCCTACCTTTCTCCCATTTGAGAAAAGCGTTTCGAAGCGTTCGCTCCGCTTCACGGCTGCGCCCCTGTAGCAGCATGCGCAGTTTCGCCCGCATTTCCTCAACCGGCAACTCACGTAACCAGGGATCAAAGCGCCTGTCTTCGCTCCCGCTGGATTCTGGGGCCAGTAATGACGGGCTGGCCTCGGCGGCGGCGGCGAGCCAATCCGCATCCAGCATCAGAAACTCGGCCAGTGCTACCTGTGCGGGCGTCAACGCCTGTAATCCCGCAGGCACCGGCGGTTCGATTTCATTGTCGTGTAGCTCATCATTCCCGAGTCGGGCAAGCCATCCAAGATAAAGCGGGCGGGCATCGCCGCCGAGCAGCTCGTCGCGTACGGGCAGCAGGCGCGTCATCCACCCCGCACCATCCATCTCCTCCGAGAAGCGGGCGTGTTCGCCCGAGTCATCGTTGAACGACCAGTCGAGGAGGCACCAGTCATCGACGTCCATGGCCTCGAATGCTTTCTGGAAACGGGAGCGCCTCTTTCGTCCAGCCTTGACGTAATCGCGGATGGTCGCCGCGTCAATCGTCCCGTGCGGCAGGCGAAGAAGCAGGCGGCAGCTCCCCCAGTTGGAGGAGTAGACGTGGGCATCGAAATATTGCTGTACCCATTCGAGCGGGTCGCCCTTGAGATTTCCCCAGTGATATTCGTTGACGAAGCTCGAGGCGGTGATCGTGGCCCGCGTGGAGAAACTGCGCAACTCTGCCTGCTGGGTTGCCGTAAGCAGCTGGTCGACGCATGCAAACTCGTAGTATTGGTATTCGCTCATGCCAGATTCCCGTAGCGAAGCGCATGGAAGAAGGTGAATGTGCTGGTGCGCAACCCGCCGGAGCCATGAAACTCCGAGCCGACGCGAAAGCCGGAATGCTTCATGGCAAGCGCCGAAAGGCGTGCGCGTTGCCATTCTGACGTCCTTTCGGCACGCGATGCGGCGCTTTCAGCCAGCCGCGCCGCCCAGCCGCATCCGGTAGTCCACCAGGAGCTGCTGCTGTGCTTCGAGCTGCGCGGCCAGCTTCGTGAGGTCCGCGCGGAGCGAGTCGCGAGCCTCGCGTACCTGGAGCAGCTCGGCTGCCCGCGCATCGGCTGCCGCCTGCGCTGCGTCGCGCTCCGCCTCGGCGCGCGCCCGATCGGTGAGCGCACGATTGAGGGCGGACTGCAGCGCCTCGCCATGTGCCTGCTGATCGCGTGCGAGCCGGGTCGTGGCCGTCGCTTCGGCGACGAGCCGCGCGTTGTCCCGGTTCAGCTGTGTGATCTCGTTCTGCCGGACGATGGCCGTCTGGTTCGCCTGGCGTAGCTCAGCCTGCACCTGCTGGACCTGCTGCTCATGTCGGCGCGCTTCCTGTTCGCGCTGCTCGCGCGCGGCCGTACGGAAGTGCTCGAGGGCATCACGCGCATGCACGAGCTTGGCCTCAAGCGACAGGCGGAAGCCTTCCTGCTCGGCAACACGCTCGGTCTGGTCGCCTACCTGCTGGGTGAGCCGGTCGACGTCCAGGTCGCGCTGATGCAGCGCCACGCGAGTCCCGGCGTGCGCCTCCTGCTCCGCGCAAAGGGCGGCGGTCGCGCCGGAGAGTTGCTCCCGCACCGTGGCCAGCTCAGCGCCGAGCCTTGCGATTTCGGACTGCGCCTGCTGGCGCTGCGCGGCCGCAGCGGCGGCCTGCCGGTCGACGAGGGCTTGTGCTTCTTCATGCAGGCGGGCCGCGAGCCGGGCCACCAGATCCTGGATCGCGTCCGAGAGCGACCCGGCGCGTGTGAGTGACGCGCCCTCATCTTCCTCCAGTTCCTTCAGGTACCGGTGGATCGTGGTTTTCGAGCCCGTGTTGCCGAGCGCGATACGTATCGCGTCGATCGATGTGTGCTGCCCCTGCGCAAGCAACGCGTCGCGGGCGCGCTTTACGTCGATACGCGTAAGACCGGTGCGGGCCATCTGCTTCCTCGCTCGAATATCGTACTGTATTACGTACCATGTATATACGTATCAATGCACGCGGTCAAGAGCGGCTGGATGTGGGTGTGACTGGCTTGCGATAAAGGTGGATTATCGAATGTGAGAGCCGAAGAGTGGCTTCCGGCGGCCGGAAACGGTACGGAATACGGATTCGCTGCCCGATTTCAGGCCAGCTGCAGCTGGAGATCTTCTCCGGGCGTGCGGACCTGATAGCCCATTGCCCAGTAGCCGCGCTGGCGTTTCTCCCACATGCGCTGCAGCACCGGATGGCCGCCATCCACATAATCGATCACCCGTACGCCGGTCTTGCCCGCATGCTCGCGGTGCAGCCGGCCGGCGTACTGCTGCAGCGTGCCCCTCCACGCAACCGGCATGGCCAGCACCAGGGTGTCCAGCGCCGGGTGGTCGAAGCCTTCGCCTACGAGCCTGCCAGTCGCCAGCACCACACGGGGCGTGTCGCCGGGCAGCGCGTCAAGGGCCGCCAACTGGGTAGCGCGCGCTTTCCTGCCGAGGCGACCGTGCAGCACAAACAGCGGCTTCACCGTGTCCTCCAGGACCTGCTGCAGGCTTTCGAGATGGTCCGTCCGCTCGGTGAGCACCAGCACGTTCCGCCCCTGCACGTATTGCTCACGGATGGCCGTGGCGATCATGTGCGTGCGCGACGCATCCTGGGCGAGACGCGCGAAGACCTCCTGGATTGGCGCGTCGGCCGCGACGTCCACCGCGGAGGCAAGCCTTTGCGGGAAAACCTCAAGCACCTGCGGTGCGCCGGCGGGCGATTTCGCCGCATGCCGGATCGGTCCGCACAGCATGAACATCACCGGTTGCTGGCTGTCGCGCCGCACCGGCGTCGCCGTCAGTCCGAGCACATAGCGTGCATTGACGCCCTTGAGCACGGCCTCGAAGGAATCCGCGGAGACGTGATGACATTCATCGACGATGACATGGCCGTAACGCCGCAACAGCTCGCCGCGGGCACCATCGGGTGCCACGGATTGCAACATCGCGACATCGATCCGGCCCGTCGCCTTCGACTTGCCGCTGCCGATCGTGCCGATCGCGCGCGCGTCGAGTGCGAGAAACGACTGCAGGCGCTCGCGCCACTGGTCAAGCAGCTCCCGGCGGTGCACAAGCACGAGTGTGTTGACGCCACGCTGCGCGATCATCGCGGCCGCCGTCACGGTCTTGCCGAACGCCGTCGGCGCATGCAGGATGCCGGTGTCGTGTCGCAGCAGGTCGGTAACGGCCGCCTGCTGGTCATCGCGCAACGTGCCGGCAAAAGGAACTGCAAGCGGCTCGCCGGTGCAGCGCTCTTCGCGGATGTCGCAGGCGATGTCGTTATCGCGCAGTAGCGTCACGACGTCGTCAAGGCATCCGCGCGGCAATGCAATGTGGCGCGGGCAGTTCTCGGCGCGCCCAATGATGCGTGGCTTGTCCCATACGCTGAAGCCGCGCGCCTGGGCTCGATAGAACTCCGGATTCTGGAAGGCGGCCAGCCGGATGAGTCGGTTGAGCAGTGCCTGCGGAAGCTGCGCCTTTTCAAGATAGAGCTGGTTCGCGAGCGTCAGCGTAAGCGACGCCGGCATCGTTCCGGCCAGCCGCTTCGGTTGCGCGGGCGGTGGCTTCCAAGGTTCGGCCTGGTCCTCCTCGGCGATGAACGCGACGTCGAGCGGGTGCGCACCGCCCGTGGCGCGAAAGATCACCCCCTCGATGTCGCGGCTGTCCATGGTTTGCACGGACGCGAGATACGACCACTGGTCAGCGTACGGCTGAAAGCCGTCATCGACAAACACGCTCCAACCGTGCTCGCGTGGCTGCTTCTGCAGCGGCAGGGCAATGAGGTTACCGAAGCCGCCTTTGGGCAGCACATCCTGGTTTGGAAAGAGCCGGTCATAGGACGTCAGTTCGAGCTGCCGGGTCCGGGCGCAGGTGTGGCTGATGATGGCTGAGCCCATCCGTCGCGCGTCGCGTGCAGCGACGGCCGACGAGAAGAAGATCCACGCGTGCGCGCCATTGCCGGAACGCGAGATTTCGAGCGATACGGGCACGTCCATCTCGAGGCAGGATTGCCGGAACGCCTGCGCATCTTCACGCCAGCCTTCCTCGTCGAAATCGACAGCGAGCAGGTAGCAGGTGCCGTCCGGCATCAGCGGATAGAGGCCCACCGTGCGATCGCCGGCCAGGTGCGCATAGACGACCTGGTCGTCCAGCGTCAGCAGTACACGATGCCCGCAGTCGGCGCAGCGGATGCGGGGCTTGTCGCAGATCCCGGCGCGCCATTCGTTGGCGCACGCCGGCGCGTAGCCGGATTTTCCGGAATTGCGGCTTTCCCAGCGTAGCGGATAGACATCCGTGCGGCCGCGAAACAGCCGCCGGAAGAGCTGGACCTTCTGCTGGGGCGAAAGTACGGGGGCGCCAGTGTTTCGCACTGCTGGCGATGGTTCGTTCCGGGCCACCCGCACGGGCTTTGCCTGCGCCTGCAGCGTTGCCGGCAGCAAGGCGGTGAGCCGCGCGATTTCGGCCTGCAGGCGGGCGAGCTCCGCGAGCAGCTCCTCGCGTGTGAAATTTTCCCAGTCTGCCTGTAGCAGCTTGCCTTCGTTCATTGCTTCACCGGCCGAAACCCTGGCTCCTATCGAGCACGCCGGCTGGCGCACACGTTCGTTGTTGCATATCATCGTGTCCGATACAGATCACCTGATTTTACCCACGAGCCATGTCTGCCATCGATCGCTACGTCGAAGCCGCGACGCGCGAAAACACCCGGCGCAGTTACCAGTCGGCGCTCCGGCATTTCGAGGTTGAATGGGGCGGTTTTCTGCCCGCGAGCGCTGACATGATCGCCCGGTACCTTGCGGATCACGCAGAAACCCTGTCTATCAATACCCTGCGCTCGCGGCTTGCAGCGCTCGCGCAATGGCATCAGACGCAGGGTTTTCCGGATCCGACGAAGGCACCGCATGTACGCAAGGTCCTCAGAGGCATCGTCGCGCTGCATCCCGCAACCGAGAAGCGGGCGAAACCCATGCAGCTCGCGCAGCTCGAAAAGCTCACAGCCTGGCTCGATGAGCAGATCGCCAGGGAAGCAGACGAGCGCGAGCGCCTCGCGTGCATTCGCAACCGCGCCCTGGTGCTGCTGGGCTTCTGGCGCGGCTTTCGCTCCGACGAACTCAGTCGGCTGCGGATCGAGCACGTAGCCGTTGAGGCGGGCCGCGGCATGACGCTGTACCTGCCCCGCACGAAAGGCGACCGCGCGCAGCTGGGCGCGACCTTCAAGGCCCCGGCGCTTTCACGCCTGTGTCCGGTGACGGCTTACGAGGCGTGGATTGCGGCGTCCGGCGTGACGGAGGGGCCCGTGTTCCGGAGCATTGACCGCTGGGGAACCATCAGCGACGAGGGACTGCATGCGGGCAGCTTCGTGCCGCTGTTGCGTGCGCTTTTCCAGGCGGCAGGCCTGGCCGCGCCGGACAGCTACAGCAGCCATTCGCTACGGCGGGGCTTCGCAACGTGGGCCAACTCGAACGGCTGGGATCTGAAGATGCTGATGCAGTACGTTGGCTGGAAAGACGTGCGCTCTGCGATGCGCTACATCGACGCGGCCGATCCGTTCGCGCAGCATCGCATCGAATCGGCACTCGCAACGCCAGGCGCAGACGTGCAGGAGCTACCCGTCATCGCATTGCCTGCAGCATAGTTGCTGGCTCGAGGTATCACTCCACGCTCCCCTGACGGATAAGCACGGGGGGGAGATTCGCTGCCAGCTCAATCGCGATCTGGGCCTGCCATATCTTCATGGCGGAGCGCTTCGAGCGGGCGCAGTACATCGCGGATCGATAAAAGTCCGGCGACATAGTGATCGATCTGGTCAAGCACGTCCTCGAGCTGCTCGACAATCGACGCGTCCCGGGTTGTTGCCGCGAAGTTCGCGCCGTTGACGAGTGCATGCACGATGCCATGCAGGCGCAACAGATCGTCCCGCAGGCCTTCCGGATCGTTAAGGCCCGTGCGCAGTTCGTCGAGCGTATCCACCGCATCGAGCACCCGCGCCGCGTCATAGCGCGACTGCAGTCCCTCCAGTGCGGCGGCATCAACTTCACCGTACGGGGTGGTGGTCACCGCGGCTCTCGCGCTCATCCAGCGTTACCTCATTTCGTCGTGAGGCCGGGCCGCCCGGCCAAACAGGGCATCGTTGATCCAGCTTTCGGGCGGACGTTCCAGATGCAGCCGGTAGCGCCCGAAGCGGCGAATGTTGTGCGTCGCATATGGGCTCACGAATTCAATGTCCTCGGTGCGGACCTTCTCGCCCTCGGCCACCATGTCGCGCAGGGCCCGCATCATGTCCACCGTGTTCTGCAGGATCACGGCCGATGCGATGAGGTCATTGTAGCGTAGCCGTTTTTGTTGCTCTTCCGGCTCATTCTCCGCGATCACATCGCCGCCGAACGACAGCCATTTGGCGAAGCCGTTGTATGACTCTATCTTGTTGGTGCTTGCCGTCACGTCCTGGCGCAGTTCCCGGCTGCCGATCCATTCAAGGAGAAAGACCGTCCGTACGACATTGCCGAGTTCGCGTGCAGCGAGATACAGGCGGTTCTTGCGGCTCTCCGACCCAAGGCGGCGCAGCAGCAACGGTGAAGAGATCGTGCCCGCCTGGATCGACACAGCCACCTGCATGAGCTCTTGCCAGTGCCGTTCGATCAGCACCCAGTCGATGGTCGCCGTGAAAAGCCCGTCGATATGCCTGTACTTCTCGTCGCTGTGCGGGCGGTACAGCACGAGGTCTTTCCAGTTGCGGATTCTGGGCATCAGCTTGATGCCGAGCAGATGGGTGAACGCAAACACGGCGGCCGATTGTCCCTGCGTATCCGCATGCACGGTGTCGGCCTTGACGGACAGGCCGGCCTTGAGCAGCCCTTCGATTACATAGATCGCTTCCCAGACGCCCGGCGGGATGAAATGCCGGAATACCGCGATATAGTTGTCGGCGACGTGGCGATAGGCGACCGCACCCATTTTCCGGTAGCGGAAGTGATAGCCGGCCAGCAGGTTGTTGTCGTAGAAGTCGTACTGCGTGCCGTCGGCCGCTACCGTCTTGCCGTCGCCCCAGTGCTTTGGCAGATCGAGCCGCAGGTATAGCTCGATCAACTCGCGCTGCGCGGCCTCGAGCCTGTCCAGATTCATATGCCGACGGTTCACGAATGACAGCATGTGCGCCGTCACGTCGGTATCGAGATGGCGCGCCGCCTGGGTCGGGCCCAGGTTGCAGCCCATCGCGAAGATCGTCAGCAAATACCGCTCGGCCGCCTTGCGTATCTGCGGATCGATCCCGGACAATGGTCCGAAGTGCCGGGTAAAATGCGTCCAGTGCTCGATGTTCGCGAGAATGTCGAGCACATTGCGGGTCGGCAGACGCGCATTGATCCGCTCCTGCAGGGCGATCGCACTGGCTGGAATTTCCCTGGCGATGGTCTTGCGCAGGATTGGCTCGCCTTTCTGGTCGATCGTGACATGCTCGCGCTCGCGCGGATACTCGTCGTCAAGCTTACTCGCCGCGTCGGTCAACCACTGACGCAGTTGGGCAACGAATTCGCTGCCCGTTTCCGGCAGGCCGACTTTCGCGCAGTAGTCGGGCAACTGCTGCTCACACTGTCGCCACGGCAGCAGGTGGTCGCGATAGTCGGCGTAGGCATCGGACCCGGACACGCACAGATCGCCGACGCGCAGTTCCTCCGCCATGTACGAGAACACGCACAGCTCAAGATAGCGCCGGTTGGTCGGCGCCCCTTCGCCGTGGGAGCGCCGCACAAGCTTGCGCCAGCGCGCCGCTGCGAAACTCAGGTCCACATCGGCATCGATCCACTCGCGGTGTAACGTTTCGTTTTCCAGCACAACACCGAGCGCATCGAGAAGCGTGCGTACCTGGCTCGTGGAATCCCATTCGAGCGTGCGGGCGAGACGCATGAGGACCGAACGGTGCGCCCGGAAATGCTTCCAGAGCAGCGGCAGGTGATTGCGGCCGCTGAATGCGCGGATCTCGGCACAGCTCTCACGCAGCGGTTCGAGGTCGCCTTTCGGTGCAAGCCACTTTCGTATGGACTGCGCGATCGTCCTCTCGTCGGACTCGTCAGAAAGAATGTCGACGACGCCATCGAGCAGGACCACGAGAACCTCGACCTTGTCACGCTGCCTGCGCTGAACGATTTCCAGTTCGTCGCTCGCGCGCTTGTGGATCGCACCCATACGTCGCACGAACATGTCGGCGAGATCGTCGCGGGCGCGCACGCGCATGCGATTAAGCAGCGCCACGATCAATGTGTAACGTTTCTCGGGAAGAGTGTCTTTCCGGAGGGCGGACGCGTCGAGTGCCATCGCCTGCGTGGCCAGTGAGCGCAGCTTTGATGCCGGGACGCCGGCGAGCGCAATGGTGAAGTCGCCGATCTCGTCGAGCCAGGTAATCTGGTCAATCAGCAGGTCCAGGTGCTGCCGCGATGGCCGCCTCGCGTGGCGCTTGATGCGGTTGTAGTCGGTCTGCCGGCTCGACAGGTCGCGGGCCAGCAGACGGTCCAGATTGTTCTTCTGTTCATCGGTCAGGCGTCGTGCGACCCGCCGGAAAAGTCGCGCCTGGGTCTTTGCATGGATCTGCTCGGTAATCCGGTCCAGCGTCGAAAAAGCCGGTAGTTCGATGTCCTGCGCGATCAGTTCGTCGATCGTGGCATTGATGATGTCGACCGGCTGGTCCATGGACAGCGCAGCCGTATGTGCGGCGCGCGTCGCAATCGTGCCCGCGTCGGTGCCGTAGTACGGCTTGACACCGAGGTGCTCACGCACTGCGGCGTAATGCCGGAACAGCGTCGGCGATGCCTGCGTGTCATATCCGAAGCGTACCGCGGGACCGATATTTGCCACCGCGCGCACGTGTTCCACGACGGCCACCGGGATGCTGTCGAGCGACGGGAAATGATGCATCTGCTGAAAGACTTTCAGGAGCACCAGCAGACCCAGCCGGGGGCGCTCGCCCCGGGACGAGCGCCGCGCCCATTCCAGTTCATCGGGCAGGGGTGTGTAGCAGGCTTGCAGGTCCCGCGTGGCAAGGACCTTAGGAAAGCGCGGATAGGCAGTACGTTCGATGGTGGCCATGCGAGTCGTCCTGATCGCAGCGGGCCGCTCAGATTAGCTGAAGAAAATCCGGTCGTTACCAGGTCAGTTCGAAATGATTCCGCGCGTCTCTATAACCCGAGAGCTTATGATAGGAATTTACGCTTACCGTGCCGCTACCCCAGGTGCGGATCAACGCGAGTTCGAGCGCTGGCGACAATGACAGAGGATGGACCAACATTACACTCGCCCCCCCCCAGAAGATAGACCTCCTCTCACTCACGACGGCACGATGGCGACGCTCGGTCAGGCCACGCTGCCGCTGTCTGAATTCCCGGCGCCACCTCTCTTGTTGCCGGAATCAGCGAATTGAACGTCTGCAGAGCCCAGCTGACCTCCGCACAAACGGAGCGATCTCGCATCACCTAACAGACGCTCGGTCGAAATTCAGCAAATTTGAAATCACAGATGCAATGACAGTGCGGCGATCAATCATGCCAATTCACCCGTTAAGCGAGAGTACGAACCGGACATGTGTCTCTATTTACCTTGAAGGAGATCCATGAATGGCGGGAAGGTAAGCAGGACAGCGAGGGCCAGCAATACGAACGAGGCCAGAATGATGCGGCCGAGTTGCACCGTCCTGTCGCCCCAGCGACGCGACAACCCATACCATGTGAGCAGCCAGATCACGATTGCGGTCGTCGTCACGCCAGAGAGAGCGCCGGTCGGCTTGTAGAACGTGAACATGTGCGAAATCGCAGGCGAAGCATCGCCCGCCAGGGCGAACAGTCCGACCAGGAAGCAGCCGATGCCCGCCGCAAGAATCGCTGCGGCCGCCGGGCCGTTGACGAGAGTGCCGGCAGCACCGTTGATTTGAGGGGACGTCGTGCCTGAATCAGTAGACGGATATGACTCGCGCTGCTGAGCCGCCTCGGTGCTCCGCTGTGTGGCGCTCCGGACGTCGGGGGTATTCATCGCTATTCTCCATTCATGATGTGGATGGTTGCGCCACCGCGAACCGGTGCGTACTTGTTCAGGAAGGCGCCGAACGCGCCGGCAACGCCCGTCGCGATGAACGCGACGACGACAAACGCCAGCACGGCAGCCCGTATCTGACGCATCCCGCCAATGGCGGGCCCGTACTTGGCAAACACGTAGGCGACCATGGTCATGCCGATCGGCGCGAGCCACGCGACGTGCTCTTTCCACTCCATGCCCAAGCTGTGCCAACCGGACGTATTGTGGCTCGACAGCAGCAGTTGCCGAGGGTAGTCCGCCAGGTCCGTCACGCCGGCCGGCGCGACACCCCGGTACCACGGATAAACCACGTATGCGCCTGATAGCACTGCGGCCCATGCGAAGACCACCATGACAGAGAGATAGAGGACGAGCAATTTGTGCTCCCGCGCGCTCGGCTGTGGCGGCGCCCCTGGCGCGGACATTCTGTATAACTCAGCAACTGCCCCCGAGAACGCGAGCATGAACAGCGCGCCAAACCCCATACCGTGTAACACCGTCATCAAGTCGCGTAGGGAAATTTCCATGGCGGGTCTCCGTATGGATATGGATTTGCTGGTGATAGCGTGGCACCGCTCCTGAACGCAACCTTGACGCAAGTCAAGAGGGGTACAATCACTCGTCCCGAGAGCCCACCTAAACCGGAGACACTTCTTCAGCCCGGAAAGGAAGGTGTGACTAAAATTCGTGCAAGAATGCCCCGGCCGAAACGTCCGTCACGCCTGTCGCATTGCCCCGAATGGAACAGCCGCGACAGGAACTACACGGCGGGCACGTCGACAAACGTCGGCAGCAGATCGAGGAGAGCGTCCAACGATCCGGCATCGTCGGCTACAACGTTCAGGTCGCGGTGGACACGAAGCGCCACCTGTTCGTTGAACACGAAGTGAGCAATGTTGGAAACGATCACGGGCAACTCGGCAGGATGGCGCTGTCCGCAAAGAACGCGATGGCCAGGCCGAAGCTAAAGGTGATGGCCGACCGGTGGCTACTTCAGCGGCTCGGAGACACGTTAAGGAAGGACTTTGGCACGGATGCCCGCCTTGAGCCCTTGAGCCGCTCGATCTGATCGTGTATCGCGTCCAGAGGATCACTTAGGTCCAGTAGTCTGCGCTTGCCCGGTCTCATCGCAACATGCCAACGAGCTGCGTCTGCCCCACAATGCTTTTCGATTCCCTGATACCGGGCGTCAGCGTAGACATCCGTCTCCTTGCCGTGCAGCAACGCCTGGGCAACGGTGACGTCGTGCACATTGGCCGCCGTTCCAATGACTGGATGAACCAGTCCGGAGTCTGCGTCCACGCCGATGTGCAATTTCGTTCCGAAGTACCAGTTGCCGCCTTTCTGCGTCGAGTGCATCTCTGGATCCCGAGTGCCGGAACCGGTCCTTGTCGAACTGGGCGCGGCAATCACGGTGGCGTCGACTGCGGATCCAGCCTTTAGCATCAAGCCTTTTTCCGTCAGGATCTCATTGACCAGCGCGAGCATTTGCGCAGCCAGCCCATGTATTTCAAGCAGATGGCGGTACCGGAGAATCGTGCTTTCATCCGGCAAACGCACCATGCCGCCGTCGAGACCCGCGAACTCGCGATACAGCGGCACGTCGTACAGCGCCTCTCCGACAGACCGAACCACTGCTGCATAAAATGAATTTGCAGCATCGTCGCGATCGGGAAAGGCGGCCGTCCGGTTTTCCTGCCGGATAGTGCGGCTCGATCCGCGCAATCAGCTTCGGCCAAGGCACAACACGCCGCATCTCATCGAGAAATTGCCGCTTGTGCGAGCGCTTGGTTGACAGATCCAGGCCAAGACCCAACGGCGACATTACTCTTCTCCTCAACTAATTCGCGCTGCTTCCAGGATAGCTGAACGGGGCGTCAATGCCAAGACTTTTGCAGACCTTCCTTTTAACCGACGCACGCCAGCCGCGGGTATCGTGGAACAAAGGCAAATTGACCGACCGCTGTCCAGACCTTACTGGTCATTCTGCGTTGCTGAGAAAGCTGTCTACGCAGTCATGGTAGTTCATGGCGCACTCACGCGAATGCAAACGGTTACAACCAGGCGAACACGCAAACGCCAATTGGCAAATGTCTGTGCCCGACCGGTTACGTTCGGACACACTTCGCTGCGAATCAGAACCCGTCCGCCATCTACAATCCGCGCACGGAGAAAAAACATGATCAGACTTTTGTATGTCCTTGCGCTTGGGGCTAGCCTGTCAGGCTGCATTGTCGCTCCGCCGTACGGCTATGCGCCTGCGCCGGCCTATGGATATGGTTATGCGCCGGCGTACTACGCAGCGCCTTCCGTCGATGTCGGCATCGGTTTCGGCGGTCACGGGCACGGCTGGTGAAGATAAGAGATATGCTCGGATCTGGTGTACGGGGGAGTTGGGGCGGGCGATTGAAGGCGGTGGAGGTTTTAACTGAGAATCTGATTGTCGAAATCGGAAACCAGCAAACAACAAACCATCCACCATGAGCAAGTTTACGGAAAAAGCGGTTATTGGTCTATCAGAAAGCGGTCTGGGCCTGGACGAATTAGTCCGTCAAGGAGCCCGTCAGGTGATTCAACAGGCGATCGAAGCAGAGCTGCAGGCGCTGCTGGAGCGGTTCGAAAACGTCAAGACGTTGCACGGACAACGCGCGGTGGTACGCAATGGCTATTTGCCGGAGCGCGAGGTATTGACGGCGGCCGGCCCGATTGCGGTGAAGGTCCCCAAGGTTCGCGATCGTTCAGGGTCAGGCGTGAAGTTCAATTCATCGATCGTGCCACCGTATGTGCGCAAGTCGCCGCGTGTGAGTGCCGCGTTGCCCTGGCTTTATCTGAAAGGCATCTCAACGGGCGACATGAGCGAGGCGTTGAGCGTGCTGCTGGGCGAGGATGCGAAGGGTTTGTCGGCGAATGTGGTGAGTCGCCTGAAGGCCCAGTGGGCCGACGAACATACGAACTGGAGCCGGCGTGATCTGTCGAAGTCGCGCTACGTGTACTGGTGGGTCGACGGTATTCACACCGGGCTGCGAAGCGAAAATTCGGACGGGCAATGCCTGCTGGTGATCATCGGCGTGAAGCCGGATGGGCGCAAGGAGCGTGTGGCGATCGGCGATGGGTATCGCGAGTCGAAGGCGTCGTGGCAGGAGTTGCTGCTCGACCTGAAATCGCGAGGCCTGCAGGCTGGTCCGCTGCTGGCCATTGGCGATGGCGCGATGGGCTTCTGGGCCGCACTGGAGGAAGTGTTTCCCGCGACGCGAGGCCAGCGCTGTTGGTTCCACAAAATGGGCAACGTCCTGAACGCGCTGCCGAAATCGCAGCAAGGCAAAGCTAAAGCCGATCTGCAAGCGATATGGATGGCCGCGACGCGCGCCGACGCGCATGCCGCCTTCGATCGGTTCGTGACGATCTATGCGGCAAAGTATCCGAAGGCTACTGAGACGTTGAAGAAGGATCGCGAAAGCCTGCTTGCTTTCTATGACTTCCCGGCCGACCACTGGCAGCATTTGCGAACGACAAACGCGATCGAGTCGACGTTCGCGACCGTGCGCCACCGTACTACGCGCACGCGCAACTGCGTGTCGCGACCAACCTTCCTGGGTCTGGCATTCAAGCTGATCGAGGAAGCCGAGAAAACATGGCGGCGCATCAACGGCCCCGAACAGATCACGCTGTTGCTGGAAGGCATTGCCTTCAAGGACGGCGAACCGGTGCAAGACGATCAACACGGTCAGCAGAAACTCGCCGCCTGACGTCGCCGTTCATCCAACCGCTCATACACCAGACTTGACCGTATCTCATGAAGATAACCTCATTGCGGTACCGGCTCCGTTCACGAAGGGGGCTATCATTCAGAAAGCAAAGACCCAAGCGACCACGAAATCCCAGCCGAAGCGCTGCGCAATCCGTGAGACTCGACGCCGCGGAGGCATAGCGGAGACTATGCCGATGAGGTTCGTTCGGAAGAGCCTGATCGTCGATGCCATTTAGCACCGCCCTCTCAAAGAGTTTTGTCTTCCATTCACTGGCATCTCCAACGAGCTTCGGTCCTGAGGCGGAACTCGTGAAAAGAGTGAATCGCAAACTCGATTGGCTTGGATGTCGCTGCGATGCCCATCAGAGACCCAGACTGCGTTCCCTTGACTCTTGCCCGCACGCCAACCAGGTTCCCGTGGATCAATAGATCAAGGATCTGAATGTCCATGTCCGGTAACGCAGAAGCTAAGTCAACGAATACTGGAATCATCTGGTCTGGCCCCCCGGCCGGCCCGAAAGACGCAGGCACATATTGCCAGTCGGGCGTAACAACCGTCCGCAGAAGCGCAACGTCTTTTTGAGCGTGCGCGCGGTAAAAGCGGCCAATGATCTGCTGCGCAACATCGCGGGTTACTTCGTTCGGTTGGACCACGGCATCACCTCTCACCGACAGAAGACGACACGCCCACTAATAGTAGCTCGGGCTAGAGAGCATACTGCAACGCAAAATCGAAGACGAGGATGCCAATTGAACAGCCCACCCCAGCCAGGACATTTGCAATTCGATGATCCAGATCGTGATGTCGCCCCATCAAGACTCCCAGGAGGAAAGCGACTTCGACAATGACTGGAGCGCGACGAACACGAGCATGAGCAGATGCTCATAGCCTTGTCCTTACATCTTGTCGCTATCGCACACCCGGAACGATTTGGCGGGCCGTCGAAAATTCCATGAATGTCGCCGCAGAATGCGCTCTTACTTACTATGCGGTCCTCATCTTCATAGAATCCGGCGTCTTGTCAACGGCGGCCCGAGTCTCGTCCTACTCCCTCGTCCGTGAGTCGTACCCAGGTTCGTCACTGGCCGCGGCATACCAGCACCGGAATCCGGCTGTGAATCAGAACCTTCTGCGTCTCGCTACCAATTAGGAGTCCTTTTACTCCGTGCCGGCCGTGCGACGCCATGACAATCAAATCACAGTGCCGTTCCTGCGCAGTGCGGATGATCGCTTCATATGGATGGTCGCTTGCCACCCAGGTCGTATCGCATGTGACCGCTGCGTCCGTGGCAGCACGCTCGAGGAAGGCCAGATATCGTTCTGCGTGGTTCTTCGCGTGCTGGGCGTATTCGGAGCGGGTGTCGGCCAGCATCTGCGAGTCGTACGTCAACAGGTGGAATTCCGGGATGGCGTGAATCCCGGTGATCCTCGCCTCGAACTCTTTTGCGAGACTTACGGCCATATGGATGGCTTCCTCGGACCGTGCCGACCCATCGGTCGGCACCAGCAGATGCTTGAACATGTTCTCCCTCCCGGCGCGAAGCGGATATTCATGGTTTCGCGCAACACCACTCAGTGCCACGTCTGCGTTGTGCGCACAAGCCAGCGCCATCGGCGTCCAACCGGTCCTAGAACGTGGACTGTCCGCACACCGAAAGGCCTGTGCAATTCAGCATAATGGCCCGCTGCGAATTCGAGCTTCTTCTCCACTGATCGTGCGTGGATAGCCGCAATCGCCGAAAAAGCAGATTTGAGCACCAAATCGGCCGGGGACGCGCTTTCCATGATTAGCTTAGATGCCTAACAAGAAAACATACCCTCCGCTTTCGGATGTGGTCTTGTAGTCATGCCGGTTGTGGAACGCCCCCCATTTACTTGCCTCGCGGCATGCCTTTTACGACTGCGTATCCGTCAGCCGCGCACTTCCAGTGGCTCACTCTCTGCAACCTCTCGAACTTGTGGATCGCGTCGATTATCGCCTCTTCCTGAACAGCCGGTGTGACCGAGACGCGCATCAGTTCGCATTGGTGCGGAAAACCGCAGTGATCCAAAATTTCCTTGTAAAAGACAACGTCTAACGCATTGGATTCTGTACCGTCGCTTTCTGTGCGACGACCAACAACGAACTCGCCAGGCGTCGCGCGAGCGAGGCGGTGTCCGCTCGCCGTACCACGCGACGCGAGACCGCGATGCAAGTTCTTCATCTGGCTAACTGGCATGGCAAATCTCCTGATTCGACGGTTATCGACGCATCCCGCGTGGGGGACTCACACCAGACATGCCAGTATGACTCTCGAGTCTTGAAGAGAGACGGGAGACGATACACTAATCACTTTATGCGCTCGACTCACGACTTCGTTGACCAAGATCAAATAGATATATGCGGCCCGCGCGAGTCGCGCAATGCTACAGTCGCCACTCGGCCAAGTCATTTCAAACGATGCGCGCATCGCATGCCGCTGGGCCAAACCCTGCGCGCGACCCGCGGTTGAGCAGCCACATTTTCCGCGCACGTTCAGTGGAACCAACCGGCGCTCATACGAAGCTTCATTCGGTTTCTCGTGCGGTGTACGAGTGCGCCCTCGCAATTCCCATTACACATCGTCGATTGCGCAGGTCCGAAGCATTGCATGAGCCGTTCGGGCTCCGATGCGGCTCCGCTTTTCGCCAGAGCTCCGGTGGATAGGTGCCCGCTACTTGAGCGTGTGCAGGTAACGCTGGATCGCATCAACTTCAGCTTTGCTGGGCGCAATACCCTTGTCGGTTTTAAAACTGGCGGCGCCCCAATGCGGCATAGGGGATTTGAGTGGTTTTCCCTGGTCATCGATGCCCTTTAGCACCGCCCGCTCAAAGAGTTCCCTCTTCCATTCACTCGCATCGCCAACGAGCTTGGGTCCCGTGTCGCCCTTGCCATTTTGTCCATGACAACGGGCGCAATTTTCCTGGTACAGAGCTTTCCCGTCCGGCGGCACAGCCATGACCTGAGCGCACGGCCACAGCATCGTGATTGCGATAAGCATACGCTTCATAACAAACTCCCGAGCTCGCATGAATCGGATTCGTCTACGCAATACATATTGCTGGCTCACCTTGCCTGTCGCTAGCTTCCCTTTGAAAGATAGGCGCGCGATAGTAATGCCAGTTGATTACAGCATGTGCCCCCCACACCTTTGTCCTCAAAAAGCCATCGCGACAAGCTCGCGCTCAAGCAGCATATCAAGTTCCTCCCGCTCGGTAATGTAGTCGGCCGACTCCCTTACAGGCATCAAGGTCGCAAATTCGTGAGCGCTGACCTTTCCGTTGGCAAGCATGGCGCCTTTACCGGCGCTCGATGACGCGCGGGTCTACCGGACTCTTATGTTGGGCAGGGTTGCTTGCGCGGGCTGCGCATCGAGTGAAAGGTTACGTCTTGGCCGGGACTCTTCCTGTCACATACCTATCGGCATCGGATAGACTTCGACGTGATCCTCGACGCGCTTAACTCCTTGAATGCTCTCCGCGGCAGTGCGCATGGCCTGGATTGCCGCAAGTGACCGGTAGATTCCCCACAGGTGAACCACGCCGTCGCGCACAACGATATTTTGGCCGGCACACGCCCAGGGATGCCCAGCAATTTCACCCATATTATAAGCATCGCACGTATCTCACGGTCGGTTGGCATTGTCTCAGCCATGGGCTCGTCGACGGCAGTCGCCAAGGCCTGCACGATATTGGCGCGGCTGACAATACCAACGACCCGCCCTTCCCGCATGACAGGAACACGCTTAATGTGTCTGGTTTCGAGGAGGTTGGCGACCACAGGGAGCGGTGTCGCTTCATCGATTGAAATGACATCTCTCGTCATCAGATCCGCGACAAGATTGCTGTGCGACTTGACATAGTCCCTGGCATCGCGATTCGGCGAAAACAGGTCAAGCCACCACGAGTGCCGGCGCTCCTCAGTTTCGAGTTCTGCCCGGTGGATCAGGTCGCCTTCGCTGAGGATACCCACGACACTGCCGTTTTCATCAATTACCGGTGCACCGCTGATTCCATGGTCTATCAGGACTTTCGCAGCTTCGCGCACGGTCATTTCATGCTTTACCGAAATCACCGTTTCGGTCATTACATCGAGCGCGCGCATTGCCAGACTCCTACGGTGGTGTCGCGAGCCGCCGAGACTTGCGGCGAAACTCAAAAAAGCGCGGCTGACTCAACCCGGCGTCAATCCGGGCCTGCGCAATCTTCGGCGTAAGTATCCAGTTAGCCAGAGCACGGTCGAACCACTTGCAAGGCAGGCAAGGCAGGCGTGAAGGCCGTGTAGCACCCTGAGAGTCCAATCGAACCTTCACCTGTTGGTTCAGCCTACAAAGAGAAAGCAGTCGTCATGGGTCAGCAGATTATGATCCTTTCAAGGCGTCCGCCCGGCGTTGCGTCTGTGGCAGCGACCGGGGCTACTCCGGCCTGCGGTATCGTTTGATTCAGATCAAGCCGCTGTGGCAGCTCGACGGCAAACATGAGCGTATAGGTCCATCGACCCGAGCCCTCACATGTACTCGCACATACTCGTTCCGATTGACGGTAGCCAGACCGCTGCGCGAGCGTTCGACGCCGCCCGGAAACTTGCCTGCGAGACTGGCGCGCAATTGCAACCGCTCTACGTTGTTGCGGCTCCGTTGATGGCTTACGATGCGCCCGGCAGCGACCATGGCATCTTACGCGACGCATTCCTGCATGAAGGGAGGACCGTGATGAAGGAGGCGCTTGCGTTAATGGATCGCGACGGGGTGCAAGGCAGTCCGAGGATTATTGAGCCTGAAAAGGCGGGCGATGACATTCCGCACTGTATCCTGCGTGCGGCCCGCGACATTAGAACCGACCTCGTCGTTATGGGCACGCATGGGCGCAGCGGAGCAAGCCGGTTCATGCTCGGCAGCGTGGCGGAACGTTTCCTCCGCATCTCCAGCTGCCCTGTATTGCTGATTTCCGCGCATATTGACGAGAAAGGCAACGACGACAAAGAGGCCGCCGAACTGGCCAGGCCCCTATCATAAGCTGCCTGACCTCCGGTCCGTCTTGCTGACCGCGTAAGACCGAGAGCACTTCTGCATTTCACGGCGGACTGGATCCCTGGTCCCATACACGGTTTCCATGATCGTCAGCGTTTCGAGGATTCGTCGTCCGGCGAGTCTTTGTGGACCACCTCGACGTCGACGGTCCGGCCATCGCCGCCAAACGCGCGCGCGTCTCCCACCAAAGATAGCCGACGACGATCGTGCCCCCCGCGAATAGCACGGCGAGCAGCACCACCGACAGCATCGCAGCCGCCACAAGCGCCACGAATTTTCAATCTTCATAGGTCGCATTCTCAGGATTGCATTTGCGCGGAGGCCGGAGGACTCTCGCCGGTCCTTCGGCCAACGAATCCAGACCCCGCGTGCGCTCAACCCTGACTTCACGCGACGGTCATGGCTGTCACTGACGCTTTACCTCATGCTTCTCAGCGTCCCCGTCATCGCGGCCATAAGATACATCATGGCCATGTGATATGTCAGACTTTCTCCGCCGGGTCGCCACTTCATAGATACGTACCATGCATGTGCGCCCATTACCGGCCGACGATGGGAAAGAAGCGGTGTTCGCGGAGTGAATCTGTCAGCGGCGTCGCGCCGCAGAAAGTCAAACTGTGTGCTACTGGGCTGCTCAACGGGCTCCACTACAATGCAGGCTTGCCACGAGCAAAAAAAACGACACGTCATGCATCATCTCTCGATCACGCGCGCTCGGAAACGATCAGCCAGGCCAGTCCGGATCGCAGTATGCGCCGCTCTTTTGCTGTCGCCACTGGCCCTTCTTGCCGAGGACGAAATGCCGGGTCTCGCCTTTTCCATGATCGCGCCCGGTGCATCTCTGCCCCCGGGATGGAAGAACCTGCCGGTCGTGCACGGCAAGCCGATGACGCAATACACCCTCGTTCACGACAGTCAGACTACCGTCCTTCAGGCAGACGCGAACCGTTCCGCTTCCGCCCTGATGCATGAAGGCAATATCGATCTGGCGCAAACACCGGTTGTCGCATGGCGCTGGAAAGCAGAGAAGCCGATCGAGGGCGCCGACAACCGCGACGGATCGAAGGAAGACGCGCCCGCGCGACTGGTGTTCGCATTCGATGGCGACAAAAGCAAGCTGTCGCTTTTCGATCGGGCGAGCATGGGCGTGGCGAAGCGCCTCGGTGGCCAAGACCTGCCCTATGCGACGCTGATGTATATCTGGTCAACCACGGCCGCGCCAGGCAACGTCATTGCCAATCCGCACACCGGCCGCGTACAGATGATCGTCGTCTCCGGGCGGCCCGGTGATGCAGGCCAGTGGCAAAGCCTGCGCCGCAACATCGTGCAGGACTATCAGAAAGTCTTTCACGAGCCGCCCGGCCGGATCACCGGCTACGGCCTGCTGACCGATACCGACAATACCGGTACTACGACACGGGCGTGGTATGGAGACATCCAGTTTCTGCCCGGGCCATGATAAGTTGACGCCGCACGACGACGCCCCGGACAACGCCGATCGCGCTGCCGCCGTCGGTTGACCTATCCATCGCCACTTCCGCGCAGACGGGTTGGGCGGAAGGCGCGATAGCCCCGGGCGTCGGCTACGCGGCGTCGCACGATTGGCCAGCGCGCGCCGGTACTGGCCTTGTCCACAATGAGATAATCGATCCGCTCGCCCAATTGCCGGTGCAGGTGCGCAGCGCATCGGCCTCGGACGCCGCCTGCAGCCGCACGGCATCGTTCTGCGCCTTGAGGAATTTTTTCGGTGCCGGCCAGTTGCTCTGCGGTGCGCGTCAGTCAGCACCCCGCTATCGCTGCGGGACGCCGCGATTGCCTCGCGCAGATCCGCGAGCATCGCATTGACGTGTTCACCGGCCAGATCGCGAGGCCTGCGCCTGACCCAGTTCCCGGCGCAGTTCGGACATCTCCTGCCGCAGTCGGCAGTTGCCGCGCGCGCCATCCAGAAGAGGGATGACCCATGAATGGGTGAGTGAACGCCCCGTAAAACGGTACGGTCAGCGATTGCACCAGGACTAAGAACTGCCCCGGATGCGCCGCACTGTTACGCTGCTTCGTGCCGGTTTGTGGGCGAGAACGTGGTACGCCCCTGCCGAGCTGGTCGCGGCGTTTTGCGCTATCGGCTCAATCGGATGCATCCGTACAATGCGAAATACCGGGTAGTCATCGGCCATTGTCTCGAAGGCGGCGAGAGGGGAGTCGTAAGCCACCGGGAGATGCCGGCGCCTGCTCTTGGCAATTACGCAAGTTTTTCAATACCGGCGCTCGCTCCCGGGCATCGCGCAATGGTGATCCCGGCTACTCATTCACAGCGTGACGAATGAGCAGCTTTGATTACTGGCTATTCGCGAACAAGTGATCGCCCAAGCGCAATGACCTGCGCCACTGTTTTCATGCGACGAGCCTTCGCTCATCCGCATCTTCGGCTGCTTCACACCGGCGTGTCTGGAATGCTCGCGCCGGCGCTTGCTGGATATGATACGACCTATCACGAGGGAGATTATGCCTTCATCAACGCACTCTACAGCGCGTACTGCAATGCAAGATCGAAAATAAGGATGCCAGCGGAACAGCCTGCTCCAGCCAGAACATTTGCAATTCGATGTTCGAAGTCGTGATGTCGCTCCAACCGCGCTGCGAGGAGGAAGACTGCTTCTACAATGATCTGGAGTGCGACGAACACGAGCATGAGCAGATACTCATAGCCCATAAACCTGTAGTTTGAGAAATGCAGTCCGTTGTCGAAAATCCACCTTCCGACACGATGCACTTCGTAGGCGAACAGAAGAAGCGGGAACAGATAGCTTGCAACATAGGTGGGCATCGTTGCGTGCCGCAACTCCAGGCGAAAATGGTGCGTGGCTTGCATGATACTTCCCTCCTGGGCCTGATGATGATCCGCTGACGGTCACTTACTACCCAGCATGAACATGTACCGATGGCGCTCCATTGACACAGATCAACATTTCAACTATCGATGCCTCGCCGGATCGGTAGGCGGAGCTAAGGTTCCCGGATGGCCCTGACGATCATTGCAAAGAGGCGGCCGAGATCTGCTTCGACATTGACGCCGGCGAACGGATCGCGGTTTGTACCAAACGCCTCACCCAGTTCGTTCCAGTCCGCCTCTGTGAGCCATTGATGTGCGGCAGGCAGAATAACCTCTTCTTCCAGCCGTCTGTGATTCGCGGAGAACGCGGCGTATTCTTCGACCATCTCGCGCAACACGGGAAGGGTGGACGTGCCAGCCAGCTCGTATCGGGTTAACGCATGTTCAATATTTCGCAGTCGCGCTTTACCCTGAGCGTGCTGTTCCTCCAGCTCGTCGATCGTTTTGTCGAGATCGTCGGCATGGTGCCGCAAGCGCGCAAACAGATAGCGCTCTTCCTTGGGATGATGCAGTTTCTCCGGATATTCGCTGATGTAAAACAGCATGGACCGGAACATCATCGGCCTGGGCGCGTCTTCGCCAGCACCGAGCAGTTTGACAACACGTTGCATGCCCATAACGACCATCGAAAGTTGCTGATGTTCCCTGACGATGACCTGTACGGCATTTCTTGCTACAGGCGTTTGCATGTCACCCCCTTGCCGATGATTGGCCGGTTGTAGACAGTATTGGTGGAACTGGTCAGGTGCAATTGACCTCAATCAGATGTGCAGCAATCTGGACCGCCGATCGGGTTTTCCGAATCCGGGGAGCATTTGGGAAAGTATCGGGTGAGAGATCGCTGCGGACAGGCCGTTCCCTTTCCCGGCACGACGGTCCAGCCTTGCCGCGTACCTCGCATTTCCATTCGTGCGCGCCAGGAGATCGCGGCATGCCGTCAACGGGTTCGCAGCTGGTCGAGGTGATTCGCACTCGCGGCGATTGCGCGGCCAGTGAAGCCGCCGACCCATCAAGGACCCGCCCGTGACGTCCAGGTCGCATCCCGGCCAGCTGGCCAGGCACGATCCCTGTGCACTAACGCCGTTGGTTTGACCTGCGTCAGTTTTTCTCCGGTTGAATCCCATAGCATTCCAATTGCATCGGATCGCGCTGGGCGTGTCGAGCGCAGGGCCGCGAGTAATGTCCCTGCCTTTCGCACCAGACGTCATCTGTACATGCCCCATTTCCATGGAGCGCGCCATGACCGACCCACTTGCCGCATGGCACACCGAACACCTCAATTTCGCCCGGCTACTCGACATTCTCGAAGAACAGGTTGCGGCCTTCCACATGGGCGAGACCCCGAATTACGCTCTGATGGGCGACATCCTGTACTACATGCGGAATTTTACCGATCGCGTTCATCATCCGCGGGAAGATGTTGCGTACGCGCGGCTTACTGAACTGGATCCCGGGGTCAAACTGGTGGTGAACCGTCTTCTGCAGGAGCATCGCGTGCTTGCCACAGCCGGTGATGATCTCCTGACTCATGTTATTGAAGCCGGGGAAGATGTTGTGATCCCGCGCGCCGCGCTCGAGGCAGCTACCGCCACGTACCTTGTCTACTATCGTCACCACCTTTCCACTGAAGAGCGCGATGTAATGCCTCGCGCTGCGCAGTTGCTGACAGAACAGGACTGGGCTGCAGTAGATGCAATCGTACCGGTCAGGCCCGATCCACTTTTTGGAAGCAATGTACTGGAACGCTTCGAGACACTTCGCAGGCAAATCGATCTTGATGCGAAGGCGGCCAGAGATCAGGGGCCCGCACCAGGCACGCCTTGATTGACAGTAACGCGCGTCAGCAATGTAACTGCATCTCGCCATGAGGAGGGCGACTCTCCGGGAATGATCCAACCTCGACGCCCGGACCTGATCTTCATCAATCCTGGCCTGCGTGCTGGCTCATGTGATGAGGTTACTCCCCGGGTAATTCTACGGGGCTGTGTCCCTCGAATCATGGGCGTCCCGGGCCTGGCAACATTCGATTGCCCGAACCGCATCCGAAGTCCCTTTCCGTTCATCACTGTCAATCATCGACTGCGCCGATACGAGCCGCGTGCCTCTCGGACAGGAATTCAAAAAGCGATCCAACGCTAGCACCCCGGCAGCGGCAATCAGCGTGCCGGCGAGCGCACGTTCGACGCGGCTGTCAGGGCTTCTGCGGACATGACGCGTTCGCGAAAACCGGCAACGAACGAGCACGCCACACGCCCGATACCGGGACGGCGCTTTCGCGGCGAATGATTATTCGAAAGAGTTTCTTCACCCATGCTCGCGCGGAGCCGTGCAATGTCACTCGTAGAAGGGCGTATTCGGAAGATTGCATCGGTGGTTCCCTCAACGGGAAGATCGCATCAGTGTTTCCCTCAATGCGCGAAGTTCAAGGTGCAGTTGAGCAATTTCCTCGTTCAGGTGCTTGATGTCCCGGTGCATTTCATGTCGCAGCGCCCTTTCCTCTATTCCGACAAACGCCGCCGCAATGCTCGCAAAGACCAGAGATAACATACCGTAACCCAGCAGCACGACGAATACGGCGAACACGCGTGAGGCTGGCGTAGTTGGCGCGATGTCCCCGTATCCCACGGTTGCGCTGCTTTCGAACGCGAGCCAAAGTCCATCGGCATAGGAGTGTACCCGGGGCTCGATCCACAGAAAACCGGCACCCGCCATTGCCAGCACAGCAGCGCCCGCGACCAGCAACCAGACAAGCCGGCTCGGCGTAAAAAAGCTCTTCAGGGACAGCACGATCCGAACGGCCACGAGGCTCACGAATAATAGTCGCAGTACCCATTCGGCGGTGTGCCATGGCGGGGTGCCCCATCCCGCACTCAATGCGGCGCCCATTGTGATCACAACATCAAGACGATTATGAGAAAGCAGCGCCTTCGGCTTCTTGCTGAGGTACAGCACCCGGAGGATCGAAACAGCGAAACCGGCAGACATGCACAGATATAGCACTCGCGCGACGACAAGCGCGGCACCGGTGGTCGCGGTGAGTCCACCGTAAAAGGCAGGAATGGCCAGCAGACTCCATGCACACAAGAACCAGCGGATATGGCGCCATGCGCGAATCGCCCGCGGATTATCGTGCGAATCCACGCCGCCGATTCTGAAAAAGCCGAGGCTGTTAACCATTGCGCAATGAAAGATCGATCGAGCCGCGTTCCCATACTGCACACCGTCGTCGTGCTCAAACGGTTTGAGATACGGCTTAAGCGCGGGTACCCGCCTATCAGGCTATCTCACGTTTTGAAGCCATTCTTGATGCAGATCAGGATCGACGGTGCGGCCATCCCCGGCGCTCTTTCGCGAACGATACTGCTTCCTCAAGCAGGTCTTCAAGCGACGCGAAGGCCGGGCTGCCTGCGTTGATTGCCAGCCAGCGTAGCGATGGATGGTTTTGATAATCATATAGCCGACCTCCCTCCGTTCGAATCGAACGGCCGGCGTACAGTCAGGGTGCGAACACCGACGTGACGCACAGGAGGCCGGCATGGACAAGTTTAGTGGAATCGACCTGCACTCGAACAACAGTGTGGTCGTCGTCAGCGATGACGCTGACCGGGTTGTCTACCAGCGACGGTTGCCGAACGATCCAGTGCAGATCCGGGCGGCGCTGGCGCCGCACCGCGAAGATCTGGTGGGCGTGGTCATCGAAGCAACGTATAACTGGTACTGGCTTGTGGATCAGTTGATAGACGATGGCTACCGGGTGCATCTGGCCAACCCCGCGGCAATCAGGCAGTACGAGGGACTGAAATACAGTGGTGACTTCACCGATGCCGCCCATCTCGCACAGCTGCTGCGTCTGGGACTATTGCCTGAAGGCTACATTTATCCACCAGAACAACGTCCGGTGCGGGACCTCTCTCGCAAGCGGATCCAACTGGTGCAGTGTCGTACGGCCCAGATCCTTGCAATCGAGAATCTGTTCTCACGCCATACTGGTGGGCAGATGCAGGGCGAGCGGGTTAAGCGCCTGGATGACACGCAGGTGAACGGATTCGGTTTTGCACCTGACGTAACGCTCGCGATGCAAGCCAATCTCGCGGTCATGCAGACCTTGCGTGGGCGTTTGTCGAGGCGGCCAACTTCGCGATACGCTCGTGCCCGGAAGCCCGGCGCTTTTACGAGCGCAAGAAACGCGCGCGAAACGCGATTGTGGCGATCAAGGCGCTGGCGCACAAACTGGCGCGCGCCTGCTATCACATGCTTCGGGAGCACAAGTCATTTGAGGTAACCCGCTGCTTTGGCTAAAAGGTGGTGCAAGGGGAACGAGCCCAGTATTGCGACTGGTGCAAAGCCATGGTTTTGATTGGGCCTTCCCTTTGCCCCACCGACTGTTTGCGGATGATCGGGTCGCCCAGGCGATGAGCCACCATTGACTGGCGTTGCGCAAGCAACAGCCACGGTTCTGCGAAACCCATTGGACCTCGTCTGGCACCAACGAATGAAAGGGACTTCCCCGTCCAGTGGTTGCGGTGGAAGCCGCAAGATTGGCATCAACGTGCCATGATGAAGTTTCGAACGTTCACCAACACCAACAAGAGGGGAAGTCCATGCCTGTTGTCACTGTCGGAATCGATCTTGCCAAGAGCGTCTTTGCGGTTCACGGCGTGGATGAAGCCGGCAAGGCAGTATTGATCAAACCGCGTGTCTCACGCGATCAACTGCTCGCTCTGATCGCCCAGTTGCCGCCCTGTCTAATCGGCATGGAAGCATGCTCGGGTGCGCATCACTGGGCACGGATGTTCCAGCAGTACGGCCACACGGTGAAACTGATGGCGCCGAAGCTCGTGGCGCCGTACCGGATGTCGGGCAAGCGTGGCAAGAACGACGCGGCCGATGCGGCGGCCCTCTGCGAAGCGGTGACCCGCCCGAGCATGCGTTTCGTGCCGCTGAAGGACGAACACCAGCAGGCCACGCTCTGCCTGCATCGGACGCGTCAGGGTTTTATCGAGGAACGGACCGCGATCTACAACCGCATACGTGGCCTGCTCTCCGAATTCGGCGTGGTGCTACCGCAGAGCCCGGAGCGCCTGCGAAGAGACATTCCGGTCCATCTGGATGCCTTGCCCGGCTGGGCTCGACGATGCATCAGTGATCTGCTCGAGCACGTCGGCAACATCGAAGCCCGGCTTGCTGAATACGACCGCGCAATCAGCGAAATCACGCGAGACGACGAGCGCAGCCGACGTCTGATGCATCTGCGCGGCATTGGCCCGACCACCGCGAGCGCATTGCTTGCGAGCATTGGCGCCGGACGCGACTTCAGAAACGGCCGACAGGTGGCCGCATGGATAGGCCTCACGCCAAGCCAGTACAGCAGCGGAGGTAAGGAACGGCTGGGCGCCATCACGAAGACGGGAGATGCGTACCTCCGAAATCTGCTGATACTCGGAGCTCGCTCCGTGATGGCGAGTCTGGGCGACAAGCAGGACCGTTTCAGCCGCTGGGTGAGAAGTCTCATCGAGCGTCGCGGCTACTGGCGGACAGCTGTGGCAATCGCCGCCAAGAATGCGCGCATGGCCTGGGCAACCCTCAAGTACGGCGAAGCTTTCAAACACGAACCGGCGATTGCGTGACCAAACACTATGTCCGACGGATTAGCAGCTCAAGGCATTTCAGCAACCATAAGCGGATAGACGATCACTTTGCACTGCCAGCGGTGATGTGAAGCGGGTTGGACCCGCGCAAGGCATACCTGTCAGAGAAACGGGGATTCCTATCCCGTCCAACGAATGAGGTTCTTGCGCGCGTCTTTCATCAGGGTCCGGACATTGGTCCAACATGACCGGTTGTAGTACAGCAGTCCTTCACCTTCTCACGCGCGCCGGCGTGGCATTGCAACATGTATCAACAACCAACTTCGATTGAGCTTGTGCTAAACGGAGAAGCCCTTGTAGTTTCTCTGGGGCGGCAATGGCCGCCAGGGCAGCCGTTAGTTACATCACGGCATGCTTGATCTCGATGGGTGTCTGGTGCGATCCGGTTCGCAACCAGTTTGGAGAAAACGGATGCGACTACGATCGGCAGACAGCATGGCAGGTTACAGAAAGAATTCCGCCCGATTGCAGTGGCGATAAGAATACCATCGCCACTGCAATCGGGCGGTGAGTAAATTTGTGCCTTGACTTCGGTCGGCTAATGGGTGTCGCGATAAGCCGAGCCGCTATGCTGGCAGCGTGAAGGCGAACGCTTTGATCGATGAAACAGAACCTTAATCCGGCCGTGGCAAAGGTGCTCAAGCGCCTGCACTACCCGCTGGACGTGATCCTGATGTGCGTGCGGTGGTACGTGGCGTATCCGCTGAGCCTGCGGCATCTTGAACAGATGATGGCTGAGCGCGGGATTGCAGTCGATCATTCGACCGTGCACCGCTGGGCCATGAAGCTGTTGCCTGTACTGGAGAAATCGTTTCGCCGTCGGAAGCGCCCGGTCGGCAAGAGCTGGCGCATGGATGAAACGTACATGAAGGTCAAGGGGCAGTGGAAATATTTATACCGCGCCGTGGACAAGGCTGGCAACACGGTCGATTTCCTGCTGCGTTCCCATCGTGACAAGACCGCAGCGCGCCGGTATTTCGAGAAATCGATCGATCAGAACGGGGAACCCGACACCGTGACGATCGACAGGAGCGGCGCCAATCTTGCAGCGCTCGAAACGATCAATGCCGATCGTGAAGCCCCCATCAAGATCCGCCAGTCCAAATATCTCAATAACGTGGTCGAGCAGGATCATCGGGCGATCAAGCGACGCACGCGGCCCATGCTGGGATTCAAGACTTTTCGCTGTGCCCGGATTCTTCTAGCCGGCATGGAGGTTATGCACATGATTGCGAAAGGGCAGATGAAGTGTGCTAGCGGAACCCATCCGTCTGCCGCTGATCAATTCTATGATCTCGCAACATAAGCGGAACTTTGCATTTCGATCTCGCTCGCCCTTTGATCCTTACCGCGACAAAGCCGAGACTTCCACGTCCTCGCCGATCGACCACGCGAGTAGCCGTGCCAGTGCTGAATCAACTACGTGCCGTCGCACGATCTGCACATAGTTGCGACCTGCGCATAGGGGTTGCAAGTACGCATTCGCTAGCAGTGAACGCTGACGTTCGCCGCGACCGAACTGCGAATGTCGGCAAAGCGACTCGTTACGGCCTGACGGACGCGATACCTGAAGGTCAGGTATGGCCGATCACGCGACGTGCACATCGGTACGTGAGCGGCCAGGTAACGGATGCGAAGCCGAAACCCGAATGTCAAACTCACGTGCTCGGCGAACGACGCCAGGGGTGCACGCCGTTCGAGCATCACGCCGTGGCTTCTGAAACGTACGATATTCAGTACCTGCCTGCTGTCGAGTTAGGCGTCACGTCCTTAGTAATCGCGTGACGACGAGCTATGAGCTCCATGAGCTATGTTGGATGCGCGTTGTCACTGACCGCACCAAAGAAAGGCAAACTTTCCGGCGGTCGCGTGGTCGAAGAACTCGTTAGACGCCCGATAGCATAATCCGACGATCATAGTTCATCCGTGCGAGCACTCTTCGCATGGCCTTCACCTCTCTCTCATCGACCTTTCGAAGATCCAGCTCATAGCTCCGCAGACTGGTTGTCAGGCGAACTACGGCTAATTTTCTGTCAAGCTGGAGTCTTTCCAGCAATTCTTCATCGTCTTCCACATACCGTTCAAACGAAACTTTAACTCCTCGCTCCCAATTGCCCAGCAGATGTTCGTATTTCGGCGTGCGCAGAAGAGTGAGACTTTCGATTTCAGTCGGATCAGCAGGGTCCATGACCGCAAACGACACAATCAAGTCGTCCCCGTTCTCAGTCGTGATAAACGCGACAGTTTCCATATCGTTCGGCCCGTAATTTCCGCAGTCACAATGCACGATCATCTCATCGCGACGATCACCGTCGCGACGAGGAGAAGGTCAAGTACGAGCAACGATAGCATGGCGCATAAAGCCGAGCCGACTCGGTCGAGCCCTCTTCCTTGAGTTGCCTCGGATTGTCCGAATCCTGCCCCTTCCGTTTGGCAGTAACCGGCCAACAGACGAACTTCGCGGGCAACGGGATTCGGAGATTCAGACGTCCGGTTGCGCCGTGGCGGCGGCCATTTAAATCGCGAGTACAGCCTGAGTGCCCCCCGATGGATGGCTGGCAAGCAATGCAGCGCAGCACTCGCGCAGGAAGGTATGCAACGCGTTAATCGCCGGCGACAGTTGCGCGCGGTGAGCACAAATCAAGTGCAGCGGCGCAGGCTCGCAGTCCTCCGGGGCAAATAACTCCACCAGTCGACCTGCCTTCAGATCGTCGATGAGGTCCAGTCGCGACTTGTAAACAATGCCTTCCCCGGCTACGGCCCAGCGACGAACGGCATCGGCATCGTCGCTGATGCGATTACCTGTCACGGCCACGGTGCGCTCGCCGCCTCGCGGGGTAAAGCGCCAGCGTTCATGTATCTGTTCGCTCCAGACGTACCGAAGGCAGTTGTGTCGCCGCAGATCCTCAACTTTGGTCGGTGCGCCATGCCGTTCGAGGTATGACGGTGCGGCACACAATGCGCGTCGATTGTTGTCGACCAGTTTCATGGCCAGAAGAGACGAATCTGGCAGCGCTCCGTAGCGCACGACGGCATCCAGCGGCTGTCGGATGAGGTCGGCCGCCCGGTCGCTTATTTTCAGGTGCAGCGACAAACCAGGGTGCCGGTGCTGAAATTCATCCAGCCACGGTAACAGCAGGTTTCGACCAAAGTCAGACGGGGCGGACAGCCGCAGCGGCCCGGACAGCGCCCCCCGGCCGTTGGCCAGGGCCTGCTGGCCTTGCTCCAGCGCGCCAATCATGACCCGCGCATGCGGCAGGTAACACTCCCCGGCCTCCGAAAGTTGCATGCTTCGCGTGGACCGCGTGAACAGGCGCGTGTCCAATGCTTTTTCGAGCCGCTGAACTGATGCGCTCGCGTGTGCGGGCGCGATATTCAGCTGGCGCGCCGCCTCAGAGAAGCTGCCGTAATCCACCGTATGCACGAAGATCTGAACGTCATCGAGTCGAATCATTTTCTTTGAAATGCCGAAATTGTTTTGGCTAAACGGGCATTTATCCGCATACCGACGAAAGATACCATGGTCTCAATAACCCTTGGAGACCATGTGTATGAAAGCCATCGGCTTCTATCAGAACCATCCCATCAGCCACCCGCAGGCGCTGCAGGATATCGAGCTGCCCACGCCGGAACTGCGCGACCACGATCTGTTGGTGGAAGTGAAGGCGGTATCGGTCAACCCGGTCGATACCAAAATCCGGCGCGGTGGAGATATTCCTGAAGGCGGTGCCCGCATCGCCGGCTGGGACGCGGCGGGAATCGTCCGCGCGACCGGTCCGCTGGCCACGCGCTTCAAGGCAGGCGACCGTGTCTGGTACGCGGGCGACATCAAGCGACCCGGCAGCAACAGCGAACTGCACGCCGTGGACGAACGCATCGTCGGACCCATGCCGACATCACTGGATTTCGCAGAGGCCGCTTCGTTGCCGCTGACCACGATCACCGCGTGGGAGCTGCTGTTCGACCGTCTGCATGTTCAGGCAGCGGACCCGACCGACAACAACGTGCTGCTCGTGATCGGAGCGGCGGGCGGCGTCGGCTCGATTCTGACCCAACTGGCACGTGAGCTGACCGGTATGACCGTCATCGGCACGGCCTCGCGACCGGAAACCCGCGAGTGGGTGCTGGCTCATGGCGCGCATTACGTCCTCGATCACCATCAATCCTGGGCAGCCCAGTTGGCCGCGCTCGGTATCGAGCACGTCACCCATGTTGCCGGGTTGAACAACAGCGCTGCCTATGTGACTCAAATTGCCGCCGTGCTGCGCCCGGAAGGCCAGTTCGCCCTCATCGACGACCCGGTGGGTCTGGACATCGGTCCGTTCAAGGGGAAATCCATCTCGATTCACTGGGAGCTGATGTTTACCCGCGCGATGTTCACCACCGACACCCTCGCACGGCAACACGCCTTGCTGCGCCGCGCGGCGCAGCTGGTTGACCAGGGCCGCCTCAAGCACACCCTGACCCGACGCATTGACGGCATCAACGCGGCAGGTCTCATCGAAGCGCATGCGCTGGTCGAGGCCGGCAACATGATCGGCAAGGTCGTCGTCGCCAACCACTGAACCCTTCTGACAACGGACATCAACATGACATCGCCAATCATCAGCACGACCACGATCAGCCTGGAAGCTGCGCAGGCATTACTGGCCGAAGCGCGCCGCGCGTGCGCCGCGCGAGGATTCGCCGCGACAATTGCGATTACCGATGCAGGCGGTCACCTGCGCGCTTTCGAGCGCGCCGATACCGCGCCGTTCCTGACTGTTGACGTCGCCATCGACAAGGCATGGACCGCCGCGTCATTCGGCATGGCCACGCACCAATGGAATCAGTATATGGCCGAACCTACCGTTGCCCCGCTGGCGCACCATCCGCGGCTGATGCCGGTCGGCGGTGGCGTACCGATCTTTCACGAAGGGCGTCTGGTCGGGGGCATCGGTGTTTCTGGCGGAACATCGGCTCAAGACCACGAGGCCGCTGAGGAAGCGCTGCGCCACGCAGGGTTTGACCAGTAAGCCTGGGCCGTTGAGCGATCGCCTTGCCGTCAATCGACAAACGTTCCACAAAGGCGGAACCGTTGCTCGTGAGGGACCGGCCCGGACGGCCGGCACTCCGATAATTGTCGTTGAAGCTCTGGCGGCTCGAACGACGGCTTCATGCGATGTAGGTACTGGAGACGTCCCGTTGCGATCTGTAGCTCGAGCTCGATGCAGACGCTACGGGGCGAGCGTACTTTTCGTGAAGGACGGCCATAAGAGAGAATTGGGTAGCCTGAAGGACGCGTTCGCCATGCCAGTTTTTCGCAACCGCCGCCACTGAGAGCAGCGCGCCAACCACGCGGGAAGTGATGACGACAGTCGAGTGCAGGCTGTTGCTTGAGTCGCCTCGTAACGGCGAACGACAAGTGGCGTCCCGGGGAGGCACAGCCTTCCAAAATCCAGTTCGCGCACCGTCGTCCATTCAGCCTTCGCGCGAAGGCTGCGAGTAGTGCCCGTTGCGCCCGAGTGCATCGCCTGTTCGATTGCCTTACTAAAGATATCAAGCTGCACGACGTGATTGCTTCCCTGAGCGGTGTCAGTGGCCCGGCCGTGGTCCGTGCGATCGTGGCCGGAGAACGGTCTCCCGAGGCACTTGCCGCCTTGTGTGCCGTGCAGATCCGGCGCCGAAAAATAACGCAATGTGCGGTCTGAACTAATGTTTTGCCGCGGATGTCAGCGCAACAGGAATACGGCGGCGGTTTGGCGCGTTTATACCTATGTCGATGCCTGCCTTCGCGATGGGCCGCACGGCGCGTCCGCAACGCAGGGGAAAGTTGGAATCGGTTGAGTGAAGCGAATGCCTCGCCCGATATCTCTCCAAAGAACCTCCTACGGGCCGCCCCCCAACCAGGAGATCACCATGAAGCAGTTTCGGGTTATTTTTGCGTGTCTGGTTTTCGTCGGGATTGCCGTGGTCTCAGGTTCCGCGGTCGCGGGCAGCGATACGAATCGGAGCGCCGACAGCGCGTCGAGTAGTTCAGGAAATTCCTCAGGCGGTGGTTACTGAACCGCACAAGCCGCACCGTACGGTCCCGTAACCGTCGATGTGATCGCGGAGGAGTGACATGACCCGACGCTCACGGCTGCGCGCTGTTGTTAGGTCGACGAGTTCTCGTTGTCATGCGTCAGCGTGACCTGTATCGACGACGCCTTCGGCCACTGTTCAAGATCGACGATGTTCGCCAGCCCCTCACGTGAAAATGCTATCCGCCGTATCTCGACGCGCGCAGGTTTATCGCCTGACGTTGAACAGGGTGCTTGTCCTTTTCGTGCATGTATGGGCCCGACGCCTTTTGCAAGCTTCTTGTTCGTGATGTCGAAACGGTCTGCATGCATGTATCCGGCTTGCGTGTTGGGCGCTTGCCGAAGCACGCCCGCAGCCTCGATGAGATCCGCGCACCCCGTCCTTAGCAAAATCGCGGCTTGCCGCAAACGGCAGCCGGCACGAAAAACAGGCTTCAGAGCGCTGGTTCAACCAATTTCGTCATCGCTTTGAGAAGCTTCGCAAAACCTGTGCGGGTGTAATTCTCCATGAAGGTGAAACGCGTCAAGCGCGGGCGCCAGCCCGCCAACGCGAACGCTTGACGCGTCGTCGGGTTTGTCATGCTATGGCATGGCTGTGAGCACGGCACGGGCGAACTTTCAGCCATGCAAAACTGGTTGTTTGATATTGCCGTTCAAGTTGTCCCTTTATGCCTGGCCCAGACTACGTTTGCGAATGAAGTGTTCGTCGCTACTGAGCAGCGCCTGTACGATACGGGCATTCTTGTTGGCCAGCGCGACGGCGGCGCAGTTATATCCGCGCCGCGCGATGAGCTGCTGCAGCCAGATGCTATGCGGGTCGGTCTTTGCTTTCACATAACGGAGTGCGGCCCGTGCGCCATGGATGAGCAACGTGCGCAAGTAGGTGTCGCCGCGCCGGCTGATACTCTTCAGGCGCAGCTTGCCACCGGAAGAATACTGCCTGCCCCTCCAGCCGTCGGTTCCATGAGAGTATGCCGTCGGCTTTTCAACGGGATGCAGCCAGCATCAGGCGCTGCGCGACGTTCTGGAGTCCAGACCGGGAAATCCGGCGTAAAGTCAATCGGCGGTTGGCGCGCGTTGACGTTCTCTCAACGCAATGACGAACCTTTGAGCGAGCCTCGGACGGGCCTGTTCGCCTGCGCCCACAATGGCCTCGCCTACGAGCGTCTGCAGAAAGTTGTCTTGTATGCTTGGGCGTGCAGTCATCGTAAAGGACAAGACTACCGTCAACGTGTTTCTCGTGAACGGCATCAAACTGAGTGGTCAATTGGCCGCCTTTGACCAGTTCGTAGTTCTGTTGCAGGCTGGTTCAGCAGTGCAACTCGTGCAGGACGCGAAACCGCCGCCGGCATGGCTAATCGCCGCCCGGCGTCAATCCCCTTCGATACGGCTCGCCGGTACAATCAAAGGACCTATAACTCTGCCCTCAGAACAGCACGCCCGGCGAACGAGGCGCCTATGGGACGCGACAAGCCAAACCGCTAGAGCTCGCGTCTGATGAGAGCTCACATTGCATGCTGCGCCTAACCTTCGCCTGCGCATAGCCAGGTAACGTCCACGTCAAGAAGCTCAGAAAGTCGCTCACCATCAGTACGCTTCGGAACGGTCACTCCGGCGCGCCAAAGCGTCACGGCGTGTTCCGGTACGCGGAGCGACCTGGCCACCCCACTGGAAGTAACCTTTGCACGCTTGATGGTCATGTCCAGCCGCGCTGCGAAGGTCGTCGCGTCGACGGTGATGCCTGAAAACTGCAGCACGCCCGCGTGTGCGTACGGCGTGCCGCCCTCCATCACGAGCTGCACTGCCGCGCCGCTGCCTGCGCGCTTCAAACGGCCCGACGCGAACGCCTTACGCAGACGCAGCCAGTCGGCGCTCGAGCGCGTCACATCGAGGTACATTTCGCTGGTATCGTCGATCTTCGTCTGGCTCACGATCGGCTCCACGCTGCACGGTGCTGTTCGCGACCGGGTACCCTGATCGTGCGCAGGAAAACCGAAAGTCGGTATGGCTTTGCCACAAGCGGTTTCCCACGATGTCACACCGCGAGAGCCCGCACCGGTCGAACACGCGAATCGCCATGAGCGCCCGCGAGCTTTTTCCCCCGGGTCAATACCCTACACAGGCTCGTGATGGTCTACGCGTGGGGTGACGACGTGTCCGGCTGCGAATGAAAGCGCGTCACGCCAGTATTGCACTCAGGCTTCAACGGGCATGACCATATGAAGGGTGAACCGTTGCCAGGGGCGTACCTGCGAATGGGTCTTCGCGCCAGTCTGTTTTTCGACGCGTGGCAGCCTCGCGCCGCGACACCATTCCGTCCACGGCAAAATGTTCGAGCGACTGTCCGGCACTGAGGGCCTGTTTAAGCCATTGGGGCATTTCGCCATCGCCGGACCATGTCTGTCCTGTTGCGCTGCGATACCGTGCAGCGGTTTGCCGGATTTCGTCCTGCGCGATGGCGGCTGCAACATCGTCCAGCCCAATTCCGACCTCGGCCATTCGACGGCGCAGGTAAGCGACAATGCTGTCGCGTTTTCGTTGATCCACTGTAATTTCCTTTCTCATCGGTATTGCGCGGAGGGATGCAATGTTTGCGCAATCTTCGTGCCTTTCATGTTGGGTCTTTTGGTCCGTGCAGTTCCTGTGAGGAAACCTGACAGATCCGCCGAATAAAAAATCGGCCAGAAAACTGAAAGCCGCGCAGGTGGCTGGACGCTCCCACCGCCGCCATTGCTCGCTCGAAACGTACCTATACCCCAACGTTTTGGGTATTTGCTTGCGCACATTTTCGTACGCACGTTAAACCGACAGGTCCGTTTGGACAGGTCAGATCCAGGCAAGGGCGCGTTCCTGAGGTATCGGAATCAGACACATCGTGCCAGCACCGGCACCATGCGCTTCCTGCAGGACAGCCGCCAACAGGTGCCGACGCCGCTCCATTTCCGCCAGTTGTTTCTCAGCGGCGTCAGGAACATGTCCATGGCGACCTCTGACGGCTGGCGCTCAATCCACCTTTGGGTAGGCTCTATCTCGGCCTTGCCCGCTGATATTTCCGCGTCGAGGTTCAGGAGTTCTACGAGCAGTTGCTGGGCGTCGTCTCTCATCTTGTCTTATCTGATTTGATCAACGAAGCGCTCCCGGTCGATGAACCCAACCGTTACTCTCGTATCATCCGAAACTTAACAAATCAATTGATTCACTCGATACGCGCCAGAAGGTCCGCGGTTGGGCGCGGCCGGCGAACCGCGCGGACGTCTCTCCCGCAGTGCCGCGGCTGCTTTTGCGGCGTCGCGGGAAACCAAAAAAAGGAATTTCACCGGTTCCCCGCTCACAGCCAGAGGTTTCAACCGGTCACATGCGCGCAAGGTTACGAAGAAGGGAATCCCCGTCCTGCGTAATGCGAGGCCGTACCGCTCCGCCGGCAAGCTGCTCCATGGCGACGAGCTGACGTTCAAGCAACGTATCAAGTTCTTCCTGCTCGGCAATCTGGTCGGCCGAGTCCCTCACCAGCATCAATGTCGCAAATTCATGGGCGCTGAGCATGCTTGCCTCCTGATAGCTCGAGTAGGTGCTGTATGGATGGATTGCGTCGGCTCAGGCGCTCGCTTTTGACGATGCATTGCCGGTGACGCACTCACCGCAATATGGGCGTGGGGAGTTGATGGTAGGGCGTGCGCCGGGACGCGACAATGCGGGTCGTCCCGCATATTGGGCAAATTCGGTTGCCGCACGAGTTATGGAGCGGCAAATGCAATGTCGAATGCCTGTCGAGCGGATGCGGCCACCGAACTCCGCCTCCTTGCGTCCCACGTTGGCTCATCAAAGGGAACAACCGAATCGCTTCCTTGTTATCAACGGCATCCTCAGGGCTTGCTCCCACGGCGTCGCGGAGGCGTGCGCTGAAAAAAGCGTCACGAATCATCCCGCAGGTCGGGGCGGAGTTCCGCCTCGATTTCGCGAATCGACGGCAGTTTCGTTTCGAGCGAAGCTGGCACTTCGCGCAGCAGCTGGTACTCGGCGACGCCCATCGGCTTTGGTCAAGGGCCTGGTCGGCCAATTCGCACAGTCTCGCGCTGAGATCTTCGCGCGATAACGTTGCGTCAAGTGCGACGGCTTTTACAGCCGATGCAAATTCGCGCAGACGTGCCTTCGGATCGAACAGGATCAGTTCGATCTCGCGCATCGCGTCGTTGGCCGCCTTCAGAATCCAGCGGCGCAACATCGATAGCAACTGATCGGTCGCGGAGCACAGCGCGTAACGCATGAAGCAGGCTGCTTCCAGCTTGCGCGATCGTTGCTCCACGCGCTTACCCATCGAAGGCGGCCGGCGCGCACAGCGCCGCGCGTAGTGCCGCACAGTGGCCTCGTTGCAAACGGTTGGCCAGCCCTGATGAACGCCGACCGCATAAAGGCGATCGATCTTTGTGAACACGTCACTCATCTGATGCGTAGACTGACGCAGCGGTACGGACCACAACCATT
This sequence comes from Paraburkholderia franconis, assembly GCF_009362735.1. Classification (GTDB taxonomy): domain Bacteria; phylum Pseudomonadota; class Gammaproteobacteria; order Burkholderiales; family Burkholderiaceae; genus Paraburkholderia; species Paraburkholderia franconis. Next base: position 103,987 of record NZ_WHNP01000011.1, on the reverse strand, counting down.
GCTGCAAGCTTCCATGCTCACTGTCGGGCTTTACCAACAGCCGACTCCAGTGATCCAGCGTCGTGTCGCCGAACGCACAAACCAGTCCATTCGATAAAGACTCCTCAACATCCTGCCCCGCCCTGATGATGAACCGCCTGAGCAACCGATCGTGGACGATCAGAATGCGATGCTCATAGAGCCAGCGTTTCAATTCGTAAAGCAAGTCACCGCGGTCGGGCCGACCTGTCAGGCGTTCTTTCAGCCAGCGCACGACATACCGGCGCTGGTGCTCGGCCATCGGGCGGAATCCAAGCGCCTGATATGCGAGGACCTGATGATCAATGAGCGTGCGAGCATGTTTCGTACAGCGTCCGCAGCGTGCCGAGATCGGGTGGATCGACCGCGAGTTGCGCGCCAAGATAATTCCAGAGCACCTTGGGAATCTGCCTGTAGGCGTCGAGCGTGCGGCCGCTCATCCGGATAAAGCCGATGTGGAGCGCGACAGCAAGCCGGTATAGGTCGCCGCGACGCGCGTCGATCAGCGCGCGCTCCTTCGCCGAGAAGGTGAAGAACGTGGCAAGCTCAAACTCGGTGAGTTCGCGAGGAATCTGCCGGTTGCCAAGATAAGTGACTTGCCAGTGTTCCATCGTGCTCGCCTTGAAGCGGATGACGGACCAACGAGCATAGCGGCAACGAATGACGGGGCGACGACTACTGCCTGCGCAAACATGAGGCAGCCGTGACCCAAGGCGCTACCCAGACAGCAAGCGATTGATTTGACGTGACATTTTATTAGGGCCGCCTCGCAAACCAGCGTCACGCCTAGCCTGCCCTACCGTCGCAAAATGCACTGGAAGCGAGGGGACACCGAACAGCAGTTCCTCGATGTCGCGAAGGCTCAACTGGAACCGGAAGTACCAGCGAACCGTGCAGCTGATGATGGCTGCCGGAAACCGATGGCCGTGATACAGCGATTTGTTCGTCGTCATCTGGCCATCTTACCCGACCGCTCTTGCCAACGTGACAACGCCCTTCAACGCGGTTCGCCATGGGACGTTGGTCTTCCATCCGTTCGGCGAGGCACACCATGGTCAATAATGTGTCTTCAAAACCATACCTGCGTGTCGTTACCGATTTTCGTGTCGCCGCTCGTTCGGCGGCTTCAGCTTTGCTTGTCTGCCATTCGGACTGTTGCGACCGCGAATGTCGGGTTTCATTTCGAGTGGGGACGCGAACTTGGGCCCGGAAGCATCAATGCAGGGTGTAGACGCTGCTGATGGGCTCATCATCGTCCTCATCGGACGAAGCTTGATCAAGGATCGCGCACCGGAAGTCCAACTTGACGCGAAGGATGGCTGATTCGATACGTGCATCGCCGCGATGGCCGCTCAGGCGAGTATTGATCGCCTCCTCGACGGCGCGAATCGCCTGCTCGATGCTTTCCGGATCATCGCTATCGAACCCGACCTCGACCTCAATGCTCTCCAGCAGGTTCAACGCTGTCGCAATGTCTTCGGAAACGACGAACAGCGTCTTGGTGTTTTCTCTCATCTACCCTCCCCGTTGGGTTGTCTCGAGTGGTCAGACAGGCGCGAGTTGCACGGCAATCGTTGCACATCCAGAGCAAACCTGCCGGGTGATGAAGGCGGATGTTGGGTTCTAAACAACGAAGGGGTTGCTGTACGCAACGAAGCGAATAGAATTCACTGTTCAACCCATCGGTCACCGAAGGTCGTAATCTGCACGTCAAATAGCTGCGGTCGCGTTAGCACAACGGACAGCGGCCGTTGTGCTGTTAGGTCGACTGCGTCGTATTCGGCCATGTTGCCGACGTTCGAATATTGGCTGTGGTCAAGTGGCTATTATGTTACCTTCCGGACGTTCGGATCTCCGCGATCGCGAGTGACCGGTCTCACTAAACCGGCCGCAATCTCGAAATGCGAAAAAGCATCGGTCGTGCGTGCTCCGCATCGCCGCAGCCCTTACAGAAGCGGTCAGTTCATGGCGTTATCTGCAGATCCCATGGTTCTGAAGAGTTTGCCCCACTCGAAATCGATATGGTCGGGGAATATGGGCACGACCCCCGCGCCAGGGGTAAATGTTAATTCACCAAAATAAATCACGTTATCCATGGCATAAAGGTCGACCCGAACATAGTCAAAACCTTGAGATAATATCTCGGCGGCCTGAAGCACCATGGCCAGGTTATCGGGGGGCGGCTCCGGCGCGACACTACGGGCATACCCGCCGACGATATGTCGAGATGCTTCCAGTTCTCGTCATAGATGTTGCCGCGCGGGTCTTGCCCAAAGCGATCGCTGATGTGCAGGATGTACATCTCGGGTCGTCCCGCTTTCCGACCGAAACAATGCACTTTATAGTCGGCAGGAATCTTTCCTCGTTTGTCGAGCAGAAGCATTTCGAAGAACAACCGTGGTTCGATGTCCCTGTAATGACGCTCACGAGCATTTCTGTAAAAATTCGTCGCCAGCCATCGAGTGGCAAGACGTTGCAGTCCTTCAAAGCTGACTTTCGATTTGTCGTGCACGACTTCTACGAACGAGCTTCCGTGATTCGCTTTCATGACAAAGGAATCCGGAAGAGAGTCGAAAACGGAGGGCGTAAATTCCGCAGGTGCCGAAATCAACGGTACGAGAACCTCTTCGCCAAGCATGTTACCCACATATTCGCGTACGCCAAGCTTGTCCGTCAGAAGGGAGTATCGAGGATCCGGTTTAAGGCTTCTTCTCAGGATCTGCTCGTTGAATGTGCGCGGCTGGATCAGATTTGGAAATCGCCCCACTTCTTTTCGATGCAGAAGTGAAAGAAATAACGAGTCCGGCAGCAGAGCTTTTGCTTTCTCTTTTATCCGTCTTTGGAAATGTCCCACAGCACACCTGAAGTCTGCGCACGAGCGTACCACCGCGTCAATGAAGCGAGCCGCTTTCCCGTGCGCATTGCGGGCATAGACGCGTCTGTTTCCGGCCGGCGAGCCTTGATGTTCCCAACAGGCATCGAACTCGATGCTGATCCGCACTTTTCAGGTGGGACGAGGTTGAACGCTTTAAGACAACCGGTACTACGTTAAGCTTAACAGCTACCCCGGCTTTGCAACAATTTCGGGCGCTAAGTCGGGTATTATTGGCCAGAAACGTTGGGTCGTGGCGCCGTCGGTACTCTTAAACCCATCCGTAAATATTCATGTCGTTCTCAACCTGTGTGCTTTCGGTTCGAGCTTCGACAGGTGGTTCCAACCTTGATTGTCTGGGCGCGGTCGTGCGGCGGTCATGCAAATGGCGCTGCCTGTACTCCGATGGCGAGAGCGCGGGGAACCGCCTGAACATCTTCGCCATACAGTCGCCACTGGTCGTTCCATCGCGGCGTGCGATCGTGTCAACAGGAAGATCCGTTTCCTCCAGCATCCGGCACGCACACTCCACCCGCTCGCGCGAGAGAAATTCCGACGGTGAGACGCCCATCTCTTCCCTGAAGTGGCGCAACAGACTCCGCTCGCTCATCGCAACAATCGCCGCGATGTCTGTCACAGAAATTGGGCGCACAAAGTTTTCCCCTATCCATCGCACAGCTTTCCGAACTTTCACACGAGGCATATTACCCTCGGCATCAGCCAGTATGGGCATGAGCGGCGCTGCGAGGGTGTCAGGAATTGCTCTGCAATGTGCTGGACGAATCCGTCGTCCGCGCCGCGCCCGATCATGCGAGGCGCGGCGCTGAGCCCGTCATATGCGGAAAACGGTCTGGTATTCTTCTGCCGTCGTGCATGCGACTGCGGAATGAAGGTGGCGCCATTTCCCTCCGGCGCTCCCGGGTAAATCACAGGCACATCACTGGCGCGTGCCCGCTCGACCAGCAATGTGATCGACAGTTCATTGCCCGCGTAGTCTCCGGCGGCAACAAAAATGGTGTTGAAGTCACGGAGACGCTGGTCGTCGGCTCGTCGCGTGCAGACCCTGAGCGTCGAACTGCCGCGTACGGACCCGCCTGCCGGCGAGATCAGGTGGCTGCGCCAAACGACAGCGACGTCAGCACTGTTAGCGGGTCGGTTCGCCATGTCGAACGCCTCTGCTAACAGGCTGGTTCCTAGGAGGTCACACCCGTCGAACACGATGATGCCGATGTGATGCTCTCTCGGCCAACTTGAGCCACCGCCCGAAAAAGACGTCTGATCGACACATAGCTCTGGTTGTGTCCGCAATATATTTTTTCCCTGAAATGTGGCTGCCGGCGCCGAGTGCGCAGCACGTTTTTTGATGCACATCGAAATACACGGGTATTGGCCACCGCGATCAAGCGCAGCCTTCCTTACACTCAATAGGCGTTGTGGTGAATGAGGCCTTTGAAAATGGTCGCGAGAATAATCCGCAAATCCAGACCGAAAGACCAGTTGCGAAGGTAGTACAGATCGTGCTCGACACGCCCTTCCATCTTTTCCAGGCGGTCCGTTTCGCCACGGAATCCGTTCACCTGTGCCCAGCCAGTGATTCCCGGTTTGACCCGGTAGCGATGGATATATCCTGCAACGACGTCTTGATACAGGTCGTCATGCTCGAGCGCATGCGGACGAGGCCCGACTACCGACATATCGCCGCAAAGCACATTGAAGAACTGCGGCAGTTCGTCGAGACTCGTGCGACGCAGAAAGCCGCCGACGCGAGTAATGCGTGGATCATTGCGTTTGGCCTGCTCGAGAACACCCGCCTTTTGCTTGTGCAAACGCATCGTGCGGAACTTGTAGATCATGAAGACCCGGCCATCCGCGCCCTTGCGCCGCTGCCTGAAAAACACAGGCCCGGGAGAACTCAATTTCACCGCGATTGCGCACATGAGAAGAATGGGGGAAATCGCGAGCAATGCGCATAGTGCAAAAAATCGATCAAACAACTCCTTCTGGAGCATCGCGTCAGGTGGCAGCGGCGACGCGGCAAGGTTGATCGTCGGCAGATCCAGCAGACTGGTCACGCTGCCTTCGAACAACGCGAGGGTATGCACGTCCGGCATGAAACGGATGTTGATCAGGTCATTACGAAATTCGTCGACGAGTTTCAGAATTGTGCGTTCTTCAGTCAACGGCAATGCAAGCCATACCTCGCCGATATTCTGTTCACGCACGTAGTCGGCAAACCCCTTGTGATCGGCAAATTCGGGCACCCGTGAAGTCGTTTTCGAACCGGGCCGAAGATTGTAGATCACCCGCGGCCGAAAGCCGGATGCGGGCGCGCGGTTCATTCTGTGAATGATCTCGTTGCAGTGGTCACCGCACGCGGCGATCGCAACGGGCTGCAAATCCAGTCCGGCATTACGCATCCGTCCAAGCAGATTGTGCATGACAAGACGGCTGACGATCAGCCCGCTTCCGGAAATGGCTGTCCAGTATGCGAACCACGGACGGGACACAAAGTCGATCCGCTGCAGCGAGAACATCAAGGCCATTGCACAGGCCTGCACGGTCAACCAGCCTAATGCCACTTGCCCCGTCAGTACTCGCTTCGAACGCCCCCGCCACGATTCGTACACGCCAAGCGCAGGGAATATGGCGAGTGAAAGGGCCGCGGCAAACGCAACGAACGCCAGATAGAATCCGCGCTGCGAGACGTCGTCGAACCGGATTCGCGACGCGACGATGGCACCCGTCACGATCAGGGTGACATCGAATAGCCTCGCCTGTAGTCCTCCCATTGTACGCATCAGCACACCCCTTTAACCGCACCCATGCCCATTACGGCCGTTCAATTGCAACGGCCATACTTGTCATCGAACCGGACGATATCGTCTTCTCCCAGATATGCGCCGGATTGAACCTCGATGATTTGCAGCGGTACATGGCCGGGATTCTCAAGCCGGTGTTGCACGCCGAGTGGAATGTAAGTCGATTGGTTCTCGGTAAGCAGGAACTGTTCATCGCCACGCGTCACGAGCGCGGTTCCGCTCACGACGATCCAGTGCTCTGCGCGATGGTGATGCATTTGCAGCGACAGTCGTCCGCCGGGGCTCACTACGATCCGCTTGACCTGAAAGCGCTCTCCCTGGTCGACGGAATCGTAAAAGCCCCAGGGACGCCGCACTTTCCGATGGTTGTCGGCTTCCGGCGACTTCGACTCCCGGATGCGCGCCACAAGACCCTTGACATCCTGCACGTGCGAGCGATCCGCTACGAGAACCGCATCATCCGTTTCAACGACAACGAGATCGCTGGTGCCGACACACGCCAGCAGCCTGCCGCTCTGCGAGCGCGCGTAGGTAGTCGTCGCCCCTTCCAGCAGCACACGGCCATTCACCGCGTTGCCGAACTCGTCCTTTTCCATCGCCTGCCATACGGCGTCCCACGAACCGAGATCGGACCAGCCTGCCTCCAGCGGCACCACGACACCCGTGAACGGCGAGTCGAGCTTGCCGAGTTGCTCCATCACGGCATAGTCGATCGAATCGGAAGGCGACTGTCCGAACTCAGCCACGCCCGGCGCGATGAAGCCGTCTTCACGTTTGGCGTTCGCGTAAGCCTGAACGCACGCCGCGTGCATCTGTGGCTGAAAGTCTTCCACGGCAGCAAGCCATACTGACGAACGCACCACGAACATGCCGGCGTTCCACCAATAGTCGCCTGACGCCACGTATTGCGCCGCCAGTTCAGCCGCGGGTTTTTCCACAAAGCGGTCGATACGATGCGCGCCGTTGGGTAGTTGCGCGCCGAGGCGTATGTAGCCGAAGCCCGTGTCGGCTCGCGTCGGCGGAACACCGAGCGTTGCGATCTCGCCTGCCTGTGCATGACGGGCAGCGTGCTCGATCGCCCGATGCAATGCGGGCACGTCGGCGATTGCATGGTCCGCGGGCATCGCCACGAGAATCGGATCGTCGCCGTTGGCGCATGCCGCCAACGCGGCCAGCGTCAAGGCAGGCGCCGTGTCGCGCCGTTCCGGTTCAATGACGATGCACGCCTTCACGCCGCATTCGCGCGCTTGCTCACGCGTCGCAAACGAATGCTCGGCGCCGCATACGATCACCGGTTCCGTTGCAACTTCCCATTCTTTCGAGAAGCCATCCATCCGCGTCATGGTGGCCTGCAACAACGACTGGTCGCCAACGACATCGATCAGCTGTTTTGGATACTGCTCGCGCGATACCGGCCAGAGCCGCGTACCCGATCCGCCAGCGAGAATGACCTGCACAAGCCGCCGGGTGTCGGTTACCGACTCGGCAACAGCCATGGCGACGTTCTGTTCTTCCGCACGAATGCTTCGTTTGCCCACTTCAATCTCCCTGTATTGCAGTCTGTCCTTACCGCTCGTTACTGCTCGAACGAAGTTCAAAGGACTCGCGACCGTTTCTTAACGACACACCTTGCCTTGCGCGCGAATCTTTCAGAAGTTGGTGCGGGATTGTGATGGCCGCAGATCGCGCCGGCCGCGAACCGCGAACGATCAACATCAGATCGCCCAGTCCGCGTCGTGCTCGCGCGACCCTGCAAGACGGATGGACAGATCGAAGGTTTGGCCCCGCCAGGGGCCACGATGTTCAATTTGACCGGTGAGGGATAATAGACACGTTACGCTGCACCACAGCATCTCTGGCGCGATCGGTTGAAGTTGTGGCATGCCGCGCTGAGCCTTTCGCATGACGCCGATCACTATTGCCAGGCTATCTTTTTCCAGATCGAACCAGACTCAAAGATGGACAGTTCGAGCACGCCGTGCTCCCCATACATGCGCTGCAATTCCGGTCCGTGGATCGAATCTTCAGCGCCCTCATGGCCCGCCAGATGGAAGAAGTCGTGCGTGTGGCCGTGTAGACCGTCACTATGTCCGTGGCTGCCCCCTCGCAGTTCGAACCACGACGAAGTCGGGTCTTTACAGTTATCTCTAAAGGTAATCGCAGCCTCCACGGGTAGCGCGTCCGATATACGTTCCGGGCACAATGCGACACTTGGGGCGAGCAATATTGCCCGGGATGGAGAATGAGGATGGACAGTAAAAATATTTTGCCTGTGGCGCTAGCGTGTCTGGCTCTGACGGCGTGTGGGTGGCTGCGTGAAGGTCCGAACGCATCGGACATCGACAGTGCCGTACGTCGGGCGCTGGATGTGGCTAATAAGGGAGGGCTGAATGCGCTCGCTGGTAATTCGTTGCCGACGTCTGACAGGGTTGCGTTGGTGAAGCCCGATGGCGACTGCGCTGAACAAGGGAGCACGGGGGTTAGCCGCGCATTCACCTGCAACGTCAGCATCGTCCTGCGGCCCGGTGAGACCGACGATCAGGGCACCACCCTTCACGTGGAACTACAGTTCACAAAGGACAGCGGCGGTCGCTGGCAGACCTCCGATATCGACCGTTCGATTGTTGTTGGCGCTGCGAAATCGCTCATCGATCAGGCGAGCCACGCGCTCTCTGGACAGGCGGCGCCAAATCCACATAATCCTGAATGAAATGCCGACTCCCTGACCAGCGGCGGGGGTACGGCTCTTCTTGTTCGATCGCATCACAATCGATCCCGCCTGATGCATGGCAAGTTCGTCCCAACCGAATCGCATCCTGTGCAAGGTGGACCGGAAGGCGTGTGCCACCAAGGCGCGGCTATCGCAAATGCCGCTCCCGAAAGTTCGTGCCCTCTCACTCCACACTTGGCGCCCTGACCGTGTGTAAGTTCAGCTGCGAAATCCGGTTTACCTAACAATGCGGTCACCCGCCGCGTCTGAAGCGCAAGTTGTCGCCGTCGATCTCGCATCGTGTTCGTGCCGTTGCTTTTCATCTTTTCCCACTGTGGGAGAGAGACACCTGTCGATGCATGCGTTCGTGTTGCATCTGGTCTCGGCTCGTTACCCTTTGTCACGATACAGGGGTCAACGTTGGCTAGTCTGTGGACGTTGATCGAAACAGCACCGACTTATGCGGTGCCTTTTCCCAGGGAGAAAAACCATGAAGAAGATTGTCGCGGCTCTCGCATCGGTACTGCTCGTTTCTACGGCGTTCGCACAAACGACGGTGCCTCCTGAAGCAGGCAAGGCACAACTGAAGACAAACGGCGAAAAAACCGAAGCGCAGGCTACTGCCAACAAAAAGAAGGCAGAAGCTCAGAGCGACGCTGACAAGGCTCAGGCGTCGGCGAACGAATCCAAGGCTTCGGCTCAGGCCGACGCAGACAAGAAAGCAGCGAAGATAAGCAAGGCAACGACGCCGAAGGACGCGTCGGATGCGCACGCAGACGCAACCAAGGCGCAAGCAACGGCAGACAAAAAGAAGCACAATGCGCAAGCCGATGCTGACATGAAGAAGCGCGAGACCGAGAAGAATGCCCACGTGGCTCAAGCGAAGGCCGACAAGGAAAAGGTCGAGGCGCAAGGCGACGCAAATAGTAAAGCCGCAGATGCGAAGGTCGACGCTGCCAAAAAACAATAGATTGCTATTGTGACATCTGCCTGCAAGGGGGCAGGAAACAATGCCGGATGATCAGCATCTGTTTCGAGGGCGGGCCTCCAGGCTCGCCCTTTTCAATGACACTGCATTCCGGATAGCAAACTGAGAGACCAGCGGGCGTATATCTGTGAAGCCCTAACGTTGCCTCGACCCTTTCTTCGGATGCGGTGACCCGGTCGTAGCCAGCGGCGACCCGGTGCCGGCCCGAAGGCGGCAGGCGCAACTCTCCGAAGCGGTCATTCATCGATGGTGAGCGACTGCGACTAACAATGTGGCGAGGTCTGCGCGGCGAACCGCTACCGTCCATGCAACCGAATGTCAATGAGAAGCATGATGTGTCGGCGACCGCCCTGCCAGGATCTGTCAAGACGGCGTTGTCACGTTAAATTGCTCGCGACGCAATAGCGGAGAGGGCATCGGCTTGCTCAAAAAACGGACGGAACTTGGGTGATCTCAGTGAAACGACGCCAGGCAGCGAAGGGTGCCGCAATCTGTTTGCGATAGAGCGAGGCACGTAGCAGGTGTCGCTTGAGCGCGAAGTGCTGACGGATCGGCCCGAAGCTTGATAAGAAAGCCTGCGTGCGTTCAGGATCGCGAAAGCCCCGCATGCGTCGCTCACGTTCACGCGTCGGCTGATGACTGTTTTCAGCCCGGTTATTGATCCGCGCGCTGGCTTTGACGAAAACGTGCTTTACGTGAGCCAGTGCGGGAATCTCGGCCTTCGCCGCCGCATAACTGCGCAGTTGATCGGTCACGATCTTGCGCGGAACCTCAGAGCACGAGGCAAGCACGCGCTTGAAAAACCGCTTCGCGGCAGCCTTGTCGCGGCGCTTCTGTAGCAGGATATCGAGTTCGGCACCGTGTTGATCGACGGCGCGGCACAACAGATAAGGCTCGCCGCGTAACGTCACAAATACTTCGTCAAGGTGCCATGTGGTGCCGGGCTTGCGACGCGTCGCTTTCACACCGTGTGCGAAGCGCGCACCGAATTTATCGCACCAGCGTCGGATCGTTTCGTAACCGACGATAACCCCGCGCTCGAACAACAGTTCTTCGATATCGCGCAGGCCGAGCTGAAACCTGAAATACCAACGCACCGCGCAACTGATCACCGATGCCGGAAAGCGACGGCCGTGGTACAGCGATTTGCGTTTTTCATCACGCGATCTTACTCGACCATCTCGGCAACGTGACAGTGCCGCCGCAACCTGTGCGAAAGCATCGCAGTTGCCGGCTACGGGAAGACGGGTCGCTTTATTTCCCGTAGACGGTTGTCGCGAACATTCGCGTCATGCCTCTGACAGGATGCCGATAACATGATGCGCGTGACATGCACCCTGCGTGTTGACTACTGGGTGGCGCCCGCCAGGTGCTTTCTCTTCGCGAGTTCCTGAGCCATCGTGTAGTGCTCCTGAATCGTCGGCAGTGCCTTGCGCGCTGCGTCCTTCAATTTCTCATTGCGCCCGGACTCGGCTTCCGCCTTGAACACTGACAACGACCTTTGTCCGCCGCCGAGCGCGACCTGCTCGATGTAGGTCTTGTCGAACTCGCCGCCACGCAGGTTCCGGATGCTGTCGAGCGCGGCGGCATCCGGCTCATTCCGCGGCACCTTGACCCCGCGCGGGGTGGCCGCGCGCAATTCTTGCTCGATTGTCGCATTGTCGTTGGCGACGCGCTCCGCAAATGCCTTCACTTCACGATCACCTGATCGTGCAGTGGCAATGCGTGCTGCATCCCGCTGGGTCAATACCGCTTTCGTTGCATCCGTGATGAACGCCTCGTCGTTGCCATGTAACCTCGCGGTGTTCTCGTGCGCCGGTTGTGGCGGCTGTCCCGTCTGCGCATGAGCCGCGGCCGAGACCACGAGAAGACCGGCCACGCATGCGCTGGCGATCGAATGGATGGGAAGGCAAATCATACGTTCTCATTTCGGTTGTCATCGTAAAGACTCGGAGGTGGAGGCAGCGGCATCTGTGCAGGCTTCACTGACGCATGGCATTCCAGGAGCCACCAATCATCGGAGGTGAAACGACTGGTAGCCTGGTCTGGCAGCATGATGGACGGATTCTTCAGGGACGATGCGGTAGTTCAAACACAAACATAAGACGTCAGAAGCCGAAAAAGAAACCGCGCCCCAGGCCAGGTGCGCGGTGCAATCTTTCAGATCAGCATGGCCGGTTCGGCTTCGCCCTTCATGCCACACCGTTACGGTCTGCGTGGAAACTCGAAGGCGTCGGACAGATCGCCGATCGCGGGCGCATTGACCGGCACATACGGATGCGTCTGCAACTGGATCGGGTTCGGCAGATTGTCGCGGCTTCTGTGCGTGACCGGCTTCAGATGCCAGTTGCGTTCGATGAATTTCAGGATCGAAACGTGATCTGCGTACTGGTGCACGACACGGCCACCACGCGAGTATGGCGACACGACGATCATCGGAATGCGCGGGCCGTCGCCGAAGAAATCCAGCGGCTGGATGTAGCCTGAGTCGTAATAGCCGCCGCCTTCATCGGTCGTGACCAGAATCGCCGTCGAAGCCCACAGGCTCGGGTCGCGCTGCACCTTATCGACCAGCTTGTGGACGAACGATTCGAAAAGCCCGAACTTCGACGACTCCGGGTGCCCGTCGAGCAGCCCGCCCGGCTTCACGAACGACACCGCTGGCAGTGTACCGTTGGCAATATCCGCGTACAGCTCGGTCGTATCCTGCAGGTGCGCATTGACGAGCGCGGGGTTCGTCATGATCGCGGTTTCATACAGGAACGGGTTGCAGATATTGCAGTAGACACTCGCGGCCGGAGACTTCACGAACGTATTCCAGCCTTCGCCGTAGTACTTCCACGAGATGTTCTTTTCGATCAGCGTATCGGCGATCGTCCGCACCGGCGATGGCGGAATCGTGAACGGGCTTGTATTGACCGTGCCGTCCCTGTTGTAGCCGGGGTTGTAGTTGTTCAGCAGGTAATACGTGTTCGGCGCGCACTTCGCTTCCGGCTTGTATGGCAGGCGGGCCAGGTAGTGGCGCAGCGCGCCGACGCCGGGCTGATGACTGTCCGAGCAGTTGCTGTACGAGCCACCTGAATAGCCGTCCTGCGTGTACCAGTTGTTAGTGTTCGGCTGCGGCAGCGGATTCTCAATCTGATCCGCGGGCGGCTTTGCGGCATTGCCGTTGCCGTCCGTGAAGTAGAGCGCGTCGCCGGTGCCGATCATGATGCTGTTCGCGCCCGTGCCGCCCATCACCGGCTGGTGATAGTTATCGCTGATCGTGAATTGGCGCGCGAGATGCGTGAAGTACGGCATGTCGCCGGTATTCACGTTGTAATAGCCGAGCGCGGTCGCGCCTTCGCCAGTCGTCTGGTCGTTGAAGTTCGCGGGCCGCGGCTTGCCGTTCGAACCGGCGCCCACCGACGTCTCCACCCAGGCGAACAGATCCATCTGGCAACCGCTCGGATTATCGAGCGTGGCTTGATCGATATTGCAATCGGCCTGTTGCCAGTTCTGGTAGAAGCGGTGCACCGGGCTGTTGATGTACTGGTCATAGTCGGGACCGACGCGCGAGATCTGATACGGTCCATTCGGCAGGTTGTACGTGTTCGAGCCGAAGCGCGTATCGACGCTATGCTGCGGCAAGCCGCTCGCGCCAGTGGTCAGGTGCACGACGTCCCACGGCTCCATCATTGCGCCCTCGACCGCCTGCGCCGCGGCGAGCGTGGCAAACGGCGGCGGACTGGTATCGCTCGACGCGCTTGCCGTACCGCCGGTATTCGGCGCCGGCAGGACGGTATACGGCTGCTTGCCGCCCGGCGCCATCTCGAAGCGCTTGGGGTCTGTGGCAGTGGCCGTGTATTGCGCTGCCAGTGCGAAGTTCGGGCCCGGGCGGCCATCGGCCGTGATGATGCCCTTCGACAGCAGGTTCGAGATCGTCTGCCCCCGGCGCGGGGTGTAAGCGCCGAATACGTGATCGAACGTGCGGTTCTCCCCGACAACCACGATGACGTGCTTGATCGGCGACGCGGTGTTCGCTACGGCAGCCTGCTGCTGGCTTTGCGCAAGAGCTGGCCCGATGGCTGCGGCAAGCGCGACGGAAACGGCGCCGCCAAGCAAGCCGCCTTTAACTGTTGATGTACCAACTGCATTGACGATTTTTTTCACGAACGCCTCCATGACGTCACCCGGACGAGAGCAAGCGGTAAGGTCGCGTGTGGAAACGACGGGCAGCCTTGTGTGGAAACGCTGCCTCTCTTGCAAAGCGTTACAGCACCCAGAAGGCCGCAGGAAATCGAATGGCGTCGCTCTTCAACGACTTGCTCGTGCTCGCAGACGCAGACAGATTCAACATGATCGCCATTTCTTTCCGCCTTTCTTTTACTTCGGCTGCGACGATGCTAGCTCCGTGGATGACGACAAAAATCGAAAATAAATCGTGAAAATATGCGCGCGTCATGCGTGAAAATCGACGCCGAGCGTCAATCGCTCGTCACGCCCTGGCCCTGCGACGCGCAGCGAAGGGCAGTGCTTTTCTCCAAGCGGATGGGCACGACGCCGCTGCGCCACAGAAAGCACGATGCATGAGCGCACGCCTGACCTACCGCTCATGGTCGTGGAGCACGTGGAAACCTTCGACTGCGGGTTGTGATCTAGTCAGCATCACGCCATTGTTCTTTCGAATGAGTAACCATGACGTTACCCGGACTAGCCCAACTTTCGCGATTCGCGCCATCGGCTCAGTCTAAGTCATTGATTTTCAATGACACGAGGTGCAAAGGTCTTCACTACAGAGCGTAGGTTTCGGGAGCAGGGACGGCGGATGGCCGGGCCGTGATTTTCGGCGGTGGCTGTGCGGGCAGTTTGAGACGCAGATGGTCGAGCAGGAGGCGGTGTTCCGGTTCCGGCTGCGTGTAGCGCGAGAGGATCAGGTGACGTCCGTCCGTGGTTGGCAAATGAACGTCGACCATCTGCATGGTCTTGAATGTGTCCAGTGCTGCGCGAGGCGTCAGGCCCGGAGCTGCGCGCTTGAGCTGATATTTGAGCGTGACCTGCAGACAGTACGCCAGGAAGGCGACGAAGATATGGGCTTCGATACGCTCTTCCTTGGAATGGTAGATTGGCCGGATTGATAAGTCGTGCTTACGTTCCTTGAACACCTGCTCGACCTCGGTGAGCTGCGTATAGAAAGTCCAGAGCTGCGCCGGATCGTGATCTGATAGGTTGGTGCGCAGCAGATATCGTCCTTCCCGACGCCGCACCTCGCGCAATTTGATGCGATCCAGCTCAAAGCGAAAGGTGTCCGCCGTCACGACCTCGTGGCTTTGTGGCAACCTCAGTTTGATCAGTCCGGCGGCTCGCCCGGCGTCCTGTTTGGCGGCCCCCACCTTCATCATCAGGTGATCGCGCGTGAGGCTTTGCTCCTGCAACTGCTTGAGCCGTTGCACATAGCGCTTCAGACGGCGCTGGCGCATGCTACGCTCCTTGCCGATCCGCTGCTCACTAACGGCAAGCACATAGGTTTCGCTCTCGTGGGGCAGGCGCTTGACTTGCACGCCGTCTCGCACCTGTTCCCACGACGCTGACAGGAAGGACTGCTCCAGCTTGCTCAAGCGTCCCTTGGGTGTACCAACCAGATAAGAGGCGCCCATCTCACGCATTTGTGCCAGCGTCTCTTCCGTCGGAATACCGCGGTCCATCACCCAGATTCGATTCGCTTTGCCGTATCGCGATTCGATGCGCTTGAGCAGATCCGACAGTGTGGTGCAGTCGGCGGCGTTACCGGCCAGCACTTCGTAGCTCAAAGGAAAGCCTTCCGGCGTGACGATCAGGCCGATCACGACCTGTCGGCAGTCGCCGCGCTTGTCGCGGCTGTAGCCGTATTGACGCTTGTCCGGTGCTTCTCTCGGCGTGTCGCTCTCGAAGTAGGTGCTGG
Organism: Paraburkholderia franconis; assembly: GCF_009362735.1. Taxonomy (GTDB): domain Bacteria; phylum Pseudomonadota; class Gammaproteobacteria; order Burkholderiales; family Burkholderiaceae; genus Paraburkholderia; species Paraburkholderia franconis. The sequence continues at coordinate 88,660 of NZ_WHNP01000011.1, read as the reverse complement.
TCAAATCGTACAGCAGCACGTCGAAAGAGGCGCCGAACAGTTCGCCCCAGCGCTGCTTCAGAAACAGCATCAAGGCGTCCTTGTGGGGCAGCAGCTTATCCAGGCAGCGATACAGCGTGTCTTTCCCGGCCAGCGCAAAGTCGGCCTCCAGGAGATCGGCCATCGCGCTCGATGTGAACCAGTGCCGGTGCAAGCGCCATTCCGAGCCGGGATCGATCAGTCGATACGCAACTAAGGTTTGCAACACCTGCAGCCAACGGGTGCCCTTGCGGGAGGCCGGCAGGCGCGCCGACCAGAATTCGTCCATCCCCAACTGCTGCCACAGCACACACGACAGCCAGCACGCACCCCATTGCCGCGGACGCTTCAATTGCATCTCGCTCAACCGCACGCCGATCACCTTCGCATCGTCTACCGGCAGCGTCCCTTCGGCAAACAGTGCGATCTGACGTTTGGTGCCTTCGTCGAAGACCTCGATCGTCTTGCGCCAGGCGAGTTGCTGACTATCGTTGATCTCGCCGAGGTACAGGACTTGACGTTGCACTACCTTGCCATTCAATAAGCGCCGGTTCTCCACCACACTCCAGTAGTGGTGCGTCTTGCCGTCCTTGATCCGTTGGGTGCGCTTGAGGAACATGCGCCCCACTCTGAGCCGCACACAGTCCTTGATAACAGGATGGACTACCCACCGTAAATGGGGAAGGACCGCGCCAATTCACTGCTAACGACCTCTGCATGAAGGGCCAGTCAGCAGGCGAGCAACAAGAGAGAACAGCGTCCCAACAGTTTTCGACGTCCGGCCCAGCGGTTTTGTCAAATTGACGGCAGCGCCGGATAGCGCGGCGCTCCTGACCGTCAGTGTGGTGCTGTGCCGTGCAGAGGCCAACATCGTGGTCGCGCGTACGGTTCGGGTGCAGATCGGCGGGAGAGCGAAGAGTCCCGCTGTATTCATATACGCGCTGCCATAGAGCGCCGTGTCGATCCGGGAACATTGAATTTATAAGCAATCGCCGCTGCTTCGGTTTGCTTTCTTAACCACTATATATGGACCCCTGATAGATCATCTTTAATCATCCGGCGCCAGAGATGCTGCCTGATTGGCGATATAGTCAACGTGCCAGCGCAGGGGGACTTCTGCGCGACGGGACGCCGCGATTCGCGTTTGCCACTTTGTCACGAAGACGATACATATTGCGTATCACTGTAGTTGCACAGGCGCATTGAATCGGATGGCATCGTCCTTGCGTTCCACGAATCTTCAGTATCCAACCAAAGGAGGTCGACAATGAATCTCGATTTGACGTTCCGTGCAGGCGAAGCGACGGTGTTCGCCGCCCCCGGCCAGGTGACTGATGCGATGCCCGAAATCCTGATAGGCCGTGTCGACGGACCTGTCGGTCACGCGTTCGCCAACATGATGGCGCAGAGCAAGGGACACACGGCCATGTTCGCGATCCGCGCGTGCAATCAGATGGTGCGCCCTGCCACCATGATCGTCCCCAAGGTGACGCTCAGGGACATGACCACCATCGAGCTATTCGGTGGCGTCGTTCAGTCGGCTACGGCGGATGCAATAGTCGATTGCCTGATCGAGGGCATCCTGCCCAAAGATCAGGCCAACGAGCTATGCATCGTCAGTCTCGTGTGGATCGATCCACGCTGCGACACAGAGACAAACCTCGACAAGAAGGATATGTATCGCACGAACTACGAGGCGACCAAGCTCGCCATTCAACGTGCAATGAACAACGAGCCGAGCGTCGACACGCTTATCGCCAACCGGCACTCCATCAAGCATGATATGGACGACTGGAGCTGAAGCGCGTGCAGGTTGCGGTGCAAAACGTACTGGCCTTTCGGCAACCGCGTATGCGCGCCCCGTTCCAGCGCATCGGGCGGGTGTTTCCGCCAGAGTTGGTATTGCCTCTACCCCCTCAGGTAGAGGCCAGCACGATGCCAGCTCACCTATCATGGACGCACTGGCATCAATTCGGACGACGCGCTGTGCCGCCGACTTGCCCAGGGCGTTGCCGTGACCGTTACAAGAGCATGTTGTATGAACGTGGATACCGAAGCAGGCTCCTGTCGCAATGAGCTGACCCGTCTGTTGGGTGCCAGCATCCGATCATTTCGGCTGGCATGGGCGGACCAGCACGCTCCGAACTCGCAGCAGCCGTTTCCGAAGCAGGTGGATTCGGCTTGCTTGGAATGGTGCGCGAAACGCCCGAGTTGATCGAACGTGAAATCGCCGCCGTGCGCGCCGCCACGCAGCGTCCGTTCGGCGTCAACCTGATTCCCGCAGCGACCGAGCCGTCGCTGTTTGCCGCCGAACTCAGCGTCTGCATTGCGGCTCGCGTTCCCGCGCTGTGCTTCTTCTGGGATGTCGTGCCCGAGGTCATCAAGCAGACGAAGGATGCCGGGGTTATCGTGCTGTATCAGGTCGGCTCGCTCGAAGACGCGATCGCGGCTGAACAGGCCGGCGCCGATGCCGTGATCGTTCAGGGTATCGAGGCGGGCGGCCATGTGCGTGGCCGAGCTGGAATCCTGACGCTGCTTCCCGAGGTCGTGCGGCATCTGCGCGTGCCCGTGGTCGCGTCGGGCGGAATCGCGACGGGCGGCGGGCTGATCGCTGCGCTCGCTCTGGGTGCATCCGGCGTGCATTGCGGCACGGTGTTCCTGACAACGCACGAGTCGTTCGCACACGACTATCACAAACAACGCGTCTGCGAGGCGCGCGCTGGCGACACCGTCTACACCGACCTCTTTGCAATCAACTGGCCGCCCAATTCACCCGTCCGCGTGCTGGCCAACAGTGTGACCGACGAAGCTCACGGGCAGCTTTTCGGACACCACCCGGACCAATTGCCCCGCGAAGTGATTGCGCATGAGGACGGACGGCCGATCTACCGTTTCAGCACCGATTCGCCGTTGCGCACCACGGTTGGGGATCTGGAGAAAATGGCGCTCTTCGCAGGCGAATCGTCCGCGCTAGTGAGCGCGCGCACCTCGGCCGCCGACGTGATCGCTCGCATGTTGCGTGAGGCGAATGAGGCTCAGCGCCGCATCGCCGCCTACGGGACGTCGGTCATGACAGGCGCGAGATAAAAGCCAGCAAACGTGAGGACATCATGGAGACGAAACGGCAATCTGTGCACCAGCTGATCGGTGGCGAAGCGGCACTCGCGCGTCTCGTAAAAACGTTCTACGACATCATCGAAAGCGACCCCGACGGCGCGATCATTCATGCGCTGCATTTAAAGGGCTTCGGGCTCGCGCACGTGCGCCAGGCACAATTCGAGTTTCTGTCGGGCTACTTCGGCGGACCGCAGTACTACCTGGAGCGGATGGGCCACGCGAGTCTGCGGTACATGCACGAGCACATCGAAATTGGGCCTTTGGAGGTCGAGGCCTGGTTGACATGCATGAAAAAGGCAATTCTGGCACTGGGCTATGACGCTCACGTCGAGGCGACGCTGATGCGGCATTTCACGCGAAGCGCTCAAGCGCTGCAAAACAAGGCGTAGCGAGCGTCGCGAACTGTCTCGCGGGTCTCGCGGGTCTTGCGGGTCTTGTGGGCTTTGCGCGTTTTGCGGATGTGGGATGTAACGCGGAGATGTTCCCGCGAAGTCGAATCCCAATCGAATTGAATTGTTGTAGGTCCCCTCTCCTGCACTTCCTCGTATCGAGCACCGCCGCGCGCCCGATCTCTGCTCGATTACCCGCATACTGCGCCGCGTATTGGGCCTTCCGCGCGTCTACCCCCTCAAACCATATTGACAAGCGTGCATCGAACAACAAATATTGTCGGGAAACTTTGTTGACCAATGGGAACCAGCAGGAACAGCCGGATCGTTGACAACCGCCGGTGCTGCCGGCACGTCCAAGGAGTTGCCAGGATGGAACACGCAATTCGCAAGCGCATCGAGCAAATGTTCTCCCGCGACCGACGCATGGCGCAAATCGCTCTTCTGCTGCTCTGGATCACGTTGGGCTATGTCTATTTCGCCATCACTTCGCAGACGACTGATTCGTCCGTGCGCATCGCGCTCACCATCGGCGTGGGCGCAGTGCTTGTTTTCAACTCCGCGTCGATTCTTGCCATGATCCGTCATTACAAGGAAGACAAGGATCACATCTACGGCCTCGACATCCGTCACCTCGACGAGAACCGCGCACGCAAGGCAGAACTTGCACAGCGCGACGACGAAGCGCTCAGTCCGGCCGTCAAGTAAGCGCTCGAACCCAGAGCTTTCACGCATGCTGATGCGCCCTCCCGTCGCCACGCAGGCGATCGGGCTGTACCCGCACTGCTTCGGGGCGTGCAATCCGAAATGCCAACCAGAAAGGAGGCCTGCAATGGCAGCCGATTATGTGCCACCCGTCCAGAAAGGCTTCGGCCAGTTTGTCGACAGCATCTTTCTGCTCGTGCTCGTTTATTGCAGTTTGCTTGCGCCGCTGTTGCTCAAGACGCCCGACAAACCGCCAGAAGCCGAAACGGCAAAAGCGCACGTGACGTGGAAAGAGCTTGGACAAAACCCCGCCATGGAAGCGCAATGGCGAAAGCTCGGCTATGACGCTCAACAGGCCAAGCCGATCATTACCAGCCGTTTCGATTACCAGATCGAACCCGTCTCGCTCATCGTGACGGCGCTCGTAATCGTCGGTTATTTCGTCTTCGTGTTGCGCGTGTCGGAAAGGCAGTACCGGCAAGTGATCGCGGAAAAATTTGGAGAGACATCGTGAACTTCTGGCAATGGCTAAGCAATGCAGCGTGGGGCCTGTCAATTCTGATCTTCGCGTGGATTCTCATCGACGCGCTCAAGGTCCACCGCGACTATGACGACGATTTCCTGATGAGTTCGACGGAAGGTAACGAGTAGATCGACAGACCGACGACGGGCATCATGCCGCAGAGGAGCAGCTCATGAGTGACGCAGCGGGAGTAGCACAGTCAGGCGAGCGCATCGCGCTACTGAAAGTGTTGGGGCCGATTCACGTGTGGGCGCTCGGCGTCGGCATCGTGCTCGTCGGAGAGTTCATGGGATGGAACTTCTCCGTCGCAAAGGGTGGTGCATATGGATCGCTGATCGCGTGCTGGATCATTGGCCTGCTCTATACGTGCGTCGCGATGATCGACTCGGAGGTGACGTCGACCGTCGCGGCCGCGGGCGGGCAATACACGCAGGCAAAGCACATCATCGGGCCGCTGATGGCCTTCAACGTGGGACTCTATCTGGTGATGGCGTACACGATGCTCGAAGCCGCGGACGCCCTCGTGGTCGGCGATCTGATCAAGGCCGTCGCCACCGACTCGGGCTACGCGAACTTCGACTCGCGTCCATTTACGCTTGTCACGATCGCGTTTCTCGCATTGCTCAACTATCGAGGCGTCTTTGTCACGCTCACGGTCAACTTCGTGATCACGGCTGTGGCGTTCATTGCGATCGTCGTGTTGTTTCTCGGTGTTGCGCCGTGGCATCCAGGGCAAACGCTGATTCATCATGAGTTGCTCACGCAACTGCCGTATGGATGGCTGGGCGTCATCGCGGCCTTGCAATTCGGCATGTGGTATTACCTCGGTATCGAAGGCACCTGTCAGGCTGCGGAAGAGGTACGCTCGGCCGGCCGCTCGATTCCACTCGGCACGATGTGCGGCATGATCACGCTGCTCGTCGCGGCGGCCATGACGTGGTATGTCGCCACCGGCCTGATGCCGTGGGAATATCTCGGTCAGGCAGTGACCCCGCTCTACGACGCAGCACGGCTCTCCGGCAGCAAGGGCTTGCAGACGCTGCTCTTCGTGGGCACGTTGTTCTCGGCGGTCGCGTCAGCCAATGGCTGCATCAACGATGCATCACGCGCATGGTTCTCGATGTCACGCGATCGCTATATGCCAGTGTGGTTCGGCGCCGTGCATCCGCGTTACCGCACGCCTTACCGCGCGATCATTTTTCTCGTGCCGATTGCCATTTCGTTTGCGTTCACGGGCCTGCTCGACCAGGTGATCACGTTCTCGATTCTCTCTGGCCTGCTCGGTTATACGTTCATGTCGATCAATATCGTCAAGTTCCGCCGGCAGTGGCCTCTTGGCAGCATCAATCGAGGCTATATCCATCCGTTCCATCCGATTCCCGCGATTGTGTTGGCGATACTGTGCATTGCGACTTACTTTGCAACCTATCTCGGCTATGGCACTTCGCTGCTGTCGATCATGGCGTTTTACATCATGGCCTCGATCTGGTTCGCGCTGCATCGCTACAAGTACGTGAAGCGCGGCGATCAGTTCACGATGGACTGGCCACGCCCGAAGCATTACTGATGAGGCGCTTCTTGACATGCAATCGACCGGGATCGTCCTTGCCGTCGCCTTTCTTGCCGTGCTCGCGCTGATGCACCAGCGCGATCACCGTGCACTGAGAGAGGAACGACGCAAACTATTCGACGCGTGCTTCACGCTCTTCGAACGACATCGCCTGACACAGGACGCCGTCGCCTGGCCCGTGCTGGCCGGTACCTATGACGGGTATGACGTGCATATTGCACCGCTCGTCGACGACGTCGGGTTTCGCAAGGTGCCGTCGCTCTGGCTGCGCGTGACGGTCAAGCGCGCATTGCCGATGTCGGGAACCATCGATATGCTCGCGCGCGCACAGAACACGGAGTTCTATTCACCTGCCGATGGCTTGCCCGTGCGGATCGCGACGCCGCACGCATGGCCAGCCCAGATGACAATCAAGGCCGACAGGCCCGCTGCGCAACTGCCGCTTGCCGTGCTCGATCCTCATGTGAAGCGATTCTTTGCCGACCCGCGCGCGAAGGAGATGCTAGTGACGCGGCATGGCGTGAGGATGGTCTATCAGGCACACGGTGCCGAGCGCAGCGAGTATCTCGTGCTGCGTCGGGCCGTGTTTCGCGACGCGCGGTTGCCGGCGACGCTGGTCAGATCGCTGCTGGATCAGGCGGTACAGGTGTGCGCCGATGTGATGAAAGGAGGTGTTCATGGTCAAGCCTAAGACCGCACGGCCGGTTCATCCGTATATCGTGCTGCTGGCGGCCGTGCTGTTGCCGGGCGCCGGGCAACTGATCAACAGGATGCCGACGCGCGCGCTGATCATGCTGTTTTTCATGCTGTCGCTTGGGTTCGTCACCATGCAGCTTGCCGCGCCGGGGCGCTCGTTTATCGGGCGGCATGCGGGAGGCGTGTTCGTCTATGCAATAGCCGTGATGGATGCCTATTTGATCGCCCGGTATCGCTGGGAGATGTTTCGTAGTCGGCTCGCTGTTTGATGACGACCTTCTGACCGGCTTATCGGCACAGGCACAGGCACAGGCCACTGTGTTGGCCGCGCTTCATGTCGCTCTGCTTCATGGTCTGCCAGTACGTACGCGATGCGCGAAGCAAATCAAAGAAAACCATCGCAAGCATCACATCACCCACAACCACCCTTCCCTGTTCTGCCTACCTATTTAGTCGTACCCCGACTAACGGATTGAGCATTTGCCGACGATAAGAAACGATCTCATCTGTGGTGACAATGCCGCAGACCAATCAAACGATCGACTTAATGGAGTGTTCTATGGCAAATACCTGGCGAATCTCGGCTCTCGCGGACCGCCATCGCGCGTTGGGTTCCAGCCTCGAGGACTGGAACGGCATGGGCACGGCCTGGACCTACTCGACGGACCTCGCCGACCACCACGAGGCGATACGGACCAAAGCCGGACTGATGGATGTGTCCGGCCTGAAAAAAGTCCACTACGTAGGCCCTCATGCCGAGAGCCTGCTCGACTGGGCCACGACGCGCGACATCAGCAAGCTCTACCCGGGCAAATCCGTCTACGCCGCAATCCTCAACGAAGACGGCAAGTTCATCGACGACTGCATCGTCTACCGTACCGGTCCCAACGCGTTTATGGTCGTGCATGGCGCGGGCACAGGCTACGAACGGCTGGTGCGTTCCGCGCAAGGCCGCCAGGTTGCCGTGCTGTTCGACGACGATCTGCATGACCTTTCGTTGCAAGGACCACGTGCGGTGGATTTCCTCGCGGAGCATGTCCCCGGCATCAGAGAACTGCCGTACTTCCATCATGTGCAAACGCGTCTTTTCGGCCGGCCCGTGATGATCTCCCGCACAGGTTACACGGGGGAACGCGGCTACGAGATTTTCTGCAAAGCCGCCGATGGCCCGTTCATATGGGACACGATACTGGCGAAAGGTGCAGGCTTCGGCATCGTTCCATGCGCATTCCTTGCGCTCGACTGGCTGCGCGTCGAGAGCTACCTGCTCTTCTTCCCGTATGACAATTCGGAAATGTACCCATTTGCGGACGAAAAAGCGGGCGACACGTTGTGGGAACTGGGCCTCGACTTCACGGTATCGCCGGGAAAGACCGAGTTCTGTGGTTCGCGCGAGCATTTCCGCCTGGCGGGCAAAGAGCGCTTCAAAATTTACGGTGTCGAGATCGCAGCGTCGAAAGCCACGACTGCGGGCGACACGCTATGGCACGCCGGAGAACAGGCCGGCGTCATCACTTGCGGAATGTACTCGCGGCTGACTGGCCGTTCACTTGCGATTGCGCGTCTGAATGTCGATAAGGCCCGCGACGGCGTCGCGCTCGAAGTGAAAGGCAGCCTCGATGCACGTGCAACCGCCAGGCCGCTCCCATTCGACGACCCTGAAAAGAAAAAGCGCACGGCGGTTGGATAGACACGCGTTACCTACCCTGAGGTATTGTGGGACGCCCGTTGCGCATTGCACCATGGGTGCGTGAATCGCTATTCAAAATCGACAGATGGCGGGCGCGAAGGGTGCGCGCCATGTGATCAAGAGCCGTAAAAGCTGACGCCGGTCGCGACTGTGCTCGTCATGTGGCCATCCCGTCATTTCGCCGTGTTTCCGGCGCAGTGGAGAATCGAGCTTGAACAGAACCGAATATATTGCCCAGATCAAGGCAGCTTACGAAGCGAACTCTACGGGGAAACGTGGTTCGCCATCATGGCCAGAGATGCGATCACACCGGACCGACGGCGCAAGCTCGCCGCGATCGCGCAACTCGAATACCAGACGCGTATCCGTATGACGCCGCTGATCACCCGCCTCGGCATCACCGGGATCGACGAAGCGGCTCAACGTGAAAAGGGAATGCGGCTCGCCCGGCAACACGCGAGGCAGTCGTGGCCGGCGTTCATCGGATGGTTTATCGATGAGATCGGGCGCTTCGTGACGCTTTACGACGAGATGGAGCGCAACAGCACGGAAGAGGACGCAGCAATACTAGCCGAACTGGCACGCCATGAACGCGCGTTGCTCGAATTCGCCTGCCTTGAAGCAGAGAGCCTGCCCGACCGTTCGCTCGAACCCGTGCTCGCGCTGCTGGACACGCAGAATGCCGTGAACACCGGCTGAAACAGCGTTCACGCCAGGTCAACGGCGTCGCCCCCGACGTCCCATCCGGAAGCAGCCAGCACATGATCGAGTACTTTCTTCGGGTCGGTCCTGCCATGTCCGATCGACGCGCAGCCAATCCGCGTCGGCACCTTGAACTCATGACCCTCCACGCGAACAGGCCCTTCAAGCAGTTTCTGCAGATTCTCCTGCAGTTCGTCCAGCACGGCGTCCGGATTCTCCGCTGCACGTTGCGCCAGTTGCTGCGCATCGCCGCACCACGCAAGCGCATCCGCGCTGAAATCGACCACGAGCACGACGAACACATGCGGGTCGAGCAACGTCGTGCAATTGAGCTGTCCTTGCGTCACCTCGAGCCGCCTGCCGATGTCGATCATCACCCGATCCGCGTAGTCCTGGCCAAAGCGCGTTGCAACGTGTTCAAGTTCGCCGACGTTGATCGCGAAGACCGCGCACGGCAGCGCGGTTCGCGCCGAAATGGCCGCGGAAAACTCCAGCCGGTCGATAAACATCGACACGCTCGTGAGCCCCGTCGAGTGCTCGAACGTCAGCCGCCGCCGGGCGTTTTCCTCGACCATCTGCCGGCGCGCCACCTCCACGATGAAGCCTTCGAGTCCCATCAGCTCGTCGCGAGCCGAATAGACACCGCATCCCTGATCCCACACCCACTTGGTCTGACCGGAGCGGTCCACGATCCGGTAAGTCAGCTCGTAGGGCTCGCGAGCCACCACCCGCGCCTGCACCTCGTTCCATACGAATTCGCGATCATCCGGATGAATCAGCGAGCGGAATGTCATGCGGCTTTCGTCGATCAGCTCGAATGCTTCGTAGCCCGTCAGATCGAAGCATCCCTCGCTGACGAATTCCATCGACCAGTCGCGATTGTTTTGCCCGCGATAGATCATCGCCCGCAGATTGGACAGCAGCGTGCGCAGGCTGTGCCGACTTGCGCGCAGCGCTTCTTCGTTGCGGCGTCGATTCGACACGTCCGTCACGAGACCGACGGCGCCGACCAGATTCCCCTCATCGTCGGTCACGGCGTGGCAGCGCAGTTCGACGTGAGCCGTCGTATTGTCGGCGCGAATGAGCCGCGCTTCCGTTACCAGTTCGCTCAGGTGACCGTCGAGCAGCGCCTTCACGCGCGCATTCAGCGTTTCGGCGTCTTCGGGGTGATAGAACGACGAGAGCGGCTTGGGCTCCGCATCGGTGCCGACCGCGCGCACGAGGTTGCGCCAGGCAGGATTCCAAAAGATCAGACGTAACTCGCGGTCGACGCGAAAGAGCGCCTGAGGCAGTTGCAAAACGGCATCCTTGCAATGGTGCAGCAGTTGCAGCTCGCTGCGCTGTGCGTCCACGCTCGTATAAGGCGCGGGAAACTGCAGCAGCGTCATGCTCGAGCCCCGCGCGCGCAACGCCGTGACGGAATGCAGACGGAAACCGCCGTCGCCATAGGCAATCCGCAAAGAGCCCGAGGTGCGCTCCTCCCCGTCGCGAGACTGGGTGAGCAATGCGGTCAGATCGAGCAGCGACTGCGGATGCACGAGGTTGCTGAACGGCATCCCGACGATTTCATCCGCGTAGGGCTCCCAGCGTGCATGTTTGAGAAAGGCGCTATTGACGAACACGAGCGCGTCGTTATCGAGCAGCACGGCGGGCGTCGAAAGATTGGCGGCAAACGCGCCGAGTTCAGGCGACGAGCCGGTCGCGCGCACGATGCGCGGCGCCGTGCGGCGCGCACCATACGCCATGCTGAGCAGCAATGCCGCAACGCACCCTGCCAGCCCGATCGAGACATACAATAGGCCATTGCTGTCGGAGCTGTATCCAAGTTTGGGAATCACCAGTGCAGCCACCGCAGCCAGCAATACCGTGGCGAACAGATAAACCGACATGAAGTTCTCGCTTCAGAAAACTGGATCACTGATCGTGAGCGCGTGCGTTGCGCGTCACGACTTTACCCGCCCATGAATATGGACAAGTCTGCGCCCATTCACCGTTATCCGCTATACGCAAAGGTCTGCCTGCTGCTGGCCTGCATCGTAGCCCTGATTGCGCTGCTCTACGTGGGCACGCTGATGCAGACGAGCGGAAATGAAGGCTTCAGGCAGACGCTGTTCTCTCTCGACGAAGCGATGAGATTGAGACACAGGGCGGCAGATCTGCAGTCGGGTACACCCGAAACGGCCCGTGCACTGAGGGAGCTGGCCGACTCGCTTGTTCGCAACGATACGCTACTGAACGACTGGAGGCAACGCGGTGCGCCGACGCCTGAACTCACTGCGTCGCTTGCGGCCGCGAACGCCGCGTCTGCGGCCGAACGCGAGAGCGTGCCGGATGCGAAGCTCGCGGCGCTCGACGCGCTGCGCTCGCAGGTTGCTTACCAGGCCCAGGTGCATACGGCCGTGCTGGGACTGCTGCAGGCCTGCACCGTATGCCTGCTGATCTTCGGCATCGTCTCGCTGGCATGGAGCGCCCGACGCGCGCTCCTCACGCGGCCGCGAGCGGCATTGCAGGCGCTCGCGCAAACGGGTGAGGCCGTGCCGCAAGGCCGTGATGAAATCGATCGCCTGCTCAAACTCCAGGCGCAACTCGCCGTGCGCCTGCGCACCGAGCAGGACGAGTCGGCCCGGCTCAAGCGGATCGTCGAAGACTATATTGCGTTCGCCGACCAGTCGCTCGAACTGCTGCATCACATTTGCGCGCAGCTCGCCGAAGAAGAGCCCTCCGGGCGGACACTCGAAGCCCTGCTGCAACGTCTCGTCGCCGTGCTTCGCGCGCGGCGCATCGCGCTGGTGATGACGGAAGCGACCGCGCAGCTGCTCGACGTCGATTCCGTCGTCTCGCCGAACGGCGATGTGCCCGCCATCGTGCGATCACGCGTCACGAACGAACTGATGACGCTCGTCGGCACCCACACCTTTTCACCGCTCGAAGGCGGCGAGGCACCGCCCGTGCTGGCCGCCCCCGTGCGCGTGCCGCTCGCGAGCTACGGCGTCCTGATCGCGGAAGGCGAGTCGGACACGCGCTTCGAGCAACGTCACCTGTACCTGATGGAGACCATCGCGAGCGTGCTGGCCCACGCGATCTCCAACGTCAGCCGCGATGTGCGCGACCGGCGCATGGCGTTGTTCGAGGAACGCAGTGCCATTGCGCGCGAGCTGCATGACTCGCTTGCCCAATCGCTGTCGTACATGAAGATTCAGCTTGCCCGCCTGCAAGCCGTGCTGCCGCCCGAACTCTCGCAAACCGACATCGCCGAAATTGCGCGCGGCATCCGCGAGGGCATCGACAGCGCCTATCGGCAGTTGCGAGAACTGCTGACGACGTTTCGTTCGCCGATGCATGCGCATGGCCTCGCTTCCACGCTCGAAGACCTCGCCGAGGAATTCGGCTCGCGCAGCGAGGTGCAAATCTCTATTGACAACCGTGTGCCGCGCGTGCGGCTGACGGTCAATGAGGAAATGCACGTCGCGCAGATCGTACGCGAAGCACTGACCAACGTGATTCGCCATGCGCGCGCGACGACGGCACAGGTGCAACTGATGTCCGACGGCCACGCGATGACGGTGGCGATCGAGGACGACGGCCGTGGCATCGACCGCACCCAGGGCGACGAACATCACTACGGCCTGTCGATCATGCGCGAGCGGGCCCGCAGCCTCGGCGGCCGGCTCGAAGTAAAGGCCGTGGAACGCGGCTCGCGCGTCGTATTGAGCTTTGTCCCGGCTGCGCTCGCCGCACACAAGGCGCGCGCCGTCAGCGGCGCGGGCGTGCGTTGAACGGATTCCTGAAGGCGATCCTAGAACTTGTGCGACATCGCAATCCGGGCGACCGCCTGATTGCCCGACGAAGACACGCCGCTCGAACCAACGATATGCGCGCCGTCAAAGTCGGTTCCCGTCTTGCCGTTCGTGTGCTGCCATGCGCCCTGTACATAGACAGAGGTCCGCTTGCTGAGACTGTAGTTCAGCATGAGCGCGACCTGATGCCAGTTTGGACTGTCGCTGCCGGTGGTGGATTCGAGCCGTCCGTGCGTATAGGTATATGCGCCGATCAGCGAGAGATCCGGCATCAGGTAATACTGGCCGTTGATCTCGACGTTGTCGAATTTCCATGATGTCCACGCCTGCGTGCCGATGTTCGGGGCATACGCATTTGCGGTGGGCGAAGTAACCGATACGTGCGAATACGCGAGCGACACATTGGCGTTTTCGGAGAACGTCCATTTCACGCCTGCGTCGATATTCTCCTGCTTCGGGGCGACGAATACTGCGTCGGACGTAATAGCGCCATCCGTCGTCGTACCTACTCCATTCAGATGCAGGTAAGCGACCACGAGGGACAGCGGCCCAACGGTATACGTTAGCCCCGCGCTATAGGCCCGGTTCGCGGAAAAGTTCGTCGTGTTGCTGAAACCGTACACGCCTTCCAGCTGGAACCCATACAAGGTCGGAGAGACGTACTTGATCGAGTTGTTGAGCCGGAAATCGAAGTCCGCATTGTCATTGTCGAACGGATGCGCAGCCAAGTCGCCGATCGAGCTTCCAGCAGCCGTGAACGGACTCCACATATCGACGGTTGCATCGTATTGTCGGCCAAGCGTGAGCGTGCCTGCCGATGTCGACGACAATCCGACGAATGCCTGGCGACCGAACAGGCGGCCGCCCTCGTTGAGCTGACCCGTATTCAGATTGACGCCGTTTTCGAGGGTAAAGATCGCACTGAGCCCGCCGCCGAGATCTTCCGTGCCCTTCAGGCCAAAACTGGTTTCCGCCGTGTCGCCGCTTACCATCGCGAAGCTATGATGGCCGCCTGAGTTGCTCGTGTAGTTCAAGCCCGTATCCAGCACGCCGTAGAGCGTCACGGAACTCTGCGCATAACAGTTTCCACTCACGCAGAGAGATACAAAGGCCGCATTGCGAAGCATGTATTTCATCTAGGGTTCCCCTTGGGCGATAGGCCGCCGCGCATCGGGCGGGCAACTGCCATGCGCGCACGCTCATCGCGCCGCCAAAGCGGTGCGATGAGCATTTCGATCAGACTGGGAGCGAACTACAGAACTGCGGAACTACAGGTATGGCTGCTCGATGGCGGGCAATTCGCCGGGGACTTCGGCATCTGCCTTTACACCCATGAACGCAGCAAGGCGCCGCGAAAAATGATCGCGCACGAAGAGCTGCAGTCCACAGCCGCCGCAAGCGACGATGTTTTGCGTGACGCGCTCGTTGAACGCGTGACAGTGAATGCAGTACACGCGCCGCTGCAACGTGCCGCTGTGCTGCAACCGGATGGCTTCGGGCGCAAGCGCGTAGCGCTGCGCAATGCGCCCGACGGACCAGATGAACGGCTCACTGCCGAGCGCATAGATGCGCAAGCCGACGGTCGCCGTCGCCGGGTCGCGCAACGCCTCGTCCAACGCATCGAAGAGCGCGGCTTCGTTCGCGAACGTGCGCTCTCTCGCACCGTGAAACGTGACGCCTGCCCCATGCTTCGCGGGGTCATTCACTTCCCACACGTCCATCGGCAGGAGCCCTGCGAGCGCGAGACTCACGCGCACGCAATCCTCGTTGCTCGCGCCGTTCGTGACGAACCAGTGGCGCGTGCCGTGCGGGTCGGGAGCAAGCGGCACGTATTCGGGTCGGCTTTTGTTGGTCGATATCATGGCTGTTCGATCCGTTCGACAGGAGGTTCAGTAGATAGCGAGGCTATGCGTCACCGCGACGACCACGATTCCCGCCACCACCGTCACGTATGGCAGGATGCCGGCGCGCCGGGCGACGCGGCCCGAGCCGACGAGTTGCATATCCTCTTTCATCGCATCGGGGAAATGCCCTTTGTCGGTCACGTAGTGGCGGAACAGGAACACGGGCAGAATCAGCGCCGCGAAGCACAGTCCCGAGATCAGCGTGCCCGAGCCCCAAATGTCCGCGCCCATGCCGAGCAGCGCAAGATTGACGAACGAAAACAGCGTACCGAGTGCGAGCAGCCAGTTCGGCGCACGGAACGGCCGGCTCCAGTCGGGTCGGTCCAGCCGGTGAATCCACGCTGAATTGAGGTTCAGGAAGTTGAAGATGATGTAACCGACATTCGACATCGCCAGCACGAATACATAGTCGGACATCAGCAGCAGGACCAGGTTGAAGCACAGGTCCGTCCACATCGCGCGCGTCGGCGCGCCGTGCTCGTTGACGTGCGACAGGTACTTGGGCAGCCAGCCATCGACGGATGCCTGATACAGCGTGCGCGAAGACCCCGCCATCGACGTCATGATCGCCAGCACGAGCGCCAGCACCAGCATCACGATCAGCACGCGCTCGACCAGCAGCCCGCCGTGAATCATCGGTGCCATCGCTTTCGCGACGCCCATCCCGCTATAGATATCGGGCGAGAGCATGCCGTCGTACACGGCCGGCGTAACGATATTGCCCGCTGCATCCTTGACGGCGGGCGAGACCATATGGCCGAGACCCAGCACGCCCTGGAACGCCAGCGGCACGACGGTGAACACGAAGATGCACAAGAGGCCCGAATACAGAATGGCCTTGAACGTGTCGACCTTCGGATTGCGGAATTCACGCGTATAGCAGACGGCCGTTTCGAAGCCGTATGTGGACCACGCCGCAATGAACAGCCCGCCCGCCATCAACGTGATGCCCGCGCGATCCCAGGTGCCGTCGACGATCTGACCGGCGCCGTCCTTCGCGAACGGCACGAGCGGAAAGAGGTTGTGCATCGGCAGGTCGCCGCTGAAAAGCGGCACTGTCCCGACGAGGATCAGCGGAACGAGGGCGGCCACGCCGAGTATCGTCTGGATGCGCGCTGCGTTCAGAATGCCGCGGTGCTGGATCGCGAACGTGATGAGCAGCACCACGGCGCCGAGTATGAATGTCGAATTGATCCGCAGGCTCAGGCCCGAACGTATCCAGTCGAGATTCACCAGCGTGATCTGCCAGGTATTGATCGCCGCGTCCGCGGGAAACAGCACGGAGAGAATGTAGCCGGCCGCGAGTCCCGAACCGATCGCGAGCACGGGCGACCACGCGAACCAGTTGCACCAGACCGACAGTGGTGCGAACAGCTTCGAATACCGAACCCACGCGATCGCGCCATAGACGGAGGCGCCACCCGACTTGTGAGGAAAGAGACCCGCAATCTCCGCATACGAGAACGACTGAATGAAGCCGAGCCCGATCGAGATGATCCATACCGCCCAGGACAGCTTGCCGACCGTCGCCGCGATCGAACCGATCGAAAAGAGCACGAGCGCGGGCACGCCGCTCGCCACCCAGAATGCACCCGTCCAGCTGATCTTTCGATGCAAGGTGCCGTCGACTGTTTCGACGGCGTAGTCTTCGGAAACCGCACTCATAACTGTCGTCCTTTTTCCGGTGGAATACCGATTGTGGGAATCGTTCCGCGTGAAATTGCCCGCGCCACGCCGCAGCGGTGCAACGGGGGAAGGAAACACTGCAACAGCTTGTGATTGTGAATAAGCCTGTACCCCGGCGAATATCGACCTAGGCGACTTCAGCCCCGAGCCGCTCGACTTCCGGATGCGTACCCTTCGCGATCTCTGCGCCATCGTCCAACGGTGCGAGCCAGTCGATGGCCGTCTGGCGATAGCGCGTGATGCCCTTGTATTCGGCCAGCTCATCCGGCAGCGTCGACAGCACACGATGCAGGCGTTTGCCCCACTTCGGCACGCGCGCCAGTTCGCCGAGTCCGATCAGGTAGCAGCGCACGCAAAAGAGAATCGCGTTGCTGCGGGGCAGGCGAAAGAGCGTCTGCAATTCCACGCGCAAATGCAGCTTGTCGCCGATGTTTTGCGGCGTCACGCTCGCGCGGTCCGGGCCCCACTCGTGGTAGTTCTCCGGCGAGGTATCGAGGCGCGGATTGACTGTCATCGTCCAGTTCAGCCGCCGCACGGGCGCGCCCAGTTGTAGGCGCAGCAGGAACTTGAGCGCGCGCTCGAAGATGCCCGCCTGGTGCGCAAGCGGCACGGGGCCGTGCCATTCGACGAAGTTCATACCCAGATCGAAGTCGAGCGACCAGTCCGCCTGGGTCGTGACCATGCCGCCATCCATGAACAGGTTGTCGTCGCGCTGGTCGATCAGCACGTAATCGCCCTGCGCCTGGCGCGTAATGTATTCGAACGGAGCACAGGGCAACGTGCTGTCGTCGCCGAAGGTGAAGGCCTGCTCGAGCCCAAGCGGACGGTTTGTCCATTTCCACTTGTCCCCGCTGCGCTCCAGCTCGAATTGCTCAGGATAGTCCTCGGCGAGGCTTTCCATGAGGAGTTCCAGCGTGTCCCATTGGGCCGGCCGCATGTGGTCGAGCACCTGGCAGCGCATCGGATCGCGTTCGAGCGTCAGTGCGCGGTCACGGCATTCCGCGACATAGTGTTCGTCGATATCGAAGGCCGACAGGAACACGGGCGAGTTGCCTTCCTTCACATGCGGCTCGATGTTGACCGAGTACATGTACTTGTCGTCCGGGAAGGGAAATGGAAAGCGCAGGATCGCGTCGTCGCTGTTGCGGAACGTGTAGGTATCGCGGAAAGTTTCTTCCGTCTTGAAGTCGATGGCCATGATCTCCCCCTAGCTCTAGATGTTCAGCACGAGGCGTTCGCTTCGCGCGCGAGACACACAGGGCAGCATCTGCCCACCCGTGGCCCGCTCTGCCTCGCCGAGGCAGAAATCGCGATGGTCAGGCTCGCCGTCGAGCACCTCCAGCGCGCACGTCCCGCATGCGCCGCCCCGGCACATGTACGGTGCGTCCACGCCCTCGCGTTCCAATGCCTCGAGCAGGCTTTCGTCACCGCGCACATTCACCTCGCGGCCCGTTTGCGCGAGCACCGCGGTAAAAGGCGCGCCGTGCGAGCCGCCGCCGAAGCTCTCCTGATGAAAGTGGCTCGCGAGCCAACCCAGTGCGCGCGCCGTACGGGCGACGCCGTTCATCAGGCCTTCGGGTCCGCACGTATAGAGATGAGTGCCCGCCGGCTGTGCAGCGAGCAGCGCGCCAAAGCGTTCGCTCGCGTCGCACAGATCGGTGTAGACGGCGATGTCTCCCGTGGTGCGCTTCGCGATCAGTTCCCTGAACGCCGCTTCGTCCTCGGGACGGCAGCACAGATGCATCTCGACACGCGCATGCGCCTGCGCCAGGTCCGGCAGCATCGACAGAAACGGCGTAAGGCCGATACCCCCTGCGATCATCACGTGCTTCGCGCCGCAACGCGCGATCGGGAAAAAGTTCGACGGCATTGAGATTTCGAGCTCGCTGCCTTCGTGCACCTCGCTGTGCATGAAGGCCGAGCCACCGCGCGACTGAGGCACGCGCCGCACCATGATCTGCCAGGCGTCGCGTGAGCCGGCGGGCGTCGTCAGCGAATAGGCGTTGCGCCAGAGGCGCTCCTTGCCGCGCATCGTCACCACGACATGACTGCCTGCGGAGTACGCCGGAAGCCGTCCGCCCTGGGCGCTCTCCAGCGTAAAACGTCGCACGTCCTGCGTCACCGACTCGACGCGCGCGACACGTACGGGGATCGTTCTCGAAGCATTCATGCCGTCGACACCTCCATAGGTCTGAACTGGTGGGCGTGAGTGACAAGCGATGCTTGCCCTTCGCGTCGTTGCATTCATGGACGTAGCATCGGCCTGCAAAAAACCGTTATCAATGATTCAGTGGGGGTAGTCCCTGCGCAGTAATGGTTGCCTCGCACTACCCTGCCCGCCGCGCCATCTTCTTCTTTGCGAAGTTCTCTCCTGCATCCGCGCGAGCCGCACTGGCAATGGTTCTACGGCCTCGCTTACCGGCGCCTTTCGCACGCTTTGCAGTCTCGCGCCGACATTGCATGGACTCGTCGCGTCATTGCGCGGGCGCAGCCGGAGTAGCGGGATCTACCCATCGGGAGGTAGTGCCAGCGGGCGATTGTGAGGCGAAATTGGACGGCAGAGACTTGCGGTCATCGACGCTGGCGTACCCGAGCCGTCCGATATCACCGCCTTCGCGACACAAACGCGTGTAGTCATTCCCCAGCAACGGTCCTACTTTCGGGAAAACATCATGACAAGGCAATCCATTCTCAACGTCCGTCATCGTGAGCTAGGTTCGAAGCTCGATGGCGATTCCTGGAACGACATGCCGATTCCCTGGTATTACTCGGGCGATCCGTATGACGACGTGGTAGCCGTTCGCACGGCAGCGGGACTCTACGACATCAGCGCACTCAACATCGTGCGCGTGACGGGCCCGGATGCGGCAGCCGTGATCGACAGCATCTGCGCGATCGACGTAAGCCGCATGAAGCCCGGCACAGCACGGCTTGCCGCCGAAGTCGACGAGCGCGGCGGTGTCTGCGACGACCTCATGGTGATCTACGACGCCCCACAGCATTTCCGGCTCTCGCACGGCGGCGGCACCACGCAGACGCATCTGGAGCGCGCCGCGCACAAGCGCAACGTCGAATGGCGTCAGGACTTCGATGTTCACATGCTGTCGCTGCAAGGCCCGCGTTCGACCGACATCCTGCAACCGCACATCGGCATCGAGCTGAACAAGCTGCCCTACTTCGCACACGTCGAAACGCAACTGTTCGGCCGCAAGATCATCGTCTCGCGCGGCGGCTATTCGGGCGAACAGGGCTTCGAAGTGTCGTGCGCATCCACCGACGCCGTCGCGCTGTGGGACGACATTCTCGATGCGGGCAAGCCGCACGGCGCCGTGCCCGCATCGTGGATGTCGCTGGAAATCGCGCGTATCGAAGCCGCGCTGCTCTTCTATCCGTTCGACATGCCCGAAGGCGACACCGCGCCGTGGGAGTTGAATTGTGACTGGATGGTCGATCTCGACAAGGCTGGCGACTATGTGGGCAAGCAAGCCTTGCTCGCCGCGCGCGGCAAGGAGCGCGTGAAGCAGGCGGGTGTCGTGGTCAAGCACGATGCAGCCGTCAGCGCCGGGTCGCCCATCTACATCGGCGACGAGCAGGTCGGGGTCGTGACGAGCGCGATTTTCAGCCGCTATCTGATGCAGTCGCTTGCGATGGTGCATCTGAAGCCGAACCATACGGCACTCGGCACCAAGGTCGAGATTCGCGATGCGGCAGGCAGGTTCAGCGGCGTAGTCAGCAAGACGCCGTTCTACGACCCGATGCGGCTTCGCACCCGCGTCGCCGCCTGAGTCCGTAGTCCGTCATCCCACGATACGGCGGCGCGCACCGCGTGCCGCCACCACGAGAAAGACAGAGGCAGAGCGAAGCACAGCAACTGTCCAGCGGTCCCTGATCGGCCCCGCCTTTGTCTCACGTAGTCCATGCTAAAGGAGACACTTTCCATGCCCCGCGATCCCCGTCATGACGTGCTGTTCCAGCCGATCCAGATTGGCCCCAAGACGCTGCGCAACCGCTTCTATCAGGTTCCGCACTGCATCGGCGCAGGCAGCAACCTGCCAGGCTTTCAGGCGGCGCACCGCTCGATGAAGGCTGAAGGCGGCTGGGCCGCGATGAACACGGAATACTGCTCGATCCACCCGGAGTCGGACGACACGCACCGCCTCTCGGCGCGCATCTGGGATGAAGGCGATGTGCGCAACCTGCGCGCAATGACGGAGGAGGTGCACAAATACGGCGCGCTGGCGGGCATCGAAATGTGGTACGGCGGCTCGCACGCGCCGTGCATGGAAAGCCGCGCGACGCCTCGCGGTCCGAGCCAGTACGCGTCCGAGTTCGAGACGCTGACGTATTGCAAGGAGATGGACCTCGACGACATTCGCGATGTCCAGCAGTTCTATGTCGATGCCGCGCTGCGCGCCCGCGATGCCGGTTTCGACATCGTCTATGTGTATGGCGCGCACTCGTATCTGCCGCTGCAATTTCTCTCCCCGTACTACAACAAGCGCACCGACGGCTACGGCGGCTCGCTCGAAAACCGCGCCCGCTTCTGGCTCGAAACGCTCGAAAAGGTGCGCCGCGCGGTCGGCAGCGACTGTGCAATCGCGACGCGCTTTGCCGTCGACACGCTGTACGGCAGCGGCGGCATCGAAGTCGAGAACGACGGGATGAAGTTCGTCGAGATGGCCGATTCGCTCGTCGACCTGTGGGACGTCGACGTCGGCGACATCGCCGAATGGGGCGAAGACGCGGGCCCGTCGCGCTTCTATCTGCAGGGTCACCAGGTGCCGTGGACGCGCTTCATCAAGGAGGTGTCGAAAAAGCCGGTGCTCGGTGTCGGCCGTTTCACCGACCCCGAGAAGATGACCGAGATCGTCACGAAGGGAATCGCCGATATCATCGGTGCGGCTCGTCCTTCGATTGCCGATCCGTTCCTGCCGAAGAAAATCGACGAAGGGCGTATCGACGACATTCGCGTCTGCATCGGCTGCAACGTGTGCATCTCGCGCTGGGAAATCGGCGGCCCGCCGATGATCTGCACGCAGAATGCAACGGCCGGCGAAGAATATCGCCGCGGCTGGCACCCGGAGAAGTTCGCCGAATGCGGCTCGAGCGACTCGATCCTCGTGGTCGGCGCGGGTCCGTCTGGATCGGAGTGCGCGCGCGTGCTGATGCAGCGCGGCTATACGGTGCACCTCGTCGACCAGGCGGAGAAGATCGGCGGTCATCTGAACAGCGTGGTCACGTTGCCGGGACTCGGCGAATGGGGCTATCACCGCGACTATCGCGAGACGCAGATCGCCAAGCTGCTGAAGAAGAATCGCCACAGCCAGCTCGCGCTCGGCCAGAAGCCGCTCACGGCCGACGACGTGCTCGACTACGGCGCGGAAAAAGTAGTGATCGCCACGGGTTCGCATTGGGTCGGCGACGGCACCAACTGCCTGACGCACGACCCCATTCCGGGCGCCGATGCATCGCAGCCCGACCAGCTGACGCCCGAACAGGTGCTCGCGGGCAAGAAGCCGATCGGCAAGCGCGTCGTGATCCTGAACGCCGACACGTACTTCATGGCACCGAGCCTCGCGGAAAAACTCGCGGCGGCCGGTCACGAGGTGACGATCGTGAGCGGCGTGCATCTCGCGAACTACATGCACTTCACGCTCGAGTATCCGAACATGATGCGCCGCCTGCACGAACTGGGCGTGCATGAACTGGGCGATCATTTCGCGAGCCGTATCGAGCAGGGCCGCATCCAGATCTACAACATCTGGGGCGATGGCTCCCGCCGCACGTACAAGGGCAAGGGCCAGTTGCCGCGCGACGAGAACAAGACCCACCGCTGGCTTGAGTTCGATTCGCTCGTGCTCGTGACGGGCCGCCGCTCCAATGACGGCCTGTATCGCGAACTGAAGCAACGTCAGAGCGAATGGGACGGCAAGGGCATCAAGTCCGTGTACCTGATCGGCGATGCCGAAGCGCCACGCCTGATCGCCGACGCGACGTTCACGGGCCACCGCCTGGCACGCGAAATCGAAGAGCAGAACGCGCAGATCCCGCTGCCGTACAAGCGTGAAGTAGCCGTCTGGGGCACGCCTCACAAACCCGGCGGCACCTTCGAGATCGTCTACAAGAAGTAGCAGGCGGCACGCGAGCCTCGCGGCTCGCGCCACCGTTCCCCGTCAGTCTTTACGCCACGCGCATCGCGCCGCCGACTCATCCTCACGGGATGATCCGCGCAGCCGATGCCGTGGCGGGGGAGCCCCTTTTCCTCTTTCAACGGACGAGCCCATGTCGAGCGCAGCGACCTTCGACCCCGTCAACGTCACCCGGATTCTCTTCGAGGGCTTTCCCACGTTCGCGATCGTACTGTTCTATCTGGCAGGCGTCGCAGCGATGGCCGCGTTCGCGTGGGGCGTCTATGTGCAGGTGCGCAAGTACCGGCGCGGCAAGCCCGTCGCGGGTCCCATCGATCTGCGCGCGCGCATTGGCGCGATGGTGCGCGTCGTGCTGAACCACCGCACGATCGCGCGCCGTGATCCCGCGGCGGGCCGCGCGCATCGCTTCATCTTCTACGGCTTCGCCGTGCTGTTCCTCGGCACGGCGACAGTCACCGTCGACTACGACATCACGGCGCGCTTTCTCGGCTTCCATTTCTGGAACGGCGATTTCTATCTGTTCTTCAAGCTGGCGATGAACCTCGCCGGCCTGTCGCTGACAGGCGGCCTGATCTACATGATGGTGCGGCGCGGATGGATCAAGCCGCCGAAGCTCGATTACACGCGCCCCGACCGCAAGCCCGGCGACCCCGACTACGACCGCAGCGGATATCGCCGCGAAGACTGGGCCTTCCTGTGGTCGCTCGTGCTGATCGGCATCACGGGGTTCGTGCTGAGCGCGTTGCGGCTGGTGTGGCTGCAAGATCGCGCTGTCGTCTGGGACACGCGCTGGTGGTCGCCTGTCGCAGCGCTGCTCGCCGAAATCATGCGCGGCCTGGGACTCGGCGCATCGGCGGCTTACGTATTGCGCACGGGTCTATGGTGGTTCCACGGCGCACTCGCGCTCACGTTCATTGCGCTGATTCCGTACACGAAGGTCAAGCACATCTTCACGGCGAGCGGCTCGCTGCTGATGCGCGACCCGCTCGCCGCACAGCGCCTGCCGAAAGTGGAACCGGACGCCGAGCGCGCCGGCTACAAGTCCATCACCGACTTCACGTGGAAGCATCTGCTCAATCTCGATGCCTGCACCAAATGTGGCCGCTGTCATGAGGCCTGCCCCGCACGCGCCGTCGGCGCACCGTTGTCGCCGCGCGACGTGATTCTGTCCCTGCGCGAATTCGCGAACGAGGCGCTGGAGAAAAACACGCTGCCCGAAGAGGTGAAGCTCGACGTGCATGGCAAAGATATAGGTCAGGTCTTCATGGAAACCGTGTGGTCGTGCCGGACCTGCATGGCATGCGTCGAGATCTGCCCCGTCGCCGTCGAGCATGTGCCCATCATCGTGCAGTTGCGGCGCAATCTTGTCGAAGACGGCGAAATGGAACCGCAGGTGCAAAAGACACTGCAGGCGATCCACAAGAACGGCAACTCGTTCAACGAGTCGAAGCGCAAACGCGCTGCGTGGACGAAGACGCTGCCGTTCCCGATCAAGGACGCACGCAAGGAGCCCGTCGACCTGCTGTGGTTCGTCGGCGACTACGCATCGTTCGATCCGCGCAACCAGCGTGTGACCCAAGCCTTTGCGACGCTCCTGCACAGTGCGGGCGTGGACTTCGGCCTGCTGTTCGAAGGCGAAGTGAACGCGGGCAACGATGTGCGGCGTGTCGGCGAAGAAGGCCTGTATGAACTCCTCGCGACGCAGAACATCGCGACGCTCGGCACGTCGCAGTTCCGCCGCATCATCACCACGGACCCGCATTCGTACAACACGATCCGCAACGAGTACCCGGACTTCGGCGGCCATTTCGAAATCGAGCACTACACGAGTCTCGTGGCCCGCATGATCACCGAAGGCACGATACGCCCGAAGCGCAAGCTCGGCTATCGCGTGACCTTCCATGACCCGTGCCACCTCGGCCGCTTCAACAAGGGTTACGACGCGCCGCGCCAGATCATCGAAGCACTCGGATGCGAACTCGTCGACATGAAGCGCTCGCGCGACAACTCGTTCTGCTGCGGCGCGGGCGGCGGCCGCATCTGGATGAACGACCCGGTCGGCCAGGAAAAGCCTTCGCAAAACCGCATGAAGGAAGCGGCGCAGATCGAAGGGCTGGAAGTGTTCGTCGTGTGCTGCCCGAAAGATCTGACGATGTTCGAGGACGCGCTCAAGACGAGCGGATACGAAGGTCGTTTCGTCGTGCGCGAACTGATCGAGCTGATTGCCGAGAGTCTTGCCGACGTCGACGGCGACACGCCGCCTGCTGACGGCGTACGCGTCACCGCCGACGCCTGAACGACGCACAGCCGCCACGGACAGCCGCCATGACGACCTTCGCTAGTCCGGCCGAAAGCCACCCTCGCCCCACCAATGCGGCGCGCGAGGGCGCACGGCTGCGCCGTCACTGGCGCGAACTGGTGCGGCTCGCGCTCGACGCATCGGATGTATTCACGTCGTCGATGCTCTATCCGCATGCGCAAGGCACCGATCGCAAACGGCTCGAAGCCCGCATGTTCGGCTCGCGCGGCGACCGGCTCGCGCTCGCTGCATGCGCGTACGCGCCGCCCGCTGTACTCGCGCGGCTTTGCACGCTCGCGACGGCTGACGCGGATGCCACGCTCGCGACGCGCCTCGCCCGTAACGCCGCCACGCCGGCGTGCGGCTTGCAACGGCTCGCCGACGGCCTGCAACGGCTCGACGATACCCGCACGCAGCCGTGCGGAGACCGCATCGCGCAACTGCTCGCGCGCCACCCGCTAGCGCCGCCCGCGCTGCTGGCGAGGATCGCGGCGAACACCGGGAGTATCGATACGTTGCGCTCGCTATGCGAGAACGTCGGCGTGCAGCCCGATCTGCTCGCGCAACTGGCCGGTCGCGGCATCGAACCGCTGCAACGATTGCTCGCGATTCACTTCGCGACGAGCGCCCATACGCTGCATCACCTGTGGGACAGCACGCGCGAAAGCGCCGTCCGCGCCCAGGTGCTGCGCCACACGGCGTGCCCGAACGAGCTGTTGCGAAGCATTCCCGCATCGAGCCTGGAGCGGCGCAGTCTCGCCATGAACGTGCGGACCATGGGTGAAATCCTGACGGCGCTTGCGCGCGACGACGACCCCGCCGTGCGGCGCGCCGCCGCCACCAATCCGGCGACGCCCGCAGGCGCGCTCGTTCTGCTGTGCTTCGATGCGGACCTTCTCGTCAGACGCGCGATTGCCGTGCGTGACGACCTGCCGCTGAAGGTGGTCGAGTGGCTCGCCGAAGACAGCGACGTGTGGGTGCGCAGCAGTCTCGCGCGCAACCGCGCCTGCCCGCGCATCCGGCTCGACAGGCTCGCGCGCGATCGCGAAGCGGACGTGCGCCGCTCGGTGACGCGCCACGCCGCGTGCCCGACGCCGCTGCTTTCGCTCCTCGCAAGCGACCATGTCGCATGGGTCAGAGCGGGCGTCGCGTTGCGTGACGAACTTCCGGGACGGGTGCTGCACAGACTGTCGCAAGACATCGATATCGACGTGCTGGCGGGCGTGGCGCGCAATCGCGGCACACCGCAGGCGACACTCGCGCGCCTCGCCGGACACGCATCGCCCGATGTACGGCGGTCCGTCATCCTGAACCGCCACGCGCAGCGGCGCGTGTTGCTGCCGCTGCGCGACGAGCCGTATCCGCTGCACCGGGTACTCGTATTCATGCATTCGAGCCTAACCGATGCGGACCGCTGGCGCATGCGCTTCGAACCGGACGTGGAGGCCCGCGCCCGCATGTACGGCCATCTCGCCGGCACGCTCGCCGCGGCGCTCGATCGCAGTCGCCAGCCCTGGTCCGTTGCAGCCGCAACGCAGGCACCTGACCCGGGCACACATCAACTGACCACATCAGTGGAGGAGGCAGGATGAAAATACTCGTAGCCGTCAAGCAGGTCGCGTCGCTCGATGAGGATTTCGAGTTGCGCGACGATGACCGCGACGTCGAAGCGGACTTTCATGTATTCGATCTCAACGAATGGGACCATTACGCGCTAGAACAAGCGCTGCTTCTGAAGGAAGCGGGCAATAGCGACATCGAAGTCGTGGTCGTGACCGTCGGCCCCGAGCGCGCCGACGAAGAACTGCGCAAATGCCTCGCGAAAGGCGCGGACCGCGCGATCCGCATCTGGAGCGACGAGCTGGAAGAGGCCGACCCCATCGGCGTCGCGCGCGTGCTCGCCGCGCTCGCGCGACGCGAAGCGCCCGACATGATCTTCGCCGGCGTGCAGGCGTCCGATCACGCATATGGCGCAACGGGCATGGCGCTCGCCGGCCTGCTCGACTGGCCGCACGCGGCCGTCGTCGCGGCTCTCGAGTACACGCCGGGCGCGGGCACGGCAAGCGCGCGCCGCGAACTCGAAGGCGGCGCATACGCGAACGTCACCGTGCAATGCCCCGCCGTCCTGACACTGCAACTGGGCATCAATACGCCGCGCTACGCGTCGCTGCGCGGTATCAAGCAGGCGGCGTCGAGGCCGATTGAAACCGTCACGCCGGACGCGATCGGTCTGAGCGCCGACGAAACGGGCACGCGAGGTTCGCTCTCGCGCATCCGCCGCGTCTATGTGCCCGAACTCGGGCGCGCGCAGATGATCGACGGCACGCCAGCCGAACAGGCCGCCCGCCTCGCGGGCATCATCAAGGAACTTCGAGGGGAAGCGTAATGGGCGGGATTCTGGTTATTGCTGAACATCGTCAGGGGCAATTGCGCCCTGTGAGCATCGAAGTGATCGGCGCGGCAGTCGCTGCACGCGAGGCAGGCGGCGAACGCGTGACGGTCGCGGTGCTGGGCGCCACGCCGGCGGCGTTCGTCGACGCGCTCAAGCTGGCGGGCGTCGATGAGATCGTCACCGTGCGCACGCAAACCGATGCGTTCGATCCCGACACGTACCAGGCGGTGACACACGCGCTGATCGAAGCACGCAAGCCGTCGCTCGTGCTGCTGCCTCATACGATCGACACGCTGGGCTACGCCGCGCCCCTCGCCGTCAAAGGCAACTACGGCTTCACCACCGACGCGTTCGGACTTGCGCGCGACGGGGAAAGCTGGATCGCCACGCGCTCCGGCTATGGACAGAAGGTCAACATGGAAATCGAGTTTCCCGGCCGCGCGAGTGTCGTCATCACGGTGCGGCCCGGCGCCTTCAAGGCACCCGAAGGCGCGGGCACGCCCGAAGTCAGCGAGTTCGATGCACCCGCGCTCACGCCACGCAGCCACCACGAGTCGTTTGAAGAACCCGCGGCGAGCGGCGACGTCGATATCGCCGGCGCGGACTTCATCATGTCGATCGGCCGCGGCATTGGCGAAGAAACCCATGTCGAGCAGTTCCGCGAACTCGCAAGCTCGCTTGGCGCCACGCTCGGCTGCTCGCGTCCCATTGCGGACTCCGGCTGGCTGCCCAAGGCGCACCAGGTCGGGCAGTCCGGCAAGACGGCCGCGAACTGCAAGCTCTACATCGCGATGGGCATCTCGGGCTCGGTGCAGCACATGGCAGGCATGAAGCACGTCGAGAACATCATAGCCGTCAATACCGATCCCGAGGCGTCGATCTTCTCGATCGCGAAGTACGGCATCGTCGGCGACATCTTCGATATTGCAGAAGAACTGCGCGGCCACTTCTAGGCCCGTACTATGGAAAACCCGGAATGTGCCCGCATTCCGGGTGCAAACTATTTTTTCAATTGCAGCATGTTGTTAAACTGATTGGCGCAACACTCCGGCAAAAAGCAACAATAAGCCACCGCTCAGACGTTCACAATCGCGCTGCGCTACAACGCGCAGTCCACGCAGCCAGACCGATGAAGCCGATTGGTATGGTCAATGATGAGTCCAGGAAGAGCAGATGGTCCCTCACAAAGTACTTCTTATCGACGACCACGCGTTGTTTCGCAAAGGAGTCGCGCAACTGATCCAGATGGACCCAACATTCGAGGTCGCGGGCGAAGCGACCTCAGGCCGGGACGGGATCGAAATGGCGGTACAGCTCAAGCCGGACGTCGTCCTGATCGACCTGAACATGCCGCGCATGAACGGTATCGAAACGCTGGAAGGCATGCGCCAAGCGGGCGTCGACGCGCGTTTCATCATGCTGACGGTGTCGGACAACGAACGCGATGTCGTGGCCGCGTTGCGCGCGGGCGCGCACGGCTATCTGCTGAAGGACATGGACCCCGAGGACCTGTGCGTGTCGCTGCAAAAGGCGCTCAAGGGCACAGCCGTGCTGAGCGAATCCGTGACGGGCAGTCTCGTTCACGCGCTCTCGGGCGGGCAGCGCATTCCCGCCGCGCAGAATGACCTGACGGCACGCGAACTCGAGGTATTCGACCATCTGGTGGCCGGCCTGTGCAACAAGGCCATCGCGCGCAAGCTCGATATCAGCGTTGGCACCGTGAAGGTTCACGTCAAGCACGTGCTGCGAAAACTCGATCTTCACTCGCGTCTCGAAGCCGTGTTGTGGCAGCAGGAGCACGGCTCGCGCTCGCACACTTGATGCGGCGGCGCGCATACGCGCCGCGCCGCTTCCCTTCGCTTCTCCAGGCGCGCTCACATTCGCGCGGCATCGTGCCGTGCGCTCGCTGCGAATGTGCGTCTGGTTTACCTCTACTCCCCGCGAGGTAGACCATCGAGGCTGATTGTCAGGCCGAATCCGATTGCCAATAATCGGCTTCAGTGTGACGCACCTATCCGCATGTCTGTGCGTCCGTGACTTCTCGGAGATGTTCACCATGTCGTCATGCCAGCCGCTCGCGGGAAAGAGTAACCGGGTCGAAGCCATCATGCGCGAGCGCCTTGGCGCATTCGCCCCGAGCGCGCCCGTCGTACGCTCCTGGACGCGCTGCGTCGAAGACTATGGTCTCGATCCCGACGCGAGCGTGCCGCCACCCGTGATGACGAGTGCGGAACTCGCGCTGCGCCGCGAGCAGAACGCTGATCTCGTCGATTGCGCGAAGCTCGAAATGGCAACGCTCTATCAGCAGCTCGGCGACTCCGAGCTCGCCGTCGTCATGACGGATGCCGATGGCGTGATCCTGCATCTTGCGTCGTCGCCTGAGTTCGCCAGCGAAGTCGAAGACTGGGGACTGTGCGCCGGCGCCATATGGAACGAGCGGGAAGCGGGCACCAACGGCATGGGCACCTGTCTCGCCGAAGGCGAGCCCGTCGCCGTGCGCCAGCGCGAGCACTTCTACAGCCGCTATGGCACGCTGACCTGCGCGGCCGCGCCCGTACTCGACGAATGCGGATCGATCGCAGGCGTGCTGGACGTCACGAGCCGCTCGCCTCTGTTGCAGCAACACTCGCTCGTGCTCGTCGGCATGTCCCGGCAGATGGTCGAGAACCGCCTGCTCGATGCACGTCATACGCACGCGTATCGTATCCAGTTTCACAGTCGCCCTGAGTTCGTCGGCACCTTGCATGCGGGCAAGCTCACCGTCGACGAAGACGGCGCGATACTCGGCGCGAACCGCAGTGCGCTCGTGCAATTCGGGTTCGTGTCGCTCGACGGGATCGCGGGCAAATCGATCACCGACATCTTCAATGCTTCTCTCGAAGAGATCGTCGCGCGCAGTGCACGCAGTTCGTTTTATCCCATCGCGATCTATCGCACGCATGCGTCGAGCCGCTTCTTCGTGGTCGCTCAGGAGCCGCGCGATCGCGCCGCGCGCGAAACCATCGCGCCGGCGCAGCGGCCCGCGTCGAACGACGATACGGGTGCCACGGGTGCCCGGCGTCCGGCACGCGCAACGCGGACGACGGGCGCGTCAGGTGCGGGCGCGGTGCGCGTCGAATTCGGCGATGCGCAGATCGCCAGTCAGTTCGATCTCGGCGCACGCGTGATCGATCGCGGCATCGCCGTGCTCGTGCATGGCGAGACGGGCAGCGGAAAGGAAGTGTTCGCTCACGCGCTGCACGCGGCAAGCGAGCGCGGCAATGGCCCGTTCGTCGCAGTCAACTGTGCTTCGTTGCCTGAACACCTGATCGAAAGCGAGCTGTTCGGCTACCGCGCGGGCGCCTTCACGGGCGCGCAACGCGAGGGACGGCGCGGCAAGATTCTGCAAGCCGATGGCGGCACGCTCTTTCTCGATGAGATCGGCGACATGCCGCTCGCGTTGCAGGCGCGTCTGTTACGCGTCCTCGAAGAACGCGAAGTGACGCCGCTCGGTTCCGAAACCGTCGTCAAGGTGGACTTTCAGCTCGTCAGCGCAAGCCACCGCGATCTGGCTGAACTGGTCGAAAGCGGCCAGTTCCGCGAGGATCTGTATTACCGGCTCAATGGCGTGATGCTGGAGCTACCCCCGCTGCGCGCCCGCAAGGACAAGCTCGCACTGATCCGTCATCTGCTAGAGAAAGAGCAGACCCCTGCTCCACGGCTTTCAGCGGACGTACGGCAGATTCTGCTCGATTGCGACTGGCCGGGGAATATCCGGCAGTTGCGCAACGTGCTGCGCACGGCGGCCGTCCTCTGCAACGGTGATGAGCTCACCACGGCCCATCTGCCCGCGTGGCTCGTGCAGCGTGACAAGAACCTGCATCGCTCACGACCGGGCGGCCCCGCAGCGGCACTGCCAGACCGCGACGAAGCGGCCGACGCAGAAGACGAAATGGACGCCGCTGCGCCGCTCAATGCGATTCTGCAGGCCGAACGCGAAGCGCTGCTCGCGCTGCTGGACAAGCATCGCTGGAACGTGAGCCAGGTCGCCATCGCACTCGGCATCACGCGCAATACGCTCTACCGGAAAATGAAGCGCGTCCACATCAAGACCTGACGCGCCTCGCCCTTTTTCATGACGCGCTGCGCTCAGTTCGGCTGGCTTGCCTGCATCTCCTGCGCTGCGATGCCGTGATCGATACGCGTTGCGCGACGCCATTTGCGCGACGGTCCGCCGATCAGTTCCGTCAACTCGCTGATGCTGTCTATCACGCGGAGGCACGGCAGTTCGGACACGGGATGGTCGCTGCTGTAGCCATAGCTCACGCACACCATCGGCATGCCCGCCGCCTGCGCGGCCAATGCATCCGTCGCGGAATCGCCGACGAAAAGCGTATGCGCCGGGTTGACGCCCAGCGCTTCGCAGGCATGCAGTAGCGGCTCGGGATCGGGCTTGCGCGGCAAGCGCGTGTCCCCGTCGACGACCATGTCGAACCACGTCTGCAAGCCGAAGCGCCACATCAGCGGATCGACGAAACGCGACTCCTTGTTGGTGACCACGCCGAGCTTGAGTCCCATCTCGCGCAGACTGTCGAGCGTCGCCTCGGCGCCGGGATAGAGCCGCGTCAGCTGGTCCCCGTCGCGGCAGATCTGGTGGTAGCACGTCTCGTAACGGCGCAGCACGAGATCGAGGGTCGCGGGACGGGCCTCGACACCCAGCAGCGTCAGCGCGCGATCGACGAGAATCTCCGAGCCGCCGCCGATCAACGTCTGCGCAACGCCTGGCGCGAGCAAAGGAAAGCCGTTCTCGGCCAGCGCGCGGTTGAGCGCATTGCCGATATCCGGCGACGTATGCAACAGCGTGCCATCGAGATCGAACAGCACGGCATCGATCGGCAGATTGCGCGGCATGACTTGCATGTCTGTGTCTCCTGTTGACGGTTGGAATGGTCCGGCAGACGGTTCAGGCCGCCCGTTTCTGGCGGTCGATCATCTGCAGGATCATGGGTGTGAAGATCAATTGCATCGCGAGTCCCATCTTGCCGCCGGGCACGACGATGACGTTCGGCCGGCTCATGAACGAGTCGTGCAACATCGTGAGCAGATAGGGAAAGTCGATGCCCTTCGGGTTGGCGAAGCGGATCACCACAAAGCTCTCGTCGGCGCTCGGAATATCGCGTGCGGTGAAAGGATTCGAGGTATCCACGGTCGGCACGCGCTGGAAGTTCACATGCGTGCGGCTGAACTGCGGACAGATATGGTGAGCGTAGTCGGGCATCCGGCGCAGGATCGTGTCCATCACGGCTTCCTGCGAATAGCCACGCAGCGTCTTGTCGCGATGCAGCTTCTGAATCCACTCGAGGTTGATGATGGGTACGACGCCCACCAGCAGGTCAGCGTGTTGCGCCACATCGATGCCGCGTCCGACGAAGCCGCCGTGCAACCCCTCGTAAAAGAGCAGATCCGTGGGCGGCTCGATGTCCTCCCACGGCGAGAACGTGCCCGGCTCTTGTCCGAACTCAGCGGCTTGCGCTTCATCGTGAAGGTATTTGCGCACGCGCCCTCGGCCAGTCGCCGCATATTCGCTGAACAGCGCCGCGAGTTCCTCCAGCAGGTTTGCTTCCGGGCCGAAGTGGCTGAACTGACGGCGGCTCTCTTCTGCCTCCTTCAGCGCGGCGCGCATTCCTGCGCGGTCGAAGCGATGAAACGCGTCTCCTTCGACGATCTGCGCATTGAGCTTTTCGCGGCGGAAGATGTGCTGAAAGCTGTTCATCACGGTCGTCGTCCCTGCTCCACTCGAACCCGTGACCGCAACAATCGGATGTCTGATCGACATGGTGTCACTCCCGCCTATACGCGCGCTTCAGGACGAAAGAGCGAGCGCTCGTTGAAGAGCGGTGACGTGAACGGCGCATCCTCGCCACGCTCGTGCTCGCGGTGGTAGCGTTCGATGCGCTCGACCTCGCGCTGCGTGCCGATAAACATCGGCGTACTCGCCTGCATATCGCCCTGCACGTCGAGAATGCGCGCACGCCCCGTGCTGGCGAGTCCCCCCGCCTGCTCGACGAGCCATGCAAGCGACTGCGCCTGGTACAGCAGAGGCACACGCGCGGCGCGTGGCGTGCGACGGCTCTCGCGCGGGAAAAGACACAAGCCGCCGCGCATCAGCGTGCGATGCGTATCGGCCGCGAGCGATGCGGTCCAGCGCGTGTCGAAGTCGCGCTGACGCACGCCCGCGCTGCCGTCGCGGCATTCGCGCACGTAACGCTGCACGGGCGGCTCCCAGAAGCGTTCATTGCCGCCATTGATAGTAAGTACGGCGCCCTGATCGGGAATGCGCAGCGCGTGGTGCGTCAGCACGAACTCGCCGCGCTCGCGGCAGAGGGTGAAACCGTGCGTGCCGCGCCCGATGGTGATCATAAGAATCGTCGCCGGTCCGTAAAGCGCGTAGCCAGCGGCAAGCTGCTTCGTGTCCGTGATCACGCATTCGCCGGCGGCGCTTGCGGCACCCGCATGCCGAAGCGAGAAAACGGTGCCGAGCGCGTCGTTCGACTCTGCATTCGCTGCGCCGTCGAGCAGGTCGGCAAAGAGGACATAGCGGCCCGCCGACCTCGCGCGCGCGGATTCGACACCAGGTGAGACCATGCCCGCGATCTCTGCACTGCGTTCACATGTCACGGCCAGCACGTCATGTGCAGCGGCATCGAGCGCCGTGTGATTCGAACGCGCGTGTACTGCACGGACGTCCTGCTGTCCGGCGATCGCACCCTGCGAGATGCGGGCAGCGATGATCTTCACCGCCTGCGCGATTTCGTCGATCACGGCGCAAAGACCGGCAGCGTCCGCGGCGTGCACGACCCCTGGCGCCTGCGAGCGGCGAGGAGCCAGATGCGCGGCGAGGAAACTCGACAGCGTCGGTTGCACAGCGCTCCCAGCGGCTGCCTGATCGTCGCCGCAGTGGTCGTTCGCGACGCCGACCGGGAGCGCCTGTTCGCCTGGTTCAATTCGTGCATTCATCGTGACCTCGATCGTCCGTTGCTTGCGATGACGGCTGGCAATCACAGTAAGCCAGCCATCTCCCGAGAGAAATTCAGATATTTTTATTTGCGGTTTAAGCGACGCTTATCTGTCGCTGGATGGAGTGCCGATCATGCTCAACCTGCTTCGCAACCTCACGCTGCGCCAGCTGCAAATCTTCTCGGCGGCTTCTCAATACGAGAGCTTCGCCCGCGCCGCCGACGATCTGCACCTGACACAGCCCGCCGTCTCCATGCAGATCAAGCAGCTCGAAGAGGCGATCGGGTTGCCGCTTTTCGACCGCATCGGACGGCGGATCACGCTCACCGAGGCGGGCGCGACGCTGTCACATCACGCGAAGCGGATTCTGGGCGACATCAGGGACGCCGAAGATGCGATGCGCTCGCTTTCGTCGGCCGATAGCGGCACCCTCTCCATCGGTCTCGTCAGTTCGGCGCGATACTTCGTCCCTCGCCAGATCGCGCGCTATGCGGAGCGCCATCCGAAAGTCGATATCCGCTTCCTGATCGGCAAACGCGATGTGCTGCTGCGTCAGTTGCAGGACAACGCAATCGATCTCGCCGTGATGGGACGACCGCCCGTCGACTTCGACGCGCACTGCGAACCGCTCGCGTACAACCCACACGTGATTGCCGCGAGCGTGACCCATCCGTTCGTCGATGCAGCGTGCTTCGACTTGCACGAATTGCGCCATGACACGTTTCTGATGCGCGACCATGGCTCCGACACGGCCGTCGTCGCGACCGAGATGTTCCAGCATCATCTCTTCACACCGGCCCGCACGCTGGCACTCGACAGCCACGAGACCGTCAAGCAGGCAGTGATGGCGGGCATGGGCGTGAGCGTGCTGCCGCTGCACACGCTGCGGCTCGAACTGCTGGCGCGCGAGGTGTCGGTTCTGCGCGTGAACGGCACGCCCATCGATCGCGTCTGGCACGTCGTCCACATGAACGCCAAGCAGCTGTCGCCGACCTGCTCGGCCTTCCGGCGATTTCTGATCGAGAAAACGGGCGCATGGCTCGAAGGCCAGTTCGCGGAGCTCACGCCGCCCGCCCACGCTGCGAGTCCGTTCGTGCAGACATGAAGCAGAATGTCACCGATTCTGCACAAGGTTCGACTGCACACTTCCCTTCGCGACGGATGTTCTTCTAGAAGCGCACACTGCGTGCGCACACGGTCTTGCAGGCGCTCATCGTTGCGTGCGTCACGTATGGCATGACGCTTGCGTTTCAGGTCCCCGACAACGATTACCCGTCATGGGATTGGGGAACGCGCATATGAGCCGAGATGGCATCGCTGAATCGACGGCGAAGCACACCAGCATCGTCACCGTGAATGCTCCCGGACGGTTGCATCTGGGATTCCTCGATCCGGGCGCGTCGCTCGGCCGGCGCTTCGGCAGTCTCGGGCTCGTGATCGACGGCATCAGCACTACACTCGACGCGCGCCTTTCATCGGACGATGAGGATCACTACACGGCAGTGCCTACTGCGCACGATGAGTTGCCGCGTGTTCGAGCCCACATCGAAACGCTGCGCAATCTGACGGGCATCGATGCACCCGTCGATGTGCGATTGCGGCGCACGTTGCCGGCTCACGCCGGCCTCGGTTCCGGCACGCAACTGGCGCTCACCGTCGGCCATGCGTTCGCCCGCCTGCATGGTCTCGACATGAGTGCAGCGCAGCTCGCACCAGCACTTGCGCGCGGCGCGCGTTCGGGTGTGGGTATTGCCGGGTTCGAACGCGGAGGACTGATCGTCGATGGGGGTCCACGCGGGCCGGGTGTCTTGCCGCCTGTGCTGTCCCGCTTCGACTTCCCATCCGCGTGGCGCGTGATGCTCGTGTTCGACGATTCACACACGGGGCTCTCAGGGCCGGCGGAACGCGAGGCGCTCGCCGCGTTGCCGCCGTTTCCGCAGGCGCTCGCTGCGCACGCGTGTCACCTCACCCTGATGCAGATTCTGCCCGCCGTCGCCGAACATGAGTTCGCGCCATTCGCGCAGGGCGTGAGCGCGCTGCAGGACGGCATCGGCCGCTACTTCGCGAAGTCGCAAGGCGGCATCTACACGAGCCCCGATGTCGGGCGCGTACTCGACTGGATCAGCGCGCGCTATTGCGCGGGCGTCGGTCAGAGTTCGTGGGGACCGACGGGCTTCGCGATCATGGAATCGCAGGAAGAAGCAGAACACGCGTTGCGCTCCGCGCGTGACGCGAAAGCGATTGGGGCCGGGCTGCGAGTCGAGATAGTCAGAGGACTCAACTCGGGCGCCACCGTCAGCTGGGCGTCCGCCCAGGATTGATCCATCCTGTTTGCCGAGGAAACATGGAACGCCAACACATTCTCCACATGTTCACGCCGGGACGGCAGATGAGCCCATTCGACGTGAACATGGCCGTCGATGCCGGATACCAGGTCGTCGTCCCGTACACCGATGTCGATGTGAAGTTGATCGGCCCGCTCACCCAGGACGCGATTTTCTCGCGTGGCCCCAAGGGTGTCGCGCACACGGGCATCTTTATCGGCGGACGCGACGTGATGCTCGCGACGGACATGCTGCGCCTGTCTCGCGAAGCGATGGTGCCGCCGTTCGAAATCTCCGTATTTGCCGACCCCAGCGGATCGTTCACGACGGCAGCCGCACTCGTCGCGAGCGTCGAATGGCAACTGCGCAGCGCCTTCGATACCGGCCTCGACGGCAAGCACGTTCTCGTCTTCGGCGGAACGGGTCCCGTCGGCCTGATTGCGGGCGTGCTCGCTGTACGGGCCGGCGCGCGCGTGTCGCTGGCGAGCAGCCGTGGGCTCGCTGCCGCGCGCGACGCATGTGAGCGCGCCGGGGCGCATTTCGGCGCCGCACTCGAAGGCGCCGATGCGAGCACGGCGGACGCGCTCGATTCGACCTTGAAGTCGGTCGACGTCGTCTTCGCGACGGCCGCTGCCGGTGTCGAAGTGATGAGCGCGCAGCAAGTGAACCGCGCGGCGCGCCTGCTCGTCGCCGCGGATGTCAACGCGGTGCCGCCCGCAGGCATCGCGGGCGTCGGCGTGATGGACAACGGCAAGCGCATCGGTCAGCACGGCGCGCTCGGCATCGGCGCGCTCGCGATCGGCAACGTCAAATATGAAGTGCAGCAGCGGCTTTTCATGCAGATGCTCGCGTCGAAGCAAAAGGTCTTTCTGGGCTTCGAGGATGCGCTCGAGATGGCCCGGCGCGTCGTCACCGAACGTTCGTCGCTCGCTGCGGCTTGATGTCGACATGACACCCGCCGTCGTTGTCGCCGCGCTCTCCGGCCGCATGATGGCCGAATCGGCTCGACGCGCCGGCTGGCGCGTGATCGTGCTCGACCTGTTCGGCGACACCGACACGCGGCGCGCGTCAGGCACGTGGTACCCGATCGGCGACCCGGCGTCGCTGTCCATCTGTCCGCAACGTATGCGGGAAGCACTCGACGCGGCGAGCCGAACCTCGAATGTGATCGGCTGGATTGCAGGCAGTGGTTTCGAAGCGCATCGCGAGCTGTTCGCCGACACCCGCAACGCGCTTGCACCGCTTGCACTTATCGGCAACATGCGTGACACGTATGACGCCGTGCGCGACCCTGCGCGCTTTTTTGCATTGCTCGACGACGCGGGCATCCTCCATCCAGAGACGCAACGGCAGCCACCCGCCGACACCGATGGGTGGCTCGAAAAGGATGCCAACGGCACGGGCGGCATGCATATTCGCCATACCGCCTGCGCCGACACAGCGAACGGCAGCCGGTATTTCCAGCGCTATCACGCAGGCCGTTCGATGTCGGCTCTTTTCATCGGCGATGGGCGCGGCGCCGCGATCATCGGCTTCAACGAACAACTGATCATCTCGCATGGCAAGCATCCGTTCGTCTATGGCGGTGCGATCGGCCCTGTCGATATGTCAGCTTCGTTGCGCCAGCAGATCACATCCGCCGTGAATGCAATCGTGTCACGCACGGGACTCAAAGGACTCAACAGCCTCGACTTCATCGTCGACGGCGAGCGCTGCTTCGTGCTCGAAGTCAATGCGAGGCCATCGGCGACGATGTCGCTCTACGAGCGCGATTCCGGCCCTTCGCTGCTCGCGCTGCATACGCGTCTATGCGCAGGCGCGTCGCTCGATGCCGTTGCATCGCATGCGTTTGCCCAGACAGCCGCATTGTGCGGCGAGCAGATCGTCTTCGCAGACCGCGATCGCAAGATATCTCCCGAGTTCGTCCAACGCGCGTTGAATTTCGGCTGGTGCCACGACATTCCAGTGACGGGCAGCCTTATCGCCGAGGGCGCGCCGTTGTGCAGCGTGTCGGCCGTCTGCGTGCGCGGGACATCAGTGGCGACGCTGCGCGCGGAACTCGCCGCGCGCGCGGCGACTATC
Organism: Paraburkholderia franconis; assembly: GCF_009362735.1. GTDB lineage: Bacteria > Pseudomonadota > Gammaproteobacteria > Burkholderiales > Burkholderiaceae > Paraburkholderia > Paraburkholderia franconis. The sequence goes on along the minus strand of NZ_WHNP01000011.1, from coordinate 49,621 downwards.
ACATCCATCGACACCATCAGGAAGCCGGGCCATGCAGACCTCCTCCTCCCTCGCTGAAGTAGCGCCAACTCCGTCATTTCTGAGCGTCAATACGCTCGTGCGGCCATTGATCGCCAGTCTGCTCGAACGGCAGGCGGAACTGGGCATCGAGGTCCGGCGCGACGAACGCGGCGTGACGATCGTCGATGCAGGCATCGATGCATCGGGCAGCGTCGCCGCGGGCATCGCGATCGGCGAGATCTGCATGGGCGGTCTTGGCCGCGTCGCGTTGCGTGCCGCCGCGTCGCGCAACGCGGCAGACGAATGGCCCACGTTCGTCGAGATCGCCAGTGCGCAACCTGTCCTCGCCTGCCTCGCGTCGCAATACGCGGGCTGGAGTCTCGCGGCGAGCAAGGAAGAAACGGGCGGCAAGAAGTTCTTCGCGCTCGGCTCGGGACCGGCGCGCGCGCTCGCCTGCAAGGAACCGCTTTTCGACGAACTGGATTACCGCGACGTCGTGGCCACGGGCTGCCTCGTGCTCGAAGTGGACCGCACGCCGCCCGCCGTCGTCATCGACAAGATCTTGCGCGACTGCAAGTTGCAGCCGCGCGATCTCACGTTGATCCTTACGCCGACCGCGAGCCGCGCGGGCACGACGCAAGTGGTGGCGCGTGCGCTGGAAGTGGCGCTGCACACGGCGCACGAACTCGGCTTCGCGCTCGACGGCATTCGCGAGGGCTGCGCGAGCGCGCCGCTGCCGCCGCCCGCGCAAGACCCCGTCGACGCGATGGGCCGCACCAATGACGCGATCCTGTACGGCGGCCGTGTCCATCTCACCGTGACGGGCAGCGACGACGCCGCGCGAGATCTCGCGCGACGCCTGGCCTCGTCGGCATCGAAAGACTTTGGCCGCCCGTTCGCGGATGTATTCAAGGAATACGAATACGACTTCTACAAGATCGATCCCGCGCTCTTTGCGCCCGCCGAAGTATGGGTGAGCAATCTCACCACGGGCCGGACGTTCCACGCGGGCGCTACGCGTTTCGATCTTCTGCGTCCGCTGTGGCTCGATGAAGTCTGAAAGGTTTGAAATGACAGACACCCCGCTCGCCGTGGCGATCATGACGGATGAAACCGGCTGGCATACGTCGCGCCTCAAGCGTGCGTTGCGCGAGCGTGGCGCGCTTGGCCGCTGCGTCGATCTGGCCGACTGCCGCTTCGACACCACGCACGGGCCGCACGGCCTCGCGATACCCGGCTATGGACGTGGACTGCCCGATGCCGTCATCGTGCGCGGCATCGCGGGCGGCACTTTCGAGCAGGTCACCGTGCGGCTGGGCATCCTGCACGCGCTTCGGGAACTCGGCGTGCCCGTCTACAACGACGCGCGCGCGATCGAACGCAGCGTCGACAAGTCGATGACCACGTTTTTGCTGCATCGCGCGGGCATTCCGACGCCGCCAACCTGGGTCAGCGAATCCGCGCCGTTCGCGCAACGCGTGCTGATGCGAGAATGCGCGAAAGGCCACGACGTGGTGATGAAGCCGCTATTCGGCTCGCAAGGAAAAGGCATTGCGCGAGTCGCCGCAAGCAGCGAAGGTTGTGAACCGCTCCCTGCGTTGAAAGCGTATGGGCAGCTTGCGTATCTGCAGCGTTTCGTCAGGCCCGTCAGCGAGCCCGGCTATGACTGGCGCGTGATGGTGATCGGCGGCAAGGCCGTGACGGCGATGCGCCGGATCAGCGAACATTGGGTGCATAACGTCGCGCAAGGCGGACGTTGCGAAGCGGCAGCGCTCAGCGAACCGCTCGCCACGCTCGCCGAACGCGCGAGCGCCGCGCTCGGACTCGACTATGCGGGCGTCGATCTCATTCCATGCGACGACAATCCATTCGGCGCGACCGTCATCGAAGTCAACGGTGTGGCTGCATGGCGCGGGCTGCAGTCGGTGACGCCGTTCGATATCGCCGGCCGCATCGTCGACGATCTGCTGAACCGGCGGATGGCGCTTGTGCAAGGCACAGGCAACATCAAGGAAGTCGCATGATGCCCGACACGCGCATCGATACGATCGCTGACGCCTTCGTGTGGGCATGCTCACTCGATGTCCTCTGCGCGAAGCCCGGCAATGTCAGCATCCAGACGCCAGGCCACGGGATGACTGCCCGTCATTTCATCGCCAGCGCAAAGGCGTCGCGCGATGCCATAGCAGCGCGAGGCGCGCCCGTGGGCGAGCGCATCGAACGCGCGGTGAGCATGTCGATGACGGCGGCCGGGTGCAATACGAATCTGGGTATCGTGCTGCTGTGCGCGCCCCTCGCGCACGCGTTCGAGAACCTGCTCTGCATGCACTTCACACCCACGGCACACGACGCGCACGTTGCAGTGCGCACGACGTTATCGCGTCTGGATCTTGCCGATGCAAGCGCCGCCTATCGCGCGATCGCGCTCGCCAATCCGGGCGGGCTAGGAGAAGCACCGAGCCAGAGTGTCGGCACGGCGCCGACCGTCGATCTGCTGTGCGCGATGTCACTGGCAAGGGACCGCGACAGCATCGCGCGTCAATACGCGAGCGGGTTCGTCGATGTGCTCGGATATGGGCTCAGCCGGTTGCACACGGCATTGGGCTATGGTCCCGTCGATGAGCCGCGTCTCTTGCGAGCGGTGCTCAGAACCTGGCTCGGCTTTCTGTCGCACTGGCCCGACTCGCATATCGCGCGAAAGCACGGTATCGCGCTGGCCCGCAAGGTTACTCGGGATGCCCGCGCGTGGCACACTCGGGCAACGCTCGATCCCATCGAACTCGCAGCATGGGACACGGCACCGAAACGCGACGGCATCAATCCTGGCACGAGCGCCGATCTCACCGTCGCGACGCTGTTCGCCGCCGCGTGTCTTGATCCGTCGTTGCTGCACGTGCGCTGCTTCCAAAACTAAGCACGCGCAGGCAGCCTCGATATCGCAATCGAAAGCTGAACGGCGCGCGCCTGTTGCGCTGCTCCCCCTCGCGCGTTGACGCTCACGGCCAACGCACAGTCCGTTCGATCGTCACGCCCACTGCCTTCACGTTGGCGAACTTGTGAGGTTTCGCCAGCGAAACGCGAACCCAATGCGCGCCGAAGTCGACGAGCAGCATCTGCGCGATCGTTTCCGCCAACGCCTCCAGCAATTGCAGCTTGTGCGTCGCGAGCAGCGACTCCAGCGCCGCGTGCACCTTGCTGTAGTCGATGGTGTCGCCGATGCGATCCGTGTCGCACGCGTGACTGTGCGGCACGCCCGCCCACAGATCGAGCCGCACCGGCTGCCGAGTGGTCAGCTCGTCCGAGTCGATGCCTATGACCGTATTGCCCTCGAAGCCTTCGATAAAGATCACGTCCATCTCGGACGCAGCGAGATGGGGCCGCTCGAGCACGTTTTTGTCGATGACGTTCATCTGGGTTCCTTATGGTCGGTTCGTCGATCGCTCTCATGCAAGAAGCGGCCCAGGCATGAATGTCGCAAGCGATCGGTGTGAATGCGCTCGCACGAGCCCATGCGCATCGCGCACACGGTCCGTAGCCCGGCAGTCGGCTGATCGAGGGGCGTCGCATTCTGTATCGCAAACTGAACAACCTGGCTGCATGATCGACGATGACGACGACAACCCACATACTCCATACCGATACCGATGATGCCCCCGCGTCGGCTCGCTTTGCGTGGACGATCACAGGCTCCGGACACGGGCTGGTCGAATCGCTCGACATCGCGGCCACGCTGTTGCCCCACGTCGATCTGTTCCTGTCGCGCGCGGCAGAAGAAGTGCTGCCGTTGTACAAGCTCGATCTCGCGCAACTCAAGGCGCGCTTTCGCGTGTTCCGCGATAACAGCGCGAGTGCCGTGCCCGTCGGCATGCTGTACGACGAGGGCCGCTATCACACGGTCGTCGTCGCGCCCGCCACCAGCAACACAGTCGCCAAATGCGCGTTCGGCATCGCCGACACGTTGCCGACCAACATGTTCGCGCAGGCTGGCAAGCTCGGCATCCCGGGCATCGTGTTCGCTTGTGACACAGAGCCCGTCGTCGTCACGAAGAGTCCGCTAAACTGGGTGGAACTGCGGCCACGCAATATCGAACTCGATAACGTCGAGCGATTGACGCAGATCGATCATTGCCGTGTCGTGCGCTCGCTCGACGAATTGCGCGCGGCGCTCGACGCGCGCGTTGCCGAGAACCACACGACGCGCTGTGCGAGCGCATGATGGAACACATCGTCTTTCTCACCGGCCGCCTCGCCCAGCCCGCGCTCGAACGCGTGCTGCGCAGCCTCGCGCCCGCGCCTTTCAGTTGGGAGATACGCGAAATCGGCCTGCAGGTCGCGGCGCTCATGACGGCGGACATGATCCGCCGCCGCGTCGCAGCCCCACTCGCGGCCGACCGCATGATCGTTCCCGGCCGATGCCGTGGCGATCTCGATGCGCTGTCCGCGCACTATGGCGTTCCTGTCCAGCGCGGGCCAGAAGAACTGAAGGACCTGCCCGGCTGGTTCGACCGTAAGGCCCGCCCGGTGGACCTGTCGAAGCACGATATCGCGATCTTCGCGGAGATCGTCGATGCGCCGCATCTCAGTGTCGATGCGATCTGCGCACGCGCGGCCGCGCTTGCCGCCGATGGCGCGGATGTGATCGATCTCGGCTGTCTGCCTGCTACGCCGTTTCCTCATCTGGCCGATTCCATCCGCGCGCTAAAGGCACAAGGGTTCAAGGTCAGCGTCGATTCGATGGACGTCAAGGAGCTGGTGCGCGGCGGCCGCGCGGAAGCGGACTATCTGTTGAGCCTGACGGCCGACACGCTTTGGGTGCTCAACGAAATCGATGCGACGCCCGTGCTGATTCCGCGCCAACCCGGCGACGAAGCATCGCTGTTCCGCGCGATCGATACGATGCTGCAAAATGGCCGGCCAATTCTCGCCGACCCGATACTCGATCCGCTGCCCTTCGGGCTGCTGAAGTCGCTGACGCGCTATCAACGGCTGCGCGAGCGCTATCCCGATGCACCGATCCTGATGGGCACGGGCAACGTCACGGAACTCACGGAAGCGGATACCAGCGGCATGCACGCGTTGCTGCTTGGCATCGGCGTCGAACTGAACATCGCGGGCATTCTCACGACCCAGGTCAGCGGCCATGCGCGTTGCGCGATTCGCGAAGCCGATGTCGCGCGCCGCATGATGCGCGCGGCGCGCGAACATCAGATGCTGCCCAAGGGCTTCACCGATCAGTTGATGACGGTGCACGCGAAGCGTCCCTTTACCGATACGCCCGAGGAGATCGCCGCGACGGCAGCGGCGATCCGCGATCCGAACTTTCGCGTCCAGGTGTCGACGGAAGGCATCCACGTGTACAACCGCGACGGCCATCATGTCGCCACCGATGCGTTTGCGCTCTGGCCGCATCTGCGGCTCGAAGCGGACGGCGCGCACGCGTTCTACATGGGTGTCGAACTCGCGCGCGCGGAACTCGCCTGGCGGCTTGGAAAGCGCTATAGCCAGGATCAGCCACTCGAATGGGGATGCGCAACCCCGCGCGACGCAACCAACCTGCTCACGCAATGCGCGCCCGGCACCACTCGCAGAAAGGAAGCCTGACGATGATCCACGAAACCGTAGTCACGACGGTAACGCCCGACGGCACGCCGCACATCGCGCCGATGGGCGTACGCCGTGAAGGCGACACGTTCATCCTGATGCCGTTTCTGCCGTCGGCCACCTACGACAACGTTGTGTTGACGGGCTGTGCCGTCGTCAACTTCACGACAGACGTCCGCGTGTTCGCCGGCTGCGTCACAGGCCGCCGCGCGTGGCCGACAGTCCCTGTCGACAACGTGCCGTGCGTGCGGCTCGACGATACGCTCGCATATGCCGAGCTGCGCCTCGTCTCAATCAATGGCGACCCGCAGCGCCCGACGCTCGTCATGCAATGCGTCGCGATCTGCACGGATGCGCCGTTCACCGGCTTCAACCGCGCGCAGGCTGCTGTGATCGAAGGGGCGGTGCTGGTCAGCCGGCTCGCGATGTTGCCGCGCGAGAAGATCGAGTCGGAAATTGCTTACCTTTCCATCGCCATCGGCAAGACGGCCGGTCCGCGCGAACAGCAGGCGTGGCAATGGCTGATGGAGGCAGTGAACGTCTTTTACGCGAAATCGGCTGCGGCCGCTCAAGTCTCAATCGAGGAGGCCTTATGATCCGTATGCTCGCCAGTGTGCGCAACCTCGACGAAGCGCGCGACGCCGCCAGGGCCGGCGCCGATCTGATCGATCTGAAAGAGCCGGCGGCGGGCGCGCTCGGCGCTGTTTCCGCGCCCCGGATCGCGCATCTCGTGCAGTCGCTGCGCGCGGAATATCCACACCTGCCCATCAGCGCGGCCATTGGCGATCTGCTGCCTGGAGATGACGCGTCGCTGGAATTTCGCGCGTCACAGGCGGGACGTTGCGGCGTCGACTATGTGAAGGCAGGCGTTCCCGCCGATAGCGCTTCATTCGATACCGCATGCCGAACCCTCGCGTATATGCGCGGCCTTCACTGGAACATGGTGCCCGTGCTGCTAGTCGACAATGGCCTCGATCTGCGGGTGGTCGAACACGCGTGCGAACTGCGTTTTGCAGGGGTGATGGTCGATACGGCCAGCAAGAAGCGCGGGAATCTCTTTCAATGCGTGCCGCTTGCCGTGCTCGACGGCATGGTGCAGATCGCGCGCGTGCACGATGTGATGGCGGGGCTGGCGGGCGCGCTGCTCGGCAAGCATGTGCCGTTGATCCGCGCACTGAGTCCCGACATCGCCGGTTTCCGCACGGCACTGTGCGACGGCCCGCGCACCGGCCGGCTCGATGCCGCACGCGTGCGCGATCTGCGTGCGCTCCTCGCGGGGTCGACACGTATGGCAAACCCCGCGACAAATCCAGCCACCAACGATCCGGGCTTCGGAGTCGCCGCTCAGTCCGCGGTTGCATGAAGCAGCCGGTCGCGTACGCGCGACGCGTCGCTCCTGTTGACGATATCGACGGGATATGACGCGTCGCGCGTGAAGCCGGCAAACGACGGGTCGACGATGCCAAGCGCCGCGTATTCGTCGATCGAACACGCCGGTTCGATCTCACACGACTTCACGATCACCAGACGCTCTGCATTCAGCCGGTTCGCGAGCCATGCGGCGAGGCTGTCGGAGGTCACGTCCCAGCTGGTCAGCCGGTTGGCTTCCTGGAACAGCAGATCGAGCGGCGCCCACACGGCGGCGCGGCCCGCGTGCAACGCGGCGCGAATCTGCGCGTCGGTCGCGGCGATCACGAGACGCCGGCACAGGCCCTGCATCATCACCGCGTATTGCGCCATCCCCAGCACGGCCATGTTGTGCGCGGCGACGTCGTCGAAACCCCAGATGTCCTGATGCTCGCGTGCCTGATCCGCAAATCCGCCACCGCCCGGCACGATCACGACCCGTCCGCGGCCGAACTCGCTCAGATGCGCGAGCCATTCTCCCAGCAACGGATCGCGGCTCAGACTGCCGCCAATCTTGACCACCCACATAGGCGCTCCGTGTGCGCAAGTGCTGAGATTTCAAACGGCCGCGTCGGTAGTGCAACGTTCGTCCGCACGCAGCAGCGCGACAGCCACGGCGGGCGCGCAGACCTGTGCCCAACGGGCGGCCGTCTCGTCGGTTTCCGTGAGCGACGCAAACGTAATCACGTCGCGCCCGAACTGGGTCGCCAGTTCATCCGCGAGGAATGCGCCGCAGCCTGCCGATACGAGCACGACGTCATGTGCGAGGCCGACGCGTCCGAGCACTTGCGCGAGATTCGTCGACAGATGCGCAAGCTGCGCGTTGCGCCATTCGCGGGCGAAGCTGTCCCAATCCGCCATCGACGCATCGCGCGCATCGCATCCGATCATCCGTGCAAGACGCTGGCAGCTCGCGCTGCGGTCCTTCGCGGCGCCGTCGGCGGCGAGATGCTGGTCGTGCAGCGGATCGAGTTCACCTGTCAGCCGGTAGACATCGGCCGTCGTCGCGAACAGCTCGTTCATCACGTTGTGCGGCTCGCCGCGAAAGCGGATGCGCTGCGAGAGCGCGCACAACGGCGTGCGCACGACGCCCTGATAAACGAGTTCACGGGACCTGAGCCGCCCCGCGTCGTCCATCCCGCGTGAGACGAGCACGCCGTCGCGGACCGCGATGAAATCCGTGGTGGTGCTGCCGATGTCGACGAGCACGGCGGCGGGCACGCGCGCCGCGATCAATGCCGCCGTCGCATGCCAGTTCGCGGACGCAACATCGGCCCAATGGTTCGCGACGGTGTCGTATGGCTGCCATCCCGAGCGCCCGGCGTAGAACGACGCCCGTTGACCGAAACGGCTCGCAAATCTCTGCGCCAGCGCTGCCACACCTGCCTCGCGGTTGGCAAAAATGTCCGCCATTTCGCCGCTCATTGTCACCGCATGTTCGGCGTCGCCGTGATCGGGCCAGCGTTGCGCCGCTGCGTCGAATACGGCGTCCAGATTCGCGACGCCTTGCCAGAGCGGACAGACCCATTGCCTCACCTCGCGCACGCGGCCCGCCTCGATACGCGCCGCCTTCACATGCGCGCCGCCGATGTCCCAGCCGATCACGAGGTCAAGCGGCATAGCGTCTCCGTTTAAAGTCATCGCCCAGTCCGAAATGTTCCGCGACCACGCTCGCGGCGATGTTGGTATCGAGGAGGTCGGCAAGCGCCGGGTAGGCGCACGTCACGCGCGGATTGATTTCGATCACGACCGGCCCGCGTTGCGGATGCCACACCAGATCGATGCCGACGAACCCCGCGAGCCCCGGCAGCGCGCGCGCCACACGCGCGGCGAGCGACCTGAACGCCGACGCTTTTTCGCTCGACAACGAAACGGCGTTCGCCGTCAGTCCTTCGTAGGCGACCTGTCCATCGTATATGCCGATATGTTGCCGGTTGATGCCGAGAAGCTCGGCATGACCGCGCGTGCAAAGCAGCGAAAGACTGAGCGCATCGCCGCTGATCCACTCTTCGAGCGTGACATGCTCGCGCGCCGCGACACGGCGCAGGAATACATATTCGGCCATCCGATAGTCGTGAAAGAGAAGCGTATCGACGGCACCCGCGCCATCGTCGGGTTTGACGACCCAGGCGCTTGCGTTGCACGCGACTTCGAGGGGTGCCTCCACCGACCACGCGCGCGGCGTCGCGATGCCAGCCAGCGCAAGATAGCGTGCCGTGCGTCGCTTGCTGCTCGCGATATGTAACGTCGCCGCGTCGCAGCCGATCCATCGTGAAGGCTCGACGGCCTCGCACAGCGTGCTCAACACACCATCCGTCTCGGGCGCGATTACCCATACGGCGTCGTGACGGCGCGCTTCGGCTGCGAGAAAACGCGATGGTGGTATCGCAAACGGCGCGGGACACCAATCGATTGCGAGCGCCGTGTCCGTCGCGTCGTGTGCTTCATCATGGCCTGCAACGCAGGTCAGCGCGACATGACCGGAACGCGCCAGATCGCGCGCAACGGCATCGCGCATCGCACTGCCCTGCATCCGCAGTTCCGCTGACACGCATCGGTCGGCGTAACGATCGGCGTAACGATCGGCGTCACCATTGCCGCTGAGATATTCGTACAACAGGATCTTCTTCATCGTTCGCTTCCCGTGCAGGTCATTGCGCTTCGCGTTCCGCACATTCATGTTCCATGCCACCGAGCGGCGCGCTGCGTGCGTTCAATGGCGCTCGTGACGATCTCGCCCTTCGCGATCACACGACGCGTGACAATCTGCATCGCACGCGGCGCAAAACAGATCGAATGCGAGCTAGGTATCCGGTCGCCGGAATCGCGCTGGCTGATGCAACCGAAGGCACGATGCCGCTTCAACGCCGATGGCATATGAGTTGCTGGTAGGCGGCCATGACCTCGATCAGTTCTCCTACCTCCTGGACGTGTCCGTTCTGCCCGCTTTTATGCGATCGGCTTTCGATCGGCACGGACGCGACGTTGACGCTGAACGGCACCGACTGTCCGCGTGCCACGCGCTCGCTTGCGCAGTTCGGCACACGTCCCGCTCACGCGCAGCCGATGCATGACGGCAAGCCCGTGGCTCTTGACGAAGCGAGCCGCGTCGCGGCGCAATGGCTAGGCGTTGCCAGGCAGCCGTTGTTCGCGGGCATGGCCACCGATGTGGCGGGCACGCGCGCGCTGTATCGGCTCGCTAACGCAAGCGCTGCGATCATCGATCATGCACATGGCCGCTCGTTGATGCGCGCTCTCACGGCGATGCAGGACCGTGGCGCGTTCACGACCACGCTATCCGAAGTGCGCGCACGCTCGGACCTGATCGTCTGTTTCGCTTCGACACCCACGGCGCGATACCCGGACTTCTTCAAGCGCTGCGGAATCGGCGTAAAGCCTGCCGATGCAACGGGTCCCGTGCAACGCGACGTGATATGTGTTGGCTGTGGTGTCGATGCGGACCTCGCACGCATCGCGCAGCCAGCAACGGTTTCGCAACGCGCGATTCCGTTGCAAGGCGATCTGTACGAGACCGTTGCGCTGCTGAACACGCAAATCGATCGGCTTCTGAAAGACAAGCCGATGCCGGGCAACGCGTGCGCGCTCGAATCGTTAGCCGCTCAGATGCTCGCAGCGCGTTACGTCACGCTCGTCTGGAATACGGCCGATCTGCCTGGCGATCATGCGGCACTGCTGGTCGAAGCACTGGACCGTCTCGCGAAGTCGATCAACCTCAAGACGCGCGCGGGCACGCTCGCGCTAGGCGGAGACGACGGCGCGGCCACCGTCAATCAGACGCTGACGTGGATGTCGGGTCTGCCGTTACGCACCGGCATTCATCGGACTGGTCTCGAACACGATCCGCATCGCTATGACACGGCACGGCTGCTCGACGAGCGTGCCGTCGATACGCTCGTGTGGATCGCCAGTTTCAACGCCGACCTGCCGCCGCCGCAGACCGACATGCCGACGATCGTGCTCGGTCATCCCCGCCTCGCGTCGGTGTGCGCGGATCGCCACGGGCCCACGCTGTTCATTCCCGTGTCGACACCGGGCATCGGTTCCGCCGGTCATCTGTTCCGCGCGGACGGCGGTGTCGTGCTGCCGCTCGTGCCCATCTATGACGATACGTTGCCGACTGTCGCGCACGTCGCCGGACAAATCGCCCGATCTCACGCTGCGTCAGGTTCCACCACGCCATCCGCGCTGTCCGCAACAAAGGAGGCCGCCCGATGAGCACGTTCCGCTTGCGCGGTGGCCGCGTGTTCGACCCCGCTTCACGCATCGATGGGCAGATCAAGGACATCTGCGTGCGCGACGGCAAGATCGTCGATTTGCATGAACAGGAGCCCGTCGATTGCGAATACGACGCGTCGGGCATGATCGTCATGGCGGGCGGCATCGACATGCACGCGCATATCGGCGGCGGCAAGGTGAATCTCGCGCGCCTGCTGATGCCGGAGGATCATCGCGGCCGCAGCGCGGCCGACAATCCGCTCGAACTCGCCTCGTGCGGCGACTGCACGCCGGGCACGCTCGCAACGGGCTACCGATACGCGGAGATGGGCTATACGGCCGCGTTCGAGCCGGCGATGATCGCGTCGAACGCGCGTCACACGCACCTCGAAATGGGCGACACGCCGATCATCGACCACGGCGCCTATGTGATGCTCGGCAATGACGACCTGTTCCTGCGCATGCTGGCCAGGCACGCCGACTACGAGCGCATGCGCGATTACGTCGGCTGGTCGATCAACGCGAGTCGCGCGCTCGGCGTGAAGGTCGTCAACCCTGGCGGCATCTCGGCGTTCAAGTTCAACCAGCGCAGCCTCGCTGTCGACGAACATCACGCGCACTACGGGATCACGCCACGCGACGTGCTGCATGTGCTCTCTCGCGCGCTCACCGACCTCGGCGTGCCGCATCCGTTGCATATTCATGCGAGCAATCTCGGCGTGCCTGGCAATATCGACTCGACGCTCGCCACCATCGACGCGCTCGAAGGTCTCCCCGGCCATCTCACGCACATCCAGTTCCACAGCTACGGCAACGACGGACCGAGGAAGTTTTCGTCGGCAGCACATCGCATCGCTGAGGCTGTCAACGCGAATCCCAACATCTCGATCGACGTTGGCCAGATCATGTTCGGTCAGACGGTGACGGCGTCGGGCGACACGATGAAGCAGGTCAGACAGGCCGCGTTCGCTTCGCCGCGCAAGTGGATTGCGGGCGATATCGAATGCGATGCGGGCTGCGGCATTGTGCCGTTTCGCTACCGCGAGACGAGCTATGTCAACGCGCTGCAATGGACAATCGGCCTCGAACTGTTTCTGCTCGTGAAGAACCCGTGGCAGATCACGCTCACGACCGATCATCCGAACGGCGGTCCCTTCACCAGCTACCCGCATCTGATTCGCCTGCTGATGGACAAATCGTTCCGCGACGAACAACTGGCAAAGCTTCATCCTGATGTCGCCGCGCAATCGCCGCTTGCGAGCCTCACACGCGAACTCGATCTCAACGAAATCGCGATCCTGACACGCGCCGCCCCTGCGCGCCTGCTGGGCCTCGCCGATCGCGGACGGCTCGACGCGGGCGCGGCCGCCGATATCGCCGTGTATCGCGAGAATGCCGACCGCGAAGCGATGTTCCGCACGCCCGCCTTCGTGTTCAAGGACGGCGAACTGGTCGCGCGCGAAGGCCACATTGTCGCGACGCCCGTGGGCGGCACCCATTACGTCGAGCCCGAGTTCGATCGGTCGATCGAAAAGGTGGTGGAGGACTACGGCGACGCCTATCTCGCGACCAACCTGCGGCGCGCGCCCATCAGCCGCGATGAACTGTGCCTGTGCGGCAACGGCGGACGTCTGCTCCCCGCCGCGTGCGGGATTCACCGACAACCGCGTGCGGAGTCTGCGTCATGAACATCGCGTCAACCGACACGGCACCCGTTGCCGAACGGCCGGCTGCGCCGCGCATCGTGCGCGGCATCTCGATCGACGACACGTTCGCTGAAGCATTTCCGATGAAGGCGACGCGCCTCATCGTGACGGCGCGCGATGCCACGTGGGCGCGCAACGCGGCCATCGCGGCGACCGGCTTTGCGACATCCGTGATTGCATGCGGATGCGAGGCGGGCATCGAGCGCGAGTTGCCGCCCGACGAGACACCCGACGGACGGCCCGGCGTCGCCCTCCTGCTCTTTTCGATGTCCGGCAAGGAACTCGCGAAACAGGTCGAGCGCCGCGTCGGGCAGTGCGTGCTGACCTGCCCGACGACGGCTGTGTTCGGCGGTATCGCGGATGGCGAGCCCATTGCGCTCGGCAAGAATCTGCGCTTCTTCGGTGACGGCTGGCAGATCGCGAAGCTGATCGATGGCAAGCGCTTCTGGCGCGTTCCTGTGATGGATGGCGAATTCGTCGCGGAGGAAACGACGTCCGTCGTCAAGGGCGTCGGTGGCGGCAATCTGCTGTTCCTTGCGCGCGATACGGACGCCGCGCTCGTGGCTGCGCAAACCGCCGTGCAGGCGATGCGCAACGTGCCGAACGTGATCCTGCCGTTTCCTGGCGGCGTCGTGCGCTCGGGGTCGAAGGTCGGCTCGAAGTACGCGGCGTTGCCCGCTTCGACCAATGACGCATTCTGCCCCGGCCTCGCCGAACTCGCGCAACGCACGGAACTCGACGCGGACGTACGCAGCGTGCTGGAAATCGTGATCGACGGATTGAGCGAGCTGGACGTGGCCGAGGCCATGCGCGTCGGCATCGACGCCGCGACGGGCGCAGAGGCTGGCGTACAAAACGGTCTGGTGCGGATCTCCGCAGGCAACTACGGCGGCAAGCTCGGGCCGTTTCACTTCCATCTGCATCAGTTGTGCGATCAGTTGTCGGAGCCGCTGGAGGGCCGATGAAGCGCATCACGTTACGTCTGAAGCACGCACCCGCGTTGCGCATCGATGCACGCGAGCTTCTGCCCGCACGGCTCGCACAACTCGATGCGGGTGCAATCAGTGTGATCACGCTTTGGCACGGCGCAGAGCGGATCAGCGTCGGCGATCTGTTCGCGGTCGATATCGGCGAAACGAACCGCGACGCCGCGCAACTTGTGTTCGAAGGCGATATGCAGCGCTTCGACCGGCTCGGCTCGCGCATGGATGCGGGCCATATCCTCGTCGACGGCAATGCGGGCGACTATGCAGGCACGCAGATGAGCGCGGGGACGATCATCGTCGAAGGTCATAGCGGGAGCTTTACTGCGTGTGAACTGTCGGGCGGACGCATCGAGATTCGCGGCAATACGGGCGATTTCGCGGGCGCCGCGCTGCCAGGCGACATGGACGGCATGCGCGGCGGCACGCTTGTGATTCATGGCCACGCGGGCGCGCGACTCGGCGACCGCATGCGTCGCGGAACGGTCATCGTCTTCGGTTCAACGGGCGCGTTCGTCGCGTCACGGATGGTCGCGGGCACCATCGCCATTGCTGGCGGCATCGGCGAACATCCGGCTTATGGGATGCGGCGTGGCTCGCTGCTACTGCTCGATTCCGGGTGGTCCCCGACCCAGCGCTTCGCGGAAAACAGCAGCGATATCGACGTATTCTGGCGGCTGCTCGTTCCGACGCTCGCGCGCGAGGGCGGTGCTTTTGCGATGCTGTCGCGCGATCACGCGCCCCGGCGGCTGCGCGGCGATGTATCGGTTCAGGGCAAGGGAGAAATTCTGTTGCCCGGCTAAGCCTCCATCAATACCTGCTCGCCCGCCTCGCGCGCGCCGCTCATCAGGCTATCCCTGAACGCGGACGCGGCAGCAGAAAGCTGCTTGCTCTCGCGATGCACCAGGTACAGATACCGGACGATCGGAAAGTGCTCGACGTCGAGCACCTTGAGCCGCAGCGTTTCGAGTTCGGCCATGATCGTCGCAAGCGGAACGACCGACAGACCCATGCCCGCCTGCACGGCCCATTTGACGGCCTCGTTGCTGCTCACTTCCATGCCCGGACGAAAACTGATGCGGTGTTCGGCAAAGAAGCGCTCCATCGCGCGGCGCGTGCCGGAACCGGACTCGCGCACGAGGAACGTTTCGCGTTCCAGCGCATCGAGCGCGATACGGCGCTCGCGCACGAGCACATGATCGGGCGGCGCGATCATCACGAGCGGATTCTTCGCCACACGCATGGCAGCGAGCCCTTGCCCTTCGGGCGGAAGCCCCATGATCGCGAGATCCGTCTGGTTGCTCGCGAGTTCGTTCAGCACGCACTCCCTGTTGCCGACCGACAGGCTCACCCTCACGCCCGGAAACGCGCGCGTGAACTTCGCGATCAACTGAAGTGCAAGCGGGTTGGCCGTGCCGCTCACCAGCGACACCTTCAGCTTGCCCTGCTTCATGTCGCGCAACTGGTCGAGCGATTCTTCGAGGACGGATAACTGCTGCTGGAGCAGCCGCGTATGGCTGTACAGCTCCTTGCCCGCTGCAGTCAGGAAGACGCGCCGCCCGATCTGCTCGAACAGCGGCATGCCAATGCTCGTTTCGAGCTGCTTCAGTTGTGACGAAACACCGGGTTGCGTCAGATGAAGCTCCTCGGCTGCGCGCGAAAAGCTCAGGTGGCGCGCGCTCGCTTCGAACACCCGTAGCTGACGCAAAGTCAGGTGCAGCATCTCGCTCTCTACCCTCCCGAACGCTTGGCCAAAACGGCTTGATTTCACGCCTCAACTGTATCAGCCGGGTCTACGTCCGCAATGCCCAAGAAGAGGTACTCCGCGAGGCGCCACGCCCGTCCCGCAAGGCACACAAACGAGGTTATGGGTCGGATAAGTAACCCGAATGAGTGTTTTTGACGGCACGCCTCTACCATCGTTTCAACAGGAATGCAAAACGGAAGAAACACACGGACGAAAGAGAGAGGTTCACAAATGTTCAGCTACAAAAACACGCTCGCTGTCACCGACCCGGAATTGAGCCATGCCATCGCATCGGAAACGCAGCGTCAACAGGACCACATCGAACTGATCGCATCGGAAAACTACACGTCGCCCGCCGTGCTCGAAGCACAGGGATCGCAGCTGACCAACAAGTATGCGGAGGGCTATCCGGGCCGCCGTTATTACGGCGGATGCGAACACGTCGACGTCGTCGAGCAGCTCGCAATCGACCGCGCGAAGCAGCTGTTCAACGCCGAGTATGCGAACGTGCAGCCGCATTCGGGATCGCAGGCGAATCAGGCTGTGTACCTGTCCGCGCTGAAACCCGGCGACACCATTCTCGGCATGTCGCTCGCGCACGGCGGACACCTCACGCATGGCGCGTCCGTGAACGTCAGCGGCAAGCTGTTCAACGCCGTGTCGTACGGCCTCAATCCCGATACGGAAGAAATCGACTACGACGAAGTGCAGAAACTCGCGCAGACGCATCAGCCGCGCATGATCGTCGCGGGCGCGTCCGCGTACTCGCTCGTGATCGACTGGCAGCGTTTTCGTGCAATCGCCGACAGTGTGGGCGCGACCCTGCTCGTCGATATGGCGCACTACGCGGGTCTCGTCGCAGCGGGACTTTATCCGAGCCCGGTCGGCATCGCGGACTATGTGACCACCACCACGCACAAGACGCTGCGCGGTCCGCGCGGCGGCCTGATTCTCGCCAGCGCGCAGAGAGCCAAGGCAATCGATTCGACGATCTTCCCCGGCATCCAGGGCGGCCCGCTGATGCATGTGATCGCGGGCAAGGCCGCCGCGTTGCGCGAAGCGATGACGGACGACTTCCGCGAATACCAGCAACAGGTGCTCGTCAACGCGCGGGCCATCGCGCAGACGCTTCAGCAACGCGGCTTGCGGATCGTGTCGGGGCGCACCGATTCCCATGTGTTCCTCGTCGATCTGCGCGCGAAGAACGTGACGGGCAAAGAGGCGGAAGCCGCGCTTGGCCGCGCGTTCATCACGGTCAACAAGAACGCGATTCCGAACGATCCGCAAAAGCCCTTCGTCACGAGCGGCGTGCGCATCGGCTCGCCAGCCATCACGACGCGGGGCTTGCGCGAAGCCGAGGCGCAACAGCTCGCGCATCTGATCGCCGATGTGCTCGACGCGCCCGGCAACGATCTCGTGATCCGCCGCACAGCCGACGCCGTGCTCGCGCTCACCGCGAAGTTCCCCGTCTATCGCGACGCACCCGACGCGCTGCGCCACGACGCACCCGCATCGCGGGACGACAGCGCGGCCGCAAGTCACACAGCCCGCTGAAATACGCAAGCCCTTCGAACGGATTCTCAAAGCCCATCACTCAAGGAGACAAACCATGTCGAATACTTCAGGCACGCGCATCCCCGGACGCAACATCCTCGCCGTTCCCGGCCCGACGAATATTCCCGACGCCGTGCAGCGCGCGATGGTCGTGTCAATGGAAGACCACCGCTCGACGAAATTTCCCGAACTGGCGCATGGACTGCTCTCCGATCTGAAGAAGATCTATCGGACAGACGAAGGCCAGCCGTTCATTTTCCCGTCGTCGGGCACGGGCGCATGGGAGGCGGCGCTCACAAACACGCTGTCGCCCGGTGACCGGCTGCTCGTGCCGCGCTTCGGCCAGTTCAGCCATCTGTGGGCCGACATGGCGCAGCGCCTTGGCTTCGATGTCGAGATTCTCGATGTCGACTGGGGCGAAGGCGTGCCCGTCGAACGCATCGCGGAGATTCTGAAGGCGGACCGCCAGCACACGATCAAGGGCATTCTCGCCTGTCACAACGAAACGGCAACGGGTGTGACGAGCGATATCGGCGCGCTGCGCCGCGCGATGGATGACGCAGGTCATCCCGCGTTGCTCTTCGTCGATGGCGTGAGTTCGATTGGCTGCATCGATTTCCGCATGGACGAATGGGGCGTCGATCTGGCCGTGACGGGTTCGCAGAAAGGTCTGATGCTGCCTGCTGGCCTCGGCATCCTGTGCGTGAGCCAGAAAGCGCTGAAGACCATCGCGCACGCGAAATCGCGCCGCTGCTACTTCGATCTCGCCGACATGGTGCGCGCCAACGCAACGGGCTATTTCCCGTACACGCCTGCCCTTTCGCTGATGTACGGGCTGCGCGCCGCGCTCGATCTGCTGTTCCAGGAAGGGCTCGAAAACGTCTTTGCGCGCCATCACTATCTCGCGTCGGGCGTGCGCGCCGCCGTCACCGAAGGCTGGGGACTCGACGTGTGCGCGAAGGCGCCGAAGTGGCACTCCGATACGGTGTCCGCGATCGTCGTGCCGGAAGGGTTCAACGCCGCGCAGGTGATCGACACGGCGTATCGCCGCTATAACCTCGCGCTCGGCGCGGGGCTTTCGAAGGTCGCGGGCAAGGTGTTCCGCATCGGCCACCTCGGCGATCTGAACGAACTGATGCTGGTGAGCGCGATCGCGGGCGCGGAGATGGCCATGCTCGATGCCGGTATCGAAGTGCGCCCGGGCAGCGGCGTCGGCGCGGCCGGACAGTACTGGCGCACGCATGCGGCGGACGCGCAGGCAGCGGCACAGGCGACAACGCAGCCGCCCGCACAGCCCGCCGTGCGCCGCGTCGCCGCTGCTTGATCGCGACAATCGCAGCGATCGCGGCGATCCGATGCACACGCGTCGGGTCGCGACTCTTCCCGCTCACATCACGGCAGCCACGACATCATGCAACACGACATCGTCTTTCTCGACCGTTCCACGCTGAATGCCGACGTCCGGCGCCCGACGTTCGCACATCGCTGGGTCCAGTACGCATCGACCTCGGAACACGAGGTCGCGCAGCGGCTCGAAGGCGCCACCATTGCGATCACCAACAAGGTGCCGCTGCGGGCCAACGTGCTCGACAGGCATCCGTCGGTCAAGATGATCGCGGTGGCGGCGACGGGCTACGACTGTGTCGATACGACGTACTGTCGCGAGCGCGGCATCGCCGTCGCGAACATTCGCGGCTATGCGACCCACACGGTGCCCGAGCACACGTTCGCGCTGATCCTCGCATTGCGGCGCAACCTGCTCGCCTACCGCAGCGACGTGCAGCGCGGACGCTGGCAAACGACGAAGCAGTTCTGCTTCTTCGATCACCCGATCCGCGATCTGCACGGCTCGACGCTCGGCATCATCGGCGGCGGCGCGCTCGGTCAGGGCACGGCTGAGATCGCGCGCGGCTTCGGCATGCGTGTGATCTTCGCCGCCCACGACTCGAAGCGCGCGCGCATGCCGGGGCTCGACTACGTGCCGCTCGACACGCTGCTGCGCACGTCCGACGTGATCTCGCTGCACACGCCGCTCACGCCCATCACGCGCAATCTGATCGGACTGGACGAGTTGCGCATCATGAAGCGCAACTGTCTGCTGATCAATACGGCGCGCGGCGGGCTCGTCTGCGAAGCCTCGCTCGCCACGGCGCTCAAGGAAGGGCTGATTGCCGGAGCAGGCTTCGACGTGCTGAGTCAGGAGCCGCCCGTCGCGGGCAATCCGCTGCTCGAACTCGATCTGCCCAATTTCATCCTCACACCCCACGTTGCGTGGGCCTCCGACGACGCGATGCAGTCGCTCGCCGACCAGCTGATCGAGAACATCGAGGCATTCGCGCGCGGCGAGGCTCGCAATCTCGTGATCTGACGGCCACGGAGCCACGCAACCACGCAACGGAAACCAGCAACGGAAACGAGCAATACCACGGAGACATCGATATGGACATTCACGAGTATCAGGCCAAAGATCTGCTGGCTGGCTTCGGCGTGCCGATCCAGCGCGGCGCGGTCGCCTACACGCCGGATCAGGCGGTCTATTGCGCGACGGAACTCGGCGGCTGGCACTGGGCCGTCAAGGCGCAGATCCATTCGGGCGCGCGCGGCAAGGCGGGCGGCATCAAGCTGTGCGAGACCTATCACGACGTGCACGAAGCGGCGAACTCGCTGTTCGGCAAGCATCTTGTGACGGCGCAAACGGGACCGGAAGGCAAGGTCGTCGAGCGTGTGTACGTCGAAGTCGCGGAGAAGTTCGAACGCGAGATCTATCTCGGCATCGTGCTCGACCGGAAGGCGGAACGCGTGCGCGTCATCGCGTCGTCGCAGGGCGGCATGGATATCGAAGAGGTCGTGCGGACGAATCCGGAAGCCGTGCTTCAGACGGTGGTCGAGCCCGCAGTCGGCTTGCAGCTCTTCCAGGCGCGTGAGCTCGCTTTCGGCCTTGGCCTGAACATCAAGCAGGTCAGCCGCGCCGTCTCCGCGATCATGGGCGCGTATCGCGCGTTTCGCGACCTCGACGCGACGATGGTCGAAATCAATCCGCTCGTCGTGACGGCTGACGATCGCGTGATCGCCCTCGACGCCAAGGTCTCGTTCGACGACAACGGCCTGTTCCGCCACCCGCACGTGTCGGAGATGCGCGACGCCGCGCAGGAAGATCCGCGCGAAGCGGAAGCCGCGCAGTTCGGCCTGAACTACGTCGGGCTCGATGGCGACATCGGCTGCATCATCAACGGCGCCGGCCTCGCCATGGCGACTATGGACACCATCAAGTACGCGGGCGGCGAACCCGCCAACTTCCTCGACGTCGGCGGCGGCGCGTCGCCCGAGCGCGTGGCGGCCGCGTTTCGCCTCGTGCTGTCCGACCAGAACGTGTCGGCCGTGCTCGTCAATATCTTCGCCGGCATCAATCGCTGCGACTGGGTCGCCGAGGGCGTCGTGCAGGCGGCACGCGGACTGAGAGTGCCCCTCGTCGTGCGGCTCGCGGGTACGAACGTCGAAGAGGGACGACGCATCATCAAGGAAAGCGGCCTACCCATCATCGCGGCTCAATCACTGCTGGAGGCGGCGCAAAAGGCCGTCGAGGCCGCCAAGGCGCATCGCGCGCGCCAGGCCGGCAATCACAGATAAGGAGAACGGACATGAGCATCCTGATCGACGAAACCACCCGTGTGATCGTGCAAGGCTTCACGGGCGACAAGGCATCGTTCCACGCGAAAGAGATGATCGCGTACGGGACCAACGTGGTCGGCGGCGTGACGCCGGGCAAAGGCGGACATCGGCATCTCGAGCGCCCCGTATTCGACACCGTGAAAGACGCCGTGCGCGAAACGGGCGCAACGGCAAGCCTCGTGTTCGTGCCGCCGCCCTATTGCGCCGATGCCATCATGGAAGCCGCCGACGCAGGGCTGAAGCTCGTCTGCGTCATTACGGACGGCATTCCGGCTCAGGACATGATGCGCGTCAAGCGCTATCTGCTGCGCTATCCGAAGGAAACCCGCACGATGGTGGTCGGCCCGAATTGCGCGGGCATCATCAGCGCCGGACGCGCGATGCTCGGCATCATGCCGGGACACATCTACCGGCGCGGCAATATCGGCATCGTGTCGCGCTCGGGCACGCTCGGCTACGAAGCCGCCGCGCAGCTCAACGCGCTCGGCCTTGGCGTCACGACGAGCGTGGGCATCGGCGGCGATCCCATCAACGGCAGCTCGTTCCTCGATCATCTGAAGCTGTTCGAGCAGGACCCCGAGACCGAGGCCGTCATGATGATCGGCGAGATCGGCGGCCCGCAGGAAGCGGAAGCCGCGAAGTGGGTCAGCGAGCATATGACGAAGCCCGTCGTCGGCTATGTGGCCGGTCTCACGGCGCCGAAGGGACGGCGCATGGGACACGCGGGCGCGATCATCTCGGCAGCGGGCGACAGTGCAGCCGAGAAAGCGGAAATCATGAAGTCCTACGGCCTCTCGGTTGCGCCCAGCGCATCCGAGCTGGGTTCCACCGCTGCCTCCGTGCTCGAAGACAATGTCGCGCGCCGCGTTGCCTGACTGGGGCTACGGCATCGACACACAGCCCGACTCGCCGCGCGTCGAGGCTGTGCGCCCCCTTCACGCGGGCAGGCACGCCGACGCCGACGGGCTGCATAAGCTCGCGTCTGCGTCGGCGTCGCTGCCCACGCTCAGCGCGGACGACTATGAACACGCCGTGATCGACCTGCTGTCGGAACTGTTGCGCGACATTGCGCACGTCCGTCAGCCTGAAGTCGAACGCACGCTGCGCGGCGAGTCCGCGCACGAATCGATGAGCGAGCTGATGCGCGAGCGGATGGACGACCGCACCGCGCGCGTCGTGCTGCGGCGCATGCTGCAGGCACAGGGCATGTGGTTCCAGCTGCTCAGCATCGCCGAGCAGAGCACCGCGATGCGCCGGCGCCGCGAGATCGAAATCGATGGTGGCTATGACCGGCTGCCCGATTCGTTCGCGCGTGTGATTGCCGAGGTCGCCGGCGCAGGCGTTCCCGCCAGCGAAGTGCGCGACGCGCTCAGTCATATGAAAGTACGCCCCGTGCTGACGGCCCACCCGACGGAAGCGAAGCGCGTCACGGTGCTCGAAATCCACCGGCGCATCTACCGGCGCCTGATGGAACTCGAATCGCCGCGCTGGACGCCTCGCGAACGCTACACGCTGATCCTCGCGCTCAGGAACGATATCGAGCTGTTGTGGATGAGCGGCGAGTTGCGGCTCGAAAAGCCCACGGTTGCGCAGGAAGTCGCGTGGGGACTGCACTTCTTCGGCGAGACGCTGTTCGAGGCCGTGCCGCTGCTGTTCGACAAGCTGCAGGGCGCGCTCGAGCGCCACTATCCGGGCGAGCGCTTCGACATGCCGCGCTTCTTCCACTTCGGTTCGTGGATAGGTGGAGACCGCGACGGCAATCCGTTCGTCGATGACAGCGTCACGCGTGCGACGCTGCACGAGAACCGGCTGGCGTGTCTGAAGCGCTATCGGCTGCGTCTCGCCGAACTGACGCAGATGCTGAGCATCACGTCGGAGGCGCTGCCCGTGCCGGACAGCTTCCACGAGTCACTGGCGCGCGCGCTGATGGCGAGCGGCGAACCCACGTCGATTGCATCGCGCAACCCGGGTGAACTGTTCCGCCAATATCTGACGTGCATCTTGCGCCGCCTCGATGCGACGCTCGCCAACGCGAGCCGTCCTGCCGATGGCACGCCCGTTCAGGGCGGCTACACGAGCGCCGACGAGCTTGCGGCCGATCTGCTCGTCATCGAGCAGACGCTCTTCGCGACGGAAAGCGGTCAACTCGCGCGGATGCTCATTCGACCATTGCGGCACGAAGTGGAGACGTTCCGCTTCAGCACCGTGCAGCTCGACCTGCGTCAGAACACGACGGTCATCGAGCAAACGCTGCGCGCGTTGTGGCGTGCGACCTGCGGCACGTCCGGCGAGCCGCCCGCGAGCGACTCGCACGAATGGAAAGCGTGGCTCCTCAGCGAACTCGGTCAGCCGTCGGACAGCGAAGCGGAACGCGAGCGCCGTTTCCAGTCGCTGCCGCCCGAAGAGGCACAGACGCTGCAGATTTTCCGCACCGTGCGGGAGATGCGCCAGCAGGTGGATCGCAACGCATTCGGCGCGTTCATCCTGAGCATGACGCATCGGGCGAGCGATGTGCTCGGCGTCTATCTGCTTGCGAAGGAGGCCGGTCTCTTTTCCGACGCAGCGGGAACGGAAAGCTGCACGCTGCCCGTCGTGCCGTTGCTCGAAACCATCGACGACCTGCGCCGCGCGCCCGAAATTCTGCGCGAACTGCTGGCCGTGCCGATGGTCCGCCGCAGCATCCGCGCGCAAGGCGGCGTGCAGGAGATCATGATCGGCTATTCCGATTCGAACAAGGATGGCGGATTCTTCGCGAGCAACTGGGAGCTGTCGAAGGCGCAGACGAAGATCAAGCGGCTTGGCGACGAACTCGGCATCGCGATCGCGTTCTTCCATGGACGCGGCGGTTCCGTGAGCCGGGGCGGCATCCCCGCCGGCCGCGCGATTGCCGCGTTGCCCGCCGGTTCCGTCAACGGACGCTTTCGCGTGACCGAACAGGGCGAAGTGGTGTCGTTCAAATACGCGAATCGCGGCACGGCCCAGTATCACGTCGAGTTGCTGGCGTCGAGCGTGCTCGAACACACACTGAAGTCTGAACGCGAAGAAGCGTTGCTGCCCAAGGGCGAATTCGACGAGGCGATGGAAGCACTCTCTGGCGCGTCGCGGGCCGCGTACGCGAAGTTCATCGAGCAGCCGGGCATGCTTGCGTATTTCCAGGCGGCGAGCCCGCTCGAAGAGCTGTCGATGCTCAACATGGGCTCGCGCCCTGCCCGCCGCTTCGGTGCAAAAAGCTTGCAGGATCTGCGCGCGATTCCGTGGGTGTTCGCCTGGGCGCAGAACCGTCACGCGCTGACGGGCTGGTACGGCGTGGGCAGCGCGATCGAAGGCTTTCTTTCCGTGCGTCACGACCGCGGACTCGATCTGCTACGGCGGATGTTCGACGAATCGCGGCTGTTCCGGCTCGTCATCGACGAAGTAGAAAAGACGCTGGCCCAGGTGAACCTCGACATTGCGCGCGAATACGCGAGCCTCGTGCCGGACGAGCAGATCCGCGAGACGATCTTCGCGCAGATCGAAGCCGAATACCGGCTCATCGTGAAGATGGTGAATCGGGTGACGGGTTCGTCCGGAGTGGGCACGCGCTTTCCGAAGTTCAGCGCCCGCCTCGAGCGGCGCCTGCCTGCCATCGACCTCGTCAGCCGGCAGCAGATCGAACTGCTTCGCCTCTACCGTTCGGCACAGACGGAACGGCAGCGGCGCGCGTACCAGGTGCCGCTGCTGCTGTCGATCAACTGCATCGCATCGGGGTTCGGCGCGACGGGCTGAACGCCCGTTGACGAAACCCGCCATCCACAACGTGCCCATAGGAGAACCCCATATGAGCTTCACTGCCATCGAGCCGGCCAAAGCGCGGCTGCATCGTTCCGAGCTGGCCGTCCCAGGCTCGAATACCGCGATGTTCGAAAAGGCCGCGCGCTCGGCCGCCGACATCATCTTCCTCGACTGCGAAGACGCCGTCGCGCCGGACGACAAGGAGCAGGCGCGCAAGAACATCATCGAAGGGCTCAACGAGATCGACTGGGGAACCAAGACGATGATGGTTCGCATCAACGGTCTCGATACGCACTACATGTATCGCGACGTGGTCGATATCGTTGAGGCATGTCCGCGTCTCGACATGATCCTGATTCCAAAGGTCGGCGTGGCCGCGGACGTCTACGCCGTCGACATGCTCGTCACGCAGATCGAGGCCGCGCGCGGGCGCAGCAAACGCATCGGCTTCGAAGTGCTGATCGAAACCGCGCTCGGCATGGCGAACGTCGAGAGCATCGCGCAATCGAGCCGGCGTCTGGAGGCGATGTCGTTCGGCGTCGCGGACTATGCGGCATCGACACGCGCGCGCACGACGGTCATCGGCGGCGTGAATCGCGATTACGGCGTGCTCACCGACAGGAACGAGCGCGGCGAGCGCGATTACTTCTGGGGCGATCAATGGCATGCCGCGCAAACACGCATGATGGTCGCATGCCGCGCTTATGGGCTGCGTCCCATCGACGGTCCGTTCGGCGACTTCAGCGATCCCGACGGCTACGATGCTGCCGCGCGCCGCGCGGCCGTGCTGGGCTACGAGGGCAAGTGGGCGATCCATCCGTCGCAGATCGAGCTCGCCAATCGCGTGTTCACGCCCGCCGAGGCCGAAGTCACCAAGGCGCGCCGCATCATGGATGCGATGGCGCAAGCCGCGAAGGAAGGCAAAGGCGCAGTGTCGCTGGACGGCCGGTTGATCGACGCCGCAAGTATCCGCATGGCTGAGGCGTTGCTCGCGACGGCCGACGCGATCGGCAATAACAAACGCTAGTGGTCGTGAAAAAGGGCGGCCTGCGGGCCGCCCTTTTCTATTTTCAAACGACGCATCACCCAAAAGCCAGCGCCATCGCCTCACGTTCCTGACACAGGTAGTCGCCATGCACCTGATCCCAGCTCGACAGAATCGCATCGGCGGCGCAATCCGCGTCGTGCTCCGTCGTGGCCCACGAGATGACCGACAGGCGCATCACGGCACGTCCCTGCCAAAGCGCCGCACGCACGTCGCAGATGCCCTGCGCCTGGATGCGCGCGATCGTGCGCAACGTCAGTTCGTCCGCGAGCGGGTCGTCGTAGGCCGAGCCGAAGCGCACGATCATCTGGTTCAGCTCGACCTCGTTGAGCAGCGCGACACCCGGTCCCAAAGCAAGTCGCCGCGCGATGCGGCACGCCAGCGCGCAATGTCGTCCGATCATCGCCGCGATCCCTTGCCGGCCGAGCGTACGAAGCAGCGCCCACAACGCAAAGCCGCGCGCGCGTCGCGAAAGCTCGGGCGTGTAGTGGACGGGGTCGCGCACGCCGTCGTCCGCTTCAGGCAGATAGCTCGCGCGAATCGACATCGCGCGGCGGTGCGCGTTAGCGTCGCGCACGAACGCGCAGCCCGTTTCGTAAGGCGCCTGCAGCCACTTGTGCGCGTCGGCCGCCCATGAGTCGGCGTCTTCGATGCCTGCGGCAAGATGCCTGCGCTCAGGGCACGCTCTGACCCATAAGCCGAGCGCGGCATCGACGTGAACCCATCCGCCTCGCTCATGCGCGCACGCCGCGATTTCGCCGATGGGATCGAACGCGCCCGTCATCATGTGTCCCGCCTGGGCAATGACGATGAGCGGTCCCGACTGCTGCACGAGCGCGTCGCGCAACGCGGATACCTGCATCCGGCCCGCCTCGTCGGCTGCGACCTCGATCACGCGCCGCTCGCCGATGCCCAGATAACGCAGCGCGGCCAGCACGCTCGCGTGCACGCCTTCGCCGACATACACGGAGATGGGCGGCGCGCCGCACAGTCCGTCGGCTTCGACGTCCCAGCCCACGCGCCGCAGCACGGCATCGCGTGCGGCCGCGAGGCAGACGAAGTTGCTCATGGTCGCGCCCGTGGTGAAGCCGACCGAGCACTCGCGCGGCAGATCCAGCACGTCGACGAGCCAGGACGCGGCCACCTGCTCCGCGACGGCCGCGGCAGGCGCGCCATGCGCCGTCGCGGCGTTTTGCCCCCAGATGCTCGTGAGCCAGTCCGCCGCGACGCCGGCGGGATGAGAACCGCCCGCGACCCAGCCGAAAAAGCGCGGCCCCGCCGTGCCGAGCAAGCCTGGCTCCGCGATGGCCGCGAGCCGTGCGATCACGGCATCGGCGGACTCGCCCTCTTCCGGCATCGGCCCGCCGAACGCCGCGCTCAGTTCGCCGAAACTGGCCGTGGGACACGTCGGGCGCGATGCGCGCGCGTCATGGAACGCGAGCGCGAGCCTCGCGGCCGTTTCGAGTGCGTTGCGTGTATCGTCAGCCATCCGCGGTCTCCTGCAATCGTCAACGTCCCTAGCCCGCCGGCACCTGCCAGAAAGGCTGAGGCGGGTGAAATGCCTGCCCGTCTGCAAAACGCTCTGCCGAGCGCAAGGTGTTTTCGATCAACATCGTAACCGTCATCGGTCCGACGCCGCCAGGCACGGGCGTGATCCACGAAGCCCGCTCGCGCACGGGCTCGAAGTCCACATCGCCTACGATGCGCCCATCCGGCATGCGATTGATCCCCACGTCGATCACGATTGCGCCTTCCTTGACCATCTCCGCCTTGATGAGGCCGGGCTTGCCCGCTGCGACAACCAGAATGTCGGCATGTATCGTGTGCTGCGCGAGGTCACGCGTCTTCACGTGGCAGATGGTGACGGTCGCTTCCTTTTGCAGCAGCATCAGCGCCATCGGCTTGCCGACGATATTGCTCGCGCCGACCACGACGACGTTCTTTCCCGCCACGTCGATGCCCGTCGTCTCCAGCAGAAGCTGGACGCCATACGGCGTGCAAGGCGGAAAGATCGAATTGCCGACGACGAGCGCACCGACGTTGTACAGATGAAAGCCGTCGACGTCCTTGTCGACGACGATGCTTTCCAGCACGCGTCGCACATTGATCTGTGGCGGCAACGGCAGTTGCACGAGAATGCCATGCGTGCCGCGCTCGACGTTGAGGGCGGCAATGCGGTCGAGCAGTTCTGTCTCTCTGCAATCGGTATGAAAGCGGTGCATGAACGAGCGCACGCCGCAATCCTCGCAGGCTTTCACCTTGTTTGCGACGTACAGCTCAGACGCGGGATTGTCGCCGACCAGCACCACGGCGAGACCCGGCACGACACCGCGCGCGGACAGGGCCGCGACGCGCTCGCGAAAGCGCGCGCGCAAACGCCGCGCGAGGTGTCGGCCATCGATCAGTTGCGCTGTCATCGTGCGCCGTTGAAGCCAGGAATCCAGTTGGTCCCGGCGAGCGGCACACGGGCCATCGCCGCCGCTTCGACCGTGAGCGCGACGAGGTCTTCCGGCTCCAGATGATGCACGTTCTGCTTGCCGCACGCGCGCGCGATCGTCGTCAGCTCCATGTTCACCGTCTTCAGATAGTTCTTCAGACGCTTCGCGCCGACTTCAGGCTTCAGACGCTCCTGCAACACCGCGTCCTGCGTCGTGATGCCGACGGGGCACTTGCCGGTGTGGCAGTGGTGGCAAAAGCCCGGCGCGGTGCCGAGATTCGCATAGTCGTCGAGCGCGGACACGTGCTGGCCGTTCTCGATGTACGACGAGCTATTGCAGCCGAGCGACACCAGCACGCCCTGGCCGATCGCGACTGCATCCGCACCCATTGCCAGCGCCTTCGCGACATCGGCCCCGCTGCGGATGCCGCCCGAGATGATCAGCTGCACCTGCCCCTTCATGTTGAGGTCTTCGAGCGCGTCGACAGCCTGGCGCAGCGCGGCGAGCGTCGGAATGCCGACGTTCTCGATGAAGCAGGTCTGCGTCGCGGCCGTGCCGCCCTGCATCCCATCGACGACGATCACGTCCGCGCCCGCATGCACCGCGAGCTTCACGTCATTGAACGTGCGGGTCGCGCCCACCTTCACGTAGATGGGCGTCTGCCAGTCGGTCAATTCGCGCAACTCGAGAATCTTGATGTGCAGATCGTCCGGACCCGTCCAGTCAGGATGACGCGATGCCGAGCGCTGATCGATGCCTTCCGGCAGCGTGCGCATCTTCGCCACGCGCGGCGAGATCTTCTGGCCGAGCAGCATGCCGCCGCCGCCGGGCTTCGCGCCCTGTCCGATCACGACCTCGATCGCGTCGGCCTTGCGCACGTCGTCGGGATTGAAGCCATAGCGCGACGGCAGGCACTGGTAGACGAGGGTCTTCGACGAGCGACGTTCCTCGGGCGTCATGCCGCCGTCGCCCGTCGTCGTCGAGGTGCCGAGTTCAGTGGCCGCACGGCCGAGCGACTCCTTCACGTTCGCTGACAGCGCGCCGAAGCTCATGCCCGCGACGGTGATCGGAATAGCGAGCTCGATTGGCTTCTTCGCGAAGCGCGTGCCGAGCACGGTCTTCGTCACGCATTTCTCGCGGTATCCCTCCAGCGGATAGCGCGACAACGACGCGCCGAGAAACAGCAGATCGTCGAAGTGCGGCACGCGCCGCTTCGCACCAAGGCCACGGATTTCGTACAGTCCGTGTGCCGCGGCGTTCTGGATATAGTCGATCGTCTTGCGGTCGAAGCCCCAGGACTCTTCAGTGGCGATGTGCTTCATATGTACGGGCTTGATTTCCATGGCGGGTCCCCGGTTCAATATTCCTGATTCGCGTCGGCATTCCAGTGATACAGCAAGCGGGCTGACGCAACGCGTCTGAATTCCTTCGGGTCGAACTCGGCGAATGCAGGCCCCGCTGCGCGCAGCAATTGCGCAACGGCTTCCACATCGGCGGCCTGCATCGGCTCCTCGCGCGCGTCGGCGCCCAGCGACTTGACCTTGCCGCGCACGTAGATCACCGCTTCGTACAGCGAGTCGCCGAGCGCGTCGCCGGCGTCGCCGCAGATCACGATCCGGCCTGCCTGGGCCATGAACGCTGTAAAGCTGCCGACCGAACCCTTCACGACGATGTCCGCGCCTTTGAGCGAAATGCCGCAGCGCAGGCCCGCATCGCCTTCGATGACGAGCAGCCCGCCATGCGCCGATGCACCCGCCGCGTTGGAAGCGAAGCCCTTCACGTGGACGCGGCCGCTCATCATGTTCTCGGCGACGCCCGTGCTGGCACTGCCCGAGATCGTTACCTTCGCTTCCTTGTTCATGCCGGCGGCGTAATAGCCTGCGTGGCCGTCGATCTCGATTTCGATGGGCAGATCAAGCCCCACCGCGATGTTGTGTGCGCCGTCGGGATTCGAAATCAGCACCCTGCTCGTACCCCCTTGCGCGGCTTCGCGGTGCAGGAAGCCATTCACATCCGTCACCGAGGCGGACGCCAGGTCGAAGTTCACACTGTCCATACGTACATCTCCTCCGGAGCCGGTTCAAAAACGCGGGCATGCTTGATGTCGGGCAGATGCGCTAGCGAGCGGAACTCGGAAGCGATCGCCACCAGATCATCGGTCTCGGCGACCACGGCCGGCTTGCATGCGAACGGATCGCGGATCAGCGCGAGCTTGTCGGGCGTGCCCATCAGGAACGTGTAGAAGCCGTCGAGCTGCTCAAAGCCCTTTTGCAATGCGACTTCGAGGTCATCGCCTTCGCGCAGCCGGTATTCGAGGAAACGGCACGCGGCTTCCGTGTCGTTGTCGGTATCGAAGCGGATGCCGTGCGGTTCGAGCATGCGCCGCACGCCGTTCGGATTCGACAGCGAGCCGTTGTGCACGAGGCAGAAGTCTTCGCCCGCCGTGAACGGGTGCGCGCGATCGGGCGTCACGGCGGATTCCGTCGCCATCCGCGTATGACCGACCAGATGCGTGCCCGTCAGACCGCTGAACGCGTAACGGTCCGCGACCTGGCCCGGCGTGCCCGTGTCCTTGTACAGATCGATCATGCGGCCCGTCGACAGCACATGCAGCCCCGGATGCGTTTCACGAATCCAGTGCTTGACCGTTTCGGGATCGACGGCCACGCTCAACACGGCGTGATTGTCCTTGGCCTGCACCGAGGCCTTTGCGCCAAGGTGCTGGTTCAGTTCATGCACGAGCCCTTGCCAGTTGAAATCCGCGCCGTCTTCCGTCAGGCCCGAGTAAAGGCTGATCTTGCGCACGCCATCCGCGACGGGTTCCGTGAACACCGCAAGCCCTGCGGAGTCCGGCCCGCGCTCCGTCATGCCCAGCAGCATAGGCACCATCAATTCGCCGAGACGCTCGCGCATCTCGGGCTTCTTGACGAGTAGTCCGACAATTCCACACATCGTTATCTCCTCGCGCTCGATTCAAGCGAAAAGCTGTTTAGGATTCTTGGTCAGAAAAATTCAAGGTAGGTCTTCTGTTCCCAGTCCGACACATGGCGCATGTACTCGATCCACTCCATCTGCTTCAGACGAAGGAACTCGCTGCCTGCCGGGCCGAGCGCCTCCAGCATCAACTCGTCCTTTTCCAGTGCGCGCAACGCGGCTTCGAGGTTCTGCGGCAGGATGCTGATGCCGTTCTCCTTGAGTTCCTGCGGCGACATCTCGTAGAGGTTCGCATTGCACGGCTTGCCGGGTTCCAGACGGTTCTCGACGCCATCGAGCCCTGCCGCAATGACGGCGGCCGTCGCGAGGTAGGCGTTGCAGGCTGCATCGGGCAGTCGGAGTTCGATCCGGCCGCCAGGAATGCGCACCATCGAAGAGCGGTTGTTGTCGCCATAGCTCACATACGCGGGCGCCCAGGTCGCGCCCGTCAGCGAACGCCCGACGACGAGGCGCTTGTACGAGTTCACCGTCGGCGCGCAGATTGCCGCAAGCGCGCCCGCATGCTTGAGAATGCCTGCCGTCCAGTGGTACGCGAGCTTCGAGAGGCCGAGGCCGTTCTCGTCGTGATCGTCGGCGAACAGGTTCTTCTTGCCGTCGGAAATCGACATGTGCATGTGCATGCCGTTGCCGGGACGATTCGCGAAGGGCTTCGGCATGAACGAGCAGATGAGGCCCAGTTCGTTCGCGATTTCCGCTGCCGCCATCTTGAAGAACACGTAGTGATCGCAGGACTTGAGGCAATCGGTGTACGTGTAGTTGATTTCGAACTGGCCGTTCGCATCTTCGTGATCGATCTGATAGACGTCGATGCCCGCCTTGATCAGCGCGTCCGTCAGCCGCTCCAGGAACTCGCGCGAACGCGACAGGCCTTTGTAGTCATAGCAGGGCTTGGGCAGCGCATCGGTGTGGTCGCACGGCACGATCGCGCCGTCGGGGCCCTTGCGCAGCAGCGAGAACTCCGGCTCGAGACCCGTGTTCAGAATCCAGCCGCGGTCTTCGAGGCGTCGCACCTGCTTTTTCAGCGTCACACGGCTTTCGAACGGCCAGGGCTCGCGCTTCACATGTCCGTCGCAGACGATGCGCGCGTAGCCTGGCTGCCAGGGCACGATCTGCAGCGTATTGATGTCGCCGACGGCCATGAAGTCAGGCCCCTGCGGATCGATGCCGAGCCCCCACACAGCAAAGCCCGCGAAGCCGGCGCCGGCCGTGAGAATGCTGTCGAGGTGCGCCGCAGGCACGGACTTCGTCTTAGCGACTCCGTGGATGTCGACGAACTGCGCGAGGATGTATTTCACCTCGTTGTCTGCGAGAAACTTCCGGGCGTCTTCGGGGGTCATGTGAATGTCCTCAAACGTGATAAGTCCATGGTTTCGAAAAACGCCGGCCCGTCTTCGCGCCCGCGTCGACTACTTGCTTGCTACCGGATGGACGACTGATCGATATCCGTGACCGCGTCGACCCCGACAGGGCCGCCGCCCAGCTCGGCAGCGATGCCCGAGAGGGTTTCCCACAGATACAGACCATATGTGCCGTCGGCCCAGATCCGGTAGTAAGGCCTGCCCGCCCGGGCGCCTGGCATGACGGTGACGGCGACGCCCGCCATCGAAGTCAGCACGACTGGCCGGGCTGCCAGATCGAGCGCGCCAAAATTGACATTGCAGGTTTGCAGCAACAGCTCGCTCACGGCGTCGCCGCACAGCACGAGCGCGACGTCCTGATGAAGCACGGGATACACGTGCACGGGCGTGTCGAGGTGCGCCATCTTCGCGGAGCTGCCTTGCGTGAGGCCGTCTTCGATCAGGTACTCGGAAATGCCGAGCCGCAACACGACACCGCCGCCAGCGAGGGGAGCCCAGCTGTTCGGCTGCTCCGGCACAGGAATGTCCTGGGCCTGGAGCCATGCCGCCGCGCCCTTGCCCTTGAAGCCGGCTCGCGCCAGCCACGAGACATCGGCGATCCCGAGCGTCGCCGCGCGCGCGCTGTCGGCGGCATCGACCTGTTCCTCGACGCGCATGTTCTCCCGCACGCCCGATCGCAGGCGCGGCGCCTTCCATGCGTCGCATACGGGGCTCATTCGAAGTGGCGCGTTCATGCTGTCTCCTTCCTCGGCGCAGCCACCTTTGTTGTTACGGCGTCTTTCTGACGCTCGCTCTCAGGGTCATAGAACGGTGTCGGCACGACGGTGGCGTGCACCATCCGGCCATCGCTCAAACGGAAGGCGATGCGCGTGCCGGGCTCGGCCTGCGCGGGACGCACGAACGCAAGTCCGATCGTCTTTTGCAGCGTCGCGCTCCACGCGACGCTCGTGACACGCCCCGCGATCTCGCCGCGATCGATCACGAGATGGCATTCGCGCAGACCGGTATCGCGCGCGCCCGCATCCAGCGCGAAGCCCACCAGACGCTGTTTGGCCGGCAACCTGTCGATGATCTGCAAGCTGCGCTTGCCGACGAAGAACGGCTTGTCCATCTTCACGGCCCATTCCATGCCGGCGTCGCGCGGCGTCGTCAGACCGTCTGTGTCCTGGCTCACGATCACGTGCCCCTTCTCGAGCCGCAGCAGACGCTGCGCTTCGACGCCAAACGCCCGGATGCCGTGTTCCTTGCCGGCATCGAGCAGCGCGCGCCAGAGCGCCGCGCCATACTCGGCGGGAATATGAATTTCGTAGCCCCATTCGCCGACGAAGCCCACGCGCATCAGACGCGCCGGCACACGGTTCTGGCCGAGTGCGACGCCCGTCACGCGCACGCCGAGGTACGGGAACGCCGCCGACGACAGATCGAGATCGACGAGCTTGCCGAGCACCGCTCGCGAGATGGGCCCTGCGAGGTTCACCGCTGCGAACGCACCCGTCACGTTGACGATGCCGCAATCGAGTTGCCAGATCGTATTCAGGCGCGAGAGCTCGCGATAGATGGCAGCCGCGCCGGACGTCGTGGTCGTGAAATAGAAGTGGTCGTCGGCGAGGCGCGCGATTACGCCGTCGTCGATCACGACACCGGACTCGTCGCACATCACCGCATAACGGGTCATGCCAGGCTTCAGGCCCGCATACTTCGACACATACACGCGTTCGAGAAACTCGGCGGCCTGCGGTCCGCGCACTTCGATCTTGCCGAGCGTGCCTACATCGATGATGCCCACGCCATTGCGCACGGCGAGCGCCTCTTCTTCGATGCAGGTCGCGCGCTCCTTGCCCGCGACCGCGTAGTACTCCGGCCGCTGCCAGACGCCCGCCGGCATCCACACTGCGTTGAGCAACTGATGTTGCGCATGCAGCGGCGTGCGCCGTTCCGGATTGAAGCCGCGTCCGGCGAGATGCGACATCGGCACGGGATGGAAGAACGGCCGCGCCGTCGTCGTGCCGACTTCCTGTGGCTCTTTCCCTGTCAGCCGCGCGAGGATGCGAAGGCCATTCATGTTCGAATGCTTGCCCTGGCTCGGCCCCATGCCGTTGGTCGAGAAGCGCTTCAACAGCTCGATGTTGTCGAAGCCTTCCTGCACGGCATTTTCGAAGTCTTTCAGTTGCAGGTCTTCGTCGAAGTCGACGAAATTCTTGCCGGATGCATGGCCCACGATCGGCCACGGATGTGACGGCGACTCCCGTTCGGCGAGACGCGCCGGAGCAGCGCCCGCATTGCCTTCGCCAAAGCCGCAGTGGGCCGCGGCCTGCGTGCCCGCGCGCGCGCCGTCGCGCAGCTTGCTGTCGAGCGTGTACACGCCGTTGACGCGGCCGCATGCGAACACGCCAGGCGGCAATTGCTCCGGCACGAACTGTTCGACAGCGTGATCGAACTGCATCTTCGTGCCCGCCTGATACAGCAGATTCGCAGCGGGCGCCCAGCCGACGCTCATCAGCAACGTGTCGCATTCGATCAGACGCGTCGTCGCCGTCGAGTAGCGCAAGCCGTTTTGCGTCGAGAATGCACCGACGCGCACACCCGTCAGCCGTGAGCCCGACCCATCGGCGACGGCCTCGACGACGCAGCTCGATGCGATCACGTCGACGCCCTTTGCGCGCAGGTCGCGCTCCATATCGTCGCTCGCATGCGATGCGCGCAGGTCCACCACGGCAATCACTTCGATGCCCCGCGCGTGCATGTCGAGCGCCGCGCGATAGCCGTCGGCGTTCGCCGTCAGCACCACGGCCCGCTTGCCGGGCGAGACGGCATAACGATAGACGAGCCGCTGCGCCGCCGAGGCCAGCATCACGCCAGGCACGTCGTTGTTGCGGAACACGGCGGGCTGCTCGAACGCGCCGCTTGCGACGATCACCGCCTTCGCACGCATCTTCGTGATACGCGTCGCATCGACGAGGGGCACCCACAGATCGGCGTAATACGCGGCTGCGAGCGTGCCCGTCATCACGCGGATGCGCGGATGTTCGAGCACGGACGTCTGCAGTTCTCGAACCGTGTCGAAGCGCCTGTCGTCGCCGCCCAGTTGATAACCGCCGCTGCCGCCAATGCGCGCATTCTCGTCGACGATGACGACGTCCGCGCCTTTCTCGGCCGCCGCGAGCGCCGCCGACAGACCCGATGGCCCGGCGCCGATCACCAGCACGTCGCAAAAGCCATAGCGCTTCGGCGTGCGGATATGCGGCGCCTTGAAGTCGACTGTCCCGAGGCCCGTCATCGCACGGAACATGCGCTCCCAGCGCGGGAACCAGCGCTTGCTATGAAAGGCCTTGTAGTAGAAGCCGACGGGCAGGAACGCGGCGAGCTTGCCGACGATCCGCGCGCGATCCGTCTCCACGCCGCCGAACGTGTTGACGGAATGCCAGTTGCCGCCGGGCGTCAGCGCCGTCACGTCGGCACGCACGTTCAGCCGTGCGCCGTCCTGAAGCATCACGTTGACATCGTGATTGGCGAGCGAGAGCACGCCACGCGGCCGGTGATACTTGAAGCTGCGGCCAAGCACGTGCACGCCCGAAGCCCACAATGCGCTCGTGAGCGTGTCGCCGACGAGGCCGCTGTAGTGCTTGTCTTCGTAAGAGAAATCGACGCGCGTGTTGCGCTCGATCCATTCGCCGCGGTGAGGGGTCAGACGCATTCAGGCCTCCTCGCCGGCAAGCCACGTGCGCAGCACGAGATCTTTCGCGGTGTCGCGTTCGGCGATGAACCATGTGTTGCTCGGCGTGTGGCACCACCATTCGCGCTTCACGCCCGGTGCGCCGTTGCGGCAGAACACGTAGTCGGCCCATTGCGCGTCGCTCGCGTCCATCGGGTCGGGCATCGGGCGAAGCTCGCCCCAGTACGCGAATTCCGACACTGGGCGCGCGCCATTCACCGGACAGGTCATGATCTTCATCGTCAATCTCCAGGTCAGTGGCCAACGGAGGCCGCGCCCTTTTCGCCCGTCAGCGAGAAGCGGCGGAACCGGTCGAGCGAGAAGCCCTCGATCAGCGGATGGGTGGCATCGTTCGCAACCGTGTGGGACATCGTCTTGCCGCACACGGGCGTGGCCTTGAAGCCCCAGGTGCCCCAGCCCGCATCCAGATAGAAGCCTTCGACGGGCGTCTTGCCCATGATCGGCGCGAAGTCCGGCGTCATGTCGGCCATGCCGGCCCATTGACGCATCACCTTCGCCTGCGACAGGAACGGGAACATCTCGAGCATGTGCGCCGTGAGCCCTTCGACGAAATCGAGCGTGGAGCGGGTCGCATGCAACTCGTACGGATCGAGCGATGCGCCCATCACGAGTTCGCCTCGCGCCGACTGGCTGATGTACACGTGCAGGCTGCCCGACACGAGAATGGGATCGAGCCAGGGCTTGAGCGGCTCGCTCACCATCGCCTGAAGCGGATGGATGAAGATCGGCGTGCGAATACCGACCATATCCGTCACGCGCGGCGTCGAACCCGCCACCGCGCACAGCACCTTGTTCGTCGAGATATAGCCGCGCGAGGTCTTCACACCCTTGACCTTGCCGCCTGCCACGTCGATGCCGAGCACCTCGGTCTGCTGGTGGATCTCGACGCCGCGCTGGTCCGCGCCGCGCCCGTAGCCCCAGGCGACGGCATCGTGCCGCGCGACGGCACCCGGCGCGTGATACAGCGCGCCCATGATGGGCGCGACACCGCCGCAGGAGATGTCGATCATCGGCGCGGCCTTCCTCACCTCGTTCGGACCCACGACTTCCGAGTCCACCCCGTAGTGCTTGTTGACCTCGGCACGCCAACGCATCGTGCGCATCGCCGAATCGGTATGGGCGAGCGTGTAGTGACCGCGCGTCGAATAGAACAGGTTGAGGTCGAAGTCCTGCGACAGGTCTTGCCACAGCTTCACCGACTCGTCATAGAACTGCACGCCTTCGGGCGTCAGATAGTTCGAGCGGATGATCGTGGTGTTACGCCCGGTATTACCTCCTCCGATATACCCCTTCTCGAGTACGGCGACATTCGTGATGCCGTGCTCCTTCGCGAGATAGTAGGCGGACGCGAGACCATGGCCACCCGCGCCAATGATCACAACGTCATATGAACGACGCAAAGTGTCGTGTCTCGTGAACATCCTCGGTTCCGGATGTTTCTTCGAGAGAGCGAAGCGGACGAGACGCCATGGCATAAAACGCTCCTTTGTGCGGCCCCGCCGGGGCGGCACTACGACGGTGTTCGAAGGGGAAGCAGCCGCGTGCTCAGCGCAGCACGATGGTCTTGTTGCCGTGGATCAGCACGCGATCCTCGAGGTGATAACGCAAGCCCCGCGCCAATACGGCTTTCTCGATGTCCCGGCCAAGGCGCACGAGATCATCCGGCCGGTCCGAGTGACGCACGCGAATCACGTCCTGCTCGATGATCGGCCCCTGGTCCAGCTCTTCCGTCACGTAGTGGCAGGTTGCGCCCGTCAGCTTCACGCCGCGGCCGTATGCCTGGTGATAAGGCTTCGCGCCGACGAAGCTCGGCAGGAACGAGTGGTGAATGTTGATGATTCGCCCCGGGTAAGCGGCGCACAGCTTCGGAGAGAGAACCTGCATGTAGCGCGCGAGCACCATCGTGTCGGCCCGCGCGTCCTCGAACAGACGCTGCACCTCGTCATACGCCTGGGACTTGTTGTCGGGCGTGACGGGCACGTAATGAAACGGAATGCCGTGCCATTCGACGAAGCTGCGCCATGTTTCGTGGTTCGAGATCACACACGGAATCTCGATGTCGAGCTCGCCCGCTTTCCAGCGCGCAAGCAGGTCGTACAGACAGTGCTCCAGCTTCGACACGAGGATCACGACCCGCTTCTTCACCGAGTTGTCGGAGATCTTCCAGTCCATCGCAAACTCTTTCGCGATGTGGGCAAAGCGCTCGCGAAAGCCGCCGATACCGAATGGCAGCGACTCGGCGGCAATCTCGTGGCGCATGAAAAAGCGCTGCTCGATCTCGTCGGCGTGATGGGTAGCCTCGATGATCCACCCGCGATGCTCGGCAAGGAATGTGCTTACTGCGGAGACGATGCCGATGCGGTCGGGACAGGAAAGCGTCAGCGTGAAACGGTGCGTATTGGTGGACATGGTGTGTGCGTCGATTCGAAGAGGAACCATTGAGCACAACAGTAGCCAGGCGAAATTCAAGTGTCAATGTGAATCAACTTTTTTTCCTGTCAGGAAACACCCGTACTTCTTTTCTACCTCACTGGGGGTACTGCGCGGCGCTTATCACCGGATGCACGGCGGATGACCGCGCATTTTTCCCGGAATACGCTTTGCATTCCGAACTAGATAACGCGCAGGAAACGATACGGGATAGACGCGGTCCTCCGTCCCGACGGGACGGCTGCAAGCCGCTCGCGCGTGAATGTGCGAGCAGTTGTCGTCGGCGTCGGTCAGACGGGGAAATGCGGGTTCAGCTGTCCAGTTCAGGCGACTGGCCGTACATGATCACCGTGATAAAGCGGATCGGCAGCTTGATCAGGCGCTCGGGTCCGTGCGCGACGGAACCGCGGAAGGTCAGCGCGTCGCCCGGCTGCAGCAGATAGCTGCGATTGCCGTGCCGATATTCCATTTTGCCTTGCAGCATGTAGATGAATTCGGTGCCGGGATGCTCGAAGGTCGGGAATACCTCGGCTTCATCGTCCATCGTGATGAGGAACGGCTCGAACAGCTTGACGGGCCCCTGGTCATAGGCGAGCAGATGATAGGTGTGTCCCTTCGTGGTCCCGCGCCGCACGACCTCCATGCCTTTGCCGGCCTTCACATGCTGCGCATTGCCCTCGCGGTGCTCGAAGTTCTTGAACAGCGCTGAAATCGAAATGCCCAATGCGCGCGCAATGCTGACGATCGAATCGAGGCTGGTCGATACCTGTCCATTTTCGATCTTCGACACCATGCTGCGCGACAGGCCGCTTTGCTCCGCAAGGTCGGCAATCGTCAGCCCCTGGTTCGTACGGTGCTCCTTGACGACCTTGCCCAGGAAGGACTCGATCGACCTTCCGTCAGCCGCCTCTTCCAGTTGGCTGCTGGGCAAATCGGACTCTGACTCGCTTTTCATCGCTCGGCTCTGCACGTGACTATCGACTATGGGCAATCGGATATTCGGCCGCGCCCTTCGGGGCGGCCCGCAGTGCGAATAGTACCAGTGGACGGCGATGACGAGGACTGGCCGTCAGATGTATTCAACGATGCGCTTTCACGCGTGTGGCGGATTGCGGCGCGCGAGGTGCTCGTGATGCCATACGACGGCTTCAATCCTCGAATGCAGATCGAGTTTGTGCAGAAGGTGCTTGACGTGCACCTTGACGGTTCCCACGCTGATATCGAGCTTGCGGGCAATCTCCTTGTTGCATAGCCCTTCGACGAGATAATCGAGCACCTCCTGCTCGCGTGCCGACAGTCCTGTCTCGTTGGCGGGCAAAGGCTGCCCGGCCGACAGTGCATGAAACAGCCTGCCCGTTACCGCCTCGCTGAGTACGGCCGTGCCTTGCAGCGCCTTCTGCAGGTTGAGGCACAATTCTTCCGGCTCCATATCCTTGAGGAGATAACCGCTCGCACCCGCGCGCAACGCAGCGACGACATCGCGTTCGTTGTCCGACACCGTCAACATCAGAAAGCGGGCGTCGACGCCGTGTTGCCGCATCGACTCCAGCGTCTCGATTCCGTTCATTTCCGGCATGTTGAGATCGATCAGGACGACATCTGGCTTGAGCCGAACCGCCAGATCGACGCCCACACGTCCCGACGATGCCTCGCCAACGACGCGAAACGCCGGGTTCATCTGAATCAATTGCGCGACTCCCTTGCGAAACAGCGCATGATCGTCGATCAGCAGTACGTTGACTGGCTCCACGTTCTATTCCTCATACCTGAATCGGCCCTGCAAATACCGCGCGGATACCGACGATTTCATCATAGGTCAAACGGGTTGATGCAGTGCGTCACGCAGCTTCCGGATAAGTCATCACGGGATATTCGCGGCGGGGCGGAAACACGCGCCATGAGCCGTCGTCATGCCGAAAGAAGACAATGGCCACAGAGCACGCCGGCCGCGCGACCTCGATGCAGACATAGCGCCGGTTGCCATCTCGCGTGCGGCTGAAGCGGGTCACGCGAACGGGTGTTGTCGGCGTCGGCGACAGCCATTTCTCGACGAGGTCACGTAAAGAGTGTTGATGGGTGTTCATGATCTCTGCCCTATCGCCCGTTGATGATTGCTGTTTCCTTCTCGCCCGATGCATCCTGCGGGGCGCCGATCAGGCCGCCACCTTCAGCAGGTCGACCGAGAGACCAAACTGGCGTGCGATCGACTGCAGGCGCTCGTGCCACTCCCATTTGCCGAACACGTCGTGCACGTTCTGCAGACAACTGAGCAATTCGATCGTCGCGGGATCGTAGACATTGATGCGGGCGCGCAGCAGTGCCTTCCTGAGCGCCGCGACGCCCACGTCCATGTACGCGGGTATGGCGTCGGACGATTGTTCGCGGATATAGCGGACGGGCACTCCTTCCATCGCGGTCATGTAATCGCGAGGCTTGATGAAGCTGCCGACGGGACATCCTCCACAGTAGCCACGATATGCACCGCCGCCATGTGGCAGCAACGCGGCGCGGCCCTGGCAGAAGAGATGCTCGACTGCCCGGTCGAAGATCTGCTGATGGGTCAGAAAATTGTGGCTTTCCATGATGCTGCTCCGCTGCAAGGTTTCGATGATTCGTGTCTGTAGTATGGCCGCTCAACAGCGCCTTGCAATCCGCCAGAGGGGGCTCCCTCTCTGGGGGTATCCGGTGCAATCAATGGGGAAGGCTGGACGGATTGCGCGCTACCATCTACAGGTAGTGCGTCCTGCGTTCGGGCAACTCGCCGGGCACTTCGGTATCGGCCTGCACGCCGATGAACGCGGCGAACTGACGCGAGACGCGAGAAGTGATCGCGTACCAACAGATGCCTGCCGCACTGCTGACAGGTCACCGCCTTGCTCGTCTCGTCTTCGTTCGTGCAACGGCAATCAATGCAATACACGCGACGCCGAAGGCTGCCGATATGCGCGACTTGCACCGCCTCGAGCGCAATCGCGAATCGGGCCGCCAATTGCCGAACGGTAATCGGGGATAAAAGATGGTCGCGATCAGGTCATCTACTACCCACCAGGCGGTATCTCCACATGGGGGTTGCCATACGTTTGTCAGAAACTGACACTGTGAGCCGACGAAACACCTATCTCTGCTCTGCGCCCGGTACGGTTCCAAATGAAACGATCTGACACGCGAAATCTCGTCGAGGATGTCGGGAAGGAATGCGACGCTATGGCTGCGCTGGCGCTATACGACCACAGCATCCAATGCGGACATAGAAAAATCGCTCTGCTCCGGTACATGGATGCCAGAGACCTGGCAGCACCGCTTACGGAACGGCACCACGCTTACGCACGGACGGTTGCTGAGTCGCTAGGCATGGGCGCGATGGAATCCATTGCAAGGCAGGCTGTCGAGCGGAGCCGGCAACGGCGGTACGCAGTGACGAACCGAATGCGTTAGAAGAGAACGTACCAGCATCTGAAATCACGCCCAGTGTCATCGTCGTGAATTGACACGCAGGCTGTCACGTTCGCGTCAAGCCGATGAACCTCCGAACGCCGGCGGCTTCATGGGTATCCGAGGGTCATCGTCATCTGCCGTTGGAGATGGGCTGTCTCCGCAACGGTCGGTCAGGGTGGCGATGTTTGCGGCCTCGACTTCTTCAGAAAGTCGAGGTCATTTTTTTGGTGCGCTGCTTTCGGGTGTTGCTAGTCTGCTTCTCCGGGCGACATGAAAGCCGTCTCCGAAAGACAATCTGCACGAGGCAGCGATGACATCGCATCCCGTAGATTGGCGATGAGGCTGCTCATTGCCGGATCTTCACGTGCCGGACCTGATCCATCGGTCAAATTCAGTTCAGCCCTCCATCGAGCGGCAATCTCGACTTCTATCACGTGAATTCCGCTGGCTGGCACGCCATAGCGCTGGGCAGCGAATGCATCCGCGATGTTGCCGTTCACTACCCACGAACGGCCATGAGCTTCGACTGATCTGGTCAACGCAGAAACGAGTCGCCTGTCACACGAGCGTCCGCCATTCGTCCCGACGTTGCAGTCAGACACACCGGGCGAGTCACGATAGGGAGAGAGCCATGCGCTGGCATGCGATACGAGCAGCAGGACGTTGTCGTGCATGCGCCTCAAACGTAGAAGTTCAGCAACGAGTGCGGAATGAAATGGCCACCAGTAAGCGGAGACACGGCGGCCGACTTCGGCTTCCGTGGGCTCGGAACCGGGCGGATACAGCGCTTCGCCACTCGAAGTTTGCGTCCGGCACAGAGACCCGTAGACAAAGGATTTCGGCAGACTGACGTCGCTTGCGACGTTGAGGTCGATAGCGCACGGATGATACACGGCGGAGATGCAAGATACAGAGCTCGATTTAGCCGCCCTTTGAAACTGCACCCCGGCAGGATCGGCGAGTCGCCCATTGACGGGGACCCACGCCGGATATTCAAGCACTTCAGCCGGTACGATGGAACCCGTATGAGGGGTGGCCACCAGTACCGGCGAGTCGGTACGCAATAGATGCTCGTAAGCGAGGTCGCACATCTGCTTACCCTCATGCGTGAAGTCGGGGAACCCCTGGACGGTGGC
This sequence comes from Paraburkholderia franconis, assembly GCF_009362735.1. Classification (GTDB taxonomy): domain Bacteria; phylum Pseudomonadota; class Gammaproteobacteria; order Burkholderiales; family Burkholderiaceae; genus Paraburkholderia; species Paraburkholderia franconis. The sequence continues at coordinate 6,378 of NZ_WHNP01000011.1, read as the reverse complement.
ATGGATCCGCGCGCCTGATGCGGATATTGGCGACTGGACTTTATGTGCCGTCTGGCAAGCCGCTTATTGGCAATCCGCAAGCATCACCGGAGGATTGAGAAAAAATACAATGCCCCACAGCGAATCCAAATACCCAATGCGGGGTACAACGTCGCGTTCGGTCTCAAGATGAAGGGCATTGGCGCGAACGAGCGGCGCAGGCAAGCGGCAGAACTGCTCGAACTCGTCGGACTCGGCGGGTTCGACACGCACTACCCCGCGCAACTGTCGGGCGGCATGCAGCAGCGCGTCGAAATCGCGCGTGTGCTGATCAACCGGCCGCGCGTGCTGCTGATGGACGAACCGTTCGGCGCGCTCGATGCGCAAACGCGTCGCATGATGCAGACGCTGCTGCTCGATATCTGGGCGAAGGTGCGCACGACCGTTGTGTTCGTCACGCACGACATCGAAGAAGCGCTGTTTCTCGCGGATCGCATCCTGATGCTGTCGAAGCGGCCCGCACGCGTGGTCGCGGATATTGCCGTGCCGCTGCCGCGCCCGCGGTCCGACGACACGACGCTCGATCCCACCTTCATCGACATCAAGCGCCAATGTCTTTCGCTGCTGCGCGACACAGCGTGACGCCGCGCGACTCCACTCCTCGACCGTTCATGACCGACCCGAACTTTTTGACCTACGATCCGCAAACGCTCGCACCGGAAGCCGCCGCACTGTTGCCGGGCCTCTCGGACGCGGATGCCGTTGTCCGACGCATCGCGCTGATCGAACTCGCCGATCTCGAAGACCCCGACGCGCTGCAACCCATCGTCGCGGCGCTGAAACACGACGACTCCGCCGACGTGCGTAGTGAAGCGGCGCGCGTGTTGGGCGCATGGGAGGAGCCCGCAATCGTCGAAGCGCTCTGCCATGCGTTGATCGATGCGGATCGCGAAGTGCGCGAAGCCGCTGCGTCGAGTCTGTCGGCGTTGAAGGATGTGGCATCGGGCGCGGTGCTTTGCGCGTGGATCGACCGTCCCGAACCGTTCGTAAAGGCCGCCGTGCTCCGCGCGTTGCGCGAGCTGCGCGTGGCCGACGCGTTCGCACCCGCTTTGCGCGCGCTCGCGCCGCTGGCCGATATCGCCGCACGCGACCCCGACGCCGAAATTCGCCGCGCCGCGATCGGTGCGTTGGGTTTCGCGCAAGCAGACGATTCGGTGATGCCCGTTGCGTTGCTGCAAGCGCTGCATGATCCCGTGTGGCAAGTTCGTGAGGAAGCCGCGACAACGCTTGGCAAGCTGCGCGCGCAATCAGCGCGCGACGCGCTGATTGCGGCGCTCGACGACGATTACTGGCAGGTGCGTTTGCGTGCAGCGCGTGCATTGGGGCAATTGGGCGATCGTGTCGCGGCACGGCAGCTCGTCTCGCTCCTGTCGCACACGATCAGTAATCTGCGCAAGGAAGCCGCGCTCGCGCTAGGCGAATTGCGGGACCCCTCGACAGCAGCTGCGCTGCGTGAAGCGTCCGGCGATGCCGACCCCGACGTGCGCAAGGCCGCCAGGATTGCGCTGCAACAGCTCGGGCAAGTCACGCGATGAAGAGTCCACGGCAGATCGAATTCAATGCATGGGCACTGACACTGCATTGGAACGACGGTCCGGCACAACGGATCGCATCACACATGCTGCGAATGGGGTGCCCTTGCGCGGAATGCCGGCGGCTACGCCTCGATGGGAAGGCGCCCGTCGTGCCGCCCGATATCGCCATTCTGGAAATTCGCCCGGCCGGTTACGGCATGCAACTGGTATTCAGCGACAAACACGAGCGCGGCATTTTTCCGTGGGTCTATGTGGCGCAGTTGCCGCACGACATCCTCTCTACATCGCCATAAGGCGTGCCTCGAACGTGCCTCTTCGCCGCAGAAAGTGGCCCCCGTTATAGCGCGTGTCCATGACCGTAGATCCTACCAGGCCTATTAGCTACCCTCATAAATCGGGACGAAACGATAACGGTGACTTGCGGTCGCGAACCCCTTGATTTATTCAATTATTCTATTTTGCTAACTTGTATTCACGAGAGATGTCCCGGACGTTAGCCCGTCGTGTCCTAACGCAATCCAGTCGAATTTATTTACGACCTGTTTGTCCGCGCAACATCGAGGCGATGAGGCTGAGAATTCGCCAGCACCGCATCAGAATGCCGCAAGGGTGTTGGAATTGCGGGCCTACCCACGAGGTGTTGTCGCCTTGCAAGCTGCATGGTCGGACATCCTGACCGATCAGGGATTTTCCCAAGTATTCGCGAAATGACCGGCGTGCGACGCTATATACCGATGCCATTCCTCATGGAGACGGGCATGCAATCTGAGACGTGCAAGAGAGCAACGGTCGCCGTTTTTTTGAATCGTTCGGCGCTGTCCCTGTTGATGTTGCCAGTTGCCTGCTTTTTCTGGGCACTCCACGCCTACCCGCCTCTGGAAGCATGCTGGCTGTGCGTTGCCACTGCAATCTATGTCTGGCCTTTAGCTGGCATCCTCTTCGTCATCGCCGCGGGGTTTCACGTCTGCACTCCCAGTCAACGACTCGAAAGAGCCGGCGGATTGCAGGAGGCGCACGGGCTCTAGCTGCGCGAAGAAACCTCCGGAGCGGAGGCTTTCAGCGTGATGGATTGAGAGTCTGCCGGTCTAGCGGATGTCCGTCAGCCCGATCGTGGCGATCGAATCATTCGCGCCGCCGGTCGTGGAGTCTTGACCTCGCGGCTTCAATCGACTGTTGCAACTTTGCCTGCAACTGCTCACGTGGCGGCAGCACAGTCAGATACTCCGCGACATGGATACCGCTCTTATCGAGTTCGAGCAGCTCAATCTGCTCCTGCTTCTTGCCTGCACACAGGATGATGCCGAGCGGCGGTTCCTCGTCGGGTTCCTGCTCATGTTTCGCGAGCCAGCGCAAATACAGTTCCATCTGGCTTTTGTATTCGGCCTTGAACGCACCAAGCTTGAGTTCGATTGCAACAAGCCGTCGAAGCTTGCGGTTGTAAAAGAGAAGATCGATGTAAAAATCGTCGTGATCGATCAGCAGGCGTTTTTGGCGAGCTACAAACGTGAAACCCGCACCGAGTTCGAGAAGGAACTGCTCCATCTCCCGCAGGATGGCATCTTCGAGATCCTTTTCAAGGTAGTGATCGTTGAGCCCAAGAAAATCCAGCACATAGGGGTCTTTCAGCAACGCGTCGGGCGACACGCGTCGCTCATCTCTCAGGATCGCGAGATCCCGCCTGATTGCGTCTTCGGGTTTCCGGGAGATCGCACTGCGCTCAAAAAGCATCGAGTCGATGCGCTCCTGCAACTGCCGCGTGGACCAGCGTTCAACGCGGGCAAGTTCGATATAAAAATCGCGCCTGACCGGGTCGTCGATGTAGATCAGCGTCTTCAGGTGCGTCCAGCTCAATTCTCTCCGCACCGCGGAGACAATCGCTTCGTCGGCAAAAACCTCTGCCAGGCGTACGCAATGGCGTAACTGCTTGTCGCTCCAGCCGCGACCATATTCCGCTGTAAGCTGGCGCGCCAACGACCTGATCACCTGCTGCCCGTATTCCGCGCGAGCGCCGCGCAACACCTCAACCTGAATACGACGCCCCACCTGCCAGTACAACAGAGTCAGTTCCGCATTGATCGCAGCGGCGGCACGCTCGCGCGCCGAACTGATAAGCCGTCGGACTTCATCGAGCAAGGTGGAAGGCGTGAGGTCGTCATTCATACTTTCGAGTTCAGGTGTTGATTACCGCGTGAAGGGGCGAGTCCCCTCCATTTTCAAACGCGTTACTGGACATGCGCTGGCCAACGTCCGTAATTGTCTCCGCAATGCGGAGACAATTACGGATATCCATCTGGCCTCGCCGAGTGGCTCCATGTAACCGTTCGCAGCCTTATGCTCACCGGTGCTGCACCTTCCGCGTCGCAATGTACGAATCGAACAGTCCTGCATGCAGGCGGCTCAGTTCCTGGCGCAGGCTAACCAGTTCGTGCTGGTCGCCTTCATGCTCCCGACGCAGGATCTCTCCCAGCAGGACCATTGCGCGCGAGGCCGCCTGATCGCGCCGCACGCGTGCCTCACCGAGCCGGCCCGCCAGCGCCGGCTTGACTAGCAGCAACCACGCCGCGAACCAGGCGTAATCGTCGACTTCGCCGGTGCCGGGAAACTCCGCATCAAAGCGCCGACGCAGCGCGTCGAGCGAAGCGTCACCCAGCACGGGCAGCAACATCGCAAACCGTGCGGGCGCCAGCCACGCCAGCTCCGCGAGCAGGGGCCACGCGGCATCCAGCCCGCCCGTCCGGTAGCGCGCCTCGGTCATCCATGCAAGCGGCGTCGGGATGCGCCACCACGATTCGATGCCCTCGATCGCAGTACACGCGGCCGCTCCGTCTCCCGCCAGCAGCCACAGCGGCGCGGCATGGCTCCCGGTATGATCACCCGCGTCGGCACCGCGAAACGGCAGCGACGCGGCCCGCCGGGCGAGCGTCCGCCAGCTTGGGGCAAGCCAGGACTGAACGGTCTGCACGGGCAGCACCCGCCGGGCGGCGGGCACCACCTCGTCATCCAGATGACGGCGGGCGATGGCCAGTGAAGCGTGATCGGCAAAGGGTGTGATCGATCCGCTTTCGAGTTCGCGAACCAGCACGGCCAGCGCCGGCAACGTGCCATCGTCCGGGTATTCGCCCGCAAGCTGTTCCAGTGATGCGCGCGCGGCCACTGCATCGCGCCGTTCCAGCGGCGCCAGTACGTCGTTGCGCAACATCACGTCGCGGCTGTCGGCAAAGATATCGAGCTGCTGCGTGGTCGGCTGCATCGTCATCGCGCTCAGAAAAGCTGCTCTTCAAGAGCGGCCAGACTAGCCCATTTGACCGCGCTGCGGAAGGTGCGGCCGTCCTCGTCCACGGATTCGATGATCACGCGCTGCCCGCTCGCTTCGGCGATCACGCGCACTGTGCGCTCGCCGTAGCGCATCAGCGCGCCGATCGGCGGACAGGCCGGGGTTTTCCGTCTCCGGCGCGGGCGGGGGCTATTTGCCATCGGTCTTGCCCCGCTTGCGGCGCGCCGCCGTCTTGCTGGCGGGCGCGGACACGACGCGCGGCGCACGCGCGGGCCGGGTCGCCGCCGGACGCGCCGCGGTGGTCCCGGCAGGCGCGGCCTTGGCACGGCCCGGTCGGGTCGGCCCGGCCGGCCCGGCATGGCGGACGTCCGCCTGACGCAGGGCCGCCAGCTCCTCCTGCAGCGTTGCGTTCGTGGCCTGCACGGCATCCAGGCGCCCCTGCAGCACGCCCGCCTGATGGCGCGCGTCACCCAGCTGTGCCTGCAGCGTTGCGTTCGTGGCCTGCACGGCATCCAGGCGCCCCTGCAGCACGCCCGCCTGATGGCGCGCGTCACCCAGCTGTGCCTGCAGCGTCTCGACCGCGCGGCGATGCTCCGCGTCGCGCCGGTCGGCGCGCCGGTTCGCCTCATCGAGTTCCTTCTGCAGCTTCGCGGCCGCGCCCCGCTCGCGGTCGATCTCGAGCAGCGCGCGCTTTTCCGTGGCCCGCAGGCGCTCACCGGACTGCGCCGCCGTCTCGCGCAGTTTCTCCAGATCGCGCGAGAAGCCATCGCGCACCTTCTCCAGTTCACGGTCGCGTGTCGCCGCCTCGTTTTTGAGGCGCACGACTTCGGCTTCCATCGCCTGGCGTGCCGCGTACCCTTCCGCCTGCGCCTTCTCCAGTTCGCGGACCTCGACCTGCATGGCGAGCAGCGCCGCGGTGCGCTGCTCGAGCGCCGCCTCGGTGCGTTCCAGCTCGCCGCGGGCCGCGGCGACGCGCTGCTCCGCGGCCGTACGCTCGCCCTCCACTTCCGCGCGCAGCGCGTCGAGCTCCGCCTGCGCCGAGGCCGTCGCGCGCGTCCACAGCGTCGCGACCAGTTCGCCCGCCGCCGCGGAGGTCGGTACGCAGATCGGTGGGCAGGTCCGGATGCTCGATGCGCACGCGGCTCTTTTCCCGGAGCTCGGCCCAGAACTCGCCGAGCACCGCCGCGGGCGTGCCCATGCTGCCGCGCTTCACCAGTTGATAGAGCCGGTTGGCGGTCGGCGTCTGGCCGAAGCGGAAGAACAAGAGCGCACAGACCTCGCGGTACAGCTCGCGGGTCTTCGGAAATTCGAGCTTGAGCCGCTCAATCTCGGCCGCGAGCCGGGTGTCATCGGACGGGAGGTCGGAAGGAGCGTCGGACATAGAGACGGAACAGTGTTTCGATGCGACAACGTAAAACGCCATATATCCAACTATGTGAGGACAGTAATTTGACATTACGCCGATAATGTCGGGTAATTTGGCATAGAATGCATTCATCGCCGTTCGTTTCATGAATCCCCCTCCGGAGC
>NZ_WHNP01000109.1 GCF_009362735.1 Paraburkholderia franconis | reverse complement strand
CAGGCACAAGGCGAGATCTCCCCAGGTAAGAACGCACTCCTTCATCGCACAACCGCCGCATCTACGCCACTTCGCCTTGATCACGGGAGCTTCGCGGTTACGTGCCCGCTCGCCCTGCTCGGCAGCGCCTTCTATACGGTTCTTGTCCATCGGCTCGCGATTTACGCTCCACGCTTCCTCCCCACACTCGGTCACCCTCATGCAGTTGCGCTTCACTTCATTTGCCGTGATCAGCTTATGGCGGGACTTCCACCCGCAGGAGTGCGCCCATGCTGGGCGCACACGAAAAAAAGCCCGCTCGATTGGAGCGGGCTGAATCCATATCAGGAGGAGACATGGAGGAGACAGAAACCACTATACACGCCGGCTTGATGCGACGCAATAACTTTTTAAGGGAAAACCCCAATTTTTTCATCGGCGCGTTTTGTCCCGAAATTTGGGAATTTACCCGCCGGCCGCAGCCAACCACGTGGGCCAAATGACAGAGCAAGAACCGGAGCGTAGTGTGTAAGCGTGCTCGCTAAAGTGGTAAGCATCGAAACCGTCCCTCGGGGCAAACGATGAACACAGCCTTCTCCAAAGCCGCTCCCGCCGCATTCGCCACTGACGACGAACGCTGGGCGGCCGTTCTGAACCGCGACGTGTCCGCCGACGGCGCCTTCTTCTACGGCGTCCGGACGACGGGCGTATTCTGCCGTCCGTCGTGCGCGTCGCGGCTGCCGCGGCGGGACAACGTCGACTTTTTCGACTCGACCGACGAGGCGCGCGCGGCCGGCTATCGCGAGTGCAAGCGCTGTCAGCCGGGCGGCTTGCCGCGCGAACTCGAGATCGTCAATCGCGCGTGCGCCGCGCTCGACGCCGATCCGCAGCGGCGTCTCACGCTCGCGCAGTTGAGCGAGGCCGTGCACGTCAGCCCGTTTCATCTGCAGCGGCTCTTCAAACGCGTGGTCGGCGTGTCGCCGCGCCAGTATCAGGCGGCGCAACGCGGCGCCGCGCTGCGCGACGCGTTGCAGCGCGGCGCGGACGTCACGCGCGCGACTGTCGACGCGGGTTTCGGCTCGCCATCGCGCATGTACGATACGGCGGCAGCCGAGCTCGGCATGGCGCCGTCCGAATATCGGCGCAAGGGTGCCGGACTGCGCGTCCGCTACGCCAGCGCGCCGACTTCGCTCGGCCTCGTGCTGGTCGCGACAACCGACAAGGGCATCTGCAAGATCGCCTTTGGCGACGATGAACGGCCGCTCGTGGACGGCCTGCGCAAGGAATTCGCGAGCGCGGAACTGATTGCCGACCCCGCGCGGCTCGCGCCGTTCATCGAGCAAATCGATGCGTATTTGCGCGGCAAGCGTCAGCGCTTCGATCTCCCGCTCGACATCGCCGCGACCGCTTTCCAGCAGCGCGTGTGGGAAGCGTTGCGACGCATCCCCTACGGCGAAACGCGCAGCTACTCGCAGATCGCCGAAGCGGTCGGCTCGCCGCGCGCAGTGCGGGCCGTCGCGAGCGCCTGCGCGTCGAATCCCGTCGCACTCGCGATACCATGCCATCGCGTCGTGCAGAAAGGCGGTGCTCTGGCGGGCTACCGCTGGGGCGTCGCGCGCAAGGCGATGCTGCTCGACGCGGAAGCGCACCACGAAGCGAAAGCCGACGACGAAGCCACCCAACCCATCGCCGACATGGATCACGCCGCGTGAGCACCACGCAGACCGCCACCGCCACGCTCGAACTGCCGTTCAAGGCGCCTTATGACTGGCCGCGCGTTCTGCGCTTCTTTGCGGGCCGCGCGACGCCAGGCGTCGAAGCAGTCGAAGACGGCGTATGGCGCCGCGCGATCGACTGGAACGGCGACAGCGGCACGCTCGCCGTGCACAAGCATCCGAAGCGACGCTGCATTGTCGCCACGATCGACGGCGCGGCGAGCCGTCACGCAGAGGCGCTCGCAGCGCCGATCGCACGCATGTTCGACCTGCATGCCGATCCGAAGGGAATCGGCGCGAGCCTTGCCGCCGATCCCTGGCTTGCGCCGCTCGTCGATGCGGTGCCGGGTCTGCGCGTACCCGGCGCGTGGTCCGCGTTCGAGCTCGTCGTCCGGGCGATCGTCGGCCAGCAGGTCAGCGTGAAAGCCGCGACGACGATCATCGGACGAATCGTTCGGCGCGCAGGTGAACGCATCGAAGACCACCCGCACGAAACGACGGCATGGCGCTTCCCGACACCCGCCGCGCTCGCCGCCGTCGACCTTGCGCAGATCGGCATGCCGGGCAAGCGCATCGATGCGCTGCAGGGCTTTGCGCGCGCCGTCGCGTCGGGAGACGTGCCCGTCGACAGCGTCGCCAACGCGTCGGTCGATGTCGCGCAATTGCGCGCGTCGCTGCTTGCGCTGCCGGGCATCGGTCCGTGGACGGTCGAATACGTCGCGATGCGCGCGTGGCGTGACGCCGACGCGTGGCCCGCATGGGATCTCGTGCTGATGCAGGCGATCGCCGCGCGCGACCCGGCGCTCGTCCGCCCCAACCAGCAACGCGCGCGCACCGACGCATGGCGGCCGTGGCGCTCGTATGCGGCGATGCATCTGTGGAACGAAGTCGCCGATCGCGCGGGCGCCGCACGCGGCGGCTAGCGGCCTTCCGCAAACTTGTGCAGATACCGTCGATCGACTTCACGCCTCGGCTCGGCGTAGAGTGAAGGACGCGGACCGGTCATCGCAGACAAGCGTGGTCATGTGCCGCGCGCGAGCGCGACTAGCCGCCCGAAACGGCCCCAAGCAGCCGTTCTGGCGAGATGTTAAAGTGCCCGCTACCGAAAATTCCGCCGAACGTTGTCGACCGCGCCGAGCAGCACCGTGCGGCGCATGGCGGCCGACGATGTTCGACCCGCATCAATGCCAAACACGACACTCTCCCGCACGACCGACGCGCTGTTGCACCGCCTGTCCGTGCTGACATCTGGCCCGCAGCGCGACGCGCTGACGACCGGTTTGCGCGGCATCGAAAAGGAAAGCCTGCGCGTGACGGTGGACGGCCATCTTGCGATGACGTCGCATCCACGCACGCTCGGCTCGGCACTCACGCACCCTTCGCTGACCACCGACTATTCGGAAGCGCTGCTCGAACTCATCACGCCAGCCGAGCATGACGCTTCGACCACGCTCGAGCGTCTCGATACATTGCATCGCTTCGTCTATTCGGCGATCGGCGACGAACTGCTCTGGAACAACTCGATGCCGGGCCTGCTCCCCGAGGACGACGAGATTCCCATTGCGGACTACGGCACGTCGAACATCGGCAGGTTGAAGTACGTGTACCGCGTCGGCCTCGCGCTGCGGTACGGACGCACGATGCAGTGCATCGCGGGTGTTCACTACAACTATTCGTTGAACGAAGAAGTGTGGCGGCTCCTTCGCGCCGACCAGCAATCGACGGCAAACGCGGTCGATTTCCAGTCCGAGCGCTATCTCGCGCTGATCCGCAATTTCCGGCGCACGAGCTGGCTGCTGATGTATCTGTTCGGCGCGTCGCCGGCACTCGACGCGCGCTTCCTGCGCGGCCGTCCGCACACGCTCGAAACATTCGACGCCGACACGCTCTATCGTCCGTACGCGACGAGCCTGCGCATGAGCGACCTCGGCTATTCGAACACGACCGCGCAAGCCGCGCTGCACGCCGACTACGACACGTTGCAGGGCTATCTCGACGCGCTCGCGAAAGCCGTCAGCCAGCCGTATCCGCCGTACGAGGCAATCGGCACGCAGCGCGACGGCGAATGGGTGCAGATCAACACCAACGTGCTGCAGATCGAAAACGAGTTCTACTCGACGATCCGTCCGAAGCGCGTCACGTATTCGGGCGAGCGGCCGTTGCATGCACTCGCCGCGCGCGGCGTGCAGTACGTCGAAGTGCGCTGCATGGACATCGATCCGTTCGAGCCGACGGGCATCTCGCTCGAGACGGCGCGTTTTCTCGACGCCTATCTGCTCGTCTGCGCGCTCGACGACAGCGCGCCGCTGCCGCCGCCGGCCTACACGGAAGCGAACCAGAACTTCGGCCGCGTGACGATGGAAGGGCGCAAGCCCGGCCTCGAACTGGTCCGCGATGGGCAACCCGTCAACATGCTCGACTGGGCCAACGAACTGCTCGCGAAGATCGATCACGCAGCCGCCGCGCTCGATCGGATTCGCGGCGACGACAGCCACGCGCGCTCGGTCGCTACACAACGCGCGAAGCTCGCGGATACGTCGCTGACGCCATCGGCCCGCGTGCTGCAGATCATGCGCGACAAACAGCAAAGCTTTCTCGCATTCGGCCTCGCTCAAAGCGTCGCGCACGCGGAGCATTTCCGAGCGCGTCCGCTGGATCCGACGCAAGCGCAGGAATTCGCCGCGCTGGCCGTCGAATCGCTGGCCCAACAGCAGAAGCTGGAGCGCGAAGAAGTCGGTTCGTTCGATGCGTTCGTAGCCGCGTATCGCGCTTACACGCTGAACCGCTTCAGCGTTTAGCGCGAAAGACGGCGAGCATCTGAGCCTGAGCCGCGCAGCAAAAAGGGCAGCCCGTGCTGCCTTTTTTGTGCCTGCATCAAATCCCGTCTGGGCCGGAAATTGCTGCACGTCGATGTTGCGCTGCCTCAATGCCGATCGGCTCACGTGCGCCATGCTCGCCTGATGAAACATGCCGCTGCGGCTGCGGTCCAACTTTCATAACGCAGCGCCTTAGTGCTCGGCCTTACAAATGGGAGGAAGTCCGGTGATGAGAAAAAGTCTGATGGCCGTGCTCTGCGTGCTGGCCGCTGGCTGTTCGACGCAAGGGCAGGTCAATCCCGATGTGATGCAGATCGCGACCGCGCCACTGACCTGCACGAGCAAAGCCCAGTGCGACGCCTGGTGGCAGCGCGCGCACTCGTGGGTCACGACGCATTCGCGCTATGAGGTCGCGACCGCAACGGATTCGCTGATCCAGACGACGGGCCCCGAGGGGGGCAAGCGCGCGCTCGCCTTCGAGATCACGAAGACGCCGAACAACGACGGCACGTCGACGATCGGCTTCGCCGCGCATTGCGACAGTTCGCTCGGATGCAAGCCGAATCCCTGGGAGGCCGGCGCCGATTTCAAGCAGTTCGTACGGGCAAGCTCGCCGAATCTGGCGTCGCCGGCGACGTCCGGTCAAGCGGCCGGAACTAACGGGCAATCGACATCGTCGCCGACAGGAGAGCCGGTCTCTCAGTAAGAGCACTCAAGGGGCGTCAAAGCATTTTTAAGACTTCTCCGATTGGGAATTAGGCTCGCAAGACTCATCGTCTCGCAGGCTTATTTTTCATCATCGGGAAAGTCTTTATGTTTATTCGTACTCTGACGGCCATTGCATGCGCTGCGGGTATCGCGGGCTGCACGTCGTATTCAGGCCCAACCCACAATACCGACATCGTCACGCTCTCCGACGGAACGCAAGCGTATCGCGTGCAGTGTCTCGGTCTGGCGGAAGGCATGCAAGCCTGCATGGACGAAGTCCAGCGTCTTTGCGGCGACAAGCAGGTCAAACGCATCGATCCGGCCGATCCCAAATCGACGGATTTCGTGTGGCTGAACGAGCGGCGCGAAATCACGTTCCAGTGCGAGACGCCCGTCGTCGCGACGCCAGCGCCCGCGGTCGTAGCAACGCCTGTCGCCGCGCCCGTCGTGGCGCCTGTGCGCAAAGTGACGTTGCAGTCCGACGCAAACTTCGCCGTCAACAGCGCCGTGTTGACACCCGCAGCAACCGCGAAGCTCGACAACTTCATCGCGCAAAATCGCGATGTCGGTATCGAACGTCTGACGATCGCCGGCTACACCGATTCCACCGGCTCGGCGAAGCTGAATGAGCGTCTTTCGGCGGCGCGCGCCCGCTCCGTGCAGCGCTATCTCGCGACGGCCGGCATGCGTGCTTCCAGGTGGGACGTCCAGGGCTATGGCGCGGCGTCGCCCGTCGCGCCGAACACGAGCGCGGTCGGACGCGCGAAGAACCGTCGAGTCGAGATTCAGATCGACGGGAAGTAATCTCTCTCGCAGCGAAGTATCCGGGAGCGATCGCGCTTCCGTTCCCAGCGGCGGCGTCAATGTCCCATTGATGCCGCCGCGCCTTTTTGGGGCTTCGTAACCCACACCAGACACGCGAGCACGATGAAACACGCAAACGAAATGCGGAAGAAATCGTTGGTCGCCATCATGTAGCCTTGCTGCGTGACGATCTCGTTCAGTTGCGCCGTCACAGCTTGCCCCTGAAGACCCAACGACGTCAGCAGATCGCTATAAGACGTCGTATTCGCCGAATAGGCGCTCACCGATTCCGACAACACCGCATGGTGATAGATCGCGTCGTTTTCCCAATACGTCGTGCTGATCGCCGTACCGATTGCGCCCGACAAGGTCCGCAGAAAATTCGATAACCCGGAGGCGCTCGCCAGACGCTCGTCCGTGATGCTGGACAGCGTGATCGTCGTCATCGGCACGAAGAAGCACGCAACGCCGATGCCCTGCACGAGGCGCGGCAGGATCATCTGATTGAACGGCGCATCGAGCGTGAACGTCGAGTTCCACAGCGACACGAACGCGAACACGACGAACGCGAAGCTCGCAACGATTCGCAGATTCAGCCGATGCATGTTGCGTCCGATCATCGGCGACAACACGAGCGCGAGCAGGCCGACAGGCGCCGTCGCGAGCCCGGCGAGTCCCGCCGTGTAGCCCATCACCGTCTGCAGCCAGAGCGGAAAGATCACCACGGAGCCGAAGAACGCCATGAAGCCGAACGAGATGATCAGCGCGCCGAGTGCGAAATTGCGGTCCTTGAAAAGCGTCAGCTCGACAACCGGCTCTTTCTCAGTCATCTCCCACACGAGCATAAAGGCAAGCGACGTCACCGCGATGATCGCGAGCGCGACGATGAACGTCGAATTGAACCAGTCGCGGTCCTTGCCGAGGTCGAGCATCATCTGCAAACACGCGACGCCCGTCACGAGCAGCCCGAGTCCGATGCCATCGATGCGCTGTTTCGTGGTCGGCGTTTCGCGCCCGCGCAGCAGCAGAAACGCGCACGCCGCCGAAAACAGACCGATCGGCAGATTGATGTAGAAGATCCACGGCCACGTGTAGTTGTCGGTGATCCAGCCGCCCATCACCGGGCCGAAGATCGGCGCGACGATCACCGTCATCGCCCACAAGCCGAGTGCGAGGCCGCGCTTTTCGAGCGGATACGAACGCATAAGAATCGTCTGCGACAACGGCACCATCGGCCCCGACACGAGCCCCTGGATCAGACGGAACGCGATCAGTGATTCGAAGTTCTGAGCAAAGCCACAGGCGGCGGACGCCAGCGTAAACAACAGCACCGACAGCGTGAACAGCTGCACTTCGCCGACGCGCCGCGCGAGCCAGCCCGTCAGCGGCACGGCGATCGCCGATGCGACCGAATACGACGAAATGACCCACGTGCCTTCGCTCGTCGCAACGCCGAGGCTGCCGGAAATCGTCGGCACGGCGACATTGGCGATCGACGTGTCGAGCACTTCCATGAACGTGCCCAACGCGAGGCCCACGGTGAGCAGCGCCAGCGTGCCGCCGGCAAGCGGGGCGGGGGCCGGTGCAGCAAGGTTGCCAGACACAGACGCGCCGGGTGGCGCGGCATCGGACGCGGGCGCGTCGGAGGAGGCCGGCAATTCAGCCGTCGCGTCGTCGGAAGCGGAAGTCGATGCGCTCATTCGCGTATTCTCCCAGTCGCGGCAGAAGAACTTGCCGCGGCATGGAAATGCGGTCCACATATGACCACACTTTCATGTCCCGACACTCTCTGCCCAGACAGCTATATCTTCAAAACAAAGCCGTGCTCGGCGCGGCCGCTTACACGTCGTCGCTCGAAGCGGACGATCCGTGTTCTTCGTCTTCGTGTTCGCCGCCAGCGCGACAGCCGCCAGCACCGTTTCCTGCATCGATGCCGTTGGCAATGAAACGGCTCAGCAGCTCGATCAACGTCGCCAGATCCGCTTCGGAAAAACCGCGCAGCTGTTCATTGAGCACGGCCGCGCCGATCCCCGGCAATTGCGACGCGGCGTGAAGGCCTTGCGACGTGAGTTCCAGCTTCACGATGCGTCGATCCTTGTCACTGCGCGAGCGCGCGATCAGCCCTTTCTTTTCGAGGCGATCGAGCATTCGCGTCATCGAGCCGCTGTCGTACGCCATGGCCCGCGACAACTCGAATGGCGTCGTCGCGCGGCCGCACGACAGCAGCAGGATCACGCCGATCTGCTGCGTCGTCAGCCCGAGGTGCGCGACCGCCCGATCCGTGCGGTCGACCAGCACATTCCGCGCTTTGGTCAGGTAATAACCGAGGCTCGACTCGAGGTGAATCGACTCCGGCTGATACGGGCCGTCTGTCATGAGAGTTCTAATGAAAACCGCAGGGCGGATACGCACCGCATGGACTTCAGGGATTCTATCTGCCCAGGCAGCGAAATCAAACACGCCGGCGGCCGACAAGAAATGCCATCCCAAAAAACAACACAAGACCATGCTGCGAAGCACAGTATGTTGAAAATTAATTGCATGGTCAATATTATTACAGGCAACGAGTTACGCGATCCGCGTCATCGGAGACCATGTTCTGACCGCACTTGCGTGCGCCTTCCTTTGCCGGCGCACAGAGGATTCCCGCGATGCTGTACCTGAAAAACACCTTCGGCGGCTGGAGCCGCTCATTGACCGAGTCGGCGCTACAAACACTTCAAGGGACCCACCGCTGGTGGAAAGTGGCCCTGTATGCGGTGATCTTCGTTCTGCCGGGCGGGTCTCTTGGGGTATTGCTCTTCGCGTGGATCGAACGCCGGCGCTCGCGCAAGGCCAGAACGCAGGCTGTCAGGCCCGTCGCGCTGTTGGCCGCTCCGCTCAAAGCCCGGTCCACGGGCAACCGTCAGACGATCGCGCCCGCCGCTGCAATTTGACGGGCGCGTTCCGATTCGCCGCCTTGCCGCGCGGCCGCAGGCAAACAGGCGCGGCAGACGACGGCTGATCCGCGCGTCTGAAGAATCTGCTGTTTCTCGCGACCAAGGCCGCCGCGACAGGCGGCCTTCGTTTTCCCACGCCCCGGCGCGCCTTCCCGTAACGGCGCGTAACCGTCGACTCACCGTCGGTAACACACGTTAAGCGCGTGCCGCATTACTCTTCTGTTTTCGTCGCAGGCGCCGCGTAAGCTGCCATTCGAGCCATCGCGGAGACGCGCCGGTTGTCGCGCGGGCGGCCGCTCAGCGACAGCGTCGGCGCGTTGCGCCATCCGAATCAACAGGAATTCATTTGCATGCGGTTTAATCGAACTTCGCGCGCCCGTGCCGCAGTCGCGAACGTCGCGCGGCCGCGCGTGCTAAGCGTAGCCGTCGCCGCTGCGCTGATGGCCGCGCTTGCCGGCTGCGCCGTCGGTCCCGACTACAAACGGCCGTCCGTCGACGTTCCCGCTTCATACAAGGAAGCCGCCGACGGCTGGAAAGTCGCGCAGCCCGCCGACCAGCAGGATCGTGGCAGCTGGTGGGGCATCTACAACGATCCGCAACTGAACGCGCTCGAAGACAAGCTCAACGCGTCGAACCAGAGCATCGCGCAGTTCGCCGCCGCGTACCGGCAGGCGCGCGCGCTCGTCGGCGAGGCGCGCGCCGCGTATTTCCCCGTGATTAGCGCGTCGGGAGACGCCACGCGTTCGCGCTCGCCAAGCCGCAACTTCAGCGGCTCAGTGACAGGCGGGGGCGGCGGCACGACGTCATCGCTGAGCAGCTCTGGCACGATCAGCAACAGCTACAACCTGTCGCTCGACGCCACCTGGGAACCGGACCTCTGGGGCAAGGTCAGCCGCACCGTCGCCGCGCAAAAAGCCGGCCAGCAAAGCGCGGCCGCCGATCTGGCGAACACTCGCCTTTCCGCGCAGGCCACGCTCGCGCAAACCTACTTCAATATCCGTTCGCTCGACGCGCAGCAAAAGCTGCTCGACGACACGGTCGCTGCCTATCAGCGCACGCTCACGCTCACGCAGAACCGCTATGCGCAAGGCGTCGCCGCGCGCTCGGATGTGATTCAGGCGCAAACGCAGCTGCAATCGGCGCAAGCCGCGGCCATCGACAACGGCGTCGCGCGCGCGCAGAACGAGCATGCGATCGCCGTGCTGGTCGGCGAACCGGCTTCGACCTTTTCGCTGCCGCCCGCGCCCCTCGACGCCGTGCCGCCCGCCGTGCCCGCGCAGTTGCCGTCCGCGCTGCTCGAACGGCGGCCGGATATCGCGTCGGCGGAACGCAAGGCCGCAGCGGCGAACGAGCAGATCGGCGTTGCGATTTCCGCGTTCTTCCCGACGCTGACACTGTCCGCGAGTGGCGGCTTCGAAAGCTCGGTGTTCTCGCAACTGCTGACGGCGCCGTCGCGCTTCTGGACGCTCGGCCCGCAACTGGCCGCGACGATTTTCGATGCAGGCCTGCGCAGCGCCCAGACGCAAGCGGCGCGCGCCGCATATGACCAGGACGTCGCCACGTATCGGCTGACGGTGCTGACGGCATTCCAGGATGTCGAGGATAACCTTGCATCGCTGCGCATCCTCGAGCGGGAAATCACAGTTCAGCAGGCAGCCGTGCAGTCCGCGCAGCAGGCGCTCGACATCGTCACCAATCAGTACAAGTCAGGCACCGTCGGTTATCTGAACGTACTGACCGCGCAAACCACCGCGTTCACGGCAGAGCAGAAGCTCGCGAGCATCGCGGGTCAGCGGATGGTGTCGTCGGTGGGTCTCGTGAAAGCGCTGGGCGGCGGCTGGGATGCATTGCAGATGGACCGCGAGACGGGCGGCGTCGCGGCACCCGCGCCAGCGTCGGCGCCGGCAGCTACACCCGCCACGCCTGTTGCAAAAGCGGCCGCAGCCGGTTGAACTCAAGGCTGAGCCTCACTTACACGCACGACTCGAACGCAACGCAAACGCAAACGGCCGCCACGCGCGAACATGGTGGCCGTTGTGTTTGTGATCGTCTGTGACCCGCGCGAAGGTCAGTGGGTGAAAGTCAGCGCGACCTGTCCGGGACCCGTCGGGCGCCCGAGCACATTCAGCAATCCGGCGAGATTGTCGGCGGCATCGGGCGTCGCGCTCGCCTGGCCGTTGAACGACGTCGACGCTTCGCTGAGCGTGCCGTGACCGGTGAGCAGCAGCGGTCCCTTCGATGTCGTCAGGTCGAGCGTGCCCGCCGCTCCCTGCGCCTGGAACACGACGCGATACGACCCGAGCGGCTTCACGCGCGAGACGCGCGAGCTCATGTCGTTCAGCGTGATGATCAACTGACCGTACGTCTGGCGGTTGAAGCTGCGCCAGTCGGTCCATGTGAGGCGCACGTCGCCTTGCAGATCGAGCGTATTGAACGGCGCGCCCAGACCCGCGAGCAGCGAAGCCGACACGGTAATCGTGCCGCCCGAAAGCGTCGCGCTGCGCAGCGTCGCGTCGACGGTGACAGGGTCGGGCATCGCTTCGCTTTGCCGCATCTGCATGCGCACGCGGCCCGTGAAGAGCGGCCAGAAAGACGTATGCCATTCGATGCGACCCGGCAGCAGCGTGGCCGCTTCGGCGCCGGGCCCGGCCGCGAGCATCAGCGAAGCCGAGCCGTGCCACAGCGACCCCGACGGATCGATGAGATTCACGTGCCCTTGCGTGGCCTTCGAGAACTGCGGCGTGATCCACGCGGCAGGCGCCATCACGAGCAAGACAACCAGATTCGCGATAAACGCGACGACGATCCAGGGCAGCGCGATGCGCAATCGCCGCATCCAGACATTCATGCGTGGTCCCGTGGCAGCGCCGTCATTTGATGGTCGCGGGTTGCAGCGATGCCGTCAGGTCCACTTGGCCGTCGGCCTTCAGCCCCGTCACGTGCGCTTCGGACACCTGCACCTTGAACTGCCGGCGCGCGTCGTCGAGCCATTGCGTCCATGCCGGAAACGACGCGTTCTTCAGCTGGATCTGCACGGCGTTGCCGAGCACCTGCACCTGCGTCGGCGCGAGACCGTGATCGTTCAGCGAGGCCGTCAGCGCATCCTTGAGCGCGCCGCCCGTCGGCGCAGCGCCCTGGGCCGCCGCCGACAGCGTGCGCGCCTCGTTGGCTTGCGCGGTCATCTGCGAGAGCTGACGCTGCAGGCCCGGAATCGATTCGCGCAGCCGCGCGCGGCCTTCCTGCGCGGGCGCCCACGCCACCGACCACACGATCACGACGGCCAGCACCGCGCTGCCCCACGTCAGGAGCGCCTTTTCGCGCGCCGTGCGTCCTTCCCAGAAACCGGCCCACGCGTTCAAGAGTTCAGCTTTCATTGTCCGTTCCTGATGGTCCACTTGCCGGTATTGCTGTCGATCGCGCCGTTCAGGCCATTGCGTGTCAGACGCTGCGGGAAGTCTGCATCGACCTTGACCTCGGGCTTGAACGTCACGTCGAGCCGCCGGTCGTGATACTCCAGAGCGGCAAGGCCGTTGACGGGCACCGGCCCGAGCGAGCGCGCGAGGCCGTCCGCGAGCGACAGGAAATCATCCGGCGACAGCTCGCCTGCCGCGACACGCAACTGCTGCAGCTGACGCGCCATCTGGTCCGGCGCGTCGAGTACGACCGTCGTCTTCGGAAACGTGTTGAGCAGCAGTTCCGCCGTCTGCGCGTTGAGCGCGTCGCGCTGGCGCGAGAGCATCAGCCACTGCACGTTCGCGCCGATGATCGCGACCAGCACGGTCCCTGCCAGCAGCCACAGCGGCAGGCGCAAACGGCGCAGCGTCGCGCGATCGAGTCGCCACGGCTGCACCGCGAACTCGAACTGGCAGAGATCGAAGCGGCACTGGATCGCGTTGCGCGCGAGCGTCTCGAACGACAGTGGCAGCGCACCCGTGATAGGTGAGCCGCGTCCGGACTGAGCGGTCGACGACAGACGCGGCTCGCTGCCGGGCAAATCGACGAGCGTGTAGAGCGTGACGGGCGCGTTGCCCGCGAGCGCGGCGACCGTCGCATTCACGGCCGATTCTGGCAAGGCAAGCCCTTCGCCGAGCGGACCGCGCGTGAGCGCAAGTTCGACGCGTGGCGGTGCGGCATCGACGATGGCTTCCTCGCCGAGCACCACGGCCGTCGACGACACCACGTTGCCCAGCACCGCCGCGACGACGGGCGTGATGTCGTCGGCCGCCGGTTCTTCGCGCGGCGACGACGACCCTGCATCCGCGCCGGCCGCGACGGTTTCTTCCGCATGCACTTCGGGCGCAGGCGCAGCAGCCGTGGCGACAGCAGGCTCTGGCAGACACCGCGCGACAGGCACCGCCTTCACATTGCGATGGCCCGCCGCCATGAAGCCTTCGACGATAAAGCGGAACCAGCCGCGATCGACGATCGCGAGCACGTGACGATTGCCGTCGAGCGCCTGCGGGTCGAGCGCGATGTGCGTGGTCTGCGGGTCCTGGATCAGCTGGTCCTCGACGACGTTCGGCAGCGCCTGGCGCAGGCGCGGGCCCTTGAGCGGCGGGACCGTGGCGGCGAGCATCAGGCAGTCGCGCGCGCCGATCATCAGCACGGTCGACGACGCGCGCGGCAGCAGCCCGGGCGCCGAGCGGCCGGCGCGCTGGATGCGGCCCGACTTGTCGAGCAGCAGGAACGGCAGGTCGGGCAGTTCCCATTCCTGCGACGGCACCGCCGGATCACGCGGCGGCAAAAGAACGATCAGCGTGCTCAATGGCCACTCTCTCGGGAAATTGCAATGTTCATAGCTGGTCTCGTCCCCATACGATACGCGTCGTGTGCGTGAGCGCGTCGCGGTAGATGAGGGTGGTGCGGTCGACCTCGGCGCGCTCGTGCTCGACGCGGCCGTGGACGAGGAAGTAACTGGTATTCACGTCCATCTGGTTCGGATCGAACACCAGTTGCTGGGCGCCCGAGCCGCGCAGCGCCAGCTGCACATCGCCGACGTTGCGAAAGAATACGGTCTCGCGCCGCGCGACCAGGGCCTGCGCGGTCGACAGACTCATTCCCGGCACGATGGCCGCGATCACTTCTGCGGGCGCCGTATTCATATTGACGGCCGTGGCCGTCGGCAGCACGGTCACGAACGGGCGCAGCCGCGCGATCATGTCGGGCGTGAAGCCCGGCACGTCGAGCAGCGAATCGACGCCCGTCATCTGGATCGGCGCGACGGGCGCATTCTCGTCGGCATCTTCGAGGCCGGGCTGATCGGTGTAGTTGCCGCCGCCGACGGCGCCGCCCTGCAGCGCTGTCTGCGGGCTCTGCTGCGAGGCGCCCGTCAGCGGATTGGTCGGCGTCTGGAACCGCGTCGCCGACATCCGTAGCCCGGCGCGCAACTGGAGCGCCGTAGTCTTCGCGAGCTGGCCGTTGATGCCGAGCAGCTGCAGCAGCCGCTGGAACGCCTGGACCTGCTGGATGTTCAGCGTGAGCGCGCCGGGCACGGCCGTCGACACGAGATTGCGCAGGTTGAATTTGGCCTGCGCGTCCTCGATCGACCCGGAAACATACGTCGCCGCGCCTTCTTGCGCGCGCACCTCGCCGATCTGCCCGAGAAAGTCGGACAGACGCGTGCGCGCAATCGGCACGCCCCACACGCCGCCGAGGTACGTGATGCCCGCGGACGTATCGCCTTCGGAGCGCAAAATGAGGCGCGTCCAGTCGAGCGCGCCGCGCGACACCCACTGCGCCTGCGCAAGCAGCCGCTGGTTTTCGATGCGCCGGATCTGCACCTGCTGCCGCCACAGCATGCCGGCTACGAGAATCGCCGACAGCGCGACGACCAGCAGCGCGCTGATGATGGCAGCGCCGCGCTGGCTGCTGCGTTGACGAGAGGGCAAGACGACACGGCGAGCACGCATATCACTCCCCCACAAGAAAAACCCGGACGACAGGCCGCGCCAGCGAACTGGCCCCGACACTCACCTCGAGTCCCGTCACGGAGCGGGGCAACGGCGCATTGCCCAGCTGCGGAACCTTGAGGTTATTGTCGTTCTCGGTGATCGCCGACTGCACGTCTTTCATCTGCATCGTCCAGCCGACCTTCGGCACATACAGCCTGGCCGTGATCGCGCCGACACCGCCCATCAGCGGCACGGAACTCCAGTTTTCGTTCTCGCCGCCGCCCAGCGCGCGCCGCACCTCGCCGATATTCGACAGCGGCGGCGACGCATAACGGATGATGCGTCCACTGGTGATCCGGTAGCGCACGACTACGAGCCGCGGCGCCGTCCCCGACGTGTGCATGTAGCGCACGATCTGCAGCGCGTTGCCGTTCACGGCGACGGCCGGCTCGCCCGCTTCGTCGTCCGATGCGGCGTTGCGCGCGTCGATGCGCATCTGGTCGAACAGCTGCGCGAACACGCGCTCGTCTTCCATCGCGTTGGTGATCGTCTGCCGTCCGCGGATGATCTGGTCGAGCCCGCGCCACGACAGCACCGCGATCACGGCGAGAATCGCAATCGCGACGAGCAGCTCGATCAGCGTGAAGCCGCCCACCGTCTTTGCGAGCAGCGGCGATCGGCGAGCGCGCGCGACGCTGGGTCTAGAGCGAACGGTTTGTTTCATTCCCGATCACCGTTACCAGCTGTGCGAGATTGCCGGGATGTCCCGGCGTCGTCACCGAAAGCTCGACCCGCCTGAACACCGGGTTCGGCGTCGCGCTGACGTGTTCCGTGCAGATCAGCTGCAGGTTGCCCTGCGAGCAGTCGAAGCTCTGCGTGCCGACGTCGGGCCACGTATGCGCCAGATGCAGTTGCGCGAGCGCATTGTCCGCGCTCCAGCCGGCCAGCAGGCGCCGGTGCAGGTCCGCTTCGCCCGTCGCGAGACTGCCGACCGCGCGCAGCGATGCCGCCAGCGCCACCGCAATGATCGCCAGCGCAACCAGCACTTCGATCATCGTGAAGCCTTCGACAAGGGCGTTATTCACAGCGCCGCGCGAACGGCGCACACGAAGCGCGCGCATCATCAGCGCACCTCGTAACGGCCGTTGCCGGTGCCGACGATCGTCGCGCGGCCGACGGGGGAAAACAGCGTGACCTGCACGGGCGTATCGATGCTCTCGGTGCCGAACACGATGCGCTCCGAATGCGTGTCGGAGCCCGGATAGTCGATCGCCACGCCCGTCACGCCGCCTTCCCACTGGCGCGGCCCGAGCAGGTCGTCGTCGCGCAGCGGACGCCAGCCGTCGTTCGTGTGGATGTCGAAACGAAAGCCGCCTTCGATGGGCAGCCACGCAATCGGCCGCGCGCGCACCTGCGCCTCGTCGCCCGCCGATTCGAACAGCAGCGCCAGACGCTGCGCCTCTTCGTTCAGATCGGTGCGCGGATTGCGGTTCATCGACAGCGCCGCGAGCGACACCAGCAGCCCCGCGATCACCAGCACCACGAGCATTTCGAGCAGCGTGAAGCCTCGCGGCCGCCTGTGCGTACTCGCGCGCGACGCATGCCCGCGAGCGATCACGCGCAATGCATGCGCGCGCGTGCCGTCAGCGCATTCAGCGTGCGTGGTGGCCGCACGTGATGATGATGCGTGAAGCGTGCAGTCGGACGGTCGCATGGTGCCGGTAACGATCAACGTCAATATCAGGGAAGCAAACGACGCCTACTGCCACGAGCCGACGTCGGCATCGTTGCCTTCGCCGCCCGGCTTGCCGTCCGCGCCATAGCTGAACACGTCGATCTCGCCGTGCACGCCCGGATTCAGGTACTGATACGTATTGCCCCACGGATCGTTCGGCAGACGCTCGAGATAGCCGCCGTCCTTCCAGTTGTTCGGGATCGGGTCCGTGGTCGGCTTTTCGATCAGCGCGCGCAGGCCCTGCTCCTGGGTCGGATAGCGGCCGTTGTCGAGCCGGTACAGCTTGAGCGACTGCATGATGGTGCCGATGTCCTGCTTCGCCGCCACGCGGCGCGCTTCGTCCGGACGGCTCATGATCTTCGGCACGATCAGCGCGGCCAGAA
>NZ_WHNP01000108.1 GCF_009362735.1 Paraburkholderia franconis | reverse complement strand
GATAGGAGCTGTATGAGTCGAGAGGCTCACGTACAGTTCTGGGAGGGCCTGACGGTGCGATTCCGCTGGGCTACTCAACTATTTGAAAGCGTACGACTCGATAGGCCACGCGCGTCGCTCAATCGGCAATTACCTGAACTGGTATAACCAGAATCGGCCTCATTCGAGGCTGGCCGATCAGACGCCGGATGAAGCATACTTCGCCACGCTGCCAGCGATAAAATCGGCAGCTTGATTGCCTCAACAATTCCACTTAAAAATCTCGGGACCCTGTCCGAACAAGCGGAGCCACCTCTGATCGAGTTGACGTCCACCCACGACTGCGAGTGCATGACCGCGCCGTCGCGGGTATCGGCCTGCTTGCCCGCCTCGATCTACTTGGGCTCCGCGAACGCGCTCACCGACATGGCGAACGGAACCAGCGCCAGCATCAATGCGGCGACCCTCTTCATGCGCCCACGCGCGGTAGACCATGAGCCACTATCATCAAACTCGCAATTACGACAAGCATTACAGTAACAGCGGCTTGCACGAAATCGTGCCTGGATCGGGTGATCCTTGAAGTTTCAATAATCCGGTTGCGAGTGTTGCTCAGGTCACGTCAGCGCGCGAGTTCTTGTGCCGGATGCACAGGATATCGGCGATGTGCTCCATTGGCGTGTCGGACACGATGACGGTGAAGGCGGTCGGCTTCGTAAGGTGCATGAGCGGTGTTCCGCGATTGGACAGTATTAACAGGATGTTGGAAACCCGACGCGTCTCGCAATTGATGGAATAGCGGCCCCGCCACTCAGTGATCTTCGGCAGGCCCGGTGAAGTCCGCGTCGGTTTGTTCCAGATTGTGCGCAGCCATACCTTCACCACAGGTCCGGAGTGCGTGAGTGACGCTTTGTCGAAATCTGTGCGCATTCCTCGGCCCGACTCGATCGTGATCCATTCCGAGGCATGCGTGCCAGCCGTAAAAGCACACAGCAATGCCGCAACAAAAGCCATTTCCTTTATCGTTCTCATATCCGAAGCAAGTGGTCAAGCACACGCCAATCAGGAAATTCGAACCTTCAACTTCAGGAAGGATATACGCTTCAAAATGGCGTCGATAAGCAATGGATTATTAAGGAAAATTCACCTACCCGCTCCGAAGCCCGAATTCCCTGCCCGTTCGGCGCGAGTTCATAGCGTGGAAGAATCGAACCCAAGCTCATAGAGAGCATCGCCAAGCCCGCCGTCAGTTTCCCGTAGAGAGGGAAAGGCAAAACGCTTGAGACCGTCGCCAGCGTGACCGAACCCGTTGTCGTTGACGATGAACATGTTCGACGAGATCAAGATCGGCGGGGGCATTTGTCAGCTCGTCGATCGCGATCGCGGTAAATTGAACTGGCTTGGAGCACGCTGGCTATCGCGTGGAGCCGCCGAAGGACGCGCGGCAAGTTGTGCGGCGCGCAAAAGACCGGTCGGTGGCGGCGCCCGCGCTCCGGCGACGGCCCGTCGGCGGCGTCCTTTGCCGGACGCTCCGCAGCGACCTACGGCACAGTAAAGCGGATTGACCTCGACCACGTAAACAGGAATCCGCTTGTCGTGCGCGTTGAACTTGGTCGCCGGGTAGTTGTTGCTAACAAGCGCTTTCGATTGCACATAAAGGCGCACTCCGGAGGCGAACAAACCTCGTTCTCGTGCCCGAGGTTCGTCCCGTTGCGGCAGAACACGAATGTTTTGGCTCAGGGGGCTGCCACGCGCAGAACCAACAGGTGGATCTCGCCCGGATTCGTAGGCCTTGCCTCGATACACCGCTTCCGTCAGCGCGACGTTATGTACGCGCGATGATTTTGCATAAATCAAGTCAACAATTAAATAGTTATACTACATACAGTATAGCTGCACCTGCGTCCGCCGTGATCCGTCCCGTTTGCGTTAAAACCGGCGCGAGCGCGCGGTGCCAATTGAAGGCGGCGAGTTCAGGGCTTGTAAGAGCAAGGGATTCCAAAGTCGACACAATGGTAGCCGTGGAAGATCTGGGCATCCGCCAAAACACGGTGTGGCTACGTCGGTGGCCAGTTGCCGCATAGAGCTGGAACGATCAGGCGTTCGCACACCACAAAGGGGGCATCCGGCAAGAGACGTTGCTCGTGGCCTTGTGATGCTGTGAGGCAATAAGGGGAATTACTAGCGTTGCAACAGTTGCGGGGCTTCAGGACTGCGACCGTGCTAGAGTGCCCCCGGCATTACAGAAAAGAGGAATATTCATGTACGTGAATCGGAATCGTCTTTCCGTGCCGTCTTTGCTACCGGTCCTTTTCACTGAACTCGACATCAAAATCAGTTATGCGCTGTCCGACGCGTCTTTACTGGACGCCACCCAGTGGCAGGACGTGGACCGCCGTCTCAACAGGCTACGCGCCGCCCTGGCGGGAAGTCACTGCCTGCATCGTCCACACAACGACGATCAGCTGCTGCAAGTCTCAACACCCACCGACTCCCTCTTCTAAAAATTAGATAAACGCCCGCACGCGCAGTGCGCCCAGTCAGCAATACGTGATACTGGCCCGCGGCACGGTAAAGCTGATAAGACAATCACCGTCCGCGTGCCATCCAGGCCGCACCACGCGGGGTCTTCGCTGGCGAGAATTCCGGCGTACCGTGCAGGAGACTGCACCAAAGAAGGCGCGTCTGAAAAATGTTGCCCGCCGCCCGGATTGCTTGCGATAACGGACTGCACCACCTACGATGGCCGTGCGCCTTTTGCCCGAACTCGAATGGGAGGTGTGCGTCATGGATAAGTTCCAGTTGGACGGTCGGTGTACTTGTGGTGCGGTACGGTATCGCCTGTGCAGCAGCCCCATGTTCGTCCACTGTTGTCACTGCCGCTGGTGTCAGCGCGAATCGGGGGCGTCGTTTGCGCTGAATGCGATGATAGAAGCCGACCGCGTGAAGCTTCTCGCTGGTACGCCTGAGATCGTGGTAACACCGTCGCGGAGCGGAAAGGGGCAGAAAATCGCCCGTTGCCCGATCTGTCATGTGGCGGTCTGGAGCCACGGACGCTCGGGGTGACGGCGCCCCGGTTCAGCGCATCGTGCCGTCTCACGCCGAGCGCGGCTGCCGAGCAATCGCTGACCACCATCCGGCAGATACTGGCTTCCCGGGCCGGCCATCCGACGCGCACGCTCGCGCGCGTCTGACGCAGATAAAAACTTCGCCGGGCGCGGACGCCCTGACTATCACGTAGACGTGGCGCGTGTTAACGGCACGTGGCCGCAAAGCGGGGCACAGCGGGGCTGGCGGGAACTGGCCGCCTGTCTGTGTCTCGCCCGAAATGGGTCCGCACAGGTGCGGGCCATTTTTTTGACACTCTTTCGAGGGCATAGAGACGGTCGACGGCGTGCTTATGCCCGGTCGATCGGGCTGCCGGTTTGGGCGTCCTGTTGTCATGTACATTTTTTTCGGATAACACGAGGGATCGTAACCGAGCTCAGCAACCGCATGATTTCAATGATGAGCGCCGGAGCGCCGGAGCGCTGGGATCCGTCTGGGTGCCTGCAGATTTTGCCCAGCTGGGTTCGCGTGATCTCGTTGACAAAACCCTGCAGCGGCTTGTCGCCAGCGGCAAGCTCCGTCGGATAGATCGCGGCCTGTATGACATGCCGTCGATCAACCGGCTGACGAACCGCCCGAGCGTTCCCGACTATCGCGCCGTGGTCGAGGCAGTTGCCAGACGCGACCAGATCCGGGTGTTAGTTGACGGTATCACCGCTGCGAACGACCTTGGCCTGCAGCTCGTCGATACGACGCATCAACACCAGTTCGGCTTCGTCTATAGCACGCGGCACGTAATACGCGCTGGAGCGGCTTATGCCTACCAGCCTCGCCTGGCGGGCCACCGGTAGCGTATGGGCGTGATCAATCATCGCTTTCCGCTCAGCAAACCGGCCCTGCCGAGCGCGCCGGATAAAAATCATTTTCCTGCGTCAACTGGCCAATCTTTGCGTGCAGCGCCTTCAGATCGACCGGCGGTTCCGCTGCTGCTGGTGCGGACGTGCCGAACACGTCAGCCGCACGCTCCTGCAATTGCCGCTTCCACTCGGTGATCTGGTTCGGATGAACATCAAACTGCTGAGCCAGTTCGGCCAGCGTGCGTTCGCCTCGGACAGCGGCCAATGCCACCTTCGCCTTGAACGCCGCCGAGTGAGTACGCCGGGTTCTTTTTGTCATCGTCTGATTTCCTTTGCCGGCATTATGCCAGGCTCAGAGACCAGTCGCTCCACTTACACCACTGTCTGAATTCCCGGCGCCACCTCTCATGCCTCTTGGCGCACTAATTGGGTGCTTCGGTGAACGCTCGTTGCCGGGAAGCGGCGACGACAAGCGCCCCAGTGGCGGACGCGTTCACGCTACGCGACCGCACCGATCCCTCTCGCGTATTCCCTTGCATTGCGCGGGACAGCCTGAGGACAGCTTGGGTCGACACAAGCCAACATGTATCACTCAGCCTGCGACTAAGACTGTGCGTCTCGAGAGACGCCTTCACATACGCATCAATGGCTGCGACAACGATTTCGCGGAGGCAATCAGATCGTCGAGCATCGCGGTGCGCTTGCTGGGATCGGTATCGCGTCCCGTCATGAAGCATAGCGCTGCAATGGGCAGGCCGGTGCGATCGCGAACAGGCGCGGCCATGCAAAGCCGGAACGACATTGAAAGGCCTTCCGTGCAGCAATAGCCACGCGCTGCCGCATCGTGCACGTCCCGCATGAAGTCGTCAAACCCGATGCGGCGACCGTCATCCAGCACGTAGTCTTCGTCTGGAATCAGCGCATGGACGTCGTCGTTGGTCAGATGTCCGAGCAACAGTCGGCCCGTGGCCGTCCACGGAATCGGCACCTTCACGCCGATATCGGAGGTGATGTTAAAGGGGCGCGCGCTGTTCTCCGACAGCACAACCGTGTACTTGTTGCCTTCGAGCATGCACAGTTGCGTCGTCTCGTCATACTTGCGCACGAGACCGAGTATGGTTTGATGCGCGCGGCTGATGAGATCGTTGTGCATCGCGTAATCGGCGCCGTAGTAGTGCATCTCGCGCCCGAAAAACACGCTGCCATCCGCGGCCGTTTCGAGCCACCCCGCCTCTGTGAGAATCGTGACCAGTTCGTAGACGCTCGAGCGCGGCGCACGCGTCGCCTCGATTAGTTCGCGCATCGTCAGTGGGCGCCGCGCAGTATGCAGTTCCCTGAAAATGCCGATCACGCGGTCCACTCCCCGTGCCCGTGACGATTCTGATGCAGACATTCCGTAGACTCCGACGGCGATAGGGATTGCGGTTCGTTCTCGTGTTGTTGCCATTCGTGCTTTCGCGTGTGCACGGCGTGCCGATGGAAGCGATGCGATCAATGATCGAGCACACGGTGCAGGAATTGCTTCGTCCGTTCGTTCTGCGGCGTGACGAAGATCTGCTCGGGCACGCCCTGTTCGGCGATCACGCCTTTGTCCATGAACACGACGCGGTCTGCCGTCTTGCGCGCGAAGCCCATTTCGTGCGTGACGACGACCATCGTCATGCCGTCGCGCGCCAGTCCACGCATGACTTCCGTGACCTCGCCGACCAGTTCGGGGTCCAGCGCGGAGGTCGCTTCGTCGAAGAACATGATGCCGGGCTCGACAGCCAGCGCCCGCGCAATCGCGACACGCTGCTGCTGGCCGCCCGACAACTGGCTCGGATAGTGTTCGGCGCGATCGGCGAGGCCCACGCGGTCGAGCACGTCCATTGCGCGTTTGCGGGCGTCGGCGGGACTCATCTTGCGTGCCTTGATCAGCGCGAGCGTCACGTTGCCGAGCGCAGTCTTGTGCGGAAACAGATTGAACTGCTGGAACACCATGCCGACATGACCGCGGATTTCCTTCGCGCGGCGCACCTCGTGGAGCGGAACTTCGTTGACCCAGACTTCCCCCGAATCGGCCGTTTCGAGACCGGCCATGATGCGCAGCACCGTGCTCTTGCCCGAACCGGATGCGCCGATCAGCACGAGCACTTCGCCGGGGCGCACCTCGAGATTGATTTCCTTCAGCACCTTCGTCGCGCCGAACGATTTGCTGACGCCGTTCAGGTTGATGACTGGCTTGGACCCGATGGATGTGGTCATGACAACAGGCTCCTACGATCATGGTGGCGCACCCACTGCGACAGCGGGAAACACACGACGAAATACAGTACGGCGACGAGTCCATAGATTTCGACCGGCTTGCCGACGCGATCGACGATGGCCTGACCGCCATGCATAAGTTCCGACATGCCGATCATGCTGACGATCGACGTGTCCTTGATCAGCGACAGGTACTGGCCGATCAGCGGCGGCAATACGATCTTGCCCGTCTGCGGTAACACGACTGAGAAGAACGTCTGTGTCTTGCTGAGACCGAGAATCTGCGAGACTTCCCATTGCCCTTTGGGCACGGCTTCGATGCCCGAGCGGAACACTTCGGCGATATAGGCGCCCTGGTAGACGCTCAAGCCGACGACACCCGCCGCGAACACATCGATCGCGTAGCCAAAGTACGACACGCCGAAATAGATGAACATGAGCGTGATGAGCACGGGTGTGCCGCGAAACAGTTCGGTGTAGAGCTTCGCGACGCGCGCGCTGCCCCACGGTCCGAACGAGCGCAATACGGCAGCGAGCAGGCCGATCAGCGTGCCGCCGACAATCGACGCCGCGGAGAGCAGCAAGGTCGCGACCAGTCCCTGAAGCAGGATTGACAGGCTTGTCGTCAGCAGTTCGGTTGACATGGGCGGTTTCCCCTTCGATGGTTCAGGTGCGGTTCGCCGGACGCGGAATCAGTAAAAGTCGTCGGCGCGTGTGCTGCTTGAGCATGAGGGGCGGGTGGAATACGCGCGCGCCGATCTGTTCTGCGATCCATGACAGGCAATTGCTCAGGATCAGATACGCGATCAGCGTGACCGAGAACGTCTGGATATAGAGCAGGGTGCGGGCATTGATCACGGTCGCCGTGCCTGTCAGTTCCGGCAACGCAATCGCGGACAGCAGCGACGTGCCGAGCAGCAACTGGATCAGGTTGTTGACGATGGCGGGATAGACGGCGCGTGCCGCTTGCGGCAATACGACTTCGATAAAGACCTGCGAACGGCCCAGGCCGAGAATGCCGGCCGCTTCGATCTGTCCGCGCGGCACCGACTGAATGCCTGCGCGGAAGACTTCCGCCATATACGCACCCACATTCACGCCGAGCGCAATCACGCCCGCCGAGTACGCACTCAGATTCAAGCCCAGCGACGGCAGACCGAAGAACACGATGAATATCTGCAGCAAGACAGGCGTATTGCGGATCAGCTCGATATAGCTGCGCGCGACGACACGTAACGGCGCGAGATGCGAAGCGCCCGCGAGCGCCGTCAGCAGACCGAGAATCAGCGCGACGCAAAATGCGAGCAGCGTGACCTGCAACGTGAGCCACGCGGCCTGAAAGAATTCGGGCACATAGCCCAAGAGGGTCAGCCATTGATAACTCATCGCCATTCCTTCGCAAAGTCGGATGTCGCTGGCGCCACGCGTTCGTGTTCAGAACTGCGGGTTGAGCGGATAGCGGGGCGGGGTGCCGAACCATTTCGTGTACAACTGCGCGTTTTGTTTCGACGCGTTGATGTTGAACAGGAACAGGTTCAGGTAGTTCAGCCAGACCTGATCGCCCGCCTTTACACCGAATGCGTTGTATTCGAGCGGCACGAGGGCTTCGTTGGTGACGGTGAGTTCAGGGTCCAGCTTCGCCTGGTAGGCGAGGAAGTTGTTGTCCTCGATCATCGCGTCGGCCTGGCCCTGCTTGACGGCGAGGATGGCGGCTTCCGAACTGTCGTATTCCTGGATCTTCACGGAGATGCCCAGCGCGCGCACTTCGTCGCCGTTCGTCGATCCCTTGACGGTCGCAATCGTATGGCCCGACATGTCCTTGACCGACTGGATGCCGCTGCTCTTCTTGACGAGCAGCGCCTCGCTCGCGACGACATACGGCGTCGTGAACGTGATTTCCTTGGCACGCTCGAGGTTGCGCGTAAAGTTGCAGAAGACCACGTCGACCTTGGCGGTCTGCAGATTCGGAATGCGGTTTGCGCTCGTCGTGTTGACCATTTCGAGCTTCACGCCCATCTGCTTCGCCAGTTCTTTCGCGAGATCGACGTCGTAGCCGTCCGGTTGCCCGCTCTTGTCGTAAAAGCCGAATGGCGCGAAGGTCAGACAATCGCCGACGCGCAGCGTGCCGCGTTGCAGGACAGCCTGTAAGGTCGAGCCGGTCGCGCCATCCTGGCTGGGCGTCGCGATCTTGGTGCAACCGGTGAGTGCCAGCAGGCCGACGACGGCGGACAAACAGGCGAACCTTACGCTTTCTTTGAACAGTCTCATTTTCTACCCTGTGAAAGGAATGCCATCCTGGACGGAACCCGACCGGAGCGGTGATGGCAACACGCAGACATGAAAAACCGAACGACCGCGCACCTAGCTGTCCGGTATATCGGAATCGAATCCGGCACAGCAGATACGGGCCAGTGTTTCATGGAAAAAAGCGAATGACAAGTGGGTATACCAGCACCTCGTGGGGCCATCAGGGCGCGAGAGACAGTCTCGTGCTGCTAGCGATGTAACCACCCGATACGTCTTGAACGGGGAGTGTGCAACGGGAACGCCTTTTTCCGCGTACAAGGAAACAACGGCGCGACAAGGATCACTAACTATAAGAGATCGTCGTGACTATTCACCGGGTGCGTCACGTCGTTTCGCAAATCTGCTTTTGATAGATAAGGAGTACTATTTTGAATCCAATCCATCGGTCCGCCATTGAAGGCGGAGCACAGATCACGCGCACGAGCGCTGATCCGGCCGACGGGCCGGGTCCCGATGTGATGGCTGCTGCGACACTCGACGTCAATACCGTGCTGAGCGCAGACGGTGACGACGTCGGCAAGATCAAGGAGATCATGTTCGACGTGCGCACCGGCCATATAGCGTACGCGGTGCTCGCAAGCGGCGGGTTTCTCGGTATCGGCGGCAAGCTACTCGCGATCCCGTGGGCCATGTTGACGCTCGACACGTCGCGCGAACGCTTTGTAGTGTCGGCATCGTCCGAGCAGATCTGGAACGCACCTGGCTTCGACAAGGATAACTGGCCGGCGATGGCCAATCCGGACTGGGCGGCTGTGGTGCAAACTGGGTAGGTGGGCGAGTAACCGCCCGTTTCCCAGAGACCTCAACGAGTTGAAAGAACCGCCGTCCAAACCGAGGACACAGTGGTCTCTTTGAGATGCACGCCGGTGAGATCGAACTGGCCTTTGCGAATGCGATGCATCAGCTCGATACCCGAGATCGTAATGGCCGCGTTGCGCAAGCGTTTGAACCCAAGCATTACGTTCACGCGCGATTTGATGTGCCGATGATCCTGCTCAATCAGGTCATTCAGGTACTTCGAGCATCGCAATTTCGTTCGCTCGGGCAGCGACTCCCCGGTTTTCATCTCGCGGACTGCTCGGTGCGATGCCGCGTAGCCGTCCAGAGTAATCGTTGCGGGAGCGCGTCCCTGTGTTCTGATCGCCTTCACGAAAAACGCCTTTGCTGCAGCCACATCGCGCCGGGCGCTGAGACGGAAATCGATCGTCTTTCCGGCTCGGTCAACTGCGCGGTAAAGATAGGTCCATTTGCCCCGGACCTTCACATAGGTCTCGTCGACACGCCACGACTGACCGGTCGACACAGCAAATCGATTCCCCGATTCCCGGCCATTTCGACCTAGACTTGAATTGATTCGCTCGCCAGGTTCGGCGTCCGGAATCGCCACTGACGCGCGCGCAAAGCGCGCCATGCCCGAATGCCATAAGCGCGCACACCCTGCCCGCGTTTGAACGAAGGAGGTCAATGCCATGGCCGAGAACTGGAAGGTTGCCGGTACGTATTTCGAAAGCTGTAACTGCTTCGCCCCGTGCAGTTGCGTTTGTCTCAGTCCGCCGTCGGATGGAGACTGCGCGGTGCTGATCGGTTGGCACGTCGATCAAGGCGAGTTCGCCGACGTGACACTTGACGGACTCAACATCGCTCTCTTTGCGTATTCGCCCGGTCACATGCTGCAAAACAAATGGAAGGTGGCCCTTTACCTCGACGAACGCGGAACACCGAAGCAGCAAGAGGCGTTAGGCAAGATTTTTTCCGGTCAAGCCGGCGGGCCGCTTTCCGCGCTGGGTCCGATGATTGGCGAAGTGATGGGCATCAAGCCAGCCGCGATAGACTACCACGTCGACGGAAAGCGTCGCAGCCTTCGCATACCCAATGTGGCGGACGTCGAAATTGAAGCGTTGTCTGGTCAGGATGGGGGCGACGTCACCATCAGCAATCACCCGCTGACCCCTGTCCCCGGATTTGCGGCGGTGATCGGGAAATCGACGCGCTTTCGCTTTACCGACCACGGCTTTTCCAGAGAAATCTCGGACCGAAACGGCTTCTATTCTCCGTTCGCCTACCATGGCTGAGCCAGGTTTTCGGGGCGGGTTCGTGACGCGACGGCTGCCCGTGCGGGACCGCGTGATCGTACTGTCGGGACTCACGGCCGCAGCAACGCTCGCATGGGCCTACGTGCTGTATATGAGTTGGGGTATGGAGCACATGGACGCGGGCGCAGCCATGGCCATCATGCCGCGCATGACGGATTGGGGCGCCATCGATCTGCTGCTGGTGCTGGCGATGTGGGCTACGATGATGGCCGCCATGATGCTCCCGTCGATCGTACCGATGGTTCTGAGTTTCGCGTTCTTGAGCCGCCAGCGGCGTGCGCAACGGCTGCCGTATGTCCACACGGGTGTATTTGTTCTCGGCTACCTGGCTGTGTGGTCCGGCTTCAGCCTGTTAGCGACGCTCGCGCAGTGGGGCCTGCTCGAGGCCCGTCTCGTTACGCCGATGATGGTCAGCGCAACCCCGCTGCTTGCGGGCGCTCTCCTGGTCATTGCGGGAGTTTTCCAATTGACGCCTCTAAAGCACGCGTGCCTTAACAAGTGTGCTTCTCCACTCGGGTTTCTTCTGACCGAATGGCGTGACGGCACCCTCGGTGCCTGGATCATGGGATTGCGCCACGGGGCCTATTGCGTTGGCTGTTGCGGGCTACTCATGGCATTGCTCTTCGTGTTTGGCATCATGAACGTGCTTTGGGTTGCCGTTCTGTCAATCTACGTGATGCTCGAAAAAATGCTGCCGCAGGCGCGATGGCTTCCTTTTGCGAAGGCGGTGCTGCTGGTTGGCTGGGGTATCGCTGTTGCAACAACGGGGTGAGGTCGCGCACGGGCAGCCGGCTAAGTCGCCTGGCGACACGACCAGATTGCGTGCGACGCGCGGCGCGCCTGGCACGCTAGCGCAGCAACGCCAGCGGGTTATCGCGCAGATATCGGACATCCGCGCGCGCCCGTCGCTCGCGCCCCACAGCGGTCCGTTGAACGGACGCCAGCGAGCGTCGCCGCGTGGATGCTTTCCGATAGCCGGCGAAACCCAGCTCGGCGTCGCGCCTCGTCGATGGGCGCGTCGGCGATTGCGCTCATGTCGTGCTCCCGCCAGCACGAAGTGGCATTCGGCAACGTCGCGCCGTGCATATCGGCGATATGTACGGGGACGTCCGCAAGGTCTTTTCGATCGCGCTCGCATCGGGGCGTACACCGGGCAATGAGATCGAGGCGCCGATGGCGATCGTCGTTCTTGACGGTCTAATACCTTGACTCCTTGAAACGAAACGGATCATGCTCCCAACGCTGGCGCAGATTGGGCCGACCAGGTTATCCGTCCGGCATATCCGGCGCCGACATGCCATGGCAAGAATCGAAGCGAATGCAACTCGCAACGCAAACCCCATGGAAGAAATCGCCATGCTTGACGAGAAGAAACTGCACCTGGTGTTTGAGGTGAGCCTATGGTTCAAGGGAATTTTTGCGCTTTCAGAAAGCGCTGCCGGCATGGCCACATACTTCATTCCTCAGCGGCTTTTTCTGACTTTTGTACTTTGGGTCACCAGGGACGAGTTTGCGGAAGATCCGCGCGATCTCGTAGCAAACTTTCTTCTTCATACCGTGCAGCATCTTTCTGTCGACGCCCAGAAATTCGCGGCGATATATCTAATCGGACACGGGGTGATCAAGCTGTGGCTAATCGTCGGTTTACTGCGAGAGAGACTTTGGTACTTTCCCGTTTCCATCGCTGTCTTCGGCCTTTTCATTGTCTATCAGGTCTATCGATTTACGTTCACGCACTCGGGCTGGTTGTTACTCATCACGGCATTGGACATTGTCATTATCGCCCTCACGTGGCACGAGTACCGATATCTCCGGCGTTCGAACCACGCTCATAGTCAATCAACATTCTTTTGATCAACCCGTTTGGCCACGAAATGGCACCGTTGTCATGCGCTAACATCTGCCACAACTCTGCTCTGAATTACGACGCCCTGGCGCGGCGCTACGGACGTTTCGAGCACGACAAGGTCGACGGTTTCGGGACTGCGCGTGTGTGATCCAGAACGGTCGCCGCCTGGTGACGGGAAGAGCCGGCGAGCGAGCGCATTCCGGCAGCATGACTCTGACCAAAGCGGTCCAGTGTCGGGTGGACAACGCGATGAACCAAGCCAGATCGAACATCGCAGCTTCTCTGGTGCCATGTCCATCTGGCAAATCCTGCGCCAACATGCCCTTCATGAGAAACTGCACCTGGTGTTTGAGGTGAGCCTGTGGTTCAAGTAATGTTCGCGCTTTCAGAAATCGCCGCCGGCATTGCCACATACCATACTTCAATTCCGCAGCGGCCTTTTCTGACTTTGGTGCTTTGGCTCACCAAGGACGGGTTGGCGGAAGATCCACGCGGTCTCGTAGCCAACTTTCTCGTTCATACCGTGCAGCATCTTTCTGTCGACGCCAGAAATTCGCAATCCGTCGCGTTCCTGCTGGAACGCAGTGCGCTAGGCGGCGGCTTCCGAGCGAGGAACCACCTCCATGTAGTCATGCAACACAAGTCCATAAGGGAGCGTGATGTCGGCAATGAAATGAACGGCTCCGAAAACGCGCTTGACGGGAAGATCCGCAACGGGCGCGTTGACGTGCGGGACAAGGCCGAGCCGCGCCGGACCCGACCATGCACCTTTGACGCGAATGTCGGCCAGGTTGTAGCCGACGAGTTGCGCAATGGCAGGCGCGCCGTCGACACCCGGAATGATCTTCAGATTGACCTGGGTGGTACTCATCTTGTCGATAATCGACGCAGGGGAGCAGGCACGTCTGCCTTCGACGTCGTAGAGCAGATGTTGATGCTTGTATCCCATCGTGCCGACAGCGACCTGGACGCTGGCATATTCGAGTGTTCCCGTTAGCGTGTCCTGTACGACGGAGAGCCTCGGCCGCGCGTGCTTCTTCGGAAAGCCCCATATCTCGCGTCCGCCTGCAATGGGCGGTTCGTCATCGAGATACATCTGCGCGGTGAAATTGACGTGCTCGTCGCCGAGCCTTGCGGGAATCACGACACCCGATTCCGTGTAATCTCCGAATCCCGAGGAGTCCGGCATGCGGATGAATTCGAAAAGCGCAGTGTTGCTGCCGTCCGGTTGAAGGGGTTCAGGCAATGCGTCGCGTAGCGCATCGGCATCCGTTTCATACGTGATGATCAGATATTCGCGGTCGATGAACCGATAGGGGCCGCGCGGATACGACGGTGAGGCGGCGGGCATCGACGGCAGGGCGAGGACATCTTCACGTTTCATGGCGATCTCCAAAGAGTCGTTCTACGACATTGCAGGGACTGTCGGTTTCAGGTACGAGCGTCGGTGCGTTGAGCAGTGTCGCGCGGCATCGCGACGGCATCCACGCGTGTTCTCGCGCGAGCCTTGTGATCCAGTGACAGGTCAGCGAGCGGCTTGTGGCCGTTAATGTCTTCGGCCTCGTTTGACCGGGTAAAGCGCAGGTGCGTGATGTCTGTCGGGAAGAACATGCTCCAGCTCCACTCGACAAAGACTCTCAGCTTGCGGCCAAGCGTCGGAATGCGCGAGAGATAGAACGCACGCCACAGCAGCCACGCGGGCAGACCGGTCACGCGTACGCCGTAGATCGACGCGACGCCCTTCATATGACCGATGGTGGCCATCATCCCTTTTGCCACGAACGAAAACGCATGCGTGTCCCTGCCTGTCAGATGGCGCATGAGGTTGTCCGCAAGTTGATGTGCTTGCGCCACCGCATGCTGTGCCGTAGGCGGCGACGGTTGTCCCGTCGCTGCATTGCGTACCAGCGCGCAGTCTCCCGCAGCCCAGATGCCTGGGAGATTGGGCACGCTCATATCGGCTTGCGTTTCGATGCGACCGCGCTCGACGGGCATGCCGATGCGCGCAGCAAGCCGCTCGATCAGCGGGTTCGGCTTCGTGCCGATCGTACAGATCACCGTCGACGCAGGAAGGAACTCGCCGTCCTGCAGCACGACGCCTGCTGCGTCGACGCGCGACGCGCGCGTGCCGAGCCTGACGTTAATGCCCCGATCCGCCATGTGTTGCCCAGCCATCGCGCCAAGCTTTTCGGGCATTTCGGGCAGCAGCCGGCTCGCGTCGTGCAGTATCGTGACGGCAAGTTCCTCCTCGCGCACGAGCTTGTAAAAGTGCCGCACGCTATGCAGATAGTCGGCCAGCTCGCCGGCCACCTCGACACCGGAGAATCCGCCGCCCACGACGATGAAGTGTCCAAGGCGCCGTCTGACGGCTGGGTCCGACTCCAGCTCGATGCATGCGAGCCGTCGCAATACCTGATTGCGGATGAACATCGCGTCACCGATCAGCTTGAGCGGCAACGCGTGCTCGTTCATGCCCGGCACGAGATCGAGGTTGGCACGCGTTCCAAACGCGAAGATCAGGTGTTCGAAGGCGATCTCGCGAGGACCGGCGAGCGTCGTGCCATGAACGATCCGGCGCTCGTAGTCGATGTCCTGGACAGTCGCCATGATGAAGCGTGAATGCCTGAGCATCTGGCGAATCGGCACGATGACCTGCTCGGGAAAGACAGACGCGCCCACGACTTCGGCAAGCATCGGATTGAAAGTCGTGAAGCTTTCGTCGCTGACGAGCACGACGCGATAAGGGGCAGGCAACCTCTTTTCGAGTGCCTGCGCGAGCGTTGTGCCGGCGAAGCCACCCCCGACGATCACGATGTTCTTTTCAGCTTCCATGTCAACTCCTGCTGCGCACCCTTCGGCCGGAATGGCCTGCATGGGCCTGTGAGGTAGTGTGGGAAATCGTCCTCACGCGGAAATCGCCTGGAATTCACTTTTTCGTCACGACATCCAGACGGCCACGTCGACCAGGCCGGCTACGCCCGCGACCGTCCGGGCCGACCTTGTCGGCCTGGTCTCGGCGTAGCCTTGGGCGATAGCCTGCGCATAGGTGGCACGCGGCGCCATCGCGCGCGTGTTCTCCGCCTTGTTGTGCTTTTCGAGCTTCGCAGCGAGATTGACGGCATCGCCGATCACCGTGTATTCGAGCCGCTTTCCATCGCCGACGATGCCAAACAGCACCGGACCGCTGGCGATGCCGGCGCCGACATCAGGCGCCGGCTGGCCGGAACGGCTGCGCGTTGCACGCCAGCCATCGACGGCGTGCATCACGGCATCGACGGCGCGCAACGCATTCGCTGCATGCCGCGTATCGGGTATGACGGCGCCGAAGCTCGCAAGAATGCCGTCGCCGAGAAACTTGTCGATACTGCCGCCATGCGAGCGGATGATCGGCACGATCAGTTGCTGATATTCCCGAAGCAGCGCGATGAGATCGGTGACGCAGAGCATGCGCGACGCTTCCGTAAAGCCGCGCATGTCGAAGAACACAATGGTCGCTTCGCGTATGTCGGCCTGCCCCGGCGTTGCGGACACTTCAGACCGTGTGATGCGGTCCGCGACCGGGTCGTCGAAGAACATCGAGAGGTCGGTGACGGCCTGCCGGCCCGACACCGACAGGATGACGAAGCGGCGCGCGCGGGCGAGCGCCATTGCGAGTACCGCCGTCGTCACGACGATCGCAAGTACTTTGTCCAGCTCGCCGCCGAAGTGAATCTGCGTCGAGCGCAACGAGGTGACGTAATCCCACGTCACCGCGTTGCCCTGTGCATGAGTCAATGCGTAAGCAAGCAACGCCAGCCATCCTGCCGCCGCCGTCAGGCCCGACAGCAGGACCCATATCGGCTCGAAGCGCAGTGTCCGAAGAGCAATGAGTATGAACACGTATGCGAACTCAGTGCACTTCAGAGAGAACGGCGCCGGCTGTTCATACTGCAGGTGATACGCCCAGATCACGAACATCAGCACGGCCATTTCGGTCACGACGGTCGCGCCTACCATCCATCGCTGAAGCTGGCCCGTCACGGCAAGATAGAGCCGTATAAGTGCAACAACCGAAAAGAGTGTGAGACCGAGCGGCACTGCCCGAATGGGCGCATCCGGCGAAAAGCCGGGTGGGGTAATCGCATAGAGCACAGCGAGGACAGCTGCAATCAGCAACTGAACAGCCGTCACGAGCAGCTCGCTACGGTACTGCTCGCGTTCCAGTTCTTGCAGTACGCGCGTGGGCCATGCTTCGGCGTGCATACGCCTTCCCAGCATCGAAACGAATGATTGCGTGAGCGTCGACATTCGCAAATCCTGGTCGTGTCCGGGAATGTGCTAACCCGATGCAGGCCGGATGGCACCGCCCGCGATCTTCGTGCATGTGCCAGCTGGAAGCAGGAGCCATTCGTCGCCTGCCGCATCGCGTGGCGCGCGGCCGGCGCATGCATGCTTCGCCGTGCCGCAATCGTTTCGTCCGGCTCGCACGATGCCGAAGCACCTTTCGCGGCAATGTCCCGGGCGTAGTTGAAGGTTGAAGGCGGCGGTTCCCCGTTGGAAATCCGAGAGAATCGGGTTTCGACGACCAACTTCCCGGACAGGGGACCAAGGAGAACCGCCAAATGAAGCGTACCAAGAAGAAGCCCCAAAGCGCCAGCGCGCCGTTGCACGTGGTGCCCAAGCAGGACCCGGACGGGCTGCGCGCCTGTTTTGCCGAGAACAGTCAGCTCCTGTTGCCCATGCTCGATCTGATTCAGAACACCCGCGCCAGCATCGACGAGTTAATGCACGAAGCCGGCCGTAGC
>NZ_WHNP01000107.1 GCF_009362735.1 Paraburkholderia franconis | reverse complement strand
TCCCCGAAGCCATCTGGGCCGTGCTCGGCGCCCTGACGCTGTGCGTCTCGGGCAGGCTGCCGTGGCTTGAGGCCCTGCATGCCGTCGGCAAGGGCACAGACGTCTATCTGTTCCTCACCGGCATGATGCTGGCGTCAGAGTTAGCGCGCAGGGAAGGACTGTTCGACTACATGGCGGTGCTCGCTGCGCGAAAGGCAAACGGTTCGGCTACGCGCCTGTTCTTCCTGCTGTACTGTGTCGGCACGGTCGTGACTATCCTGATGTCCAACGATGCGACGGCCGTGGTCCTCACGCCGGCAGTCCTCGCTGTGGTACGGTCGGTCAGGGCCGAAAGACCACTGCCGTATCTGTACATCTGCGCATTCGTCGCGAACGCGGCGAGTTTCGTGCTGCCCATCTCGAACCCCGCGAATCTGGTCATCTTTCGCGAGCACATGCCAACGCTTGCGGCGTGGATTGCGTGCTTTGGGTTGCCGTCGGTGATCTCAATTGTTTTGACTTACGCCGCTCTCCGCTTCCTGCTGCGTGCGTCGCTGACTCAGACCATCGGGAAGGAGGCGGACATCCCCAGACTCTCTGCTGCCGGCAAGGCAACCGGCTGGGGCCTCGCGATGATGGCAGTTCTCATGGTCGGCGCTTCGGCCTTGGGCGCACCGTTAGGCTGGCCGACCTTCGCAGCCGGCATCGCAGTCTTCGCAGGCGTTTGCATGCAGAAGCGGCGGCTCCTGTGGGGCTATCTCGCGGAAATCTCGTGGTCCGTCCTGCCACTGGTCGCCGGTCTCTTCGTGCTCGTGGAAGGCCTCCAACGGACGGGGGTCATCGACTGGCTGGCTCATGCGATGAGCCCCCTGTCGCTTGACCCCGCATCACAGGCGGGCTGGCTGTCGGGCATCACCGTCGCACTGGCCAGCAACCTCATCAACAATCTCCCGGCCGGCCTGATTGCCGGCTACACCGTGGTGGCGGCTCATGCGCCACTCCACGTGTTGAACGCGGTTCTGGTCGGTATCGACCTGGGTCCCAATCTGTCCGTCACCGGATCGCTGGCTACCATCCTGTGGCTGACGGCGCTACGGCGCGAAGGGATTGATGTGCGAGCCCTCGAGTTTCTCAGGCTGGGCCTGGTCGCCATGCCGCCGGCCTTGCTCGTCGCGCTTGCGGCACTTTGGCTTGCATGATTGCGCTCGGCGCCAGGCAGCGAAGTTATGAAAATTCGTGTGCTTATGCGGGAGGTGGATATAAACGGCTACTGCCTGAAGTCCCGTGCGGCAAACGCCTGATCGAACTGCC
Organism: Paraburkholderia franconis; assembly: GCF_009362735.1. Classification (GTDB taxonomy): domain Bacteria; phylum Pseudomonadota; class Gammaproteobacteria; order Burkholderiales; family Burkholderiaceae; genus Paraburkholderia; species Paraburkholderia franconis. Next base: position 16,272 of record NZ_WHNP01000107.1, on the reverse strand, counting down.
GGGCGCGCTGCACTTCGTCGCTATGCAGATAGGTCGACGTCGTCGAGATCGAAAGGCGCAAATTGTCGCGCACCATGTGATCAGCTCGGTGCCCCGCGCCAGCACATGTGACGCGTGTATGCGCCGCATCCAGTGCGGGCTCGCCCGGCGCAGCTTCTCGGCCGTCCCGGGCCGCTCGTCCTGGACCGCATCGGGCAACAGCACGAAGAACCGCCACCTTGCCGCGCGAGGCTCACGAAGAACCCTGCCGTTGGTCAGGTCAGGAGCGAATCCAAGCTCAGGCTGGATCCGATCGTCACGTTCTTGTCGGTCGGATACACGTTCCGACCAGTCAGCTGACAGCCTTGAGGACGGTGTCAAAAAGTGCTCCGGCGCGCCAAACTCAACGTGCTCACGAACCGACACGGATCAGATGCGCGACGCAAGACGTGAAGAGCCAAGGCACTCGCGCTCGCATAAGGCAGCGTTTGCGGGATTCTGAGAGGCACAAGCGCCAGCTTGTCCACTCTGACGGTCCCGCCCACGGGCCGCCGCGAATGCCTTGGCGGCAAGGTGCTCGCATTCGCATCAGGCAGCGTTGTTGTTTGAGAGAGACCAATGCGGGCCGCGCCCACGACTGCCGCGAACACTTTGACGAGGTCTACACGATTGCCTGTTCAGGGCCGATCGCTCAAAGCATCAAACCCTGCCGAAGCAGGGTTCTGATACTTCGCGCCGAGGCCGTGTCTTATTGCGCCGCCTTCTTGTGCGTCACGTGGTGACTCACCTTGTGCATGTGCTTCGTCGTCTTGTGTGCAGGCGCCGGCGTCGTGGCGGCCGTGGCCGGAGCCGTAGCGGTGGCTGCGGTAGCGGTGGCTGCCGGTGCGGTCGCAGCAGGTGCGGACGCCTGGGCGAATGCGACAGTCGCAAACAGCGATGTGATCAAGGCGGCAGCAAGCTTCTTCATTGGAGTCTCCAGTGGGGGGAAGGCGACGAATCATTGCGTCGTCCACTGTCAAAACGCATCGGGCCCGGTTCCGTTGACGTCAGGGAACCGGATTTTTTGAACCAGTCACACGCCTTTAAAAAACGACGCGACCTGGAGCGCTGGGCGGCGTCTTCCTTGATGCCGGGTCTCTCGCGCTGCAGGCCGGGCAACAACCGTGGACACGTTATCCGTTCTCCGCATCGCCGAGCGCTTCGATGGCATCGACGAGGTCCGTCAGGTCTTCAATTTCATCGAGCGCACTGATGGCCGTGTCGAGGTTGCCAATGGACGCTTCCGCATTTTGCCCGGGCTCGCCGGATTGCCTGCTTGCGGACATGTTGTCGAAAGCTTCCTGTTCGTCGTCACGTACGGCTTCCAGTTCGCTCCGGATGCTCCCGGCTTCCGCCTTTAGCTCATCGACCTTGAATTTCAGCGCTTCAAGGCGTTGCCTCTATCAGGTCACCACACGATAGCGGGGCGGGTTGTCCAGTCACGCGCGGGGTGATGAACCCCCGCCTGCTCAAAGCTCTCCATGATGGTTTCGATCGTGTCGTCGGAGCCTACCGTCACCATGAACCCAATCCTCGCAACTTAGCCGCAGACCCTTGTAAACAAAGGATTTGACGGTTAAGATGCAGTCCGTCGATATCCTCCTTATTTCACGATATGAACTCGGGTTAACCCCATATTGAATGAGTTCATCGCCTACCTGCATTCCGCCCAATTGCGCGCGCGCCATATCACCGATGCACGGCATTTCAGCCGTCGACGCACGCTCGATTTCGTCACCCTGATCTGCTGGTTCCTCGGCGGCAACCGGGCCAGCGTTCAGACCGAGCTCGACCGCTTCTTCGCTGTGCTTCGCAACCAGGCCGAACTGGTTCGGTGCGTGAGTGCGCAGGCCCTTTCCAAAGCCCGCCAGAACCTGCCGCACATCGTATTCACCGATCTGACGCAGCACCTGCTTGCGCTGGTTGAACAGCACCTCGGCGTGCCGCGTTGGCACGGGCTGCGCATAGTCGCCGCGGACGCCAGCGACGTGCGCCTGACTACCCGTGATGCCACGCGGCGCGTGATCCGTTACGCCAAGGTCTTCGCCTTGTACCTGCCCGGCGTCGAGATGATGCTGCGCGCCACGTTGTATGGCACCGATACCGGAGAGCGCCAGATGCTGTTCGAACACCTCGATCTGCTGGGCGAAAACGATCTGCTCGTGCTTGATCGTGGCTACCCCGCCTCGTGGCTGATGGCCGCACTTCAGGCACGCGGCATCCGCTTCTGCATGCGCATCGACGATATCGGCGGCAAGACCGTGAAAGCATTCCTTCGCAGCGGTGCGCCTGAGGCAGTCGTCACCTTGCCCGCCCCCAATCGTCAGGATGCGGCTGACTATGAGCTGGAACGCGCGCCAGTCAAGGTTCGCCTCATCCGTGTAGTGACGCCGGAGGGCCTTATTCGTGTGCTCGTCACCAGTCTGCTTGATGCCAACCAATGGCCCGCCGCCGAATTCGGCGTGCTTTACCATCAGAGGTGGCGTGTGGAGGAAGCGTTTCGGAGAATCAAACATCGCATCGACCTTGAAAGTGTCTCAGGGCTGAGCTGGCTCGCGCATCAACAGGATCTTGCCGCCAAAGTGCTTTGCGACAATCTCAACTCGCTGCTGTGTCTCGAAGCGCTCACCGAGCGTGATGGGCGCATCTGCACAGACACCCCCACCGTGCTTCTGTCGCCTGAGAACGCGCTGCTCAAGATCAATCGCACACGCGCCTTTGCCCATATCCGGCAGTGTCTGCCCCGATGGCTGTCCAACGCGCTCCTACCGCTTGATGATCTTGCCCGTCTGCTGCGTCATATTGCTGACAACGTCTTCCAGTTCGTGCCCGGTCGAACACGTCCTCGACCGCCGCAACCCAAGCCACACAAGGCTTTCGCCTCAAAGGCAGTCATGTAGTAATCCTTAAGTTGCGAGGATTGACCATGAACCTGGTCATCAAGTCTCGCACTCCCATCGCCAGACAGCTTGTTTTGAACCGAGAGGGCCATTTATCCCAGGCAGGCCGGCATCCAACCTTTTATCGTCTGCAGGACGTTACGATCTTCGTTGTCCGCATCCTGCATGGTCGCATGGACCCGGCCAGCAGGCTTGAGTAGCACCTGTGGAGGCCAGCGCTCGTGTGAGGCCGGGCGACGCACGTGTCGCCAGTGTTAAAGTTTGACGTCCCCTCGCTCCGGCGACGCTGGCGAATCCGCGACGCTTTCGCCAATCCGCATGTCGCCGCGCTCGTCGACGGGTAGTTCCGTGCGACCTCCCCAGTATGGCTTGCTGCCGTAGTATGCATGCACGCTGGTGGCCCAGTCCGGATCGGCCATCGCCGGCCAGTTATCCCTGTCGAAGCCAGGTGCGTTCCTGATCTGCTCGGACGATGCCGACACTACAAAGCGTTCGCGCGACGCGTCGAGCGTCAACATGGCCCACGGGATCGCGAGTAGCTTGCCGCCGATACCGAGAAACCCGCCGCTTGCCAGCACCGCGTACGCTATATGGCCGGTGCGCACGTCGAGCATGATCTCCTTGATCTTGCCTACGTCGTCACCGTCGGCGCTCAGCACGGTATTGCCGTCGAGTGCCGCAGCAGCCATCACATCGGGACCCGGCCCGTCGGCCGGTTCGGCGCTCGTGCGCGTGATCTGTGCTCCGCCTTCACTGGCGGACTGATGGGTTGGATTCAAAATAGCACTCCTTATCTATCAACAACGGATTTGCGAAACGACGTGGCAGCACCCGGTGGAATAGTCACGACGGTCTCTTATAGTTGGTGATGCTGTTTCACAGGGCGGCGTGCGTCAAAAACGTAGCGCTCGATCAGCGATCCATGACGGACATGCTGACATCGGCACAGCCGTGCTCCGTGGCGTGATGCTCAATCGTCCGGCTTATGTGCTATCTGCGAGAGATCATCCTCCCACACTCGCACCCCGCGCACCGTTGTGCCTTCATCAGAAGACCCGGAAACATCGGTCGGGACAGTCCTTTCCTCTTCATTCTGCTGTGCCTGCCGGTCTCGCTCCGCCTTGTCACTCATCTTGCCTCGCGCTGTCATGCCCGCTCTCCGTCTTTCGCAATGTATGGTGCTCTACAAGGGTAGCTGAGCAAGTTTCGCGCCGCGCCACCATGTGACGTGGCCCAATGGATCGCATTGGCTGCCTCGCGCGAAGGCTCCATGGCAAGCTCGACAGGTACCTGCGCTTCCGTGCCAACTAGCAATTCCCCGTCGTCCCCGAGGCATTCTTCACGGTCGGCTGGAAACGGCGGGACCGCAACAAAAACCGATAATTGCAATTTCAGTCAAAGGTGAACTAGAATCAGGTGCAGTCTTCACCAACGGATTGCTCACCATGCAAATGGAAAGCTGGGTGGGAACCATCGAGCGTGAATGGCATCAGTTGCGTCGCGCCGACCCTGCACTCGATGTGGAAAAGTTCTCCCGTCACGTCATAGCGGCAAACAAGACCGGCTTCCTGTCACCCGAGTCGCTCGCCGCCATCGCAAATGCGCTACTCACCAGCACATTAAGCCATGCCCCGGGTCTGGGTCGCTGGTTACTTGAGCGCATTGGCGTCAATCGCCATCCAGCCTGGCGAATGGCAATGGCCATTTCCCTGGTCACGCCGACAGGTGGAGAGGCGGACTTTGACAGAGGTAACGCGATCCTTGCAGACGTGATGAAGGATGAAACCGCGGAAGACCGTCTGCGGGGCATGGCCGCCGCCGCGCTGGCCGACAGCGCCCGGCTCGGACGGGGTATGCAGGTCGATGTGAGCCGCGCGCGCTCGCTTTACGAGCAGGCCATTGAACTGGGCCACAGGGCCGCGGCACACAATCTCGGACTCTTCTGGGAAGGCGCCTGGGGCGCCGGCGACAGCTTTATCCCGGACCGCACGAAGGCCATGCAGAGCTATCGGCGCGGTGGAGATGACAAAATCTGCCAACGCCGCCTGGAAGCGCTGCGTTGAGTTCCTGCCGCCCGCGAGTCGTGCGGTTGGCAGATTTCAGGCGGCACCCGACGGATATTTCGCATCAGTTGATCAAGGCAAGGTTGCGGAGAAGAGACTCTCCGTCCTCCGTGATGCGAGGGCGTACTGCCCCGTCCGCAAGTCGCTCCAGTGCGACAAGCTGGCGTTCAAGCAACGCACCAAGTTCTTCGCGATCAGCAATGTGATCGGCGGAGTCCTTGACCAGCATCAATGTTGCGAATTAGTGGGCGCTCAACACGGGAGGCTCCTGATGCAAAGAGAGAAACGCCGGTCGTCAGGTTTTACGGTGACGGGCGCCGCATGACGCCCACGACCGTGGGCTGACTACCGAGGGCGAAAAGCTTGATCCCGAAATGTGACAGCATGAGGACGCCGTCGAATGCCGGCATCGCCTCGTCTATAATCAACAGGTCCAGAATCAACGTCGCATGGAGCCGTATTTTATGAGTCAAGCCCGCGGGCGATATGCGGGATCCCGGCGCAACGGCCAACGCCAACCTCATCACGAGAAAAAGCCTCCACCCCAACGGCCGGGACCTCCGTATGTGAAGGCGCCTCCCCGAGACTCCGCCCGTACTGCCTCCATCTTCAAAATACGATCGTTTCAGTTTCTGGTCGATGCGGTAGGCGCAGAGAATATCGCCATTGCACTCGAATCGAACATGACGCGCGTGGCCGAACTGATGAAAGGCGAGCGGTTCACGCCCGAGACCGCCTTTCACATGGAAACCACGCTTGGGTTACCGCATGGCTTTTTTGACCAGCCCAATCCTGCGCTCGCGGACGAGACCATCGCTCGTCTGAAGTCACCGCTCGACTTCGTTCAAATCGGTGAAGGATTCGACGCAGAGTCCGAAGCACTTGAGCCGGCTCCTGCCAGGACCGTCGACCAGCAACCAGTTCCTGAGGATAGTTTGTCCGAGGAAGCGCAAATGCCAAAGAAAGTAGCTGGCGGTTCGCCGAGAGCCGTCAAGAATAGTCGAAGCGAAAAGCCTGAGCAGCCTAAACCTCATGCCCCGCTCAAAGCTTCGCATTCGAAAAACAAGCCGTCTCGTAAGACGCCGCAACAGCAACCGCTGGCATTGAGCGACAGCGCCGAGGTGGAGAACATCCGACGCGCGAACCTTCGCCTTCTCACCCGTCGCAACGGATCGAAAGTAAGACTCGGTGTGGTCATGGAGATGAGTGGATTCAACATCGCCGATCGGCTACATGGCAAGAAGCGCATGGACAGTGTGGAAGCAAACCGGTTCACGGAGCGACTCGGATTGCCAGTTGGCTGGTTAGACAGTCCGCGCATGGAAGCAGACATTCCAGAGTCAGTGTCGCGTATGCTTGCGCCTGCTCCACGCGGTCGCGCATCCGTTCAACAACATGAGTCGCCTGCGCCAGCAACGAACGATGGCGTACAGGGGAAACTCGTCGACGGGAAGGTGCGCACGAGGCGCGAGCGTGCGACCGCCCTGGATGCATCGGAAAGCCCCGCACCTGTTTCGGCGGGCGTCGCGGAAGGCAGGGAGACGATCGTCGTCAGCCCGCGAGCTGATTTAAATGATTCCCCCGACGACCTTGCCAGCCGTTCATTCGATGAAAATGATGAAGCGGTCCCGGCAGTCACATCTGCACCCTCCGGGTCGATGCCCGAATCGTTGTCCGTCTCCGCGCACCCGCAGCAAAGTCCGGCTCCGCTCCCCTTCGCTACCGTGGCCAGCCTGGACAATCTCCACGGTATTGCACCGATAGCGGAAGCATTGATCAAGACGCTGGCGGGTAAGGCACGCACGGGTCGGCTGGACGAATTGAAAGCTCTGGAACTTCTACAGCAGGCGGTCCTGTTGTAAGGCGTTTGCGGCGTCGATCGGCCGATCCGTCGTGCGCGCCAGGCCGTCTGGATTTGCGCCGGATTGCATGAGGCCCCCCAACGGTGGCCGGCCGCACGGGACGACCGGTTGTGCACGCATCACTGCATCACTGCTCGATCTGCTGGTTCCAGCGCTGATCCCATTGCGCGCGATGCGCATTGATCGAATCCCAGTCGACGACCGTCACCTTTTTCACCAGATCGTTGAGATTGCCAAGACTCTTCTGCATCGCGGGCGGCATCGTCGCGTGCTCGTTCGTTGGAATCTGCTTGCCCGCTGCCGCCGCTTTCGATTGAGCCGGCGCGGACAGCAGAAACTGCGCGAGCTTTTGCGCAAGTTGCGGATCGGTGTTGTTCTTCACCACGCAAAGATCGACGAGCAGCAACACCGCGCCTTCCTTCGGATTCGCATAGGCGACGGGAATGCCCTTATCCTGCAGATCGCCGACGGCCGTCGGCGTCAGCGGAAAGAGGCCTGCTTCACCCGTCTGCACCATCTCCGAGAGCTTCGCCGAATTCGGAATGTATTCGACAACGTTCGGCCCTACAGTGCTCGACCATTTGCTGAAGCCCGGCTCGACGTTCTGGTCGCTGCCACCCAACTGCCGGTTGATCGCGAGAAAACCGTGCAGGCCGAAAGTGCTGCTCGACGCCGACTGAAACACCACCTTGCCCTTGTACTTCGGATTGGCGAAGTCCATCCATGACGTAGGCGGCGCCCAGCCCTTCTCCGCGAACAGCTTCGTGTTGTAGCCGATGCCCGTCATGCCGAGCTGCACGCCCGCGCCGATGTCGTCCTTCATTCGCGCGAACGGATACAGCTCTTTCAGCACGGGCGAATCATCGAGTTTCTGACACACGCCCATGTTGACGGCCCGTGCCATCACGCCGTCATCGAGAAACGCGACGTGAATCTGCGGACTATTGCGATTCGCGAGCAGCTTCGCCAGCACATCCGACGACGTGCCCGGCACCACGACCACCTTCACGTTATTCGCCTTCTCGAAGTCCGGCAGCACCTGGCTCGTGTAGGCCTTCTCCATCGGTCCGCCGTTCATGCCGATGTAAATCGTTTTGGTTTGCGACCAGGCGGGAGCGGCAACGCCGATCGCGAACACAGCGGCCAGTGCCGCAACCGTGCTTGACAGCTTCATCGTGGGTCTCCTTGACATGACTAAAGAACAATCGGGATCGCGCTTCGATCGAAGCGGCCGATCGCAAACGCATCGAGCGGCGTCGACGTCTCGCCGTCGATCACGAGGTCGGCCAACACTTCGCCGACACCGGGCGCAAGCAGAAAGCCGCCGCCCGAAAAACCGAACGCATGCAGCAGACGCGGCACCTTCTGGCTCGCGCCGATCACGGGGTTGCTATCGGGCGTTTCGCCTTCGACACCGCTCCACGTGCGGATCAGCAATGCATCGCGCAGCGCGGGCAGCAGCGCGCAGGCATCCCGCATCACAGCGCGTGTCGTTTGTGTCGACGGTTGCGCATATTCGCCGTCGCCATGACCGCGTCCACCGCCGATCACGCAGTTGCCGCGCTTGACCTGGCGCGCGTAGACACCGCCGCCGACCACGCCGAGGTTATGCGTGATGAAGCGTGGCAGCGGCTCCGTGACCCACATGTTCGGGTAGATCGGCTTCATCGGTACGGACTCGCTGAAAAAGCCCGCCACCGTGTTCGCCCACGCGCCGGCGCAGTTGATCAGCCAGTCGGCGGTGATGTGCTCGTCGCCCGCGTGAATCTGAAAGCGCGTGCCGTCGTGTGCGATGTCGGTCAGCGCCGTCTGCTCGCGCACGACAGCGCCCACCCGCTGCGCCGCGCGCGCGAAGGCGGGCGACACGAGGCGCGGGTTCGCGTGACCGTCGCTCATGCACAGCGATCCGCCAAGCGCCGCATCACCGAGCCACGGATAGCGCTTGCGAAACGCCGCGCCGCTCATCAGTTCGGTCGCGAGTCCATGCTCGCGCGCCATCGCGGCCCATGTTTCGATCACGGCGAGATCGCTTTCGCACCGCGCAAGACGCAGATGTCCCGACACGACGAGTTCTCCGTCGATGCCGATCAGTTCCGGCAAGCGGTCCCAGATGCGCCGCGCGCGCATCGCGAGCGGCAGCTGCTCGGCGGGTCTGCCCTGGCATCGCACGCCGCCGTAGTTGACGCCGCTCGCCCGCGCGCCGCAGTAACGCCGTTCGAACAGGCCGACGCGCACGCCGCGCCGCGCGAGCGCAAGCGCTGCGGACGATCCGACCAGTCCGCCGCCCGCAACGACGACCTGGTAGTGGGCGGCATCACTCATCGCGCGCCTCCTCGGGAATGGCGGCGACCCCGTCGTCGAACAGCATCGGTGAAATGGGGATGGGCTTGATGGGCGCCTGGCTGCGCAGCCGTCCGACGTTTTCCAGCGGGCGACCCGTCTCTACGCTCAAGAGCACGATGGCCGCTTCGCCGCACATGCGGCCCTGGCAGCGTCCCATGCCGATGCGCGTCAACGCCTTGAGCCGGTTGATCTCAGTCGCCTCGCCGTCGCGAATGCATCGGCGCAGCGTACCCGCATCGACCTCTTCGCAACGGCACACGGTCATGTCGTCGGGCCATTGCTTCGCTGGTCGTTGCGGCGGTGCAAAGGCCGCTTCGATGCCCGTGCGAAACACGGCGATACGCTTGAGGCGCCGTTCGAGCGCCGCGGCATCGATGCCGTCCAGATGCCGTGGATGCGCGACGCCGAGATCGTCGAGCAACGCGAGCGCCGCGCGGCGTCCCGCGAGTTCGGCAGCGTCCGCGCCGGCGACGCCCGCGCCGTCGCCAGCGACGTAGACGCCCGGCAGCGAACTGCGCCCCGCGACGTCGCGGTCGGGCAACCAGCAGCGGCTCAATTGATCGAAATGGAAACGGCAGCCGGCAAGATCGGCCAGTTGCGTTTCCGGCCGCAAGCCGAAGCCCAGGCCCACTGCGTCGCATGCGATCGTGTCGACGCGCGCTTTCGCGCAATCGTCGTGTGAAGCCTTGAAGCGAATGCCTGTCACGCCCTTTGCGCCGTCGATGCCGACCAGTGTCACGTCGCGCTCGACTCTAACGCCATGCGCCTTCAGCCATGCAACGTAATAGATACCTTTAGCGAACGTAGATGGCTGGCTGATGAGCGTCGGCGCGGCTGCGACCTGGCGCGACAATGCGTTCGTGTCGAGCACGGCTTCGACCTGCGCACCCGCCTTCACGTACTGGTACGCGACGAGATAGAGCAACGGCCCCGTGCCCGCCAGCACGACGCGCCGCCCAATCGCGCAACCCTGCGCCTTCAGCGCGACCTGCGCGCCTCCCAGCGTATAGACCCCTGGCAGCGTCCATCCGGGCACGGGCAGCACGCGGTCGGTCGCGCCGCTCGCGATGATCAGATGCGTAAACGGCACGCGCGCCTCGCGTCCATTGCACACCGTATCGAGGCAATGCGCTTCGCAGCCCCATACCAGCGTTTCGGGACGATAGTCGATGTGAGGCAGCAGATCGCGCATCGTCCGATGCACGGCATCGGCCTTCTTCGCTTCGAAGCCGTACAGCGTCGCCTTCGTGCGCTGAAACCCGGCGTCGGCGGGCGGTTGCCGGTAGATCTGTCCGCCCCAGCGCGCGTTTTCGTCGATCACGATGGGTCGAATGCCCGCGGCAACCAGAGTCTGCGCCGCGCGAATGCCAGCAGGGCCGGCACCGACGATTACCACTGGATGCTCACCATTCATCGCGCGCTCCCGTCGACGCATGACACGCGATTCGTCACGACGCACATGCCTTGCCGGACGAGCGTCGAGCAGGCGCGTATCCGCGCGCCGTCTTCGCAGCGCACCCAGCAATCCTGGCACGCGCCGATCATGCAAAAGCCCGCGCGCGGTTCGCCGCTGAATTCGCTGTGACGCACGTGACGCTGCTGCGTGAGAATGGCCGTGAGCACGGTATCGCCCGTCAGTGCGTCGACTTCGACACCATCGAGGAAGAACGACAACGGCGCGCGTCCCGTTTCGGCGACGCGTAGCAACTGGCTGTTGGGACTGGACATGTGAGCGAGAGCGGGAGATGCCATCAGTGCTGGCCGATCAGAATGCGGTTCAGGCCGTAGACGCGGTCGAGCAGCAGCATCGCGCCCGCCGTGATGAAGATGACGAGCGCGGAAACAGACGCCATCATCGGGTCGATCGATTCCGTTGCGTACATGTACATCCGCACCGGCAACGTGACCGTCTGCGGCGAGGTAATGAAGACGGACATCGTGAGTTCGTCGAAGCTGTTGATGAACGCGAGCAGCCATCCGCCCGTGATGCCCGGAATGATCATCGGCAGCGTGATGCGGCGGAACGTGGTCCACGCGTCGGCGCCAAGCGATGAGGCAGCGTGCTCGATGCTGCGATCCAGCCCGCTCACCGACGCAAGCACGAGGCGCATCACGAACGGCGTGATCACGACCATGTGCGCGAGAATCAGCCACACGAAGGAACCTGTTGCGCCGATCAGCGCGAAAAAACGCAGCATCGCGATACCCAGCACGAGGCCCGGAATCACGAGCGGCGACAGCAGCAGTGCATTGAAAAAGTTGCGTCCCGGAAAGCGCGCGCGGCCGATTGCAAGGCCTGCGGGCAGCGCGATCACGAGCGACAGCGTCGCCGAAGCGAACGCCAGCTTCAGGCTGTTGAAGAAGGCCGTGATGAAGTCGGGATAATCGAGAATCGCGCGAAACCAGCGCAGCGAGAATCCGTGCGTCGGCAGCGTCAGCGTTTCGTCGGGCGTGAACGCAACGAGCACGACGATCGCGAGAGGCGCGAGCACGAAAAGAATCACGAGTGTGTGGAACGCGAGTGCGATAGGGCCGTTCTTGCGCATGATGATTCGCCGGTATGTTTGCTTGCGTCGTCGCGTCAGCCCATGCTGCGGGCGTAGCGCCGTTCGAGCACGCGGTAGTAGGTGAGCATCACGACGAGGTTCGCGATCAGCAGCAGTACTGCGATCGTCGCGCCAAGCGGCCAGTTCATCGAACTCAGGAACTGGTCATAGACGGCCGTGGCCGCGACTTTCAGGCGGCGTCCGCCGAGCAGGCCCGGGATCGCGAATGCGCTCGCCGAAAGCCCGAACACCATCAGGCTGCCCGACAGGATGCCGGGCATCAGTTGCGGCAGCACGATTCGGCGCAGCGTCGTCGCGGGCGATGCCATCAGCGAAAGCGCCGCGTTCTCCGTCTGCGGATCGAGCCGTTGCAGCGCGGTCCACACGGGGATCACCATGAACGGCAACATCACATGCACCAGCGCGATGACGATCGCGGACGTCGTGTATTCGAGCTTGTACGGTCCAAGCCCGAGCAGCGCGAACGCCTGGTTCACGAGGCCGTTCATGTTCAGCAGCATGCTCCAGCCGAACGCGCGCACGACGACCGACACCAGCAGCGGAGCCAGAATGACCAGCAGGAAGATCGAGCGCCACGGATCGCGCATGCGCGACAGCACATATGCTTCGGGCGTGCCGATGGCGACGCACAGCACCGTCGTCAGCAGCGCGATGCCGAAGGTGCGCAGGAAGATCGTATGGAAGTATGACGAGCCGAGCACTTCGACGTAGTTGTGAAAGTCGAATGCAGCAATCGGGCCGATTGCGGGATCGAAGTGATAGAAGGTCAGCGCGAATGTCATCGCGAGCGGCACGAGCACGAGCGTGGCGAACAGTACAAGCGCGGGCGCGCTCATCAGCCAGAGCGGCACGAATGCGTGCCACGGGGCGCGCGGCGCACGGGCGCTCGTGCCTTGCGTTGCGGGCAGCGTGCTATCCATGAGCACGCTCCTCCGCGATCAGGCGCAGCGAATCGGTATGCCAGTCGATACCCACTTGCGCGCCTTCCGAAAACGGCTCGTTGCCCTCGTTCTGGCAGCACACGAGCATTTCGCCGACGCGACTGTCGAGCCGGTAAAGCCACTGACTGCCGAGAAAAAAGCGGCTCGTCACCTTGCCCGATAGACGTCCTTCGCCGGGCACGCACAGGCGCAGCTTTTCGGGGCGGATGCACAGCGTGACGGAATCGCCGACATCGATCGCATGCGCATGTCCTTGCCCTTGCGAAGACAGTTGTGCGATGCTGCCCGTCTGCGCGAGATCGTGCCCGCAGTCGATGCGGATCGCGTCGCCGTCGCGGGCAACGACGGTGCCCGCAAGCATGTTTGCCTTGCCGATGAACTGCGAGACGAAACGGTTTTCGGGCCGTTCGTATGCACGATATGGCGTATCCGTCTGCGTGATGCGCCCTGCTTCCATCACGACGACGCGATCGCTGATCGACAGCGCTTCCGACTGATCGTGCGTGACCATGATCGTCGTCGTGCCGATCTTGCGCTGGATCGCGCGCAGCTCGAACTGCATGTCTTCCCTGAGCTTCGCGTCGAGATTCGACATCGGTTCGTCGAGCAGCAGAACGGGCGGCGCAATCACGATCGCGCGCGCAATCGCGACGCGTTGCCGCTGCCCGCCCGACAACTCGCGCGGGAAACGATGAGCGAGCGTATCGAGCCGAACCAGCGCAAGCGCTTCGCATATGCGCTCGTTGCGCTCGGTCTTGTCGACCCCGCGCATTTCCAGTCCAAAGCTCACGTTCTGCGCGACGCTCATGTGCGGAAACAGCGCGTAGCTTTGAAAGACGATGCCCAGGCCGCGCCTGTTCGGCTTCGTGTGCGTGATGTCGCGGCCGTCAAGCGTGATGCGGCCGCGCGTCGTTTCGATGAAGCCCGCGATCATCTGCAGCGTCGTCGTCTTGCCGCAGCCCGACGGACCGAGCAGCGAGACGAACTCGCCCTTTTCCACCGACAGGTTGATGCCCGCGACGGCATGCAGGTCGCCGAACGACTTCGAAACGTCAGTCAACGTGAGGAACGACATGGTCTGGCCCTTTTGGTGCGAGCGCGCCGGTTGAATCGACGGGTGTCTGTGGTACCGACTCTAGCCAGCCAAATTTCGCTGCGTCAACATCAAATTCCGTGTAGCGATATATAATGCCATATTATTCCATTTGGTGAAATATCTGGTCCTCTGCGTGTGCTGCGTATTTCGCTGTGTGCGGTCAGTGAAATTACTGAAACCGGGTTGAATGTGTGCAAGCGCGGACCCTGATTGTTTTCAAGCGGCGCATCGGCTAGTATTCCGCTCAATGGAATACCAATCGAGATTGCTGATGGAACCTTCGAACGACCGAGACGCCGCGCAGCCCGACATGCCCGGTGCAGGCATGCTGCAACGCGCGTTTGCCGTTATCCGCGCGCTGGGCGAGAGTCAACCCGAAGGCGGCCGCGTGACGCGCATCGCGAAGGCCGTCGGGCTCACGCAGGCGACCGTGCATCGCATTCTGCATGCGCTGATCGCGGAAGGCGTCGTCGAACAGGATCAGAACACGAAGCTCTATCGGCTCAGCGTCGACTTCTTTGCGCTCGCTGCGCAGGCGGGCAATCCGAGCGGCATGCGCGCGCTCTGCCGGCCCGCGCTGCTGCGGTTGTGCGCAAGCCTCGGCGATACGATCTTTCTGCTCGTCAAAAGCAGCTTCGATGCTGTGTGTCTCGACATGTGCGAAGGACCGTTTCCGATCCGCTCGTTCACAGGTGATATCGGCGGGCGCATCGCATTGGGCGTCGGCCAGGGCAGTCTTGCGATACTCGCGTTTCTCCCTGAAGCGGAGCGCGAGGAGATCATCCGCTTCAACGTCCCAAGGCTCCGAAGCTATGGCGTGCTCGACGAAGTCTATTTGCGCACGGAGATCGAACGCGTGCGGCGGCTAGGCTACGCCGGGCGCAACAGCGGCGTGCTCGAAGGTATGGCAGGGGTCGCTGTGCCAATCATCGACCGGACGGGTTGCGCGGTGGCGGCGCTCAGTGTCGGCACGTTGTCGGCGCGGCTGGGCGAGGACCGTTTGCCGATGGTCGTCGAACTGCTCAGGCGACAAGCGGACCTCATCGGCCCACAGGTGAATCCGTTCGACGTCGCGATGCGGCGGCCGATGCATGGACTCACGCGCGCGATGACGACGGAGCCGATTGCCTGATGGGGCGGTTTTTATGTCGAATTATCGTCGCCTAAGACAGAACTGACGCAGCGGAAGCCATTGATAATGTGTAGAATGTGGGTAGATATGCGCATATTCATCCACATGGAGGCTCACATGGCACATGCAACTGCCGCCGTGTCACGTAAGGCGACCAATGTCACGCTGCCTGTTGACGTTTATGAGCGGGCGAAGGAACTGGGCATCAACTTCTCACGTGCGTGCGAGCAGGCTTTGCGCGACGCAATCAAGGCCGAGGAAGGTCGGCGCTGGGCGCAGGAGAACGCGGAGTTCATTAAGAACACCAACGACTGGGTCGAACAGAATGGCCTTCCACTCGCTGAATACCGGATGTTTTGATGGCGCGATTTGAAGTTTATGCCAACCCCGGTAAAAGCAAGGCGAATACGCCGTACCTTGTCGACGTGCAGAGCGACTTTCTCGATGGCCTGACAATTCGGGTTGTTGTCCCGCTGATTCGTGCGGACTCTTTCCCTCCCGGCAAACTGCCAGCAGATTTCACGCCGTCCTTCGAGATCGCTGGCGTCAAATGCCTGATGCACCCGGCGTTCATTGCATCTGTTCCGTTAAACGAGCTTGGCCCGTCGATCGGCTCATTGCGGGAGCATCGGGACAAGATCACTGCAGCGCTTGACCGTCTGCTGGGCGGCTACTGATCGGGCACTGCTGTTGGCATTACCAAACGGGACCCAATCGGTTGACGCGACATCCCTCGCCAGCATCAAGCCATATTCTCCCCCGGCCGCATTATGCAAGGGTCCGGGACCTGCAACTCTTGCATGCAGCTGCTGCCGGGCCCTATCCCCGAAATTGACGACCTTTGATTGTCGGTCGATGCGCAAGCGTGCCTAAAATGTAGGATACCTATGGATATTCGCCTATATTGAGTTTCTGCGCACTCGTGATCCGCGCCTTGAGGTAGCGCCTGGCCGTCGCCGGCGAAATCGCGACACCGTAGTCCCACTCAATCAGAGAGTCGGCAGGATTCAAAAATCCGCCACATCTCATCTTAATCTCGACACGATGTAAGCGCGAAACAGGTCGCCGGCTCAAGCGGTGAAACGCGGGACAAAAGATCACCCGCGGCGTTTCGCGGATTTCGACGTAGTACGCGGACGTGCAACGGGCTTTTGAGACGCGACCGAACGGTTCGTCTTCGACGTGCCGGGATCGGTGTTGCCCCTGGGCTTTTTCATGGCGGCGGGGCCGGACTTCGCGGTCGGCGTCGCGACCTTGCCTTTCCGTGCCGATTTCACGGTCACGGACGGCTTCGGCGTGGTCAAAGCAGACTTTCTCGCTTGCGAAGTGGATGGTTTGCGCGTGCGGTTG
>NZ_WHNP01000106.1 GCF_009362735.1 Paraburkholderia franconis | reverse complement strand
TTCCCTTCTCGACGAGAGCGACGGACACGCCGCGCCGGGCGAGGTAATAAGCGGCAAATACGCCGATGATGCCGCCTCCGATCACGACCACGTCGGCAGCGGCCGGTAACGTCGGTGAGGTTTGGATTTGGTTCAGCGGAGGGGACATAATTAACCTCGTTCGCTTGAATCCTGGACGGTTTGAACAACGTAGTACTTCGCCACGCGCTCGCTGCTTTCCCATCCAATCGGCGCCCCCTTGGGCACGAACAGTGCATCGCCCACGCCGAGCGAGAGCACGCTGCCGTCAGGCGCGGCGAACCGCACGCTGCCGGCCAGAAGATGCATAAACTCGTTCAGGCGATGAGGGCGAATGATCCGGTGATACGGCGTCGAATCCCACGTACCTGCCTTGTACTCGACGTCGTCCTCGGTGAAGACATTGTCGCTGCGACATTCGGGAGCCGGCCCCAGCAGCACCTCCGCCGGCAGGGTTGCCGTTGGCTTGAAATCGGCGTCGGCGCGTAACGGGGTGAGCCCGGTCTTCGTCGGCCGCTTGCAAGCGGCGGCGCAGAACACAAAACGCGTGCGGGATTCCGCGCTCATGCGAAGCGCGGTACCGCAACCGACGACGGCGCCCGCTCCTGGACCGAGCGCCAACGGCGGCTTCCCGACCGTTTCGAGAGTGAGCTGTCCGTCCACTACGACAATCGTTTCAATGTGGGGGAAACTCGGGACGCGGAGCTCACCAATGAAGCTGGCCCGACCTGCGATCATCGAGTCGGGTCCCTCCCACGCGATTTCGCGATTTCGGCCAAAAGGGTCGTCAGTTCCGAACGCCGCCCTGCGGAAAGAGGTTGAAAGTGGTGCACCGTCGGCGCGGTGCAGCACAAAGGCCGCGGTCATTTTTGCTCCTGCGCATTGCGCAATTAACGACTGAAGGAAGGGAATGCAGTATTGAGCTGCTGGCCACGCGAGCCTCGAGGCAAATGATCAATCAGGAAATTCAATGTACTTGCCCAGCGAAGTCGATCATGGAAGAGTCTTATCGTTGAAAAGTTTGTTAAACGGCTAAGGTCGAGGCCTGTCCTACTAGGCCTCCCTTATCGAGTATTTAACCAGTGCTAAAAGTCTCGCAGTCACTGATTTGAGCAGTAAAAAAACACAATCCAGTTGTCCTGAAATCCCTAACAGCACATCCTGCGGGCGAAGCTCGCGGACGACGGCTCTCGCCGGATTCGAAATCCGTATCCCGCCTTCAGAGGCCCGAACAGCAACTTTGCCGCCTCAGGCGACGTCGACGGGGCGTTCATCCACGCATTCCGGGTGGTGCGCTCGCTCTCCGCCGCGCATGCGGCACGCGTGCTCATGCCGTCACCGGCTCGGTTTTCTGCGCGCGTTCGAGTTCCGCGGCAGAGCGGTGGCAAAGGATCACGGCACCCGAGGGCAGCTGCCGGGCAGAGGGCGGCGTCACGTTGCACTTGCCGTCGATGCGGACATGACAACGTCCACGAAAACCGCACAGCTCAGTGGACTCACTGGCGGGGCCCATCGACGGCAACGCGGTGCCCGTCAGTGCGCGCCGTGAGTCGAGCCAGCCTGGGCGCAGCGCCGGCACCGAATCGACGAGTAGCCCTGTGTAGGGGTGGTGCGGTGGCGCGGCGAGTACATCGCGCTGCCCCGCTTCAACGCATTGGCCGGCATAGAGCACCATGACGTCGTCGCAGATCGCTCGAACTGTCGAAATATCGTGGCTGATGAACATATATGACATGCCCAGTTCTCGCCGCAGTTCCACGAGCAGGTCAAGAATCGCCGCGCCAACTACAGTATCCAGTGCGGAGGTCACTTCGTCGCAAAGAATGCTCGGGGCTTAGCCGGAGGTCTTAAGGGGCGGGGCGTGCCGATATTCGAAAACACACCGGTGAGTCGTATCGAGCGAACCAAAAATGAAGCGATACTCCACGCTCCCGGCGGCATGGTTCGGGCAAAACGCGTAATCGTGGCCACAGACGCGTACGGTCACTTGACGGAGGCCACTTCGCGCTACGCGAAATTGATGATTCCCTTCAGAACGGCGGCGATTGCAAACCGAAAAGCTGCCCCCCGCACTCTTCGACTCGTTGCTAAAGGGCCAGCGTGCCTACAACGAGACGAGACGAATGATGAAGTGGTTCAGAAAGGCGGACGGTCGCGTGCTTTTCGGTGGACGAGGCGTGCTCGGCAAGGAGAGTTCGCATGAATTCGCTGCGTTGCGTCCTGCCTTGGCGGCGACCTTTCCACAACTGGCGTCGGCACGCATCGAATTCGAATGGTCGGGCAATGTGGGCATGACCGTGAATCAACTTCCGCACATTGGTCGCGACGGTAACGCGGCCGTCTATTGTCTCGGTTATAACGGCGCCGGTGTATCCCTTTCGAGCGTGATGGGCCAGGCAGCCGCTGCATTAGCCATAGGTGAACTGCCGGAACTTTCTCTGAACCAAGCACGCGGCCATGCGTAACTGCCCACCGACGGTTCGATACCGGCCTCTGCCAGGCGCTCCGCGTAGCGAATAGAAACGTATTGGACGCCGCGGTCGGAATGGTGAATCAACCGATCACCTTCCTGTCCGGGTCGGCGTGCGTAGAGCGCCTGCTCCAGTGCGTCCAGTACGAAGTCCGTGCGAGCCGAGGCCGAAACGCGCCAGCCAACGATGTAGCGGGCGAACACATCGACGACGAATGCGACATAGACGAAACCCTGCCAGGTCGAAACGTAGGTGAAGTCCGAAACCCACAGCGCGTTGGGACGTTCGGCCTTGAACTGGCGCCGCACGCGATCCAGCGGGCACGGCGGCGAGCCATCGCTGATAGTCGTCCTGATCGGCTTGCCGCGCCTTACTCCCTGCAGGCCGAGATTCTTCATCAGTCGTTCGATCGTACATCTGGCAACCCGGATGCCCTCGCGCTGCAACTGGCGCCATACTTTGCGTGCCCCGTACACACTGAAGTTCTCTTTCCACACCCGCCGAATCTGCTCGCACAGTGCTGCATCGCGTCTGGCCCGTGCCGGCAGACGGCCCGAATCGGTGCGTCTTGCCGTGTGCGTGTAATACGTCGACGGKGCGATCGGCAGCACCYTGCAGATCGGCTCGACCCCGTAGASSKGCCGGTGATCRTCRATRAACGTGATCATCAYTTCRGTCGGCGGTCGAGCTCCGCCTGYGCRAAATAWGCKGACGCCTTGCGCAGAATCTCGTTGACCTGTCGCAGTTCCCTGATCTCCCGCTCCAGATCCTTGATGCGCTGCTGGTCCGCCGTTGTCGGCCCCGCTCGCAGACTGCGGTTGCGCTCTTCCTGCCGCACCCAGTTTCTCAGCGTCTCACGCGAGCAGCCCACTTTCGATGCAATCGACTCGATCGCTTCCCACTGCGTGTCGTATTCCGACCGGTGCTCAAACACCATCCGTCCTGCTCGCTCCCGGACCTCCGGCGAATACTTCGGCGTCTTCTTGTTCGTGTTTTCCATAGCTCCGTTCTCTCAAGAGTTGGAGCCTCCGGAAAACCCGGGGCGGTTCATTGACCGCATCCCGACGGACCCAGGTTTGTGTTTGGCAGCCGTTACCTCCGGCTAACACCCTCAACCTGTTGACGCTTGCCATCACTCTTTGCCGGTTACCTGAGTCCAGTGTCAGGACATCTTGCATGTTTAAGTGCTGCATCCATGACGGACTGTCAAGGTTTGTCGGGTCGGCGAAGTCGCTATCGTGTACTGAGCCCACCTCCGGAGCTACGGAGGACTTTCGCCGAAACCCTGTTGGCCGTGCCGGAGCGAGCCGAAGGACGCAGACAGGTGAGGCCTTGTTGGCGCGCCCACCTACGCGGTCACAATGTCGTCGGGATGCGTTGGGTGTGAATCTTGACAATGATGCGTGCTGCCATACGCGTTGCTGCTTGCCCAGCTCCGCGTCGACACCTTGCATTTCATACAGTTCAGGCAGATGAACTGGCGAAGCCCCGTTTCAAATACAATGACAGGCAGAAGCCCTTGACGGCGAAGTACGGCGATGAACGTTAAACACAGTTTCGAAGCATGTAGCAGCCTTCAGATACTGTGCGAGGATGGTGAGCGCGTCTTCTTCCGGGTTCGCCCCCCAGGCAGCAGCGACAGCATGTTGATAGTGCGCGCCGCCGCCGAACATCCCTCACCCGCCAGCCTCGATCGCCTCGCTCACGAATTCGCGCTGAAGGATCAGCTCGATGGCGCGTGGGCGGTGCTGCCCAAGGAGCTGGTGCGCGCCGAAGGGCGAATGCTGCTGGTGCTCGAGGACCCAGGCGGCGAGCCGCTCGAGCGGCTGGTCGGCGCACCTGTCGAGCTGGAACGTGCCTTGTGCCTCGCCGCGGACATTGCCGCGGCGCTGGGCAAGCTCCATCAGCGCGGCTTTGTCCATAAGGACCTCAAGCCCGCTCATATTCTGGTGCACTGCGCGGACGGCCACGTGCGGCTCACTGGCTTTGGCATCGCTTCGCGACTGCCACGCGAGCGGCAATTGCCGGAGCCGCCGGAAACGATCGCCGGCACCCTCGCCTACATGGCGCCCGAGCAGACCGGGCGGATGAATCGCTCGATCGATTCGCGCAGCGATCTCTATGCATTCGGGGTCACGCTCTACCAGATGCTCACGGGTACCCTGCCGTTCACGGCTGCCGATCCGATGGAATGGGTGCATTGCCATGTCGCACGCAAGCCGGTGCCGCCCAGCGCGCGGGTAGAGACGGTTCCGCCTGCTGTCTCGGAACTCGTCATGAAGCTGCTCGCCAAGACTCCCGAGGAGCGCTACCAGACGGCGGCGGGCGTCGATCGGGATCTGCGGCGCTGCCTGACCGAATGGCAAAGCCAGAGCCACATCGATGCCTTCCCGCTGGGCGAACACGACACGCCTGACCGGCTGCTGATCCCCGAGAAGCTCTACGGGCGGGAGCGCGAGGTCGGAGCCATGGTTGCCGCGTTCGACCGCGTCGTCATGAGCGGCACGCCTGAACTGGTGCTAGTGTCGGGCTATTCCGGCATCGGCAAGTCCGCCGTCGTCAATGAACTGCACAAGGTGCTGGTGCTGCCGCGGGGGCTCTTCGCGTCGGGCAAGTTCGACCAGTACAAGCGCGACATACCCTATTCGACACTGGTACAGGCCTTTCAGAGCCTGGTGCGGCCGCTTCTCGGCAAGCGCGACGCGGAGCTGGCGCTCTGGCGCGACGCATTGATCACGACACTGGGACCGAATGCGCGGCTCGTCACCGATCTGATCCCAGAGCTGAAGCTCATCATCGGTGATCCGCCACCCGTCCCAGAACTCGAACCGCATCAGGCGCAACGCCGTTTCCAGCTCGTTTTCCGGCGCTTCATCGGCGTCTTTGCCCGACGGGAACATCCCCTGGCGCTGTTTCTCGACGATCTGCAGTGGCTCGACGCCGCGACGCTCGACCTGTTCGAAGATCTCCTGACGGGTCCGGATCTGCAATACCTGTTGCTGATTGGCGCGTATCGCAACAACGAGGTCGACGCTGGCCATCCATTGATGCGCAAACTTCAGACAATCAGGAAAACGGGCGTCAGGGTCGATGAAATCGCGCTTGCGCCTCTTGCGCGCCAGCACGTCGGGCAACTGGTTGCGGAAGCGCTTCACGCCGAACCGCAACGCGCCTCGCCGCTCGCACAGCTCGTGCACGAAAAAACCGCCGGCAATCCATTCTTCGTCATTCAATTTCTGCACGCGCTCGCTGACGAGAACTTGCTCAGCTTTGGTCACGACGCGGCTTGCTGGTCCTGGGATTTGCCCAATATTCATGGCAAGGGCTACACCCACAACGTGGCCGACCTGATGGTTGCAAAGCTGGCCCGCCTGCCCGTCGACACGCGGCGGGCGCTGCAACAGCTCGCCTGTGTCGGAAATACGGCGACGGTCGGGATTCTGTCAATCACATTAGAGAATTCGACGCAGGACGTTCAAGCGTTGTTGCAGCCGGCAGTCGACCTGGAACTGGTCGAGCATCGGGACGGCGGCTACAGGTTCGTGCACGACCGGGTGCAGGAGGCCGCCTGGTCGCTGATTCCGGAAAATTTGCGTGCCGAGGCCCATCTGCGTATCGGGCGGCTGCTCGCAGCGCAGACGCCTCCCGCGCAGCGGGAGGAGACCATTTTCGAGGTCGTCAATCAGCTCAACCGTGGCACAGGGCTGGTGACGTCGCAGGAGGAAAAGGAGCAGTTGGCCGAATTCAACCTGATCGCCGGAAGACGCGCGAAAGCGTCGACTGCCTATGCATCAGCGCTCACGTACCTGGCCACCGGCGCGGAGCTCGTGAATGACGACGGCGGCAAGCGTGGGCGTGAATTGTTCTTCGCACTGGAGTTGAATCGGGCCGAGTGCGAATTCCTGACAGGGCGCTTGTCGGCCGCCGAAACGCGATTGGCGACACTATCGAACCGCGCGACGACAACGGTTGAACAGGCGCTCGTCACGTGCCTGCAAATGGATGTTTACCTTACGCTCGACCAGAGTGGTCGCGCAGTCGATGTCTGTCTCGATCACCTTCGGAGCGCCGGCATTACATGGTCACCGCATCCGAAAGAGATCGACGTGCAGCGGGAATACGAACGCATCCGGTCACACCTTGCAGGCAGGCGTATCGGAGACATCATCGATATGCCACTGATGACAGATCCTGCGTCGCTAGCGACCGCTGATGTTCTAAGCAAGCTCTTGAGGCCAGCGTGGTTTACCGATGCCAATCTGGCTTCCCTGACGATATGCAAAGCCGTCAGCCTCAGCCTCGAGCGTGGCAACTGCGATGCTTCATGTTTCGCCTATGCCATGTTTCCCAGGATCGCCGGACCGCGATTTCGCGACTATCAGGCCGGATTCGAGTTTGGCCAGTTGGGCTTCGATCTGGTCGAAAACCGCGGACTCAAACGCTTCGAGGCAGTGACGTATCTTTGCTACGCGCTTTATGTCGCGCGCTGGACGAAACAAGTCCGTATAAGCCGAGAAGTGCTGGACCGCGCCTTCGAAGCCGCGAACCGGATGGGAGATCTTCCCTCTGCAGCATACACATGCTGCCATATTGGTTCGAACCTGCTCTTCGCCGGCGAGCCGTTGAACGAAGTGCAACGCGAGGCCGAACAGGGTTTGATGTTTTCCCGCAAGGCGAGGTTTGGCCTGGTCGTTGACAACATCACGACGCAAATTGCGCTGATCCGGACGCTCCGCGGTCTCACACTGAAATTCGGTTGCCTTGATGACAATGGGTTCAACGAGCTGCAAATCGAGCAACGTTTGTCTGGCAATCCGGCGCTTGCGACCGCTGCATGCTGGTACTGGATCCGAAAATTGCAGGTACGCTATCTCGCCGGCGACTATGCTGCAGCCATAGAGGCTGCAGCGAAGGCGCAACCGCTGTTATGGTCCTCATCGTCGCACTATGAGGAATGCGAGTATCACTTCTACGGCGCGCTGGCCCAGGCCGCCCATTGCGACTCGGCGCCCGCCTGGGAACGACAGCAGCATCTGGACGCTGTGGCAACACACCATCGGCAACTGCAGATATGGGCGACGAATTGCCCGGAGAATTTCGGGAACCGCGAGGCCCTGGTCGGGGCCGAAATGGCCCGCCTGAAGAACCGTGATGGTGACGCGATGCGCCTTTATGAAGACGCCATCCGTTGGGCGCGTGCAAACGGCTTCGTGCACAACGAGGCGCTTGCCAATGAACTCGCGTCCCGTTTCTACACGGCGCGCGGTTTCGAAAAGATTGCCCGCGTGTATTTGCAGGACGCACGACAAGGCTATAGACGTTGGGGCGCTGACGGCAAGGTGCGGCAACTTGAGGAGAACTATCCGCATCTCAGGGAGGGAGGTCGAGCGCCTGGGCCAACCAGTACCATCGGGGCGCCCGTCGAACACCTCGACCTTGCGACCGTGATCAAGGTATCGCAGGCAATCTCGGGCGAGATCGTGCTGGAAAAGCTAATTAATATGGTCATGCGTACCGCGATTGAACAGGCCGGCGCCGACCGTGGCTTGCTGATTCTTCCGGACGGTGGGGAACAACGGATCGCAGCTGAAGCCACGACGGGCAGTGAGACGCCGGGTGTGCAGTTGCAAGACGTGCCAGTCAGCGGGGTGTTGCTGCCCGAGTCGGTGCTATTTCATGTCCTGCGCACGAGGGAGAGTGTCATCCTCGATGATGCCGCGGACGAGCCCGCGTTTGCCGTGGACCCGTACATTCGGCAGCACCAGACCCGATCGATTCTGTGCCTGCCCCTGATGAATCAGGCCAAGCTCATTGGCGCGCTCTACCTCGAAAATAATCTGACCACCCGAGCATTCGCGCCCGCCCGGATTGCGGTGCTCCGTTTGCTCGCTTCACAGGCGGCGACTTCGCTTGAAAACACCCGCCTGTACCGCGACCTCGCGGAACGTGAAGCCAGGATCCGGCGGCTTGTCGACGCCAACATTGTCGGCATCATCGTGTGGAATGCCGATGGCGACATTCTCGAGGCCAATGACGCATTTCTGCGGATGGTGGGATACGAGCGCGAGGATCTTGTCTCAGGTCGCATACGCTGGCGGGACCTGACGCCGCCGGAATGGCGTGAAAGCACCGAACTGGCCTTGTTGCAGATCGCGCAAACGGGGCATATAGAGCCTGCTGAGAAGGAGTACCTCAGAAAGAACGGCACCCGTGTTCCCGTCATGGTCGGCAGGGTCGCTTTCGATGCCAGTGGGAAAGAAGGCGTCGCTTTCGTGGTCGATCTGAGCGAGCGCAAGGAGGCGGAGCACCGCCTTCGCGAGTCCTACGAGATGCTTCGGGAACTCACTTCCCGTCGCGAGACTGCACGCGAGGAAGAACGCAAACACATTGCGCGCGAATTGCACGACGAACTTGGACAACATCTCACCGCGCTTCGCCTGAAGACGTCGGTATTGCGCATGCGGCTCGGCAAGGACAGCCCGGAGCTAGCCGAACAGTCCCAGGCACTCATCGCCCTCGTGGACGACACCATGCAGGTTGTCAGGAGTGTTATCGCGTCGCTCCGTCCGGCAGCATTGGACACGGGCATTGTGGCAGCGCTGGAATGGCTCGCTGCCGGGTTCAACCGCAATAACCGCACGGTATGTCGGCTGCGCGTGCAAGATGAAAACATCGTCGTCAGCGAAGATCGCGCAATTGTGCTGTTTCGTGTAGCCCAAGAGGCACTGACCAATATCGCCCGCCACGCGGAAGCCAGCCATGTGCTCATCACACTGGAACAAGTAGCCGGTGCCTGGCAGCTAGAAGTCCGTGACGACGGTAAAGGATTCGACGTAATGGCAACCAGAAAAAAATCTTTCGGACTGGCAGGAATGGAAGAGCGCGTCCTGATGCTGGGTGGCCAGATCGATATTGTCAGTTCACCCGGAACTGGCACCGCAATCAAGGTCTGTCTTCCCGAACCTATACCGACATAACCGTTCAAGTCAGCTCTCCTGCTCCGTGCCGCCCAAAGGCGACACAGGGCAATGGTCCAAGAAACCCTCTCGCCAGCGCATGGCCCTGTAGCAGCGAATCGCAGATCGCATCCCGAAGCTCCGACATCCGTGCAAGTCTACCAATGTCGGCAACCGACGGATATCGCGTGATTGTCGAATTCATTCTCTGCGCAACCTGCCCTTCCCACCAGATCAGGATGTCTCCTGCCCCCGTCGCCGGGCAGTACCATATAGCGCCCACTCTTCTATCATCATCCCCACGGGCGACGACTTTCCACAACGAAAGCAGCGCCGACGAGACCTCGACGGTGGCTACGCCTAAAATCCCAAAACGATTATCTCGATCTCTCATCAAG
The DNA here is from genome assembly GCF_009362735.1 of Paraburkholderia franconis. Taxonomy (GTDB): domain Bacteria; phylum Pseudomonadota; class Gammaproteobacteria; order Burkholderiales; family Burkholderiaceae; genus Paraburkholderia; species Paraburkholderia franconis. The sequence continues at coordinate 8,026 of NZ_WHNP01000106.1, read as the reverse complement.
TCGTTAAAGCTCATCGACATCGATCACAGCCTCAACCCGATAACAATGCCGTGGGTACACTGCGGTGCGACGTCATGGCAAAGAGATCGTCTGGGCCCACCGCTTTTCTTGCCGCTGGCGCCTTCGATCCACGCGAGCCTGGCCGCGAGCGCCCTCTTGCCATCTAACGTCGAAGCAGCGGTTGGCCATGGGGCGAACAAACAAGTGCAAGCGGCCGCGACAATGCCTGACAGTCCGCTTTGCTCAGTTGCCTTAACCTGGCGACAGCGGCCTTTCGTCGGGTCCTGGAAGGTGCCGCTGTAGGTTGAACTTCGATTCGCGCGCTGGCTGGCACAGCGCGCAGTTTTTTCGCAGTCGCCCGGCGGTTCAGAGATGCCGCCGCACGATCGCTGGAAGGAGGTGTCGTTGAATACTCAGGCACCGCGCGGCTCTGACCGCGGACGCGTGTTCTTTGCAAGCCCGCGGCTGTACGCGGCGGCGAACTACTTGCCTCGTCCTGATCGTCACGAATGGGATGCGCTCTGCGAAAACACCGGGGACGGAAAGGCAACCTGCGCGTTTCTTTCACCGTTTGACGTTCCGCCTTCTTCGCGCCTGCCATGCGCAGGCCGAAGCCAATGTTCTCGCCGACCGTCATGTGCGGGAACAAGCTGTAGTTCTGAAACACCATACCGAGCCCGCGCTTGTTAGGCGGGAGTGCCGACACGTCCACCCCGCCGATATGCACGGTTCCCGTATCAGGAAAATCGAAGCCGGCGATCAAACACAGAGTCGTCGTCTTGCCGCAGCCGGAAGGACCGAGGAGCGACACGAGTTCGCCGGGCTCGACATGCAGCGTAACGGTGTCGAGCGCACGCGCATTGCCAAAGCGCTTGCTCACGGCCTCGAGCACGAGACTCTTGGAACCCGCTGTCGACGCTTCCGAACGGTTATGGTCCGCGGCGTAACAAGGGTGATTCATACGAACTCCCTATTACTGGAAAGGGATCAGTCGGGGTATGTTCATCGGCCCGCGGGCAGCATATCCGGCAAGGCACGCATTTCTTCATCGAGTGCGTGAATGAGCCGTTCGAGCTGGCGGTCCAGCCATTCAGCCTCGTGTCCAGCGAAAAAAGTGTCGAGAAAAATGCCGCGCATCGTCGAGAGCAGGAACGGCAGGAGCATGGTCAAAGCCCGCTTCTGCTCACTGAGCAGAGCAACCGCGGACTGCACAAAGGTCGCCCTCGCTAGTGCGGTTCGATCTGCCTGGGTACGACGCTTTGTTGCAAGTGGTATCACCGTTCTCCGTGCCGCCTCTCGAAAGATACCGAACCATGACGTGCCCCGCAGCTACAGCGGTCGTTGTCAACGGCCGCCCGTTAATCACGGCAACGAATCCAAACGCCGATAGACCGGTGTCTCCGGTCACTCAAGGTACGACGGCGCATGGCTGCTTGCAAGACACACCGGTCATTGGCCAATCGTCGCTCAGTGAGCGTTGGAGACACCAGGGGCGGTGGGGACACGATTGGCCAGCGCCGCGCTTCTGTCGCACCATCGCGAACGTCAGTTAGTCAGGCCCGGTGTACATCTTCGTCGGCCTATCCTTCTATTGCCGCGTCACGTCATTTGAGGGCGGCAAGCCCCATCCCGATGAGTTGCCGCTGTCGTGCAGTGGCATCGCTACTCTGTTTGCGCAAAATCATAAAAAGAGAAAGTGGATCGGGCGGATTTAAAGCGATCCGATGGATCGTGCATCCGGTTTCCTTGGCCAATGGCATCGTTAAAAAACTGGGAACAATGGCCCAAGCTCCGTTTCTCAGCATCGGCGCCAGCATGTGTGCTTTCTCGACCCAATTTACGTACCGCGAAAACCCGCGCCGAACGCGCCATAGATCGAACTGAGGCGACCACGGCAGATGAATTTCTCTAGATGGATCGAGATCCGTCATGTCGAGAGCTTCGGGCAACGGGGCCATACCCGACGCGGAATAGACCACAAGCATCGGGTAGTCTCGGATCTTTCCTGAAACAAGATCGACGTGTTCCGATGGGGTCAGTGTGAAGGCTACGTCGAGGTGACCAGAAGCAACGCGGTTAGCGAGCTGGAAATAGCGTGAACTTTCCATATGTAATCGGACGGGCGGTGTCTCATCACAGAGCGCAGCGACAAACGGGGGAAGGACGTTGATTGCAACGGCGTCGACCGAACCGACAGCAAGGTGCCGCACCTGATTGGCCTGAAGTTGCTCAGCCTCAACTTCGAGCATTTTCCAGCGCTCGGCAATGTCGAGAAAACGCTCACCTTCAGAGGTCAGCGATATGCCCCGCGCTCCCCTCGAGCGCCGCAACAGCGGATGTCCTATCCGGCGCTCGAGGGACTGGATGCGATACGAGACTGTCGATTGCGTCGTGGATACGATCTCGGCCGCCTGAAGCAAACTTCCCGAGCGGACCACCGCCAGGAACGTGTTGATCTCCTCGCTGAACAGCATATCGAATCCTTCGATATTTGGTGAATAAAATCCGACATTGACCGATATTGTGCCGAATCCTTAGCCTAGTCGAATAGAAAAACAAATTCCGTCATCCGATTCGGTAACGTTTGGAGGCACATATGGCAAAGGCATTCGTCGGCATAGAAGATTTACCTACAAGCCGCTTTCATAAGAGGATTGCCCTCGTGGCGGCAGGGGGGCCGTTCTGTGACGGCTACCTGCTAGGTATCATCGTTGTAGCGCTGCCGTTCATTGCAAAGGACCTCGCGCTGAGCGCGCTCCAGATCGGTCTGATCGGTGCGTCGAGCCTCATCGGCATGTTCGTCGGCGGCCTGGTTTTCGGACCGATGACTGACCGCTTCGGCCGCCAGAAGATGTATGTGCTCAATCTCGCTGTATTCGTTATCTGCTCACTCGCGCACCTGTTCGTGCATGACGTGACGACGCTCTTTATCCTTCGTTTCGTCATGGGGGTTGCGCTGGGCGCGGACTATCCCATCGCGACCGCGCTCGCAGCTGAATTCCTGCCTCGAAAGCTTCGCGGGCCGGTGCTCGCGAGCCTCGTGCTTTTGCTCTGGGTCGGATACACCTTAAGCCTTGCAACGGGCTTGATCGTTAGCGGTAGCGAAAGCGGTGTATGGCGCTACATTCTTGCGAGTGCTGCCATCCCTTCGGCAATTTTCCTGTTGCTGCGCCTTAACATCCCCGAGTCGCCGCGCTGGTTGATTTCCGCAGGACGCGTAGAGGCGGCTCGTGGCATCGTGGCACAGCACCTTGGGCCGCAGGTTGACTTTGATGCGCTCGTTGCTGAAACCCGCGTCAGCACCTCCGGGCGTGGCCTCGGGCTGTCCAAAATCCGCGAACTGCTTTCGCGAGGCTATGGGCGCATGCTGGTGTTCTGCTCGTTCTTCTGGATGTGTCAGATTGCGCCTTCATTCGCAATCAAGACGTTTCAACCGATGCTGTTGAAGTCGCTCGGCGTCACTCAGCCACTCGCCGGCTCGCTCGTGATCATTTCGTTTGCGATCATCGGAACTGCGATCGGCATGTTCGTCGTCAACCGCGTCGGCCGGCGCACGCTTTGTCTGGCCTCTTTCGTTCTTGCAACACTCGCGCTCTTTCTTCTCGCGATGCCGATGTCGAGCATTGCCATGGTTGCGATCGGTTTGTTCATTCTCTTCACGGTGGCCGAAGCTGCCGGTTCCGGGCTGCAATTCATCTACCCGAACGAGATTTTCCCGACTGATCTTCGTGCAACCGGTATGGGACTCGCGATGTCTGCAAGCCGCATTGGAGCCGCGGCAGGAACGTTTCTCCTTCCTACGGTACTCGTCCATTTTGGAAGCGCGACTGGTCTGCTTATCGCGGGCGGGATCAGCCTGATTGGCCTGCTCGTATCCGTTCGCATGGCTCCCGAGACCCGTAACGTGTCGCTTGGCGCGGCGAACGCTCCGAGCATGGAAGCGCGCGCCGGCGAACACTCTCTGCAGCGAAGAGAGGCTCGCAGCTGAGCGGCAAGGACAGGGTAGCCATCGCTGACGCCGGTCAGCCACAGCAACCCGGACTTAAGAATCTCACCTTGGCAACACTTCTTGCATCAATGCAAAGAGGCACTCTATGAATTCGGCACCTAAAGTCGTCATCATCGGCGCAGGCATCATCGGCACCACACTCGCTTATGATTTCGCGAAACGCGGCGCGCGCGTCACCGTGCTCGACAAGGACGAAGTCGCGAAAGGCGCCACGTCTGGATCATTCGCGTGGATAACGAATCAGACGAAGTTCCGCAATGCGGACTCGCTTGGCGAAGTTGGCGCGCAGCATTACTTCAATCTGCATCGGCTGTCGCACCTGCGCTGGCGTTACCTGCTACGCGAAATCGACGGTTTGCCGATTCGCTGGTCAGGCTGCTTTCAAAGCGCCGAGCCCGACACCGAGGAGGCACGGGAACTCGCGGCTGAACTGGACCGGCGCCTGCGCTGGGGCAGCCCGACGTACCGCGTTACCGCGGCCGAGGCACGCGCGATTGAGCCGGGGTTTGAACCGGGGGCCGAGACGGACATTTTCTACACGCCCGACGAAGGGATGATGTCCCCGGTGCAGCTGACGTCAACGATGCTCGATGCCGCGGTCGCACACGGGGCGCAATACTCACCACACGATGCGTATCAAGGCTTCGCGAAGACGGCGGGCGGTTACGAGATCCAGAGCGGAAGTGGCAAGCGCGAGGCCGATTTTCTCATCTTCGCGGGCGGCATCGCGAACCCGGAACTCGTCGAAGGCACGGGGCTTAAGGCACCGCTCATTCATAGCACGGGAAGCGTCGTCCATCTCGCGCCGTTGCCACGGATCTTCGATTCGGTCATTCTTGGCGCGCATGTTCACGCGATCCAGCGCATCGACGGTCGTGTGGTCATCGCCAAGCACTTCTCCGGTTCGCCCGTTGGCGATCCAAGCACGCCTGACCCGAGGGAGCTTGTACGTGTCGCCGCGCGAGTGCTACCGGGCTTGAAGGACGCCGTTGTCGAGAAAGTCACCGAAACGCGTCGCGTCATTCCCGCTGACGGACTGCCTGTCGTGAGCCGCTCCGAAGAACTGCCCGGCGTGCTTTCCATTACAACGAACGCAGGCATCAGTCTTGCGGCCGGACTGTCGCAGTTCATCACAACCGAATTGCTTGACGGCGTGACGGTGAACCTATTGGACCCGTATCGCTCCCAGCGTTTTGCCGATTAGGCAATGCTGTGACGCCGCTCAGGCGCACCGCCATGAAGCGGCCTCGGTTTGACGACTGCTTCTCGATGGCAGGCAGCCGCCTGACACTTCGCTGGCCTATCGGTAACAGGATCGGGCCGCATCGGCCACGCATTTCTGATACGCCTCCTGGCAGTCCTGCATGCATCTTCGCCGTCGTTCCGCCACGTTATCAGGTTCGTTCGTCTGACCGGAAGAGGCGCATTGGCATCGCGCCAATGTGGTATCGCACGTGCTCGTCTGGACGGAAACGCAGCGCTGATCGACTTCCGCGTAGGCGTTAATCCAACTCGCGCCGATCAAAAAAATATCGAGCTGATCACTATTCGCATGTCCGCCTCCCTTCCAACCGTATCGCATCCGACTGCCCGGTCCATGCGATCGGGACCGATGCATCATTTCACTATCGCCAAGCAGATCAATGGGAGATTGATGGCGACCTCGGGATGCGCACGGTGAAGCTCGTTCCGTGCTTCGTCGATTGAACGCCTATTTTCCGTGATGCGCCGTGGCAATGCAGCTGCAGATATAGAGGCCAAGCCCCATGCCCGCCGCAGTCCCCTCCCGATTGTGAAGGCTCGCCCGTGTCATCGGATCAAACAGCGTAGGCAGCGCTCTTTCCGGTATCGGGTTGCCTTCGTTTGAGACAATAACCGTGACGTGTTCATCGTCACCGACAGCTTCGACGGCCACCTCGCCTGAACCATAGCGAACGCCGTTCACCAGCAGGTTGACGACCAGTTGCCCGATACGGGTTCCATCCCACGTGCCTCGCAGGCCGCCCGCCAGAAGCAGCCGGATGACCGCGTTGGGGTAAGACGCGCGCACCTCATCCACCGCATCGCTGCAGATGCGCCCCATGTCCTGTGGACTGAAACTGACCGGCAACGTGTCACCCAGCCGGCCGCGCGTGAAAACGAGGAGATCGTCAATCATCTCTTTCATGCGCATTGAGCCACGTTGTACGTTCGCCGCCGCTCTCAGGCTGGTCGAAGACAATCCTTCGTCATGCAACAGCAGTTGCGCCGAGTTCAGGATCGCGCCAAGGGGTGAGCGCAGGTCGTGTGCAAGCACGCCGGCAAAAAGGTCCCCGATGCGCCGCGTCTGTTCCGCATACCGGCGTACCGATTCGCTGAGCATCTGGTCGATGGCCTCGTTGAACCGGATCATTTCCTGAAAAGCCTCGGACCGTCTTCCCGCCGCGCTCCTGCTTCGCCATCGTATAGATGTGCGTGCTCTTCAGGCCATTGTTGGCCGGTCCCCACGTCAGACCCAAGTCCCTCGGACCACGAGACTGCCTTTGGCAAGCGCACATTCGGGATCATGATTTGGTGACCCGTCATCTCACTTGCTATCTCGTCGAGGAACTGGGCCGGCGTCATCGCGACAAACTCACTGAGTAGCCAGTTTTTTTGTCCGTCGAGATAAGACTGTAACTGAGATGGCTTATAGCGGCAGATCTCACTAAGTCGGTGCATCGCCGAGAGTGTCAGAGTGATCGGCATTCGGTTGATTTCATACGACCCGGTCGTCTTTAGATACCAGAGCGTGTGAGCGCCATTGATATAGTGAAACACTCTACGAAGCGAAGCGTTCAGCTGACAAAGTGCATCCAGTTCCGCATTTGTAGGCGAGTTCGCCGTCGCCCAAGTTGTCGAAGCGACCGATTGAATAGCCGGTGTACTCCCCGGGAGCGCTACTACTTCAACAGGGAGACGCTTCCGATAAAACGTCCAATCAATGTTGTCGACGAACTCTGCCTGAAGTCGCACTTCACCTGATGCGGGGGTCACGGAGAAAGGCAGCGGTTTTCAAAGGTATAAAGCGCTCCCTTTTGTTTGCATAACTTAGGCAATAGGTTCTATGGACGCAAACCAAATTATAAAGTACGTCTTCCAAGCTGTGATGCGGGGATGGCTCGGCCTCACCGAAATAGGAAATCAGAGCGGGTACAATGCCCTGCTGCTTAATCGCGATGCCCTCGTTGCTAAGCATGATTCTGCTATTCGGGCCACGAATAAGGTGTGCACCGACGCCGTGGTATGGATTGAATGCGATGCCTTTAGCGGAAAGAAGAGCTTTCGCGGCATTCATGAAACAGTAATAGAGTACAAGCGGGGCGGATTCGATCGGCAATCCGCCAGCTGCACGATGAATGTTTCTCGCTTGGCGCCAATAGTGCAGCGCTTCGTCCTTGTGCTCCCGGCGAAGCCAAAGGTCGACGTAGTCGAACGGGTCCAGAGTAAGGACCGTCTTCATGCTAAATTGCGGCTCCTTGACTGCTTTGGCTAAGGTGAGCGCCTTATTTCCGATCGCGATTCGTTCCATGGTCATACTATCACTTTACGTGCAGATAGAGAGATTGGCCGCTCCAGCACGGCGACTTTGACCGCCAATGCTGCTCGGCAGGGGGATCTGACTGTTTGGCGCCTGCGTTTACTTCCTCGATGCATGATTCCGCGCGCCTTCAGAATCGAGCCTTCCCCGCCAGTGCCCATTGAGCTTGCCCCCGAAAAACGAATCCCTTGCTGAGCGTTTAAACTCATGCAAGGAGAAACAAGAAGATGAGCAAGACAAAGCGGGCGCGATACACGCTCGAATTCAAGCTGGAAGCGGTACGGCTGGTCAAGGCCGGCCAGAGCATTGCGGCGGTGGCTGCGACGCTGGACGTGCCGACCCAATCGATTTCCAACTGGGTCAAGGCTGAGCACGAAGGCAAGCTCGGCGGAGCCGGTACAAAGCCGGTAAGTCCGGAGCAGATGGAATTATCGAGACTGCGTGCCGAAGTGGCCCGC
>NZ_WHNP01000105.1 GCF_009362735.1 Paraburkholderia franconis | reverse complement strand
GAATGCTCAAACACATGTGAACGTGATCCCCCATCAGGTGCCCTTCGACAATTTTCGATTCCTTGTGGGACGCCAGCTCATGAAATATCTCTCCGAGCTGCCGACGCAACGCGCCGAATATCTGCTTCTTGCGCCGCTTCGGGATGAACACCACGTGATACTTGCAGTCCCATCTCGTGTGGCTCAGGCTCTGATACTCTTTCATCGTGAATCTCCTTCTCTTGGCAGAGACAGGAAATTCGCGCCGACCGTCGTAAAGGTCAAACCTTGGTGAGTCCACCGGCAGAGCCGGTGGCTTACCTCACTGAGTTACTGTTCGCGGCTGGCATCTGGAACGGCATTGAGGACAATGACCTCGACCTGAAAGACCTCGCAGATCCGGAAGAACAGTTCGCTGCCAAAGCGCAACAGCCAGTCCTCCTTCACCACGACGCGGCGCTTCTTGCGCCAATTCAGCCCATTTCCGAGGTCCGCGATGACTTCGATGCCGCAAAACCCGCCTCCACACAAAGCTTCAGTAAGCCGTAAAGCCTGCGTTTGCTACTACGACGCCCTGCTCCGCCGCCGTTTGGCCAATAGATAATAGCTCGCATGAGATATCTCCTATTCAGATCTTCCGTGGCAATGGTTTCAAGACGTCGCGGTCAGGTTGTGGTTGTTCAGATCAACCGTTACTGTTGCAAATCCTTCAGGCAAGTCGCATCGCCTCTCCGTAAGATGTTGCGAGACATATACGGATGTATCTGTTTCGATACTTCGTTCAGGTTGAACATATGGCGCTTTGAACATTTAATAGCGAGTCGGGAAAACATGACACTGTATTCCGTCACCTGAATTCGTTACCCGCCCACTAACGATGCGGCACGTACACAAGAGTTCATTTCTCATATGTCGAAAGGCATCCTCATGGTATTTCACATTGAACGCCGCAACCCGGCCGCACGACTGCAAGTAGCTCTATCGAAACTCGCGCAAATAGAATCAGACGCGCCTCGAGCCCGCAGCAGACATCTCTCAGGCTGCTCCAAAAAGAAGCGGCTCAGCGCCGGCAACCGAGCCTTGGGCTAAAAATGCCGGCGCGTGGTTTGGCGAAATGCAATCTTCCCGACTGCGTCACATCGTTATCGTCGCGCATTGCAGCGACAACAGACCTGACGGTTCAACCTGATGATATCGGTACTGTCCGCGATTCCGCGGCGTCCACGGAGAACGTCAGGCACGTCGACGAAAAGGCTTGCCGTATCCGAAGCGCGCGACTGGAACACCACCCTGCCACTATAGCCAGCTTTACATTGCAAACTAGCCATTCTCATGGCGAACAGTCTCTAGCCACAGATCGAAATTTCTCGACGCGCTTTCACCGATTCCGTTTCCGCGAGCCTATCGACGTTCGAGCCGGTGAAAACCTTCAACTTCATTAAACCATGGAGCAATCTATGCGTTATTCTGCACTTGGGTCTCCCACCTCTTCGAAGATAAAACCAAGTGATAACAACCCCACCACCCGACCCAAACTTCGATGGTTGATGATGTCAGGCAACGCGAATCTTCTCTCCTCGAAGCGGATCTGTACAAGCATAGAAGAGCAGAGCGAGAGTATATGGAGAAGCACGGTCGACGCACTCGAGAAATCAGGAATGACAGCGCACGATATCGTTAAAGTGACGCAGTATCTCAAATTTGAAGAACATATACCTTTGTACTCGGCGATCCGAGAGAAATATCTTAAAGGCGCAAGACCGGCATCGACTCTCTTGATAGTGCCTCATCTTGACCCATCGAGCAAGTTAGTTGATGTCGAAATTATCGCCGCGAAAGATGATCTGGAGTTTTCGACGAAGCAGTGAATATTTAGCTATGGAGCAGCGTCTTCTATCCGCTTAATGTGAGCCTATTCCATGATCCATTAAGTTCATGGCGTGCAGTTCACACTCTACCGCACTGAAACGGCATCGGCTTCATAGCCGATGCCATCGACCGCGGGCGATGACCTTGATGGCCCGTCAAGACTGAACCAGAATCGCGGCACAGCCTTGACATTTATGTCGAAAAAGCAGATACCGACCTACGACACGGGACAGTATGGCGTGGCAGCGGATTCGCTGGAGGAAAAGGGTGTGCTTCAACCTCAAAGTTCCGGCTTGCCGTGCGCTCGCGATCACGCATCGCGAATTTCAAGCTAGCGCTCCGTCATCGCGATATCAAGGCGGCGGCGAACATTTTCACAGAGAAATGTCGCCGTCTTCCAGAAGAATTCCGTCCCTCACGGTAGCGATAGGCCAAGGGTGGAGGGAGGTCAAGACGGTTTTTTAGTAAAAACAATAGGGGACATGCAGGCTCGGTCGTTCACAAAAGTGACATCTCTGAAACCAACGTGCTCGAGTTGTTCGTTGATGGCGGTGTCAAAAAACTCGTAAAAAGCTGACCACCGTGTTTTAGTGCGTCGAGCTGACCACGCGCTCGTTGTCTGTTTCATATATATGACCATCGCTTGTCAGTATGTCCACTTCAGCATTAAGGTCCGCCTCCCACGCGTCAGCATGGCGCAGCTCTACCTGTCGAGCAAGGCCGCGTTCATTGGCTAATTTATATGCTCCATCGAGCGCGTTCTTGTCCAGGTCGAGGCCCAGCAACCTCACATTAGAACGATTCTTGTAATCGAGCAGCAACAAGTCTCCCCTCCATCCGCAAGGCGCAGACGCGAGCACGAATCCCGGTTTGAACCTCGCCTGCAATTCTCGACGAAAAATCTTGAAGCGTTCGCGAGTGGCAAGTACCGACGGAAGCCTCTCAAATATGAGGTATTCGAGCTCGGACACCTCACCCTGCCGCAAGGAGTCTGTCTGGTGAGTTACAAGTCGCGATCGAACAATCGACGCTATAAGCCAAAGATCTCTCACAAGCTACTGCTCGAGGCTTGGGAGCATCAAGCGCGCCTGTAGGCCATCTGATCAAACGATTCTCCGGCGCGAAACCGCTCCAAACGGTGACCAGCTTCGATGATTGCCGCGAGTGGTGCGCGACGCATTTGAGAGTCGTATGTTGTGACAATGGTAGCGAAATGCCAGAATTCTTCTTCCTCGAGCATCCATACGTCGGAGTGTCGACCGCGATCGAATGCCGCGAAAAGAATGCTTTCGGCTTCCTTCATTTGTTCGAACGTTGCGTCGCCATAGCCCGCTTCGATGAGCAGACCAGTCACGATCATCACTTGGCATAGCGTACGCGCGGCATCAAGATTGCCCCTTTTTCGTCGCATAGCATCAAGTGCGACGTGCACCTGCAGACTGACACGGTCCGCTTCGGCACGAGCTATAGGTAACAGCGCTGCCTTACTCCGGCGCACGCGCACTGCCTGGGCGGTTCTTGCAAATGCAGTCATTCTGGTCATCACATGAACAAAGCATGGTTTAGAAAGGCGTCGCGGACGAATACTACTCAACGCTTCATGCCGGAATATACAACCTCTGGCGGTTGGCAGCCGTCCGGAACGCGTCGATGCTCGCCAGAACAGGGGTTGCGAAATTTGTGCTCGACGTCCATTCTCGCGGCGGGACGTCGCGGTTTTGTGGAAGGAATTTCCGTTCTTTCCGAGCATAGTGCGGCAGCCAAAGGCTGAGGGCCGGGGAGGACGTCAACCGGTAACGAAGTTCGACGTTTGCCTTGGGTGCAGACTGGGCAACCCAATCGCCTCGCCTCATATACGAAGGTTGCTTCGCAAACTTCTCACAAGAATCGTGGTTGCCAAAAGGCACTCGCGAAGTTCACGTAGCGCAATCTGGCGAATATCGTTTAAATACCTAAGTATGTTTTCACTTCCTTCGAGAACGTCTTAGAGTACAGCAGAGCGTTGCCCTCGACCTTTCAAGCATAGCCGCCATGTAATGCGCGGCTTGACACTATGAACTGGTACAAGAATACAGCTGCGGCAATCGCACGACTTACTCGTGAGAAGTATCGGGTAATCCAGCAAAGTGGCACTGAACAGTGCTTTCTTAACGATTTCAGGAACAGCAATGACGCGGACGTGTACGTGGTTATAGTGCCGGTGAACCGCTCTTTTCGTCCCTATCGGCCCATGCGACTTTTGGTGAAAAGGTCGCCATTTCCGTTCCGCGCTATCCCACAGTCGATGGGCCCGGACCCGGTTACAAGTACCGTTGTGCTCTAAGCGCACCTGAAGCATGGCGCGCTTCCCGACGACGAGCCAATGCCAACACCGGCCAGCGCCAGCACAGCCTTTTTTGATTGATCCACATGCACACCTCCTCCACATCATCGATTTCCCATTCACGAATGAGCGCACCGGAATTGCGCGCAACTCTCTCGCTCGCCGCGATATTCGCCCTGCGCATGTTGGGCCTATTCATGATCATGCCCGTGTTTTCGATATATGCGAAAAGTATCGCCGGTGGTGACAATGCGCTGCTCGTAGGCATCACTCTCGGCGCCTACGGCGTTACACAGTCGCTCCTGTACATTTTGTATGGCTGGCTTTCTGACAAGTTGGGCCGAAAGCCCGTGATCATCACAGGCCTCGTGATCTTTGCCGTCGGCAGCTTCGTGGCGAGCTTCGCGCACGACATCACGTGGGTCATCGTTGGCCGGATAATTCAGGGCATGGGTGCTATTTCCTCGGCAGTACTCGCATTCATCGCCGACCTTACCTCCGAAGCGCACCGCACCAAGGCCATGGCTATGGTGGGTGGGTCAATTGGCATGTCATTCGCCGTGGCGATCGTCGGCGCGCCCATCGTGTTCCACTGGCTAGGTATGGGCGGCCTCTTCGCGCTGGTCGGCACATTCTCAATTCTTGCGGTGGCCGTTGTGCTATGGATCGTGCCAGATGCGCCTATGCCTATGCCTGTGCACGTGCGAGCGCCGTTCGCCGAAGTTCTGCGCAATACAGAGCTGCTGCGCCTTAACTTCGGCGTACTCGTGCTGCATGCTACTCAGACCGCGCTCTTTCTGGTCGTCCCGCGCCTGCTCGCGGACGCGGGCCTCCCAGTTGCGTCGCACTGGCAGATCTATCTGCCGGTTATGGGCCTTTCGTTTGTCCTGATGGTGCCCGCTGTCATTGCCGCCGAAAAGCGACGCATGATGAAGTCGGTGGTCGTCTCGGCTGTTGGACTCGTCCTCATTGGTCAGTTTATGCTCGGCTTGCTCGCGCATACCATAGCAACGTTGGTGGTGCTACTGTTCGTGTATTTCCTTGGTTTCAATATTCTCGAAGCCGTGCAGCCCTCGCTGGTGTCGAAGCTCGCGCCGGGCAACCGCAAAGGGGCAGCAACGGGCGTCTACAACACCACCCAGTCGATCGGTCTTGCGCTTGGCGGGGTGGTGGGCGGGTGGCTGCTCAAACACGTCGGCGCAAGCGCGGTGTTCTACGCGTGCTCGTTTCTTGTCCTATGCTGGCTCCTGGTCGCTTTCAACATGAAGGCGCCAGTGCCGCGCAATGCCTGACTTTTGCATTGGGGCGCGAACAAGGAAACAACGTCAGTCTCTGTCCGTACCAACCTGATCAAGCCGTTTAAGAAGCGTCGCTACTTCGCCAAATCGCGGGCGCGAGCAATGTCTTTGGCAATCGAGGCGCGGCTTACGTCCCCCGCAGGCAGTGTGGCCGCGAGACGTTCCCAGTAGCCAACAGCGTCACTGTATCGACCGGCTTGAAACGCGGCTATGCCTGCTAACCTTAGGCTCACTGCCTCTCGGGGGTTCCTGGCGAGGGCCTCATCAGTGACTGCCTCCAGCGTGGGAGTCCATTGGCGGCCACCCGCGAAATATTCGGCCTCCGCCCACTGACCCAGCAGTTCCGGCGGCCGTCCTGCTAGCGCGGCTGCGCGCTCGAACGCCCGGGCCGCGTCGGACATCCGCCCTTGTGCCATGTAGGCGCGACCCAACGATGACCAACCATCGGCCGAATCAGACGTAGCAGCTAGTGATGCTGCTTCCTGCCGCATAGCTATTTTCTCGACATTTTGCGCAGCGGAGCGTTGGCGCATGAGCTTAAGTTGATCAAGCGCCCCCCAGTGCAGATACAGCGCCAGCGCCAACAACGGCGTTGATAGCGCCGCCGCCAGCGGAATAGTTCTGCCCAAGGGGAATTCAACGGCATGCTTCGCACGCTGCGTGTCGTCCAGCAGTTCACGCGCAGCCTCCGCGCGTCCGATATCCAGCTGTGCCGCATCGAGCGCGCCAACGCAGAGCTGCTCTTGCAATTCGTGCAGACGTTCGCGATATAGGCTGACATTCAGGCGGGTGCGATCGGCATCGACGCGCCTGCGAGGGAGGCGCAACTGGGGTACCAGGATGAAGCTTAGAGCTGCTGCGAACAACAGTCCTGCGTAGAGCCAGAAAGCGATCATAGATCTTGTCCAATGGATGGGTCCGCGTCTCCGAGCAGACCCACCAAGCGACGCTGCTCACCGTCCGTCAATGGACTTGCTGTTGCCGGGCGCGATCGACACCGGTTTGCGACGATAACGGCAACGATCGCACCTCCAGCCAGCAGCAGTGCTGCAGGGCCAAGCCAGAGCAGTGCCGTGCGGCGGGAAAGCGGTGGGTCGTACAACACGAAATCGCCATAGCGCGCGACCATGAAGTCAATGATTTGTTCGTCGCTTCGGCCTTCGCGCAGCATGCGATGAATCTCGCCACGCAAATCGTTGGCGATGGGTGAATCCGATTCCGCGATGCTCTGGTTCTGACACTTGGGGCAGCGCAGCCCGACGGCCAGTTCGTGATAGCGTTCACGCTGGCTGTCGTCAGGAAAGTCACGGGGATCGATGGCGGCGTAGCTGCCACTGAGCACGCCGAGCCCTAACGAAATCACAGCGATAAGGCGCTTCATGGCCCGGCCTCCTGCAACAGCTTGGTATAAACCGGGCCAAGTTTCTTCCGCCAAACGTCCTCGTCGATGATTCCGACATACTTGTCGCGGATGACGCCTTGAGCATCGATGACAAACGTCTCGGGTGCACCATAAACGCCGAGGTCCACCCCTAAGGATCCGACAGCATCCTCAATGTCCACCAAGTACGGATTGTCCGATGTACCCAGCCAGCGCCGCGCCGCGGACCGGTCGTCCTTGTAATTGACACCGTAGATGACTACGCCTCGAGACGCCAGTCTTCTCAACACCGGGCGCTCCTGTCGGCAGGACGAGCACCATGACGCCCAGATGTTTACCAGCGCCGGTCTTCCCGTAATGTCCTTGCGTGTCAGCGTGCGCGACGGCTGGTCGAGAGCCGAAAGCGCGAAAACGGGAAAAGGTTTCCCGATAAGCACGGACGGCACGCGAGTTGGATCGAGGAACAGCCCGCGATACAGAAGGCCCGCGATGAGGAGAAACACTGCCAACGGCAACAGCAACGGCGACCGTTTCATGTTCGCGCTCCGCGAATGTGTGTCTGCGGAGCCGACCTGGCCGACTTGGCGCGATAGCGCCGGTCTGTCGCCGCCAGGGAGCCGCCCAACGCCATCAGCAGCGCACCTAGCCAGATCCAGCGAACGAAAGGTTTGATCTGCACCCGCACCGCCCAGGCGCCGTCGGCCAGCGGTTCGCCCAAGGCTACGAACAGGTCTCTGGTGAAGCCCGCGTCGATTGCGGCCTCGGTCATGGGAGTCCGTTGGACCTGGTAGACGCGTTTTTCCGGATGCAGAATGGCAACCTCACGCCCGTTTCGAAGGACCCGTACACTGCCGCGATCGGCAACATAATTTGGCCCCTGGATCTGCGTCGTGCCTTCGAATACAAAGTGGTAGCCGCCCACTTCGATGGCTTTTCCTGACGTCATGCGCAGATCCTGGTCAACGCTGCAGACACTTGTCAGCACGGCGCCCAAAGCGCACACAGCGAAGCCCAGATGAGCCAGTTGCATGGCCCAATAGCTGCGGCCGAGCGTCGGCAGGCCCTTGAGCAGTCCCTTGCTACGCGTTTTGTCCAGCACGTCACGTAAGCCCGCGAATACGATCCAGGCGGCCAGCAAGCCGCCTCCTGCCGCCGCCCAACGCGACCGGGCGTGCAAGGTAGCGGCGATCAACGCGAGCATCAGGCTCGCCGCCAGCACTGGCATAAGCATTCGCGCTAGCCAGCGCACCGGCGTGCCTTTCCAGCGCGTGAACATGCCAACCGCGGTGGTCGCCATCAGCAGCGCCATCAGCGGCACGAACATGGAATTGAAGTAAGGTGGGCCGACCGACAGCTTCGCGCCAGTAAGCGCGTCGAGAACCATCGGGTAGAGCGTGCCGAGCAGGATCGCGGCCGCCGCCACCGACAGCAGCAGGTTGTTGACAAGCAGCAGCGTCTCACGCGACCAGATCCCGAAGCCTACGTGGCTCTTGACCATTGGCGCGCGGAGAGCAAATAGCGCAAGCGACCCGCCCACCACCGCCAAAAGAAACGCGAGTACGAACACGCCGCGCGCCGGGTCCGTGGCGAACGCGTGCACGGAGGTCAATACACCCGACCGGACCAGGAAGGTGCCGAGCAAGCTGAGCGAGAACGCGGCGATCGCCAGTAGCACAGTCCAGTTCTTGAATGCGCCCCGTTTCTCGGTTACTGCCAGGGAGTGGATCAGAGCCGCGCCCATTAGCCAGGGCATCAACGACGCGTTTTCGACGGGATCCCAGAACCACCAACCACCCCACCCGAGTTCAGAGTAAGCCCACCATGACCCTACGGCGATCCCCACGCCGAGACATGCCCAGGCCACGTTTGTCCAGGGGCGAGACCAGCGTGCCCAAGCGGCGTCTAGCTTGCCATCCAGCAGGGCCGCAATGGCGAAGGCGAATGCGACCGAGAAGCCAACATAGCCCATATACAGTATGGGCGGATGGACGATCAGGCCGACGTCCTGCAACACAGGATTGAGATCCCGGCCATCGACTGGGACATTGGGTAGCAAGCGCGCAAACGGGTTGGAGGTGCCGATCAAAAATAGCAGAAAACCAGTGCTAATCATGCCCATCACGGCCAGCACTCGCGCCAGCATCGCCTCCGGCAGTTGGCGTGCGCCGAGCGAGACGGCAGTTGTCCATCCCGCCAGTATCAAGGCCCATAGGAGCAACGAGCCCTCATGCGCACCCCAGATTCCGCTCAACTTGTAGTACCAGGGCAGCGCACTGTTGGAATTTTGCGCAACATACGCAACCGAGAAATCGTCGGTCAGGAACGCGTGCGCGAGGCACGCGAAGCTGAACATCAAGAACGCGAGCTGTCCCCACGCGGCCGGCTTCGCCAGCGCCATCCAGCGCTGATCGCCGCGCCAGGCACCTGCTAACGGGACGCTTGCTTGTATCAGCGCGAGGCATAGCGCCAGGATCAGGGCTAATAGTCCGAGTTCAGGGATCATCGATACGACTCCTGCATGCCGCGCGGAAGCTGGCTGCTCGCACCGATTTTCTTCAGCGCACCCATCGCTTCAGGCGGCATGTATTTCTCGTCATGCTTGGCAAGGACTTCATCAGCGTGGAGTGAGCCGTCGGGCTCGATGCGGCCCAGGGCGACAATGCCTTGGCCCTCGCGGAAAAGGTCGGGCAGGATGCCCTCGTAGCGCACGAGGATGCTGCCCTCGCCGTCCGTCACGATGAATCGCAGCGCGAGTGAGCCTGGCATGCGTTTCAGCGAACCGGCCTCAACCAGACCGCCGGCGCGAATGCGCGTGCCGCGCGGCGCCTCGCCGGCCGCGATCTGGCTCGGGGTGTAAAACAGATTGATGTTTTGACGCAACGCCGCCATTGCAAACGCCGCGGCCGCGCTCACGCCACAGAGCAGGGCTAGCATCCAGTACAGTCGCTTCTTGCGTGAGGGCGTCATTGCAAAGCCTCTCGGCGTCGGCTGCGCGCGAGATTATTCAGGTACCGACGGCGCGCCAGCAAAGGTAGCACCACGTTCAATGCCAACAGCGCGAGGCATAAACCATAGCCACTCCAGACGTAGGCGCCGTGACCACCCATGACGACAAAATCAGCGAACGATGCAAATGCGATCATGTCCGATTCTCCAGAAGCCGGGCGACCTCAGCATCGGCCCAACGGCTGCCGGCCTCACGCCGCAGCACTTCCAGGCGCATACGCTCGAACAGTACCGCTCCGAAGAAGCAATAGAACCCCAGCACGGTTAATAACAATGGCAGCCACATCTGCGGCGGCATGGCCGGCGCACGCGTAAGCGAGAAGCTGGCTGGCTGGTGCAGGGTGTTCCACCATTCGACAGAAAACTTGATGATGGGAATGTTGACGACGCCGACCACGGATAGCACCGCGCAGGCACGTGCAGCATTATCGCGATTGGTGATCGCCTGACCCAGCGCGATGACACCCAGATACAGGAACAGCAGGATGAGCATGGAGGTCAGGCGCGCGTCCCATACCCAGTAAGTGCCCCAGGTCGGCTTGCCCCAGATCGCCCCAGTGCTCAGCGCGATGAATGTCATCCAGGCGCCGATGGGGGCCGCCTGTTGCAGTGCGACGTCCGCCAGTTTTATTTTCCATATCGCTCCGATGACCCCGGCTGTCGCCAACATGACGTAGATCGATTGAGCAAGCAGCGCCGCCGGCACGTGGATGTACATAATGCGGAAGCTGTCGCCCTGCTGGTAGTCTGCGGGCGCAAACGCCAGCCCCCATGACAGGCCGATCACGAGCAACAGTGCGCTGGCAGATGCGAGCCATGGCAGACACCTGCCACTCATCGAGTAGAACAGTTTTGGCGAGCCCCATTTGTGTAGCCAGGTCCAGTTCATTCGAGTTGCTCTTGAGGGGTTGTCGCGTCCGCACCGCAGGTAGTGGGTCATTCGGCGACACTGATGGAAAGCGCCGCGCCAATCGCAAACGGCGCCAAAGTGATTGCCAGCACGGCAAGACACGACAACCACAGCAGGTACCCCGCAATGGGCAGGCCCTGCAACGCAGCTTGCAGAGTACCGCTACCGAGGATCAGCACCGGGACGTACAGCGGCAAAATTAGCAGGCCCAGTAACAACCCTCCTCGACGCAAGCCAACGGTGAGCGCCGCGCCGATCGCACCGAGCAGGATGAGCACAGGCGTGCCCAGTAACAGGGAAAGCAGCAGCGCAACAAAGCAATGGGCCGGGAGGCCGAGCGTCAGGGCCAGGAGAGGGGCCACCGCCACCATCGCCAGACCGCTGCAAATCCAGTGCGCGGCCACTTTTACCAGTACCAGCACGAACATCGGGTGTGGTGAAAGCATCCATTGCTCCAGCGAGCCGTCTTCGAAATCGGCACGAAACAGGCCGTCTAGCGAAAGCAGCATGGCCAGAAGCGCCGCGACCCACACTAGTCCCGGCGCGGCTTTTTGCAGAAACTGCGATTGCGCCCCCAGCGCCGGCGGAAAGAGCGCGATGACAACGGAGAAAAACACCAAGGGGTTAACAACGTCCCCGGGCTGGCGACATAACAGACGCAACTCGCGGCCGAGTAAGGAGATCACAACCATGCTCACGTCGCGTACTGCCCGAGATCAAGGACAGCGTAAGCTTGCGTCCGTCGGGTCAGTTCGTGGTGCGTAGTCAGCACCACCGTGCCGCCGCGCTCACAGTGCATTGCCAGATGCGCTTCAAGTTGCGCTGTGCCTGCCCTGTCCAGCGCCGCGAACGGTTCATCCAGTAGCCACAGCATTGGCGCACCGGGTAGGTACAGGCGCGCCAACGCGACCCGACGCTGCTGGCCCGCCGACAGAGCATGGCAGCGCGTATCCTCAAAGCCGCGCAAGCCCACCGCGACAATCGCCCGCTCTACGGCGACGATCGCATCGCGCCCGTGCAATGCGGCCAGCCATGACAGGTTTTCCTCAACGGTCAAGAGTGCCTTCACGCCTGGGGCATGCCCTATCCATAGCAGCCGGGAAGCGAGGGCCCCCGGCTGCCCGGCAAGGGCTTCGCCGAACAGCTCGACATGCCCCTCGGCCGGCCGTGCCAATCCGCATAGCAGACGCAGCAGGCTGCTTTTTCCGCTGCCGTTGGGACCTATGATGCGCAACATGTCACCGGCCGCGAGGCCGAAGCTCACGTCATTGAACAACCGGCGTTGGTTTCGTTCGCAACCGAGACCCACCGCGTTGAGCAACGGGCGCCCAGTGCGAAAACTGCCATCTGGCCAGACGCAAAGTTCTTGCATGACATACCGCACCTAAGACCGATTATCCGCGCCTGCATGGGTAGAAGTTTTCGCGGATTCGCCTACCGTTTCTCTCTTCGGAAGGACCCAGTTGGGACGGGGAAAGTGACAGGTATACCCTCCCGGCTGCTTCTCAAGATAGTCCTGATGTTCTGGCTCAGCTTCCCAAAAGTCTCCGACAGGCTCAAGCTCAGTCACAACGCTGCCCGGCCACCGGCCCGACGCTTCCACGTCGGCAATCGTCTCCAGCGCCACCTTTTTCTGTTCGTCGGTCGTATAGAAGATCGCCGAACGGTAACTTGTTCCGACATCGTTACCTTGACGGTCCAGTGTTGTCGGATCGTGGATTTGAAAAAAGTACTCCAGGATGCGTCGGTAGCTCGTCTGCGTTGTATCGAAGACAATCTCGATCCCCTCCGCATGAGTGCCATGATTGCGGTAGGTCGCGTTCAAAATGTCGCCCCCGGTATAACCGACGCGAGTCGAGACAACACCGGGAAGCTTGCGGATCAGGTCCTGCATTCCCCAGAAGCATCCGCCAGCAAGTACAGCACGCTGATGCATGTTAAACCTCCTTGATCTGATCGAGATATCGTTGTGGCGCTCGCTCTCCGTGCCGTCGCTATTTGATGAACCAACGGTGGAGCGTAATTAAAGTGGTAGCGCAGCTCTCTACCGGGACACTCGGGCACCACATGGCCGAGGGTGACTTTCGCCATAGATTGGATTGACTCGGTCCAGTTCATCCCGAGGGCGGGAGTCAACACTGTTGACGTGTTCGCGGAAACTTATTCCCGGGAAAGCGGGAGCGCTCGGTCGAGCAAGCAAATAGTTACTTGTATCGGCGACCACGCGCTGTACCGACCTCTCACTGCCGAATGCGGATAACCGTCTTCCCTTCACGTCGTTTGGTCGGGTTCAAGGCCGCGACGGCATCGTCGAGAGTCGAGATTTCGCCGATGTTCGTCCGTAGTCGTCCGTCCCGCACCCGCTGGACAATCTCGCGCAGTTGGGCACGATCGGACTCAACAACAAAATCTATCGCACGCCCGTTCGCAGGACGCGCCTCGGACGGCCCGACAACGGACACCAGTGTCCCTCCGGCTCGAACCAAGCCTGCGGATCGTTTCCCGATATCGCCACCGATAACATCGAACACCAGATCGACTGCACCGACGTCCTCCAACGTATCGCTATCGAGGTCGACAAACTCTTGCGAGCCAAAGTCGAGCGCCTTCTGACGGTCGGTGGCGCGCCCTGTACCAATGACATACGCGCCGGCCTCTCGTGCAAGTTGCGTCACCATCGTGCCGACTGCCCCAGCGGCACCGTGAGCGAGCACGCGCTGGCCTGCCTGAAGGCGACCGTGTTGAAACAGCCCTTGCCAGGCGGTCAGTCCCGAGATCGGCAGGCTCGCGCCCACTGTAAAGTCGACATCACCGGGCAGCGGCGCGAGGTTGCGCGCCTCGATCGCCACATACTCGGCCAAGGTACCGTCACGGTACCAGTCTGCGAGGCCGAACACCCGCTGGCCCACAGACAGCCCCGTCGTTCCGTAGCCGAGAGCGGTGACCACTCCAGCCAGCTCGTGGCCTGGAATCGATGGTTTCCGGTCGCGGTCGCTGCGATCGGTCCAGGTCGAGGGCCACGTCATCTCAGTGGGGACGAACCCGGACGCATGAATCTGAACGACAACGTCGTTTATCCCTGCCGACGGCTCCGGTCGCTCGACAAGCTTCAATCCGGCCAATCCTGCAGTCTGGTCTGTTGCTACAATCGCCTTCATGTGGATTCTCTCCATGGTTGCGTGCCTCTTTACTGGAAACGTCACAGGGACGGCCGCGTATCGGTCACGGACGAATTCGGATGATCGTCTTCCCGTTGGTTTTCTCAGCCGGGTTGAGCGCGACAACAGCGTCCTCGAGGTTAGAGACTTTCCCGATATGCGTACGTAACCGTCCCTCACGTACTCGCCGGACGACTTCGCTCAGCTGGGAGCGATCGGATACGACAACGAAGTCGATTGCGAGGCCGTCCACAGGTCGCGCCTCGGCCGGTCCGGCGATTGTCACCAGCGTTCCTCCGGCTCGAATCACACTAGCGGACCGCTTTCCGATGTCGCCACCGAACACATCGAAAACCAGATCCACTGCACCGACATCTTTCAGGTCGTCGTTCTCAAGATCGATAAACTCTTGCGCGCCGAACTCGAGTGCCGTCTGACGGTGCGCAGCGCGTCCTGTGCCAATGACATGGGCGCCTGCCTCTCGTGCGAGCTGGGTTACCATCGAACCGACCGCGCCGGCAGCGCCATGCACGAGAACGCTTTGCCCTGCCTGGAGTCGACCGTGATCAAACAGTCCCTGCCACGCGGTCAGGCCGGGCATCGCGACGCTCGCGCCAACCGCGAAGTCGACGTCGCCTGGCAGCGGCGCGAGATTGCGTGCCTCGATCGCCACATACTCGGCCAAGCTACCGCTGCGATACGAGTCCGTAAGGCCGAACACCCGCTGTCCGACCGATAATCCTCTTGTGCCATAGCCAAGAGCGGTGACTACGCCTGCCAACTCTTGCCCGGGAATCGATGGCGTCCGGTCACGGCCTTGACGATCGGTCCAGGTCGACGGCCACGTCAGTTCATCCCAAGTGAACCCCGACGCATGG
The DNA here is from genome assembly GCF_009362735.1 of Paraburkholderia franconis. Lineage (GTDB taxonomy): Bacteria > Pseudomonadota > Gammaproteobacteria > Burkholderiales > Burkholderiaceae > Paraburkholderia > Paraburkholderia franconis. The sequence continues at coordinate 3,608 of NZ_WHNP01000105.1, read as the reverse complement.
ACCTGAACGACGACGTCGTTTATCCCTGCCTCTGGCTCCGGCCGCTCGGCGAGCTTCATGCCGGCCGTGCCGGCAGCCTGGTCCGTCACAATGATTGCCTTCATGTGATTTACCTCCTCGGTATTTCGTCGAAAATGTTGCATCGAAAACCATTCGACGCCTCATGTCCGGCGCCACGAAAATTTTCGAACGCGAAGGACAATCAGCACCTCGCCGTGATCCTCGCTTTCCCAAAATGCTCAAACTAGCGCAGCGGCTCAACCGACACTTCATCGAGGCCGTGGCCACCTTATCGACTTAGGGGCGGATAACCCGTGGTGTATATCCAGTCTGACGCTTGCGCTGGTATGTGACACGACTGACAGTCTTTCTTATAGTCCGTGGATGTAGTCTTCTTCGGATCGGTTGCATCAAACCAGGACCAACCCCATCCATCGCCCCAAAGCTTGTTTTCCGGAAAGCGACCGACGTCATCTTTAACCATCACGAACCAGCCCGAAAGGGTGCCGGCACTGCTTACCGTTCCGGTCGTCATTGGCTTCGTGTTCGTCTTGTACACTTCCTTCACGAGAACAGTGCCATCCGGAAAATGTCCGTCCTTGCGGTACGCGGCGATGGTTCCCGGAGATGCGTAGACCACGTGCAATTGCTTTGAGCCCGGGCCATTGTCTGCGGCGATCGCCCAACTGCCCAGCATCTGATAAGTGGTCCGGTAATCCGCGGGCACGTGCATATTCCCCTTGCCGTCGACAACAGCCGCGGTCGTCCCTTTGTACGGTAAGCGCGTATCCGCCTGCCCGTAGGTAGTAACAGCGACCGTCATGGACAATCCTGCCAAGGCGACGCGCAAGACACCGGCAATTCTCATGGCGCTGCTCCTCGTGTGTTGGTCAACAGATATAGTTTCCCGCCGAAAGACGTAGAGGTGCAACGGCGCTTGAGTATGCAAGCAATATGCGTGAGTATGCCTCCGAGTTCGCGCTCACGTTGCACAGGATCACGCGACACCTTCGAAAAGTCGGCTCACAGCCGAGGAGTCAACGGACCCGATTGCGACGCACAGCAAACTGTTCACCGAAAGTCGCGATCGTCTGAAAGTGAAACGCAGATCCAGCCTGCGATGGTCTCGATCGGCGTCCTCCCCGGTATCAATCGGCAAACTCGCGCCGTACCGCGCCGGGTACTTCTTTCGACCCGAAGCCAAAGACACGGACTGTGAACATCATTTTCGAACCGGGCGTCTATGCAGCGCCCTTCTTTAGTTCCCGCCGCCTTCGCTCGCTCGCTTCGTGCTAGCGATACATCGATCATTCAAGGCTCGGGAACGCCCTTGTCCGCAACGACCCACGTGACCATGCCAAAGATGCTCACGTATCAGCCACGTATACCGAAGGATGCAGCGTTTCAGATTCCACATCATTTAAAATGACATGAACTCGTTGTCTGCGTCGGAGCGCTTGCGTGTCGCCGCTGGTCATCGAGGGAAACGAAGAAAGACACAGATATATTTTTCGATCGGCTAATGCGCGGCAGCCTTTCGTGACACGCCGGTGCACTCCATCGACATGTTGCCCCCTTTGGTTTTCGCTCGGGTATTTCTTGTCGCTCTGACCTTCGGTGACGCAAGGACGGCGCGACAGACCCGGCACGAACCGCCTCACCATTAAGACAGAATTCCGGTACGGTCGCACACACGACGTGGTGCCGGAAGCAAACGTCTGCCGATCGAGTTATCTTGGCGAATTATTTAGGGGTGTACGGTGCGCGTGTTGTTTTTGTTCTGGCTTGTTGCTAGCGCTTCCTATGTGGCCATGCGAGGTAAGGTACGCTTCGCGTTCTGGCGTCAAATATCGGACCATTCGACGTTTTTAGCGCCGGTTAATGCCGTCTTCTACCTATTCTCGACGCTGAAGCGAGGCGCGTATATTGACGCATCCAGCTTTCCCGAACTAGCGCCGCTCAAAGCAAACTGGAAGACTATCCGGGATGAGGCGATGGCGGTCGACGCAGCACAGAAAATCGCGGCTGCAGAAAACTACGGCGATATCGGATTTAACTCATTCTTCAAGACCGGATGGCGCCGGTTCTATTTGAAGTGGTACGACAATCCGCATCCATCTGCATTGGCGCTTTGTCCAGTGACGACACGTTTGCTACAGGAGATTCCGACCGTAAGAGCAGCGATGTTTGCTCAGTTACCACCTGGCGCGAGCCTCGTTAGACATCGTGACCCGTACGCCGGATCCATTCGTTACCATCTCGGACTCGTCACCGCCTCCAGTCCCAGTTGCTATATCGAGGTTGACGGAGAGAAATATTACTGGCGCGACGGTGAGGAGGTCATGTTCGACGAAACCTATATTCATTACGCAAAAAACGAAACCGCAATTTCGCGCATCGTCCTCTTCTGCGATATTGAACGTCCGATGCGTTATCGCTGGGCCGCTGCATTCAACAGGGCATTCTCGAACGTGGTGCTCCGCGCCGCCACGTCTCCGAACGAAACCGGCGACCGTACCGGTTTTCTGAACCGTGTGTTCAAATATATTTATGCAATCCGTCGATTGGGAAAGCGGATCAAGGCTTGGAATCGACCCACCTACTACGCAGTCAAGTGGGTCCTGTTCGGATCGATCTTTGCGGGCATTATATACGTCCTTTAATCTCGCATAGACCGCAAACGAGCTCCGCCGCCGAAGGTCCCTCAGCACGGGGTACCGAGAACACCGTCGATTTCCTCCCCCCCGGCCTGAGGCTGCCGCGCATGGCGTGGTAAGCACCGGAATTCCTTCTGCAAGACGGGCGACGTCCTGCCGCGAGAATGTTCTCTGCTGCATTGATGTCGCGATGGCGGAAGCGGCACATTGTCGATGAAGATGGAGATGCATTTCTTCACCCGTGCCGTGGAAGGCTTCAGCCAGTCTTTCCGCCAGCTTCCGGCCTTAGAGCGTGTTAGGAACTTTCGTTGGGACCTGGTATCCTGGCGGAATGAGAAGAGCAAACCGCAAAGGCTACCCGACTGATGTGTCCGACGAAGAATGGAGCTTCGCGGCGCCGTATCTGATGTTGATGGATGCAAGCGCGCCGCAGCGCAAGTATGACCTGCGTGAGATGTTTAATGCATTGCGCTGGATAGCCCGTGCGGGGGCTCCCTGGCGCATGCTACCGAATGACTTTCCACCGTGGGAATTGGTGTACCAGCAGACGCAACGCTGGCTTCAGGCAGGCTGTTTCGAGAATATGGTTTGCGACCTGCGCTCGGTCATACGTGTAGCACAGGGAAGACGAGGGCAACCCAGCGCTGTCATTCTGTAGTGGTCTAATTTCCTCGGACAGGTCGATAGGAGGACAATCCTGAATCGAGGAGGAAAAGAGCAAGATGACAAGAAGGCGCCGACAATTTGACGCCAGCTTCAAGCTGGAAGTAGTACGGATGGTGCGAGACCAAGGGCTATCGGTCAGCGAAGTGTGCCGGTCGATGGACCTTGTTGAGACAGCCGTGCGCCGCTGGGTGGCGCAGTACGATGCGGAGCGTGCTGGCGGCGCCGGCGAGGGCAAGCCGCTGACGGCTGAGCAGCAGCGAATCCGGCAGCTTGAGGCGGAAAACC
>NZ_WHNP01000104.1 GCF_009362735.1 Paraburkholderia franconis | reverse complement strand
CGTCGCCGTCGGGCATCTCATCCAGCGTATTTGCCTTCTTGCGTCTGCATGCACTCACCAACCACGATCTTTACATCGACCGCGCCGAGCATGAAATCCAGAGATACGAGTCCGCAGCTGGCAGAGCACCGTCCGCTTTCGCGCACCTCATGGCCGCGCGGGACTTCGTGCAGCGCGGCCCGTTCGAGATCGTCCTGGCCGGCGAGAAATCGGCGGCCACAGCACTTGCAACCAGCGTTCACCGGGCATACCTCCCCGCGCGCGTGCTGGCTTTTGCAGAAGACGTGCCGATCGGCCGCGAACGCCACCCGGTCAATGGTCGGGCGGCGGCATACGTGTGCCGGAATCGCACGTGCGCTGCACCCATGACCGATGGCAACGCGCTCCTTGAATATTGTTCATCCCGTAGGGTGTGACGGTGCCGGAATTGTCGTTCAGCGACGCGGCGTCGTGAACCGATTCCGGCGCGCCAATCATGCCGTATGCGATGAAGGGACTTCTGGCCTTGTTGCCGGAACGGCCGGGCGATTCTCGCCTTACGAATGGAATGTTCAGCATTCACGCAGCGTTACACAGCGCATCTAACAATCAGGCACGCCAGAGTCACGAAGATGCGTCGCGAGGGTAACGTCGAGGGGCGAACCTGAAGGCAGGTGCAGGTCGACGGCCGGATATTTCAGGCTGTAGACGGCCATGAAGGGACGGTCGCGACTGTCGTCCCTTGGACATTCGAACGACGTTTGGTCTCCGTGAAGCGTCATTCACGCTTGAAAGATCTGCGCTCGGAACTGTGGGGGCTTGGCTTCCGAATGGCGCCCCAGCTCGGCCTTACAGTAATTTCGTCCCGGCGAGTGAAATGATTTCGGACTGCTCGGCACGGATGGCCCAAAGGCATTTTTGCCGTTGCACAAAAGGTCCTGTCTCCGGCGCCGGCAGCCTTCAGCCAGCTGAAACGACGCGCGCCGGCTCTTCTCAGCAGTCAACGGCGAAAAATTACCGGCGCTGCATCCACGGATTGATTCGTTGCCTGGCGTTGCGTCGCCATTTGGCCGGCTTGCAATCGGACTTCAGCCTTTTGCAGCCTGGCCGGGTACTCCACATCGTCAGGGATGGGGTTGTATCCGGCTCGTTCGAGGTTGGCGAGCTCGGCACGCACTTGTGCGCGCGTGAGCGGCGCAGCAGTTTGGGCGAACGAGGCAATGGGAGAAGATGCGAGCAAGGCAAGTGCAGCCGTAACGAAAATCTTTCTCATCACATGCCTACTTTTTGGCGTCAGTTCATCTGAAGTACTACGAGAAGCCTCAAAGTATATGCGCCAAAAGATAGGTAGTTACCCTTGATTCGCGCAACAGTAAATTGCCACCGATGTGCAAAATTCTGCTCGTTGAGTACGAGCCCGCTAGATGGAGCGCACGAAGGCAGCGGACATGCCCAATCGAAGGTCCGAGGACAGGCTCCGCGAGCGCGCTATTTCCTTTGTGAGCTGCATCACCGTGCGGCAGGCAAGCGTCAGTTCACCGTGAGGCGACATGGCTAACGCAATGAACCGCGGCACCAGCGGATCAACCACCATGGAGGCCTGCAACCGGCATTCCTTTTCCAGATTGGCTATCGCGTAAGGTCCGAGCAACGCGTAGATGCCGCCGTCTGCCACGATATGACCCTGCAGGCTCAAAGAGTCGGCTTCCGCTGCAAAATTCAGTGCGACCTGGTGTTCACCGGCAATCTGTTCGAGCCGGTCGCGCCAGCTATTCGGCCGACAGAAGAACACCAGCGGAATCCCGTCGAGCTTCGAGAACGCAATCGTGGACTGCCTGGTTAAAGGATCGCCTTCTGCCCCGACCAGATAGGTCGCCGCTTCGACCAGATACTCATCTCCGTTTTTCGGCGTCGGACTGTTTCGGAAAAGAATGGCGAGATCGACGCTGCCGTTTTCCAGCCACGTTTCCAGCAACGCACCCTGTCCCTCGCGCACCTGTAACTGCACGAGGGGATAACGCTCTCGCAGGCGATGGTAAAGGGTGCTGACAAGGGGATGAGCGGTGGACGGCAAGATCCCTAGTCTGACCACCCCTATAGGCTCTCCGGCCGTACTGCGGATGTCATTGGACAATTGCTCCGTGCTGGCAAGCCAGGCCCTGACCCGCGGCGCGATACGCGCCCCCAACTCGGTCAATACCACGCCTCGCCCCGTTCGTTGAAACAACCGACCGCCGCAGTACTGCTCCAGCTCAACGATTTGCCGGCTGATATGTGGCTGGCTCGTCCCATAGGCCGCGGCCGCCTTGCTGAGGCTGCCCAGTTCTGCCGCGTCGATAAATAACTTCCAAGCCCCGTAGTCCACCGCTAGGCTCTCACAGAGATATGTCAAATCAGTATAGCTGAAATGTGTGGTTAATCAGTTCCCGCATGGGGCGTCGATCCCTACACTGCAACGCATGCACCGTTGTTTCAGCTTGATGCGAAAGAGCAGCGGGCTCTCCTCTCGGACAGAGGAGCGGAAAAGTTCACACTTGGAGACGTCATGAAAGCGATCGATCTGCGCGGTTTGGTCCCGGCACCCGTTACCCCCTTTAGCCGCGATGGCGCGGTGGACCACGCAGCAATTCAACGGCTGGGCTCGTGGCTCGGCAGCATCGATGGCGTTAAAGGGCTGACCGTTCTCGGGCACGCAGGCGAAGGCACGTTTATGACGCAGAAAGAACAGGCCCGAGTCATCGAAAGCTTCGTGAAGTCGGTCGACGGCAAGATTCCGGTCATCGCCGGTATCACGCTCGAAGGTACGCAAGTCGCCGTCGATGAAGCGAAGCGGGCCGTGGAAGCCGGCGCGTCGGCCGGTCTGGTGTACCCGTCGCATGGCTGGCTGCGCTTCGGTTACCAGAAAGGCGCACCGCAAGACCGCTATCGCGCCATCTACGAAGGCAGCGGCCTGCCGCTGATCCTGTTCCAGTACCCGGACGCAACGAAGGCGACCTATAACCTCGAAACACAGCTCGAAATCGCCGCACAACCGGGCGTCTTTGCGATGAAGAACGGCGTGCGCAATATGCGTCGTTGGGATGTTGAGATCCCCATCATCCGTCGCGAGCGCCCGGAACTGCAGATCCTGACCTGCCACGACGAGTATCTGCTCCACACGATGTTTGACGTTGACGGTGCGCTCGTCGGATACGGCGGTCTGGCTCCCGAGCCGCTCATCGAACTGATCAAGGCGGGCAAGGCGAAAGACTATAAGGCTGCTCGCACGATCCATGACCGGCTGCTGCCCGTGACGCGCAACGTGTACCACCGTGGGTCCCACATGGAAGGCACCGTGGCTCTCAAGCACGGCCTCGTGGCCCGCGGCATCCTCGAGCACGCCACGGTGCGCTCGCCGTTGCTGCCGCTCCCGGAAGGCGCGGACGTTGAAATCGCGGACGCGCTCCGTTCCGCTGGCCTCGTCGACTGATCGGGGAGTGGAACAACCACCGTTGGATGTATCGACGGTGCGCATAACGGCGACGCGCGAAAGCGCGTCGCCCATAACAAGATCGACAAACGACCAAAAAAGCGCTACTTCGCGACTCACGAAGACAGAGGCGCGAGCGGTGCTCCAAAACAAGAAGAAAACCGGGGGGCCATAAAATGCAGCTTTTAGGAGACAGCATGAACACCACATCGACCGCCTACGGTGTCGGCCTTGGTCAATCCCCAAGCGAAGCGCGTCCCGTGAGCGAGCAACTGCGTGCTGCGAATCTGCTTTTTCGCATCGAGAACGTGCCGTTTTGCAGGTGGCACACCAAGGCACGTATCGTCATGGGCAGCGCGACCCTCTTTGACGCATTCGACGCGCTTTCCCTTGCCTTCGTCCTGCCCGTACTGGTCGGTCTCTGGCATCTTTCTCCGAGCCAGATCGGCGTGCTGATCGCCGCCGGGTATCTTGGCCAGGTCGTCGGCGCGATGTTCTTCGGTTGGCTCGCCGAGCGCCTTGGGCGTGTACCGAGCGCCACCGTTACGGTGGGCGTCATGTCAGCGATGAGCGTTGTTTGCGCTTTCACCGGCAGCTTCCATATGCTGTTTTTGATGCGCTTTTTGCAAGGCATTGGCGTGGGCGGAGAAGTGCCGGTAGCGGCGACGTACATCAACGAGCTGTCTCAAGCTCATGGCCGGGGACGTTTCTTCATCCTGTACGAACTCATTTTCCCCTTGGGCCTTCTTGCGGCCGCGCAGCTCGGCGCCTTCATCGTCCCGCGCTTTGGCTGGGAATACATGTTCCTGATCGGCGGCATTCCCGGCGTCCTCGTGGCGATCTTGATCGCACGCCTTCCGGAATCCCCGCGCTGGCTCATCTCACTTGGGCGTTTCGACAAGGCGGAACGCATTATCGAGCGGCTGGAGGCAAGCACCACGAAGCGCAATCTGGATACGCAGACGCAGAAGGCCGAGGTCGACGAGCGCGTGGTGAGCCTTCTGAACGGACTTCAGTCGAATGGGAAGGGGACCTGGAGAGAACTCTTCTCGCCGTTCTACCGCGGACGCACCGTTGTCGTATGGTTGCTTTGGGCGAGTTCATATTTTGTGGCCAATGGCATCAACAACTGGCTGCCGAGTCTCTACAAGACGGTCTACCATCTGCCTTTGCAGGATTCGCTTCACATGGCGTCGATCTCAAACGTCCTGAGTACGTGCGGCGTACTTGCCTGCGCATTGTTTATCGATCGGGTCGGACGCCGCCGCTGGGCAATGGCCTGTTTCGTCATCAGCGGAATTTTGCTCGCCGTTCTTGGTATCTATGGCGCTGGCAGCGCCTGGTCCGTGATGTTCCTCGGATCATCGGCCTACGCGGTAATGGCGACGACAACGGTCCTTCTGTACCTGTACACCCCTGAAATCTATCCGACGCGGATGCGCGCCATCGGCACCGGTCTCGCGACTTCCTGGCTGCGAGCAGCGTCTGCTGCTGCCCCGGCAATCGTGGGCGTCGTATTGACTGGACGAGGCATCGCTGCGGTATTCGTAATGTTTGCCGTAGTCAGTGCGGTGGGCTTCTTCGTCACTGCCCGAATGGTGGAGACGACCAATCGCGCGCTCGAAGAGATTTCCCCGTAGCCGAGCTTGATCCCCGACGGCTCCTTCTCTATGACACAAGGGAAGGAGCTATCTCGCTCCGTCACACAGTAGCTTACTTGACACGCTCATTATAGGCCACCGCCAGAAAGTACTCGTTAAGTAGTACGAAGTGTTTGAGTAAAAAAATCACAAAAATATCAATGGAGACAATCGAAATGAAAAAGGCACAACGGATCATGGCCCGCCTTCCTGCGCGTGCAGTTGCTGGTCGGCTTGGAGCGACAGCATTTCTCTGCTCAGGTCTGGCATTGACTGTTGCCGGCGCACGCGCCGATAGCGGCTCGCAGGTCCAGTTGTACGGGCTGATCGGTACGTACGTCGGGAGTGTCAAGCGGAGCGACACGCCGCAGTCAACCGTGCTGATGGGAAGCGGTGGACTGACCACATCATTTTGGGGAATCGGGGGCAAGGAAGACCTTGGCGGCGGCGTCAGCGCGATCTTCGCCCTTGAGAGCTTCTTTCAACCGCAGAACGGTGCACTGGGGCGCAGTGCGGCGGACCCCTTCTGGTCGCGCAACGCGTACATGGGATTCAAAGGCGACTTCGGACAGCTTACCTTCGGGCGACACCGAAATCCCACCTACACGGCAGAGTCCTATGTCAATCCGTTCGGGTCATCTACCGTCTTCTCCCCGCTCGTCCTTCAGACGTTCGTGACCAACTATGGGAGCACGATCATCGGAGATACGGTGTGGAATAACACTGCGAAGTACACAACCCCGGACTTAAAAGGTTTTGGCGCAACAGTAATATATGGCCTCGGCGGCGTTGCGGGTTCGCCAGGCGTCGGTAACCTCGGGGTTCACCTGAATTATCAAGGGCACGGTCTCACGGCAGTGCTGTCCGGCCAGCGTGTAAGGTACACCGCAGCAGGGCCGGTCGGCGCGCAGTACGCCTACCTGGCGGGCGCTGCATACGACTTCAAGCTTGTGACGCTTTACGGCGCATGGGCGATGACAAGTGATGTGAGCACGCCAACGGGAAGCCACACCTACGAGGCAGGTTTGTCGATCCCCTTCTCACCGGCCGACTTTCTGCTTGCTGAGTGGGCGCGTACGAAGCGGTCCGGCCCTACCCAAGCGACCAATAGCCTTCGGAACACCGCCTCTCTCGGTTACGACCACCTTCTGTCAAAACGGACGGACATTTACGCGATTTACTCTTACGACAAGCTGAGTGCCCACCCCACCGGCAACACGTTCGCGGTTGGCATTCGCCATACGTTCTAACTCCGATCCCGGTGGAGCGACCGGACCGTTCCAGCGGTTCGTCAGACATTCGGTTCGATCAGCGTGTTCTGGTGATGGCGGATGTTCGGTCCGTACCAACTTGCCTGCGAGTGCCGGTTGCACCCTCGGAAGCGGCCGTTCTCGCAACGCGAGCCTGATCGGCAGGTGAGGGTCGGCTCCTGCCGAACGACTGCGGCTCAGCAGCAGCGAGCCGCGGGCGCTGACGACCCGACAACCATGCGCAGGGCGAAGTTAGAGTTCTCCTCAAACGCGTGCGAGCAGTAATATGATTGCTCCCTCCCTCTATCGGAAACACCTCGATGCAAGTGCTGGTTGACGCAGACGCCTGCCCAGTAGTCGTCAAAGAGATATTGTTTCGGGCAGCGCGGCGTGTCGAAGTGAACATCACGCTGGTCGCGAATCAGTATTTGCGAACGCCACCTTCCCGATTTATCAAGGCACTACAAGTGCCGGTGGGCTTTGATGCTGCCGATAACCGTATCGTTGAACTGGTCCGGGACGGCGACCTCGTGATTACGGCGGACATACCTCTTGCCGCCGCTGCCCTCGACAAGGGCGCTCACGTGCTCGATCCGCGCGGAACCTGGTTTAGCCGTGAGAATATCCAGGAGCGTCTTACGATGCGCGAGGTAATGGATCAGTTGCGCAGCTCAGGCGTCGAGACGGGCGGCCCAACACCTTACGACGCAAACGACAGCAAAGCGTTTGCGGGACAATTGGACTGCTTCCTCGCACGTCATCGCGCCACGCCACGTTGAGTCGCTTGACGAGCGTGAGACGGAGCAAGAAATGTTGCGCCGGGTCTGTTAGCTATGCTGCGGCCGTTCGCTTGCGGGGCCATGAACGGGCAGCGGTCAGCGATCTAGCTCAGAAATTTGAATGTCGGCCCTACATCAGTAATCGGCCAATCGCGCAGCAACGATACCCGAGCGTCATCGGCGGCTAGTCCACCACTCGTGTCGGGTAGGCAATGGTCCTTGAGAACAACACCGGTTGCAAACGATTGACCCATGAGTTACGCGTCTTCCGCCACAGGCTCATTGGACTTCGTGACCCTCAGTTCACGGCAGTTAGAAATAGGTGCGGCAAAGATCGGAGTGCATTGTGTGGACGTACTAGACCGTCTCCTGCCTATGACTCGGTAAATGGCAGGTGCGAAGCGGGTACGATCACATTTCCGGTATCGAAACGCCAAAGGTCTGCAGCAGCAGGACCGCGTTGAGCGCCAGGATCACGGCCGTGCCGAGGATGGCCGCCCAGGCCACCGTGCGACGATTCGCGAACGGACCCATAACGTCGCGGCGCGAGGTCAAAATCAACAGCGCGATCATCGGCACGGGCAAGGCGAAGCTCAATACGACCTGGCTGTAGACCAGGGCGTCGGTCGAGTTGACGCCGAGCACGACCACGATGAAGGCAGGCACCATGGTGGCCAGGCGGCGAATTCCCACGGGGATACGATAACCGGTAAAGCCCTGCATGATCATCTGGCCGGCCATCGTGCCGACCACCGAGCTGGACACGCCCGATGCCAGCAGCGAGAAGAGGAAGATGCCGGCCGCCGCCGAGCCGAGCAACGGCGTCAGGCTGTGATAGGCCGTCTCGATTTCCGCAACTTCGGGATGGCCCGCGTGAAACGCACCCGAGGCCATCACGACCATCGCCATATTGACAAGCCCCGCCACGGTGAGGGCAATCAGCACCTCGACATTCGAGAAACGCACCAGCTTGAAGCGCTCCGTGTGGCTGCGTGCCCGCGTGCGGTCTTGCGTCAGGCCCGAGTGCAAATAGATGGCGTGCGGCATGACCGTGGCGCCGAGGATGCCGACCGCGGCCGACAGGGCGCCGGGACCTTTCAGTTGCGGCAGGAGTGTGCCCGCTGCAGCGGCAGCCCAATTGACATGGACGAGCAGCAGTTCGATCACGTACGACAACGCGACGGCCGCGACCAGGCCGCCGATGATCAGCTCGACGGGCCGGAAGCCTTGCTTCTGCCCGGAGAGGATCGCGTACGTCACAATGCCCGTGACGACCATGCCGGCCAGCAACGGGATGTGAAATAGCAGCGACAAGCCGATTGCGCCGCCGAGGAACTCAGCCAGATCCGTCGCCATGGCCGCGATTTCGCTAACGCCCCACATTCCCGAGACCACCGGCGCCGGAAAATGTTCGCGGCTGAGCTCGGCGAGGTTGCGGTTGGTGACAATGCCGAGCTTGGCCGAGAGCGCTTGGAACAGCATCGCGATGACGTTGGCGGCGAGCACGACCCAGAGCAGCGAATAGCCGTATTTCGCGCCCGCTTGGATGTTGGTCGCGAAATTGCCCGGGTCCATATAGGCAATGGAGGCGACCACGGCCGGACCGGCGAACAGCAGCTTCGAGCCCCAGCTACGGTTGCGCCCGGCCAGTACTTCGCCAATGCCCCTCGAGGTGCGCTCGGTCAATCCCAGTTGCCCTTCAGCGGTTTCATTTCGATCCCTTCGTCTCGCCGGGGTAGCCGCGCAGCGCGTGTGTCGAGGCCCCCCACCCGGTTAATAAAACTTGCAAAGCTTCATTGCAGGAAGGCGCCCGGAGTGCAGTGCGCCACCTTCAAACGTTCGGATCAATCATGCCGTGAATGCCCGAGAAACAACAATTGAACATTCCAATACGGGCGATAAGGTTCTGTCGCACTCAATCGACTTTGAAATGGGGGCCAACGCCCGTGGGCCGAGCCCGCTGGGCGGCCGGTAACGGCCGCACGGGCAACGACGAATAGTGAGCGTCGGCTGTAGTTCCGACAACGGTCGTCCGGCGAAGCGGCCCGCATCCCGCCCACGTTTCATGGGCATTCTGAAAAATGCCGCATGCTCCTGGTTGTCCTCCCTGCCAGGATTCGCGGCCTTTTACTGGCTCCTCCCACGTGACGGCAAATAGCTGCGACGAGAAAAGTAGCGCGGGGCGGCAATGGCGACGACATGGGCATCGCCGAGCCGTACTTCAGGACCGCGGGTCTTTCTGAGTAGCGTCAAGAACGTGCGAGTCGGACTCCGTTATCGAAGCGGACTGGGCGACGGTCGATGAGCGCGAACCCACACTCTTCGGCTCCTGCCGCGGAAACACGAGCGTAAAGCGCGTCACGCCGTCGCCGCTCGACGCATGCCACGTTCCTCCGTGCAGCGACATGATGCTACGCACGATCGAGAGCCCAAGTCCGCTCGACTCCGATGATCTATGTCGCGACCCATCCGCCCGATAGAAGCGATCAAAAATCCGCTCGAGGTGATGCGGCTCGATCGTCGGTCCGCGATTCTCGACATGGAGCGTCGTCCCATCAGGTCCCTGCTCTGCCACTGTCGAAATCGTCGTTCCCGGCTCCGCATACCGCACGGCATTCGCCAGCAAATTCGCAAGCGCGCGGCGCAGCAGCAGCGGGTCCGCCGACACGTAGCCACCGCCGCGCCACTGGAGGCGGACGTCGCGCTCTTCTGCGAGGCCTTCGAAATACTCCTGCATGCGTTCGAATTCGTCGGCAAGCAGCAAGTCCGCGCGCTCGATGGCATTGTCCGCCTGCTCGGTGCGCGCCAGAAAAAGCATGTTGTCGATCATCTTCGACATCCGTTGCAGCTCCTCGAAATTCGAGCCGAGAAGCCGCTGGTAATACGCGATATCGCGCGTCTGGCTCAATCCGACTTCGGTCTGCCCCAGCAAGTTGCCAATTGGCGTGCGCAGGTCATGCGCCATGTCCGCGGACACCTGTTTCAACTGTGTGAACCCACGCTCGAGACGATCGAGCATGCCATTGAATGCCGCGATCAACGCGTCGAGCTCGGGCGGTACAGCGCGCCGCTCGATGCGAGTCGAGAGGGTACCCATGCCGATTGACCCGGTTTGTGCAGCGAGGCGACGCAATGGGCGCATGCCGCTACGCGCGAGACCGAAAGCGAGCAAAGCCACGATGACCGCGGCGGCCGATGCCAATAGCAGTATCTGGTTCCTGTATTCGCGCAACAGCCGCGTGCGCTCGGTCAGCAGTCGGCCTGAGATGATCTGCAGGTCGCGCGGCCCAGCTATATCGTGCGCGGCAGCGGCGACGTAGATGAACGGAGTCCCGTCAGCCGCACGCGTACGTTGAACGGCGCCGAGCGTGAGCGGGACACCCGCCGGTACGGGCGTCATGACAGGCACCGTCCTGTGCCCGGGATTCACCGTAATAAGCGGGGTTTCACCCGGAACACGTACGATCAGCAGCGATTCGGTATTGCCGAGCATGTTGGCGAAAAGATGAGGCTTGTCACGGATCAGTTCGCGCACGTCGACATCGTTCATCAGCGTGCGAAGCTGGTCAACCCTGGTCACCAGCGCGGCGTCGTCGCGCATGATCAGTTGCTTCTCCAATCCGCGATACAAGACCAAGCCGAGCATCGCCATCGCCGCAAATGCGATCAGCGCGAACAGCAGCGCAAGGCGCGTGGTGAGCGAAAGGCGCTTCATGCTTCGTGCTCGAAACGGTACCCCACGCCATGAACCGTGTGGATCAAGCGAACGGGGAAGGGGTCGTCGATCTTCTGCCGTAAACGGCGCACAGCGACATCGACGACATTGCTGTCGCTGTCGAAATTCATATCCCATACCCGCGAAGCGATCAGGGCACGAGATAGCACCTGCCCCTGGTGTTGCATGAAGAACTGCAACAGGTTGAATTCCTTATTGGTCAGCGTAATGCGCACACCGTCCCGTTCCACTCGCCGCTTCGGCACATCAACGCGAAGATTTCCAACTTCGAAAACCTGTTCGTCCTGCTTCTGAGGCTGACCGCGACGCAATATGATGCGAATGCGCGCCAGCAGCTCGGCGAATGAGAACGGCTTCACGAGGTAATCGTCAGCACCGAGACCGAGGCCTTTCAGTCTGTCCTCGAGCGTGCCGCGCGCGCTCAGAAACAACACCGGCGTATTGGAGCGCGCACCGAGCTTCTTCATGACGGTCCAGCCATCCATCTCCGGCATCATCACGTCGAGCAGGATCAAGTCGTAGCTCATCTCCTGCGCGAGGTGTAGTCCGTCGATGCCGTTGGCAGCCACGTCCACGACGTAGCCGGCTTCCGTCAATCCGTTCTGCAGGTACTCGCCCGTCTTGGTTTCGTCTTCGATGACCAGGATTCTCATGTCGTCCAATCCTCGCACTTTCATCCGCATGGCGCTGACCAGAAGAGATTCCAAAAAATACACACCTTCTGGTCGCGCGTCGATGCATTGCGTTCGGAGGAACTATCGCTCATTGCCCGGACTGCTGCGCCGCCTCTTCTATCAGCGCCGCAACTTCCTTCGGGTGGGATTCATATACAGAATGGCTTGCGCCGTCGATTTCGACCGTATGCGCGTGAGCCCGTCCCGCATACATGCGCTCGAGGTCCGGATTGATGATCTTGTCCGCTTTCGCGACCATATACCAGACCGGCTTGTTCTTCCAGGCCGGATCGGGGATCTGCGCCGTGAACACTGAGGCTGCAGTCGGCATTTGCGCGTGGGCCTCGAATTCGGCCTGCGCGCGAGGCAGATCCCCCGCGAAATCCGCAGGATAGTTCGCCGGATTTAGGTAGAGGTAATTATCAGGTGTCCTGATAACAGCCTTCGTGGAGTTCGGGAACTTCTTGCCGTTGCTCACCTCGGTTTCGCCAACGTCGAGCGCGTGCGCCGCAATGTAGACGAGCGACTTCACGTGGTCGTCGTTACCCGCCTCGGTAATGATCGCGCCACCGTAGCTGTGGCCGACGAGCACGGCCGGACCATCGAGGCTGTCCAGCACTCGCTTCGTGGCCGTCACGTCATCCTTGAACGAAGTGAGCGGTTCCTGCACCAGCGTCACGTTATAGCCATCCTTCTCGAGGATGTCATAGACGGGCCGCCAACCCGATCCGTCTACGAATGCACCGTGAACGAGCACGATGTTCTTGATTGGCGCGGCAAGAGCGGGCGCGGCGGCGGCGCCAAAGAGACAGAAAGCGGCTGCGACATGAGCGGCGGCCGAACGGAACGTGGAAAGATTCATGACAACTCCTTGATTGCCTTCGTGAAGAAAGGGTTTGTGGTGCAGCGTGATGCCAGTCTAAGAAGCGCGCTAAAACAGGGCCGTTACCTGAGCATTACAAAAAAATGACGAACGGACGAGAGGCGCTGGTCTCGTCGGCTGGATCGATCCGCGGCACGCTCCGCTCCTGCCACGGCCCGGAGCATGAGCCGGCAAAGATGTGTTCCCGAATCGCAGGCTGTGGTTCGTTGCAGCACTGCGCGACTGACTCAACGAGTCAGGCGCCGGCAAATCCAACCCCGACGTCAACGCCAACCGGCGGATCTACACCCCTCAAACGTGGTGATGGCCCAACAGTTAGCGTCCCACCGCTTGTCATTTTTTTGTAACGACCGGGTCACTGCCTTGTGGGAGCCGTCTGCCTAGACTGGCATCACGCTGCACCACAAACCGCTTTACGCAGCGCCATTTCAGTCATTCAGTTATTCCACTTATATTGAGGAGTGCAACATGAGCAAAATGATCTCGGCAGGTATTTCGATGGCTTTAATCGCTTTGGCTGGAGCCGTCACCAACGCATCGGCTCAGGAAAAGACCCGCGCCGAAGTTCGCCAGGAGTTGATCCAGGCGGAGAACAACGGCTCCCGCTTCGTGACGGACACCTCCTATCCTGAGATCAATCCGGTCTTCGCTGAACAGGTTGCCCACCTTCAGACGAAAAACGATAGCGGCGCCGGTGCCGACATGCCGGGCACGAGCGAGACCGGGCATCACTCAGCAACGACGTGCGTCGGTCCGGTGGCCTTTTGCTCGCCGTACTTTGGCAGCTGATATCCGCGCTTTTCGCGTTACCGGCCGCTCGCCAACGTCATGACGAACCCGGCCGGCGCTGCGATTGTCAATGCGCTGGGCCAGATTGGTAAGGTGATTGCACCTGGGGCGTTTGCGGGAACGGACGTTCGCGGACCCGCCTGAACGCTTGCAGACGATACGCATTGCGCCAAGGCCGAGGCGGGTGACGATCAGGTCTTCGCCGATATGAAACTGACCGAACCGACGGTTGAAGCGGCACGGGGGCAGGTTTGCTCCAAGTCCGCCCAGGCTTTACCAGGTTAGATTGAAAATTTCATATCTTTGAGTAGCTTGAAAGAGACGTCGTGCAGCGGAGCCCATACACAACCGCCTGACAGATGAGGGAGACGCATCATGCGTACCATCCAGATATTGCTTCAAACGACGATTCCGCCCGTCGCGGACGACTGGTCGATCGCGCGGTTCAGTTGCTTGACGAATTTGCTTCGCAGCCAGCGAACTCCCGATGGGCGGGTGAAGTTTAACGTTGTCGCTCGGGACCGCGACCAGCCGGGGCAGCCAGATTCCGTTCTTTCACGACTCGATGAAAGCGAGTTCGATGAACTGTGGCTCTTTGCTGTCGATAAAGGGGATGGGCTGATGCCCGAGGACTGCGCGGGCATCACGCGATTCAGAAAGGCAGGACGGGGATTACTCGTTACCAGAGACCATATGGACCTTGGCAGCTCAATTTGCGGCTTGGGCGGAGTGGGGAAGGCGCATCACTTCCACACGCGCAAGCCGGATCCCGACCAATCAAGACGCGTAATCGATGACCCATTCTCCCCCCACATTTCATGGCCGAATTTTCACTCAGGCGCGAATGGGGATTTTCAGGAAGTCATGATCGTCGAGCCTGTCCATCCCGTCTTTGCAGATCCGATGTCCCCAACTGGGGCAATACGCTTTCTGCCGGCACATCCTCACGAGGGTGCCGTTGACGCCCCTGACGACGAACCAGCGCGCGTGATCGCACGAGGTAAAAGCAAGGTAACGGACAAAAGCTTCAATCTTGTAGTCGCATTCGAACCTTCAGACATGGGGGGAGCCGCGATTGCGCAAAGTACCTTTCACCATTTCGCAGACTACAATTGGGATCCTCGATTGGGCTGCCCGAGTTTTGTGAGTGAACCGCCTGGGGACGCGATGCGGACCGAGCAGCAGGCCCTGCGGGACACGCATCGCTATGCTGTCAATGTCGCGCAGTAGCTACCTGCAGGAACTCAAGGTCTTTGCTCTGCTTGAGCGCGTGTAGCAGAATCCTTGCGTCAATCGGGTTTCTCATGGACCGCGCCGCCGGCGATTGACAGCGGTCAGGGGGCGACCGGCATTCAGCGATGTGATAGCAGTTCGGCGATATCGCTGGCCCGGTGGGTTGGCGGGAGCGTCGTCGGCACGCATGCCGAGGCGGACGTCTGGGGCGATCCTTCGAGAAGCACCGACAGAGACTCTGGCAGTACCGACGTCGGGGCTCTCTCCAGCCGCGGTTCGGGATGCCACCACCTGGCGCAGTAGTGCGCAGACACGCGGCGTCATCCGCGCCGAGGCAAGTTGCTTAATGGGGGTACGGGAATCAGTTCCGCTGCTGAGCAGGTTGCCCACCGTCGGGCGGCGTCATGGTCGTGACAGGCGACCCGCCGCCCGCCCGTGGACAACCTGCGACTCATCGATAAAATGGAGGTTAAACCGCACATCGACCACAACTGCAAATCCGTCCGTCGAAGCGGGTCAACCTCACAGCACGCATGCCGGCACTCAAGGAGCCGGCCATTCAGTCGCCGCGAACTGCTCCGGCATCGGCCACCTGGACGAATCGGGACACAAATGAATTGACGGTCACATTCGAGGCTGTGGCACCCGGGGACCTGACCGCCTCCCCGATCACATACTGCTGATGGCAGGGGACACGCTCAGGATTGCTTCGTAGCCGGGTGAAATTCCGCTCCTTGGGGCAAGCGTGGATGACCGCTTCGGCCGAGTACGGGGAGGCCGACATGACAGCAAGAATGACCGTTGTACCTTGCAAGCGGCCTTCAAGCTTTCACAACCGTGTATGGCCGGTTCGGGTCGACTCCCGTCGACCGCATTGGGCAGGCCTCGGCCCATCTACGGTCGTTGCCGGGCTTTCTAACAGAGCCGTTCAAACGTCGCTCCGTCTGGCGACGGACATTCGAGCGCCAATCGTGGTTGTCGCGTTTCGGGCGCGTCACGAAAGCGCCTCGTCTTCGCAAAGCACTATTTCTCGACTGACGTCTCCACCAATGTCCCGATCAGGCGCAGAAGTTCGGTGTGCTCCGGCCCTTTGCCATCTCGAACAAGGAAGTCGCCAATTGAGATGTCGGACGGCCGACCACCTGACGAGAGGTTGGGCTCATGTCGGACGAAAACTCGGCCAGAGTCGTATTCGTGGACGAGCGACCAACGGTCTCCGTTCGCGCTCCTGTAAAGCTCTCGAGCCTTTTGAGTCATGATCCTCTCCTATTCGCGGCTAAGCATACAACAGCCGAGACGGCGATGGCAGGGCGGTCAGAATGCCGAATGGCCAACGGACCCCATCATGGCAACAGGCGAGATCGACGCAAGGCGTGAACATCGGATCACGGTGGAGATCGTGGTCGACACCTACACCGAAGAAGAAACCGCGTTCGGCTGTCCGCCCGGAATCCGGCCGACAATGGCAGGCGTTCAAGAAACCCTCAACGCAACGACCAGCAGATGGCGATCGCGGCCACGGCGGGTGAATTGCCGGTCGGCGAAACGAAGCCGTGGCGGGTCGAACATGTGCTGCCGGTCGAAAATGGTCACGGCGAGGTCCGCGTGCTGCGCGAGTTCGATAATGCGCTGGCGACCTGTCGCGAGTTTGCATTTTCGGTCATTGCCGGCGAGAAGCCTGGCGCCGCCGCTGACTGGTTCGTCGCGTCGATCTGTAAGGATCAGGACGGTTGGAAGTGGGCTGCGGCCGAGCCGGCAGTCGAGCGATGGGGCACCTTGCAGTAAAGCCCAGTCGGAACGCGCGCGCAATCGCTTGCTGCCGCGTGCTCGGCAACGGGTGGATGGTTAGGAGGCTAATGTCCGAGCGGAGATCCGCCAAGATGGGCATCGATCGCGCGCCTGGCGAGGTCTATCGCGTCGCTGACTGCGGCCGCTCCATTGACCAACGAGCGGTAGTGCTCCGGCTCAGGTATGCGGCCGCCCTTGCGGTCAATGCCGCCACTCCGCGACATCCGCTCCACCAGTACTGTGACGGCCGACCCGCCGTCCCAGTCATCTCGCACGCTGACAGTGATAACGAAGCCTCGGTGCATCTGTTGCTCTTCCATGTTATTCAGCGATCCCGGCGAGTTCCTCGATGTCGTTTTCAACACGCCCTCTCGCTTCAACCGCCGCTTCCTCCGTCGTTTTTGCGATCAGTGGAAAAACCAGCCCATTCCCTTTGAATGCGCCCGCGAAATGGACCCAAGCCGCGTAGGAACATACGCCCGATTCCAGCTGGCGAATATTCAGAACTACATCGTAGGTACGCTGCAGTCCCTGTCGACGTGTGTATTGAAATTTGTACACCTCGGTATCAGCCATGACGACCTCACATGCACGGACCCGTGCAACGCACGTTCCCGCACGCGCGTGCGCAGAGGGTTGACTTGCTTCCGTGCGCGACGCCAGGGGCACCGCACTTGGCCGAACGTCGCCAACCTGCTCGGCAATGTATATTGGGGGCCACTTGATCTGGTTCGTCCGTACCCGGCCCAGACTGTGTCAAAACACCATTTCGTAGTGCTAAAATTATTCATCGTAGAACGGGGGAGAAGCGAGATGAAGCGGTTCGTCCAAGGCGAAGATCGTACGCAAAGCCTCCTCCTTCCCGAAGCGCTTGATGACTACGTGACAAACACCAATCCGGTGCGCGTGGTGGATGTTTTCGTGGATGAGTTGGATCTTCACAAACTCGGGTTTGAAGGCGTTGAGCCGGCGCTAACGGGTCGGCCTTCGTATCATCCGGCAGTGATGCTCAAAATCTACATCTACGGTTACCTGAACCGTATTCAATCCAGCCGTCGCCTTGAACGCGAGGCTCAGCGCAACGTCGAACTGATGTGGCCGACCAGCCGCCTGACGCCGGACTTCAAGACCATTGCGCGATTCCGTAAAGACAACGGCAAAGCGATCCGCAGCGTCTGTCGCCAGTTCGTCGTGCTATGCCAGCGTCTGGACCTCTTCGCCGAAGCGTTCGTGGCAATCGACGGGAGCAAGTTCAAGGCAGTGAACCATCGCGACCGCAACTTCACGAGCGCCAAGCTCGAACGACGCATGCGCGACATCGAGTCAAGTATCGCCCGCTATCTCGAGGCGATGGACACGGCGAATCGTCAGGAGCCTGCTATTGCGAAAGCCAGAACAGAGCGATTGCGAGACAAGATTGCAGCCCTGAAGGAACAGATGCGAAGCCTCAAGGAGATCGAGGTCAAGTTGAAGGAAGCACCGGACGGACAGATATCGCTTACGGATCCGGATGCACGTTCGATGAAGACCCGAGGAACGGGAGTCGTGGGCTACAACGTCCAGACGGCGGTTGACACGAAGCACCATCTGATCGTCGCGCACATCGTTACCAATAATGGCATTGATCGTGATCAGTTGACGTCGATGGCGAAGCTCGCCCGTGCCGAAATGGGCATCGACAAGCTCACCGCGGTTGCGGATCGCGGCTACTACAAGAGCGAGGAGATACTCGCATGTCACGAGGCTGGAATAACCGTGTTCGTTCCGAAGACAGTGACGTCGAGCGCAACGGCCGATGGWCGCTTTGGCAAGGAAGACTTCATCTACAACGCAAAGATGAACGAATATCGGTGCCCGGCAGGCGAGCGCCTCATCTGGCGATTCTCGACCGTTGAGCGCGGCCTGAAGATCAGCAAGTATTGGAGTTCGAATTGCCAGCAATGTTCGCTAAAGGCGCGCTGCACGCCGGGCCCTCAACGCCGGGTGGCACGCTGGGAGCACGAAGGGGTGCTCGAAGAGATGCAGACGCGACTTGACCATAACCCCGACATGATGCGGATCCGAAGACAGACTGTCGAACATCCCTTCGGCACGCTCAAGGCGTGGATGGGTGCAACCCACTTTCTGACAAGAACGATTGAGCGGGTAAGTACCGAAATGAGCTTGCACGTGCTCGCGTACAACATGAAGCGGGTGATCAGGCTGCTCGGCGCAGAAATGGT
>NZ_WHNP01000103.1 GCF_009362735.1 Paraburkholderia franconis | reverse complement strand
CGCAGGCCTTGCGTTCGATGAACGCTTCGTGCTTCGGGCATCGATCGGACTGAGCTGCTCGTAGGCCTTCTCCAGTTGTTCGCTGGAATAGCGGTTCGGCTCAAAAGCGAGACGTACTCGCCAGTGTTTGCTTCGTCTCCGTGTCATCGATTGGGCTCCCGGTTAGCGGGAGCAACGGCCTCAAGCACGAGAACCGCATCAATGGCAGGACGTTCTCTGGACCATGGCGCCAGACACTCCCTCGACATGCGAAGGCCCCATATTACCCGCGAGTTTGCTATGTTGTTGCCGGAGCTACGACACCGCCCTGCGGTGTCCCCCGGGTGCGTTCCACCCGGGTTCCGTCCGACAGTTGCAGCGGTGCCTTCAGCCACCGGTCAATGTACAGCATGGCCCAGTCGCTCTTGATATGCCTTCTGAGCGCGCGCTGTAACAGATCATGGTCGATGTTGTCAAACAGGCCTTTAATATCAAACTCAAGAACCCAGTCGTATTTCCAGCACCGCTCCCGGGTTACCCCAACAGCATCCAGCGCCGATTTCCCGGGCCGGTAGCCGTACGAGTCCTGCAGGAAGATCGACTCGATCTCAGGTTCAATGGCCTGTTTGACCACCATCTGGGCGACACGATCCGATACAGTTGGCACTCCCAAAATTCTCTCCCCGCCATTCTTCTTCGGAATGGCGACCGCTTTCACCGGATCGGGGAAGTAGCTGCCCGAGGACATCCGATTCCAGATCTTGTACAGATTGCCTTTCAGGTCCGCTTCGAAGTCCGCGAGCGACTGTTGGTCCACCCCGGCCGATCCCGCATTGGCTTTAACCGCCTTGAAAGCCTCGTACACCAGCCACTTGTCAATGACAAACGGTTTTGTCGTGCTCATGGGTTTCCTCCTGTTTCCAGTTGAACCCCAAGCTCGACCGCCTGACCCAACCCCTTTGCTCCAGCCGCATTACCAGCCTTCATCGCTCGTACGGGTTGGTCCGTCCCAGTGCTCCGCATCGGTACTCTCGCCTCGTGGCTTCTACCACTTGTGCTTCTCCCTTCACATCGGAACGACTGGTTCCCGCAGTTCCACACAAGAGCCTGGATCAGCTTCACGCCCCCTTTACGCCGGTCGCCGCCTGCCCAGTAATCAGGTTTCCGGCAGGCTTGTCGCAGGAGATCAAGCTGCCCCTGGTTTTGACGACAAGTCTCTGGATTACGACGCGTTATCGGAAGGTTCACTTTCGTTCGTCTCTCTGATCCATACCTACCCGAGGTATGGCCTCGGGCTTTGTCCCCAATGCTCACCACCACGGCTCTTTACCGCAGCAGCTTGGGGTGGTTTGGAGCCCGCGCCTGAACGCCGACTCCGAGGGGCCTACCCTCATCTCTCATGCAGCTTGTACACGGTCCGTCAGTTCAGCTCGAACCTCCTTTCCGTGTGCCTGCGGCACACGCTTGATGACCCAGCGGTGCACCGTCGAATGGTCCACGTCAACACCGCGTTCCGCCATCATTTCTTCGAGGTTGCGCAGACTCAGCGAGTAGGCCACATACCAGCGCACGCACAGCAGAATCACATCCACCGGGTAGTGCAGGCGCTTGAGCACTGTGCCGATGCCTGGAGGCAGCGTCTTCTTCGTTTTCGCCATTGTGTGGCCACCAACCATGTTGGGGTGGCGAATCTTACCGCAGCGCCTTACTGCGACACTACCTGTCACAGCCTTTGAGGTTGTTGATCACAGCCTCGCGCTCGCGGAAGCGACCAATGCGTTGCTCAGGAGCCTGATTACGGTGACCGGTGACCGCGGTCGCGCTCAGGCAAGGTCGGCCGATGAGCGCCGCCAACTTGGTAAACGGCGGGGAATACTCGACGGTATCCCGTACGTGGCGAAAGACGTCTTCAAAACTGAAGGGATCCGGACCACGGCGGGAAGCAAGGTTTTGGCTGAACACTATCCGCAAGAAGATGCCGTTGTTGTGCGGAAGCTGGCAGAAGCGGGGGCAGCCCTCGTTGGTAAAGCGAACATGCACGAGTTCGCATATGGTGCTACCGGGGAGAATCAGTTCACCGGCACGACAGTGAACCCGTGGGACCAACGGCGCTTGGCAGGGGGCTCCAGTGGCGGCTCGGCTGCTGCGGTTGCAGCCGGGATCGTTCCCTTTGCGTTGGGCACCGATACAGGGGGATCAGTGCGTGTACCGGCAGCGCTGTGCGGAGTAACCGGCTTCAAACCTACGTTCGGACTGTTGGACTCCACTGGCGTCATTCCGTTCTGCTGGACGCTTGACCATGTGGGCATTATCGCAGGGAATGCGGATGACGTTTCCGTGGTGATCGACTCGCTGACTGACCTGGATGTCTTCGGTACTAACGGCTCGCTGGACTCCCTTCGTATAGGGATTCCGAAGGGATGGACCTCTGTTCTGGAACCTGGCGTTCGAGCCGGATATGAACTGGCAGTTGCAGCTCTAAAGTCGTCCGGCGCTACTTTCCACGAGATTGAGCTGCCGGAACATGCTGAATCTCGGACCGTATCTCTCACGATTCAACTCGCCGAAGCTTTGGCGTATCACTCGCCATTGATAGCGTTGTCAGATGAGAAGTATGGGCACGATATCCGCAGCGGCTTCGTCCTGGGTCAACAGTTATCCGCCGAAAGCTATGTGCAATGCCAACGGCTGCTGAGCGCGTACCGGGCGTCGTTCATTCGGCACTTTGAGACTATTGATGCGATCCTGACTCCCACATGCCCGATTGTCGCGCCCGAAACAGGCAGTAGTCGAATACCAGTCGGCGATCAACTTCTCCCGATCGGTAACGCGCTGACGCTTTTTACGTCCTTCTTCAATCTGGTCGGCGCACCGGCCGTAGCACTGCCTGCCGGCACCGATGACAAAGGATTGCCAGTCAGTGTGCAGCTCATCGGCGCACCAGGCATGGACGTAGCGATTCTTGAACTTGCACGACATCTTGAACAGGAACTGGCGCGAACTTAAACGTGGCAGCTCCGTAGCGAATTCCACTTCAACGCAATGTAAAGGGGTTAGTATGCAAATCCACAAAACATCGAAGCACGCTCGGACCTGTCTCTTCGTGTTGCTGAGCGCGATTCTTCCTGTCACGCCTGCCAGTGCACAACAACTGGTCGTCGCCTCGTTCGGTGGGGCATATACCGCGAGCCAATCGAAGGCCTTCTTTGAGCCGTACGCCGCAAAAACCGGGACCAAAGTCCTTCCTGCTGACTACAACGGCGGGTTGGCAGAGCTTCGTTCGCAGGTGCAGGCGGGGTCCGGTGCGTGGGACGTGATCGATCTTGAATTCCAGGATGCAGCTCGCGCATGCGACGAAGGATTGATCGACCCGATAAAGCCGAGTTCGCTTCCAAACGGTCAGGATGGCAAGCCGGCGTCTTCCGACTTCGTGCAGAGTTCCCTGATGGACTGCGGCGTTGGAACGATCCTCTGGTCGAACGTGATTGCGTATGACAAGCGAAAGTTTACCGGGGCGCAGCCTACAACAATTGCTGACTTCTTTGATTTGAAGCGGTTCCCGGGCAAGCGCGGGCTAAGCAACAAACCGAACGGAAACCTGGAATGGGCGCTCCTGGCTGATGGCGTACCGCGAGACAAGGTTTATGCAACCCTGCGTACGCCGGCCGGCCTCGAGCGCGCGCTCAAGAAACTCGACACTATCAAGGCCAACGCGATCTTCTGGGGGGCGCAGGCACAGTCTGTCCAGCTTCTCGCCGATGGAGAGGTCGTGATGACAGAAGGCGGCAATGGCAGATTCACAGACGCCATCACCAAGGACAAGAAGCCTTTCGGTATTCTCTGGCAAGGCCAGATCATCAACGGTGATGTGTTTGCTGTATCGAAGGCCAGTAAGAATAAAGCGGCTGCGCTCGATTTTATTCGCTTTGCAACTTCGGCGCCTCAGCTTGCTGCGCAGACGAAATACATCAGCTATGCCCCCGCGCGTCGTTCCGCATTGCCATTGGTGGACGCATCTCTGAGAGAGAATCTGCCGACATCACCTGCGAATCTGAAGGTTGGTCTCGCGAGCGACACGGCGTTCTGGAACGACGAACAGGACGAAATCAATCGCCGTTGGGCTGCGTGGATGGCCCGCTGAGAGGAACGTTATGAACATGCTAAACGTCTTCCACCAGCGAGAACTAGGGAATGCTGAACGAGTCGATAGTGACCACGTTGTCTTCTCGCAGGTCGAGAAGAGCTACGACGGCAGTACGCACGTCGTCAAGTCACTCTCGCTATCAGTCAGGCGTGGCGAGTTTCTCACGTTACTGGGCCCGTCGGGCTCAGGAAAAACGACGACGCTGATGATGCTTGCAGGCTTTGAGGCACCCACTGCGGGGGGTGGCGTGGACCTGACCACCACGCCACCACATAAACGAGGCATCGGCATGGTGTTCCAAAACTATGCCCTGTTTCCCCATATGTCGATTGCAGACAACGTGGCGTTTCCTTTGGTCGCAAGGAAAATGTCAAGGAGCGAGGTCGGCGAGCGCGTAACCCGGGCCTTGGAGATGGTCAAGATGCAGGATTATGCGTCCCGCCGGCCCGCGCAGCTTTCAGGGGGACAGCAGCAGCGCATTGCGCTGGCTCGAGCGCTTGTATTCGAGCCAACTCTTGTCTTGATGGACGAGCCGCTTGGCGCGCTTGACAAACAGCTTCGCGAACACATGCAGACCGAAATCAAGCACCTGCACAAGATGCTCGGCGTTACGGTCGTGTATGTGACCCACGATCAGGACGAAGCCCTGGCAATGTCCGATCGGGTCGCCATTTTCAACAATGGAGTGATCGAACAGATTGGGCCGCCGACTGAGATTTATGAGTCACCAAACACGGAGTTTGTGTCGCGGTTCGTCGGCGACAACAACCTTCTGGAAGGCGTTGTAGACGAGTGTTATGCGTCGGACAGCGGGAGCTATCGCGCAAAGATCACGCACGGCGCTTGCCGATTTGAAGCGTTGGCGAGCAAGCCATTGATGGCGGGTACGCGTGTCACCCTTGTCTTGCGGCCGGAAAGGGTATCGCTTGCGGGCCAGGACGGAGCTCTCGAGAATCAGGTGAGTTCTCAGATCGTAGAGTCGACGTATTTCGGCGATCACGTTCGCCTTACGTGCCGAATCCCCAGCGGCAACGATATCACCGTGAAACTGGCGAATACGTCGAGCCTTGGTTCCCTCCAGGCCGGGCAGACGTTGCCTATCGGCTGGCGTTCGGCTGACAGCCGTGCGCTACTGGCAGTAGGAGGATAGCGATGAGCCCGACAATTATGGTCGAGACGCACAACCCGGACGCTTCATTTCAGGAACAGTGGGGCGCCGCATTGAAAACGCGCGTTCAAAAAGCACGGCGGCGCCAGACGCGGAAGTCGTTGTTGCTGGTCGCGCCAGTGATTCTGTTCCTCATGCTGACCTTCCTCGTGCCAATTGCCAAGATGTTTCAGGTCAGTATCTATGATCCGACATTGCGCGATCTTCTGCCAAATACAGCTCGTACGCTCGATGGCGGGTCGAAGGTGACAACGGGGGACCAGGTCTGGCAGAGCCTGGCCCGCGATCTCGTTTTGGCCAGAGATCAGGGCAAGCTGGGCATTGTCGCGAGCCGACTGAACGCTGAGCGCCCAGGGCTGCGATCCGTCGTAGAACGTACTGCCCGGCGCGCAGCGGCTACTGACGATGCGCCTACCGCCCAGTGGTTCGCAAATGTCGACCCGACCTGGAGTGAACCCGAAATAATGCCCATGCTGGCGCGTGCCACACGTGCATTCACATTCGACAACTATCTATCGGCGTTAGACTTCCGCCGCGATGAAAAAGGAAGTATTGCCTCCCAACCGCAGGATGAGCGGATTTACCGGTCGTTATATTTAAAGACCTTTGGGGTGGCTATCGCCGTAACGGTTCTGTGCGGTGTAATGGGCTATCCGATCGCTTACCTGATGGCAACGAGTTCCAAGGCAACCGCGAACAGACTGATGATCCTGGTGCTGGTTCCATTCTGGACATCCATGCTGGTTCGGGTTACCGCATGGATGGTGCTGCTGCAGTCCCAAGGCGTCGTGAACGATCTTCTCGTGCTCGCTGGCGTGGTAAATGAGAACAATCGCGTAATGCTGATCTACAACCTTACTGGCACCTTGATTGCGATGACACACATCCTGTTGCCGTTCTTCATACTTCCGCTTTACAGCGTGATGGTCGCGGTACCTCCCAGTTATATGCGGGCCGCGCAATCGCTCGGTGCCGGACGGTTTAGCGCCTTCTGGAAGGTCTATTTCCCTATCACGCTCCCAGGCGTCGGGGCTGGCGCGCTGCTGGTGTTGATCTTGGCCCTTGGGTACTACATTACACCGGCTCTTGTCGGTGGACAGTCGGGACAGATGATCTCCAATATGATTGCTTTCAATATTCAGACGTCGCTCAACTGGGGTCTGGCGGCTGCACTGAGCATCGTGCTACTGGTTGTGGTGCTGGCCCTTTATTTCGTCTACAACCGTCTGATCGGTGCTGAAAACCTGAGGATGGGATAAGCATGAACATTCACACTCCGCCGTTTCGCTCGCCCGTCGAGAAAGGATGGAACGTTATTTTTGTATTGATCTGCACGACGATCTTCCTTTTCCTTGTTGCGCCGATCCTGGTAATCATTCCTTTGTCTTTCAACGCCGAGCCCTATTTCACATTCACACGGGCAATGTTGCACTTGCATACCGATGCGTGGTCCCTTCGTTGGTATGACTCATTCTTTAGCAACCCTCGCTGGTTGCTTTCGGTGAGGAATAGCCTCGTCGTCGGCGTCGTGACTACCATTCTCGCGGCGTCAATCGGGACCGCGGCTGCGTTAGGTTTAAGGCAGCGCCTTCTGCCTGGCAGG
This sequence comes from Paraburkholderia franconis, assembly GCF_009362735.1. Taxonomy (GTDB): domain Bacteria; phylum Pseudomonadota; class Gammaproteobacteria; order Burkholderiales; family Burkholderiaceae; genus Paraburkholderia; species Paraburkholderia franconis. The sequence goes on along the minus strand of NZ_WHNP01000103.1, from coordinate 12,419 downwards.
TCGCTCATGATGAGCTTTATCCTTGCACCGATGGTGGTGCCGACAATCGTTACAGGCGCCGGAACCTATTTCGTTTTCGCAAAAGTTGGCCTGGTCGATAATCTCTGGGGGCTGATTGCCGCGCATACTGCGCTCGGGATCCCATTCGTCGTAGTCACCGTCCTTGCTTCTGTCAGCGGCCTGGATCGCTCATTTGAAAGAGCGGGCGCGATCATGGGGGCGCCACCGTGGATGGTTTTTCGCAAGGTCACGCTACCACTCATCATGCCGGGCGTAACGGCGGGCGCAGTCCTGGCCTTCATCACGTCTTTCGACGAGGTTGTTTTCGCGCTGTTTCTGTTGCCAAGTCCGCAGTACTTCACATTGCCCAGGCAGATGTGGTCCGGTCTTCGTGAGCAAATCAGTCCTGCGATTCTGGCTGCGCCGACACTCTGGATATTGCTCTCATTGGTCATGATGTGGCTGGTCGGCGCACTTCGCAAGAGAGCGGCACTTGTGCGACGGCCATCGTAGGAGTGCGCCCCGTGTCTGATCTCGGTCGCGCAATCGTCGAACGCGGTAATTCACCGCTGCTTGTTCTGACTCCCCATGCCGGTAGACAGATCCCGCAAGATCTCATTCAGCTGCAACCTTGGGGGGGGCGATGCGGGGCGACATTGTGGACCCGCTGGCGAAACCGTCCGGAGGGTGGCGCGAGCCCTCAACGCATCCTTGATTGGCGGACCGTATCATCCATGCGTGATCGATCTGAAATGTCGACGCGGACGATCTGGACTTTACGCCGCATTTCAATCGGCTGAGGGTCTGCCCGTCCCACACGGTCGAAGGCGAAGCGTTCTATGATGGCGACGTCGGGTACGAACGGGCGGTACACGCAAAGGTCGGCCAATACTCGCGACCTTTCCACGACACCGTCACTCAGGAGCTCCGGTTCTCGGGAACGTGCTCAGCGCCTTCAACTCCCAGCTTCCGGTCATACGTCGTACTGCGCGCGACAAGCGTACCAGGTGGCGTGAAGCGCGTTACGGAGAGCGTGCGGCTGGTCATTGCCGCATGCGACGACGATCGCATTGCACTTTTACGGTTCATGTGAATGCGGTGCGCCGAGCTGGCGCGGCGCGGGAACAGCGGTCCTGAAAGCCCACGCTTCGGGCACCATAGATACATGTTTCTCGGGGAGCAGGGACGCCTCCTGAGCTTGCGCCAGGAGGGTCGTCCTGCAAACACTCTCCGTCAAATCCGGCTCGTTAGTTCTGGCAAGACGGTAAAAAGGTCATCCACAAGGCCGTAGTCGGCAACGCTAAAAATCGGCGCTTCCGCATCTTTATTGATGGCGACGATCACCTTTGAGTCCTTCATCCCGGCAAGATGCTGGATCGCGCCGGAAATGCCGACCGCGATGTAAAGTTGCGGTGCGACAATCTTGCCGGTCTGTCCGACCTGCCAGTCGTTTGGCACGAAGCCTGAATCCACCGCGGCGCGCGATGCACCTACTGCCGCGTCGAGCTTCTGCGCCAGCGGATCGAGTAGCGCGAAGTTGTCCGCGCTGCCCATGCCGCGCCCGCCCGACACGACGATGGGTGCCGACGTCAGTTCCGGCCGCTCGTTCTTTGCGACCTCGCGACGAACGAAGCGTGCGCGGCGCGTGCCTTCGCCGGCGTCGTGCGTTTCGATAGGCGCACCGCCACCACCCGAGGGCGCGGCATCGAACGCGGTCGTGCGAATCGTGGTGACCTTGATCGGGTCGTTGCATTGGACCGTGGCGATCGCGTTGCCCGCGTAGATCGGGCGATCGAAGGTATCGGCCGAATGAATCGCGGTGACATCGGAAATTTGCGAGGCGTCAAGCTTCGCGGCGACACGCGGTGCGACGTTCTTGCCGGAGGCGGTCGCGCAGAACAGCACGTGCGTGTACGACGGCGCGAGCATCAGCACCTGCGTGGCGACGTTCTCGGCGAGACCGTCGGCGAGCTGCGGCGCGTCAATCAGGATCACCTTGTCGACGCCTTGTATCGCGGCGGCCGCTTTCGCGGCGGCGCCTACATCGTGCCCGACGACGAGCACGTGCACACGGTTATTCAACTGGCGCGCGGCGTTCACCGTGTGCAGCGTGGCGGGCTTGAGTACAGAGGCGTCATGGTCGGCAATGACGAGAGTGGTCATTCAGATTACCTTCGCTTCGTTTCTGAGTTTGTCAATCAGCGTGGCGACGTCAGGAACGCGCACGCCGGCCTTGCGCGCTGCCGGCTCGACGACTTTCAATGTCTTCAGACGCGGCGCCGGATCGACCCCGAGTTCGACCGGTGTGAGGATATCTAGCGGCTTTTTCTTCGCCTTCATGATGCTGGGCAGCGTCACGTAGCGTGGCTCGTTCAGGCGCAGATCGGTTGTCACGACAGCCGGCAGGTCTAGCTCAATCACTTCGAATCCGCCGTCCACTTCACGCGTGACGGTTGCCGTGTTGCCCTGAATCTCGATGGCGCTAGCAAACGTCGCCTGCGGCCAGTCGAGCAGCGCGGCGAGCAGCTGGCCTGTCTGTCCGGCGTCGTCGTCGATGGCCTGCTTGCCAAGAATGACCAGTTGCGGCTGCTCGCGTTCGACTGCCGCCTTCAACAGTTTCGCGACCGCAAGCGGTTGCAGCTCAACGTCTGTCTGGATGTGCAGCGCGCGGTCCGCGCCGATGGCGAGCGCCGTGCGCAGCGTTTCCGCGCTCTGCGTCGGGCCGCACGTTACTGCGATGACGTCGCTAGCGTGGCCGGCTTCCTTCAGGCGTGTCGCTGCTTCGATGGCGATTTCGTCGAACGGATTCATCGACATCTTTACATTGCCGATATCGACGCCCGTCTGGTCCGCCTTCACGCGAACCTTCACGTTGTAATCGACAACACGCTTCACTGCTGCCATAACCTTCACGCATGCTTTCCTTTGCTCGGGAGAGAGTCGGCGTGCGCGGCGTGCGAGCCGCGTGACACGGGTTCGATGATGACAAGCGCACCGTATGGCGCGCGGGCATCTGTTGGTGCTTCGGTTGACACTTTGCCGTCGTCTTCGTCGCGCGACGGCGCAAGATCGAGCGCAGGGCCGTCGGAGAGCCGCGTCGCGACGTGCGCAGCGTCGAGCGCAATAGCATCTTCGCCGTCTGTCGCGCTAACGATGCAACTGCCGCACAGCGTCACAATAACTACGAAGCAGCCGGCCTGCACATACGCCGCTTAGTACAGCGGCGTGATGTGCGCGCGGTAGCGCCCGCGCGCGGCCATCGCGTTGAGCTTGACGACAGGGCCGTCGCGCAACGTGGCCTGCCAGGTGGCGCCGCCGTCGTATTCGGATGGGCGACCGGGTTGCAGTTCGACGCGCGTCGCGCCATCGTCTAGCGTGACACCTGCGCCTTGCATGACGAGCGACACGCGCGTCATGCCGGCGAACCGCGAGTACGGACCGTCGCGTTCGACATCCGCGAGGCTGATGCGCCAGCCGCCGTCGACTTCTTCCGCGAGCATCCGCATGGTGCCGCCGCCGTTGCGCCAAGGTTGCGATGCGAACGACGTGAGCGGCCGGATCGCAAGGCCGGCAGGTGCCTTCACGTCAGGAGACGGCGCCGAGCCCATACTTGCCGGTCAGGAGCTTGCCGGTTGTGAAGCGTTCGATCGAATACGGTTTGAGCGATACATCCGTCGGCAAACCGAGCGCGCATTGCGCGAGGATCTTGCCGACCGTCGGCCAGAGCTTGAAGCCGTGGCCCGAAAAGCCGTAGCCGACCACCAGACCTTCGATGCCTGGCAGCGGGCCGAGCACCGGATTCCAGTCCGGCGTCACGTCGTACACGCCCGTCCACGACGACGCAATGCCCGCGGTCTCGTAGGCGGGGAACCGCTCCGCGACCTGCGCGCCAACGTCGACGATGTAGTCCATCGGAATGTCGCCCTGTTCGGTGTCGGCAGTATTCAGTTTTTCCCCGACAACGCCTTCGCTGACCAGCATCTGGTTGCCGCCGTAGCTGCGATAATAGAGCATGCCTTCCGACGCGAGATCCTTAAACACGGGCATCGTGAATGTGTAGGGCGCTTCCGCACATTCGAGCGCAAGTACCGCGTGACGCTCGGGGGCGATCGGCAGTGTCTTGCCGGTCCAGCCGGCGAGTTCCGGCGTCCAGATGTTTTGCGTGCTGATGACGATGCCGGCCGCGAAATCTCCGGCGCTGGTCGATACGCCAACTACCTTTCCATTTTCGATGAGCAACTTGTTGACGGCGACGTTTTCGCGGATTGTCACGCCGCCGCGACGCGCGGCGCGTGCAAAACCGGTCGCGGTGAGATAGGCGTCGGCGAAACCGGCTTCTGGCTCGTAGCCGATGAGCGCAGCGTCGTCGAAGGTTGCGATCGGCATCAGTTCTTGCGCCTGGCGCGCGTCGAGCAGTTCGAGCGGAATGCCCTGCTGTTTCTGCTGATCGAGCGATGCGCGCAGCGGTTTGAGCTTGTCACCCTCGGCTGCGACGATCATGTAGCCGCATTTGACGAGGCCGCACGACGCTTCGTCGTCTCCGAGATAGTTGGGGAAGTCGTTAAACACCGACCAGGACTTGCGCGCCAGTTCGACGTTTTCCTTTACCGAATAGTGCGTACGCAGGATCCCGGACGACTGAGCCGTTGTGCCGGCGCCGACTGTCGCCCGATCAAGCAACAGCACACGCTTTGCACCGAGCTTTGACAGGTGAAAGGCAACAGACGTCCCGATCACGCCCGCGCCTATCACAACCATATCGTACTTGTTCACGGACGAGCCCTTTGTCAAATTGATGTGCTCAGTCTGCGCTCCAATGTGAAGGCCTACGTCTGCATAAGCAATTCTGTTAATCGCCCATAAGATGAAGATCAGGCGCGAGCGATGCGACAGAAGCAGTCCGATGCGTGGCACTATGGAGCTTTACCATGTGCCCGGGCGGGTGAAAAAATCAGATGCAAGAGATTGCAAGAGGTGCTTTGGTGGCGATGGCTGCAATCGCGATCGCATTGTTAAGTTGCCTGACCGCGCGCTGTTTGCTGCGGCTTTTCCTGCCACCGCCGCGCGCGGCGGTGGTTTCCGAGGTGATCGGCCTGGCGATGCTGATTGCCTCATGTGCCTTTTATTTTAGCGGCGGGCGAGCATAGTCGAGCCAGCCAACCATCCACCGCATGGACAGGACTGCAACGGAGGTCGCCGTTTATAGAACACGCGCGCTGCTACATATCCGTGTAGTTGGGTCCGCCGCCGCCCTCAGGAGGCACCCAGACCGTGTTCTGAGTCGAATCCTTGATGTCGCATGTCTTGCAATTCACACAGTTCTGCGCATTGATAACCAGCCGCTCATGACCATCTCCGGTCTCGACGAACTCATAGACGCTAGCCGGGCAATAGCGGCTTTCGGGGCCCCGCATATTGCCGCAGGTTGACATTGATCGGAACAGCCGGATTTCACCAGCGTCTTGAAGCGCTTGACGTTGTTGTTCGAGAAGAAGAGCTGCCGCGTGAGGGCGGTGTACTCGTCCATGTCGCGCACTGTCATCACCAGCACGAAGTCCCATTCGCCCGCGACGTAGTAGCACTGCTGGATTTGCGGACATTGCGCGAAGGTGCGCTTCATCGCATCGAGCAAATCGATCTGCTTGCTCTCGACCTCGACGGAAGCGATGATCGTCAACGGATAGCCGACCTTGTCCGGTGCGACGACAGCGGTGTAGTTCTGGATGACGCCTTCGTCCGCGAGGCGTCGCAGCCGCCGGTTGACGGCGGCAGTCGACAGGTTCACGCGCGCGCCAAGTTCGTTCTGTGGAAGCTGCGCGTCGCGTTGCACCTCCATAAGTAGATTCCGATCGAATTGGTCGAGAGTACACCGTGTCGAAGTAGACGGACAGAATGAGATATCTTTGCATAAGTGGCCACCAAGAGATGCATTTGTTGCCCATGTTCCGAAATAGAATTCCGCTACTGACTTCACTGGTGTGGGCGTAGCCGCAACGAACCGACGCCGAGCCCAACGCTCCAGAGCATTTACACCGCAAGGACGTCCGAGAATGGAAAGCACTCTGCAGGGCCAGTTGAAAAGCTGGCGCCGATATCTGCATCAACACCCGCAAACCGGCTAGGAGGTGAATACCTCCGACTACGTGGCGAACATCGTCGAGAGACGCTTGGACTGGAGGTTCATCGCGGCATTGGCGGGAACCGGACTGGTTGCCAATCTGACGGTCGGCGACGGCAAACGAGCGACCGGACCACGCCGATATGGATGCGCCAAATATCGCGGAGCAGGCGCACGAGCGGGAGCATGCTTCACGAACTGCCGGAAAATGCGTGCATGCGGACACGACGGACACATGTCGATGATCTTGTGAGCGGCGCGATTGCTCGCGCAAAGGCGAGACTTCAATGGTACTGTCCGGTTCATCTTTGGGGTGCCCGTATCAGCACGGCACACGTATCGGCCAGTTTCGTCAAGCCGTCGGTCGGCTGTGGTTCCGCACGCTGCGCCGCCGAAGTCAGAAGCACCGCATGACCCGGCAGCCTATGAGCCGTCTCAACGCACTCTGGCTGCCCCGCGCCCACATTGCCATCCCTACCCGAACCAGCGTCTGATCGTCGCGACCCAAGGGCAGGAGCCGTATACGGCAATTCCGCCCGTACGGATGTGTGGACGGGGTGATCGGCGACTGTCATTCCTACGGCGACTAGGTGTTCCCTGCTGTGCGCACGTCTTAATGTAAGCGCGCGGCAATGGCACCCCGGGGAGTGCCCGCTGGCGATCAGGCGGTAACCGGCGCCCAGCGATGAGGCAGTAGCTGAGCGATGTCGTCGGCGCGATGCGTTGGCAAGCGGTTCAGTACGTCTTTGAGGTAGACGTATGGATCATGGCCGTTGAGCCGCGCTGATCGAATCAGGCTCATGATTGCGGCTGCACGTTGCCCCGCGCGCAAAGAGCCAGTTCGCCCTTCCCAGGGCCCAGCACGCCAGCATCGCGCAGCGTGCGGATCAGTTTCAAGCCCTTGCTCAGAAACGGCCACGCTCGCAGCGCGGACAGCAGATGCTTTTTCGCTCGCCAGCGGTCCTCGTGACGCGTCGTATCGACGAGCGCGCGGATCGGCACGCCGGCGCGCACGTACTGCCAGCCGAGCAGATACAGCAGCGGCCCGCAGCCCGCCAGCACCGGCGGCTCAGTGGGCACTTCGCCCGCGCTTTTCAACAGGATTTGCGCGGCGCCCGCCGTCAGCACGCCGGGCAGCGTCCAGCCAGGAATCGGGAACGGACGCTCGAGCGCGCCTGTCGCGAGAATCACGCGCCGCGCGTCGAAGCTGCCGACCTTGCCGTCTTTGAGGCAATGCACGGAACGCTCGCGCGTGACCTGCCACACCGACGCATGCGCGACATGCCGCGCGCCGGAGCGTGCGAACGCGTCGGCGACGGCAGCGCCCGCGGCGTAGTCGGGGCCGAGAATCTCCTTGCGGCGCCCATCGGCGCGGCCGATCGCGCGATAGATCTGCCCGCCGACGGCATCCTGCTCATCGAGAAGCACGACGGACAGTCCCGCGCTCGCCGCGCGCGTCGCCGCGCTCATGCCGGCGGGACCGGCGCCGACCACCACGACATCGACGGCTTCGGCGGCGAAGCCGGACACGAGTCCTGCTTCGTATTCAGCGGCCATGAGCATCCTCCAGTGATACGGCGACGGGCGGCAGATCGCGCGCGCCTTCCTGCGAACGGATGCGCATGCCGTCGCGCACGGTCACCATGCAGCTTTGCCGGCTCGGCACGCCGTCGATCTCGACGAGACACTCGAAGCACGCGCCCATCATGCAATACGGCGCGCGCGGCGCGCCCGAGACGGGCGTCGCGCGAAAGCGCGCAATGCCGGCGGCAAGCAGCGCCGCGGCCACCGACCGGCTGCCCGGCACGCGCAGCGGCTGATCGTTGAACCAGATGTCGACGGAAGCATCGGCGGCGGGCAGGGCCTTGAATAGTGGTAGCAGTGTGGAAGTCATGGCGGATTCAGTGAGCGGGAATGAGAGCAGCGGATTCGGTGAAGCGGCTGCCCGAGAAAGCGGGAATTTCGTCGGGCATCGCGCCACCGGCGATCCACGGCGCGACGCGCAGCGCGTGCGCCGCGGCGAGCGTCACGCCGCTATGGCACGTGACGACGAATGCGCCCGGATGACGCGCGGACTCGTCGTAGATCGGAAAGCCGTCCGGGCTGTAGACCCGCAGTGCGGCCCAGGTGCGAACCGGCCGCACGTTCTTCAGCAACGGAAATGCGCGCACGCCGCGTCGCGCGAAATCGGACAGGACGGGCGTCGTCGTGAAATCGTCGAAGCCGACTTCTTCCATCGAATCGCCGAACTGGATGGTGCCTTCGTCCGTTTGACGGACGTTGAGCGTCGGGTAGTGCAGGAACGGCGCGACGCGCTCGCTGATCAGCACCTGGCCGCGATTCGGCGCGACAGGCGCGTGCAGCCCGACGTGCGGCGCGAGCGCACGATTGCCGAGGCCCGCAGCCAGCACCACGCGCGCCGCGCGATACGTGCCGCGCTTGCCCTGCACGGCGAAACCGCCGCTTTCGGCCGCGATGCGCAGCGCTTCCTCGCCGTTGACGAGCTTCACGCCGCGCCTCTGCATGCCCATATGCAGCGCGCGCAGCAGCTTGAACGGATTGACGTGCCCGTCCATCGGCGTGTAGCTCGCGCCGAGCACATCCGGCCCGATCTCCGGCAGGCGTTCGCGCACTTCGCGCGCATCGAGCAGCTGATACGGGTAGTCGCCCAGCTCGCGTTGCAGCGTGCCGAGCCGCTTTGCGCGCTCGGCGAGATCGTCGTCGGAGAAGCAGAAGTGAAAGCCGCCTGGCTGACGCAGCGCGACGTCGATGCCCGTTTCGTCGAGCAGCGCGGTGGCAAGCGCCGGCCAGCGCGTCGCAGAGCTGCGCGACCAGCGCGCATACGGCGACAGGCCATAGCCTTTGCCCTGAATCCAGACGAGCCCGAAGTTGCCGCGCGACGCGCGAAACGCGCCGTCGCCCTGATCGAGCACGCTCACGTACGCGCCTTCGCGTGCGAGGCCCCAGGCGACGGCGGAACCGACCAGCCCGCCACCCAGCACGAGGACGTCGGGGTTGGCGGATGTAGTGCGGGTCATCGAGCTTCTCCGATCAGGATGCGGTCCAGTCCGACCATGCGGTCGAGCAGCACCATCAGCAGGACCGTGCCGACGATCAGCACCGCCGACACGGAAGCGACGAGGGGATCGATGGTCTGCGCGATCTGGTTGTACATGGCGACGGGCAGCGTGGTCGTGCCGGGCGTCGCGACGAATATCGTCATCGTTAGTTCGTCGAAGCTCTGGATGAACGACAGCACCCAGCCGCCCGCGACGCCCGTGCGGATCATCGGCAGCACGACGCGGTGAAGCGGCTCGCGCCGCACGACAGCGTGGCGCGCTCGGCATCGCAGTCGAGTCCGGCGGCCGACGACAGTGCAAGCCGCAGCGCGTACGGCAGCACGATGATCACGTGCGTCGCGACGAGTGCCCAGAACGAGCCGCTCAGGTTCAGCAGCGACAGGAAGCGCAGGAATGCAATGCCGAGCACGACGGCAGGAATCATCATCGGCGAGAGGAAGAAGCTCATCAGTGCGGCGCGGCCCGCGAAGCGGTAACGCGCGATCGCAAGCGCGGCGGGCACTGCGAGCGCGACGCCGATCGTCGCTGCCGCGAACGCGAGCCGTACCGACAGCCAGAACGCCGAGACGATGTCGCCGTTGTCGAGGATCGTGCGAAACCAACGCAGCGACGCGCCATCGAACGGCATCGAAATGAAGCCCTTGTCGGTGAACGCTACCAGCAGCACGACGACGAGCGGCGCGAGGATGAAAGTGAGGAACAGCGCGTTGAACAGCAGGCCCCAGAATCCGTTCTGTTTCATGGCGTCACCCTCATCGCGTCACTCGAAAATGTGCTTGAAGCGGCGTTCGGCGAGACGGCTGCAACCCATCACGATCGCGATGTTCGCGATCAGCAGCAGCACTGCGATGCTCGCGCCGAGCGGCCAGTTCAGCGTGCCGAGAAACTCGTCGTATGCGGCCGTCGCGACGACCTTCAGACGGCGGCCGCCGATCAGCGCGGGCGTCGCGAATGCGGACGCGGACAGCGCGAACACGATGATCGAGCCGGACAGCACGCCGGGCATGATCTGCGGCAGCACCACGCGGCGGAACACGCGCAGCGGCGAGCCGCCGAGCGACAGTCCCGCCCATTCGACCTGCGGATCGAGTTTTTGCAGCGTCGCCCACACGGACATCACCATGAACGGCACCAGCACATGCGTGAGCGCGATGATCATGCCCGTCATCGTGAAGACGAGGCGGATCGGCTCGGACGTGACATGCAATGCCTGCAGCGCGTCGTTGAGCACGCCGTTGTTGCCGAGCAGAATCTGCCAGCCGAGCGTGCGCACCACGACCGAAATCAGGAGCGGCCCGAGCACGATCAGCAGGCACAGCGACTGCCACGGCCGCTTCATGCGTGCGAGCACGATCGTCTCGGGGACGCCGAGCAGCACGCTCAGCAGCGTCACGGCCAGCGCGAGACCCGCCGTGCGCAGGAAGATCTCGTCGTAGTACGGATTGCTCAGTACTTCGGCGTAGTGCTTGAGCGTGTAGGCGGCCTGCACGCCGGCCACGTCGCTGAAGACGCGAAACGACAGCAGCGTCAGCACGAGCGGCACGAAGAGCAGCGCGCCGAACAGCAGCAGCGCGGGCGCCGACAGCAGCCACGGCGCGACGTCCGCGCGCGAGTCGTCAAGCGTTGCCATGGGCGCTCTCCCGTGTCAGCACGCGCAGGTCGTCGTCGGTGAACGAGAGGCCGACTTCGCGGCCTTCCTCGGGCGGCGGCGCGCCGTAGTTCGGCTGCGCGACATGCAGCTTGCCGAGCTCGGTGTCGACTTCGAGCAGCCATTGATTGCCGATGAACACGCGGGTCGCGATGCGCCCGTGCATACGTGCGTCGCCGTTCGCCAGACGCACTTTCTCCGGACGGATGTACACGTGCACCACGCCCTGCACGTCGCGGCCTTCGTGCGGCACATGCAGCGTCGTGCCCGCGACGTCGACCTCCGCGCAGCGCGGATTGCGCCTGAGCACTTCCCCCGGTAGCGTGTTCGCGCGGCCGAGAAATGTCGACGCGAACGGCGTGGCGGGGCGCTCGTAAGCATCGAACGGCGTGCTCAGTTGCGCGATGCGCCCGCGCTGCATCACCGCGATGCGGTCGCTCATCGTCATCGCTTCGATCTGATCGTGCGTGACAAGGATCGTCGTGATGCCGAGACGCTTCTGGATCGCGCGCAGTTCGATGTGCATTTCCTCGCGCAGCTTCGCGTCGAGATTCGACATCGGTTCGTCGAGCAGCAGCAGCTCGGGCCGCATCGCGAGCGCCCGCGCAATGGCGACGCGCTGGCGCTGGCCGCCCGACAGTTCCTTCGGATAACGCGTGTCGAGGCCCTTTCGGAAGCGCTGCGTCTGATTCAACTGCCGGGATATTGCCGGGTGTGCGCCCCTTAATGCACGTCAACTGGAAAGAGAACTCGCAATTTTCAGTGATACACCTCGGTGACCCTCAAGCACTATTCGCAGCTTACCCAGTTCGTCGAGGTGACCGATAACCGAATCGGCGAGCATGTCGATGACAGGTCCTGGCGCGGTGCAGGGTAGCGTAATAGTCTCATCGACGGTGCTTGCGCCAAAGTTCAGAGCTGTAATCTGAGTCTCTTTCCCTGCAGGAAGTTCGTGAACCATTACTAGGAGGCCTGGCGCGACAACGTCAGGAACCTCGATTTGCCTACTCGAGGCAATGCCGTACGAGTCTCGCACAGCGAGGAGACGCTTGAGTTGCGAGGCGAAAGAGGCAGGGTCGGCGAGCTGCTCCGGCAACGTACCGTACAAGGCCACTGCGCGCGGTATGCCTTCTTCAGATGTGTATGCGTGCGGGTTTTCTCCTGTCAGATCATAAGCACCGCGTTGTACCCAGCGCGTGTCTCCGTCAGTCGTTCGCTCCTCGACGGCCTCAATGGGTAAGGGCAGTGCGCCGACAAGGTCCCACCCCGATATTGCGAGCTAAAGTCGGAACTGGTGTACGGGGGAGTTGAGGCGGGAGATTGAAGGCGGTGGAGGTTTCAGCTGAGAATCTGATTGTCGAAGTCGGAAACCAGCAAACAACAAACCATCCACCATGAGCAAGTTTACGGAAAAAGCAGTTGTCGGTCTATCGGAAGTCGGTCTGGGCCTGGACGAATTGGTGCGACACGGAGCGCGGCAAGTGATTCAGCAGGCAATCGAAGCGGAGCTGTCGGCGCTGCTGGAGCGATTCGAGAACGTCAAGACCTTGCATGGACAACGCGCGGTGGTACG
>NZ_WHNP01000102.1 GCF_009362735.1 Paraburkholderia franconis | reverse complement strand
CGAGCCTCCCGCGCGGCGTCCTGCTCCTCCTGCGCGGCCACCCATCGACGCAGCAAATTCGCATTCAACTGGTAATGCAGCGCGACCGCGGCGATCGACACGTTCGGCTGCATCGCCGCACGGATCACCTTCTCCTTGAACTCCTTGCTGTGGCGACGGCGGCGCCGTATCGGCTGTACCACCTCAGAACCGGCTTCATTCTCGTTCATAGCGTACACGTGTCCATTTAAAGAATTGGTGGACACGATCGTCGCTTCCCTAACACGCTGGTTCAAGGCGACATTGCCGGGCGCTTACGAATCGGCGCGCGGTTCTCACGCTCGACGAGAGCCGCCTCACTCAAATCAACCGCCGAACAGCTTCCGCAGACGCTCGACAGCCTCTTCGAGCTTCGAATACGCGGTCGCATACGAGAGCCGGATGTACTCGCGCGGCTGATACGAGCCGAAGTCCATGCCCGGCACGAGAACGACGCCCGCATCGTGCAGCATTGCCTTGGTCAGCGCGGCGCTGTCACCCGCGGCCGGATGCGCGACGCTGCGGCAGTCGGCGTAGACGTAGAACGCGCCGGCCGGCATGACGGGCACGGTGAAGCCCAGCGATTCGAGTGCAGGCGCGATGAAATCGCGGCGGCGCTTGAACTCCATCCTGCGCGATTCGTAGATCGCGAGCGTTTCCGATTCGAAGCACGCGAGCGCTGCATGCTGCGCGAGCGCCGATGCGCAGATGAACAGATTCTGCGCGAGCTTTTCGAACGCGCCGACGAGCGCAGGCGGCACCACCAGCCAGCCAAGCCGCCAGCCCGTCATGTTGAAGTACTTCGAAAAGCTGTTGACGGTGACGACGTCCTCGCCGAACGAAAGCGCCGACACGGGCGGCGCGTCATAGCTCAAGCCCTGATAGATCTCGTCGACGATCGTAAAGCCGCCGCGCGCGCGGACCGTCTCGACGATGCGCTTCAGTTCGGCCGGCTCGATCGACGTGCCCGTCGGATTCGACGGCGACGCGAGCAGCACGCCGCGCGTGCGCTCGTTCCACAGACGTTCGACGTCGCTTGCAGTCAGCTGGAAACGCTCGGCGGGGCCGCTCGGCACGAGCACCGGCTTGCCCTCGGCGGCGGCGACGAAATGGCGGTTGCACGGATAGCTCGGGTCCGGCATCAACACTTCGTCATCGCGATCGACGAGCGCGGCGCACGCCAGCAGCAACGCCGCCGACGCGCCCGCCGTCACGACGATCCGCGCCGGATCGATGTCGCGCCCATACGCATGCTTGTAGTGCCCGGCGATCGCGTCGCGCAGCGCATGAATGCCGAGCGCGTTCGTGTACTGCGTGACGCCGCGCCGCAATGCCTTCGTCGCGGCCTCGATAACGGGCTCCGGCGCCGTGAAGTCGGGCTCGCCGATGCCCATATGGATGATGTCGCGCCCCGCGCGCTCCAGCAGCGCCGCTTCCTTGGCCAGTTCCATCACGTAGAACGGCTGGATCGCGTCGACGCGGGCGGCCAGTTTCACGAGGGGTTCGGTGATGCTGTTCATTCGATGAGTCCAGTTCAAACAGGAGCGCAAAGTCAGGCGCGCAAAAACAAAAGCGGGCCCGCGTTATGCCGGGCCCGCCTGCATCAGCGATGATAGAAGCCAGCCACGCTTACTGCTTGCGAGCGGCCGCCTGCGTCTCGGCGACGCGCAGTTTCGCCGACAGCTTGTCCAGCACGCCGTTCACGTACTTGTAGCCGTCTGCGCCGCCGAAGGTCTTGGCCAGTTCCACGGCCTCGTTGATGACGACGCGATACGGAATGTCGACGTGATTCTTCAGCTCGTAGGCCGCCACCAGCAGCACCGCGCGTTCGACGGGCGACAGCTGGTCGACCGGGCGGTCGAGGCACGGCGTGAGATCGGCGGTCAGTGCTTCCGAATCGCGGATCACGCCATGCAGGATGGCGTCCAGATGCTCGTGATCAGCCTTGTCGAAACCTTGGGCGCCGCGCAGCTGCGCATCGATTTCACCTGCCGGCGAACCCGACAGCAGCCACTGATAAAGCCCCTGCGTGGCCAGTTCGCGGGAGCGTCGGCGTGCGCTCTTCATGCCCGTTCCTCTTCGTCATCCTCGTCTTCGCCTTCTTCGTCCTCGTCGCCGTCCAGCTGTTCGAGCGCGACCGCGAGGTTCGCCATTTCGACAGCCGTGCGCGCCGCGTCGCGGCCTTTCTCGGTCATGCGCGCGACGGCCTGTTCGTCCGTTTCGGTCGTCAGCACGGCGTTCGCGACGGGAATGCCGAAGTCGAGCGCGATGCGCGAGATGCCCGCGCCGCTTTCGTTCGACACGAGTTCGAAGTGATACGTCTCGCCGCGGATGATCGCGCCGAGCGCGATCAGCGCGTCGAACTGGCCGCTTTCCGCGAGCTTTTGCAGCGCGAGCGGGATTTCCAGCGCGCCCGGCACGGTGACGAGCAGCACATCTTCGCCCGTCACGCCGAGGCGTTCGAGTTCTTCGATGCATGCGTCGGCGAGTCCGTTGCAGACGGGTTCGTTAAAGCGCGATTGGACGATGCCGATGCGCAGACCGTCGCCGTCGAGATTCGGTTGGTATTGTCCGATTTCCATATGAGGTCCGTAATGTGTTGGTTGAGCGCAGGTTAGCGAAAACTGAGCGATAACTAAGCGGTAACTGAGCGTGAAAGCCGTTGAAGCGTTCAGCAGTTTTGCGGCTTTTCGGCCGCGCCGCCCGGCATCGGTACGAAGCCGGTCACTTCGAGCCCGTAGCCGGACATGCTGCCCAGCTTGCGCGGGGTCGACAGCACCTGCATCTTGCCGACACCGAGTTCGCGCAGAATCTGCGCGCCGATGCCATACGTCTTGAAGTCCACCGGGCGGCGCTTGAGCGCCTCGGCCCGGCTCTTTTCGTCGAATGCCTTGAATACGTCGATCAGATGATCTTTCGAGTCGCCGCAATTGAGCAGCACGATCACGCCGTGATCGCGCGCGGCGATTTCCTTCATCGCTGCGTCGAGCGTCCATGAGTGCGTGGAGCGGCCCACTTCGAGCAGATCCAGCACCGACAACGGCTCGTGCACCCGCACGAGCGTTTCGCGCTCGGGCGTGGGCGTGCCACGCACCAGCGCCATATGCGGCTGGCCGCTCGGCTGGTCGAGATACATGACCGCGCGGAACGGGCCGTGCACGGTCTGCATCGTGCGTTCGCACACGCGCTCGACGATCGATTCCGTACGGCTGCGATAGTGGATCAGGTCGGCGATCGTGCCGATCTTCAGACCGTGTTCTTGCGCGAACGTCATCAGGTCGGGCAGGCGCGCCATCGTGCCGTCGTCCTTGATGATTTCGCAGATCACCGCGGCGGGCGTGAGCCCCGCGAGCGCCGTGAAATCGCAGCCGGCTTCCGTGTGACCGGCGCGCACCAGCACGCCGCCCGGCTGGGCCATGATCGGAAACACGTGGCCCGGCTGGACGATGTCCTCGGTGCGCGCGTTCGCCGCGACAGCCGTGGCGATGGTATGCGCGCGGTCCGCCGCCGAAATGCCTGTCGTGACGCCTTCGGCCGCCTCGATGCTGACCGTGAACGCGGTGCCGTATTGCGTGCCGTTGCGGTGCGTCATCAGCGGCAGGTTTAGCAGCCTGCAGCGTTCCTGCGTGAGCGTCAGACAGATCAGGCCACGGCCGTAGCGGGCCATGAAGTTGATCGCTTCCGGCGTGATGAATTCTGCTGCGATGACGAGGTCGCCCTCGTTTTCGCGGTCTTCTTCGTCGACAAGAATCACCATCCGGCCAGCTTTGAGCTCGGCGATGATTTCAAGGGTGGAGGCGAGGGTCATGTTGGCGAGAAGTTTGGGAAAGCGCGTATTTTACGCCACGCCGCCCCGCAAGTCGCCCGTCCAAACGGCATATGCCGTTCGGACGAATGTTCAGCCTCGCTCCCGTACGCGAGACTGGAACGCGAAATTACTTCGGTGCGTTGAGCATGCGCTCCACATATCGCGCGATCAGGTCGATCTCCAGATTTACCTTCGTGCCTTCCTTCAACGCCTTCAGCGTGGTCACTTCAACCGTATGCGGAATCAGATTGATCGAAAACTCGCAGCCGTCGTCGCGATCCGTCACCGAGTTCACGGTGAGGCTCACGCCGTTCACGGTGATCGAGCCCTTGTACGCCAGATACCTGCCGATCTCGCGCGGCGCGAGCACGCGCAGTTCGTGCGATTCGCCGACGCGCGCAAAACGCGTCACTGTGCCGAGGCCGTCCACGTGGCCCGACACGATATGGCCGCCCAGCCGGTCGTGCGAGCGCAGCGCCTTTTCCAGGTTCACTTCACCCGTATCGGCAAGGCCCGCCGTGCGGTTCAGGCTTTCGCGCGAGACATCGACGTCGAACGAGGTCGACGTCTTTTCGATCACGGTCATGCACGCGCCCTGGATCGCGATGCTGTCGCCCAGTTGAACGTCCTCCAGATCGAGGCCGCCCGCGTCGACGGTCAGACGCACGCCCGCGTCCGGTTCGCTGCCGAGCGGCTTGATCGATGCGATGCGGCCGACGGCCGCGACGATTCCCGTAAACATCGTGTTGTGTCCTATATCTATCGGTCAGTGTCCGGGCGGCTTCGGCATCAGGCGCGCGAGAATCCGCACGTCACTGCCGATCCGGTCCACGGCGTGAAATTCGAGTTGCGTGCGCGCGTCGAGCGAACCGGGCGCGGCGAGATTGAACATGCTCATCGAGTCGTTGCCGAGCAGGCTGGGCGCGAGGTAGACAAGCAATTCGTCGACGCAGCCTTCGCGCAACAGCGAGCCGTTCAGCTTGTAGCCCGCCTCCACATGCAGCTCGTTGACTTCGCGCTTGCCGAGCTCTTCCAGCATCTTCGGCAGATCGACTTTGCCGTTCTCGTTCGCGAGCGGCACGATTTCGGCGCCGCGATCGTGCAGCGCGGCGGCGCGTTCTTCGAGCAGTGGCGTCAGCCTGCTGCAGAAGATCAGCGTCGGCGCACCGGCGAGAATCTGCGCGTCGGGCGGCACTTCGAGCTGACTGTCGATCAGCACGCGATGCGGCTGGCGCGGCGTATCGACGGCGCGCACGGTCATGCGCGGATTGTCTTCCTTCACGGTGCCGATGCCTGTCAGGATCGCCGACGCGCGGGCGCGCCATGCGTGGCCGTCGTTGCGGGCCGCTTCGCTCGTGATCCACTGGCTCTCGCCCGAAGGCAAGCCGGTGCGCCCATCCAGCGATGCCGCCACCTTCATCCGCACCCACGGGCGGCCGCGCGTCATCCGCGACACGAAGCCGATGTTCAGTTCGCGTGCTTCCGTTTCGAGCAGGCCGCAGCGCACTTCGATGCCCACGTCGCGCAGCATCGAGAGGCCGCGTCCCGACACGCGCGGGTTCGGGTCTTCCATTGCGGCGACCACGCGTGCAACTTTCGCTTCGATCAGCGCGTTCGCGCACGGCGGCGTGCGGCCGAAGTGGCTGCACGGTTCGAGCGTCACGTAGGCAGTCGCGCCGCGAGGATCGTTGCCGCGCTTGCGTGCGTCCTTCAGCGCCTGGATTTCCGCGTGATCGTGGCCGGCGGGCTGCGTGTAGCCTTCGCCGATCACCTCGCCGTTCTTCACCAGCACGCAGCCGACACGCGGATTCGGGTCGGTCGTGTACAGGCCGCGCCAGGCGAGGGCCAGCGCGCGCTCCATATGGACGAAATCGGTCTGCGAGAACATCGGTTTGGCGTTATCCGTTCAATGTTTCGTCAACGCGCTTCACGCGAGCGACTTGAATGCGCCGCGCGCGGCATCGATGGTCGCGTCGATGATCGCGTCGTCGTGTGCGCTCGACACGAAGCCTGCCTCGTACGCGGAAGGCGCGAAGTACACGCCCGCATCCAGCATCTTGTGGAAGAACGCATTGAAGCGCGGCACGTCGCAGCGCGAGATTTCCGCGAAGCTGCCCGGCACATTCGCCGAAAAGTACAGGCCGAACATGCCGCCGACGGAATCCGCCGTGAACGGCACGTTCGCTTCGCGCGCGGCTTCCGTGAGGCCGTGCACGAGACGCGTCGTCTGACGCGACAGCGCGTCGTAGAAGTCCGGCGCCTGGATCAGTTGCAATGTCTTGAGACCCGCCGCGACAGCGATGGGGTTGCCCGACAGCGTGCCCGCCTGGTAGACGCCGCCGAGCGGCGCAAGATGGGCCATGATGTCGCGCCGTCCGCCGAACGCCGCTGCCGGCATCCCGCCACCGATCACCTTGCCGAGACACGTGAGGTCCGGCGTGATGCCATACAGTTGCTGCGCGCCACCCAGCGCGACGCGGAACCCGCACATCACTTCGTCGAAGATCAGCACCGAGCCGTATTCGGTGCAGAGGCGGCGCAGCGCGCCCAGGAATTCCGGCGTCGCGCGCACGAGGTTCATGTTGCCCGCCACCGGCTCGACGATCACGGAAGCGATCTCGTTGCCGAACTCCTTGAACGCTTCTTCGAGCGCCGCGACGTTGTTGTATTCGAGCACGGTGGTGTGCTTCGCGATATCGACAGGCACGCCCGCCGACGTCGGATTGCCGAATGTCAGCAGGCCCGAGCCCGCCTTCACGAGCAGGCTGTCCGCGTGGCCGTGGTAGCAGCCCTCGAACTTGACGATGCGGCTGCGGTTCGTGAAGCCGCGTGCGAGACGCAGCGCGCTCATCGTCGCTTCGGTTCCACTCGAAACCATCCGCACCTGTTCGATCGAAGGCACGAGCTTGCAGATTTCCTCGGCGATCTCGACCTCGGCTTGCGTCGGCGCGCCGAACGAGAAGCCGTTCACCAGCACGCGCTGCACGGCCTCGATCACTTCGGGATGCACGTGGCCGACGATCATCGGCCCCCACGAGCCGATGTAGTCGATATAGCGCTTGCCCTCGGCGTCCCAGAAGTACGCGCCTTGTGCGCGCTCGATGAAACGCGGCGTGCCGCCAACCGAACGGAAGGCGCGCACGGGCGAGTTGACGCCGCCCGGAATGGTTTTCTGGGCGCGGTCGAAGAGTTCTTGATTGCTGGACATGAGCGTTGGACCTGCTTGGGTTGGGCTCGCGCGCCGAATGGCAGTAACTCGCGCGAGTGCGGTACAAGGGCGGTATCGATGCGCTGCGAACGGGCACGCGCAAGCGCACGACGAACGCACGACCGTAAGAATGGCCTCACGAAATTGTACCGGAGTCGTGTGGAATCGGCCGCGAGCGGGCAGGCGCGGCGGGGCGCTGCCGTACGCGTTCAAGTGCCGCCGCCGCGATTGCCGCCCGAGTTGCCGCCGTTATTGCCTTCGCCGTCGCCGGGCGTGCCGCCTGGGCGCTTCGCCGGGCCGAAGTACATCGCAACGCGCGCCGCGCGTTTGCCGGCGGCCGCCTTGTTCGCGTCGCTCCACGCTTGCGTCGCTTGTTCCTTCGTCGATTGCGCCGGCTCGTCCGCATGCGGTGCGACGGCAGGCCGCGGACGCTTGCCCGTGCGTTCGAGCCAGCGCTTTTCGAGCGCGCCCTCGGCGATCGGCTTGATCGAGATGCCCGAGGTTTGCGCGTCCCACGTCTGGACGGAGAAAGGGTGCTGGCGCAGTTCGTCGCGGGAGATCACGACTTCATGATGTGCATCGACCAGATAGTCGTACACGAAGTCGATGCACAGCCGGTAGCCGCGCTTCTTGGTTGCGTCGGGCACTTCGTATGGCGCGCGCGTCACGTATCCCGACGCGAACACGCCTTTGGGCTCCAGCGTCACGCGATGAATGAATACGCGGTCGCCCGGCAGGATGCTGCGCGAAAAGCCGCAGCCCCAGACGTCGGTGACGGCTTCGCCCGCCGCGACGCGCTTTGCCACGTCCGGCAGTTCGGGCCACGGCCACTTCCTGGGGCTCCAGATCAGCAGAAAGGCGGTCATCTGCGTCGTGTGTCTGTGTCAAGGAAACGGATGGCCAGCTTAACCGATAACGCGGAGAAGGCGTGTCTCCGGCGGGCACCGGGCGGTCCGCGACGGCGCCAGGCGGGGCGATTTTTACGCGTCGGTTACAATCTCAGGCCGTATCCGCGTCGCCGCACGGTCCGCTGAATCGCCCATCGGCCGATCTTTGCGCGTCGCTTCTCACTGGAATCCCATGTCTCACGTCGTCAGATCCCAGCCGGATGCCCGGCTGATTCTGCTGCTCGGCGCGCTGGCCGCGTGCGGGCCGATTTCGATCGATATGTACCTGCCGAGCCTGCCGTCGATCACGCAGGCGTTCAACGTCAGCGCGGGCGCGGCGCAGGGCACGCTGACCAGCTTCATGCTCGGCTTCTCGGTGGGCATGCTGCTGTACGGGCCGATGTCGGATGCGTACGGGCGGCGCCCTGTGCTGCTCGGCGGCATCGTCATGTACACGCTCGCGACGATCGTCTGCGCGGTGTCGCTGTCGATCGATGCGCTCGTCACGTTCCGCTTCGTGCAGGCGCTCGGCGCGGGCGCGGCTTCCGTGCTCGCGCGCGCGATCGCCCGCGATGCGCACGGCCCCGCCGATGCAGCCCGCGTACTGTCGATGCTCGCCATCGTCACGTCGATCGGGCCGTTGCTTGCGCCGCTGATCGGCGGGCAGTTGCTGCTGCTCGGCGGCTGGCGCGTTGTCTTCATCGCGCTGACGATCTTCGGTGCTTTCTGCGCCGCGACCGCGTTCATGCGCGTGCCGGAAACCTGGCCGCGCGAAATGCGCGCGCACGGCGCGGTGCTGCAATCGTTCGCCGCGTACGGCACGCTGCTGAAGGACCCCGTCACGTGGGGGCACATGCTGTGCGGCGGCATGGCGTTCGCGTCGATGTTCGCGTACATCACGGCGACGCCGTTCGTCTATATCGAGTATTTCCATGTGTCGCCGCAGCACTATGGCTTTCTGTTCGGGCTGAACATCATCGGGATCATGCTCGGCAACTTCGTGAACACGCGCGTCGTCGGACGCACGGGACCGTTGCCCGTCATTTCGGTCGCCGCGACGATCAGCTTCGTTGCGTCGCTGTACGTCGCGCTGATGTGTCTGACGGGGTGGGGCGGGCTGTGGTCGATCGTCGCCGGGCTGTTCTTCGTGGTGGGCGTGGTCGGCTTGCTGTCGGCCAACTGCACGACCGATCTGATGCATCGCTATCCGCAGAACGCGGGCGCGGCGGCGGCCGTGTTCGGCGCGATGCAGCTTGCGTTCGGCGCGCTGTCGAGTTTCGCCGTCGGTCTGTGGCATGACGGCTCGCCGCAAGGGATGGGCGTGACGATCGCCGTCGCGGGATCGCTGTGCTTCGTCGGACGGTTTCTGGTGATGCGTTGGCATGGGCGGCCCGTGTCGCGGACTTCGGCGGCCTGACGCCCACGCGCGAGACAACGCACGAGGCAATGGGCGAGACGACGCACGAAGCGACACACGAGACAACGCGCCAGACGAACTGGCGGACAACAAAAAGCCGGACCTGCTGCTGAATGGCAAAAGGTCCGGCTTTTTTTCTGTTGAAACTCGCTGCTCGAACTCGAGCGCAGACTAGTCCTTCGGCGAGGCCGCCGCTCCGTGACTGAGCCAATCGAGCACGGCCGTCGTATCGTCGTCGGCATCCTTGCGTGCCTTCGTCACGGCCGCGCTGACTTCCGCCGCCGGCGCCGCGCGACGGATCGCCACGCCGACGGCCAGGATGTCGATCATCAACAGATGCAGGATGCGCGAAATCATCGACAGCTGCGACTCGCGAATCTCGATGTGATCGGTTTCGAGCGCGACCGTCGCGCGCTTGGCCAAAGGCGTGTTGCTCGATGTGATCGCGATCACCTTCGCGCCCGCCTGCATCGCCACTTCGAGCACGCGCAACAGTTCGGGCGCGCGGCCCGACTTCGACACCGCGACGATCACATCGCCCTTGCCGAGCAGCGCCGCTGACGCCGCCTGCATGTACAGATCGCCGTAAGCGATCGTCGGAATGCCGAAGCGGAAGAACTTGTAGTGTGCGTCCTGCGCGACGATGTTCGAATTGCCGAGGCCGTAGAACTCGATGCGCCGCGCGCCGTTCAGCAGATCGATGGCCGCTTCGACATGCTCGAAGTTCAGATGCTCGCGCAGTTGCAGGATCGCCGACACCGTGTTGTCGAGCACCTTCGCGCCGAAGTCCGTTGCGGTGTCGCCGAGATGCACCTGGCTGTGCGAGACGGGAATCGTGCCCGTCAGACCCGTCGCCAGCTTCAGCTTGAAATCGGACAGGCCCTGGCAGCCGAGCGAACGGCAGAAGCGGATCACGGTCGGCTGGCTCACATCGGCCTTGCGCGCAATGTCGACGATGGGATCGTTGATGATCGAGCGCGGGTGATTCAGCGCGAGATCCGCGACGCGGCGCTCAGCGGGCGTCAGTGCATCGCGCATCTGCCGGATGCGCTCGAATACGGCGGACGAACTGCCGCCCGCGCGATTCGACAGCTGCTCCGCGAGAATCGCCGATACGCCGAGAAACGCCGGATATTCCGCGGTGATCACGTATGTCGGCACGTTCTTCAGATACGCCTCGAAGCGGCCCTTCGCCTCGAATCGCTGACGGAACGACGAGCGCGCGAACATGTCGCCCAGACGCGGCACCACGCCGCCGCCGATATAGATGCCGCCCAGCGCGCCGAGCGTCACCGCGATGTTGCCCGCAAACGTGCCGAGAATGCCGCAGAACACGTCGATCGTCTCGGCCGCGAGCGGATCGCCGTCGAGGCCTTTCTTGACGATGTCCGACACTTCGAGCGTCGCGGGCACGCGCTTCTTGTCGCGAGCCGCGAGCGCTCGATAGATCACTTCGATGCCCGGCCCAGCGGCAACGCGCTCGAACGACACATGCGGCCACTTCTTGCGCGCGTACTGCAGCACGAGATCTTCGCGCTCGTCCATCGGCGCGAACGTCGCGTGGCCGCCTTCGCTGCCGAGCGCGATCCAGCGGTCGTCAGCGGGAATCAGGCCCGACACGCCCATGCCCGTGCCCGGACCGAGCAGGCCGATCACGCTGTTCTGCCGCCGCGTGCCGCCGCCCACCTGCACGCGCTGCGAATCGGTGAGGCCCGGCAACGCCATCGCGAGCGCGGTGAAGTCGTTCACGACGAGCAGCGTATCGAAGCCGAGCTGACGGCGCGTCGCTTCGATCGAGAACGTCCAGTCGTGATTGGTCATGCTGACCTGATCGCCATCGACGGGATTCGCGATCGCAATCGCCGCATGATTCACGCGACCGATCTTGCTGTCCTTCAGATACTTCTTGATGACCTCTGCGACGCCCGGATAGTCCGCGCACGGATAGACGAGAACCTGCGTGATTTCGCCGGGACCGGTTTCAAGCGCGAAGCGCGCATTGGTGCCGCCGATGTCGGCAAGCAGCCTCGGTCCGTCGGCGTGCTGGCCCGCGCCAGGGGCAGCCTTAGTTTGCACACCAGTAGACATCGAGTCTTACTCCCTTGTCGTTCGCCAACGTCGAGATGGCATTTTTTTGTGGGGCGGCTGCGGCGGCTTTGAGCACGTCGAGCTTTTTCTGACCGGCGATCAGCAGGAACAGCCGGTCGATTTTCTTCAACGCGGACATTGACCAGCTCACGCGCGCATGCGGCGCGGCGCCCGGATGCACGGCGACGAATGGATCGGCCGTCGAGACTGCGTGCTCCCATTCGGGCGCGTCCGCGAAAATCGACGCCGTGTGGCCGTCTTCGCCCATGCCGAGCACGGCCACATCGGGCAGATGACGATTGCCGTGCGCGACGTCGCGATTCAACGCCGCGATATGAGCGTCGAGCGATTGCGCCGTGTCGACGAGCGGCAGGAAGGTCGCCTCACGCGCGGCGTTCTGCAACAGCGTCTCGTGTGCGAGGCGCGCGTTGCTCGCGTCATCCGTCTCGGGCACCCAGCGATCGTCGACGAGCGTGACGGCGATGCGCTTCCAGTCGAACGGCTGCGTGGATAGCGTTTGCAGAAACGGACGCGGACTCGTGCCACCGGACACTGCAAGCGTCGTCGGGCGCGCGCGGGCTGCGCTCGCACGGGCGGCGAGCGACGCATGTAGCGCGTCGCCGACCGCCTTCGCCAGCGCGTCGGATTGGGCGCGCGGGTCGTCGAAAGCGTGAAGCTCGATCACTTCTCCTCCATGCTGCTTTCTTTGTTAGATCTGAAGTGCTGCGGGGGCGGCATCGGCGATCAGTCGAGCCGACGCCGCCTTGTCCCGCTGCTGCCGCTACCGGTCCCGTGTCATCTGTGTCACTGGGTTCCGGTCCGGCGGTTCATGCCGTACTGCAAGCGGCGCATCGGGTGCAACATCGATGCAAAAGCATCGATCATCGCAGGACAAAACCAAACGCGCCGTACTTCCTTAATTCTCTTCTTCGAGCCAGCAGGTATCGTGCTGCGCGAGCATCGCGCTCGCGGCCGCCGGCCCCCACGTGCCCGCCGCATAAGGCTTCGGCTTGCCCGACGCGGCCCATTCGTTGAGGATCGGCTCGACCCACTTCCATGCCGCTTCCTGTTCGTCGCGACGCACGAAGAGCGCGAGACGCCCGTGAATCACGTCGAGCAGCAGACGCTGATACGCCTCCATCTGGCCTTCCTTGAAGAACTGGTCGAAGGCGAGGTCGAGGTGAACGCTCGACAGGTTCATTCCTTCGCCCGGTTTTTTCGCGAGGCAGTAGAGGCGAATCGTTTCGTTCGGCTGCAGGCGGATCACGAGGCGATTCGCGCCCGGCCGCAGCGCCGACGAACCCAGCGCCGAATGCGGCACGGCGCGGAAGTTCACGACGATCTCCGCGACGCGATCGGCCAGCCGCTTGCCGGTGCGCAGGAAGAACGGCACGCCCGCCCAGCGCCAGTTCTCGATCTCGACCTTCAGCGCGACAAATGTTTCTGTCGCGCTGTCCGTCTTCACGCCGGGTTCCGTTGCATACGCGGGCACCGACGTGCCGCGAATGACGCCCGCGTGATACTGGCCACGCACGGCGACCTTGCTGATATCGCGCGGATCGATCGGCTTCAGCGCGCGCAGCACGCGGAGCTTCTCATCGCGGACGGAATCCGAATCCATCGAATGCGGCGGCTCCATCGCGACGATCGAAAGCAGTTGCAGCAAATGGTTCTGCACCATGTCGCGCAGCGCGCCCGTATTGTCGTAGAAGTCGCCGCGCGCTTCCACGCCGAGTTCTTCGGCGATCGTTATCTGAATGCTCTCGACCCACTCGCGCCGCCACAGCGGCTCGAAGAGCGCATTGCCGAAGCGCAGCGCCAAGAGGTTCTGCACGGGCTCTTTGCCGAGGTAGTGGTCGATACGGTAGATCTGCCCTTCGGCGAAGATCTCGCCGACGGCATCGTTGATCGCATTCGAAGAACGCAGGTCGTAGCCGAGCGGCTTTTCGAGCACGATGCGCGCGTTTTCGTTGAGACCCACCGACGCGAGCGCGCGACAGATCGGCACGAAGAGCGACGGGCCCGTCGCCAGATAGAACACGCGCGTGCCTGGCAGGTCTTGCATCGCGTCGCGCAGCTTGACGAAGTCTTCTGCCTTGCCGAGATCGAGCTTCACGTACTCGATGCGATCGACAAAGCTCGACCACGCGTTTTCGTCGACGCCGTTCCTGGAAACGTGCGTCTTCACGTGTTCATTGACCCACTGCAGATAGCCGCCACGGTCTTCCTCATGCCGCGCGACGGCGATGATCTTGCCACTCGCCTCGAGCATGCCCGCGCGGTGTGCTTCATACAGAGCGGGGAGGATCTTGCGCATCGACAGATCGCCGGTTCCGCCGAAGAGAACGAAGGTGAAGCTGGAGTCGGTTTGCATGAGTCTCCGTGGATATCTGGTGGGCCTGTAAGGCGCCCGTAGTCCGATAAAATTTTTTTTGACACTGAATTGTAGTTTAACTACAATCCAAATCAAGAGGTAACGTGAATTCGACGAAAAAAGCGTGCGGGGCTTGTGAACAAGCGCCTTTTCGCGAGTGAACGTAGCTTCCCTGCATGTTAACGGACAACGCGTTACGGCATGCGCCAGAGTGCCTTTCGCGGGCGGCGCACGACGGCCGAAACGGGCGTTTCAGCGAATGACGTGCGCGGGCCACCTCGAGTCTGCAACGCGCCGCAGTCAGAAGGCGGAAGCAGGCAAAAATCAGAAGAGGAGACAGTTCTTGCATCGCAAACCACTCATCTCTTGAGCGTCACGCGGCCGAACCTCGGCACGCCGGCACATCCACTTCACCGTGTGCCTGTCCGACGCTCGACCGTCCAGCGCATTGCCTGTTTGACCAACCATCACACCCTGGTGACATCAGGGGCCACTCGTTTTAGTTCAGGTGTCTGGAGGAGATAAGCAATGAAATTCCGCGCGATCATGGGCGCCCTGTGCGCCGCAGGTCTGATGTGTGGCGTCGCCACGGCACAGGCGGCCGAATCCGTCGAAGTGCTGCACTGGTGGACGTCGGGCGGCGAGTCGAAGGCCGTCGGCGTGCTGAAGGACGACATGCAGAAACAGGGCTACACGTGGAAGGACTTCGCGGTGGCAGGCGGTGCAGGCGCAGCGGCCATGACGGCGCTGAAGACCCAGGTGATCTCGGGCAACGCGCCGAGCGCGGCTCAGATCAAGGGTCCGCTGATCCAGGAATGGGCATCGCAAGGCGTGCTCGTGAACATCGACTCCGTCGCTGGCGACTGGAAGAAGAACCTGCCGCCGGAAATCGACAAGATCATGCACGCGGAAGGCCACTACGTCGCGGCGCCGTTCTCGGTGCACCGCGTCAACTGGCTGTACATCAACAAGGCGGCACTCGACAAGGCAGGCGGCAAGGTGCCGACCACGTGGCCTGAGTTCTTCGCCGTCGCCGACAAGATGAAGGCGGCCGGCATCATGCCGATCGCAATGGGCGGCCAGCCGTGGCAAGACCTGACGCTGTGGGAAGACGTCGTGCTGTCGCAAGGCGCGGACTTCTACAAGAAGGCGCTCGTCGACCTCGACCAGAAGACGCTGACGTCGGACAAGATGGTCCAGGTGTTCGACACGGTTCGCAAGATCCAGGGCTACTTCGACAGCGGCCGCACGGGTCGCGACTGGAACCTGGCGACGGCGATGGTCATCAACGGCAAGGCCGGCATGCAGTTCATGGGCGACTGGGCGAAGGGCGAGTTCGCGAACGCGAACAAGAAGTCGGGTTCCGACTACGTCTGCGCGGCGGTGCCGAGTACGGAGAAGGCGTATACGTTCAACGTCGACTCGTTCGTGTTCTTCCAGCAGAAGGGCCAGAAGGCTGCGACGCCGGGCCAGCTGGCGCTCGCGAAGACCATCATGAGCCCGGAATTCCAGGAGCAGTTCAGCCTGTACAAGGGCTCGATCCCGGTTCGCCTGGGTGTGTCGATGGATAAATTCGACGACTGCGCGAAGAAGTCCTACGCTGATGAACAGACGGCCATCAAGTCGGCCGGCTATGTGCCGTCGCTGGCTCACGGCATGGCTCAGCCGGACGCAGCAGCAGGCGCGATCTCCGACGTCGTGACGAAGTTCATGAACTCGTCGCAAGACTCGAAGAGCGCGGTTGCCGCACTCGCGAAGGCTGCGAAGACCAAGTAAGCAGTCGGCACACAGTTGTAGCAGAACGCCCGGCGCGCAGGGCCTGCATGAATTCACGCAGGGACCCTATGCGCGCCGGACGACGATGGTGCGATGCATCACCCGCGCCTCTGCCGTTCCGGCATCGCCTGACGATGATGATGCCTGACGGTACAGTTCCAGGAGTCGAGTTGTGACTGCTTCTATTAGCGGAAACGCAAAAGGCACGGCGCCCGTCGCGCGCCGCACGTCGCCGATGGCGGCGCTCGCCGACCGCTGGATTCCGAAGCTGGTGTTGTCGCCCAGCATCGTGATCAGCCTTGTCTTCGTCTACGGTTTCATTCTTGTTACCGGCTATCTGTCGCTGTCGAGTTCGCGACTGATGCCGCGTTACGATTTCGCCGGCTTCGACCGGTATGCCGAGCTTTTCGATAACGACGTCTGGTGGACGTCGGCGGCGAACCTCGGCTGGTTCGGCATTCCGTTTATCGCGATCTGCGTCGGCCTCGGTCTGTTTCTCGCGATCCTGCTCGACCAGAAGATTCGCAACGAAGGCGCGTTGCGCGCCGTGTTCCTGTATCCGATGGCGCTGTCATTCATCGTGACGGGCACCGCGTGGCAGTGGGTTCTGAATCCGGGCCTCGGCATCGAAAAGGTGTTGCACGACTGGGGCTGGACGAGCTTCTCGTTCGGCTGGCTCGGCGATCCCGACAAGGCGATTTTCTGCGTCGTGATTGCGGCCGTGTGGCAATCGACGGGCTTCGTGATGGCGCTCTTCCTTGCCGGTCTGCGCGGCGTCGACAGCGAAATCTTCAAGGCTGCGCAAGTGGACGGCGCGACGCTGCCCACTATCTACCGCAAGATCGTGATTCCGAGCATGCGCCCGGTGTTCTTCTCGGTGCTGCTGATTCTCTGCCACATCACGATCAAGACCTTCGACCTCGTCGTCGCGTTGACGGCGGGCGGTCCGGGCACGTCGTCGTCGCTGCCCGCGATGTTCATGTACACGTTTTCGTTCAATCGCGGGCAACTGGGCGTCGGCGCGGCTTCGTCGATGATGATGCTCGCAACCGTCGTGGCCGTGCTCGTGCCGCTGATGTATCTGGAATCGAGGAGCACGCGCAATGCAGCCTAAGATGAACATCAGCCGTGCTGTCATCTATGCGGCGCTGATTCTGTTTGCGCTGTACTTCCTGTTCCCGCTGTACGTGATGCTGTCGACGTCGTTCAAGGACATCGACCAGTTGCGCTCGGGCAATCTGCTCACGCCGCCGTCGCACTGGACGTTCGCGCCGTGGGTGAAGGCGTGGAGCGAAGCGTGTACGGGCGTGCGCTGCGAGGGCATGCAGCCGTTCTTCATGAACTCGGTGAAGATGGTGATTCCCGCGGTGCTGATCTCGTCGATCATCGGCGCGTTCAACGGCTATGTGCTCACGCACTGGCGTTTTCGCGGAGCGGATGCGCTGTTCACGATGCTGCTGGTCGGCTGCTTCATTCCGTTCCAGGCGATCCTGCTGCCGATGGCGCGACTGCAAGGCTTCTTCGGCCTGTCGAACACGATCGGCGGCCTGGTGCTCGTGCACGTCGTGTACGGCATCGCGTTCACGACGATGTTCTTCCGCAACTTCTACGTGAGCGTCCCGGCCGAACTCGTTAAGGCGGCGCGTATCGACGGCGCCGGGTTCTTCATGATCTTCACGAAGATCATGATGCCGATCTCGCTGCCGATTTTCATGGTGTGCCTGATCTGGCAATTCACGCAGATCTGGAATGACTTCCTGTTCGGTATCGTGTTCTCCGGTGTCGATTCGATGCCGATCACCGTGGCGCTGAACAACCTCGTGAATACGTCGACGGGCGTGAAGGAATACAACGTCGACATGGCGGGCGCGATCATCGCGGCACTGCCGACGCTGCTCGTCTACGTGATCGCCGGCCGCTACTTCGTGCGCGGCCTGACGGCGGGCGCGGTGAAGGGCTAATTTTTCTTGTTGGCGTGTCGCTCGCATGCTGACGCGAGCGGCGGCCTGAACGGCATTCGGCCTGCGTCGCCAGCTAGCGGCGCATCAGCAGTACAGAGACTAGAGGATTCACAGCATGGCAAGCCTTTCCATCCGTGACGTGTACAAGACCTACCCGAACGGGGTGCCTGTCCTGAAGGGTGTCAACATCGACATCGAAGACGGCCAGTTCCTGATTCTCGTCGGCGGCTCGGGCTGCGGTAAGTCGACACTGCTCAACATGATCGCCGGTCTCGAGACCGTGACGAAGGGCGATATTCAGATCGGCGGCAAGACGGTGAATAACCTGTCGCCGAAGGATCGCGATATCGCGATGGTGTTCCAGTCGTATGCGCTGTATCCGTCGATGACGGTGCGCGACAATATTTCCTTTGGTTTGAATATCCGCAAGGTGCCGAAGGGGGAGCAGGATCAGATCGTTTCGCGCGTTTCGAAGCTGCTTCAAATCGAACACTTGCTGGATCGGAAGCCTGGGCAGCTGTCTGGCGGTCAGCGGCAGCGGGTTGCTATGGGACGTGCTCTTGCGCGTGATCCGGCGATGTTCCTGTTCGACGAGCCTCTGTCGAACCTGGATGCCAAACTGCGGATCGAGATGCGTTCGGAGATCAAGCTGCTGCATCAACGCCTTGGGACCACGATCGTTTATGTGACGCACGATCAGATCGAAGCGATGACTCTGGGCGATCGTATCGCTGTGATGAAGGACGGTATCGTTCAGCAGTTCGGGGCGCCGCAAGAGATTTATGATTCGCCGTCGAATCTGTTCGTTGCAGGGTTTATCGGCGCGCCGCCGATGAACTTTATTCAAGGTAAGGTTGTCGAGCAAGGCTCAGGTGTTGGGCTTGAACTCGATACGGGTGTGAAGCGCGGTGTGCTGAATCTGCCTTTCGATGGCGCTGTGAAGTCGCATATCGGCAAGGAAGTGATTCTTGGGCTGCGGCCTGAGCGGATTACCGATACGCGGAATGGTCACAACGTCGATGATGGCAAGCATCAGCCGATCGACGTTAAGGTCGATGTGATCGAGCCTACCGGGCCGGATACTTTGGTATTTGCTCAAGTGAACGGCAAGCGCATCGTTAGCCGTGTTCACCCGGGTGCTAATCCGCAGCCGGATCAGAATATGTCGCTGATGTTTGATGTTTCTAAGGCTGTGCTGTTTGATCCGCAGACGGAGCAGCGGATTGCTTAAGGGGTAATTGCTGTAGCTGAGTTGGTTATACGAAGCCCTGAGTGCTTAAGATGCGCTCGGGGCTTTCTGGTTTTTGGGGCTTGGGTTTCCATTTATACGGGCGAAAGCACGGTTGGCGGGGATGTCAGTTGATATTGCGCGGGACATGTTCAATGGGCGGAAGACAATGTACGTTTTCGAGGTGGCCGTTCCGGGCACTTGGCTCGACTACGAAGACAAAGAATGGGCGTGGGAGATTGGAGGCCAACTCAGGTCTATCGAGTCGCAATTCTTTGAGGCGAACACTGCTTTTGAGCTTGCCCCCGAAAAACGAATCCCTTGCTGAGCGTTTAAACTCATGCAAGGAGAAACAAGAAGATGAGCAAGACAAAGCGGGCGCGATACACGCTCGAATTCAAGCTGGAAGCGGTACGGCTGGTCAAGGCCGGCCAGAGCATTGCGGCGGTGGCTGCGACGCTGGACGTGCCGACCCAATCGATTTCCAACTGGGTCAAGGCTGAGCACGAAGGCAAGCTCGGCGGAGCCGGTACAAAGCCGGTAAGTCCGGAGCAGATGGAATTATCGAGACTGCGTGCCGAAGTGGCCCGC
>NZ_WHNP01000101.1 GCF_009362735.1 Paraburkholderia franconis | reverse complement strand
TAGACCGTGTTATGAACTTTGAAGTACTGGCACTGCATGCACGAGCATAAGCATGGCGAAGACCACGAAATGAAGCCCGGCAAGCGTTTCAGGTAATCGCTCATAGTCCCGCGCGAGGCGGCGAAAGCGGTTGAGCCAGCCAAAGCTGCGCTCGACCACCCATCGCCGGGGCAGCAGCACGAAACCTTTCTTTGCTTCCTGCAGTTTGATGACCTGCAGATCAATGCCTTCATTGCTGGCGGCCTGCGCAGCGTCTTCACCTGTGTATCCTTGATCCGCGAAGGCCACCTTGACCGTTTCTCCCGTGATTTCCTGCACCTGTCGCGCGAGTTCTGCCACCTGCGCGCGCTCCTGCTCGTTGGCGGGCGTGACGTGCACCGCGAGCAAATGTCCCAGCGTGTCGACTGCAATATGGACCTTGCTGCCACGCTTGCGCTTGTAGCCGTCATAGCCCGCGCGCGGACCGCTCTCGCAGGTGGACTGCATTGTCCGGCCATCCAGGATCACGGCGCTGGGCTGGCCCTGCCGTCCTTGCGCCACACGGATGATCGAGCGCAAATCGCAGACCATGTTCTCAAAGCAGCCTGCCTGAAGCCAGCGCTGGGTCTRCTGGTACACCAGTTCCCACGGAGGAAAGTTGTTGGGCATCATTCTCCATGGCGCACCAGCACGTACGATCCAGCGCAACGCGTTAAACATTTCTCGCAGTTCGTACTTGCGCTGCGGTGCTGCTTCATCCATCAGCGTCAGATACGGCGCCGCGAAGCTCCACTCTTCGTCGGACACGTCTGTCGGGTAGGGTTTGCGTCTTTCTTTTGTCATCCCTCCAGGGTACCAGGTTCTATAAAAAGTTCCTAACACGGTCTAATAAGAGCCGAAGGGAGAGCGACCCTGAGCGCGCCCTGCCAGTCGAACTGCCGTACCACGTCAAGCCATACCGGTGTCATGTCCTTCACTCTCCGACGCGTGTGCCGCCTTCCTGGCTCGCGTCCGTTTTGTGGAAGGATTGTACGGGCAGCGCGCGCGGCAGAGGTTGTGAAAAAGCCGCACCGGCGCGCGCCCCACCGCGTCCCGAAAAGGCTCACCGCCCTGCCCCGTCCCGCCCGCTGCCGCTGGACAGGCATCCCCATTCACGGTCCGGCTGGACGGGCGTCCACTGAAAATCGTTGATTTGTCCATCAATGTCCCGAAATGAAGGGGTAGATAGCCACAACTATCGACCCGTTCACTTTTCTGGCACAAACGGTGAGCGAGTCTGCCCGCACTCGTGTTACCCCGCTTGCGTGGCCGGACGACGGGCGAGCCTGAAAGCGGTCTCCCGTGGGCCCCCCGGAAGTGACCGCGCGTGAGCACACACAAAATCGCTTTGGGGGGCGGCAAAAAGGTGAGCTAGAATCAGGTGCATTCTTCACCAGCGGATTGTTCACCATGCAAATGGAAAGCTGGGTCGGGACGATTGAGCGTGAATGGCATCAGTTGCGTGGCGCCGACCCGTCCCTCGATGTTGAAAAGTTTTGCAGGCATGTGCTCGCCGCAAACAAGACCGGATTCCTGTCACCCGAATCACTCGCCGCAATCGCAAATGCGCTTCTTACCAGCACGCTGGATGGAGCAGCTTATCTGGGACGTTGGTTGCTCGAGCGCATTGGTGTGAACCGCCACCCGGCGTGGCGGGTAGCCATGGCCATTTCTCTCGTGACGCCCACAGGCGGTGAGGCGGACTTTGAGACTGGAAACGCGATTCTTGACGATGTGATGAAAGATGAAACCGCGGACAGTCGTCTGCGCGGCATGGCTGCCGCTGCGCTGGCCGATAGCGCACGGCTAGGACGGGGAATGCAAATTGATGTGAGCCGCGCGCGATCGCTCTACGAGCAAGCCATTGAACTGGGACACAAGGCCGCGGCACTCAATCTCGGGCTTTTCTGGGAAGGCCTGTGGGGTGCCGCCGACGACAGATCCGTCCCGGACCGCACGAAGGCCATGCAGAGCTATCGACGCGGCGGAGATGACAGACATTGCCAGCGCCGCCTGGAATTGCTTCGTTGAGGTTTGACGGCCCGCGAGTCGTGCGGCAGGCGGATTTCAGGCAGCACCCGGCGGATATTTTCCGTCAATTGATAAAGGCAAGATTACGGAGAAGAGACTCTCCGTCCTCCGTGATGCGAGGGCGTACTGCTCCTCCCGCGAGTCGCTCCAGTGCGACAAGCTGGTGTTCAAGCAGCGCACCAAGTTCTTCCCGATCCGCGATGTGATCGGCGGAGTGCTTGACCAGCATCAATGTTGCAAATTCGTGGGCACTCGGCACGGGACCGCTCCTGAAGCAAAGAGAAAAACGCCCGGCTCAGGTTATCCGGTGACGGGCGCTGCACGACCACCCACGGCCGCGGGCTTACCAGCGAGGGCGTAAAGCATAACCCCGAAATGTGACAGCATGAGGACGGCGTCAAATGCCGACTTCGCCTCATCTATAATCAGCATGTCCAGAATCAACGTTGCATGGAGTCCTACTATATGAGTCAAGCCCGCAGGCGATATGCGGGATCTCGTGACAGCGGCCAACGCCAACCCCGCCACGAGAAAAAATCTCCAGCTAACCGGCAGGGGCGACCGTATGTGAAGGCGCCCCCTCGAGACACGACCGATACCGCCTCCATTTTCAAAACACGATCCTTCCGGTTTCTGGTCGATGCGGTGGGCGCAGAGAATATCGCGATAGCACTTGAATCCAGCATGACGCGCGTGACTGAGCTGATGAACGGTGAGAGATTCACGCCCGAGACCGCGTTTCACATGGAAACCGCGCTTGGGTTGCCGCATGGCTTTTTTGACCAGCCCAACCCTGCGCTCGCGGACGCGACCATCGCTCGCCTGAAGTCACCGCTCGACTTCGTTCAGATCGATGAAGGATTCGACGCAGAGTCCGAAGCACTTGAGCCGGCTCCTGCCAGGACCGTCGACCAGCCACCAGTTCCTGAGGATAGTTTGTCCAAGGAAGCGCAAATGCCAAAGAAAGTAGCTGGCGGTTCGCCGAGAGCCGTCAAGAATAGTCGAATCGAAATGCCTGAACCGCTGAAGGCTCCGCGGCTGAAAGACAAGACGTCTATTAAAACACCGCAACAGCAACCGCTGGCATTGAGCGACGGCGCCGAGCTGGAGAACATCCGACGCGCTAACCTCCGCCTTCTCACCAGTCGCAACGGATCGAAGGTGCGACTCGGCGTGGTCATGGAGATGAGCGGATTCAACATCGCCGATCGGCTATATGGCAAGAAGCGCATGGACGCTGTCGAAGCAAACCGGTTCACCGAGCGACTCGGTTTGCCGGCTGGGTGGCTGGATACACCACGCTCCGAAGGCGAAATTCCAGGGTCGGTGTCGCATATGCTTGCGCCTGCTCCGCGTGGTCGTGTTTCCGGTAAAGAAGATGAGCCGCTTGCGGCCGATGCGAAGCTGGATGCACAGGCGAACGTCCTGCGCATTTCTGATGATCCGTTGCAGACGGATACGGCAAAAGGGAACGAGACGAGGGTCGTCTGCCCGCAACAGCAGGTCTATGCCTTGCCCGGCGACCACGCTGGTCATTCACTTGAAGCAAATGGTGTCGTGGCCACGGCAGAAGCACCGGCGAACCCTGAGTCGCCTTCCGTTTCAGGAATGCCTCAGCAAATGCCTGCACCACTTGCCTTTGCACCCGTGACGAGCCTGGAGAATCTTCATGGCATAGGGCCGATCGCGGAAGCATTGCTCAAGACGCTGGCAGGTAAAGCGCGCACGGGGCGATTGGACGAACTCAAGGCCCTGGAGCTTCTGCAGCAAGCGGTCCTCTTGTGACAAGCTGTTAACGCTCACGGGTCCGCGCACTGGCCACGAAAATCGCCTGGGACTCAGGGGTTGCAACCGGGCCCTCTTTGGGTGGGCAGGATGCACCCTCAACCGCTTGATACTTTCATTTCGGAGAAGCGTCGACTCGTGGCGCAGACCCATGTCCGGCCCCTGCAAGCCGAATCGTCGCTGCAACGACCTTTTCGGTACCGATCATCGGCGGCATTCAAAAAACAAATGGCCTAAACAGGCCATTTGTTTCGCCGCGCAACCTGAAGACCTTATTGCGGCTGGATGTTCGCTGCCTGCTTGCCCTTCGGGCCTTGCTTGACTTCGAATGACACCTTCTGGTTTTCCTGGAGCGACTTGAAGCCGCTCGACTGGATTTCCGAGAAATGTGCAAACAGATCTTCCCCGCCGCCGTCCGGCGTGATAAAGCCAAATCCCTTTGCGTCATTGAACCACTTCACAATCCCTGTTGCCATTTCCTGAATGTCCTGGTTTGATGTTACGCGTCAACGGCGCTGTGCCTGACGCGAACGGATCTTTTATCACGACTTCTGCTCCGCTCAAAATCACGAAAGTGGCGCACCGAACATATCGCGCGGCGCCACGCCGCCAGGGTCGTGTTTCTCTCCCCAGCTTTCGTCGCGAAGTTATGGTCAATCGCGATGCGGATTGCATATTAACCGGCGCGTCGTTTTCGCAAACTGCGCCAGAAACTGACGGCGACAACAGATACCATGGCTGCCATCGAAAGACGCGAAATACACAGCAGGGTTTAAGTTATATGCGAAAAGTCTCCGACGGAATACCTTCCAGACTGGAGCGTTGCGTGCTAGGCACAATGCCGCGCACTGACCCTTGGCGTTCCTGCGTTGCTCGCTGAAAGAAAAAAAGGCCGATCGCCTGAGTGGGTGGTCGGCCTGAACACGCACCAAAAGTCGGGATCTTCAACTTTTGGAGCAGCAACCTGACCGCACGGATGCCCATTTAACAAATCGCGATCGAGGATACCGATCAAAGCGACGACCAGATGAGTCAATACAGCAATCTGTTCGCCGGCGCATGAAAGAGTTGCACCAAACGAGACACCGGCCTCGCTTGACTCACCTCGTCTTTGATTCGAACGTCAGTCACGCCAAACCTGTCTCGCCATTGCTTTCTGGAACCACGGCGGGAGCAGTGTTGCCTGCGGCTTTGCCAACCCGGCGTCCTCCTAGAGACGGCCTTTCTTCGCTGCGTTCCTAACCACCGGCCTGGCTCGAGCCTTCTTCGTCGGAGCTTTCGTGGCGACCGCCGCAGCCTTCTTCACAGCACTCTTTCGGGATTCAGCCTTCTTCGCCGCAGCTTTCGTCACGGCCGCTTTTCCTGCAACAGCATTCGTCTCAGCCTTGCCTTCTCCCCTCTCTCCAATCAAGAACTTGCTGCGGTTCTTGGCGCCAGCGATCCAGGCGGGAGCCCGGCCACGGCCGCTCCACGTAGCGCCAGTCTTGGGATCCGCGTAGAGGGCTGGCTGGACGCCCCGAACGTAGTTACCAGACTTCACCGCCTTCCCGGTAGCAGTTGCAGAGGCAGAGGAACCGCCGGCAACCAGGTACTTACTGCGGTCCTTCGTGCGGGCAATCCACCCCGGCGCGCGACCGTGACCAGTCCATGTCGCTCCGGTTTTCGGGTCTTGGTATTTGGCCACCGAAACCGCTTTCTTTGCCGCCGACACGGAGACCGGGTTGCGCCCGCGTTTCATCGCTCCGCCGCTGCGCGCATCGATGTCGGCGGTGGTCAGACCATGTTTCTCCATCAAGTCGCGGATTTTCGCGATCGCAGCAGACGAGTCTTTTTTGGCGATCGCTTCCGCTTGCGCCTGAAGTTTCGCTATTTTTGCCTGCAGGCTTTCCACTGTGGCCATGTTTCCTCCCATTTGGTTACCACTGGCCGCACTATGCCACATAGCAACAGAAACAGGCTATGAAGCGGAGCGAACTATTCCCAAGTGGTCGACGCAGGTCTGTGATTGAGCGCAATTGCGATTGAGGTTGTCGACGAATGCGACCATCGGCGAGGCAAGCGCTGGGATCATTCGCTTCGCTGTGGCCGGTCTGTGAGATCTCATTCGATCGAACTGCCAGGCAATCCCAGGCATTCCGAAAAGACTCACCCTTCTACAATACCTCTTCATCGGCAATATCGCGGGGAGCCCCGATTTTCGTGTCGAACGACCGGCGGTCGAGTTGCGGAAAACTCATTCGGTGCTTGTTTTAAGGCTTTTTCTTGACACGCGATGTCACGGACGTCATAGAATGGCCGTGCTTGTCGCATGAGCAAGGGCGAGCACTTCCTATTTCGAAAGTGAGTCATACAAGACTATGGCAAAGACTGCAACGAAGACGGCAACCAAGTCCGCAAAGGCGGCCGCAACGAAAACTGCACCCAAAGCTGCCAAGACAGCTGCTACCAAGACAGCACCGGCAAAGGCTGCGAACGGCACGGCGAAGAAGCTGGTGGCTGGCACGCCTGTGAAAGAAACGTTCACGAAGTCGTCGCTTGCCAATCACGTTGCGCAAGCGGCCAACGTTGAGCCCAAGGCTGCGAAGGCGATTCTCGCGGAGCTGGAAGACACCATTCTCGGCTCAGTTCACAAGAAAGGGGCTGGTGAATTCACGCTGTCGGGCCTGCTGAAGATCACCGTTCAGCAAGTGCCGGCGAAGAAGAAGCGCTTCGGCAAGGATCCATTCACCGGTCAGGAGCGCTGGTTCGACGCGAAACCTGCTACGGTGCGCATCAAGGCGCGTGCGCTGAAAAAACTGAAAGACGCAGCGGCCTGAGTCGAGTCGTTACGACTGTGTGAGGGACGACAGTGCCTATACGGGCTCCCGACAGGATGCCCGCGCTGGTTTCATCTGCACATGGTGGCGAGTTACCCGTCTGGCGTGTCAGTGATCGCGATCACCTGCTCTCTCACTTCCGCTTCTCGCCCGCGATCATGCGGCGCGAACGGCACCGGCGCAGGTCATGACCATTCAGGCATGGTCTCCCTCTCCAGCAGCCGCCTCTATCAGGACGGGCATCGACCGCACTTTTAGACGCCTGAAAGTGCGCACACTACGTTCATCGGACACAGCGTCAACAGTTCTTGTCGCTCGTCGTCGCCACTTATGTTAAATCTACGAGACGCTCGCGGACTGTCTGCCGTTCGCTAGCCGGAACGGTTTCGTAGCGAAACCGATGGCGATTCGCCAAACACCCGTTTGTACTCCATTGCGAACCGGCCCAGGTGGGCGAACCCCCATTTGAGCGCAACGTCTGTAACGGAAACCGGTTCAGCCGCCGCGCCGCGCAGCTCATCGCGCACACGCTCAAGGCGCAGCTGACGCACCCAAGCCATCGGGCTTACGCCGTGGCAATTGCGGAAGCCGGAAAACAGCGTGCTTGCACTTACGCCTGCGAAGTCGGCGAGCCGCTCAATCGTCAGGGGTTCATGCAGATGCGCGCGCACATATTCCTCGACCCGTTTCACGTAGAACGGCGCAAGCGGTCCGCGCGAGGGCCGCGCGCCATTGCGCGCCGTGTTGGGCTGCCCATAGACGAGCGCGTTGAGCAAGGTCGATTCGAACTGCTCGTAGGCGAGTGGATGACGCAGCGGGTGCGCCGGATCGCTCAATGCATTCCCCAGCACCGAAAGCAGTGGCAACAGGCATATGCCCGATGGTGAAGCTAGTTCGAATGCAGGCTCGAACTCAACCGCTCCGCGCTCTTCGGTGCCGAAATGGCGGGAGCAGTGGCGCTCGATCGCTTCGCGCTCGATGCGCAGCACGACCTGCGGACAACGAATCCAGCGCATCCGCAAGGGCAGCGTCGGCGACACGAGCGACGCAACGGCTGGCGACGAATCGAAACGGCGATCCCCACATTCGATTTCAGCACCGCCGCTCACGGGGATCTGCAACAGGAAGAAGCTGTCGAGACGTTCGGGATCGATCGTCACGTCGCCGTCATAGTGGAGCAGATTGAGCGACAGGCTCCCGTGCCGGGCGTGGTACATGCGGCTCGGCAACTGGTGTGAAGCGCCCGGTATCGCGAGCTTGTGAGGCTTGAACACTGAGCCGACGCACTCGCGCACCTCGTTAAGGTCGCCCGATTCGAGCAACAGGGTGTCGTTGTTGAAGCAGGCCGCGCCGACCAGCACATTCGCAGCGGGAAGATGCTCCATAGAAGCGCTCCAAGAACATTTGCGCGCACCCGATCCGTGCGCGGTTTTCCCCGACTCCACGAACCGTCTGAAGGAAGCGTCGCGCGGAAGATCCGGATAGTTTCCTCGCTCCGGAAGCCTCCAGCAAGCCGGGCGACGTTAAAGGCACAGGAACTGGCCCTCTGCCGGCCGCTGCGTACTGTAGGCCTGCCGTGCTGCGGCAGCCATCCTCAATTACCCTCGCCCGCCTGGCAGGGGTTTTCCCTCGTTCCGCACGTTTTTGGATTCCGCGGATACCCATTGGATGAAACGGATAGAGCCCATTGTTTTGTCGCAGAACACTGGGGGCATTCGAGACACAACCCTGGCGGAGAGGCCACAATGAAAGGAAGATACATCGAGATTCCCGCACCGGAAGGCGGCGCGTTCCGGGCCTACCTGGCAACTCCTGCAAGTGGCACCGGGCCGGGTATTGTGCTGTGCCAGGAGATCTTCGGTGTCAACGCGACCATGCGCGACGTGGCCGACTACTACGCCGAGGAAGGCTACACGGTGCTGGTGCCCGACCTGTTCTGGCGCGTCGAGGCGGGCATCGAACTCGGTTATACGGAAGCCGGCTTTGCGCGTGCGTTCGAGCTCTATCAGCAATACGACGAACACCAGGGTGTCGAAGATATCGGCGCGACACTCGCCGTACTCCGGACATTGCCCGAATGCCGCGGCGAGGTCGGTGTGCTCGGGTTCTGCCTGGGCGGCAAACTGGCCTGGCTCGCGGCCTGCCGTCTTCCCGTGGCTTGCGCGGTCAGTTACTACGGCGTGGGTATTGAACAGGCGCTGGACGAAGCGGCGAACATCAAGGGGCGCGTCGTCCTGAATATGGCGGCGCTCGATCGCTTCTGCCCACCCGACGCGCAGCAGCAGATCACGGCCGCGCTGGGCCACAACGAAAATGTCGAAGTGTATGTCTATCCGGGCGTCGATCACGCGTTCGCCCGTAAGGGGGGCGACCACTTTGACAAGCCCTCGGCCATGATGGCGCACGAGCGCGCGGTAGCCGCGTTTCGCAAGACGATAGGGCCGCAATACGATCTCTCTGCACTGTGGGAGGCGCACCTCGCCCACGAGTTTGCGACGCGCGACGTGGATGCCACGATGGCGACGATGGTGGCCGAGCCCTACGTCAACCATATTCCGACGCTCACGGGCGGCGTCGGCTACACCGAGTTGAAGCGCTTCTATCGCCACCACTTCGTGCACGCCAATCCGCCCGATACGACGATCATCCCGGTTTCGCGCACCATCGGCGCAACGCAGATCGTCGACGAAACGCTGTTCTGCTTCACGCATACCACCGAGATCGACTGGATGCTGCCCGGCATTGCGCCGACGGGCAAGCGCGTCGAGATTCCGCTGCTTGCCGTGGTGAAATTTCGCGGCGACAAGCTCTACCACGAGCATATCTACTGGGACCAGGCCAGCGTGCTGGTGCAGATCGGCCTGCTCGACCCGAGGGGGCTGCCCATAACAGGCGCTGATACCGCCCGCAAACTGCTCGACGAAACGCTCCCATCGAACACGCTGATGAAGCGCTGGCAGGACAGCGTCCCCGCCAACGACACGAACTGACCGAATCATCCTCTCAAGAATATGGAGCAAGCCATCATGACCTCACTCGCAGGCAAAACCGCCATCGTGACGGGTGGCGCCACGCTGATCGGCGCGGCTGTCGCCCGGGATCTCGCTGCCGCCGGCGCCAGCGTTGTCGTGCTCGATATCGACGTTCAGCACGGCAGACGCGTAGCCGAGACACTCGGCGCCAACGGTCTCTTCATCGAAACCGACATCACCAGCGACAGCGCGCTGGAACAAGCGGTTGCGAGAACCGCGCGGCAGTTCGGCGGCATTGACATCCTCGTCAATCTGGCCTGCAGCTATGTGGACAACGGCATCCAGGCAGGCCGAAACGACTGGCTCGCCGCGATGAACGTAAACGTGATCTCGGCGGTCATGCTGGTCAAGGCCGTGCATCCGTATATGGTCAAGCGCGGCGGCGGATCGATCGTCAACTTCAGTTCGATCTCGGCCGAGTGCGCTCAAACGGGGCGTTGGCTCTACCCGACCTCGAAAGCCGCGCTCAAGGCACTCACACGCAACATGGCGATGGACCTGTCCCAGGACAGGATCCGCGTGAATTCGGTTTCGCCCGGCTGGACCTGGTCGCGCGTGATGGACGAACTCACGCATGGCGATCGCGCAAAGACTGACCGCGTGGCCGCGCCCTTTCATCTGCTTGGACGCGTCGGTAACCCGGAGGAAATCGCGCATGTCGTCACCTTCCTGTGCAGCGATGCAGCCAGCTTCGTGACCGGGGCCGATTACGCTGTCGATGGCGGCTATTCGGCGATGGGCCCCGAACAGGCTGTGCCGGCCATTCCGAGGCTGGCTGAGTAAGACCCGTCACTTCGCAAACACTCTTCCCTGACGTATCGACCTCGAGGTACTCGTTATGAGAAAAATTGCCATCGTCGGCGCCGGCCAGTCTGGTCTGCAACTGGCGCTCTCCCTGCTCGACCGCGACTATGAAGTCACGCTTGCAACCAATCGCGATGCACAGCAAATCCGCACCGGCAAGGTCGTGTCCAGTCAGTGCATGTTCAACGCCTCTCTGCAGATCGAGCGAGATCTCGGCCTGAACTGGTGGGACGCGTCCTGCCCTCCCGTGGAGGGGATTGGCTTCGCGGTGCCGCATCCGGACCTGCCAGGCCGCAAGATCATCGACTGGTCCGCGCGCATGACTCGGCCGGCACAATCCGTCGATCAGCGCGTCAAGATGTCGGCCTGGCTCGAAGCCGTCGTCCAACGTGGTGCCGACGTGCGAATCTGCGAGGTCGGCGTACCCGAAATGGAAGAGCTCGCAAGGAGCCATGACCTCGTGCTGCTGGCAGCCGGCAAGGGCGAGATCGTAAATCTGCTGGGCCGCAACGCCGAATGCAGCCCCTTCGACAAGCCGCAGCGCGCGCTGGCGCTGACCTACGTGAAGGGCATGACGCCGTCGACGCCCTACTCGCGCGTACGCTTCAATCTGATTCCGGGCGTGGGCGAATACTTTGCGTTCCCCGCTTTGACCACGAATGGTCCGTGCGAAATCATGGTGTTCGAAGGCATTCCCGGCGGTCAGCTCGATTGCTGGGCAGGCGTCAAGACACCCGAGCAGCATCTCGAGACCAGTCTGGCCTTTCTCCGCCAATATCTGC
The DNA here is from genome assembly GCF_009362735.1 of Paraburkholderia franconis. Taxonomy (GTDB): domain Bacteria; phylum Pseudomonadota; class Gammaproteobacteria; order Burkholderiales; family Burkholderiaceae; genus Paraburkholderia; species Paraburkholderia franconis. The sequence continues at coordinate 8,243 of NZ_WHNP01000101.1, read as the reverse complement.
CGTGGGAAGCCGAGCGCTGCGCAAACGTAGAACTGACCGACCCCAACGGCGTGTTGAGCGGCCGCTTTGCGCCGACTGTGCGCAATCCCTACTTCAGGCTGCCTTCCGGCAAGACCGTGTTCGGCATGGCCGATGCGATCGTCGTGAACGATCCGATTACAGGCCAGGGTTCGAACAATGCTGCCAAGTGCACGAAGGTCTATCTCGATGCCATTCTCGAGCGCAACAGCGCTGCCTTCAGCGAGGACTGGATGCAGCAGACTTTCGACCGTTATTGGTCGTACGCGAAAGAGGTCGTCAAGTGGACGAACTCACTGCTCACGCCACCGCCGCCGCACATTCTCGAGTTGCTCGGCGCGGCCGGTCAGTTTCCTTCGCTGGCCTCGACGATTGCCAACGGCTTCGACGACCCGCGCACGTTCTCTCCGTGGTGGTTTGATCCGAGCTCCTGCATGGCGCTGATCGACGAACACGCCGCGCGCGCCGCGTAATGAACACGAAAAGGAGAAAGCTCATGTGCAGCACGCTCGAACCCACTGCCGCGAAACCCGATGGCCAGCTCAATGCGATGCGGCAATTGCGCAACGCCTTTGGGCAGTATCCGACGGGCGTTACTGTCATCACAGCCGCCGCGCGCGATGGCCGCAAGATCGGTCTGACCGCAAACTCGTTCGCGTCACTGTCGCTCGATCCACCGCTCGTGATCTGGAGTATCGGCAAGACTTCACCCAGTTGCGCGGATTTCGTCCACGCGGGCTATTTCGCGATCAACGTGCTGGCCGAAGACCAGACCGACCTGTCGCGCCGCTTTTCGAAACCGTCGCCCGACAAGTACGTCGGCGTCGCCTGCCGTGAAAGCCTTGGTGGCACCATGGTGCTCGACGGCTGCAGCGCGCACTTCGTGTGTCGCAACCTGGCGCAGCACGAAGGCGGCGATCACCTGATCTTTATCGGGCAGATCGAGCATTTCGAAGCAGAGGGCCACGCGCCGCTGGTCTTCCATTCCGGGCAGTACGGCGCGGTAACCAATAATCCGGAATTAATTTAATCATATTATTTAGCATTACATATTTATAAGGTTACCGCATGAAGCGCTCCACGTCCCGCATGCTGCTCTACTGCTTCGCTCTGTCTGGACTCTTGAAGACCGGATCGGCAATAGCTGGCGACCTGCCCAACGTCAACCTCGGCTTCACGAGCTTCCTCGATGGTGCACCGCCGGCGGGGTCCGGCTGGTACGCGACGCAGTACCTCGAGTACTACACGGCAAGCCGGATCAACGACAATGCTGGCAACAAGATCCCTTTGCCGAAGCAGAACGTCGATATCTTTGCGGGCCTCACGCAGCTCGTGTACCAATCGCCGTTCAAGATTGCGGGCGCGCATCCGGGCCTTGACGTGATCTTGCCGTGGGTCGCATCGGCGCATACCGACGACGGCATGGGCGACGTGGCGCTGAACGCACGCACGGGTTTCGGCGATGTGCTCATTGGGCCGTTCATCCAGTTCGATCCGATCATGGGCTCGAATGGTCCTCGCTTTGTGCAGCGCTTCGAATTCCAGATCATTGCACCTACGGGTGCCTATGACCCGAGCAAGGCGATCAACCCAGGCAGCAATTTCTGGTCGATCGATCCGTACTGGGCCGCGACAGTCTGGATCAATCCGAAGTGGACGGTTTCCTGGCGGCTGCACTACCTCTGGAATGCCACGAACAATCGGCCCTATCAAGGCTTGGGGGAAGGTGTGACTTCATCACAGGCAGGACAGGCGCTGCACGCCAACATCGCCATGGAATACGAGGTGACGCCCGGCCTGCGGATCGGCCTCAACGGCTACTGGTTGCGCCAGATCACCGACATGAAGGTGAATGGCCAGAACGTGTCCGGGCAGCGTGAAGCGGTGTGGGCGATCGGCCCGGGGGCGATGTACAGCTTCTCCCGGCACGACCACCTGATGTTTAATGCCTATTTCGAGGCGGGTGCGCGCAACCGGCCCGAAGGAACGCGCCTGGTGCTGCGCTACGTGCATCATTTCCAGTGACACGCTGATCGAGAGTTCGCGCCATGCACGCCGGCTGGAGTCGAGTCTGCCGGTACGGCGCACGCGAATGCTTGCAAAGGCATTCGTTAGTCCCCACACGGTGAATCCCTTCCCTGCTGCTCAGTGCCGTGCTCCATTGACAGTTCACAGAACCCTGATCGCATGTCGTGCACCTGCCTGCACGCCGTGCCACGACGCATAGCTTGCCTCATCAAGCGGCGCACGTCGCCTTGATGCCCAGGCGCGAGCGCCCCGTCCGTCCACACAGCCTTCGCTTGTCTCGAAGCCGGACGATCTAACGTCCTGAAGCGCGCTTGAGTGTCTGAGATGGCGTTTCGCCGAAGAGTTGCTTATAGTCGTTGGAAAATCGGCCGAGATGTGAAAATCCCCAGTTCATTGCAATGGAAGACACGTTGCGCTCCGAGCAGTCCGAGAGCATGTCGCGCCGCACCGCTTCGAGCCGGTGCCTCTTCAACCAGGCCATGGGCGCAAGTCCAAAGTGCTGCCGGAAGCCCTCGAACAGCTTGTAGCGCGACACACCCGCTGCACGCTCGATGTCTTCGAGCGCGATATCGTCACGCGCGTTGTCGAGAATGAACTGCTTCGCACGCAACAAATAGTGCGGACACGAAGGCCGCATCGCCTCGGCAAGCGCCTGTGTGTAGTTATGCGGCTGAGCAAGCAGCAGCCCTTTGATCAGTGCCTGCTCGAGATCCCCTGCCATTTGCTGATGATTGAGCAACGGCCCCGCCTGTCCCATCTCGGCCAGCAGGAACTTGACCATCCGCCACCAGGCCGCCTGGTCGCCTTGGGCGGCATTCATCTGGGGCTCAAAGGTCAACGCAGCGTCGAGCGGGCGTTGCAGAAGTCCCTCAAGCACCTGACGCAGGGCCGGAATCGGAATCGAAACGATGATCTTGCGGCAGTTGCCCATGATCGCAAGGTCCTGCCTCTCATGCGGCGACAGAACGAGGCCCCTGTCCTGGTCCGACAGCCACAGGCGGCCCTGCGCGGCGAGCTCCTGCTGGCCGGTGAGTGGCAGGCTGACGCTATAGCTGTTGAGCGGTGCGTCATTGTGCACCGAGACGGTGACATCGGTACCGTACTCCACATACCCCAGCGTGCTGGCCATGGAACGCATCACCGTTCCAGAATGATGGAATTGCAGTTCCTTCGGGCTGCGTACCTGCAGCCCATGAGGTCCGCAAATCGACGCCATCCAGTCCCGCGCGCCCTGAAGATCTCGACTCAGCGCGTCAATACCTCGACTGTCGTTGAAGGCGGGGGAAGGCATGGCGTTTCACGGGAGGATTGACGAATGCTCAATGGTAAAGCACCCCGTGCCGAGACAAAATACCGAAACACCCCAAGGCGCCCCGGCATCAGCAGCGTCAGGCGGACGACTGCGCACTGTTGCTGTCCCCGAATTTTTCGTAGTAGAGACGTCCTTCCAGTCGTTCGCTTGCAAGCCATGTCTTGATTGCCTCAACCATCGGCGGCGGTCCGCAAACATACATGTCGAACGGGTTCGCTTCGAGCATCCCGCGGTCGAAATGTTCGGGAATGAGCCCCGTCTTGCCCTGCCATGCTTCAGAGGGATTCATCACAACGATATCGCACGCGAAGTTCGGGATGCGCTCCTCGTAGGACTTCAAACGATCGAGCTCGCATAGATCCCGCGCGTTCGTCACACCATAGTACAGATGGACCCTCTGGCCACAGCCGCCCTTGTGAGCGAGATCGTCGAGCATGCCCAAAAATGCGGACAGGCCCGTACCGCCTGCGACCATCACCAGCGGCCGCGCCACCTCGCGTAGATAGAACGTGCCCAGCGGCGCCTCGAACTCGACCATCTGGCCCGGCTGGCAGCGCTCGCGCATATAGTTGCTCATCGCGCCGTCGGGCAGCAAACGGATCAGGAACTGGATCTGGTTGCTGTCCTCGGGCCGGTGCGCGAACGAATAGGATCGCCAAACGTCCGCGCCTGGCACCTTCAGACGAGCATACTGCCCGGGCAGAAAATCGAGCCGCCCGGGATGGGCACTCGCGTCCAGATGCAGGATCGCCGTCGTTTCTGAAACCTGCTTCACAGCCGTGACCTTGCCAGTGAGCAGCGTCGTGCCGCCGGCGCTGCACAGGCTCGAATCGAAGTCGAAGTAGAAGGACGCATCGGATTGCACGCGCGTCTGGCAGGACAGGATCTTGCGCGCAGCGAGGTCGTCGGCAGACAGCGTCTCTTCGTCGACATAGTCCTGCGTATAGCTACCCGATTCGCAGCGTCCCTGGCAGGTTCCACACACGCCCTCACGGCAGTCGAGCGGGATGTTGACGCCATTGCGCAGTGCGGCGTCGAGCAGGAGTTCACCCGCTCGGACATCAAAGAACGCCGTCTTGCCATCGGCAAAACTGAAGGCAACCTTGTGGCTCATCTCGTGGCACTCCCGCTTACAGATGGTAGAAATCGAGCACTGCGTTGATCGTGTCGTTCAGCAGGAGCACGTGCTTGCGAGCGATTTTCCAGGTCTCGCCGGCTGGGCGCAGTTGGTAGGTGACGTGTCCGAAGAAATGTTCGGCAACGCCATGCCGGGCGTAGAACGTGGCCCAGTTGGCCTTGACTTCCAGCTCGCCGCGTTCGCGCTCTGAAATACGGACGTTGGTGATCTGGTGCAGCGTGCGCGGCAGCGGCGTCGACGCCGCCGACTTTCCCGTGCGCAGGCGGAACACGCGATCCTCGAGCCCCGTGCGGTTCGCATAGTAGATGAGCGACATGCCGCGCTTCGGGTCGGTCGTGTACACGTGCTCGGAGTCCCACTGGGGTACGTGGAATTCGCTGTTCTCGTCGAAGAGGGCGAGGTACTCGTCCCAGCTCTGCGCGTCGCAGAGCTCGGCCTTGCGATAGAGAAACTGCTCGACCGATTGTTGCAGGGTGACGGACATGGTTCAGGCCTCCTTCGTAACGTTCGACTTCTGTGCGAGCCCCTTCATGAGGTAGGTCTGCCACGCACCGTGCTGGTTAACGTAAAGCCCCTCGTGGGTCAGCTCCGTGCCGCATAGCACAGGTTCGATGCCGAGCAGGCGCGTATTTGCCGTCTCGCCTGCCACCCACTTGTGGTGCCCGCGAGAGATGTCGCTCCAGCGCTCGAGGCGCGCCTGGAAGCCGCGTTGCTGCTCGCGGAACTCCACGAGATCGTCCGGCGTGCCCATGCCCGAAACATTGAAGAAGTCTTCGAACTGCCGAATACGGCTCTCGCGATCCTGATCCGATTCGCCCTTCACGCCAATGCACTGGCTGGTGACCTCAGTCCTGTTCCAGGCGACCGGACGCACAATGCGAAGCTGGGAGCTGATCTGGTCCATGAAAAAGAGGCTCGGATAGATGTTCAGGTTGCGCAGGCGATGCATCATCCATTCGGCTTTCTGCTGCCCCTGTGCCTCGACGAGGCGCGGCATGACGCTGCCGTAGCCCGGACGCACACTGGGGTTCGGCATGTCGCTGAACAGCACGCTATGGCCGTTCCTGAATGCGAACCAGCCGTCGTCGGTCTCGGAATCGCCTGCGCCGAGCTTGCTGTAGTCGAGCGTTCCGCTCGTCGCACCGCCCTTCTGGGCGTTCGATTCGTGGCGGTGCTGCACCGTGGCGACGTAGTTGTAGTGCACCGTGCTCACGTGGTACCCGTCGAGGCCGTTTTCGTTCTGCAGCTTCCAGTTTCCTTCGTAGGTGTACGTGGACTTGCCCGGCAGCACCTCGAGCTCGCCCGTGGGCGATTGCGCGACCATCATGTCGAAGAAGATGCGGGCATCGCCGAGGTAGTCCTCGAGCGTGTCAGTCGCATCGGCGTCCAGGCTGATGAACACGAAGCCCTTGTAGCTTGCGATGCGCGCTTTTTTCAGGCCGCGCGTGGATTTGTCGAAGTCATCGCAATATTCGCCTGGCGCCTTGACCTTGACCAGACGTCCGTCGCTCTTGTAGCACCACGCGTGAAAGGGACAGGTGAAGGTCGACTGATTGCCCTTGCCCATACGCGTGAGGGTCGCGCCGCGATGCTGGCACGCGTTGATCAACGCGTTGAGCTGACCGTTGCCGTCGCGCGAGATGATCATGGGCTGACGGCCCGCGCGCATCGTCATGAAGTCGTGGGGCTTGGGGATCTCGCTCTCGTGGCACGCGTAGATCCAGGTCTTCTCGAAGATGAACTCCATCTCCAGGTCGAACAGTTGCGGCTCCGTGAACATCTCCCGCGCAATACGATAGACGCCCTCTTCCGGACGGAAATCGAGGCATCCGCCAATGAATTCCTGCCATTGCGACGTGTTTTTCTCTGCACTCACGATGGGTTCTCCTCCTGCTGTTCAGCGGTCTTGCGACCGGGTTCTTGATGAGCTGGATTGAATACCCGATGCGGTGCGGGCGCTATCCACCTGGTCGCCGTTCGCTATCCGCTTTTTTTGCAGCCTTTTCCGCTTTGCTGGGAGCGTCTTCGCGACGCCGCACAACCGGCCCGGCGCGTGGCGTTTCGCGACCGCGCCGGAAAAAACGGATAGTGAGTGTCCAATAGACGGATAGCGCACGCGCGGGCCCGGATATCTAATGCCGTCAGCGCCCCACCATGCCCATCGGGGCGACCGACACCGAGCTCTAGCGCCTACAAGCTCATGTCCACCGGATTGCACGTACATCACTGAGCTTCTGCCATGACCGCAACGACGATTGAACGTATCGAAACCCGCCTCGTCGATCTGCCGACGATTCGCCCGCATAAGCTCTCGGTCGCGACCATGCACGGGCAGACGTTGATGCTGGTGAAGGTGTATTGCGGCGATGGCGTGGTCGGTATCGGCGAAGGCACCACGATTGCCGGGATGGCTTATGGCCCGGAAAGCCCGGAGGCCATGAAGCTGGCAATCGATGCTTACTTCGCGCCGGCGATGATCGGCCAGGATCCCACGCGCGTCCAGGCGTTGATGGCCCACCTCGGCAAGCTCGTCAAGGGCAATCACTTCGCGAAGAGCGCACTCGAAACTGCGCTGCTCGACGCGCAAGGCAAGCGCCTTGGCGTGCCCGTGAGCGAATTGCTGGGCGGCCGCCGCCGCGAACGGCTGCCGGTTGCGTGGACGCTGGCGTCCGGCGACACGGCGAAAGACATCGCCGAAGCTGAATCAATGCTCGAACTACGCAGGCATAACGTGTTCAAGCTGAAGATCGGCGCAAGGGAGCCGAGGACCGACATCCGTCACGTCGCCGAGATCAAGAAGGCGGTGGGTGAGCGCGCGGCAGTACGGGTGGACGTCAACATGGCCTGGAGCGAGACGCAGGCGGCATCGGCCATCCCCGCGCTGGTTGACGCGGGCTGCGAACTGGTCGAGCAGCCAGTGGCCTCTGCCGCGGCGCTCACGCGCCTGATGCGCCGCTTCCCGGTGGCGTTGATGGCCGACGAAATCCTGCATGGCCCGGAAAGCGCGTTCGAGATCGCGAAGAACGAGGGCGCCGACGTGTTCGCCATCAAGATCGAACAAAGCGGCGGACTGTTCGCCGCCCAGCGCGTAGCCGCGATTGCCGATGCGGCCGATATCGAGCTCTATGGCGGCACCATGCTCGAAGGCGCGTTCAGCACAGTCGCCTCGGCGCATCTGTTCGCGAGCTTCGCCAACCTGCAGTGGGGCACCGAACTGTTCGGCCCTCTGCTGATTACCGAAGAGATCCTGACCGAGCCGCTGGACTATCGAGACTTCGCCCTGACCGTGCCCAATGGGCCCGGCCTCGGCATCGAACTGGACGAAGCGAGAGTCAAACGCTTCACGCGCGATGGCCTCATGAAGGTCACCCGATAATCCCTACCCCTGACACGAGGACGCTGGACCATGCTTTTCCACGTGCGAATGAATGTGAAGCTTCCTGCCAACATGCCGGCCGATGTCGCTAACGAAATCAAGGCGCGAGAGAAAACGTACTCGCAGGAGCTACAGCGCAGCGGAAAGTGGCGCCATATCTGGCGTCTTGTCGGCGAGTACGCGAACTACAGCATCTTCGAGGTGGGGAGCAACGCGGAGCTCCACGACCTCCTGAGCGCTCTACCGCTGTTCCCGTACATGGAGATTGAAGTAACCCCGTTGTGTCGCCATCCGTCGTCGGTGCGTGACGGCGACGCGTGAACCGGAAATGCTGGCGTTTTAAAGGATGCCCCCACCCACCCGCTTCATTC
>NZ_WHNP01000100.1 GCF_009362735.1 Paraburkholderia franconis | reverse complement strand
CTACTACTCCAGGCCGGTGTCGACATCAATACGATACGCGGCTGGCTTGGGCACGTTTCGTTGGAGACGACCAACATCTACGCCGAGATCAATCTGGAAACAAAGGCACAGGCACTGGCGACATGCGAAGTGGAAGGCGGTGCCGAAGGCCAAAAGCAATGGCGGGATCAGCCCGACCTGATGACCTTCCTCCGCACCTTGTAGCGAATAATATGTGCTGTTCGCTTTCCACAAAGGTACTGCCTTGGCCTAGTTCTTTATCGAGCAGCACATATTTTTTACCGCACCATACTCGTGATTATGGCCTCGAGGCCATAATCACGAGAACGGAAGTGTGGAATCCTCGCATCGGTATCTGAAGGATGCTGTCGACCAGGCGTTGATGCTTCGAGGCCATCGCGACTTCGCTGACCGGGCCGCCTACGATGAATTCGTACGTGAGGTGGTAATGCGTCGAAACCGGCGCAACGCCGCCGCGTTTCGCATCGAGCGCGAACAACTGCAGGATCTGCCTGAACGTCGTACCACTGACTTCGTCGAGGACGAAGCACTCGTGACCCGCTGCAGCACATTTACCGTGCGCGGCATCCTGTACAGTGCGCCGTCGCGCCTGATCGGCCACCGGCTGAAGGTGCGGATCTATGGTGACCGGCTCGACTGCTACCTGTCTGGCGCACTGGTGCACAGCACGCCGCGAGGCTCCCGTGCCGCCGACAACCGCCACGCACTTGATTACCGCCACTTCATCGACTCGCTCAGGCGCAAACCTCAGGCGTTCAAGGGACTCGCGTTTCGTGACGCACTGTTTCCTCGCGAGGCTTACCGTCGAACCTGGGAGCGGCTGGAGGCACAACTGACGCAACGCCAGGCTTGCAAGATCATGGTTGGCCTGCTTGAACTCGCGGGCCTCCACGGCGTCGAGGCCGTACTCGCCGAGCGGCTCGACACGTTGTTCGACGCAGACGAACTGCCCGATCTCAAGCAGTTGCGCGACGAATTCGCGCCACGTCAGACCTTGTGTCCCGAGGTGGTGGTTCACATGCCACCCGTCGCAGTCTATGACGCGTTGCTCGACAAGGTGGCGGCATGAACGCACCCGCCCATGACAACGGCCGCATGGCCCTGATGCTCAACGAGTTGCGTTTGCCAACAATCGGCAGGTTGTGGCCCGAGTTTGCCGAGCGTTCAGACAGGGAAGGCTGGCAGGCTGCGCGGCTGCTCAGCGCGCTGCTCGAGCACGAACTGGCCGAACGTGCCAAACGACGCATCGAGCGGCACCGGGCTGAGTCGCATCTGGATCCGACCAAAACGCTCGCCACCTTCGACTTCGGTATGGTGCCGATGGTCTCGAAAGCGCATGTCACGGCGCTGGCAACTGGGGAGTCCTGGCTGGAGAAAGGCGCCACAATTCTCCTGTTCGGGCCGCCTGGCGCCGGCAAGAGTCATCTGGGATCGGCCATCGGCCATGCGTTGATCGACGCCGGTTACCGGGTGCTGTTCACACGCACGAGCGAACTCGTCCAGAAGTTGCAGGCTGCGCGCCAAAGCCTGCAATTGCCGTCCGCACTTGCGAAGCTCGATCGCTTCGATCTCGTCATCCTTGATGATCTGTCGTACGCGCGCAAGGACCAGGCCGAAACCAGCGTGCTGTTCGAACTGATCGCCGAGAGGTATGAGCGCAAAAGCCTTCTGATATAAGTTATTTGGAATTGAATCTGTGCTACGGTAGGCCAGTTTTTAGTTGGCTGGTGCGCAGAACATATTGAAACAGATCACGTAGGGTTATCCACGGGGCCGCCGCCCGCTCTTCTGTAGCGAGAGGCGAGCGGCCCGGTGGATAACCCGTGCCGAAGGCGATGCCCGCTTACTTGCCCCGAGCTGAATCGTTGTGGTGACGACTCAGCATCCCTCGCGAGAGGAGCAAATCATGGTTACAGGCAACGCTGTCGTCGAACCGGTGTGGGAACGGTATCCACTGATCGCCTCGAACTCGTATGCTCGGCGCTGGATACAGAGTTGCGTGATGCTCGGCCTGGCAAGGAATACACTCGCGGCCTACATGAACGCGGTAGAAGGCTTCCTTCGCTTTGCACAGGGTCACTCCCTCGATCTGCGCAGCATGTCGCGCGAAACCATCGCGCAGTATGTCGGCGAGCTGCGAACCCAGCCAAGACGAGCGAATGTGAACGTGGTTCGCATCGACTCAGGTGGTTTCCTGTCAAACGCAACGCTGCAGCAGCGTTTGACCGCAGTCCGGTTGCTGTTCGAGTTTCTGGTTGACGAGGGACTCATTAGGACCAACCCGGTAAGCCGCGGCCGCTATACGGCATCCGGCCACTTCGGCGCGCGCGGCGAACGAAGCCTCATCCAGAAGTTTCGCAAGCTGCCGTGGATTCCAACGGAGGCGCAGTGGACGGCCCTGCTGGCTGTCGTCCGCGACGAGCCGACGCGTAACAGATGCATGCTGGCGTTTGCCTATGATGCGGCGCTTCGTCGGGAGGAGCTATGCCAGCTTCGGGGCAGCGATCTCGATCCCGCCCACCGGTTGCTGCGTATCAGGGCGGAGACGACCAAGGGCCACCGCGAGCGTGTCGTTCCGTATTCCGATACTTCCGGCGAATTGCTGCGCGACTATCTTCGATACCGGCATGGCCTTGCCGGTGATCGACACGCGTTGTTTCTGTCCGAGTCGCCGCGCAACCACGGAGCGCCCATCACGCTATGGACGTGGTCCAAGGTAGTCCGATCTATTGCGCTTCGCGCCGACGTTCCTGCATTCTCGACCCATACGCTGCGCCATCTTTGCCTGACCGATCTCGCCCGCTCGGGTTGGCAACTTCATGAGATTGCCCGGTTTGCCGGTCATCAGAACCTGGAGACGACCAGGCAATACGTACACCTGTCCGGTCACGATCTGGCCGACAGGTTCGCGAAGACCATGCGCCAGATTCACGCGTGGCGTGTTGACGCCCTGGCGAGTGTGGCCGACGCGGAGTAACGATGATGTGCTCATCCCGGGCGGTGCGCATCCCCAAGCCTGAGGCCTGCCTATGGACATGGCCGATACAGATCACGGACTACGATCGCAGAAACGGGCTGACAGCTGCGGAGCGGAAGATGCTGACGCGTGAGCTTCCTCGCGCAATGGCCAGTGAACGGACGGTAAAGGCGGTCTTGGGCAGACTGTCAGGCCTTGAACGTTTACTCGCACCAATCGATGACGCGCTGGCCGTGATAGACGGCAAGCACATATACGACGATCGCGTAAAGCTGATGCTCCTTCGACACTGTGCGGCGCGAGAGACCTCGCTATGGGCGTGGGACGCGACGACCTGGCATAAGGTCATCGGGACCACCCAGGAGGCTTTCTATGCCGCCCACGTTCCAAGGCCGCACGCTGGTGGAGAGCGCCAGGCGTTAATGGCTGTCGCATACCTGCTGCATTGTTTCCACGACATTCCCAGCCTTGGGGAGGTGAAACGGGTTGCACTTGCCGAGAAGATCTTCGGCAGGAAGCGTATCGCTGCGACACTTCTGCGGGTGACGGAGGTTTCCGCTGCTTGGGGGTACCGCAGTCCATGCAAACCGTTGATGAGTCTGGTCGCGGAACTCCTGCTTATTAACCAGCGCCCCGAACTCGAATCACTGAAGACCGACTTCATCGAATCGGTCCGTATGCGCTGGCAGGATTCGAACTATCGCAGTTCCTTGTACTTCCAGCTCTTACGCGTGCTGGCAGCGCTTGGAATCATCGCCGCGGAACCCACGATCCGGAACCGGGTTGACAGCGAACGCGTTCATCGAGCGAGAACCGCCGGTCTGTCCGGAGATTGGGTGCTCGCAGTTGAGCGATGGGAAGCGACCAGCACGTTGACAGTATCGACCCGCCGTCACCTTCGGGACATGGTACTGAAGGCGGGCCGCTGGTTGCAAGACTGTCACCCGGAGATCACACATGCAGATCAGTGGACCCGCGAACTGGCGGCGGAATATGTAGGCGCAGTTGACCGCATGCACGTCGGCGATTATGTCTGGAGGACCGCCGGCCTCGGGACGAAGCTCGGCAAACCTGCAACAGCGCGATCGAAGAACGCCTTCCTCGGCGCGATGCGATGCTTCTTCGCCGATATCCAGGAGTGGGAATGGATCCCACGCCGTTTCGATCCGTTTCGGGCATTTGCAACGCCTCGCTCGATCAAGGCCCTGATCGGACCAGCGCCACGCATCATTGCAGATGACCTCTGGGCGAAACTCCTCTGGGCTGGCCTGAATCTGACGATCGCCGACCTTCCTGGTCACGGCAGTGCTCCAAAGGGACATAGCAATGCAACAGGCGCCATGCTTCGCAACGGAGGCTACTATCCACTCGAGATGCTACAGGCGTTGAGCATCGTGTGGCTCTTTGCAGGACTACGTAGCGACGAGATCGTCCGGCTGCGGGTCGGCTGCGTGCGCAAGGAACCGTCGATAGGACAACCGGCTACGTCATGCTGGATGCTTGACGTTCCAGTTCACAAGACGGGAACCGCGTTTGCCAAGCCAATTGACACGATTGTCGGAGAAGCGATCACTGCGTGGGAGCAACTCCGTCCTGTACAACCGTCGGCGCTCGACATCAAGACCGGGGAGAAGGTCGATTTCCTGTTCTCGTACCGCGCCCGAGCAATTCCACGGGCGTACCTGAACAAACGGCTGATTCCCATGCTTTGCCGCAAGGCGGGCATTCCACAGGCGGATGCGCGCGGTCAGATCAGCAGCCACAGGGCCCGCTCCACCATCGCGAGTCAGTTGTTCAACGCCCGCGAACCTATGACGTTGTTTGAACTACAGGCATGGCTCGGTCATCGTTCGCCCGTAACCACGCAACACTACGTCGCATTCACGCCAACCCGGCTCGCCCGCGCTTATTCAGAGGCACAGTACTTCCAGCGAAACCTGAGAATGATGGAGGTACTCATCGACCGGCAGGCGATCGACGATGGTCAAACGGAACAGCCATGGCGATACTACGATCTTGGCCACGGTTTCTGCTCGTACGAATTCTTCGATCAGTGTCCGCACCGCATGGCTTGCGCACGTTGCGACTTTTACATTCCGAAGGAATCGTCCCGCGCCGACCTGCTCCAATCGAAGACTGGAATGATACGGATGCTGCAGGAGATACCACTGACCGACGATGAACGTGCAGCAGTGGAAGGCGACCAGAAAGCTATAGACCGTCTACTCCTGCGACTCAAGAACACGCCGACTCCGGACCGGATTACATCGTCAAAGAGCAGGCGACGTTGATAAAAAACTCCTCAATTCCACATAATCACAGCCAACCAGCCCTTCTCGGGCTGGAACGATGTCTTCCCCGACCCCGGCATGACCATCGCCGCAATCGACCGGCTCGTGCATCACTCGACGATCTTCGAACTCAACGTTGAGAGCTATCGCCGCCGTAAGGCTAGCGACAAACAGAGCGTGCGTCGACGACAATTACCCAGCGACAACTACGAAGAAGGAGCGACAACTATGGCCTCTTAGCCAGCGACAACTACACCCGTCGACCGGCCAAGATAGTTGTCGCTGACCGGCCGTGCTGCTTGACGCTGTCTAGCCGCGGTTGCGCGCACGCTGCCCGATCATACACTGTTCGAGAACCTGCCAGGTGCCGGTGCGCAACTCGCCCCACGCCTGCTGGCCGCCTTCGGTGAGCAGCGGGAGCGGTTCAGGAATGCTGATGAACTGCAGGAGTACGTGGGTATTGCCCCGGTGACCGAGCGCAGCGGGAAAAAGAGCTGGGTCCACTGGCGCCTGCAGTGTCCGAAATTCCTGCGTCAGACCTTTGTGGAATGGGCCGCCCAGACCATTCCGCGGTCATTCTGGGCTGGCGCCTACTACCGCCAGCAGCGCGCTAAGGGCAACTCGCACCACGTTGCAGTGAGGGCTCTCGCTTTCAAGTGGATCCGCGTCCTGTATCGCTGCTGGCAGACGCGCACACCGTACAACGAGACCGTCTACCTCAACGTGCTCAGGAAGCGCGGTTCGCACCTTCTCGGCAAGCTGGGCGCGTAGGTGTCAAGACCGGGTCCTGATCTTTATCTGATTGGGGCAAGCCGCGCAGCGGCGCGTCAGGCCGAAGGCGAAGCTCGCGGGGAGCCGGTGGGCAACGAGGGAACCGCCGTCAGGCGGCTGTCCACAGCCTAGTGCTGTGGGCAGCGTCGTTGTCCACGGGCGGGCGCGGGATAATCGTCGTAGCGGGATGTAGATGTTGAACAATAACTTGACAGACTTCCTCAGGGCATGACTCTAGACCCTGGCCGCCCCCTTACCCTTGGGCGGCCAGGGAGGCCTTCCACATGATTATCACTTCGCATCCGAATTTTCCCGCTATGCCCTTGATTCGATGAAAGAATCGCGGTATCGGGCCGGTGCGATTGAGCGAGGCCCGGAGTGTGAGCGCGGCGCGGTCCGCCTCAGGGCGGTTACGTCCATTGCGATAATCGCCCTTATCGCAATTGCGGCGTTTCAAGACCCTTCACCGCTGCGAGGATCTTCGTTCACCGCGAAGCAGGCCGACGAAAGACCGTTTATGAACGACGCGACAGACCCTTGACGACCCTGAGCTGCCGTTCAATCTGACACGACCGCAATGACGGCTTCCAAGGTGGAACGGCCATTGATATGAGTGCGTTGACCGGCGAGTGCTCGGTGCGGATTCAGTGGACGTGACTGCGGATTCGGCTATCGGACATCCAATTCCGGATAGGCAATGTGCCCATTCTGCCGATTAGGGGATTTCCATCATTTGGTGTAAAAACAGACGGAACCTAAGCTGTAGGACCGTTCTCCTTGGGAAGGAAGCCCATCATGACCCTCCAGGCGGACAGCAAGCAGCCCACACCTGATCCAGCAGAGCGCAAGGCGTTCTTTCCCTCACCCTACTCACTTGCGCAATTCACGTCGCCAAAGTCTGACCTCTCGGATGCCGACTATCCCGACGCTTATCGGGGAGGCCGCTGGAAAGTACTACTGGTCGCTGCGGACGTGCGCGTGTTACTTGATGAAGTGCGGTATTCAGGTGCGGGCTAGTTCTCGCCATCAGAGACCTTGCCTACTCAAGGCGCTTGAATTGGCTCGGCCTGCATAGACATTGATTCACCTTTAGCTGCGGCGCGCGCCGGTGCTTCACTCTTCCCGCGCCGCGAGATTTCCCGGTGGATTTTGGATGTGATTTTTCGATTCCGGCAAACTTCCATGGCAAACAGCATCGACGCCATACTCGCAATCGAAAAGGCCAACCGCCTGAACGTCATCACAGATATCGTACGCTCGCTGGGCCAGGCGCATGGCTACGACCTCTATATCCTGTTCGCCGCCAGTTCATCGTACGAACGCATCGTCAAGCAGATCTACTGGATCGAGGGTGACTGGTTTGACGACGGATCGGAAGTCACCGCGACCCGCTATATGCAAGTCTGCCCCGTCACTCGACACCTTCTCAACCTAAGCGAACCATTCTTCTGGACCAAGCAATACAACGATGGCGGAGAACGGTATCGCATCGTCTGGCATCCACGCGGCAATGGTATCCACGGTCTGCAGATACCGATCTTTGGCCCCACCGGTCTTGAAGGCGCGGTCAGCCTTGGGGGCAAGAACATCGATAGCAGCTCTGACGCGCGCATACTTCTGAGCCAGATTGGCATGGCCGCTTTCCGCGCCGCCCGCAAACTCATAGACGGTCAACCCATTCCTGTACTTTCTCCTGGCCTTTCACCGCGTGAGCGTGAAATCCTCCAGTGGATTGCCGCCGGCAAGCGCCAAGCCGAAATTGCTGCCGCTTTGCTAGCGCCTCAATGAACACGGCTAGCACTAAATGTAAGCGCCCACCAGCTGGAAGCGCCATATCGCTGTGCATCGTGCCGCGCGAGCTATGGTGGACACGGTTGGACGTCTAACGCACCCTTGATGAAGGCGGAGTATTGTAAAGCGTTCACGCGCCGGTTTTCCGAGCATCATCTGGCCTGATCATCACGCGGTTTGGTGCATCCGTTGATGTCGCGAATGCTGCTATTCAGATAATCCTGCCGCGAACATCCACATGATGCAGCCTTGCAGCGTCAGAGTGCACGCCTTGTGCGATGACGTGTTCCTGTAGGACTGCGTAAAGGCAGCCGAAAAGGACGATGATAATCATCGCGAGGCCGGAATAGCCGAGGATTTTCCAGCGCTTCATGAACTTCTCCTTCGTAAATATGCTGTTCCACCGGTCACGGTCTTCTAGTTCGGCGACGATTGCGCGACCATCGTATTGGCATTCCCGCAAAGCCCATCCCCAAGGGCCGTTGCGGCGCTGGTTACGTCGACTAACAGGGGTGCTAACAGTATTACGCGGAAAGGACGGGTGACACGGGCAGTGTGGACGGCAGTCGGAGTGCGGGTTGGAGAGCGGCTCTTAGCTGAGGCATTCAGACGATCAACCATGCGTGACACGTGACAGATGATTGTTCAGAGCATCGGCGCGGACGGGCTTCAGAAATGCTGTGACACCAATTGCCTCCAGGCGTTTGACATCCTCGGCAAACCCGGTGATGAGTATAATCGGAAGATGAGGTTGTTCTGCCTTGAGCGTTTCGAACAGGTCAATGCCGCTCATGCCCCCCGGCATCTGGACATCAGACAGGACGGCATTGAAATCGTGCTCCTCCTTGAGCCTGCGAAGTGCCTGGATCGCGTCCGGTTTCCATTCGACACAATGCCCCATCGATTCGAGCATGGCCTGTTGCGCTTCGGCAACCAGAGCGTCATCCTCGACAAGCAACAAATGAAGTCGCTCTCGTGCCATGATCGATGCGCGTCCCTTGTGTTCATCAGCGGACTCTTCCGGTTCGTTTGAGCGCGGGAGACAGAGGCACACGCTCGTGCCTGTGGTCAGTGAGGTCTCCAACGAAACGAAGCCACCCATGCGCTCGCAAAACGCGCGGACCTGAGATAGACCGAGGCCTGAGCCTTTGCCGACGGGCTTGGTGGTAAAAAACGGGTCGAACGCACGTCGGGCCGTTTCTTGGGTCATCCCATGTCCCGTGTCGGACACTGTGATGCGGACGTAGTCGGCATCTTCGCGATTGAGCGCGGCAACATTGCGGGCTCGCGTGTTTGATGCCGAAAGCGTGACAACCCCGCCGGACGGCATCGCATCACGCGCATTGATCGCGAGATTCAGCAGAGCAACCTCCAGTTCGGAGAGGTCGACATAGACGGGCCACAGGTTGTCATCGATTTGAAGTCTCAGCGTGATGGCATCGCCGAGGGCCGTATCAACAAGTCGTGGATTTCTCAGCCACTGAACCAACGTAGCCGCCTGTGCCCGCAGCGGCTGTTTCCCGGCCACGGCCAGCAGTCGATGTGTGAGCCCCTGTCCGGCAAGCACTGCGCTCTCAACACCTCGCAGCGCATCGTGCAAGCGCGATATTGATTGTGACGCGAGCCCTGCCTGAGCATGGGAAGAAATCGCCGCCATCAGGTTGTTGAAATCATGGGCCACTACGCCTACCAGGCTGCCAAGCATTTCGCGGCGCTGCACTTCCTGCTGGTTTGACTCAAGCTGTTGCCTCAGCAGCGCTTCCTCCGCCAGTTTCTGCCACGCGCTCTCTTCGCGTTTCAACCGCCTTAGTGAGAAAAGAAGGAAGTACCAGAGCGCGCAACTTGGGATGAGCGTCGCTGCACTGATTGCGCCAGTTCGCATGAGCCAGGCAGAGCGGACCGCAGATACCGGATAGCCGGACGATACATAGGCGTCGTACGCTCCAACTCGCCGGAACGCCAGAATCTTCCGTTCACCATCGACTGTTGATTGCATTATCACGATACCGGAGGGCGTCGCGCGTGAAATCGCATTCGCGAACGGCGTTCCCGGAGCAACCGCCGCAGCGGGGCGCTTCAACGGCGGGTGCCAGGCCAGAATGGCACCGTCCGCGCGCAGCAGCCCAATGTTCATGAGCCCATCTTCTCCGAGAAGATCCCGGTAAAAGCCTTCAAAATATTCCGGCTGCATGGCGATGGATACCATGCCAAGGAAATGACCGCGTGTATCAGTCCTGGCGCGCGAAACGTTGAACGTGCGCAGGTTCTTTACCTTGCCGCGCATCGGACCTGATATTCGCATCTCCTGTGGCCGGCTAAGTGCATCCTGGAAGTCGGGCCGATCCGCGATCGTCACTGCGGGCGACGGAAAAAACCGGCTGCTTGCCAGCAGCGACCCATCCCGGCCAAAGATGGAAATGGCCAGCACCTGCGGATACCCGCCACCAAGCCGTTGCAATAGCGAATGAAAAGCAGGCTCACGGCTGCGGATGGAAGCATCATCTGCATCCCCCACTGCATCGAGCACTCGCTGGATCAGCGCCGTGTCGATGTCGAGAATCTTGATCGCGTGCTCCTGCGCAATGCGGGTTGAGCGTTCCGTTGCGTCCGTGGCGCTCACAAGCCGGTCCTTCCAGTCCTGCCAGGACGAGGCAACGAGGTAAAGAAGCGGGAAGATGATCGCCGCCGCTAGCGCAGCGCGGATCACATAGCGCGTGCTCCGGAAATGCGAGCTGCGCGCGTTCTCGTTCAGTACCCTAACATCGGCGGGATCGGGGTGCGTTCCGTTGCTCATCAAAGGTACGTCAGCGGCAATATTGTTTCGATTGTATATCCTCCGCATCTGGCCTTGCCGTCCGGGGCTACTGCGGTGAAACAGATTTCGTTCGATTGGGCAATGAGCTGTTGCAGGCGAGTGCGTTAGCTTTTCGCAGCACGTTGGGCATGCGGGGAAAGGCGCGCCAACGGGCTGCGGTACGGCTGCATGAGCAGAACTCATTGATCCCGCCTGCCTCAGAGATCAAGAATGCCCGGACGTCCCCTGTGCTCATGGAACGAATATTGACTTCCAGCAGGCCGATCTCGCGCAACAGCCAGGCTCGCGCACTCAATTGCTCAACGATCAGTTGCTGTGTTCTGAAACGTTGAAGGAGATGACCCGACTGTGAACACCGCCCACGGCATCTCACGTGGATCCACTTCGCCAATTTCAACCGACATAGCGTAACTCATCAATTATCGGCCACCGCACGGTAACAGCCGAAGCGACGCAAACGATTGCGTAGGCGTATTCCTCCAACAGCGACGATCAACACAAGAACGGCCGCAAACGCGCTGATTTCTGACGCTAAAGATCAGCGGTGTGCCTGTCGATAACTAGTCACCATTTGCGCAGCCGAAGACCTTCATTGTGGCCGTCGGTGTGCATCATCAAGCGCTTTTCAGGGGGCGGAATTGCAACAGCAGAAATCAACCTGGTCGCGAACGGCGGCGCCGGGCGAAGTGATCTATTCCGAAGGATTCGGCGGGGAATCCGTCATGTACGTCATTGCGGACGGAAAGGTTGAGATTTCGACGCAGTGCGAGGACAAGAAAGTTATCGTCGCCACGCTCGGAAAGGGCGAGTTCTTCGGGGAGACGGCGCTGCTTCCGGCCGAGCCACGAGGGAACACGGCAAAAGCGTTGACGTTCTGTCAACTGACAGTGGTCAATGCCCGTGTGGTCGAAGAGGAACTCGAACGTGTCTCGCCACTGCTCAGGCACATCGTCCGCACCATGGTGCGCCGCGTGAAAAAGAAGGACGATCTGCTCGCGACATACACCCATGCCGACTTCATGCCGGGCGTGATCTCCTACGCCCATGTCCTTTCGCTGATGGCCGGGGCCGAAGCGCAGGCCGAGCGCGGCTGGCGAAGCCAGACGGAAGAAGTCTCGGTGCCTATGCGTGAGGTGATCAGGAAGTGCCGCGCCATCGCAGGGCACTCGCGTCTTCACGTGATGGTGATGCTCAGGCGCATGGAAAAACTCAACCTGATCTCGATGGAAGCCGGCCGCTCGGAATTCGTGGGTTCAGCGGCCACCAGGCATAACGCGTCCGAAGGCGCATCTGACCGTCAACTTGTCACTTTCGATCCAAAGCGGATCACCGAGCGTGCGCACAACGTCGCGGACCAGGATCTGGAAGTATCGGTGGCGAGCGAGCTCGAGTTGATCGAACTGAACGACCTTGAGGCACTGATCGGCGTCGAAAGAAAGATGATCCTCAACAAGCTTTCCCGGGCCGAAATTGCCGAAGACGTCTTTGCCTTCCGCAAGACAAAAGTGCTGAACTACGTGGAAGAAAAAGGGATCACGTATTTTTCCCGGCCAGCGCGCCGTGCGCCGGGAGAGGTCGCCGCTCTGGAAGATCTCGAATTCGTGGACCAGCGCTCGCTGTTCGACGCGGTGAGCGCCTTCGATACCTACGATCTGGCCAAGATGCTCGTTGCGATGCCGGATCAGTCCATTGCAGACCGACTGCTGGGCGTGATGACCGAGGCGCGAAAGAAAGAAGTGTCCTGGGTCATGCGGCGCGACATCAAGATCGACCCGGTGGAAGTCGGCGATATCGAACAGCGGTTCCTGGAGACTGTCCGGACGATCCGATCGTCTGCTTCGGCCGCGGGGCCGGCTCCGGGTCTGGGCGTCTGAGCGTATTGACAGACAACGGGCGACGAGCGCGCGCTTCTACCGGATGCGGGCACGGCTTCACAATTCATCGAGGATCTCATGGACCTTCTCACACTATGCGGCGCCCTGCTGGGGCTCGCTGCGATCGTTGTCGGCTTTTCGCTCGAGGGCGGGCATTTCGCTGCGCTGCTGCAGCCACAGGCGCTCATCATCGTTCTGGGCGACACGCTGGCTGCGGTGATGATCCAGAACACTTGGGCGCGATTCTTCGACGGCGTAACCCAGATTCGCCTTGCATTCCTCAAGGCACGCCAGGTCGACAGGGAAAACCTGGCGCTGTTGCTCGAGTGGGGCGATCAGGCCAAGCTCAACGGCATGCTAGCGCTTGAGTCGATCGATACGGGAGGACTGAATCCGTTCGCGCAAAAAGGCCTGGAGCTACTGGCCAATGGCGTGCCTACCCCGGTTCTCGAAGACGCGCTTCAGCGCGAACTGGATGCGTACGAGCGTAACCACATGGCCGCTGCGCGCATCTGGCAACAGGCGGGCGGCTACGCGCCGACGTTCGGCATCCTAGGAGCGGTGCTGGGCCTTATCCAGGTGACGGGGCACATACTCGAACCCGCCGAGCTTGGGCAGGGCATTGCTGTCGCCTTCGTGGCGACGCTGTATGGACTGGCCGCTGCGAATCTCGTCTTTCTGCCGCTGCACGGCAAGATCAGGGCGCAGATCGATAGCGAGTTGCGCTTCCGCCGCCTGTACCTCGATGGACTGCTGGCGATCTCGCGCAAGGAATCGCCGCACATGATCGAGACGCGGCTGGCAGGAGATGTCCGCAGGCGGGCGGCGGAGCTGCTCGCCTGACAGGCCGGACGAGGCGACCATCGCATCCGGGCCACGTACTTCGAAGAAAGGTATTCAGCCAATGGACAGCCAATACGGCTACCGGCGTCAAGCCGGCAAGACATCCGGCCAGCACGAGGATGCCGACTCCGACGCAGGTTCGGATCGTTGGCTGCTCTCATACGCGGATCTGATCACTACACTGATGGTGTTCTTCCTTGCGCTTTACGTGCTGCAGCTTGCCAAAACCAGGGAAGTCGAAATCAAGTCTCTGGAGGCGCACGCCAGTCACGACAGGGGCGCAGTGGCGAAGGACAGCCTTGACGCGGTCGCTGCCGGACGGGAGGCTGCCAGGAAGGACCTGCTGCTGCAGCTCGAAACGATCAAGGACAGGCGGCAGATCACGGTCAAGAACGACGTGCAGGGAGTCGAGATTGGCATCGATGCACGCGTCCTGTTCAATTCCGGCGACGCGCGCCTGCTACCCCAGTCATCCGATGTGCTCGATGAGATCGCGACGGTCCTGCGCAAACAGACGGAGAACAACGTACTCGTCGAAGGGCACACGGATAGCGTGCCCATTTCGAATGTGCGATACGCATCGAACTGGGAGCTGTCGTCGGCGAGGGCGGGAGCCGTGGTGCGTTTACTTGTCGACAGGGGTGTTGAACCACGTCGCCTTGCCGCTGTCGGCCGGGCCGACAATTTTCCGCTGGTCGTAGGTGATGATCCCGTTGCACGCTCAATGAATCGTCGCGTGACCATTCTCGTCCAGTACTAGGGGCGAGGCAATTCCGTGCGGCTCCCGGCGATTGCGGGTTCATGAAAAAGGTGTCCGGAACACCCGGACAGCAACATCAAAATTACATGGAGGACGACAGCAAAATGGCAACCGGAAGGGGGCACGTGACGGCGGAGTACGTCGGACGATGCCAGGCCTTCATGTGCTTGCCGATGCGTCGAATTGCATACACGTATCTGGCGCGCGGAAACCAGTGCCATTGCCTTCGTCGTTTGGCGAGCAGCTTACGTGGCGCTACGAAAACACGCCGCCGGCCGGACATTAACAGGTGAATCGTGCAATACAGACATGTCGGGACTTGATTCCTCCATTGGTATTCCGGTAGCTTCTTGCGTGCTGCGGCGAAATGGCAAACTCCCCGTTGCCTGGATTACGCATGCCCGCCGATCCTGTTTCATCTTGGCCTCGCAGGGATCGGCGGTTCTTTTTTACATACCCGGGCTGCGCGCGGCTACATGCGCGTACGGATCTGTCGTGACTGCGGCTTGGCTCCAAATCAGCGTGGCGGAATTCGGCGAAGTGACGCCGCTGGGTTCTGTGGCTCCTGCACTGGTGAGGTCGGCTCTCAGGTGGACAGTATGTCGGCCGCGTCGGATCTGTCCCGTTCCACCAATCGCTGACCAAGCAGCTGCACGAAGATCTGAAGGTCCGCCGTTCCGTGCGCGCCGACAAACGTTGCAAGCGTCTCGCCGATCGCGGCCGTCATATTCTCATTGGTCAGCATGCTTGCAATCACCGATGCACCTCTCGCGAGCTCAAGCTGATAGCCGATTTCGGCCTGAGCCAGCGAAGCCGTGCCGATTTTGCGTTTGACGCGTCTGGTCATGCCTTCTTCTCTCAGGTTCTGTTCACCGCCTCAAGCTTCGTCAACGAATATCACTGGGGAGACCTCAAGGGTGACCCGCTCGAGTGGGTACAACAATATTTCGATGCCCACGTCTACTCCTCCAACTGGGGGAGCTGCCGCCTGCTTCTTCGCCTACCGCACGGGACGTTTGACGCGGAGACCATCCGCGATTACGTCAAAGCTGGACGAAAGAGGCGCTCCCGTTTCGAGAAAGCATTCGAGGCCATGGACGTCGATGACTGGTGCATCCTCGACTGGTCGTTCAATGATGACTCGGGCGAACACGCCCGCTTTTCGGAGGAGATGGATGGCGCGGGGTGGATGACGCGCCTGCTGCCTGTACGCGACGAGCTGCTCGGCGGCGATGCTCGCCCGCTTTATCTTGGGTGGCTTGCCCGACTCGGGAATAATGAGCTACACGATGACGAAATCGAACCGCCGGTACCTGCGGGATTACAGGCGTTGACGCCCGCACAGGTAGCACTGGCGGAGTTTCTGATGCTGGATGCGGATTGGCTCGCCGCCGCCGCCGAGGCCAGCCCGTCATTATTGGCCCCAGAATCCAGCGGGAGCGAAGACAGTCGTTTTGATCCCTGGTTACGTGAGTTGCCGGTTGATGAAATGCGGGCGAAACTGCGCATGCTGCTACAAGGACGCAGTCGTGAAGCGGAGAGAACGCTTCGAAACGCCTTTCTCAAATGGCAGAATGGTAGGGATGCAAAGCAATTGAATTTTCCCGGGCGCCGTCGAATATCCGAAATTGAATCCAGGGTCGCCTCTCATCGTGCCATCCGTGAAAGAAGGGAGCAGGAAGCACGCCAGGCGGCCGAGGCCCGCCGTCGCAAGGAACGCACGCGGTACCTCACATCACTTCTCGAACAGGAAGACACGGCGTGGTCAAGCATCGATGCACAACTGCGACGCACAACGGGCAGCGCCTACGATCAAGCATTCCAGAAGTTGCAGGATCTCGCCGAAGCCTATGCAAACGCCAGGCGGGATGCCGTATTCCGGCGTCGTCTGGCGCAATTGATGTCGAGTCATGGCAAGCGGGGAGCCTGGCTTGCCCGGCTGCAAAAAGCGGGGTATTTGTGGCAACCCAAGTCGTAGCCTCCTTGGCCTGATCGGCTGAATCATTTCCGCAAATCCGGGATGAGTTCCGATTCCAGCTGGCAGGTTCGACGTATATGCCAATTTTCAGGGTTTTGCCCAAGAACAATAACTTTAGGAAATTGTGGTTACGCTGTTCGCCCCCTATAACGGCGGGCGGGGCAGGGTGCAGGTGTGCAAGCGGCGCGTTCGCGAACGTGCGACATCTGTGGTGGGCGAGGGACGTGCAGACTCTGTCACGAGGCACACTCATTCACTCATTCGGCGGGACACGCCGCACGTCAGGCAACGATCCATCGGGCTCACGGTTGACTATTCGGAAGACGCGTCTCGCCTGTCAGGACGCAGCGTGGGAATGCGGGTCCGTGTCATGCTGATGGATCAGCTGGCGCAGGCGCGGATAGAGCTCCGTGCGCCAGACACGGCCAGAAAATATCCCGTAGTGGCCGCAGCCGCGGAGCGTCATCTGGTACCGCTGCGACGCATCGAGCCCGGTGCAGAGACCGTGTGCCGCATGGGTCTGGCCCGGCCCGCAAATGTCGTCCCGCTCCCCTTCCACCGTGATCAGCACCGTATCCCGGATGGCCTGCGGGCGCACGGACTCACCGTCCACCTGCCAGGTGCCGCGCGCAAGACGGAAATCCTGGAAGACGACCTGTACCGTCTCGAGATAGTATTCGGCCGCCATGTCGAGTACCGCGTTGTACTCGTCGTAGAAGCGGCAATGTGCTTCCGCTGCCTCGGCGTCGCCGGTCGACAGGTCGAAATAATAGTTCAGGTGCGAGGCCAGATGACGCTCCGGATTCATGCTCACGAACGCTGCGTGCTGCAGAAAACCGGGATACACCTTCCGGCCGGCACCGGGATAACGGCCAGGCACCGTATCGATGAGCTGTCGCTCGAACCAGGCGAGCGACTTGCCGAACGCCAGTTCGTTGACGGCCGTAGGACTGCGGCGCGCATCGATCGGGCCACCCATCAGGGTCATACTGCGCGGCGTGGGCTCGCCACGGGCTGCCGCCAGCGCCACGGCGGCAACCACCGGGACCGTCGACTGGCAGATCGAGACGACGTGACTGTGCGGCCCCAAGAAGCCGAGGAACTCGCGCAGGTAAGCGACGTAATCGTCAAGATGAAACGCCCCGGCCGTGAGCGGAACGGTGCGCGCGTCGCGCCAGTCGGTGAGATAGACGTCGAAATCCGGCAGCATCGTGCGCACGGTCTCGCGCAGCAACGTGGCGTGGTGACCCGACAGCGGCGCAACAACCAGCACGGCTGGATGTACCTGACGGGTGGCGCGCTCGAAGTGCAGCAGCCTGCAGAACGGCTTGTCCAGCACGACCGCTTCCGTCACCGGGACGGGCTGGCCATCGACGGTGGTCGCTGTCAGGCCGAATGCGGGTTTGGGGTAACGCTGGCACAGCCGGACCAGCAGGTCGAAGCCGGCGGCGAACGGCCGGACTGACAGGGCGGATGCGGAACCGGAAGGTGCAAGAAAGCGGGCAGTCGCCTGAAGCCACGGAAGGAAAGGTGCCCAGGCCGCGCTATGCAGTTCCCGCATCTGGTAAGACATCAACATTTCAATGGCTCCTTGGCCGGTCATACATTATGTGAACCGCTCGGCGGGATTCCGGATGCCCCTGGCACACCTGCGAAAACGCATCAGCATGCACCCGTACTGTTCATGGACGGCGTTGCGACCGGAACGGGCAGCGACAACGTTCGCCGGCGACGTGATGAAGCCGCCGGCTGCGAGGCGCGCGAAGGGAGCGCGCGTGCATCTTGACGCACACCGACGCCCGATCCGTCCGATGCCAATGCCGGGAGGGTTCCGTCGTGGATCGCCGGGGCGCTTTCCCGGGAAAGTCATCATCGCGTGCTCGGCTCAGGCGCATTGCCCGACCGGCAGGATGGCCGGCATGACCGGATCGTGCATTGCTGTCACGTCGGCCTTCGTGTGCGCGAGCGCGGACAGCACGGGATGGCCGGAAAAACGAAAGGAACAGAGCAACTGGTGGGTGCCTGCCAGTCTGACGACCTGCGCCTGCGACAGATCCGCGAGGATATCGGCCAGCCCGGGTGACAGGCCGAGGCGAACCATGCCAATGGCCCTGTCTTGCCGCAACAGGCGCTGGACCAGGACGATGTACGAGAGATTGATCTCGCGGATCGAGTCGAGGGTGGTATCCGAGTTCATTTCGAACTCCTAATGAAGAATTGCCTTAGTGCGGTGTTTCCTTCGACCTGTTTATTGTTGTGGTTGTCGCGTGGTCACGTCGATGTTTCAAACGTTTGCCAAATGTTGCAGACTGTAACTTTATCCGTAGGACGAAACGAATCATAAGCACTTCACCGACGCGATGCAATGTCGGACAGGTAATTACTTACCCTGACGCGCAGTAAAGCGGCATTATTTACCATTTTGGGGCCGGATAAAGACTGGTCATTTGCCGTTACCCGGAACAACCGATCATTGACATATGCGTTGCTCTGGGCAGTCGCCTTCCGTGACGGCATGTAACGACTCGACCACGAAAGGCCATCGACTAATGCAAGTGCGGGATGCACCTCGCAACGCGAGCTCATATCTCCCGCCGGCGGCGACACCAACGCCAGCATCTCTTGCAACAGCATCGAGCGCCGAGAGCGCACCGCGGTCCGCCGCCAAGCCTGCAAGCGCTGAGGTGGAATGGAAGGGCCATGCGCGGGCCGCTCGCGCGCGACATCCGCCGCCCCGTGAAGATCGAGGACGGTAGCGGTTCAGACGGCGGCGGGTCCAATGAAGTGCATCCCGGAGCTGGCTCCGCCTTGAGAACTGCACGTGCTAACACGTATCGATCAGCGAGACAATTTGTGCCTGTCGAAGACCTGTTGATATGCGAAGGGTTGACCTGCGTTGTGGGAACGACCGACGCGCAGCGCGCCCGACCTTCATTAAAGTGGGTGACAGACGTTATTGTCGTCAGTGGCTTTTCCAGACAAACATCCTATGATAGGAATTTAGACTTATCCTGCAGGCCCCGTGCGGCCATGCGGTCTGGCGAGGTGACGGATCCACTGCGCATGGCGGTGGTTTTGGCGCCGGCCTGTGGCCGGCTGGTCCGCCCAGATGCGGACTGCCGCGGATAGCACAGCCGGAAAGAACGACTGGCAATCCTTCTGATCATTTGACAGGCTAGTACAACATCCCGTAAATACGTTGAATAATTAAACGCCTTGGTTATCATGTCGGGATGAGCCGAGGCCGTCATGCAACGTCAGTGAAGCTGACGAAGAAAGAAAAARAGAAACTCCTGTCGCTGATCGCACRGAAGACGGCCCCGCAGCGGGATGTGATGCGGGCTCGGATTGCGTTGTGGGCACATGAGGGACACTCGAATACCGTGATTGCGCGAGAGCTCGGTGTATCGGTGCAGACGGTCAGCACGTGGCGCAAGCGCATTGCGCGGCAAGGCGCACAGGGCATTCGGGAAGGTGAGCGCAGTGGCCGTCCGCCGCGCATTGCGCAGGAAACGCGACTGCAATTGATTGCGTTGGCTTGCGAAGCGCAGGAACCGCAGGGGCGGCTCACGCCGACGCTCGACGAGATCGTGGCGCGCGCAATCGAG
>NZ_WHNP01000010.1 GCF_009362735.1 Paraburkholderia franconis | reverse complement strand
TTCGGGAACATCTTCTTGACGTCCCACATCACCGTCTCCAGCCGCTCGGCGATGTCGAACATCTTCATGTTCGACGCTTCCTTCGACAGCTTCTTCGCCACGTCCTTGATCACCTTGTTGCGCGGATCGGAGATCGTGTAGACGGGATGGCCGAAGCCGATCACGACTTCCTTGTTCTCGACGCGTCGGCGGATGTCGGCTTCCGCCTCATCCGGCGTCTGGTAGCGCGACTGGATCTCGAATGCGGCCTCGTTTGCGCCGCCGTGCTTCGGCCCGCGCAGCGCGCCGATCGCGCCCGTGATCGCCGAATAGATGTCCGAGCCCGTGCCCGCGATCACGCGGCCCGTGAACGTCGATGCGTTGAATTCGTGCTCCGCGTACAGGTTCAGCGACACATGCATCGCGTCGACCCATGACTTCGACGGCTGCGCGCCATGCAGCAGATGCAGGAAGTGGCCGCCGATCGAATCGTCGTCGGTTTCGACTTCGATCCGCTTGCCGTTGTGCGAGTAGTGATACCAGTACAGCAGCATCGAGCCGAGCGAGGCCATCAGCTTGTCGGCGATGTCGCGCGCGCCCGCGAGGTTGTGATCGTCCTTCTCCGGCAGCACGGTGCCCAGCGCGGAGACGCCCGTGCGCATCACGTCCATCGGATGCGCGGCGGCGGGAATCCATTCGAGCACGGCCTTCACGTTCGCGGGCAGCCCGCGCAACGCTTTCAGCTTCGACTTGTACGCAGCGAGTTCGGCGACGTTCGGCAGCTTGCCGTGCACGAGCAGATACGCGACCTCTTCGAACTCGCAGGCGCCCGCGATGTCGAGAATGTCGTAGCCGCGATAGTGCAGGTCGTTGCCCGTCTTGCCGACCGTGCACAGCGCGGTGTTGCCCGCCGTCACGCCCGACAGGGCCACGGATTTCTTCGGCTTGAAGCCGCCTGTCGTTTCGGGTGCAGCCGCTTGCGTCGTATCGCTCATGCCAGGGGTCTCCTTGATGTGCCGCTTGCGTTAGTTGTCTTGCCCGTTTTTCTGCGCGTTCTGGCTGAACAGCGCGTCGAGCTTCTGCTCGTACGCGTGATAGCCGATGCGGTCATACAGTTCGGCCCGCGTCTGCATCGTCTCGACGACGGCCTTTTGCGTACCGTCGCGGCGGATTGCCGTGTAAACGTTTTCGGCCGCCTTGTTCATCGCGCGGAACGCCGACAGCGGGTACAGCACCAGCGACACGTCCGCGCCGCGCAACTCTTCGACGGTAAAGAGCGGCGTCGCCCCGAACTCGGTGATGTTCGCGAGGATGGGCACCTTCACGGCCCGCGCGAACTGCTTGTACATGCCGAGCTCCGTCATCGCTTCGGGGAAGATCATGTCCGCGCCTGCTTCGACGCATGCCGACGCGCGGTCGATGGCCGACTGCAAGCCTTCGACGGCGAGCGCATCCGTGCGCGCCATGACGACGAAGTCCGGATCGGTGCGCGCGTCGACGGCCGCCTTGACGCGGTCGACCATTTCGGCTTGCGACACGATCGCCTTGCCCGGCCGGTGTCCGCAGCGTTTCGCGCCGACCTGGTCTTCGATGTGCATCGCGCCCGCGCCCGCTTTCGTCAGCGCCTTCACGGTGCGCGCGATGTTGAACGCCGACGGGCCGAAGCCCGTATCGACATCGACGAGCAGCGGCAGATCGCACACGTCGGTGATGCGGCGCACGTCGGTCAACACGTCGTCGAGCGTCGAGATGCCGAGATCGGGCAAGCCGAGCGAGCCGGCCGCGACGCCGCCGCCCGATACGTAGATCGCCTTGAAGCCCGCGCGTTGCGCTAGCAGCGCGTGATTCGCGTTGATCGTGCCGACGACCTGCAGCGGCTTTTCGGCGGCGACGGCCGCGCGAAACGCGGCGCCTGCGGACGTGTGTGCGGTCGTGCTCATGATGCGGACTCCTTCGTCGTGGGCATGTCGTTCGGCCCGAAAAGCGGCGCGGCTTCGGCGGGTACAGCGCGGCCCGTCGAGCGGGCGCGGCGCAGCACCGACCAGTAATAGCGATAGCTCGCGCGATCGTGCAGCGAATCGCGATGGCGCGTCGGGCCCCATTGCGCCGACTGCGCGGCGAGCAGGATTTCCGTCGCCGTCGCGATTTCTTCGTCGCGCGGCGCAAAGGCCGACACGATCGCGGGAATCTGCGCGGGGTGGATGCTCCACATGCGCGTGTAGCCGAATTCGTTGCGCGCGCGCAGCGCGTCGTTCGCGACCACGTCCATGTCGCGCACTTCCGTCGATACGTTGTGCGACGGCACCTTGCCATGCGCATGGCAAGCCGCCGAAATCTCGAGCTTCGCGCGCCGCACGAGGGGATGATCGAACTGGCCCGGCGAGCGCATCGCGCTGTCGGGAATCGCGCCGTCGTGCGCGGACACGAAGTCCATCAGGCCGAAGCTCAGCGCCTCGACGCCCGGCAGCGCGGCGAGATCGAACACGCGCGCCAATGCGCCGTGCGTTTCGATCAGCAGATGGACAGGGACGGGCTTCGCGATGCCGAGCTCGCGCCGCGTGGCTTCGATGAACGCGCACATTTCGGCGGCATCGGGCACGTGGCGGACTTTCGGCAGCGTGATGTAGGCAGGGGCGCGCTTCGCGGCGCGCAGGATGAGGCGCACGTCGTCGCGCCAGTGCGCGTGGTTGAAATCGTGAATGCGCACGCCGACGCGGCCGAACCGGTCGTGCTCGCCGCCGACGAGCGATCCGACAAGCTCGGCATGCTCCGCCTCGCGGCCCACTTGCGCGCCGTCTTCGCAGTCGAGCGTGACATCGAAGACGGGCCCGAGCTGCTGCTGCAACGAGAGCGATTTGAGCATCAGCTTTTCGCTGCCCGCGTAGTGATCGCAGGCAGGCAGCACGGCAGGCGGCGCTTCGCCGTCAAACAGGACTTCGGCGGGAGTCAGTGCGCGCATTATCGGCGTCGGGAGCGTGTTTGAAAATTCCGATTCGGACGCGTTCTGTCCGTTTTGGCTTGCGTCGAAGCAGGTCGCATCGAAGCAGGTCGAACAGGCAGATGAACCAAAACGCGTTCGGATCAGTTGCGATCCGCTGCATGCCGTCTGATGCGCAGAACGCCATGCAAGAGATCGCACGTAA
The DNA here is from genome assembly GCF_009362735.1 of Paraburkholderia franconis. Taxonomy (GTDB): domain Bacteria; phylum Pseudomonadota; class Gammaproteobacteria; order Burkholderiales; family Burkholderiaceae; genus Paraburkholderia; species Paraburkholderia franconis. The sequence continues at coordinate 222,718 of NZ_WHNP01000010.1, read as the reverse complement.
AAAACCGGAACCCGCCGCGTTGCAACGGAGTCCCGGTTCGTGTCTGCATCCGGCGATTAGCCGAGCAGGTGCTGAACGCCGTCGCGCTCTTCGAGCAGCTCGTTCAGCGTGTTGTCCATCTTCTCGCGCGAGAATGCGTCGATCGACAGGCCTTCGACACGCTTGTATTCGCCGTTTTCGCACGTCACGGGCACGCCGTAGACGATGTCTTCGGGGATGCCATACGAGCCGTCCGACGGAATGCCCATCGTCACCCACTTGCCGTTCGTGCCGAGCACCCAGTCACGCACGTGGTCGATTGCTGCGTTGGCCGCCGAAGCCGCCGACGACAGGCCGCGCGCTTCGATGATCGCCGCGCCGCGCTTGCCGACCGTCGGGATGAAGGTGTTGCGGTTCCATTCGTCGTCGTTGATCAGCTTCGTCAGGTCCTTGCCCTCGGCCGTTGCGACGCGGAAGTCCGGGTACATCGTCGGCGAGTGGTTGCCCCACACGACCAGCTTTTCGATCGACGAGACCGGCTTGCCCGACTTGGCCGCCAGTTGCGACAGCGCGCGGTTGTGGTCGAGGCGCAGCATGGCGGTGAAGTTCTTCTTCGGCAGATCGGGTGCCGACTTCATTGCGATGTACGCGTTCGTGTTCGCCGGGTTGCCGACGACCAGCACCTTCACGTCGCGGCTTGCGACTTCGTTCAGCGCCTTGCCCTGAACCGTGAAGATTTCGGCGTTCGCCGACAGCAGGTCTTTACGCTCCATGCCTTTCGAACGCGGACGCGCGCCGACCAGCAGCGCGACGTCGGCATCCTTGAACGCAACCTTGGGATCGTCAGTCACCACGACACCCGCGAGCAGCGGGAACGCGCAGTCTTCGAGTTCCATCACGACGCCTTTGACGGCGGCTTGCGCTTGCGGCAGGTCCAGCAACTGCAGGATGACCGGCTGGTCCTTGCCGAGCATGTCGCCATTGGCGATACGGAACAGCAGGGAGTAACCGATTTGACCTGCGGCGCCAGTGACGGCAACGCGCTTTGCGGGCTTAGCCATTGAGAAATCTCCAGGACGATGCGTTGAACGCTAGGGAAAACGCCATTCTATATGCGCGTTACGCGAAGCGTGGTTTAAGCACGGCAAATTCGCTGCGCGAGCCTTGCGGGCGCTCACGAGAAGGCCAGAAGGCACGCCGCCGGCGAAACCGCCATGCCGGATAATCGGTGCTGCCGAGCGCGGGGAACGGGGGATGCTGGCGAGGCTCGCCTCGCGGCGATGCCGCACGTGGCCGCTGCATGGCGCGGGCTCCTGCAAACAGCGCGTTTCGGCGGGCATTGACGGCGCATGCCGGGCAATGCAGGGCGAAGCGAAACCTGGACTGCGTGAGGGAACGGCGTGATGCAGGGTGGCTTTCGGTGCATCACGCTGTTGACACAAAGCGGTGTCAAAAATGCGTGGCACTACCCGCAAACCCTTGCTCGACAAGGAGTGTAGGATTCGGGAGGCACAAAGTCAACAGTATCTTATGTCTTATATAAGACATAATTATTGCGGCAAAAAATCTGGACGGCGCGAGGCGCTTTGTGTTGAAATGCGCGCATGAATTCGAACCAGGCCAGCACAGCAAACCCTCCCGGCGCGTCCGGCGCGGGTGACGGCGCGCCTGTCTCCACGCCGGCTCCATCGCCGACCTTCAGTCCTCTCTATCAGCAGATCAAGGCGCTCATCACGCAGAGTCTCGAATCGGGTGAATGGAAGCCCGGCGAGATCATCCCAAGTGAAGTCGAGCTGGCCGCGCGTTACAAGGTCAGCCAGGGCACCGTGCGCAAGGCGATCGACGAACTCGCCGCCGACAACCTGCTGGTGCGCCGCCAGGGCAAGGGCACGTTTGTTGCCACGCACAACGAAGACCGCGCCCAGTTCCGCTTCCTGCGCCTTCTCGCCGACGACGGCGCCGAGCATCCGCATATCAGCCGGCTGCTCGAATGCCGGCGTCTGCGCGCGTCAGCGGAGATTGCGCGGCAACTGGATATGAAGCCCGCCGATCCCGTCGTGCTGATCAAGCGTCTCCTGACTTTCGACGGCGAAGACACCGTGCTCGACGAGATCTGGCTGCCGGGCGGCGTGTTCCGCGGGCTGACGCTCGAGCGCCTGTCAGAGTACAAGGGGCCGCTCTATGCGATGTTCGAAACGGAGTTCGGCACGCGGATGATCCGAGCATCGGAAAAGATTCGCGCCGTTGCCGCGGACCCGGCCGTTGCCGATCTGCTGCATGTGCCGACGGGATTTCCCCTGTTATCCGTGGAGCGCGTGTCCTATACCTATGGGGACCGTCCCGTCGAAGTTCGACGAGGATGGTATGTCACAACCGGGTATTACTATCAGAACGACTTGAGTTGAGCGAAGCAGCTTTGCCGTGGGCTTGCGGCGAGGCTTGCATGTGCCTTTACGTGCGCGTGGCGTAACGCTGTCTTGTGCGGGGTTTCGCTGCAGCGCGAAATAAAAAGGCGCTAAAATTGCAGATTAGTGTGACTACATAGTAGGGGTCTAGCATGGCTGAAGCCGTAAAAAAACCGAGGCCGGAATTCCGGAACATCGGTATCGGGCAGATATTGACGTCGTATCGTCTTCCTCTCGCGGGGCGCGTGTCGATCCTTCACCGCTTGAGCGGTGGACTGCTCTTCATCTTCCTTCCGTTCCTGCTGTACCTCTTCGATCAGAGTCTCACATCTGAACTCAGTTTCGAAGTTTTCAAGGGCTTCCTGTCCAACATCATCGTCAAGCTCATCACGCTCGTTCTCGCGTGGGCGTTCCTGTTCCACTTCTGCGCCGGCGTCCGTCACCTGTTGATGGACATGAACCACGACGCTGTGTCGAAGGAACGCGGCAAGAACACGTCGATCGTCGTGTTCGTCGTGTCGTCGCTATTGACGATCGCATTCGCGCTCAAACTGTTCGGAGCATTCTAAAAAAATGTCAGCTAATAACCGGGTTGGCTCGAAGCGCCTCGTCGTCGGCGCTCACTACGGTCTGCGCGACTGGCTCGCACAGCGCGTCACGGCCGTCATCATGGCCGTCTACACCATCATCCTGCTGTGCTGGTTCTTCGGCGCGCAGGCATTCTCTTACGACGGCTGGGCCGCGATCTTCGCTACGCAGTGGATGAAGCTCGCCACCTTCGTCACGCTGCTGTCGCTGTTCTATCACGCCTGGGTCGGCGTGCGCGACATCTGGATGGACTACATCAAGCCCGTTGGCACGCGCCTTCTGCTTCAAGCGTTGACGATCGTCTGGCTGCTCGCTTGCGCGGGCTACGCTGCGCAGATTCTCTGGAGAGTGTAAAAGAATGGCTGCAATCAAGAATTCTCTGCCGCGTCGCCGCTTCGACGTGGTCATCGTCGGCGCGGGCGGCTCCGGAATGCGCGCGTCGCTGCAACTCGCGCGCGCGGGCCTGTCGGTCTGCGTGCTGTCGAAGGTCTTCCCGACGCGCTCGCACACGGTCGCTGCTCAAGGCGGCATCGGCGCATCGCTCGGCAACATGAGCGAAGACAACTGGCACTATCACTTCTACGACACGATCAAGGGCTCCGACTGGCTCGGCGACCAGGACGCGATCGAGTTCATGTGCCGCGAAGCGCCGAACGCCGTGTACGAACTGGAACACTTCGGCATGCCGTTCGACCGCAACGCGGACGGCACGATCTATCAGCGCCCGTTCGGCGGCCACACCGCGAACTACGGCGAAAAGCCGGTGCAGCGCGCTTGCGCGGCGGCTGACCGTACCGGCCACGCGCTGCTGCACACGCTGTATCAGCAGAACGTCGCGGCCAAGACGACGTTCTTTGTCGAATGGATGGCGCTGGACCTGATCCGCGACGCCGATGGCGACGTGCTGGGCGTGACCGCGCTCGAAATGGAAACGGGCGACGTCTACATCCTCGAAGGCAAGACCACGCTGTTCGCCACGGGCGGCGCGGGCCGCATCTTCGCAGCATCGACGAACGCGTTCATCAACACGGGCGACGGCCTCGGCATGGCGGCCCGCTCGGGCATCGCGCTGCAGGACATGGAGTTCTGGCAATTCCACCCGACGGGCGTGGCGGGCGCTGGCGTGCTGATCACGGAAGGCGTGCGCGGCGAAGGCGGCATTCTGCGCAACTCGGACGGCGAGCGCTTCATGGAGCGCTACGCGCCGACGCTGAAAGACCTGGCGCCGCGCGACTTCGTTTCGCGTTCGATGGACCAGGAAATCAAGGAAGGCCGTGGCGTGGGTCCGAACAAGGACCACGTGCTGCTCGACCTGTCGCACATCGGCGCGGAGACGATCATGAAGCGTCTGCCGTCGATCCGCGAAATCGCGCTGAAGTTCGCGAACGTCGACTGCATCAAGGAGCCGATCCCCGTCGTGCCGACCATTCACTACCAGATGGGCGGCATTCCGACGAACATCCACGGCCAGGTCGTGGGTACGTCGAAGGGTCACGAAGAGCCCGTCAACGGTTTCTATGCCGTCGGCGAATGCTCGTGCGTGTCGGTCCACGGCGCGAACCGCCTGGGCACGAACTCGCTGCTCGACCTCGTGGTGTTCGGCCGCGCCGCCGGCAACCACATCGTCAAGCACGTGAAGGAAATCAAGGAACACAAGCCGCTGCCGGCCGACGCTGCCGACTTCGCGCTGTCGCGTCTCGCGAAGCTCGACAACTCCAGCTCCGGCGAATACGCGCAGGTTGTCGCGGGGGACATTCGCTCGACGATGCAGGCGCACGCAGGTGTGTTCCGCACGTCGAAGCTGCTGGCTGAAGGCGTGGAAAAGATGAAGGAACTGAAGGAGCGCGCGGCTCACGTCCATCTGAAGGACAAGTCGAAGGTGTTCAACACCGCGCGCATCGAAGCGCTCGAAGTGGAGAACCTGATCGAAGTGGCGCGCGCGACGATGGTGTCGGCGGAGGCTCGCAAGGAAAGCCGCGGCGCGCACGCGCAGAGCGACTTCGAACATCGCGACGACGAGAACTGGCTGCGCCATACGCTGTGGTTCAGCGAAGGCAATCGCCTCGACTACAAGCCGGTTCACATGCAGCCGCTGACCGTCGAATCGGTGCCGCCGAAAGCGCGTACCTTCTAAGGCACATCAAAGGATCTGAGAAATGGCCAAGCGTACTTTTGAAATCTACCGCTACGACCCGGACAAGGACGCCGCGCCGCGCATGCAGACGTACGAGATCGACATCGACTCGCACGAGCGCATGTTGCTGGACGCGCTCGTCAAGCTGAAGGCAGTGGACGAAACGCTGTCGTTCCGCCGTTCGTGCCGTGAAGGCGTGTGCGGTTCGGACGCGATGAACATCAACGGCAAGAACGGTCTTGCCTGCCTGACGAACCTGAACGACCTGCCGCAGAAAATCGTGCTGCGTCCGCTGCCGGGCTTGCCCGTCGTGCGCGACCTGATCTGCGACTTCACGCAGTTCTTCAACCAGTACCATTCGATCAAGCCGTACCTGATCAACGATACGCCGCCGCCGGAAAAGGAACGTCTGCAGTCGCCGGAAGAACGCGACGAGCTCGACGGCCTGTACGAGTGCATCCTGTGCGCCAGCTGCTCGACGTCGTGCCCGAGCTTCTGGTGGAACCCGGACAAGTTCGTCGGCCCGGCGGGCCTGCTGCAAGCCTATCGCTTCATCGCGGACAGCCGCGATCAGGCGACGGGCGAGCGTCTCGACAACCTGGAAGACCCGTACCGTCTGTTCCGTTGCCATACGATCATGAACTGCGTCGACGTGTGCCCGAAGGGCCTCAATCCGACGAAGGCGATCGGCAAGATCAAGGAATTGATGGTTCGCCGTGCTGTCTGAGATGGACGGATCATCGCATCAGTCCGACCCTCTACGCCGCGCGCGTCTCCGCTGGCGCGCGCGGCGCGGCCTGCTGGAAAACGATCTGATCTTCGAACGTTTTTTCAGCCGATATGAGCATGACCTCAGTGATGCGGACGTAGGCGCGCTCACGCGCCTGCTCGAACTGAGCGATAACGACCTGATGGACTTGCTTCTCGCACGCAAGGAACCGGAAGGCGACCTCGCCGACGCCGACGTCGCGCGGGTGCTGGAGATGCTGCGCACTGTGTGAGCGTCACAGGTGCGCAGGTAAGTTTGATCCAGGCGTGCAATTATCGAAACCCTGTTTCCATACTTTCGATTGAGGATGTGCTATGACCCCGTCAGATGTTAAAGCCACGCTATCGTTCAGCGACAACTCGCCGAGCGTTGAAATGCCGATTTACAAGGGTACGATGGGCCCGGACGTGATCGACATCCGTAAGCTGTACGGTCAAACCGGCAAGTTCACGTATGATCCGGGCTTCATGTCGACGGCGTCGTGCAACTCGGCGATCACCTACATCGACGGCGACAAGGGCGAGCTGCTCTATCGCGGCTTCCCGATCGACAATCTCGCGCAGAATGCCGACTTTCTGGAAACGTGCTACCTGCTGCTGAAGGGCGATCTGCCGAACCAGGCGCAGAAGGACGAGTTCGTGAAGACGGTCACGAACCACACGATGGTTCACGAGCAGATGCAGTTCTTCTTCCGCGGTTTCCGCCGCGACGCGCACCCGATGGCGATTCTCGTCGCCGCAGTCGGCGCGCTGTCGGCGTTCTACCACGACTCGCTCGACATCAATAACCCGCGTCACCGTGAAGTTTCCGCGATCCGCATGATCGCGAAGCTGCCGACGCTGGTCGCGATGGCGTACAAGTACTCGATCGGCCAGCCGTTCGTGTATCCGCAGAATAATCTGTCGTACAGCGCGAACTTCATGCGCATGATGTTCTCGAACCCGTGCGAAGAGTACAAGGTCAACGACGTGCTGGTCCGCGCGCTGGACCGCATCCTGATCCTGCACGCAGACCACGAGCAGAACGCGTCGACGTCGACGGTGCGTCTCGCCGGTTCGTCGGGCGCGAATCCGTTCGCGTGTATCGCAGCCGGTATCGCCTGTCTGTGGGGCCCGGCGCACGGCGGCGCGAACGAGGCGGCGCTGAACATGCTGGAAGAAATCGGCTCGGTCGACAACATTCCTGAGTTCATCAAGCAGGTGAAGGACAAGAACTCGGGCGTGAAGCTGATGGGCTTCGGCCACCGCGTGTACAAGAACTACGATCCGCGCGCGAAGTTGATGCGCGAAACGTGCCACGAAGTGCTGAATGAACTGGGCCTGCACGACGACCCGCTGTTCAAGCTCGCGATGGCGCTCGAAAAAATCGCGCTGGAAGACGAGTACTTCGTGTCGCGCAAGCTGTATCCGAACGTCGATTTCTACTCAGGCATCGTGCAGCGCGCGCTGGGCATCCCGACGTCGATGTTCACGTGCATCTTCGCGATGGCGCGTACTGTCGGCTGGATCGCGCAGTGGAACGAAATGATCGCTGATCCCGAGCAGAAGATCGGCCGTCCGCGTCAGCTCTTCATCGGCGAAACGCCGCGTGAAGCAAAGCCGATCGCCAAGCGCTAAGCAACGGGCACGCTAGCGCCTCGAGCACGCGTCAAACGCATCGACAGAAACACCCCGATGGTTCGCCGTCGGGGTGTTTTATTTTGTGCGCGCCGTCCGTTTGCGCCTGGTGGTCTGCTCCAGCGACGGCGGGCGCACGTCGAGCGGGGGCTGCGGCGTGCCGGCGGGCGCGTGTCCGTGCGTTTCGAAGAACTGGCGCCACGCGCTCGGCGTCATGCCGCGCGTCGCGAAGAACTGCCGGTTGAAGTTGGCGAGATTCGGAATGCCCGCTTTCGTCGCGATCACGGAAACGGGCCACGTCGTCGCCGTCAGTTGACGCGACGCGTAGCCGATGCGCACGCGGCTCAGATAGCGGCCCACGCTTTCGCCGACGTGCCGCATGAAATGACGATGCAGCGAGCGCTCGGAAAGATGCGCGACGGCACACAGATCGGCGATGCGCAGCGGTTCGTCGAAGCGCCTGTCGATGAGGTCGAGCACGCGGTTCAGGCGCTCGGCCTCGGAGGCCATCTCGTCGGGCTTGGCCGTGTGCGCCGATGGCGACGCAAGCGGCTGCGCGTCGGCATCGGCAAGCCGGGCGAGGATGTCGAGCACGGCAGAAAGACGCGTGCGCGGTTCGGCATCGAGCAGCGCATCGACTTGCCCGCGCATCATGGCGGTCGCGGCCGGGTCGAAATGCAGGCCCGGCGCGGCGCGCCGCAATAGCTTGGGAAGCGGCGCAAACTCGGGGCAGCAGTCGGCCACGCGCCGCGCCCAGTCGCCGCTGAACCACACGACGATCGCCACCTGTGGACGCGCCGCATCGACGGGTGCCGTCGACGCCCACGTGTGCGGCATGTCGGGCGGCACGAGCACGAGATCGTCGGTGGCGTAATCGTCGACGTGATCGCAGATAAAGCGGCGGCCCCGGCTGTTCAGCGTCAACGTCAGTTCGTATTCCGGATGGTGATGCCATTCGAAAGGAATCTGCGCGAGCCGCCGGTGATAGACGCGCACCGAGCAACCGTCGGGAATCGTCACGCGTTCGTATTGCGGCTTCATCGGCGGCTCCTGGCTGTCTTGCCTCACGCGGTATGGCGGCGTTGACTGCGTGTCCGGATTGTATCGATAAATGGCTGGATTGCATCGCCGGTGCCTGTCGAAGATGCCTAATCTGGCGGTACACGATCAGTCCAATGGAGACATGCCATGCCACTCATCATCAACAACATACCCGAGGCGATTCGCAGCACGAAACGCGCGCTGAGAGACGCGCTGCCGGACTATGCGCGGGTGTTCCGCGAAGTCGAAGGCACGATCGCCCAGCAGGTCGAAGCGATCCGCCGCGAGCGCGAACGCGGCGAGGAGGAGATTCCTGTATTCGACTATGCGTCGATTGCGTCTGGCGACGTCGATCCTCGCGTCGTCGCGCGCATCAAGGAGCGCGGCGCGTGTGTCGTGCGCCGCGTGTTCGATCCGCAGCAGGCGAGCGAATGGAACGAAGAAATCGCGCAATACGTCGCGCGCAACCATCTCGACGACCGGCTCGCGCATCGCGCGGAGGACAAGTACTTCGGCACGCTGGCGTCGAGCAAGCCGCAGATCTACGGCGTGTACTGGTCGAAGCCTCAGACGCTTGCGCGCCAGTCCGAGCAGTTGACGAACACGCGCGTGTTTCTCAACCGGCTGTGGCGCGCGGAAAGCGAAGGCAAGCGCCACTTCGATCCCGATCGCGTGCCCGTCTACGCGGATCGTATCCGCAGGCGGCCGCCGGGCTCGGAGTCACTGGGCCTGTCGCCGCACGTCGACGGCGGCTCGGTCGAACGATGGCTCGATCCGAATTATCGGAAGGTCTATCGGCACGTGCTATCGGGCAACTGGCGTGCCTACGATGCATACGACGCCGCATTCCGTCCCGATGCCGAAGAGATTCCGTCGCCCGCCGTGTGCTCGATGTTCCGCACGTTCCAGGGCTGGACGGCGCTGACGGCGCAAGGTCCCGGCGACGGCACGCTGCAACTGGTCCCGATCGCGAACGCGATGCCTTACATCCTGCTGCGCGCGCTTCAGGACGACGTCCCCGATGACGAGTTGTGCGGTGCGCAACCGTCTCGCGCGCTGTCGATCAAGCGCGAATGGCACGCGTTGCTGCTCGAAGCCGTCACGCCGATTCCTCACATGCAGCCGGGCGACGCTGTGTTCTGGCACTGTGACGTCGTGCATTCCGTCGAAGACGCGCATCGCGGCAGCGGCTATAGCAACGTGATGTATATCGCGTCGGCGCCCTGGTGCGCGAAGAACGAGGCGTATCTGAAGCGCCAGTTGCCGAGCTTCATGCGCGGCGAGAGCCCGCCCGATTTTCCGTCCGATCACTTCGAAACGGACTTCATCGGGCGCGCAACCGAAAGCGACCTGACGCCGCTCGGCCGCGCGCAACTTGGGTTCGATCTTTGAGGCGAGCGTGCGGGTGCCAAACGCGGGCGCCAAACGCAGGCGCCAAAACGCAGGTGTCAGGCGCGGGTGCCGGGCCCAGCAGGAGAAAAACGCTCGCCGCTGGTAGTGCCGATACAGGTATCGGCACTACCAGCCAACTCCATGTTTTTTATCGGTTTTTTCGATGGCTGGTGAGCCCCTGGCGCCAACTGCGTGGCATAATCGACCGGACACGAACTGCCCGTTGTCATTACTACCCCGCATACCATGGCACAGACTCTCTACGACAAATTGTGGAACACGCACGTGATCCACACGGAAGAAGACGGTACGGCAATTCTCTACATCGACCGTCATCTGCTGCACGAAGTGACCAGCCCGCAGGCGTTCGAAGGCCTGAAGATGGCGGAGCGCCCGGTGTGGCGCATCAGCGCGAATCTGGCTGTGTCGGATCACAACGTTCCCACCACGGATCGCAGCCACGGCATCGCCGATCCCGTGTCGAAGCTGCAGGTCGATACGCTCGACTCGAACTGCGACGCGTTCGGCATCACGCAGTTCAAGATGAACGACCTGCGCCAGGGCATCGTGCACATCATCGGGCCGGAGCAGGGCGCAACGCTGCCGGGCATGACGATCGTCTGCGGCGACTCGCACACGTCGACGCACGGTGCATTCGGCGCGCTGGCGCACGGCATCGGCACGTCGGAAGTCGAGCACGTGCTGGCCACGCAGACGCTTCTGCAGAAGAAGAGCAAGAACATGCTCGTGAAGGTCGAAGGCGCGTTGCCGCGCGGCTGCACCGCGAAGGACATCGTGCTCGCGATCATCGGCAAGATCGGCACGGCGGGCGGCACGGGCTACGCAATCGAATTCGGCGGCTCGACGATTCGCGCGCTGTCGATGGAAGGCCGCATGACCGTCTGCAACATGGCAATCGAAGCGGGCGCGCGCGCCGGCATGGTCTCCGTCGACGATACGACGGTCGAATACCTGAAGGGCCGTCCGTTCTCGCCGGAAGGCGTCGAGTGGGATCAGGCCGTCGAGTACTGGAAGCAGTTCAAGTCAGACCCGGACGCGCATTTCGATCGCGTGGTCGAGCTGAACGCCGCCGACATCGTGCCGCAGGTCACGTGGGGCACGTCGCCGGAAATGGTCACATCCGTCGACGGCCGCGTGCCCGATCCGGAGAAAGAGAAAGACCCGGTGAAGCGCGACGCGATGGAACGCGCGCTGCAGTACATGGCGCTCGAACCGAATCTGCCGATTGAATCGATCAAGCCGGACAAGATCTTCATCGGTTCGTGCACGAACGCGCGCATCGAAGACCTGCGCGCGGCCGCGTGGGTCGTGAAGAAGCTCGGTCGACGCGTCGCGTCGAACGTCCGTCTCGCGATGGTCGTGCCCGGCTCGGGTCTCGTGAAGGCGCAAGCCGAGCGCGAAGGGCTCGACAAGGTGTTCACCGACGCCGGGTTCGAATGGCGCGAGCCGGGCTGCTCGATGTGTCTCGCGATGAACGCCGATCGGCTCGAGCCGGGCGAGCGCTGCGCGTCCACGTCGAACCGCAACTTCGAAGGCCGTCAGGGCGCGGGCGGACGCACACACCTCGTGAGCCCCGCGATGGCCGCGGCCGCCGCCATCGAAGGGCATTTCGTCGACATTCGCAAGCTGGGATGACTCGCAACATGAATATCGATCGCATCGCACTTCTGCGCCGATTCGCACTCGCGACGCTCGCCGGGCTGCTGCTCGGACTCGCCGGTTGCAACACGGTGCATGGCTTTGGCGAAGACCTGCAGCATCTGGGCGGGTCGATCAGCGACAAGGCGGCAAAGTAAGCGGTTTTTGATTCGCCGGACGCGCCTGCCGCGCACAGCGCGCGCCGTCCGGCTTCGAACAGGCGAAAGCGTCATGGAAAAATTCATCGTACACACCGGCGTCGTGGCGCCGCTCGATCGCGAGAACGTCGACACCGACGCGATCATTCCGAAGCAGTTCCTGAAGTCGATCAAGCGCACGGGTTTCGGTCCGAATGCGTTCGACGAGTGGCGTTACCTCGATCACGGCGAGCCGGGTCAGGACAACTCGAAGCGTCCGCTGAATCCCGATTTTGTGCTGAACCAGCCGCGTTACCAGGGCGCGTCTGTCCTGCTCGCGCGCCAGAACTTCGGCTGCGGCAGTTCGCGCGAACACGCGCCGTGGGCGCTGCAACAGTACGGCTTCCGCGCGATCATCGCGCCGAGCTTCGCGGACATTTTCTACAACAACTGCTTCAAGAACGGCCTGTTGCCGATCGTTCTGACGGAGCAGCAGGTCGACCATCTGTTCAACGAAACATTTGCGTTCACCGGCTTCCAGCTGACCGTCGATCTCGACAAGCAGGTCGTGCGCACGACGGACGGTGGCACCGAGTATCCGTTCGAGGTTGCCGCTTTCCGCAAGTACTGTCTGCTGAACGGCTTCGACGACATCGGCCTCACGCTGCGTCACGCGGACAAGATCCGCCAGTTCGAAGCGGAGCGCATCGCGAAGCAGCCGTGGCTGAATCACCGCCTCGTGCGCTGAAGCGCGCGTTCATGCTCACGCTCACGCGTTGAAGCGCCCGGTGAAGGCCTGATAGAAATCAACAAGGAATACGCATGAAGATCGCAGTGTTGCCGGGCGACGGCATCGGCAAGGAAATCGTCAAGGAAGCAGTCAAGGTGCTGAACGTGCTCGGCGAGAAGTTCGAGCTGGAAGAGGCGCCCGTCGGCGGCGCGGGTTACGAAGCGGCGGGCCATCCGCTGCCGGAGGCCACGCTGAAGCTCGCGAAGGAAGCGGACGCGATTCTGTTCGGCGCGGTCGGCGACTGGAAATACGATTCGCTCGAGCGCTCGCTGCGCCCGGAGCAGGCGATTCTCGGCCTGCGCAAGCATCTGCAGCTCTTCGCGAACTTCCGCCCGGCGATCTGCTATCCGCAGCTGACGGGCGCTTCGTCGCTGAAGCCGGAAATCGTGTCGGGCCTCGACATCCTGATCGTGCGCGAACTCAACGGCGACATTTACTTCGGCCAGCCGCGCGGCGTGCGCCAGGCGCCGGACGGTCTGTTCGAAGGCGCGAAGGAAGGCTTCGACACGATGCGTTATGCGGAACCCGAAATCCGCCGCATCGCGCACGTCGCGTTTCAGGCGGCGCAGAAGCGCGGCAAGAAGCTGACGTCCGTCGACAAGGCGAACGTGCTCGAAACGTCGCAGTTCTGGAAGGACGTCATGATCGACGTGTCGAACGAATACGCGGACGTCGAGCTGTCGCACATGTACGTCGACAACGCGGCGATGCAGCTCGTGAAGGCGCCGAAGTCGTTCGACGTGATCGTCACGGGCAACATGTTCGGCGACATTCTGTCCGACGAAGCCGCGATGCTGACGGGCTCGATCGGCATGCTGCCGTCGGCGTCGCTCGACAAGAACAACAAGGGCCTGTACGAGCCGTCGCACGGTTCGGCGCCTGATATCGCAGGCAAGGGCATCGCGAATCCGCTCGCTACAATTCTTTCGGCCGCGATGATGTTGCGTTATTCGCTGAACAAGGCCGAGCAGGCCGACCGCATCGAAAACGCCGTGAAGAAGGTGCTGGAGCAGGGCTATCGCACGGGCGACATCGTCACGCCGGGTTGCCTGCAGGTCGGCACATCGGCGATGGGCGATGCCGTTGTCGCGGCGCTGTAACGGCGCTGTTTTACAGGCAAATACGCGTGAATCGGCCGATTTCGCGCCGATTCACGCAAAACGGCGTACGCGCCGCAAAAAGCGGGTTTTCGTGTAGACTCCGATGATGGCGACGATTCCTCAAATCACCTCGATTTCGACACTGCGCGGCAAAACGGCCCGCGTGGTTGCGCTCGCCATTACTACCAAAACGATTACCCCGAAAACGATCACGAAGCGCTGATCGTCCGTCGTGCCCGCCCATCTTCCCCGCGCGGTCACGCCGGGCAAAGTTGCGGGGAAGTGTCCACTCGAAGGGTAAGTCATGAACGTAGGTCTCGTAGGTTGGCGCGGCATGGTCGGCAGCGTCCTGATGCAGCGTATGCAAGAGGAACGCGATTTCGATCTGATCGAACCGGTGTTTTTCAGCACCAGCAACGCGGGCGGCAATGCGCCGTCGTTCGCCAAGAACGAGACCAAGCTCAAAGATGCGACAAGCATCGACGACCTGAAGAAGTGCGACGCCATTATTTCCTGCCAGGGTGGCGACTATACGAACGAAGTGTTCCCGAAGCTGCGCGCAGCGGGCTGGAACGGCTATTGGATCGACGCGGCGTCGGCGCTGCGCATGAAGGATGACGCTGTCATCATTCTCGATCCTGTCAACCTCGACGTGATCAAGAATGCGCTGGTCAAGGGCCAGAAGAATTTCATCGGCGGCAACTGCACGGTCAGCCTGATGCTGATGGCGCTGGGCGGCCTGTTCCGCGAAGACCTCGTCGACTGGATGACGGCCATGACGTATCAGGCCGCATCGGGCGCGGGCGCGCAAAACATGCGCGAACTGCTGCAGCAAATGGGCACGCTCTACGGCGCGGCGAAGGAAGACCTGGCTGATCCGTCGTCGGCGATTCTCGACATCGACCGTCGCGTGCTGTCTGCGATGAATAGCGAACGCATGCCGACCGACCACTTCGGCGTGCCGCTCGCCGGCTCGCTGATCCCGTGGATCGACAAGGATCTCGGCGACGGCATGTCGAAGGAAGAGTGGAAGGGCGGCGCGGAAACCAACAAGATTCTCGGCAAGCCCGCGATGGGCGAGCCGGGCTCGATCCCTGTCGACGGCCTCTGCGTGCGCATCGGCGCGATGCGCTGCCACTCGCAGGCGCTGACCATCAAGCTGAAGAAGGACGTGCCGCTCGACGAAGTGAACGGCATCCTCGCATCGGCAAACGACTGGGTGAAGGTCGTGCCGAACGAGCGCGAAGCGTCGATCCGCGATCTGTCGCCCGCCGTGGTGACGGGCACGCTGACGGTTCCTGTCGGCCGTCTGCGCAAGCTGGCGATGGGCGGCGAATACCTGTCCGCGTTCACGGTCGGCGACCAGCTGCTGTGGGGCGCTGCGGAGCCGCTGCGTCGTATGCTTCGCATTCTGCTCGACAAGTAAAGTAAACTACGCGCGATCAGTTCAACGACGCGTAAAAAACTCTAGAAAGCGTCGCGATTCTCGTGACGCTTTTTTCATTTGGGCATTACCGAATCTTGTCGCCAACACTCTTCAACATGCGCCGTATGGCCATGCAAAAAAGGTCCCGATGACGGCCCGATTCCAGACTCTTCCCGCCGCCTTGCGCAGCGGCTCGCATCAGATCGCGGCAGCAGTCGCGATCGTATTTGCCGGCGCACTTTCGACTCCCGGCGCGGCATTCGCGCAGACAGCGGCCGCCACGGGTGCGGCGAGCGCCGCCGCAACGGCCGGCGCGCCGTCGGGTGCGGACGCTGGCGCGACGCAATTCACCGTTCAGCCGGGTCAATCGCTGAACGATGCCGCGATTGCGCTCACGCAGTCGCATGATCGCGCGGTGCTGGCGCGCGCGGCGAAAGCGATTTTCGACGCGAATCCGAATGCGTTCATGGGGCACGATCCGAGCCGCTTGCGGCTGGGTGCCGTCCTGAACCTGCCGCCCGTCGATGCGACCGGCGCGGCAGCCAGCGCGGCTGCGGCAGCGGGGCTGGCGTCCGCGTCGGGATTGACGGCACAGGCAGCGTCTAACGCTTCCGTGACGACATCAGCGGCAGCGCCAGCGGCGCAGACGCCCGCGGCACCGGCCGATACGGGCGCGAGCGCGGCCGCTGGAACGGCGGCTTCGTCGGCGGCTGCGGCGCTGTCTTCACAGGGCGCCAGCGCGCCAGCGACGGCCGAAATGACGCCCGCTGCTGGCTCGCAGGCTGCGAGCACGGCTTCGCCACCGGCATCGGCGGCGAGCGGCGCGCATGCGTGGACGGGCTCGATCCAGAGCGGCGCACCGGCTGCCGGCGCGCAGCCCGCGTCGCAGGCGCATCCGCAGGTTTCGAGCTTGCAGCAGTTGCTGGCGCTGAAGAACCGCGTGCTGATGGAATTGCAGAAGCATGGCATCGGCAAGCAGCCGGCGTCGAACGGGAGTGCTGCGACCGCGCCCGGCGCGACACAGCCTTCGGGTTCGACGGCTGGCGCCAGCGCGCCCGCCAATGCGATGCCCGCTTCGCCGACAGCTGCACCGGCGACGACGCACCCAGCCAGCGGACCCGCCAGTATTCCGCAGGAGTATCTGGGCGTGGCGGCTGTCGTCGGCGCGGCGCTCGTGGCTTTGCTGGCCGGTCTGACGATGCGCCGGCGCCGCAAGGCCGCGCGCGAAGAGGCTGCGGCGAGCGAGGCAGCGGCGAGCGAGGCGTCCGCGCCCGGCGATGCAATGCCGCGCGTCGCGCCGGACGCGGCACGGGTCCGCGACGAAACGCCTGCCGCGCCGAAAGCACCGTCGCCTTCGCCCGCCGACACGCATCCAGCAGCGCACGCCGCTCCGACTGCGCCCGTCGTCGCCGAAAGCGAAACGAAGTCGGAGCCTGAAACCTTCGACGCCGCGTCGGCTGAAGCGGGTCTGGCGGCGGCTGCGTCGCTGGGCGCCGACGCATTGCCGCGCGAGTCGCTCGACCCCGCACGCGAGGAAGCGCGTGCCGCCGAGGCTGCCGCGCAGGAACAGGTCGCGCGCGAACAGGCTGCGCAGGCGGCCGATCGTGCTGCTCAAACCACGCGCGTCGAGCCGTCGCTCGATGAAGCGCCGATTCACGCGCCCATAGAGCCGACAGCGCATCGAGCACTCGAAGCATCGGAAGAAGCGCCGGAAACTACGCCCGCACCGCTCAAGCTGGATCTCGGCACGGCGCCGGACACGGCGTTTCGCGAGCCGACGTTCGAGCCGCCCATCTCGCCCGACACGCCGCCGATTCAACTGGGCCATGTCGAACCGGCCGCTCAGCACGAACAACTGATCGAGCCACTGCCCGACGACGACTCGCTCGCGTTGCCCGACCAGCCGTCGACGCCCGAGCGTTTCCCGTTGGGCGAACCGCCGCCGCTGGGACCCGCCATCGCGGACGATTTCCCGCGCGACGCCATCCGCGCGCTCGACAGCCTCGACGATTTCGCGTTGCCGCCGCGCACCGAGCACGCTGAGCCCGCGGCGGACTTTGACTTGCCGGCCGCGCCGGACGCACCCGCTGTGACGCCGCCTGCGTCGCTCACCACGCAGCCCGTCGTTGCGCCGGATATCACGGCGCAGCAGGCGATGCCGGAGCACGCGCCCGAGCCGCCCGCCGCCGCCGATGAAATCGTCGCGGGCACGGCGGGCGCGGCTGCCGTCGCGGGCTTGGGCGCCGCGCCGTTCGGTGCGCTGAACCTCGATTTCGACCTCGAATTGCCGCCCGGCCCGTCGCAGGCGGTGCCCGCATTCACACCGGAAGAGCTCGCGCGGATCGCCCGCAACAAACTCGATCTGGCCGTCGAATACATTGATCTCGGCGACGTCGTCGGCGCGCGCACGTTGATCAACGAAGTCATCGAATCGAACGATGCCGCGACGCGCGCCGATGCCCGCGCATTGCTGTCGACGCTCGCGCCGCTTTCGTGATGTCTGTCGTGAAGCGTATTGCGCTAGGCATCCAGTACGACGGCGCGGCGTTTTGCGGCTGGCAGTCGCAGCCGCACGGCAAGACGGTGCAGGACGAACTCGAGCGCGCGCTGCGCGAATTCGCGCAGACGCCGCTGCAGACGGTCGTCGCGGGGCGCACGGATACGGGCGTCCACGGGCTCGGGCAGGTCGTGCATTTCGACACCGGGCTGGATCGCGCGGAATTCTCGTGGGTGCGCGGCACGAACGCGTTTTTGCCGAAGACGGTCGCCGTGCAATGGGCGAAGCCGATGCCGGACGCGTTCCACGCGCGTTTTTCCGCATTCGAGCGCACGTACTACTACGCGCTCTATGTGCATCCCGTGCGTTCGCCGATGCTGGTGGGCCGTGCCGGCTGGATTCATACGCCGCTCGACGTCGACGCGATGCGCGAAGCAGCCGCCTGCCTGATCGGCGAGCACGATTTTTCGGCGTTCCGTTCGTCGGAGTGCCAGGCGAAAACGCCCGTCAAGCATCTGTATCAGATCGATATCCGGCCGCAGGGCGACTTTATCCATTTCCGCTTCCGGGCGAACGCGTTTTTGCATCACATGGTGCGTAATCTGATGGGATGCCTCGTGGCCGTGGGCCGCGGACGCTATCCGGCAACGTGGCTCGCCGAAGTGCTCGAGAGCCTCGACCGGAATCAGGCCGCGCCTACGTTCATGCCCGACGGGCTGTATCTCGCCCAAGTAGGCTATCCTGAGGCGTTCGCTGTGCCTGCGCCGCAGGCGGGCAGCGTCCCGTGGAGCACTGTTTGGACCGACTCATGACTTCCGCCAAATCCGCCGATTCCGCCGTTTCCGCTGATAACCGGGCCGAAAGCGTTTCGCCCGCCAACGAAACTGTCCCGCACCGCACGCGCATCAAGCTGTGCGGGCTCGGCAACGCCGCCGACATCGCGCATGCCGTCGCCTTGGGCGCCGACGCGATCGGCCTCGTGTTCTATCCGCCCAGCCCGCGCGCGCTAAGCGTCGCGCAGGCCGTCGAGATGACGCGCGTCGTGCCGCCGTTCGTGTCGGTGGTCGGGCTGTTCGTGAATCCGGCGCCGGAGTGGTTCAACGAAGTCACCTGCAACGTGCCGCTGACGATGCTCCAGTTTCACGGCGACGAAACGCCCGAGCAGTGCGAGAAACTGGCGGGCATTGCGGGTTTGCCTTGGTTGCGTGCGCTGCGAATTGCGCCCGATACTCAACCGGCCGATTTGATAAAATCAGCCCTTAACTATTCAGCCGCCAGCGGTCTCATGTTCGACACCCATGTCGAAGGCTATGGCGGCGGCGGGAAGGTCTTCGATTGGTCACTTATTCCAGCAGAGCTCGCGCGTCGGGCCGTTTTGAGTGGTGGGTTGAACACGCAAAACGTCAGTGAAGCGATTCATCGCGTGCGCCCGTACGCGGTCGATGTCTCGAGCGGCATCGAGGTGCAGGGCGCAAAGGGTGTGAAAGATCACGCCCGGATGGCGGCGTTCGTGCGCGCGGTGCGCGAAGCGGATGCCGGATGATTCCCAGGCCGCGCCGCGCATCGCGCAGCTAGCGGCACACTGAGAAGAGTGACGGAATATGTACAACTTACCCGATGAACGCGGCCACTTCGGCCAATATGGCGGCGTGTTCGTCGCCGAGACGCTGATTCATGCGCTCGACGAACTGCGCAAAGCATACGAAAAGTACTCCAAAGACCGGGACTTCATCGCGGAATACGAACGCGAACTGAAGCATTTCGTCGGTCGCCCTTCCCCTGTTTATCACGCGCAACGCTGGAGCGAACTGCTCGGCGGCGCGCAGGTTTATCTGAAGCGCGAAGACCTGAACCACACGGGCGCGCATAAGGTGAACAACGTGATCGGCCAGGCGCTGCTTGCGAAGCGCATGGGCAAGCCACGCGTGATCGCGGAGACGGGCGCGGGACAGCACGGCGTCGCCACGGCAACGATCGCGGCGCGCTTCGGCATGGAATGCGTCGTGTACATGGGCGCCGAGGACGTGCGCCGCCAGGCCGCCAACGTCTACCGGATGAAGCTGCTCGGCGCGACCGTCGTGCCCGTTGAATCAGGCTCGCGCACGCTGAAGGACGCGCTGAACGAAGCGATGCGCGACTGGGTTACGAACGTCGAAAACACGTTCTACATCATCGGCACGGTGGCGGGTCCGCATCCGTATCCGATGATGGTGCGCGACTTCCAGCGCGTGATCGGCGACGAATGCAAGGTGCAGATGCCCGAACTGACGGGGCGCCAGCCGGACGCGGTGATCGCGTGCGTTGGCGGCGGTTCGAACGCAATGGGCATCTTTTACCCGTACGTTGAAGACACTTCCGTGAAGTTGATCGGCGTGGAAGCTGCCGGCGACGGCATCGACACGGGACGTCACGCGGCGTCGCTGATTGGCGGCAGCCCGGGTGTGCTGCACGGCAATCGCACATATCTGCTGCAGGACGAGAACGGCCAGATCATCGAGACGCATTCGGTGTCGGCGGGCCTCGACTATCCGGGTGTCGGTCCGGAGCACGCCTGGCTCAAGGACAGCGGACGCGCGGAGTACGTCGGCATTACCGACGAAGAGGCGCTCAAGGCGTTCCACGACTGCTGTCGCATCGAAGGCATCATTCCCGCGCTGGAGTCGAGCCACGCGCTCGCGTACGCGGCGAAGCTCGCGCCGACGTTGCCAAAGGACAAAATCCTTCTGGTGAACCTGTCGGGCCGAGGCGACAAGGACATGCACACGGTCGCCGAACGATCGGGCATCCAGTTCTGAGCGCCCCGACGATGCGCGACGAGTTCGAGGAGCCGCAGCCGTCCGCGCTGAACGGTGACGCCGAAGCAGGCGTCGCCGAGCTGTCGCATCGGGCGGGCGCTGCATCGCTGCTGCCGTTGCCGGCGGGCATCGAGCTCCTGAACCGCGATTTTCTGACCGAGGCAGCGAACCTGCCGGATGGCTCGATCGACCTGATCGTGGCCGATCCGCCGTATGGTCTGGGCAAGGACTATGGCAACGATTCGGACATGCGCACGGGCGAGGATTTTCTTGCCTGGACGCGTGGCTGGCTCGATCTGGCCATTCCGAAGCTCAAGCCGTCGGGTTCGCTGTACATCTTCTGCACGTGGCAGTACGCGCCGGAAATCTTCGTGTTTCTGAAGAGCAGGCTCACGATGATCAACGAGATCATCTGGGACCGGCGCGTGCCGAGCATGGGCGGCACGACGCGCCGCTTTACGTCCGTGCACGACAACATCGGTTATTTCGCGATGTCGAAAGACTATTATTTCGACCTCGATCCCGTCCGCATCCCGTACGATGCCGCCACGAAGAAGGCGCGTTCGCGTAAGTTGTTCGAAGGCAGCAAGTGGCTGGAGCTTGGCTACAACCCGAAGGACGTCTGGTCGGTCTCGCGCCTGCATCGGCAGCACGCCGAGCGGGTCGCGCACCCGACGCAGAAGCCGCTCGAAATCGTCGAGCGGATGGTTCTTGCGAGTTGTCCGCCGGGTGGCCGCGTGCTCGACCCGTTCATGGGAAGCGGCACGACGGCCGTCGCTTGCGCAAGGCAGCAGCGCGAATTCGTCGGCTATGAGATCAATGAAAGTTACTGCGCGATAGCGCGAGAACGCGTCAGTTTGGCGGCGAATCCGCCCGAGACCGTTTCTCGCGGCAAGGCAACCGTCGCCGATCCGGCGGCCTGAGCCGAATCGCGCAGTCATCGACTTCGAGAAAATTCCATGTCCCGTATTCAATCGACGTTTGCGGCGCTCGCCGCGCAGGGCAAGAAAGGCCTGATCCCGTTCATCACCGCCGGCGACCCGGACCCCGCGCGCACCGTCGAGTTCATGCACGCGCTCGCCAAGGGCGGCGCCGATGTCATCGAGCTTGGCGTGCCGTTCTCCGATCCGATGGCCGACGGCCCCGTGATCCAGCAGTCGTCGGAGCGCGCGTTGGCGAAGGGCGTGTCGCTGAAACACGTGCTCGCCGACGTGAAGCGCTTCCGCGAAACCGACGACACAACGCCCGTCGTCCTGATGGGCTACGCGAACCCGATCGAGCGCATGGGCGCCGACGCGTTCGCGGCGGCTGCGAAGGAAGCGGGCGTCGACGGCGTGCTGGTCGTCGACTATCCGCCGGAAGAATCGGCTAACTTCGCCGAAAAGATGAAGGCGGCCGGAATCGATCCGATTTTCCTGCTCGCGCCCACGTCGACGGACGAGCGGATCGCCGAGGTTGGTAAAATCGCAAGCGGCTACGTCTACTATGTGTCGCTCAAGGGTGTGACGGGCGCGGCAAATCTGGACGTTTTGAGCATCGCGGGTAAAATCCCGGCCATCAAGTCGCGCGTGCCGCTGCCGGTAGGCGTCGGTTTCGGCATTCGCAACGCGCAATCGGCGCGCGCAGTCGCCGAGGTTTCCGATGCCGTCGTGATCGGCAGCCGTATCGTGCAATTGCTCGAAGAAGCGGCACCCGAGTCCGCTGCCAGCAAGCTGACGAATTTCATCGCGGAGATTCGCCAGGCCATCGACAGCATCGGCGCGACTGCCCGATAAACAATAATTTTGTCGCAGTTATGCTGACGGCGCGGATCGGACCGCGCCACTTCGCGTATTGCGAATCCTGGAAGGAATGACCATGAGCTGGCTCGACAAACTGTTGCCGCCGAAAATCAAGCAAACCGACCCGAAGAGCCGCAAGGGCATTCCGGAAGGGCTGTGGATCAAGTGCCCGTCGTGCGAAGCGGTGCTGTACCGCAACGACGTCGAGGCGAATCTGCACGTCTGTCCGAAGTGCGATCACCACATGCGGATCGGCGCGCGCGAACGGCTCGACGGCTTGCTCGATCCGGAAGGCCGTTATGAGATCGGCCAGGAAATCCTCCCCGTCGATGCGCTCAAGTTCAAGGACAGCCGCAAGTATCCCGACCGCCTGAAAGAGGCGATGGACGAGACGGACGAAACCGACGCGATGGTCGTGATGGGTGGCGCGATTCACACGCTGCCCGTCGTCGTCGCGTGCTTCGAGTTCGCGTTCATGGGCGGCTCGATGGGCTCCGTGGTCGGCGAGCGCTTCGCGCGCGGCGTGCAGAACGCGATCGAGCAACACGTGCCGTTTATCTGCTTCACCGCGTCGGGCGGCGCACGGATGCAGGAAAGCCTGTTGTCGCTGATGCAGATGGCCAAGACCACGGCCATGCTGACCAAGCTCGCCGAAGCAAAGCTGCCGTTCATCTCCGTGCTGACCGATCCGACGATGGGCGGCGTGTCGGCGAGCTTCGCGTTCCTTGGCGACGTCGTGATCGCCGAGCCGAAAGCGCTGATCGGCTTCGCCGGCCCGCGCGTGATCGAGCAAACGGTGCGCGAAAAGCTGCCGGAAGGCTTCCAGCGCGCCGAATTCCTGCTGCAAAAGGGCGCGATCGACATGATCATCGACCGCCGCAAGCTGCGCGAAGAGCTGGCGAAACTGATGGCGCTGCTCACGCGCCAGCCGGCCGACGCCGTCGCCTGAACGCTTGTCCCCGCTAACGGCCGCGCAATTGAATCGCGTAGTCGGTAAGAAAAACCAACGCGCCGCGAGAGGTAATCAAGCGGCGCGTTGTCATTTCCAGGATAATTCCGGTCCGCACTTCAGTTTCATCCGATGACCACTTTCCCCACTCTCGACGCGTGGCTCACGCATCTGGAATCCGCACATCCCGTCGGCATCGATATGGGCCTTGCCCGCATCAGCCAGGTGCGCGACGCGCTGCAACTGTCGTTCGCGTGCCCGGTCATCACAGTCGGCGGAACGAACGGCAAGGGGTCGACGTGCGCGATTCTCGAGTCGATCCTGCTGCGCGCCGGCTATTCCGTCGGTTGCCACACGTCGCCGCATTTGCTTGCATTCAACGAGCGCGCGCGGATCAACGGCCAGATGGCAACGGATGCCGAGCTGCTGCCGCATTTCGAGGCTGTCGAGCAGGCGCGCCGGTCGCTGCCCGAGCCCGTCTCGCTGACGTATTTCGAGTTCACGACGCTCGCGATCATGCATCTGTTCGCGGAGCGCGGCCTCGACGCGGTGATTTTCGAAGTGGGGCTCGGCGGGCGCCTCGACGCCGTGAATATCCTCGATACCGATTGCGCGATCATCACCAGCATCGACATCGATCACACCGACTTTCTCGGCGAGACGCGCGAAAAAATCGGCTTCGAGAAGGCGGGCATTTTCCGCCCGGGCAAGCCGGCCATCTGCGCCGATCCCATTCCGCCGCAGACACTCATCGAGCATGCTGAGAAGATCGGCGCCGATCTGTGGCTGTTCGGGCGCGATTTCCGCTACGAAGGCCAGGCGGGCAGCGAGCGGCAGCAGTGGAGCTACATCGGCCCGTCGATGCGCCGTTCGGCGCTCGCATATCCGGCGCTGCGCGGCGCGAATCAGCTGATCAACACGTCGGCGGCACTGGCGGGGCTCGAAGCGCTGCGCGACCGTCTGCCCGTGTCGGCGCAGGACATCCGGCTGGGTCTTGCCAATGTCGAATTGCCGGGACGCTTCCAGGTGCTGCCCGGCAAGCCGTCGATCGTGCTCGATGTCGGGCATAATCCGCATGCCGCTGCCGTGTTGGGCCAAAATCTCGGCAACATGGGCTATTTTCCGTACACCTACGCCGTGTTTGGCTCCATGCGCGACAAGGACATCGCCGGCGTGGTGGCGCACCTGAAGGGCGAGATCGACCACTGGTGCGTGACGGATCTGCCGACACCGCGCGCAGCGAGCGCCGAAGAACTGGAAATGGCGCTGCGTGAGGCCGGCGTCGCCGATGGGCCCGATTGCAGTGTCACGCGTTTTGCAACACCTGCAGAAGCTTTCCAGGATGCGCTAAAACGGGCTTCCGACAATGATAGAATCGTGGTTTTCGGCAGTTTCTATACGGTTGCGGGCGTAATGGCCTACCGTAAATCGCAGCAACACTGAACGCGCGGGCCTCGAACCAAGCCATTCATGGGTATTTTCTCGTTCGGCAAGAAAGACGACGCACCTACGCGGCGCGGCGCAAATTCCAGTTCCAGTCGCGGCAGTCGTGCAGAGCGGGTCGAACGGCGCAGTCGCCGCGCGGACCGTTCCGGCGACGCCGATGCGATGATGCTCGACCCCACGCTTCCCGAGAAGCAGCGCGCGCGCCGCCGCCTGGTTGGCGCAATCGCGCTGGTGATCGCCGCCGTCGTGATCTTGCCGATGGTGCTCGACTCGCATCCGAAGCCCGTCACCGACGACATTTCCATCGATATTCCCAGCCGCCCGATCCCGAAGTCGCGTGCGGCAGACGACGCCGACACGCAAGCGGGCGTCGCGCCCGACAATCCCGCCGCGCCGGATGCCGCATTGGCTGCGTCGGGCCTCGTGCGGGCCCCGTCGGGCACGGCGGCAACGGGTGCCGTCGCGTCGCAGCACGACAGCCCGAGCGCGCCGATCGCCATGACGCCGGCGAAGCCGCAGGCGCCCGCCGTCGTCGCGAACAACACGCCGGCTCAGGCCGCGAAGCCCGCTGCCAAACCGCAAGTCGAAGCGAAGCCGGCGGCAAAGCCAGAGCAGAAGCCGGAACAGAAGCCCGCCGCCACCGACACCGCACAAATTGCCGCTTCCGGCACCGAATCGGGCACGCCCGCGGCGCCTCCCGGCAACCGTTTCGCGGTCCAGCTGGGCGCGTTCCAGGACGATGCCAGTGCGCACACATGGGCAAGCAAGTTGAAAGCGGCGGGCGTGCCCGCATATACCGAGCGTCGCAAGCAGGCTGATGGCTCGACCCGCACCTTGCTGCGTGCCGGTCCGTTCGCGGATCGCGCGGCGGCGTCGGCGGCTATCGCGAAGGTGCGCGAGGCGGGCCTGACGTCGGGTGCGAACAACGGCGCTGCGCAGTAAGCCGACGATGTTCACCGCATTCGACTACGCTGTAATGGCGGTGATCGGCTTGTCGGCGCTGCGCGGAACGTGGCGCGGCTTTCTGTCCGAGGTGTTCGGGCTGATTGGCTGGGTCGTCGCGTTTCTGGTGGCGGCGCGCTTCGTCGGCCTGCTGGTGCCGTTCGTGCCGGCGAACTGGCCGGGCGGCGCGTTGACGCAGTGGCTGATCGCGTTCGCTGCGATCGTCATCGGCGTGATACTGGTGGCGAGCGTGGCGAATGCGCTGCTGAGCCGGCTGGTGCAGGTTTCCGGCCTGGGCGGAATTGACCGCTCGCTTGGATTGATGTTCGGCCTCGTACGCGGGGTCATACTGGTGCTGATTCTGGTCGCCCTCGCTGGCTTGACCGAACTGCCCAGACAGGAATTCTGGCGCAACGCGCTGCTGCGGCCCTACGCCGAGCAGGGCGTTCGAGAGTTGAAGCCTCTGCTTCCCGAGACGCTCGCCGCCTACGTCCGCGTGTAACGAAGCGTTGCGCGCAAGGGACGAAAGCGGCAGACAAGGCGGGCCGATGGGTGAGGCAGTCAGAACTACGGCGCGCGCGGCTGCCTCCCCGGCACCGCCACTGATCGAATTTCGTACCCTTTGAAGGACATGCCATGTGCGGCATCGTAGGCGTAGTTTCCCAGTCTCCCGTCAACCAGCTGATCTATGACAGCCTGCTGCTCCTGCAGCACCGCGGTCAGGACGCAGCCGGCATCGCTACGGCGAATGGCAGCACTTTCCACATGCACAAGGCCAACGGCATGGTGCGCGACGTGTTCCGCACGCGCAACATGCGCAGCCTGCCCGGCACGAGCGGCATCGGGCAGGTGCGCTACCCGACGGCGGGTTCCGCATCGAGCGAAGAAGAAGCCCAGCCGTTCTACGTGAATGCGCCGTTCGGCATCATCCTCGCGCACAACGGCAACCTCACGAACTGGCCGCAGCTGAAAGACGAGATGTTCCGCGTCGATCGCCGCCACATCAACACGAACTCCGACACGGAAGTGATGCTCAACGTGTTCGCGCACGAGCTGCAAACGGCGAGTTCGGGTCTGCAACTCGATCCGACGGCGCTGTTCAAGGCCGTGTCGGGCGTGCACCGGCGGGTGCGCGGCTCGTATGCGATCGTGTCGCTGATTTCGGGCTACGGTCTGCTCGGCTTCCGCGACCCGTTCGGCATCCGTCCGCTGTGCATCGGCAAGCTGGAAACGGCGTCGGGAACGGAATGGATGCTGGCGTCGGAATCGGTGGCGATCGAAGGCATCGGCTTCGAATTCGTCCGCGACGTCGCGCCGGGCGAGGCGATTTTCATCGACTTCGAAGGCAATTTTCACGCGCAGCAATGCGCGACGAATCCGAGCCTGAACCCCTGCATCTTCGAACTCGTGTATCTCGCGCGTCCGGACTCGGTGCTCGACGGCGTGCCCGTCTACAACGCGCGTCTGCGCATGGGCGACTATCTGGCCGAGAAGATCGTGCGCGAACTGCCGAAGGACGTGAAGATCGACGTCGTGATGCCGATTCCCGACTCGTCGCGGCCGGCGGCGATGCAGGTCGCGGCGAAGCTCGGCGTCGAATACCGCGAAGGCTTCTTCAAGAACCGCTATGTTGGCCGCACCTTCATCATGCCGGGCCAGGCGGTGCGCAAGAAGTCGGTGCGCCAGAAGCTGAACGCGATGGGCATCGAGTTCAAGGGCAAGAACGTGCTGATCGTCGACGATTCGATCGTGCGCGGCACCACCTCACACGAAATCGTGCAGATGGCGCGCGATGCGGGCGCGAACAAGGTGATCTTCGCGTCGGCGGCGCCGCCCGTGAAGTACCCGAACGTCTACGGCATCGATATGCCGACGCGCAGCGAACTGGTCGCGCACGGCCGCTCGGATGAAGAAGTGGCGCGCCTGATCGGCGCCGATTTCCTCGTCTATCAGGACGTCGACGCGCTGAAGAGCGCGGTGCGCGACATCAACCCGGCGTTGAAGGAATTCGAGGCGTCGTGCTTCGACGGCAACTACATCACTGGCGACGTGACGACGGAATATCTCGACCGCGTCGAATCCGCGCGCCTCGCGCCGTCCGCGCAATCGGACCGCGACGCGGCGAGCGAAGCGCTCGAAGGCGGCACCGCGCGTTCGCAATTGCATCTGCAACTGTCGGTGGAGTAAATCGCCGCGCGCGCGGGATCGGTATGATCGAATCTCGCGCGCTGTGTTTCGGTCCCGAAAAGCGCATGCAGTGTTACCATCGGGGCTTGCGTCGATTTGATCTCAGCTTGCGGACGCGGGGAAACCCAAAACAGCTAAAGCGAACGGTGGGGCCAGCAGCACAGCCATCGACGCTCACAGCATCCCCGTACACGAAGCCCGCTTATGCCGACGCAAAGCGGGCTTTTTTGTTGCTCTCGCATGCGCGAACCCTGGCGGAACCTTGGGGAAGCGCATGCGGCCTGGAAAAAACGGAACAGAACGAACATGGACGACACCCTCAACTTCGACACTCTCGCAGTCCGCTCGGGCACGTTACGCAGCGATTTCGGCGAGCATTCCGAGGCAATCTTTCTGACGTCGAGCTTTGTCTTTGCAAGCGCCGCGGAAGCCGCCGAGCGCTTCAAGAAATCCGAAGACTATTACACGTACTCGCGCTTCACGAACCCGACGGTCACGATGTTTCAGGACCGCCTCGCGGCGCTCGAAGGCGGCGAGGCGTGCATGGCGACGGCGTCGGGGATGGCCGCGATCATGTCGGTGGTGATGTCGGCGATGCAGGCGGGCGATCATCTCGTCAGCTCGCAGAGCCTGTTCGGCTCGACGCTCGGCATGTTCTCGCAGATCTTCAGCAAGTTCGGCATCACGACGACGTTCGTCGATCCGACCGATCTCGATGCGTGGAAAAACGCCGTGCGTCCCGAGACGAAGATGTTCTTCCTCGAAACGCCTTCGAATCCGCTGACCGAAATTGCCGACATCGAAGCGATCAGCAAGATCGCGAAGTCCGCGAACGCGCTGTTCGTCGTCGACAACTGTTTTTGCAGCCCCGCGCTGCAACAGCCGCTGAAGCTCGGCGCCGATGTCGTGATGCATTCGGCGACCAAGTTCCTCGACGGCCAGGGCCGCGTGCTCGGCGGCGCGCTGGTTGGCTCGAAGCAGTTCATCATGGAAAAGGTGTTTCCTTTCGTGCGCAGCGCCGGCCCGACGCTGTCCGCGTTCAACGCGTGGGTGCTGCTGAAGGGCATGGAAACGCTGTCGCTGCGCGTCGAGCGCCAGTCGGCGAATGCGCTCGAAATCGCGCGCTGGCTCGACACGCATCCCGCCGTGAGCCGCGTGTTCTATCCGGGCCTCGAATCGCATCCGCAGTACGAGATCGCGAAGCGTCAGCAGAAGTCGGGCGGCGCGATCGTCTCGTTCGAAGTGAAGGGCGACACGCCCGAGCAGATGCGCGAGAACGCATGGCGCGTGATCGACAGCACGAAGATCTGCTCGATCACGGGCAACCTCGGCGATACGCGCACGACGATCACGCATCCCGCGACCACGACGCACGGCCGCATCACGCCCGAGGCGCGCGCGGCGGCGGGCATCACGGAAGGGCTGATCCGCCTCGCCGTGGGTCTGGAGAACGCTGACGATATCCGCGACGATCTTGCGCGCGGCCTGACCGGCTGATCGTTTGATCGTTTGAAGAGAGAGCCGGGCGCGCGAATGCGCGCCGGTTCGTCGCCATCGTCATCAAGGGAAAGTTCAGTGCAACAGCGCCCGCCACTGGCCGGGCGCCATCCCATAGCGCCGCGTGAACGCGTGCGTGTACGCGCTCTGATCGCCGAAGCCCACTTCGAGCGCGACGTCCGTCAGCGAGCGGCGCGGATCGGCAAGCAGCGTGACCGACGTATCCAGCCTCAGACGCTGCAAATAGCGATGTGGCGTTTCGCCGAACGCCTCGATGAAGAGCTGATGAAAGCGCCGCATGCCGAAGCCGCAGTGCGTGGCGAGATCGGCGATACGCAGCGGTTCCGATAGATGCGCGCGCAGCCAGCCGTCGATGCGCGCGAAGTCGAGGCCCGCGCCGGGCGCAGCATCCGCCATGCCCGTCTCTTCGACGATCGCTGCGCACAGACGCGCCGCCGCATCCCAGTTGAAGCGCCGCCACGCGGCATCGCCGTCGATATGTCCCGTCGCGCGGCCCGCGATGTGCGAAACCAGTTGCGTGAGCGATGCATCGATCGCCACCGCGCGCGCCTTGTCGAACAGACGCTGCGGCACCGCAACCGACGACGCGGGCAGATCGAGCACGAGCTGCCGGTTCTCGCCGACGCCCGCGTAATCGTGCCGCGAGCCCGCCGGAATGAGCCAAGCCGACGTGCTGTCGATCTCACGCTCGATGCCGTCGACGACCATCACCATCGAGCCATCGAGACCCAGCACGATCTGATGAAAGTCGTGCACGTCCGACGCTTCCACCGCGCCGTAACGGCGCAGGGAAACGTTGGGCGCGTCGTTGACGGCGTGGCTCATCTCAGGACGTCAAAATCAAAATTCAAAAGCGCAGAAACGCTCAGATGTCGAGCAATTCGACTTCGAAGACGAGCGTCGCATTCGGCGGAATCACGCCGCCCGCGCCGCGCACGCCATAGCCGAGTTGCGGCGGGATGGTCAGCTTGCGCACGCCGCCGACCTTCATGCCCTGCACGCCTTCGTCCCAGCCCTTGATGACCATGCCGCCGCCCAGCACGAACGCGAACGGGTCGTTGCGGTCCTTGCTCGAATCGAACTTCTGGCCGTCCGTGAGCCAGCCGGTGTAGTGCACGCTGACGGTCTGGCCAGCCTTCGCTTCGGCGCCCGTGCCTTCTTTCAGGTCTTCGTACTTGAGGCCCGAGGCGGTGGTGACAGTGGTCATGCGATGCTCCTTTGATAATCGTTCGAAACCGTTATTGTAGGCGTGTCGGCGTACTGTCGCGAAGATCGTCCGAACGGCCAAGCCTATAATGACCAGACTGCAACCGATGATGAACCGCCAACGAGGATGTCGATCGTGACCACGTCTACACCGTCTTCTTCCGGCAGCAACCAGGGGATGCATGCCTCCGCCGATCGCACCGCGCGACGCTGCGCCGAAACGGCGCTCTTCATGCGCGATCATGTGCTCTCCCTCGCCTCTCACGATCTGCGCAGCCCGTTGAACGCGATTCACAGCTGGGCGTACGTGCTCGACCGCAAGATCGACACGAACGACGCCACTGCGCAACGCGCGCTCGAAGGAATCCGCAACGGCGTCGATCAGCAGGTGAAGCTGCTCGAATCGATCGTCGATACGACGCGCGCCGAAACGAGGACGCTCGCGTTGAACCGCGCGCCGTTCGCGTTGCGGCCATTGATGGATGAAACGATCGGCGACGTGCGCGACGCACTCGCTGCGCAGCGCAACGTCGCGCTCGAACTCGATGCGTCGATCGATGCGCAGCAACTGGACGGCGACCGTGAGCGACTCGCTGCCGCGCTGTGGCTGCTCGTCACGTTCGCCGTCGAAGCGAGCGCGAGCGGCGCGACGGTCGCGCTCGCTGCGCGCGTCGATGCGTCGGCATTCGAGGCCACCGTCACGTGGCCGCCCGCGCCCGCCGCGTTGACGGATGCCGGGCTGCCGCACGTGCTCGAAAAATTCGCTCGCGAGCAAGCGACGCACCCGCACGAAGCCGGCCGCATCTCGTGGGTGCTGGGCTTGTGCAAGCGCGTCGCCGAAGCGCACGACGGCGCATTCGAACAGGGCGAATGGATCGACGGCCAGCCGTCGACGCTCAAGCTGCGCGTGCCGCTCGCGGGCGCATGACGGCACACGCGATGCACCGATGACCTGGCCGGATGGCCAATCGGCGCGCGACACGCTCTTTCACACGCCTTTCGCGCTCTATACTGACGGCTTTTGTTGCCGGAGTTCTCCGCTTTGATCCAGGTCGTCGCGCTCGTTGGCGCGTTGTTGCTCGTTGCCCTCAACGGTTTCTTTGTCGCCGCCGAATTCGGTCTCGTGAAGCTGCGGCAGACGCGCGTCCAAACGCTCGCGGAGAAGCACGGCTTGCGCGGCAAGCTGCTCGCGAAAGTGCATGGGCGGCTGGATGCGTATCTGTCGGCGTGCCAGCTAGGCATCACGCTTGCGTCGCTGGGACTCGGCTGGATCGGCGAGCCCGCTTTCGCGGAATTGCTCAACCCGCTTTTCCACGTGTTCGGCATCGAGTCCGAGCAGCTGATACACGGCATCTCGCTGTTCTTCGCGTTCTCGTGCATTTCGTTCCTGCACATCGTCGTCGGCGAGCTGGCGCCCAAGTCGCTCGCGATCCGCCAGTCCGAACAGATTGCGCTGTGGGTCGCGATACCGCTGTACGGTTTCTACTGGGCGATGTATCCCGCGATCTGGCTGCTCAACACGAGTGCGAATACCGTGCTGCGCGTCGCGGGACTGTCTGACGATCACGGCGGCGACACGCACTACTCGACGGAAGAACTCAAGCTGATACTGCGCGGCCGCCGCGCGAGCGTCGCGAACGGACTCGACGCGCCGAAGGACGCCTATTCGCAGGACGAATGGAACACGATCGCGCATTCGCTCGACTTTTCGCGGATGACCGTGTCCGACCTGATGCGGCCCGCGCACGAGCTCGTGAGCCTGCGCCGCGATCTGCCGTGGCGCGAGAACATGCAGACCGTCGCGCGCCATCGTTTCAGCCGCTATCCGTTGCTCGAAGATGCAACGGGCGAACGCGTCGCGGGCACGATACATCTGAAGGACCTGCTTCTCGCGCGTCACGCGGGCAGCACGCTCGACGACCTGTCGCACTACGTGCGTCCCGTGCAGTACGTGAAGCCCAACATGCCCGCGCTCGAACTGTTCCGGCGCTTTCGCAAGGGCGCGCCGCATCTAGCGCTCGTCGGGCAGAAGAACGCGAAGCCGATCGGCTTTCTCACGCTCGACAATCTGCTGGGCGCGCTGGTCGGCCAGATTCACGACGAGTTCCGTCAAGGCGACGCCGACTGGACGCGCATGGACGACGGCACGCTGATGGGCAAGGGCAGCTTGCCCGTGGTGTCGCTGGAGCGCGCGTTGGGTATCGACATCGACGAAGGCCGTGCCGAATCCGTCGGTGGCCTCGTGATCAATGCGCTCGGCGATCTGCCGGAAGAAGGGCAGCGCATCGAATTCGACCGCTTCGATGTCGTCGTGAAGAAGATGAAGGGCCCGCGGATAGTGCTGGTGCGCGTCTATCCGAAGACGTTCGATGACGAAGGCGGTTGAGCGTCACACACGCGGCACACCATCCTCGACGAGCACGGCAACGGGCATCGTCGTCAGCGCATCGCGCAGATAGAGCAGCCCCGTGTCTTCAACCTTCGGCGCGGCGGGGCTCACCCAGTCGAACAGCGCGCGCGCAAAGAGTTCTTCGGGCATCTGCGCGGCCGTGTCCTCCCAACTGATCGGATCGACGAGCGGCACGTCGTTGTCTGCGTCGAGCAGCGCCGTCGACAGACGCGTCGCGATCACCACCGCCCAGCAGTTGCCGTGACGCCGCGCGAACGCGATCACACGATCCGCGTGCCGGCCTTGCACCGTCAGCGGCAGATAGGTGCCCTTGCTGAGCAGTTCCGGTATCTGCATGCGCAACGCGAGCATCCGCTGGATGACGGCGAGCTTCACGCGGCCATCGCGCCAGTTCGCGAGATAGGCGGAGGGCGGCGCATCCGCCAGCATCGTTTGTCGCCGCGCGAAATCGACGGGCCGGCGGTTGTCGGGATCGACGAGACTGAAGTCCCATAGCTCCGTGCCCTGATACAGATCGGGCACGCCCGGCGACGCGAGACGCAGCACCGTCTGCTGCAAGCTGTTGACGACGCCCGCGCGGGCGATACGCGCAACGAACGCGCACAGCTCGCGCAGAAAGCCGTCGCGGCGCTGCGGCGCGAGAATGTCGAACAGGAACTCGCGGCAGCCGTTCTCGAACGCTTCATCGGGCGCGAGCCATGTCGTGCGTAACTTCGCTTCGCGCAGCGCCTTCAGTTGCCATTGCGCGACGCGTTCGGCGAGCGCCTTGATGCCCGCGTCGTCGTCGGGCGACAGACCCGGCGGCCAGCAGCCGACCAGTGTCTGATACAGCATCGCCTCGGCGGCGGGACCGGGCGCCCAGTCGCCGTCATTGCCGTTCAGCGCGCGGCGATGCGGCGTGTTCAGCGTCGTCCACGCGCGCAGCGTCGCGATCCATTCGTCCGCGATTTCGCTCACTACGGCGAGCCGCGCGCGCAAGTCTTCGCCGCGCTTGTGATCGTGCGTGGCTGTCGCGAGCATCGCATGAGGAAAGCGCCGCGCGCGCTCCTGATTGCCCGCATGAAACTGCTCGGCCGACAGCGCGAACTCGCCCGGATCGGCGCCCACTTCGCAGCGCGACAGCAGACGCCCATAGCGATAGCAGGCGGTATCTTCGATCGCCTTCGCGGCGACGGGCGCCGTCAGTTGCGCGAACAGCGTCTGCACCGTTCGGCGCGCCGATGCCGTGTGATTGAACGCGCCAGGATTGCTCGGCTGCGCTTGCTGCAATTGTGAGGACTGCTGCGACTGTGAAGACTGCGACTGTTGCAGCGAAGCGGAACGCCCATTGCCGCTCTCGTCCGTGCCGCTGCCGAGCCACGCATCGATCTGCGCCAGCACGCCATGATCGGCGCGCGACAGCGTTTGCTTCGCGGCGTCGAGCGCGATGTCGAAGTACGCGTTGTCGGCGCTGCTGCGCAAGCCGTTTTGCGGATAGATGCGATACACGGGGAAGTGCGCCGCGAGTTCGTTCGTCACGCGGCGGATCGCGGTGTACGTGAAGTCGCGCGTGGCGAGGTTGTCGCGTGCAATCCGATGCAGCGCGCGCGCCACGCGGTCCAGTTCGGCGGGCAGATTTTCCGCGAGTATCTGGCGGCGCGCGGGCAGCGCTTCATCGGCGAAGTTAGCGGGGCGGCCGCTCAGTTCGGCCCACGCGTTCGCGAGCGGCGCGGCGCCCGCCGGATCGTGCAGCAGCGCGCCGACGTCGTTCATGAAGTCATAGCCCGTCGTGCCATCGACGGGCCAGTCGTCGCGCAGCGTCTCGCCGCGTCCGAGAATCTTTTCGACGACGATATACGGCGTCGTGCCCTCGCGCAGCTCCGAGAGCCGCTGGCGCAGCCGCTGCGTGTATTCGCGCGGCTCCGAAAGTCCATCGACATGATCGACGCGCACGCCGTCGATCACGCCATCCGCATATAGCCGGAAGGTCAGCGCGTGCACGGCGTCGAACACTTCGGGGCGCTCGACGCGCACGGCCGCGAGCGAGCTGATATCGAAGAAGCGCCGCCAGTTCACTTCGTCCGATGCCGTGCGCCACCATGCAAGCCGGAAATGCTGCCGCTCGATCAGCCGGTGCAGGCGGTCGCGCGTGACGGGCTCGTGCGGCGAGTATGTTTCGAGCACGAACTCGATCGCCGACGCGCCGTTCTGCCGCACGAACTCGACGAGCGCTTCGCGGCCTTCGATGGCGCGAGGCTGATCGGCGGGCTGCGTCGTCACGGGAGCGAAGCGCTCGGCGAGCGCGCTGAGGTCGGCGCGATCCGCCGACTGCAAAATCGCCGCGTAATCGACGGGACACACGGGGCACGCGTGATCGCCATAGGCGATATCGAAGCGGCCGCTATCGGCATCGAAGCGCAACGCGATGCGTCCTGACATCAGCTCTTCGCCGTAGGCCGCGCCGAGCACGGGCATCAGCACCTTGCCGCGCAGCGCGGGATCGGGCGAGTGCCAGTCGACGTCGAAATAGCGCGCATGGGCGCTGTGCCGGCCCCATTCGAGAATGTCCTGCCACCACGCGTTGTGCCGGCTCACGCCCATGTGATTCGGCACGATGTCGACGATCAGGCCCATGCCGCGTTCGTGCAGCTTGTCGGCAAGGCGCCGCAGGCCGTTTTCGCCGCCGCATTCGGCGCTGACCTGGCTGTAGTCGACCGTGTCGTAGCCGTGCATCGAGCCGGGCGTCGCCGTCGTGACGGGTGATGCGTACAGGTGGCTCACGCCGAGCGTGGCGAAGTAGTCGACGTGCGCGAGCGCATCGTCGAATGTGAAGCCGCGATGGAACTGGAGTCGGAGCGTGGCGCGCGGGACAGTCATGGCGTATCGGACAACGAAGATGCTGAGGTTGGATCGGTGCGGGCCCGCTCGATCGCGAGCAGGCGGTCGCAAAACGTTTCATCGGCAAAGAGCGCTTCGACGGGCTGCGTCACGCGGCGGCGCCAGTTCGGATGCTCGTCGATCGAGCCGGGCAGATTCGGCTGGTCCGGGAGACCGAGCAGGTCTTCGAGCGGATACGTGACGAGCGGCGAAGGCGTGACGGCGACGAACGCGAGCGCTTCGTCGACGGGCGCATCGTCGGGCGGCGGCGCAGCGACATCATGCGGCGCGATGCCCGCCTGCTGGAACGCCTGCCACAACGCGGCGCGGTCGTCGGCGCGTTCGGCCTGCGCGAGCGCGACGGGGTCACGGCCATCGGCGCGCGGAGCCGTCTGCCCGACGCGATTGCGCCACACGATGTCTTCGCCGCGCCACCAGCCGGTGACAGTCGGCAGATCGTGCGTGGTCGTCGTCGCGACGGCGTGGCGGTCCCACTCGGCGGGCGGCTTGAAGCCGCTGCCGTCCTTCGTGCGCTCGAACCACAGCACGCGGATGCCAGCTAGCCCGTGCTCCGTCAGCCGCTCGCGCAAGCCGGGCGGCACGGTGCCCAGGTCCTCGCCGATCACGATCGCGCGATGCCGCCACGATTCGAGCGCGATCAGCCGGAGCATGTCTTCGAGCGGATAGCGCAGATACGCGCCGTTCTTCGCGGGCTCGCCTTCGGGCACGAGCCACAGCCGACGCAAGCCGAGGATGTGATCGATGCGGATGCCGCCCGCGTATGCGAACGCGGTGCGCAGCATGTCGATAAACGCGGAGAAGCCCTGGTTGCGCATCGCGCGCGGCGAGAAGGTCGTGAGGCCCCACGCCTGACCCGCCTGGTTGAACAGATCGGGCGGCGCGCCGACGGAGACGCCTTGCAGCATGTCGTCGCGATACGACCAGGCGTGAGAGCCCGCGCTGTCGCAGCCGACGGCGAGATCCGCAATCAGTCCGACGGCCATGCCCGCATCGCGCGCCGCATGCTGTGCGTGCGACAGGCCCTTCGCGGCGAGCCATTGCAAGAACAGATGGAACTCGACTTCATGCCGATGCTCGTTCGCAAACGCCTCGACTTCGGGGCTGCGCGGATCTTGCAGCCGCTCGGCCCACTTGCGCCAGTAGCCTTCGCCTCCGTGCTGCAACTGGAACGCATGCAACGCTTCGAAGCGCGCATGGTCTTCGAGCGCGCGGCCGCCGCGCTCGCAGAAGCCGTGAAATTCCAGCGCGCGCGGCAGATCTTGCGCGCGCTCGTTTGCGCAGAAGCGTTCGAACAGCACGCGCAGCATCTTGAGCTTCAGCGGGATCGCCGTTTTCCAGTCGATCAGCGGCAGCGGTTCCAGTTGCGTCCAGGCATCGGCGGCGCCCGCTGCATCGAGCGCGGCTTGCGCGGCTTGCGCACCGAACACGGCGGCGGGATCGATATGCGTGACGTTCAGCCACAATCGCGACGACGGCGAATACGGACTGAAGCTTTTCGGCAGCGCGCTGAACATCGCGTGCGTCGGGCTGATCGCGAGCGCATGCGCGCCGCGTTTCGCGCTTTCGATCGCAAGCGTCGCGAGCGCCGTGTAGTCGCCGATGCCGCCGTCGCCGATCCGGCGCAAGCCGTAGATCTGCGCGGCGATGCCCCACAGCGGCGGCGGGCTGGCGTCGTCGCCGTGCATCGCGTGCCATGCATCGGCGACGGTGTAGCAGCGCGGGGGCGCGACGGCGAGCGTCATCCGGTGATCGTTGAGCACGAGCGTGTGATAGCCGGGCTCGTCGATCGGCGAGAGCAGCGCCGCTTCGCCCTTGGGCGCCGTGAAGCGGCCGTCGATCAGCGAGCCGCTTTCCAGTTCGATCCGGTAGTGGCTGCCCGACTTGATCGCGGCGGCGGGCAACGCGATGCCGCGCCCGCATTCGACCGTCATCAGCGGCGGCAGCTTGCGGCCGGACAGTTCGGCTTCGAGCGCGGCCGTGCTCTGGCGGACCTGCGTGGCGCTCGCGCAAGGCAGGCCCATGCGTTCGAGCAGCACGGCGAGCGTGCTGTCGGGCACGCGCTGTTTCCTGCGATGCGCGTCTTCCCATTCGACCTCGAAGCCTGCGCGCGCGGCGAGGCTGTCGACGGGCATGCCGGGGCGTCGGGTAGTGGCCAAACGTGTCACTCCTGTGTCGACCAGAGTTGGCGCTTTAGCGGTCGGCTGGAGTTAGTGCTTTAGCACCTTCTCCAGCCCCATGCAGAGCGCCTTACTCTGGTCCCATGCAAAGCGGTCGACCAGAGTTGGCGCTTAAGCTGTCGGCTGGAGCCAGTGCTTTAGCACCTTCTCCAGCCCCATGCAGAGCACCTTACTCTGGTCCCATGCAAAGCGGTCGACCAGAGTTGGCGCTTGAGCTGTCGGCTGGAGCCAGTGCTTTAGCACCTTCTCCAGCCCCATGCAGAGCACCTACTCTGGTCCCATGCAAAGCGGTGGACGAGAGCTGGCGCTTTGGCGCCGTACTCTGGTCCCATGCCGCGTAATCGGCGTCGGCGTTCTTGCGCGCGTCGTGACCGACCGCGTACTCGCAGACGTCGCCCGTCAGCCATGCGACGAACGCATTCGACGGCAGCTCGCCCGCATCGACGCGATCACGCACGCGCGGCGGCGTCTCGAAGATCACCTTGCCCTCGGGCTGGGTTTCGAGCCGCACCGCTTCGTTGCCGAGATTCAATGCGATCGACAGCGTCTCGCCGTCATCGAGCTTCCAGCGCGCGACGAGCGCGTTCGCATCGTGTCCGCCGTTCGCCTTCAGCACGGCCGCGCCGAGCGGCTTCGCGCGCTGCAGGCGCGGCGCGATCAGCTTCGCGCGCACGGCCAGCGCCGACTTGTAGAAGTGCATCCATTCGAACGCTTCGTTGTCGTCGGGCGTGTCGTTGCTGCGCGCGGCGGGCGGCGACGACTTCGCGAACGTCTGCGGATCGTTCGGATCGGGAATCTGCGCGCGGCGCTTTTCGTCGGCGAACGCGGAGAAGCGCGCAAATTCCTTGCGGCGTCCTTCGCGCACGGCGTTCGCGAGATCGCCTGTGTAGTCGGTGAAGAACAGGAACGGCTGCTTCGAGCCGTACTCTTCGTCCATGAACAGCAGCGGAATTTGCGGCGACAGCAGCAGCAGGCCCGTCGCGGCGAGCAGCGCGTCGTCGGCGCACAGCGCGCGCAGACGGTCGCCCATCGCGCGATTGCCGATCTGATCGTGGTTCTGCAGGAACATCACGAACGACGCGGGCGGCAGATGGCCGCTCGGCTGGCCGCGCGGCTTGCCGTGGTGGATGGGCGAAGGATCGCCCTGATAGCCGAAGCCGCTGCCGAGTATCCGCGCGAGCTTATGGACCGGCTGATCGGCGTAAGCGGCGTAATAGCCTTCGTGCTCGCCCGTCAGCAGCACGTGCAGCGTGTTGTGCGCGTCGTCGTTCCATTGCGCGGTGAAGTGCGTGTCGAGCAGGTTCGCCGTATTGCGCTCGTTTTCGAGCACGAGATGCACGTGACGTCCGTGCTGCATATGCGCGCGCACGTGATCGGCGAAACCGCGCAGCCACGTGTCGTTGTCGATCGCATGCACGGCGTCGAGGCGCAGGCCGTCGATCCGATATTCGTTGAGCCAGTAGAGCGCGTTGTCGCTGAAGAACTCGCTCACTTCGCTGCGCTCGAAGTCGATCGCGGGGCCCCACGGCGTATGTGTGCCTTCGCGGAAGAAGGGCTTCGCATACTGCTGCAAATAATTGCCGTCCGGACCGAAGTGGTTGTAGACCACGTCGAGGAAAACGGCGAGGCCGAGGCCGTGCGCGGCGTCGATCAGCGCTTTCAGGTCGTCGGGGCGGCCATACGCGGAGTCGGGCGCATACGGCAGCACGCCGTCGTAGCCCCAGTTGCGCTGGCCCGGAAAGTCGTTGAGCGGCATCAGCTCGATTGCGGTGACGCCGAGCGCCGCGATCTCGGGCAGGCGCGTCATCACGCCCGCGTAGCCGCCCAGCGCGCCGACGTGCAGCTCGTACAGCACCATCTCTTCCCACGGGCGCCCGCTCCAGTGCGTGTGCTGCCAGTGGTAGGCGCGCGGGTCGATCACCTCGCTCGGGCCGTGCACGTCCTGCGGCTGGAAGCGCGACGCGGGGTCGGGCACCATCAGCGCGCCGTCGAGCTTGTAGCGATACAGCGTGCCCGCGCCGCATCCGGCTTCCGTTTCGAACCAGCCGTTGCCTGTCGCGCTCATGTCGAGCAGGCCCTGCGCGGGGCCGCTTTCGATCATCACCTGCACCTTCGCGCACGACGGCGCCCACAGCCTGAAGCGCGTGCGCGGTTTCGCGCTCGCCGCGCCGAGCAGCTGCGCACCGAACGGCAGGCAGTGCGCGTGATGATGCGCGTGAGGGTCGATCGGACGTTCATGCATGATTGTCACCATTCATCGGCGTGCTCATCGATGTGCTCATTCGTGTGCTCATTGACGGGCCCGTTCGTGTGCTCATATTCGTGCGTTCGTTCGCGTGTTCATTCGTGCGCCCGTTCGGATGGCTCCGGGTCCGGCATCGACGTGCCGGGGTCCGGCGGCAGCGCCGTCAACAGACGCGGGCCGTACTGCGCGCCCGCGCGCCAGCTCGCCTGCCAGTCCGCGTCGCCCGTGGGCTGCGCCGCGAGCACAGCCATGCTGTGCGCCGCGACTTCCAGATCGGGCGCCGCGAGGGGAGCGGGCGGCGCTTGCGGGTCAGACGTATCGATGAGCACGTGCCATTCCAGGTGCGGCGGGGGCGGCGTGAAGCGCACGGCCGCCGCCGACGCGTTCAACATCATCAACAATACTTCCGTTTCTTCGTTCAGGCCCGGGCCGGCGCGCCGCAGCGTGAACGCGCGGCCTTCGGGGTCCTGCCATGCTTCGATCGTCAGCGCCTCACCGTGCTCGTCGAACCAGCCGACGTCGTAAAGACCGGGCAGCACTTCGCGATCGCCGAACAGGAAACGGTTTTCGCGCAACAGCGGGTGCTGTTTGCGCAAGGCGATCATGCGCGCGAAGAACGCGGTCATTGTGCGCCCGTGCGGGAGCGTGGCGCGTTCCCAGTCCATCC
Source organism: Paraburkholderia franconis (assembly GCF_009362735.1). GTDB lineage: Bacteria > Pseudomonadota > Gammaproteobacteria > Burkholderiales > Burkholderiaceae > Paraburkholderia > Paraburkholderia franconis. The sequence continues at coordinate 181,985 of NZ_WHNP01000010.1, read as the reverse complement.
ACGAAATTTCGTTGTCCTGGCAGTACGCGTTGTTGTTGCCGCGCTGGGTGCGGCCCATTTCGTCGCCGGCGAGCATCATCGGCGTGCCGAGCGCGATGAAGAGCGTCGCGATCAGCGAGCGTGCGACGCGTTCGCGCGTTTCGGCGATGGAGGGATCGTCGGTCGGGCCTTCGACGCCCCAGTTCGAGCTGCAGTTTTCGTTGTGGCCGTCGTTGTTGTTCTCGCCGTTCATCTCGTTGTGCTTTTGCGTGTACGAGACGAGATCGGCGAGCGTGTAGCCGTCGTGCGACGCGACGAAGTTGATCGACGCCGTCGGCTTGCGAAAGCGCCGGTTGAAGAGATCCGCCGATCCCGTCAGACGCGCGGCGAGATCGGGCCGCATGCCGGCGTCGCCGCGCCAGAAGCGGCGCACGGAATCGCGGAAACGGTCGTTCCATTCGGCGAAGCCGGGCGGATGATTGCCGAGCTGATAGCCGCCGGGGCCGATGTCCCACGGCTCGGAGATCAGCTTGCGCTGCGACAAGATGGGGTCCTGACGCATGGCGTCGAAGAAGCCCGAGCCGGGATCGAAGCCCGAGTGCTCGCGTCCGAGCGTGACGCCGAGATCGAAACGAAAGCCGTCGATATTGAAGGCCGTCGACCAGTAGCGCAGCGAGTCCATCACCATTTGCAGCACGCGCGGGTGAGGCAGGTTGAGCGTATTGCCGCAGCCCGTGTCGTTGATGTGATGTCGCTCGTCGCCGGGGATGAGGCGATAGTAGCTGGCGTTGTCGAGTCCGCGCCACGACACGGTGGGGCCCATTTCATTGCCTTCGCACGTGTGGTTATAGACGACGTCGAGTATCACCTCGATTCCCGCCGCGTGCAGTTGACGGACGGCGATGCGCATTTCGTCGAGCCGGTGCGCGGCCAGATACGACGGCTCCGGCGCGAAGAACGCGGCCGTGTTGTAGCCCCAGTAATTGCGCAGTCCGCGCTCGACGAGAAAGCGGTCGTTGAGAAACGCGTGAACGGGCAGCAGTTCGACGGCCGTGACGCCGAGCTTGAGCAGATGCTCGATGAATTCCGGCGACGCGAGCGCTGCGAACGTGCCGCGTTCCGGCGCGCGCAGATCCTTGCGCAGCATCGATGCGCCGCGCACGTGCGTTTCGTAGATGACGGTTTCGTTCCACGGCACGTTGGGGCGCTTGTCGTGGGACCAGTCGAACGCTTCGTCGACGACGACGCACTTCGGCATGGCGGGCGCCGAGTCTCGCCGGTCGATCGACAGGTCCATTCTGTTCGAATGGACGCGATAGCTGAAGAGTGCGTCCGACCATCTGAACTGACCGATGAGCTTTCTCGCGTAGGGGTCGAGCAGCAGCTTGTGCGGATTGAAACGATGCCCGTTTTGCGGCTGATAGGGGCCGTGGGCCCGGAACGCGTAGACGGCGCCGGGGTGCGCGTGGGGCAGATAGCCATGCCATATCTCGTCGGTGCATTCGGGCAGTGCGTAGCGTTTGAGTTCCTTTCTGCCTGTCGGCTCGAACAGGCACAGTTCGATTCGTTGCGCGTTCGCGGAGAAGACCGCGAAGTTCACGCCCAAGCCATCCCAGCTCGAACCCAGGGGGTATGGGTTGCCCGGCAACAGTCGGTCTGGTAGTACATGGGACATGGTTTTCCTTTTTTGTCTGCGACTGCTGTTGCGTATTTCACTTTGTCTGCGACTGCTGTTTTGCCCTTATCGCGGGCGTCTGCGATTTTTTTGGGTTCGCTTTGCTCTTCGCGGGCATCCGCGTATGCGTTCGTTGCCTTGCCCTTATCGCGGGCATCCGCAATGCGCCTCGCGGCGCGGGCGTTGCCCCTGTGCGGGGCGGCACCTACTTTTCTTTGCAGCGGCAAAGAAAAGTAGGCAAAAGAAAGCCGCTTACACCGCTAGTGCTATTTGTTACCCACGGGCCCTCAACGTCCCCATCGTTCACACGGCAGCGTATTGGCCCATGTTCGTTGCCAACGCACTACCAAGCGCCTCACCTGCATCGAGTACCCGAATTGCGGCCCGCGACATCGAATATCCCCGGCCCCTTTGCGGCAAACTGTGTGTAGGCATTCGCACCACACAGGACACCCCTCGTTACTCAATGCGCTACAAGTGCGGGCGGCGTCCTGTGCGGCACAGCAACCCATATTCACTACCGAGATGCGCCGCTGAAACGTTCGATGCCCTTAGCTGTGCCACACGCGCATGAAGCGGGTGAGGCGTTCAAGTAGCGCGTTGGCAACGAACATCAGCGAGCACATTGCGGTGTGAAGCACGGGGCCGTTGAGAGCCCGTGGGTAAACGTCAAGCACTGGCGGTGTGAGCCCGCTTTCTTTGCTTACTTTCTTTGCGGCGGCAAAGAAAGTGAGTGCCGCCCCGCACAGGGGCAACGCCCGCGCCGCGAGGCGCATCGCGGATGCCCGCGAAGTGCAAAGCAAACCAATGCATCGCGGATGCCCGCAAAGTGCAAGGCAAACCAAAAAAATCGCAGACGCCCGCGTTAAGGGCAAAGCAACGGCAAGCCAAAAACCCAAACAGCCTCGCAGAGAATAATTAATCCGCCCGGAGTACTACCGTCCCCAACGGCGGCAAGATCAACGAAGCCGACTGCGGCCGTCCATGCGCCGCCACCTCTTCCGTATAGATCACACCGGCATTCCCCACATTCGACCCGCCATAAACACCCGCATCGGTATTCACGACTTCGACCCAACGCCCCGGACGCGGCATGCCAACCCGATATCCCTGTCGCGGCACCGGCGTGAAGTTGCAAACGGTGATGAGCTCGCGCCCCGCGCCATCCACGCGCCGCCACGCAAACACAGAATTCCCCGTGTCGTCGCCGACGATCCACTCGAACCCGCCAGGCTCCGAATCGAGCCGATGCAACGCAGGCTCCTCGCGATACAGACGGTTCAGATCACGCACGAGCCTTTGCACGCCATGGTGCAAGTCGTCGTCGAGCAGATGCCAATGCGGCGAGCCGTCGTGATCGAATTCGGCCATCTGACCGAACTCGCCGCCCATGAACATTAGCTTCTTGCCAGGATGCGTCCACATGAACGCGAAGTACGCTCGCAGATTCGCAAACTTCTGCCACCGGTCGCCAGGCATCTTGCCGAGCAACGATCCCTTGCCATGCACGACCTCGTCATGCGAGAGCGGCAGCACGAATTTCTCCGAGTACGCATACACCATTGCGAACGTCATGTTGTGGTGATGCCATCGGCGATTGATCGGGTCCTCATGCATGTAGTGCAGCGTGTCGTGCATCCACCCCATGTTCCATTTGAACTGGAAGCCGAGTCCTCCGTCCTCCGTGCGCGCCGTCACGCCAGGCCATGCCGTCGACTCCTCCGCAATCGTGATCGCGCCATGCACGTCCGGCATATGCTGCACTTCATGATTCAGCCGCTTCAGGAACGCAATCGATTCGAGGTTCTCGCGGCCGCCATAGATATTCGGCACCCATTCGCCCGCTGCGCGCGAGTAGTCGCGATACAGCATCGATGCCACGGCGTCGACGCGCAATCCGTCGACGTGATAACGCTTGAGCCACGCAAGCGCCGATGCGATCAGGAACGCGCTGACCTCGTTGCGTCCGAGGTTGTAGATCATCGTGTTCCAGTCCTGGTGATAGCCCTCGCGTGGATCGGCGTGCTCGTAGAGCGGGGTGCCGTCGAATTGCACGAGCCCATGTGAATCATTCGGAAAGTGCGCGGGCACCCAGTCGAGTATCACGCCGAGCCCCGCTTCGTGCGCGCGGTTCACGAAGCCCGCGAACTGCTCCGGCGTGCCGAAGCGCGCCGACGGCGCGAATTGCGACAACGGCTGATACCCCCACGATCCGCCGAACGGATGCTCGGCGATCGGCATGAACTCGATATGCGTGAAACCCATCTCCTTCGCGTATGGAATCAGACGGTCCGCAAGCTCGGACCAGTCGAGCCCGCGATGCCCTTCCTCCGCGATACGCAGCCACGACTCCGCATGCACCTCGTAGATCGAGATCGCGGATTGCACCGTCTGCTTCGCCGCGCGCGTCTGCATCCAGTCGCCGTCCGTCCACGCAAAGCGCTCGACGTCATCGACATGCGCAACCACGGAGGCCGTCGCGGGCGGCTTCTCCGTTTGCATCGCGCAAGGGTCGGCCTTCAGCGGCAACGGATGGCCGTCGCGCGTCAGCATCTCGTACTTGTAGCGCGTGCCCGCGCCGATACGCGGCACGAACAGTTCCCACACGCCCGCCTGATGCCGCATCCGCATCGGATGCCGGCGGCCGTCCCACGCGTTGAAGTCGCCCACCACGGAGACGCGCCGCGCATTCGGCGCCCACACGGCAAAGCGCACGCCCGGCACGCCGTCCATCGTGTAAGGCCGCGAGCCGAGGCATTCGAGCACTGCATACGGATCGCCCCACGCGACGCGCTGCAACGGCTCGTCGCCGAGCACGGGGCCGAACGAATACGTGTCCTCGATTTCCTGAACGGGACCATGCCAGTCGATCCGCAAGCGATACGGCACGGCCTCGCTGACAGGGCCCGCGAACAGGCCGCCCGGATGCAGCGGCTCCAGTTCGCCGAGCAGTCTGCCGTCGTCGCGCGCGATCACCGACACGCGCGCCGCGTTCGGCTGCATCACGCGCACGACGGGACCGGCGCTCGTGTGATGCATGCCGAGCTGCGAGAACGGATCGTGATGGCGCGCATCGACGAGCGCATCCAGGTCCACACGATGCAGACCGGCCGCTTCAAGCTGAACGTCGTGTTGCTCACTCATAGTCACCCTCCGATGCGGCGGGAGGCGCGGAGTCGTCAGCGGGCGGCTCCGGCGGCGCGCCCGTGTCGCCGAGCAGGCGGCTCGTCAGCGCCGCGAGCCCGCGCACCGGCAAGCTGAGCCACGCGGGCCGGTTGGCTGCTTCATAGCGGATTTCGTAGGCGGCTTTCTCGATCAGGAACAGATCGAGCAGCGCCTGTTCGTGCTCCGGCGCGACGAGCGGCTGCGATGCAGCTTCCGTCGCGGCACGGTACTCGTCGAGGAACGCTTCGGCGGCGGCCTGGCGGAAGCGGTCGAAGAGGGCACGCTTGCGGTCGGCCGTGATTTGCGGCGCGGCTTCCGTCGACGATTGCGCGGCGGCGCTCGCATACGACAGCGAACGCAGCAGACCCGCCACATCGCGCAACGGGCTCGACTTCGCACGGCGCTCTTCGAGTTCGCGCGCGGGCTCGCCCTCGAAGTCGATCAGAAACGCGTCGCCTTGCGACACGAGCACCTGGCCCAGATGGAAGTCGCCGTGAATGCGCGTGCGCAGCGCATGCGCGTCGGGCTTCACGAGGTTCGCGACGGCTTCGACCAGCTTGTCCTTGCGATCGAGAATGCTGCGCCCGAGCAGCGCGCCGTCTTCCGTCAGATGCTCGACGTTCTTCTCGAGCAATTCGAGCGCGGTCGCGAGCATCGTCTGCGTGCCGTCGATCCACGCCTGCACGTGGCCCGGATCGGCGGGTTCGGGCGCGAACGCGGCATTGTCGGAAGGCGTCGCGAGCGCGACGTGCAGTTCGCCCAGGCGCTTGCCGATGATGCCCATATACGACGCGTAGCCTTCGATCGCCTCTTCCTCGTTCACGCGGTCCTGGTTCGCCTGATTCGCATCGCCGCTTTCGACGGCGAGCGCGAGCTCGTCGACGGAACGGCGCAGCGTGTCGAGCGCCCAGTTCCATGCATCGCCCTGGTTTTCGACGAAGCCTTGCAGGATGCACAGCGTATGCGGCACGTCCTCGGGATCGATGCGCACGACTTCGCCGTACAGCGGCGCCGTGTTCGCATAGCCGAGCTGCGTCAGATAGCGGCTCATCTCCGCTTCGGGATGCGTGCCCTTCAACAGACGCCGCACGAGCTTGAGCACGATCTTGTCGGCGATCACGAGCGAGCTGTTGCTTTGCTCGGCGGCGAGCCAGCGGATTTCGGGCTGGTCGCTGAGATCGAGTTCGGCGAAACGGTCGGTCGGCATGAAGTGGATCGTGCTCTTCTGCACGGTCGGCACGGCGGCGCGCTCGCGCAGCTTGCGCAGCACGCCATACGCGAATTGCGGCAGCGAAAACGCATCCGTCAGATGGCCGACAGTGCGGCCGCGCCGCACGCGCGCAAGCGCCAGTTGCATGAAGAGCGGTGTCGTCGTGTCGGCGCCCCATGTGATTGCGATCGGCAGCACGTAACGCTCGGTGTGCTTGCCGACATCCGCTTCGAGTTCCGTGAACGCAAAGCCCGCTTCGGGAATCGTCGTGAGCGCGGCGAGCCGCACCGCATGCATCTTCTGATCCTTCGATGCAAACCAGCGCCGCCGCCCGAGCCAAGACGGCAGCACTTCCGATTCGAGCAGCCGCACGTTCTCGGGTGTCGGGCCCGTTTGCCCTTCGCGAATCACGATGGTCACGAAGTCGGGCAGCGGTTCGGACGGCGCCTGGCTCCATGTCGGGCGGCCTCCGTCTTCGCAAAGAAGGAACCACAGAAAGCCGTACGGCGGGAACGTCAGCAGATAGGTCAGTTGCCCGATCGCGGGGAACACGGAGTCCGCCGTCATTTCGATGGGCACCGCGCCGTTGAATTCGGACAGGTCGAGCTCGACGGCTTGCGGCGCGCGCGACAGGTTCGCGACGCACAGAATGGGCGGCTCGCCGGGCAGCTCGCGCAGATACGCGAGAATCTTGCGGTTGCTCGGCTTCAGGAAGCGGATCGTGCCGCGTCCGAACGTGTGCTTCGAGCGGCGCGTCGAAAGCATGCGGCGCGTCCAGTTGAGCAGCGAATGCGGATCGCGGCTCTGCGCTTCGACGTTGACGGCATCGAATCCATACAGCGCGCCCATCACGGGTGGCAGCACGAGCTGTTCGGGGTCGGCGCGCGAGAAGCCGCCGTTTCTGTCGGACGACCATTGCATCGGCGTGCGCACGCCGTCGCGGTCGCCCAGGTGGATGTTGTCGCCCATGCCGAGCTCGTCGCCGTAATAGATGACGGGCGTGCCCGGCATCGACAGCAGCAGCGAATTGATCAGTTCGATGCGACGGCGATCGCGCTCCATCAGCGGCGCGAGCCGGCGGCGGATGCCGAGGTTCAGCCGCGCGCGCCGGTCGCTCGCGTACGTGTTCCACAAGTAGTCGCGCTCGGAGTCCGTGACCATTTCGAGCGTGAGTTCATCGTGATTGCGCAGGAAGATCGCCCACTGGTTCGTTTCGGCGAGATCCGGCGTTTGTTTCATGATGTCGGTGATCGGGAAGCGGTCCTCGCTCGCAATCGACATGTAGATGCGCGGCATCAGCGGGAAGTGGAACGCCATATGGCATTCGTCTTCGTCGCCGAAGTATTCCTGCACGTCTTCCGGCCACTGGTTCGCTTCGGCGAGCAGCATACGGTTCGGGTACTCGGCGTCGATGGTCGCGCGGATCTTCTTCAGGACCGCGTGTGTCTCCGGCAGATTCTCGTTGTTGGTGCCTTCGCGCTCGACGAGATACGGCACGGCATCAAGCCGCAGACCGTCGATGCCCATGTCGAGCCAGAAGCGCATCACCTGCAGCACTTCCCGCATCACGGCGGGATTGTCGAAGTTCAGGTCGGGCTGGTGCGAATAGAAGCGATGCCAGTAGTACTGGCCCGCGACGGGATCGTGTGTCCAGTTCGACGGCTCCGCGTCGATGAAGATGATGCGCGTCTCTTCGTATTTCTTGTCCGTGTCGGACCACACGTAGTAGTTGCGATGATTCGAGCCGGGCTTCGCGCGGCGCGCGCGCTGGAACCACGGATGCTGGTCGGACGTGTGGTTGATGACGAGCTCGGTGATTACGCGCAGGCCGCGCGCGTGCGCTTCCTGAATGAAGCGCTTGACGTCGCCGATCGAGCCGTAATCGGGGTGCACGTTCCTGTAATCGGCGATGTCGTAGCCGTCGTCGCGGCGCGGCGACGGATAGAACGGCAGCAGCCAGATTGCGCTCACGCCCAGTTCAGCGATGTAGTCGAGCTTCGCGATCAAACCAGGGAAATCGCCCACGCCGTCGTTGTTCGCATCGAAGAACGACTTGATGTGCACCTGGTAGATGATCGCGTCCTTGTACCAGAGCGGATCGTCGGCGAGCATCGAGACCTTGCCGCGGCGCGCCTTGCGAGGTTTCTCGGGCACGGCGGCCGTCGTATCGGTGATATGCGCTTGCGACGTGCTTTCCGCGGGATCGTCACGTTTCATATCGCACCTGCAATTCGTTGATCAGTGTGTCGTTGGCGGTCGGCTCTGTGTCTTCGGGAACCTCATCGCGCGGCAGGCCGCCCGCCGGCGCAATGCGCCAGATCGCGAAGGGCCTCAAGCCGGGATTGAGCCGCACGTGTTGCCATCTGCCATGCCATTGAAACCGCTCGCCCGTCATCTGGTCGATCACGTCGATGGCTGCGTGATCGTGCAGGCCCCAGCGGTTGAACGTTGCCCACGATAGTTCGATATCGGCGCCCTGTTCGTTGTACGGATCGAGATTGATCGCGACGACGATCACGTTGTCGCGCGCCTCGGTGGCTTTTTCGAAGAACAGGATGTGATCGTTGTGCGCGGGCAGAAACGTGAGATTCAGATGCGTGTGCAGCGCCGGATTCGTGCGGCGGATACGGTTCAGTTCCGTGATCTCACCGACGATGTTGCCGGGCCGGTTCCAGTCCCACGCGCGGATCTGGTACTTCTCCGAGTCCAGATACTCTTCGCTGTTCGGCAGCGCGGCCGCTTCGCACAGCTCGAAGCCGCTATAGACGCCCCAGAGTCCCGAGAGCATCGTCGCGAGCGCGGCGCGGATCAGAAAGCCCGGACGTCCCTGAGCCTGCAAGTGACGCGGGTTGATGTCCGGTGTGTTGACGAAGAAATTCGGCCGGAAAAATTCGCGCAGATTGGTCTGCGTGAGCTCCGTCAGATACTCGGTGAAGTCGCGCTTCGACTCGCGCCACGTGAAGTACGTGTACGACTGCGAGAAGCCGAGCTTCGCGAGCCGCGCCATCACGCGCGGGCGCGTGAACGCTTCCGAGAGAAAGATCACGTCTGGATGACGCGAGCGCACGTCGTTGATCATCCATTCCCAGAACGGGAACGGCTTCGTGTGCGGATTGTCGACGCGGAAAATGCGCACGCCCGCATCGATCCAGAACAGGATCACGTCGCGCAGCGCGATCCACAAATCGGGCTTCGCGTCGCGCGCGTAGAAGTCCGGGTTCACGATGTCCTGATACTTCTTTGGCGGATTTTCCGCGTAGCGCAGCGTGCCGTCGGGACGCCATGCGAACCATGTCGGATGTCGCTTGAGCCACGGGTGATCGGGCGAGCATTGAATCGCGAAATCGAGCGCGATTTCGAGGCCCTCGTCGTGCGCGGCGGCGAGCATCCGCCTGAAATCGTCGAGCGTGCCGAGCTGCGGATGCACACCATCGTGGCCGCCCGCTTCGCCGCCGATCGCGTACGGGCTGCCGACGTCGTCGGGCTTCGCCGTCAGCGTGTTGTTGCGCCCCTTGCGATTGGCGAGGCCGATCGGATGGATCGGCGGAAAGTAGAGCACGTCGAAGCCCATGTCGCGGATGCGCGGCAGCTTCGCGATCACATCGTCGAACGTGCCGTGACGATGCTCGTCGTCGCTCATCGAGCGCGGGAAGATCTCGTACCAGCTGCCGAAGCGCGCCTCCGCGCGTTCGGCGTCGATCCGATAAACGATGGGATCGCGCGACAGGCCCGGCCGGTGACGCGCGGCCGCGAACGCCTGCGCCGTCGTCGGCGCGAGCACGATCGCGAGCCGTTCGCCTGTATCGGCCTTCATGAACTCCCTCGTGATCTCTTCGAGTTGCTGCGGCTGCGAGCCGTCGGCCGTTTCCGCTTCGGCCAGCGCGAGCGCGAACAGATGCTTCGCCTCTTCGAGTTCGAGATCGACGGGTTGATCGGCCTTCAGCTTCTTCTGCATGTGATCGGCGAGCGACGCGAAGTCGTCGCGCCACGCGATCACCGTGAACTCGTGCCGCCCGATGCGTTCGAGCGGAACGCGCGCTTCCCAGATGTCGTTGCCGGCGGGCTGCGCGGGCGTCATCGGTACTTCGTGCCATGCTGTTTCGTCGGCGGCGCGCCAGATGACGGCGGCCGCGATCTTGTCGTGGCCTTCCGCGAATACGGCCGCCGTGACGGGCACGCGTTCGCCGACGATCCGCTTCGCCGGAAAGCGCCCATGATCGACGGCGGGCGACACGCTTTCGATCGCCACGCGCGACGTCGCGATCGCGTCCAGCACGCTCTTGTGTCCGGAGGTCTTGTCGTCGTGCTTCTTGTCGATGGGCGGCGCGAGCAGCACAGGCTTTTCAGCGACGGCGCGAAACAGGCGGCAGGCGCCCGGCGCTAGCGTGAAGGAGCCAAGCGGCTGCGGCGCGCTGCGCGTCTCCGTGCCGAGCGGCACGAAGCGTGTGAAGCTGCCGGGCACGCCGTCGAGAAAGCGCGCGGGATCGACGTGCACGGGCATGCCGAGTTCGGGATTGATCGCGATCAGCACGGCTTCGCCCGCGTTGCGCAGATCGCGCTGATCGCCGCGCATCAGGATCGTCGCGTGTGTGTCGGGGCTCGACAGCGAGCACAGCTCGCCGTTCGTCTGTAGCGGCCAGGTGTCGCGGGAAACGGCGTTCGCGTGGCGCACGCGCTCGGAGAGATCGAAGCGCGCCGCAGCGCGCTTGCTCGCGTATTCGTCGGCGTTGCCGAGCGTGTGCGAGATCGGCTCGGCGATGCCGTACTCGAAGCCCGTCGGCATCAGCCAGCCGGTGCCCGTCGATGCCGCCGTCAGCAGCGCGCGACGGTACGCGCGCTCGACGATGGCCGAATCGTGCACGTGCGAGAGGTCGGCGGCGAGCCGCGTGCCGTACGGCGCTTCGGGAAACGCGACGGGCGAACCGACGCGCATCAGCACCGCGTGCTCGTCGAAGAGCCATGGCGCGCGAAAGTCCCACCACCGCGACGACGTAAACACGGCATCGAAGCCCACGCCTTCGAGCGCCGCGATGTCCGCGCGCGCGAGTCCGGGCGTCGCCGCGAGAAAGCGCGTCGACGGATGTTGCGACGAGCGCACGGCATCTTCGAGACGCCGCCATGCGAAGGCGGGCACGCGATGCGGCGAATCGAAACGGAAGCCGCCGATGCCCGTTTCCGCGAGCGCATCGAGCGTATGCGCCCACCAGTCGATCAGCGGCGCGGCGGCCTGCTCGTTGCTGAAGTTCGCATACGCGACGTTGTCCTCGTGGCGCGCGTGACGCGGATCGAGCCGCGCTTCCTCCGGCTCGAACGGATGAAACCAGTCGCGATGCTGGTGGTAGAGCTGGCCGTCGGCGGCCGCGCGATCGATCACGAGATCGACGAGCAATGTCAGCCCATGCCGGCTCGCGGATTCGGCGAGACGGTGCAGCACGTCGGGCGCGGATTGATCGGTGGCGAAAGCGGGATGCAGCCGCGCGTGATCGCTGACGATCTGCGCGTGCCCGGCCTGTCCCGGCTGAAACAGCCCGCCGATCAGCACATGATCGAAACCGAGCGCGGCGGCATGTTCGAACTGCGCGAGCCACGCATCCAGCCGTCCGACGAGGGGGGAATGAACAAAGTAGATCCGCGGCGCATAAGCGTGAGGAGCTTCCATCGGTCGTTTCCAGATTCGTCCTGCTTTGCGGCGTGGATGCACATTCGTACGATCACGACCGCCTATTAGGCTTCAGAGCCGGATGCCGCGCGATGCGTCCTGCGACGGCGCGTATTGCTCAATGTAGTGCATTGATCGAAATGCCGCGCGCCAGTTCAAAGCGTCTGATTCGGACTAGCCGGTCTGAACAGGATGCGCGTCATGTCGTCGGTCCGGCATGCGTCGGCAGGCGGTAAAGCAGCAAGCGCTATGCCAGAAGCCGATGCCGTGCCGGCAAGGCAGGCAAGGCGACACGCGCGCGGGCGAAGGCTGGCGCGGGCGGATACGGCGCGTTGAAACGGCGCGCGCGCATCGGCGTTCATATGAATGGCGATGCGCGGCTCAATGGAAGGCGTGTAAATCGGGCGTGTCGTGCGCCGGCTGTTACATGGCAGGTTGTTTCGGCATCGTCGCTCGAATGCGCAGCGGGCCGGCGCGGCATGCGAAGCGCGAAGCGTCGCCTGCCGCAAATGTGGGCTACGAGCCGAGCAGCCCCGCCGCCATATTGATGCACAGCCCGAGCACGGCCACGTTGAAGTAGAACGACAGAACTGATTGCGCGAGCGCCGCGCGGCGTATGTCTCGCGAGCGCAGCACGACGTCCGATGTCTGCGAAGCGACGGCGATCGTGAACGAGAAGTACAGGAAGTCCCAGTAGTTCGGATCGAGCTTGTGATCGGGAAACTTCAGCGCCGTTTCCTGCTTGTCCGTCGCGAAGTGCAGACGCGCGTAGTGCAGCGTGAAGATGGTCGGTATCAGGAACCACGCGCCGATCAGCGTGACGGCCGTCACGACGTAATGCGACAGGCCCGGCCCCTGCGAACCGGAGCCGCCTTTCGACGACGCCAGCTCCAGCACGATCGCCGCGATGCTCGCCACCGTCGCAAGACAGATGATGAACAGCACGACCGTCGCGTTCTCGTCCTCGCGCTGCGCGATCTCGCGCACGCGGTCGTGATCGGCGCGCGCCATCTCGATCCACATCAGCGCAAGATAAGTCCATACGGTGACGTCCCACGAGACGAGCACGCGGATCATCGGGCGCATCTGCGTGCCCGCGAGCAGCGCGCCGATCAGCACGCCGACAAGCAGGCCCGCCATCATGCGCGGGCGGTTGCGTAGTACCTGGGGATAGACGTTCATGGGCGCGCGTTCCTGGCAGGATGTTGTGACAAGGGCATGTCGCGAAGCGATGCCAAAGGTTGCGGCGATTCTACGTTTGCATGCAGCATGATTTGTCGAAAAGGGTACCTGGACGTTATAGTTTTCCCGCAGTTTTGCTCAATGGCCTTGCATGCGGCTTTCACGAGGTGCGTTGCCTTGTCCCGGGGCGCAAAGGAAGCAAGAAGCTAGAAGCACGCAACAGGCCGTCGATCACGATCGGGCATCGCCGGAATTACCGGATGTGTGGCGCAATCGCTGGCGCCGCGCGGACGGCCCCGATCGAAGCGCTCGAATGCGCCCGACGATAAGAGACCGCAAGACAGCGGCGCAAGACCAGCAAGACCAGTATTGGGGTGGACGCACGGCGTGCTCGCAGGGTTCGGCCAATAGCCGGACGCCGCGCGCCCGTCGAAAGACAAACATCATCTGGAGCCCCCAATGACAGATGTAGAACAACACGCTGCGCGCACGGATGCCGCGCACGCCGGCGAGGCCGCTCATGAGGCGGTGCAAGCGGCGGGCATCGACGGCGCGCAGGGCGGTTGCCATCACAGCCCGGGTTCGGGTTCCGGCTTCATCGCGCGCTCGCCGCGCCGGCGCATGTGGATGCTCGGTGCGCTCGCATCGGCGGCAGGCTTTGCGTTTTCAACAGCGGCGAGCCATCGTGCCGCGCGCGGCATCCGTCCCGTTGTGGGCCTTGCGAGCCTTTCGCACCTCGCGGGCATTTCGCCTGCCTACGCCGATACGCTGCCCGCGGGCGGCGGCTTCGATGCGTTCATCGCGCTGTCGGGCAAGCTCACGGGGCATGCCAGCTTCGATCCCGTGCTCGGCAAGCGTGCTTACAAAGCGTTGTCCAGGGCGGACAGCCAGTTCACGCAGAACGTCGCCGCGCTCAATACGTGGCTGCAAACCCACGGCGGCGTGCCGTCCGATACCGTCACGCAGGCATTGCAGGCCGAGCAGCCGAATCTCGCGAAGACCGTCAGCGCGATCACGCGAGCGTGGTATCTGGGGCTCGTCGGCGATTCGCCGAACGTCCAGGTGATCGCGTATGAAAGCGCACTGATGTTCGAGCCCGTGAAGGACATCCTGACGATTCCGTCGTATTGCCGCGACGTGCCGTTTTACTGGACCCGGAAACCCTCGAATGCGTGAGCGCTGCGCATGCAGCGTCACGCGTACGTCTCGCACGCCGCTTGCCTTCGACGCGCGGCGGGGTCTCCGGACGGGTTGCCACACCCGTGAACAACACATAAGCCAGCGGATCAAGCCAGCCGCAGAAGGCAAAGAAGAGGGCAAGGATGGCAAACGCAAATTCCGCCGACGTCGTCGTAGTCGGCTCGGGCGTGGCGGGCGGTCTCGTCGCGCATCAGATGGCGCTCGCGGGCGCGTCGGTGATTCTGCTCGAAGCCGGGCCGCGTCTGCAGCGTGGGCAGATCGTCGAGAACTTCCGCAATTCGCCCGCGAAGCTGGACTTCGCGACGCCGTATCCGTCGACGCCTTATGCGCCGCATCCCGAGTACTCGCCCGCGAACGACTATCTGATCCAGAAGGGCGACTATCCGTATAACTCGCAGTACCTGCGGCTCGTCGGCGGCACCACGTGGCACTGGGCCGCCGCGACGTGGCGTCTGCTGCCATCGGATTTCGAACTGAAGAAGCGGTACGGCGTGGGCCGCGACTGGCCGTATCCGTATGAAACGCTCGAGCCGTGGTACTACGCGGCCGAAGTGCAACTGGGCGTGTCCGGGCCGGACCCGTCGATCGATCTCGGCTCGCCGCGCTCGAAGCCGTATCCGATGGCGGGCTTGCCGCTGTCGTACATGGACCAGCGCTTCTCCGACGTGCTGAACGCGAACGGCTTCAAGGTCGTACCCGAGCCCGTCGCGCGCAACAGCCGTCCGTATGATGCGCGGCCCACCTGCTGCGGCAACAACAACTGCATGCCGATCTGTCCGATCGGCGCGATGTACAACGGCATCGTGCATGCCGACAAGGCGGAGCGCGCGGGCGCGAAGCTGATTGCGCAAGCCGTCGTCTACCGGATCGAAGCGGACGACAAGGGGCTCGTCACGGCCGTTCACTACAAGGACCCGAACGGCAACAGCACGCGCATCACGGGGAAGCTGTTCGTGCTCGCCGCGAACGGCATCGAGACGCCGAAGCTGATGCTGATGTCGACGTCCGACAAGTTCCCGCATGGCATCGGCAACAGCTCCGATCAAGTCGGCCGCAATCTGATGGACCATCCGGGCACGGGCATCGCGTTTCTCGCGAACGAGTCGCTGTGGCCGGGGCGTGGGCCGATGGAGATGACGTCGGTGGTGAACTTCCGTGACGGTGCGTTCCGCTCGGACTATGCGGCGAAGAAGCTGCATGTGTCGAACGGCGTGCCGACGATCGCGATTACATCCGCGCTGCTCAGACAGGGCCTGACGGGCGCCGAACTCGACCGGCAGATTCGCGACCGCGCGTCGCGCCTCGTCGTCGTCAACAGCTTCCACGAGCATCTGCCCGAGCCGCAGAATCGCATCGTGCCTTCCGCCGATCACAAGGACGCGCTCGGCATTGCGCAGCCCGAGATCTACTACTCGATCAACGATTACGTGAAGAAAAGCGCCGCGCACACGCACGAACTGTATGCGCAGATCGCGGGGCTCTTCGGCGGCACGGAGGTGTCGTTCGACGATACGTTCGCGCCGAACAATCACATCATGGGCACGACGATCATGGGCAACGATGCCGCCGATTCCGTCGTCGATCCCGACTGCCGCACGCACGATCATCAGAATGTGTTCATCGCGGGCAGCGGCGTGATGCCGGGTGCAGGCTCCGTGAACTGCACGCTGACGATCGCGGCGCTGTCGCTGAAGCTCGCCGACAAGCTCAAGCGCGAACTCTGACCCAACGCACGAAGACACATGATGAACCAGCACATGTCCCGCGCGCGCAAGCCAGGCGAACGCACCGGCAACCTGGACGCGACGGTTTTTTCGGGCGGCCGGCGCGCGGCGCTCAAAAGCCGCCGCCGGGTATGGAAGATGGCGGCGCTCGCCGCGGCGTTCTCGCTGTTCGCGCTGTATCTCGCGTGGCTCGAAGCGTACGACGCGGCCCCGCGTCACAACGACGAAGCGCCGCTCGCCGAAGCACAGGCACAGGCACAGGCACAGGCACAGGCACAGGCACAGGCACAGGCACAGGCACAGGCACAGGCACAGGCACAGGCACAGGCACAGGCATCGCGCCCGCTGGCAGCGTGACCGGCTTCGGTCCCGATCTCGTCAAGCGCGGCGAGTACCTCGCGCGCGTCGGCGACTGCATTGCGTGCCACACGTCGGACAAGGGCCGTCCGTTTGCGGGCGGCCTCGCGATTCATACGCCGTTCGGCACGATCTACACGCCGAACATCACAACCGACCCTGACACGGGCATTGGCCGCTGGACGGACGCCGACTTCATGCGCGCGATGCACGAAGGCATCGGCAAGGAAGGCGAGCGGCTCTATCCGGCGTTCCCGTATGTCGAGTACACGAAAGTCACGGAACTGGACGTGCAGGCGATTCGCGCGTATCTGAACACGGTGGTGCCCGTCCACTACACGCCGCCCGCGAACAGCCTGCGCTTTCCGTTCAACCTGCGCTGGCTGATGTTCTTCTGGAATCTGCTGAACTTCGACGAAGGCCGCTTCGTGCCCGACCCGAAGCAAAGCGCCGAATGGAATCGCGGCGCGTACCTGGTGCAGGGGCTCGCGCACTGCGAGGAGTGCCATACGCCGCGCAACTTCACGCAAGGGCTCAAGACGAGCGAACGATTCTCAGGTGCGATCCAGGCGGGCTGGCACGCGTACAACATCACGCCGCACAAGACGAGTGGGATCGGCGAGTGGACGGATCAGGACGTGATCGGCTATCTGTCGATGGGCGTTGCCCCTGGACGCGCGAATGCGGCGGGGCCGATGGCCGACGTGGTCGCGGACAGCACGCAGTATCTGAACCGGGAAGACCTGCGTTCGATCGCGACGTATCTGCGCGCCATCAAGCCGCTCGACAAGGGCGAGTCGCGCGCGCGGGCCGGATGGGGCGCGCCCGCGAGCGACGTCGTCGCGTTGCGCGGCACGAAGACGAATGGTGTGAACGGCGCGCAACTTTTCCTCGCCAACTGCGCGACGTGCCACAACTGGACGGGCGAGGGCGTCGGCGCGAGCGCGCCGGGCGCGTATCCGTCGCTGATCCATAACACGGTGTCGGGCGCGAGCGACGCGAACAATCTCGCGATGGTGATCCTGCACGGCGTGAGCCGCACGACCAAAGCCGCCGACGTCCTGATGCCGGCATTCGACCGCGATCTGAGCGACGAACAGATCGCCGCGATCACGAACTACGTGACGAAGCGGTTCGGCAATCCGCAATCGACCGTCAGTGTCGCGCAGATCGGCAAGCTGCGCGCGATGCCGCAGTGACGGCTTGAAACGCGAGTAGTGCGACTGCGACGCAGCGCGCGGCGCACGAATCCCACTACGACGTCCCTAGCGTGTCTTGCTGACGATAGGCGCACGAACGCGGGATGCCGCGCATACAGCGCTTGCATGCTCGCACTATCATTGCGTCATGGACTCCACACTTGTCACCACCGTCCAACATCACGACGTCAATCGCGACGGACGCGATTTCGTGGTCGGCGATCTGCATGGCTGCGTCGATGCGCTGCGCTTTCTGCTACGCGATATCGAATTCGATCCGTCGCGCGACCGGCTATTCTCCGTCGGCGATCTGGTCGATCGCGGCGCGCAGTCCGAAGAGGCGCTCGCGCTGCTCGACAAGCCGTGGTTTCATGCCGTCCTCGGCAATCACGAGGACACGCTGTGCGCCGTTGCTGAAGGCAGGCTGAAGAAGCAGTGGTGGTACGGCATCGGCGGCCTGTGGAGCGCGCATGTGCCGATGGAGCGGTTGCGCGCGTATGCGCAGCGGCTGCGCACGCTGCCGCTCGTGCGTGTGATCGGTTCGGGCAACGACCGCTTCAACGTGCTGCACGCGGAGTTTCTCGGCACCGACGCCGAGCTCGACGCAAACCATTTCTCCGACGAGACTCGCCAGCAACTGCTGTGGGGCCGCGGCCTCGCGATGGGCACGTCCGATCCGGCGAGCCAGCGCGGCCTGTCGCTGACGTATTGCGGGCATACGCCCGTGCGCGAAGTGCAGCAGTTCGGCGCGCAGGTGTTCATCGACACGGGCGCGTTCGGGCCGGGCGGCAAGCTGACGATCGTCGAAGCGCGCACGACGACGCGCTGGTCGGTCACGGTCGATCTGGCGCGCTCCGCCGGGGCGTCGGCGCTTGCGTTGCCGTAGACGCTCGTGCGTAGAACCCCATGCCGGATGCGTCAGCCGACCCGGCTCAGCTCGAACACCATGTCGACGGTGCTGCCGTTCCAGTTGTATTCCAGATACGCCGCGTGATGACAGTCGCGCAGCAGCGTCGTTCTGAACGCGGCGAGACATTCGCCGTCCGCATCCCGCACCGACGGATAGACGATACCCGGCGCGCCTGCCTCGCGGATCGCGCGGCCGAGCGTCTGGCCGGGCGCATAGTCGTTCGGCGACAGCACCGATGCATCGGCTGAATCCATGTCCCGCAGATCGACGACCTCGCCTTGCGCGATTACCGTGTAGAGACGCATCTGCTGACGCATCGGCGGTTCCTGGGTCGCGGCGAGAAAGAGGCCCGAGTGATAGCGCGTTTCGGCGATCGCCGTTTCGCGCGAGCGCGCGCAGTAGAACACGCCATACGTGCCGTCGGAAAAACGGCTGCCTTGCGGATTCAGATGCGTGAGCGCGGCCATGATCGGCCCGTAGCCGGGACCGAAGCGCCGTTCGTCGCGCGGCACGAGATCGAGATCGCCGATTTCGGTGCGCACGCGGTCGTTGGTCATCGCTTCGAGCGCGTAGAGCGCTTCGAAGTCTTCGGGCGATGCGACACGGTCGAACAGGTTGACGGCGGGAAAGCGAGTCGGAATCACGCGGTACGCGGGCGTCCAGGCGAGCGATGCCACGCGCCAGCGGTCTTGCCATTGCGGTTCAGTCACGCCCAGCCGCCTCGCATTGCGTCGAGATACTGGCGCACGGCGACGAGGTCGCTGATATTGCCGGCGAGCATGCGGTCGAGCGCACGGCGGCCGCCGAACGGCGGCGCGCTGTTGGGGCGCTTGATCCAGGCATCGGCGGCGGCAGGCTGCGGCAGCAGGATTTGCAACGACTTGTAGATGCCGAGCAGAAGGGACAGCCGCTCCAGCGTGTCGCGGTTGAGGCGTGCCGTTTGCGGCGAGTTTTTCCACTTGAAGAACGTCGAGCGGCCGGGCGAGCCGAGCAGGACGATCTGCTCGTCGGCGCTCAATTCCCAGTCGCGTGCAATGGCGAAGAACGCGCGCAGACCGGCGGCCGACATGTCCGCCATCGAGGGTTCGGCGGGCGGTCGTCGCAGCGGTCGTTCGGCGCTCGAGATGTGGGCGGCGGAAGACATGATGGAGTCCTGAGTTGAACTTTTTATAAATATTAGTCCATATATGGATTAATGCAAGTCCGCATGTATAATCCGCGCCACGAATTTTTGCGCGGAGGCGGCGGTGTCGTTCGGATTCAGGTTGGGGGTGGCGGTTGGTTTGCTGTGCGCGTCGATGGCGGCACGCGCCGAGTACAAGGAAGTGTGGAATCCGCCCGAGGCCGCGCCGGGCGTCCGGCACGTCACGCATTCGAAGCACTCGGCCCCCGTTGGTTCTCGCGCCGCGACGGAAGCGCATCGACATGCGGCTGCGCCGGGCGCGAGAGCTGCAGCAGTTAAGCCAGGCGCGAAAATGCCGCCGAAAAAGGCCGCTAGCGTGGCTGCCGGCGCTGGTATGAAAACGGCGCACGCGAGCGGAGCGCATGTAGCGACGCGCCGGGCCCAGACCCAGACCCGGGCCCAGGCCCAAACCCACGCCCGGACCCAAGGCGCGCCCGCAAAACCTGTCGTCGCGATGACGACGCCGAAGCCCGCGCAACCCGCCGACGTTCCAGCGCCTCAGGCCAACGGCGGCGGCGCCATGTCGCGCGAGCTTCCGCCGATCCTCAAATAAGCGTCACTGGGCGGTCAGCCCGTTCGTCACGATGCGCAGCGTTTCCGCCGAGCGTGCGTCGCGCACGCGCGAATGCAGCGTCACGCGCGATTCCGGCAACGGCGGCAAGCCAAGCCGCGCGCCCGAATCGACGAGACCGCGCGGCGCGACGCGCCTCGCGAGCGGCGACACGGCGAGTCCCGCCGCCGCCGCCGCGCCCACGGCAGGCACCCCGCCGCCGACGAACGCCTCGCGCCACGCGATGCCCGCGCCGTCGAGCGTGCGCAACGCGATCGAGCGCACATTGCAAGGCGCGGCAAGCAGCGCGAGCGGCAGCGGTTCGCCCGTGCGCGGCTGCCATTCGGGCGTCGCGAGCCAGGACAGCGGCTCCGTGAAGAGCAGCTGGCCGTCCTCGCGCGGCATGTCGTCGGGCTCGGAGCGCACGATCACGGCGTCGAGCCGCCGCTCGTCGTACTGCTGAAGCAGCGCCACCGACATTCCCATATGCAGTTCCAGCACGAGCCCCGGATCGTGCGCATTGACGCGCGCGAGCATCCCCGCGAGGTCGACGCTCGCGACATGCTCGCTCAACCCCAACGCGAGACGCCGCCGGTCCACGGACAGCGAGCCGAGCGCCCGGTCGTGCGCCGTCAGCAGATCGCGCGCGCCTTCGACGAACGCCTCGCCATCCGCCGATAGCCGCACGACGCGCGGCGTGCGCTCCAGCAACTGCTTGCCGACATGCGCTTCCAGCCGCTTCAGCTTGAGGCTGACGGCGGATTGCGTGGTGTCGAGCGCATCCGCGGCACGCGTGAAGCTGCGCAAATCGGCGACGAGAACAAAGGCACGGACGGCGTCGAGATCGAGCACTTTCATTTCAAACGTAAATGGATGAAATATAGAAGCATGTCTGTTCATTATGATAGGCGCGAACTAACCTGAATGCACCTTCTCTTCACTCAGGAGTTCGTCATGCCTCTCACCCGAATCGCACTGCGCGCCGGCAAGCCGGTTGATTACCGTCAAGCGCTCACGCAGGGCATCCAGCGCGCGCTGATCGACGTTTTCAACGTGCCCGAAGACGACATCTTCATGGTCATCACCGAGCACGACGCGAGCAACTTCGTCTATGGGCGCAACTATCTGGACATCGAGCGCAGCGACGATCTCGTGCTGATCCAGATCGCCGCAAACAACACGCGCACTGTCGACCAGAAGAAAGCGCTCTACAAACGCATCGCCGACAATCTCGCCGAAAGTCCGGGCGTGCGTCGCGAGGATGTGTTCGTGAATCTCGTCGAGGTGCTGAAGGAGAACTGGTCGTTCGGCAACGGAATCGCGCAGTACGCGCTCTGACGCTTTCGCACGGCCGCTCGCGCGCTTTCGGCGAAGTGCGCGTCGCTATAATGGCTTGCACTCTTACCCGCCATTTGCCGACGCGCGCGAGCCATGACGACTGACCACAACGACGCTTCCCACGACCCTTTGCAATTCGGCGGTTCCGTCTGGTTTCGTTCCGGCGAACAGACGCTCGGCGGCGCGCAACGCATCGCGCTGCTCGCCGCGATCGGCGACACGGGCTCGATCACGGGCGCGGCGAAAGCCATCGGCATGAGCTATAAGGCCGCGTGGGACGCCATCGACGCGATGAACAACCTCGCCGGCGAGACGCTCGTCGTCCGCTCGACGGGCGGCAAGGGCGGCGGCGGTACCACGCTCACGCCGCGCGCGCGGACGCTGATCGACACGTTTCGCGCGGTCGAGCGCGAGCACCGGCTGTTTCTGGAGCGCGCCGGCGCGGCGATTGCCGGATTCAGCGACGACTGGCAGCTGATCGGCCGCATCGGCATGAAGACGAGCGCGCGCAACCAGTTGTACGGCAAGGTCAGCGCGATCCAGCGCGGCACCGTCAACGACGAAGTATCGCTTGCGCTGCCCGGCGGACAGGTCATTGTCGCGATCGTCACGCACGAAAGCACGGAGACGCTCGGGCTCGCGGTCGGCGGGGAAGCCGTGGCGCTCGTGAAGGCGTCGTCGGTGCTGCTGGCCGCGGACGACGGCACGGCGCAACGGCTGTCGACGCGCAACCGGCTGCGCGGCAAGGTGTCGGCGGTGCAGCGCGGGGCCGTCAACGCGGAGGTGTCGCTCGCGCTCGACGGCGGGGCTGTCGTGACGGCCGTCGTCACAAATGAGAGCGTCGATGAGCTGGGCATCGCCGAGGGCGAGGCGCTCGTGGCCGCGTTCAAGGCGTCGAGCGTGATTCTCGGCGTGACTACGGCTTAAAGGTTTGAGGGGCTTCATAGCGCCGCGTTTGCCGGCCGTGGTGCTGTCTCTTAGGAGAGAGTGCGCGCGTAGCCCTTGAACGGCGCGTTTTCGCGCACGCTGCCGTCGTACACCTGCACGACCTGATCGCCGAACGCGGCGACATCATCGGGATCGTGCGTGATCAACAGCATTGGAATGTCGAGCCGCGTCTGCAGATCGCACAGTTCGCGCCGCATGCGCTCGCGCAGCGCGTGATCGAGCGCGGAAAACGGCTCGTCGAGCAGCAGCAGCCGCGGCTGCGCGACGAGCGCCCGCGCCAGCGCCACGCGCTGTTTCTGTCCGCCGGAAAGCTGCGCCGGATGGTGCCCGGCAACGCTTTTCAGGTCCAGCGCATCGAGCCAGTAATCGATCTGCGGATGCGAAAAGCGCCGGCCCGGATTGAGCCAGCCTGCATGCATGCCGAAGCCGATGTTCTGCCGCACGTTCAAATGCGGAAACAGCGCGTAGTCCTGGAAGAGGTACGCGAGGCGGCGCGCCTGCGGCTTCTGGTCGATGCCGCGCGCGCTGTCGAAGAGCGCGTCGCCGTGCAGCGTGATCTTGCCTTCGTCGGGGCGCAGCAGGCCCGCGATCGCCTGCAGCGTCAGGCTCTTGCCCGCGCCCGACGGCCCGAACAGCACGATGCGCTGCGCGCTGGCCGTGAACGATACGTCGAGCGTGAACTGGCGCTCGGGCGTGTGCAGCGATTTGCGGATGTCGACGGTGAGCGGCATGTCAGCGGGAAGTCATCAGCGAGTGTTGCGGCACGAGCCGGCCCGCGAACAGCAGGATCGCGACGCAGGTAATCGACGTCACGAGCACGAGGAAATTGGCCGTGCCGTCGTCGCCCGCCTGCACGGCGGCGTAGACGGCCACCGACAGCGTCTGCGTGCGGCCCGGCAGGTTGCCGGCGATCATCAGCGTCGCGCCGAATTCGCCGAGCGCGCGTGCGAACGCGAGCAACGCGCCCGCCAGAATGCCGCGCGACGCGAGCGGCAGCGTCACGCGAAAGAAGATGGCCGCTTCGCTGACGCCGAGCGTGCGCGCCGCGCGCTCGAGCTGCGGATCGACGGATTCGAACGCCGCGCGTGCGGACTTCAGCACGAGCGGAAACGCCACGACCATCGACGCGATCACCGCGCCCTGCCACGTGAACACCAGCTGGATATCGAAGCGGTCGAGCCAGACGCCGATCACGCCGCGTCGGCCGAGCAGCACCAGCAGGTAATAGCCGAGCACCGTCGGCGGCATGACGAGGGGCAGCGTCAGCAGCGAATCGATCACGTCGCGCGCGCCCGAGCGCCAGCGCGACAGACCGAGGCCGAGGGCGACACCGAGCACGACGTTCAGCGCGGTCGCCCAGCCGGCGACCTTCAGCGACAGCAGCAGCGGAATCCAGGCCTGTTCCATCACGCGCGCCTTGTATGACCGTTCAGTGATGACCGCTCAGTGCGCGGGCTTGAAGCCGTATTTCGACAGCACGGCCTGGCCCGCCGGCGACAGCACGAACGCGATGAACGACCGCGCGTCGGCGGCATGCCTGCTGCCTTCGATCTGCGCGATCGGGTAGGTGATCGGCGTGGTCGTCGGCACGGTCAGCGCGACCTTGACCTTGTCGGGCATCACGGCGGCATCGGTGCCGAACACGAAGCCCGCGTCGACTTCGCCGCGCGACACGTAGTCGAGGCTCTGTCGAACGTTGGCCGCGAGCACGCCCTTCGCGCTGACGGCGTCCCACACGCCCGCCGCCTTCAGCGCGCCTTCCGTGTAGCGGCCCACGGGCACCGACGCCGGATCGCCGTACGCGACGCGCTTCACGTTCGCCGTCGTCAACTCGTTGAGCGTCGATGGCGCGCGCCTGCTGTCCGCCGGCACGATCAGCACGAGCGAATTCGCGGCGAAGTCCGTGCGTGTCGACGGTACGATCACCTTTTGCTCGACGGCCTTGTCCATCGCTTTCTGATCGGCGGAAGCGAACACATCCGCAGGCGCGCCTTTCGCGATCTGCTGCATCAGTACGTCCGACGCGCCGAAGTTGAAGAGCAGCTTCGTGCCGGGATGCCGCTGCTCGTACGCATCGCCGACCGCTTTGAACGCGTTGGTCAGGCTGGCGGCAGCGGACACGATGATCTCGTCCGCGCGTGCCTGCGCGCCGAAGGCGAACGAGAGCGCGCTCGCGACGAGCACGGCGGGCTTCAGAAAGCGGTGGATCGACGTGATGGACATGGATGCATTGCGCCGGGCTGACCGGAAACAAGTGGAAAACGCCATCGTAATATATGTACGGTTATAGCGCTCGACATGTTGAGCATATCGGGGCCGCAATGGCGAATTTTTATGCGTCGGAATCCTGCAGCGGCACGGCGACGTTGCGCGTATTCGGCAACGGCGAGAACGGCGTGACGGGCGCGCTCGTATCGCGCAGCCCCCGCCAGCTGTCGCGGACGAAAGGCCGTTCGTGGCCGGAGACCTTTAGCGCGAGATGCGTGACCCAGCGATGCGTCGGCACATGCACGTTGTGCAGTCCGAGCGCGATGAACATCAGACTCAGCGCGACGGGGACGATCGGCATGCGCCCCGGCGTCGCGTTCCACGCGATGCGGATGAACACGAGCGCCGTCAACGCGCCGACGATGCAGCCCGTGATCGCCTCCGAAGGCGAATGCGCCTCGATGACGATGCGCGAAAAGCTGACCAGCGCGCCGCCGAACAGCGCCAGCACCACGCCGGCGACACGCACGGCAGGCGGCGCGGGCAGCAGCACGAGAAAGGCCGCGACGGGGAAGACGGCCGTGGCGAGCATCGCGTGTCCGCTCAGGCCGGTGAAGTCCCACACGCGCACGCCGACGCCCCAGCCGAGAAACGCCACCTTTGTCGCCGTGACCAGCGCGACGGCCACGCCGAGCAGAAAGAGCCAGCCGGCGGCGAGCTTCCACGAATAGCCGACGGTCAGCCACAGCGCGATGGCGACGGCGAGCGGAAGCGTCAGTCCGGCGCCGCCGAAGCTCGTGATCAGATACCAGAAGTGATATGGCAGGTGAGGCATGGGCATTCTTGACGACATGTAACCGGGCGCAACGTGTTGCGGGCCTGCGGCGGGAGGATTCAGGGCGCCGTGCGGCGCTGCGGGATCAAGTAGCACATTTCCCAGAACACTTTCGCTCGGCGCATATTCCATAAGTATAGAGGGAGGAGTTCGGCCGCAGTCGCAAACCAGAAACGCGATAACTGACAGATGCTAGGACAATTCGGAAATCGTATGAGGAAACGCGCGCAGCAGCGGTCTTTTCGCTGAATTCGCATCGGCCGACGTTCAGCATCGCACCGAGATTGGTGTTATTGTGCATCGCACAAGTCCGCTTCTGACGCGGACAGCATCGATCCCTATTTACGAGAAATCCTATGCCAAAAAGCTTCACGAAAATCTGGCTAGGCGGCCTCAAACGCCTCTTTGCGATCCAGACGGAGCACGTGCGCGCGACACTGAAGCGTGCGCCCAAGTCCAAACGCGCGGCGACGCGGCCTGCATCGCCCGTCGCCAAGCCTTCGGTGAAAGTACGCAAGACCGTCACCCGCGACGTGCCGCAGCGCGGCGCGCGCGAGTCGCGCGTGCGGCCGCGCGCCGCCGCATGGGCGGGCGGCACGTGGACGCGCTCGTTCCACTCGGCGCCTGCCGCGCCGGGCAGCCTCGTCAATCATCTGCAATACGGGCTGTATCTGCCCGCCGGCAAACCGCTCAAGCACGTGCCGCTCATCGTGATGCTGCACGGCTGCAAGCAATCGATCGACGAATTCGCCGAAGGCACGCGCATGAATCTGCTCGCCGACCGCTACGGCTTCGCGGTCTTGTATCCGGAGCAGTCGAAACACGCGCACGCGCACCGCTGCTGGCATTGGTACGACGATACGGACCGCGCCGGCCGGGCGGAGGCGCGCTCCGTGGTGTCGCTCGTCGATGCGCTCGTCGAGTCGTACGGTTTCGACCGCGAGCGGGTCTATGTGGCCGGGCTGTCGGCGGGCGCGGGACTCGCGACGCTGCTGGCGCTGCACTTCCCAGACCGTTTCGCGGCCGTCGCGCTGCATTCGGGGCCGGCGTTCGGCGAGGCGCACTCCGGCATCACCGCGATGGACGTCATGCGGCGCGGCACACGTCAGGACCCCGTGACGCTCGTCGATGCCCTGGCGGACGTCACCTCGTATCCGGGCATGCCGGCCATCATCCTGCAAGGCGAGTCCGACCACGTCGTCGCGCCCGTCAACGCGGAGCAGTTGACCGAACAGTTCCTGCGGCTGAACGGGATCGTCGATGCGCAGGGCGTGCGCAAGGTCGGCGACGTGAAGGAGGACCGCAAGGCGACCGTCCTCACGCGCGACTACACGCGCGGCGGGCGGCGCGTCGTACGGCTGTGCCGTGTGCAGGGGCTCGGCCACGCTTGGAGCGGCGGCGACGATGCCGTGCCGTTCCATTCGTCGAAAGGACCGGACGCAAGCAGTCTGTTGTGGGATTTCTTCAGGCATCAGCGCCGCACCGAGTCGACGTATGCGGCCGCGCGTGCCACAGAGGGCGCCCGTTCGCGCGCCAGTTGACAAATTGCCACACTTCGAATTGAGCGCTGGCGCAGACCTAGGGTTTTCCCTATAATGCGGGTTATCCCTAGGTGTTAGCCACCTAATGCCACATTCGAGGTTCACCATGTATCTGATCAGCCGTCTTTTCCTGTTCCTTACGAAGTCCTACGACGAGCGCGTCAAAGAGCGCAACGACGCCTACCTGGCTGAAGCCACGGATCTGTATGACCTCGAGTTCCGCATGCGCAAGATCGACCGTGAGTCGCAAATGCGCCATCCGTCGTGGATGAGCCAGAACTAAGGTGATTCGCGCTGGCCGGCGTGTGAGCCGGCCAGAAACGCGCGCTCAGCGAGAGCACAGCACGCCATAGCGCGTCAGCCTCGTCTGGCGCGCTTTTGCATGATCGCCGACGCCGACAGGCTGCGGGTAATCCTTCCTCAGCACCACGGCCCAGTTCTCCCGATTGTCTGGGCCTGCCAAGGCGCGTGAATCCACGTTGCGGGCACCGTCTCCAGTTCCTGCAAGAAGCCTTTGATAACGCGCTCTTGCGGATCGATGTCTCCGATTGCGTCGCCGGGTTGAAAATCCGGTACCGCGGCTGCGCATCGCAGCCCGTCGATGCCGCGCACTGCCAGCCGCCGTTGTTCGCCGCAAAGTCGAAGTCGTTGAGCTTTTCCGCGAAATTGCGTTCGCGGCGCCGCCAGTCGATACCCAGATCCTTCGCCAGAAAACTCGCCGTCATCATCCGCGGACGGTTGTGCATGAAGCCCGTCCCCGCATCATGCGTCGAGGTGATAAGCGCGGGTCATGTGCTGTCAAAGGCAACGCCCGTCTTTCGAATGAAGGGCGGGCGCTGCGGGCCGAACGGCTGTCGGTTTGGTGTAGACGCGCCGACGAGCTCAAACCACCTTCACGCGCACATCGACATTGCCGCGCGTCGCGTTCGAGTAGGGGCACACCTGATGTGCCGCGTTCACCAGGTCCTGCGCCGCCGCCGCATCGAGACCCGGCAGCGACACGCGCAATTCGATGTCGAGCGCGAAACCGCCTTTGTCGTTCGGGCCTACGCCGACATCCGCCGTCACGGTCGTGTCAGCGGGCACAGCCTGCTTGCGCTGGCCGGCGACGAACTTCATCGCGCTCAGGAAACACGCCGAGTAGCCGGCCGCGAACAGTTGTTCCGGGTTCGTGCCTTGCGCGCCGTTGCCACCGAGTTCACGCGGCGCAGCCAGCTTCACGTCGAGCACGTTGTCCGACGAGATCGCGCGACCGTCGCGGCCGCCGTTGCTCGTTGCCGTTGCCTTGTAAAGTACGTTCATTTTGCCGCTCCTTGATCGGTTTCAGTGAATGAGGCAGTGCTTGCCAGTCTTTCGCGCGCATCGCTATCGGACTGGCATGCGACAAAGATATCGTACAAATCATTTGCGTACAAACTACATTCCCTATCGATACGATAGCCGCCGGCAGCCACGGCGGACTCGCGTTTTCAGTAGCGGTCGAGATAGTCGTTCAGGGTGCCGCGCAATTTCGTCAGATCGTCACGCAGCCGCGTGAGGAACTCGGGCGTTTGCTGGGTCGCGCAGAAAATTTCGCCCGGCACATCGCGTGCAGTGCGTTTGAGCGCGACGCCCGATTTCGTCAGCCGGATGAAGACGAGCCGTTCGTCCTCGGTGCCGCGCAAGCGCTCGATATAGCCTTGCGCTTCGAGCCGCTTGAGTAGCGGCGTGACCGTCGCCGAATCCAGATTCAGGCGCGCAGCGATGTCCTTCACGGTGACGTCGTCGCTTTCCCACAGGATCAGCATCGTCAGATATTGCGGGTAAGTGAGTCCGAGCCGATCGAGAATCGGTTTGTATGCCTTGGTCATCGCAAGGGACGTCGAATAGAGCGCGAAGCAGAGCTGCTCGTCGAGCGTGACGGGAAAAGCGGTGCGCTGGGTCATGTGCATCCCCCTGAAGCGAAGCGTGCGAATGGATTGCGTGCAAACTATTGTGCCGCAAAACTCGGCACGACGGATCGATGCAAGCGGGCGGGAACCCCGCGCCGCATGGCAGCGGCGCAGGTCCGAAGAAAGCCGGCTCTTACGAAGACGGCGAAGACGGCGCGGGCGGCAGCGGCTGTCCGGGCGATTGCACGCCAAAGCAGCCGCGATAGGTCGCGTAGAAAGAGCAGTAGAGCATCGTGGTGACGATGATCGAAGCAGGCATCAGGATCACGAGCGCGAGATCGCCCGCGCCGATCGCCTGCAGCAGCGCGGACAGTCCGAGTGACACTGTCGTCGCGACGGCGAACCACAGCGCGCCGTACACGGCGAACGCGCCGCGATTTCGCCAGCAACTGACGATGCTGAAGAACATCGCTTTGATGGTCGGTACGTCGTGCCATGCGGTGAGGATCGGTGCGAACCAGAACAGCATCGCGACGGGCACATAGAATGCGAGCGCCGTCAGCACGGCCAGCGGAATATCGCTGTTGGCGATGGCTTCCGGCTGCATCGACTCGCCGCTGACCATCAGATGCAGCAGCACGCCGCCGTCCGCGAGCGCGGAGCCCAGCAGCACGATGGCCATCGCGATGATGTAGAGCACGCCGAGCAGCAGCAGGCGCTTCGCGACCTGGCTGCCGTACGAGCGGAAGCCGTCGACGAGTATGGTCGGCAGCACTGGCTTGCCCGCAATCGTGTCGCGGCACGCCGCCATGAAGCCGACCGCGATGCCCGGAATCAGCATCAGCGGCAGCACGCCGCCGATGATGGGGATCAGCGAAATGGCCGTCATCGCAAGCAGATACGCGAAAAACAGCGTGAGAAACGCAAGCGGGTTCTTGCGAAAGAGCCAGATTCCTTGCCGGAACCACACGTAGCCGGTTTTCGCCGGGACTTCGATCAGTTGCATGAGGTATGAATGCCAGGGAGGGCGACGCCAGCGAGGCGCTCGCGAAGAATGCGCTCGAAATGACCCGGATCGTGCGGCTTGAGCAGTTCGGCGGCGCGCGGCATATGGAAATCATACAGGCGCGACACCCAGAAGCGATACGCTCCCGCGCGCAACATGTCGCCCCAGTGCCGGTTTTCGGCGGGCGTGAACGGACGCACGGTCTGATACGCGCGCAGCAACGCTTCGACGCGCGCTTCGTCGAGCTTGCCCGTGGCGAGATCGACGCACCAGTCGTTGACCGTCACGGCGACGTCGAAGAGCCACTTGTCGCAGCCCGCGAAATAGAAATCGAAGAAGCCGCCGAGCGCGACTTCATGATGCGTATCGGGCGCCGCGTGCGCGAACAGCACGTTGTCGCGGAACAGATCGCAATGGCACGGACCTTCCGGCAGCGACGCATAATCCGCCGACGCAAAGAACGCCTGCTGATGCGCGAGTTCTTCCGTGAGCAGCGTGCGTTGCACATCGGTGACGAACGGCACGATGCTCGGCACCGTTTCCTGCCACCATGGCAGGCTGCGCAGATTCGGCTGATGATGCGCGAAGTCGCGGCCCGCCAGATGCAGCCGCGCGAGCATCTGGCCCACTTCGACGCAATGCGCGACGCCGGGCGCGAGTTCCGGCGCGCCGTCGAGCTTCGTGACGATCGTGGCGGGCTTGCCGTCGAGCATGCCGAAGAGCGCACCGTCGTCGCGCGGCATCGGGTCCGGCACGGGCACGCGATGCGACGCCAGGTGGCGCATCAGGTCGAGATAGAACGGCAGTTGCCCGGCCGTCAGCTTTTCGAAAATGGTGAGGACGTACTCGCCGCGCGTGGTCGTCAGAAAGAAATTGCTGTTCTCGATTCCGGATGTGATGCCGCGAAAGTCGACGACTTCGCCGAGATCGTAGTGGCGCATCCAGTCTGCGAGCTGGGCTTCGGTGACAGCGGTGAAAACGGCCATGCGTGGGGCGTCGAGTCAGGTTGTTCGGCTGGCGCGATGCCAGTGTGAGCCGGGGCAAGCGGGTTGAAAGCGCCGTTGCCTTCGTGGTGCGTCGTTGTGCGTCGATGTGACGGGCGCCGGATGCGATGTTCACCGGTGCCTATCGGCTTGAAGCAGGCTTGAAGCAGGCCGGCGCGCGTCGCCACGAGTGGGCGCGCCGGCCCGCGTCGATCAGTAGTGCAGGTTCACGGACGGCAGGCGCGCGGGCGGCTTGCCGGATTCGTACACCTTCGGCGACGTGTCGGTGGGCGCGCTCATCTGGTAGCGCGTGCCGAAGTTCGAGCGCACGTTGATCTCGACGGGCTTGCCCTTGTCGCGGTATTCGGTGATTTCGGTGCCGTTGCCGCTGCGCTCGTAGAAGCTCGGCGTACGCGGCTGGTTGATCTCGACCTTCGAGCTGACCTCGGCCGCGGGACGGTTGATCGCTCTCAGATCCGGCAGGCCCGCACGTTCATTGGCTGCGGCTTGAGCGTCCGCCGCCGCCTGCGCGTCTTTCGCGGATGGGGCAGGCTGGGCAGCCATCGCCACGCCGCTGACGGCGAGCGCCAGCGCGACTGCGGCGGGGAAGAGCGGCTTCATGATGTTTCTCCGATAAGGTGGCCCGATTCTAGCAAATCCAGTGCTGCTCACGGGCATGAGCAGCGGGCGATAGCCTTATTTTGCGCGCTTCTCGCACGGCATGCGCGGCACGTGTGCGAGGCGTCGCGCGAACGGCGCGATCATGCGCGCGCGTGATCGCGCAGGCCGCCGATGTGCAGGCGCGGCGACATCAGAAAGCGCGGGTTCCGTGGTAATGTCGTTGCATCAATCGAGGCGAACGAAGATGAACTACGATACCAACCAACGCGCGGTGCACACGCCCGCTAACGCGTTCCCGACCGAGGCCTTCGACGACGCCGCCGACGCTGTCACGCGCCTGTCCGCCATCTATGAAGCGAACACATCGTTCCTGCGCGATGCGTTTGCGCGTTTCCGGCGCAACGAGCCGTTCGACCGGCGCGTGCGCGCGTGCTACCCGTTCGTGCGCGTGCGCACGGATACGAACACTCATGTCGATTCGCGCCGCTCGTATGGCTTCGTCGCCGGTCCGGGCGTGTTCGAGACCACGGTGACGCGGCCCGATCTGTTCGGCAACTACTATCGCGAGCAACTGCGCCTGCTGGTGAAGAACCATCATGTGGCCGTCGAAGTGGGCGTGTCGGATCAGCCGATCCCCATTCACTTCGCGTTCGCCGAGGGCATCCACCTCGAAGGCGATCTGGACCGCGAGCGCCTGCTCTCGATGCGCGACGTGTTCGACCCGCCCGATCTCGCACTGCTCGACGACCGCATCGTCAACGGCACCTACGAGCCGATGCCCGGCGAGCCGCATCCGCTCGCGCTCTTCACGGCGGCGCGCGTCGATTTTTCGCTGCATCGGCTCAAGCACTACACGGCCACGTCGCCCACGCACTGCCAGAACTACGTCCTGTACACGAACTATCAGTTCTACATCGACGAGTTCGTGAAGCTCGGCCGCACGATGATGGCGAAGACCGACGACGCCGATCTGCGCGCGTATCGCAGCGAGTACACATCGTTCGTCGAGCCGGGCGACGTGATCACGTACAACGCGAATCTCGGCGAGCAGGAAGACGAAGGCACGGCGCCGCCGCGCCTGCCGCAGATGCCCGCGTATCACCTGAAGCGCGCGGACGGCAGCGGCATCACGATGGTCAACATCGGTGTGGGTCCGTCGAACGCGAAGACCATCACCGATCACATCGCGGTGCTGCGTCCGCATGCATGGATCATGCTCGGCCACTGCGCGGGTCTGCGCAACACGCAGCGTCTCGGCGACTATGTGCTCGCGCACGGCTATGTGCGCGAGGATCACGTGCTCGACGACGACTTGCCGCTGTGGGTGCCGATTCCTGCGCTCGCCGAAGTGCAGGTCGCGCTGGAGCGCGGCGTCGCACAAGTCACGCAACTCGATGGCGCTGAACTGAAGCGCGTGATGCGCACGGGAACGGTCGCGAGCGTCGACAACCGCAACTGGGAGCTGCGCGATCATCGCGAGCCCGTGCAGCGCCTGTCGCAAAGCCGCGCGATCGCGCTTGACATGGAAAGCGCGACGATCGCCGCGAACGGCTTCCGTTTCCGCGTGCCGTACGGGACGCTGCTGTGCGTGTCGGACAAGCCGCTGCATGGCGAACTGAAGCTGCCCGGCATGGCCGACCAGTTCTATCGCGCGCAAGTCGACCAGCATTTGCAGATCGGCGTGAAGGCGATGGAGATTCTGCGCACCAACGGCCTGCACAAGCTGCACAGTCGCAAGCTGCGCAGCTTCGCCGAAGTGGCGTTCCAGTAGTGGCGTTGCGGTAAGCGCGTGTGAGCGCTTATCAGCTGACGAACGGGAGTCCGGCGAGCCCCGCGAGCGCGCCGGCTCCGAGCAGCCACAACGGGTGAATGCGCGTCCTGAACGCGAGCACCGCGCATGTGCCCGTGATGACCCACGCGAGCCACGACGTGTCCGACGCCTGCGCGATCAGAACGGCGCTCGCCGCGACGAGACCGGCCGTCACGGGCACGAGCCCCTTCTGCGCGATGCGCCGCCACGGGCGGTCCTTGAAGCGGTTCCAGGCATGCATCGCAAGCAGCGTGACGACGGACGACGGTCCGAACTTCGCGAGCGACGTCACGAGCATCCCGGCCCAGCCCGCCACATGCCAGCCGACGAGCGTCACGACCATCATGTTCGGCCCCGGCGCGGCCTGCGCGAGCGCGAAGAGCGCGCTGAATTCGCTGGCAGGCATCCAGTGATGCACTTCGACGACCTGCCGCTGCATCTCCGGCAAGATGGTGTTGCCGCCGCCGAACGCGAGCAGCGATAGCTGGCTGAAGATGACGGCGAGCGCGATCAACGTATCGGTCATTTCGATACCTCGTTCTGGCGTGCCGGTGCCGCAGCCGCATCGGCTTTCGCCACGCGCGACGCGATGTAGATGCTGAGCGGCGTCAGCACGAGCATCGTCGGCAGCAGCGGGAAGCGCAGTAATGCAATCGCGACGAAGCCCAGCGCGGTGATCGTCGCGGCCCTCGGGTCGTGGCGCAGCGGCAGCAGAATCTTGACGGCCATCGCGATCAGCAGGCCGGCCGCCGCTGCCGCGAGTCCGGCGAACAGATGCTTGATGTGCGGATCGTTCTGCGTGCGCTCGTAGATCACGCCCAGTGCGATCACGACGAGCGACGGTCCGGCGATCAAGCCGAGAATGCCCGCCAGCGCGCCGCGCAGGCCGCGAAAGCGCATGCCCAGAGCCACCGACAGATTGATCACGTTGCCGCCCGGCAGGAACTGGCACAGGCCGAGCAGATCGATGAATTCGGCGGCCGTCAGCCAGCGGCGCCGTTCGACGATGGTCCGCCGCGCGAGCGGCAGCGCGCCGCCGAACGACGTCAGGCCGAGGCCCAGAAAGCCCATGAAGATTTCGCGCGTAGTCGGAGGGGGCGCATGCTCCGGCGCGTCGGGGTGCTGATCCATCGCGTTCACTATTCAGTACAAGGCAGTACAAGGCAGTACAAGGCGTGAAGATTAGCGCCGATTCCGGACGGCGCAAAACGATTTCTCGGGCACATCCTTGTGATCTAGAATCACAAGAATGAATGCAAGAACGAACCGCAAGCTTCCCCCGTTCCCTGCGCTGCGCGCCTTCGAAGCCGCGGCGCGGCACAACAGCTTCACGTCCGCCGCGGACGAGCTTCATGTGACGCACGGTGCAATCAGCCGTCAGGTGGCGGCGTTCGAGGCGTGGGTCGGCGTGCAGGTGTTTCATCGCGTCGGCAAGCGGGTGCGGCTGACGGAAGACGGCCGCCGCTATTTGTCGACGGTGCAGGCCGCGTTCGACAGCATCGCCGCAGCGACCGACCAGTTGCGCGACACAGGTGTCGTGCATGTGCTGCGTGTAAACGCGCTGCCGACGTTCGCGATGAAGTGGCTATTGCCGCGGCTCTCGCAGTTTCAGCGGATGGCGCCGAACGTCGAGCTGCGGCTATCGACGTCGAATGCGCCCGTCGAAACACTCGACAGCTTCGACGTCGCCGTGCGGCGCGGGCCTGCGCACTGGCCCAATTGCGCGAGCGGGCAGTTTCTCGAAGAAAGCGAGCTTCCCGTGTGCAGTCCCACGCTCTTGCAGCGCCTGCCGATCCATACGGCCGACGATCTCGCGCGTCATGTGCTGCTGCATTCGGATACGCGGCCGGATGCGTGGCAGCACTGGCTGCACGCAGCGGGCGTCACCGCGAAGTGCCGCAAGAAGCAGTCGTTCGATCATTTCTATCTGGCGTTGCAGGCGGCCGTGGATGGCCTGGGCGTCGCGCTCGGACCGATGCCGCTGCTCGACGACGAACTGGCGTCGGGGCGATTGGTGATGCCGCTGAAAGGACCGCGTATCGGCGCGCGCGGCTACTGGTGGGTCGCGCGGCGCGAAGTGGTGAACGCGCCGCTCGTCGGGCAGTTTTGCCGCTGGCTCGAAGCACAGGCGGCGCAGACGAAAGCGGAAACGGGAGCAGGAGGTACTACGCCGTCAATGACACACGGCAAGACGCATGCCGCGTCGCGATAGCCGTGGTGGCGGACAATGCAACGCACTGTCCGCCATGCATGCATCAGACCATCACAAGTAGAACATCCGGTCTTCGTCCGACTTCACGGGATGCGCTTCGGGCTCTTCGCGCTCTTCATAGAACGCGAGCACGGCTTCGAGCACCTGGTCGGGCTCGTCGATCACCTGCATCAGGTTCATGTCTTCGGGATTGATGAGGCCCATCGGCACCAGTTGCGCTTCGAACCAGCCGAGCAGGCCCTTCCAGAACTCCGCGCCGACGAGAATGATGGGCACGTGACGCGACTTCTTTGTTTGAATCAGCGTGAGTACTTCGGCGAGTTCGTCGAGCGTGCCGAAGCCGCCCGGCATCACGATGACGGCATCCGAGTTCTTCACGAACGTGACCTTGCGCGTGAAGAAGTGGCGGAAGCGCAGCGAGATGTCCTGCCACTGGTTGCCCGATTGCTCGTGCGGCAATTCGATGTTCAGGCCGACGGACGGTGCCTTGCCCGCATGCGCGCCCTTGTTGGCCGCTTCCATGATGCCGGGGCCGCCGCCGGAGATCACTGCGAAGCCGGCGTCGGAGAGCTTGCGCGCAATCGTGGTGGCCAGTTTGTAGTAGGGCGAGTTCGGTTTCAGACGTGCCGAACCATAGATGCTCACGGCCGGGCGGATCTCCGACAGGTACTCGGTCGCCTCGATAAACTCTGCCATAATCGTGAACATCTGCCACGATGCGCGGGCCTTCTTGGCTGTTGCGCGCTCTTGATCTGCGAGCGATCGCAGACTCGGAATCACTTTTCTCTTAGTCATAATGCCTGAAGAACAGAACCTGGAAGGTAAGACCCTGCTATTGGTTGACGGTTCGAGTTATCTGTACCGGGCCTACCATGCGATGCCTGATCTGCGCGGTCCAGATGGCGGACCAACAGGTGCGCTCTACGGAATCATCAACATGCTGCGCCGTATGCGCAAGGAAGTTACGGCAGAGTATAGCGCGTGCGTGTTCGATGCCAAAGGCAAGACGTTTCGCGACGACTGGTATCCGCAATACAAGGCACACCGTCCGTCGATGCCTGAAGATCTGGCCAAGCAGATCGAACCGATTCACGTCGCCGTGCGCTCGCTCGGCTGGCCGCTTCTGATGATCGAAGGCGTCGAGGCCGACGACGTGATCGGTACGCTCGCGAAGCGCGCGGAACAGCGCGGCATGAACGTGATCGTATCCACGGGGGACAAGGATCTGGCGCAGCTCGTGACGGATCATGTCACCCTCATCAATACGATGACGAACGAAAAGCTTGACCGCGAAGGCGTCGTCGCGAAGTTCGGCGTGCCGCCCGAGCTCATCGTCGACTATCTGTCGCTGATCGGCGACACCGTGGACAACGTGCCGGGCGTCGAGAAATGCGGCCCGAAAACAGCACTCAAATGGCTCACGCAATTCGAAACCCTCGATGGCATCGTCGCACACGCGAATGAAATCAAAGGTGCGGTAGGAGACAATCTGCGGCGTGCGCTCGATTTCCTGCCGATGGCGAAAAAGCTCGTCACGGTCGACACGGATTGCGATCTGACCGAGCACGTGAATTCGTTCGAAGAGACGCTCGCCACGCGCGCCGAAGCGCGCGAAGAATTGCGCGACATCTTCACGCGTCACGGCTTCAAGACGTGGCTGCGCGAAGTGGAAATCGCCGATGCCGTCGAAGGGCCCGAGACGGATGTGCCGCCCGCGCCGACCGTCGACGGCGAGCGCGCACGCGAGTACGACACCGTGCAGACGTGGGAGCAGCTCGACGCATGGCTTGCGAAGCTCGATGCCGCAGAAATCACGTCCTTCGATACGGAGACCACGTCGCTCGATCCGATGATCGCGCAGATCGTCGGCATTTCGATCGCGGTGGAAGCGGGCAAGGCCGCGTACATTCCGCTCGCGCATCGCGGGCCGGATGCGCCCGTGCAACTGCCGCGCGACGAAGTGCTCGCGAAGCTCAAGCCGTGGCTCGAAAGCGCGGACAAGAAGAAGGTCGGCCAGCATGTGAAGTACGACGAGCAGGTGCTCGCGAACTACGGCATCGCGATGAACGGCATCGAGCATGACACGTTGTTGCAGTCGTACGTGCTCGAATCGCATCGTCCGCATGACATGGACAACCTCGCGTTGCGCCATCTCGGCCTCACGACGATCAAGTACGAAGACGTGGCCGGCAAGGGCGCATCGCAGATCGGCTTCGACGAAGTGCCGCTCGACAAGGCCTCCGAATACGCGGCCGAAGATGCCGACATCACGCTGCGTCTGCATCACGCGCTGTATCCGCAGATCGCCGCGGAAGTGCCGCTCGATCACGTGTACCGGAACATCGAAGTGCCGACGTCGCGCGTGCTGCGCAAGATGGAGCGCAACGGCGTGCTGATCGACACGGAAAAGCTGCGCGTGCAGAGCAATGAGATCGCAACGCGTCTCGTCGAACTCGAAAAAGAGGCGTATGAACTGGCGGGCGGCGAATTCAATCTCGGCTCGCCGAAGCAGATCGGGCAGATCTTTTTCGAAAGGCTCGAGTTGCCTGTCATCAAGAAGACGCCGAGCGGCGCGCCGTCCACCGATGAAGAAGTACTGCAAAAGCTCGCGGAAGATTTTCCGCTGCCGAAGGTCCTGCTCGAGCATCGCGGCCTGTCGAAGCTGAAGTCGACGTATACGGACAAGCTGCCGCGCATGGTCAACGCGACCACGGGCCGCGTGCATACGAACTATGCGCAGGCCGTCGCGGTGACGGGGCGCCTCGCATCGAACGATCCTAATCTGCAGAACATTCCCGTGCGTACGGGTGAAGGCCGCCGCATTCGCGAAGCGTTCATCGCGCCGCCGGGACACAAGCTCGTGTCGGCGGACTACTCGCAGATCGAGTTGCGGATCATGGCGCATATCTCCGGCGATGAAGCGCTGCTGCGCGCGTTCAAGCAGGGCGAAGACATTCACCGCGCTACGGCATCCGAAGTGTTCAGCGTGACGCCGCTCGAAGTGTCGAACGATCAGCGGCGCATCGCGAAGGTCATCAACTTCGGCCTGATCTACGGGATGAGCTCGTTCGGTCTCGCGTCGAATCTCGGCATCACGCGCGATGCCGCGAAGCTCTATATCGACCGCTATTTCGCGCGTTATCCGGGCGTTGCTGCGTACATGGAAAACACGCGTTCGAGCGCGAAGGCGAAGGGCTATGTCGAGACCGTGTTCGGCCGGCGTCTTTGGCTTCCGGAGATCAACGGCGGCAACGGCCCGCGGCGCCAGGCCGCGGAGCGCGCCGCGATCAATGCGCCGATGCAGGGGACGGCCGCCGATCTGATCAAGATGTCGATGATCGCGGTGCAGAAGTGGATCGAGGAGTCGGGCATCGGCACGCGCATGATCATGCAGGTACACGACGAACTGATTCTCGAAGTGCCGGACGACGAGCTCTCCGATGTCCGCAAGCGCCTGCCGGAACTGATGTGCGGCGTCGCGCAACTGAAGGTGCCGCTCGTCGCCGAAGTGGGCGCGGGCGCGAACTGGGAAGAAGCGCACTGACATGCCAGTCATGTGCGCCACGACACACTGACACACCATTGTTGCTTCTCCAGGTCAACGGGACAATGGGCGGGACAAGGAGCGGGGCAACGTCGTTCGCAAGTCACAGTCGCACATGACGGACTTGTGACTTGTCCCGCTGGTCGCCGACAATCGACAGAACGCGAATAACAAGAAAACAAAAGCGGCCGCACTTGCGCGAAGCGAGCCGCATCGACGCACAACTTGTCGTTTCATACGGAGAGTCCTGATGCATCGTTTTGTCGTCGTGGGTGGAGGTGCGGGCGGTCTCGAGCTGGCGACGCGGCTCGGCGACCGTTATGCGCGCAAGAAGAGCAATGGCGTGCCACGCGCGCAGGTCACGCTGGTCGACCGTTATCCGACGCATATCTGGAAACCGCTGCTGCATGAAGTTGCGGCGGGCAGCATGGACCCATTCACGCAGGAGCTCGAATACGCGGCGCAGGCGCGCTGGCACGGCTTCGAATTCCAGCAGGGCGAACTGACCGCGCTCGATCGCGCGGCGAAACGCATCACGCTTGGCCGCGTGCTCGACGACGACGGCGCCGAGCTTCTTCCCAAACGCGCGCTCGAATACGACACGCTCGTCATTGCGATCGGCAGCACCACGCATTTCTTCGGCGTGAAGGGCGCGCCGGAATATTCGATCGCGCTCGACACCGTCCAGCAGGCCGAGCGCTTTCGCAAGCGCCTCATTGCCGCCTGCATGCGCGCCGAGCATCAGGCGCACGAACCCGTCGAGTCGAATCCCGGCACGCACGCATCGACGGAGCCGCGCATCCAGGTCGCGATCGTCGGCGGCGGCGCAACGGGTGTCGAGCTGTCGGCGGAACTGCGCAATACGGCGCAGGTGTTGTCCGCGTACGGGCTGCATAAGCTCGATCCGCGTCATGACGTCGGCATCGTGCTGATCGAAGCGGGGCCGCGCATTTTGCCGGCGCTACAGGAGCGCGTATCGACTGCGACGGCCGAACTTCTGCAAAAGCTCGGCGTGAAGCTGATGGTGGGCGAGACAGTCGCGGAAGTCGCGCCGGGCCTCGTGCGCACGGCAAGCGGCAAGACCGTGCGCGCCGATCTGACCGTGTGGGCCGCAGGCATCAAGGCGCCGCCCGTATTGAGCCAGCTTGACGGCCTGCCCGTGAACCGGCTCGGCCAGTTGCAGGTGCGCCGCACGCTGCAGACCGAAATCGACGATAACGTGTTTGCGCTCGGCGATTGCGCGGCGTGTTCGTGGCCTGGCAATGAACGCAACGTGCCGCCTCGCGCGCAGGCCGCGCATCAGCAGGCGAGCTTTCTGCTGCGCGCGTTCGGCAATATGCTCGAAAGCCGGCCGCTGCCCGAGTTCACCTATCGCGACTTCGGCTCGCTGGTATCGCTTGGGCACTTCAGCGCTGTTGGCAATCTGATGGGCGGCGTGATCGGCGGGAACATGCTGATCGAAGGGCTCTTCGCGCGCTTCATGTACATGTCGCTGTACCGGCTGCACATCGCGGCGCTGCATGGCTACGCGCGGATGGTGCTCGATACGTTCGCGCACTGGCTGCGGCGCACTACACTGCCGCGCGTGAAGCTGCACTGATTGCAGGTCGATGCTTCTGCAACGGAATGCGCTTGCGCGTATGCTGTGTCGACCGGAGTTGGCGCTTTAGCGCCTTACTCCGGTCCCATGCAGGGCGGTCGACCAGAGTTGGCGCTTTAGCATTTACTCCAGCCCCATGCAGGGCAGTCGACCGGAGTTGGCGCTTTAGCTGTCGGCTGAAGTTAGTGCTTTAGCACTTACTCCAGCCCCATGCAGAGCACTTACTCCGGTCCCATACAGGGTAGTCGACGGGAGTTGGCGCTTTAGCGCTTAGCCCCGTCCCCTGCAAAGTCGTCGGCAGAAGTTGGCGCTTTAGCGCCTTACTCCGTCCCCCGCAACATCTTTGCTTGCCTTCCTTGCCGTTCACCCTTGTCATTTCACCAAGGAGCACCGCATGCTGAAGCCAGAAGTCGACAGTCTCGTTCCCCACGTGCCCTTCGATCGGCGCACCTTCATCAAGGCGGCGCTCGGCAGCGGCTTTGCGGCGTGCGTGCTGCCCGTGTCCGCGCAGACCATCCACACCGATAGCGAAGGGCTCGATGCGGGCGAGGTCGGCATCCACTCGGGCGATACGCTGGTGCCCGCGTACCGCGCGCAGCCGAAGGGCAAGACGCATCTGCCCGTGATCATCGTGATCCATGAGATCTTCGGCGTGCACGAGCATATCGCGGATGTCTGCCGACGCTTCGCAAAGCAGGGCTATCTGGCCGTCGCGCCGAACCTGTACGTACGCCAGGGCGATCCGACGAAGTATCCGTCGATGCAGCAGCTCAACGAGCAGGTCGTGAGCAAGGTGCCCGATGCCCAGGTGCTCGCCGATCTCGACGCGACGTTCAAGTGGGCCGGCCAGCATGGCGGCGATGTTAACCGGGTGGGAGTCAACGGCTTCTGCTGGGGCGGGCGCATCACGTGGCTGTACGCGGAACACAATCCGCGGCTGAAGGCGGCCGTCGCGTGGTACGGGCGCGTGGTCGGCGACCAGACGCCGATGACGCCCGCCAATCCGATCGACCGCGTGTCCGACCTGCAGGTGCCCGTGCTCGGGCTGTATGGGCGGCAGGACCAGAGCATTCCGCAAGATTCGCTGGAAAAGATGAAGCAGGCCATCGCGCAAGGGCCGCAGGCGGGGCGGGGGGCGCAGTTCATCGTCTACGACGACGCGGGGCATGCGTTTTTTGCCGACTATCGGCCGAGTTACCGGCAGGCCGATGCCGAGGACGGTTGGAAGCGGGCGCTTGCGTGGTTCAGGCAGCATGGCGTCAGCTGATTGTGTTGTTCCTCCAGCCTGCGGATTTCGCGCGGCCGTGCTGTGGTCGCATTGCGGTAACGTCGGATGTCTCTACAAGTCGGCTTTATGCTGTCGCCGCAGGCGGTCGGCCGTCTTTTGCAGCCGTGGCAAAGTTGTTTGCAATGGGCATTCACGATGGACTTC
This sequence comes from Paraburkholderia franconis, assembly GCF_009362735.1. Lineage (GTDB taxonomy): Bacteria > Pseudomonadota > Gammaproteobacteria > Burkholderiales > Burkholderiaceae > Paraburkholderia > Paraburkholderia franconis. The sequence continues at coordinate 140,043 of NZ_WHNP01000010.1, read as the reverse complement.
GGGTCCGCTTTTTCCACCTGCACGCCGCACCGCGCTCGCCTTGGGGCGCGGGCGCGCCGCGCGGATAGCGGCGACGCGCCAACCTGATCACGGCAAAAGCGCCGTGATCAGCGAACGGCTAGCGATGGACTAAGGATTGGCGCCCGTTGCCACCGGCCGCGCCGGATCGGAACTCCATTCGCTCCACGACCCCGGATACAGCGCTGCGCCATGCAGTCCCGCAATCTCCATCGCGAGTGCGTTGTGGCACGCGGTGACGCCCGAGCCGCATTGCAGCACGACGTGCTCGGCGGCTACGCCCGGGATGACGGCGCTGAATTCGTCACGCAGCGTGTGCGCCGACTTGAAGCGGCCGTCCGCGGTGAGGTTGTCCTTGAAGTAGCGGTTGCGCGCGCCCGGAATGTGGCCGCCGACGCGATCCAGCGTTTCGTTCTCGCCGCGATAGCGGTCCGCGGCGCGCGCGTCGATCAGCACGCGCTCATGCGTGGCGATATTGCGCTCGATGGCCTGCGCATCGACGGTCACGGCAAGCGGAGCGCCCGCCTTGAAGTCGCCCTTGGCCTTGGGAGGCGCGTCCTGCGTCAACGCCTGGCCCGCCGCTTTCCACGCCGGAAGCCCGCCGTCGAGCAGAGCGACTGAATCGTGGCCCAGCCAGCGCAGCAGCCACCACAGACGCGCGGCGTACATGCCGCCCTGCTCGTCGTAGGCGACCACTTGTTGGCCTTGCTTGAGGCCGAGTTCGGCGAGACGGTCGACGAGCTTCTGACGATCGGGCAACGGGTGACGCCCGTTGGTGCCCGTCTTCGGGCCCGACAGATCGCGGTCGAGGTGCAGATAGTGCGCGTGCGGCAGGTGGCCCGCCGCATAGGCTTTCTCGCCGGCGTCGGTGTCGGCGAGATCGAAGCGGCAATCGGCGATGAAGACGCTGCCCGGCGCGGCAGCCAGACGTTCAGCGAGGTTATCGGCGGAGATCAGCGTGGTGTGGTGAGTGTGTGGCATGACGGCTCCTGAGAGACTGGCTTCGGCAGCGCCGAACGATATAGGTAGTCTAAACAAAAAAAGACGGGCCGAAGCCCGTCTTCCTTTGCCGATAGCCGTTCGACGAAGACTCAGACCGTGCCGAGCTGGCGCCGCAGGAACTCGTGGAAGTGCTGCATGCCGTCTTCCATCGGGCTCTGATACGGACCGACCTGCGATTCGCCGCGCTCCAGCAGCGCGCGGCGGCCGGCGTCCATGCGCTCGGCGATCTCATCGTCTTCACGCGCCGTTTCCATGTACGCGGCGCGCTCCGCCTCGACGAAGTCGCGCTCGAACAGCGCGATTTCCTCAGGGTAATAGAACTCGACGATGTTGGTCGTCTTCTGCGGACCGCGCGGAATCAGCCACGACACGACGAGCACATGCGGATACCACTCGATCATGATGCCCGGGTAGTACACCATCCAGATCGCGCCGAACTCCGGCATCTTGCCTTCGCGGTAACGCAGCACTTCGTCGTGCCACTTGCGGTACGTCGGGCTGCCCGGACGCGCGAGTTCGTTGTGCACGCCGACCGTCTGCACGCTGTACCACTCGCCGAATTCCCACTTCAGGTCGTCGCAATTGACGAAGCTGCCGAGGCCCGGATGGAACGGCACGACGTGATAGTCCTCCAGATAGACCTCGATGAAGGTCTTCCAGTTGTAGTTGCACTCGTGCACTTCGACGTGATCGAACATGTAGTCCGCGAAGTCGAAGTGTTTTGCCGTGCCGAGACGCGCGAGATCTTTCGCGACGTCGCGGCCCTGCGATTCGAACAACAGGCCGTTCCAGCTTTGCAGCGGCGTGGCTCCGAGGTTGAGGCAGGGGTTGTCGGCGAAATGCGGCGCGCCGAGCAGCTGGCCGTTCAGATCGTATGTCCAGCGATGCAGGGGGCAGACGATGTTCCCCGTCTGTCCGCGGCCGTTCAGCATGATCGCCTGTCGGTGGCGGCACACGTTCGACAGCAGTTCGACCTGCGACTGCTGATTGCGAACGAGCACGCGTCCCTCGCTTTCGCTGGGCAAGGCGAAATAGTTTCCCGCTTCGGGAACCATGAGTTCGTGCCCGACGTAGCGAGGACCTTTCTTGAAAAGGATTTCGAGTTCGCGCTGGTGAAGCGCCTGGTCAAAGTAAGCCGTGACTGGCAGCTGGCTGTGAATAGCCTTCAGCTGCAATGCATTGCTCAGATTGGACATTCCCACTCCCGATGAAGACGTGAAAGCAGTGAACAACCCAACCATCGAAGATTCGATTTAGGGAGCCCGCGATTATACCTGTTTCCCCCTCCTTGGGGCGCTTAAGTACCTGATTTGGGTTAAAAATGTCGTCGAAGGTCGCGATTTCTGGCGCAAAACGCCGGATTCTTTTCTATCGCCAGAAGTGTTGTGCAAGCGTCGCGCCTGCCCCGATTGGTGCGCTTACAGGTCGAGAAGTTTCCTTTTGCCGTAGAATGTCCGACTTGTTTTAATTTTGCGACGATTCATGGCGAAGACCGCACGGACCGAGACGACGGGTTTGTCCCCCGCCAGCGCCGAAGGTTCCGACCAGACCCCGCTGCCCGAGAGCTACGAGTCGGCGCTGGCGGAGCTGGAAGGGCTCGTCGGGCGGATGGAAGCCGGCAGCCTCAACCTGGAAGAGTCGCTGGCAGCGTACCGGCGCGGCGCAGCGCTCGTGGCATTCTGCCAGCAGCAGCTCGAAAAGGTGGAGCAGCAGGTGCGCGTCCTGGATGGCGAGACGCTCAAGCCGCTTCCCGTGAACACAGCAGGTACAACCGCTGCCGACAGCGGAGACGATCTATGACATTCGAACAATGGATGCGCTCGGTGCTGGACCGCGTAGAGAGCGCACTCGAACACTACTTGCCGGCGACGTCGACGGAGCCTGCAAAGCTGCATGAAGCGATGCGCTATGCCGTGCTGGGCGGCGGCAAGCGGGTGCGCCCGCTGCTGTGCCACGCGGCGGGCGAGCTGACGGACGCGAAGGCCGAGTGCCTGGAAGCGGCGTCGGCGGCGCTGGAAATGATCCACGTCTATTCGCTTGTTCACGACGACATGCCCTGCATGGACGACGACGAACTGCGCCGCGGCAAGCCCACCGTGCACGTCAAGTATGACGAAGCGACGGCGCTGCTGGTCGGCGACGCGCTGCAGTCGCAAGCTTTCGTTGCGCTGACATCGGATGTGCTCGCGCCCGCGCAGCAGGCCGCGCTGGTGCGCGAACTGGCGCTCGCGAGCGGCTCGGTCGGCATGGCGGGCGGCCAGGCGATCGATCTCGCGAGCGTCGGACAGACGCTGACGCGTCCGCAGCTCGAAACGATGCACCGCCTGAAGACGGGTGCGCTGCTGCGCGCGGCCGTCCGGATGGGTGCACTGACAGGTGGAACGCCCGATGCGAAGACGCTGCAGGCGCTCGACGCCTATTCGGCCGCCGTCGGCCTTGCGTTTCAGGTGGTCGACGACATTCTCGACGTCACGACCGATTCCGCGACGCTCGGCAAGACGGCCGGCAAGGACGCAAAGGACGGCAAGCCGACCTACGTGTCGATCATCGGGCTCGACGCGTCGCGCGCGCTGGCTGCGCAACTGCGCAGCGATGCGCACGATGCGCTTGCCCCCTTTGGCGCCCGCGCACAGCGGCTCGCCGAGCTGGCTGATCTCGTGGTGAACCGGGTCAGCTGAAGTGGCTGTAACGCGAAAGCCCGCCGCCCGCACAAGAGCATTCGGGTGTGCGCGAATGAAGTGCGGGCGCGTAAGTTTTCCTACAATGGAACGACGATGTACGACTTGCTGAAAACCATTGACGACCCTGCGGACCTGCGCCGCCTCGATCGCCGCCAGTTGCAACCGCTTGCCGACGAGTTGCGTGCCTTCGTGCTCGACAGCGTATCGCAGACGGGCGGCCACCTGTCGTCCAATCTCGGTACGGTCGAACTGACAATCGCGCTGCATTACGTATTCGACACGCCGCGCGACCGCATCGTCTGGGATGTGGGTCATCAGACCTATCCTCACAAGATCCTGACGGGCCGCCGCGACCAGATGTCGACGCTGCGCCAGCTCGGTGGCATCTCGGGCTTTCCGCGCCGCGACGAGTCGCCGTACGACACGTTCGGCACCGCGCACTCGAGCACGTCGATTTCGGCGGCGCTCGGCATGGCGATCGGCAGCAAGCTGCGCGGCGAAGACCGCTTCGCGATTGCCGTGATCGGCGACGGCGCGATGACGGCGGGCATGGCCTTCGAGGCAATGAACAATGCAGGCGTCGAAGACGACGTGCCGCTGCTCGTCATCCTCAACGACAACGACATGTCGATTTCGCCGCCCGTGGGCGCGCTGAATCGCCATCTCGCGCGTCTGATGTCGGGCCGCTTCTACGCGGCCGCGCGCGCCGGCGTCGAACGCGTGCTGCGCCACGCGCCGCCTGTGCTCGACCTCGCGCGCAGGCTCGAAGAACACGCGAAGGGCATGATCGTCCCGGCTACGCTGTTCGAAGAGTTCGGCTTCAACTACATCGGGCCGATCGACGGCCACGATCTCGATTCGCTGATCCCGACGCTGCTGAACATCAAGGAGCTGCGCGGTCCGCAGTTCCTGCACGTCGTGACGAAGAAGGGCCAGGGCTACAAGCTCGCCGAGGCCGATCCCGTGCTGTACCACGGTCCCGGCAAGTTCAATCCGGCCGAAGGCATCAAGCCGTCGACGACGCCCGCCAAGAAAACCTACACACAGGTCTTCGGCGAATGGCTGTGCGATGCGGCGGAACTCGATTCGCGCGTGGTCGGCATCACGCCCGCGATGCGCGAAGGCTCGGGCATGGTCGAGTTCGAGAAGCGCTTCCCGGATCGCTATTACGACGTCGGCATCGCCGAGCAGCATGCGGTGACGTTCGCAGGCGGCCTCGCGACGGAAGGGCTCAAGCCCGTCGTCGCAATCTACTCGACGTTCCTGCAACGTGCGTATGACCAGCTGATCCACGACGTCGCGCTGCAGAATCTGCCCGTTGTGTTCGCAATCGATCGCGCGGGCCTCGTCGGCGCGGACGGTGCGACGCACGCGGGCGCCTATGACCTCGCGTTCCTGCGCTGCATTCCGAACATGACGGTGATGGCGGCATCGGACGAAAACGAATGCCGTCAGATGCTGTACACGGCGTTGCAGCAGCCGAATCCGACGGCCGTGCGTTATCCGCGCGGGGCGGGCGCGGGCGTCGCGACGGTCAAGCAGATGGCCGCGATTCCCCTCGGCAAGGGCGAAGTGCGCCGCGAGACGTCGCAGCCGGCGGGCAAGCGCATCGCGATTCTCGCGTTCGGCACGATGGTCGCGCCGGCGCTGGCAGCCGCGGAGCAACTCGACGCGACGGTCGCGAACATGCGCTTCGTGAAGCCGCTCGACGCCGACCTCGTGCGCGAGCTGGCCGAAAGCCACGACGCGATCGTCACGGTCGAAGAGGGCTGTGTGATGGGTGGCGCGGGCTCCGCGTGCGTGGAAGCCATGATGGCGAGTGGGGTTATCCGGCCCGTACTACAATTGGGACTTCCCGATCGCTTCATCGATCACGGAGATCCGGCCAAGCTGCTCGCCTCGTGCGGCCTCGACGCCGCGGGTATCGCGAAGTCCATCCGCGAGCGATTTGTGGAGCACGCAAGCGGCAAGTCGGTGAAACGCGTCGCTTAACATGGCGGGCCGCCGGAACGAATAAGCGGCTCGTTGCATCTACTCCAATATGAATCGGCGGGTCGCGTGCCCGCTGGGCTCCGCCGGCGCAAGCCGGCGGTTGTCATTTTGCGCGTCGATTCGCGCTGTCAGTTGAGGATAAGAACATGAACCAGATGAACCCCGCCTTCGTGATGCCCGACGTGCAAAGCACGGTCGACACCCGCCAGATTCCGATTCAGCGGGTCGGCGTGAAGGCGGTGCGTCATCCGTTGACGGTCCGCACGCCGGAAGGCAACGCTCAGCCGACCGTCGGCACATGGAATCTCGATGTCCATCTGCCCGCTGAGGTGAAGGGCACGCACATGTCGCGCTTCGTCTCGCTGCTCGAAGAGAACAAGGCGCCGCTCGATGCGTCCGCGTTCCGCGCGATGCTCGCGTCGATGCTCGAAAAGCTCGAGGCGCCGGCGGGGCGTATCGAGGTGTCGTTCCCGTATTTCGTCAACAAGACGGCGCCCGTGTCGGGCGTGCAAAGTCTGCTGGACTACGAAGTGACGCTCAAGGCCGATTCGCGCAATGGCGAGACGCGTCTGTTCCTGAAGGTGCTGGTGCCCGTGACGAGCCTGTGCCCGTGCTCGAAGAAGATCTCGGAGTACGGCGCGCACAACCAGCGCTCGCACGTGACGATCGACGCCGAGCTGGTCGACGACATGCCCGTCGAAGACCTGATCCGTATCGCGGAAGACGAGGCGTCGTGCGAGCTGTGGGGCCTGCTCAAGCGTCCAGACGAGAAGTTCGTGACCGAGCGCGCTTATGAAAACCCGAAGTTCGTCGAAGATCTGGTGCGCGACGTCGCAACACGTCTGAATGAAGATCGGCGGATCGTAGCGTATGTGCTCGAAGCGGAGAACTTCGAGTCGATCCACAATCACAGCGCGTATGCGGTGATCGAGAACGACAAGCGCAAGGCCTGACCGCTTCGCTGCGTTCAACAGACAAACGGCCGCTCAACGATGAGCGGCCGTTTTGCATTGTGTTGTGCGCTGCGCGGCGGCGACGCCGTTGTCGGCGTCGCGAGAAAAGCGCCTTAGCGCGCCAGCGACGACAGGTCCCAGCGCGGCTTCACGGTGAACGCGTAGTCATTGGCGGCCTGCGCGGGCCAGCGTTGCAGCCGCAGCGCGCCCGCGAGCGCGATCATCGCGCCGTTGTCGGTGCACAGCGACAGGTCAGGGTAATGCACGTCGAAGCCGCGCTTCTTCGCCGCGGCGGACAGCGCCTCGCGCAACTGCCGGTTCGCGCCGACGCCGCCCGCCACCACGAGACGCTTGAGCTTCGTTTTCTTCAGCGCGGCGAGCGACTTCGAGGCCAGCACGTCGACGGCTGCGTCGACGAAGCCGCGCGCGAGATCGGCCTTGGCCTGTTCGCACACATTGCTGCCGAGCTTCTTCACGTGCGTCAGCACGGCCGTCTTCAGTCCGCTGAAGCTGAAGTCGAGGTCGCCGGAATGGAGCATCGGACGCGGCAGCACGACAGCGCCCGGCGTGCCGAATTCCGCGAGCCGCGACACTTCCGGTCCGCCCGGATAGCCGAGGCCGAGCAGCTTCGCGGTTTTGTCGAAGGCTTCGCCGGCGGCGTCGTCGAGCGTCTCGCCGAGCGTCTCGTAGACGCCCACGTCGGTGACGCGCATCAACTGCGTGTGGCCGCCCGACACGAGCAGCGCGACGAACGGAAACGGCGGCGGCGCGTCGACCAGCAGCGGCGACAGCAAATGCCCTTCCAGGTGATGAATGCCGATGGTCGGCTTGTTCCACGCCATCGCGAGCGAATTGGCGATGCTTGCGCCGACCAGCAGCGCGCCCGCAAGACCCGGGCCCTGCGTGTAGGCGATCGCGTCGATGTCGCCGCACGCGGCGCCCGAGCGCTCCAGCACTTCTTCGAGCAGCGGCAGCGCGCGCCGGATATGATCGCGCGACGCCAGCTCCGGCACCACGCCGCCGTATTCGCGATGCATCGCGATCTGTGAATGCAGCGCGTGTGCGAGCAGGCCGCGTTCGGTGTCGTAGAGCGCGAGGCCGGTTTCGTCGCAGGAGCTTTCTATGCCGAGAACGAGCATGATTCGAACGCCGATCGGGGCGTCTGGAAAGAGCGCCCGAAACATCAAAAAAGGAACCTGAGAGTATAGCAGCGCGGGCGTTGCGGCGCCGAAGCCGCCCGTCGCGCCGGTACAATGCAGCCCCATGGAATCCTTCGATATCGCCGTAATCGGCGCGGGCGCGGCGGGCATGATGTGCGCATCGGTGGCGGGGCAACTCGGCCGTCGCGTCGTGCTGATCGACCACGCGTCGCGGCTCGCCGAAAAAATCCGCATCTCGGGCGGCGGCCGCTGCAACTTCACGAATCTATATGCCGGGCCCGCAAATTATCTATCGGCGAATCCGCATTTCTGCCGTTCCGCGCTGGCGCGCTACACGCCGCGCGATTTCATGGCGCTGCTCAAGCAATATCGCGTGACGTGGCACGAAAAGCACAAGGGCCAGCTGTTCTGCGACCAGTCGAGCGATGCCGTCATCGACGTGCTCAAGAGCGAATGCGACGCCGGCAATATCGCGTGGCGCCGGCCGCTCGCCGTCGAGCAGGTGCGCCATGCCGATTCCGAAGGCTTCACGCTGGAAACGCGCGCCGGTCCGATCCGCGCCCGCACGCTCGTCGTCGCGACGGGCGGGCTGTCGATTCCGAAGATCGGCGCGACGGATTTCGCCTATCGTCTCGCGAAGCAGTTCGGACACAAGCTGATCGACACGCGGCCGGCTCTGGTGCCGCTCACGTTTGCTCCCGCCGACTGGCAGCCGTTTTCGGAACTTTCGGGCGTGTCGCTGGAAGTGCATCTGGCGACGGGCGCGAAGAAGTCGGGCGGCGAGTTCGTCGAAGACCTGCTGCTTACGCATCGCGGTCTGTCCGGTCCCGGCGTGCTGCAGATTTCGAGCTATTGGCAGCCAGGCGAGCCTGTGCACATCAACCTGCTGCCCGCGCAGGATGCCGTCGCTGCGCTGCTGGAGGCGAAAAGCGCGACGAAGCGCCAGATCGCGAATCTGCTCGCCGAATGGGTCCCGACGCGCCTCGCACACGTCTGGCTGCAAACGCACGGCGTGCCCGCCGAAGCGCGTCTTGCCGATCTGTCCGACAAGGCGCTGCGGCGGGTCGGCGAGGCGCTGTCGCGCTGGACGGTCACGCCGAACGGCACCGAAGGGTACAAGAAAGCCGAGGTGACGCGCGGCGGCATCGACACGCGAGAGTTGTCGTCGGCGACGATGATGAGCGCGCGCGTGCCCGGTCTGTACTTCATCGGCGAGGCCGTCGATGTGACGGGCTGGCTCGGCGGCTACAACTTCCAGTGGGCCTGGGCATCAGGCGTGGCGGCAGGCCAGGCGGCCGCCGAGTACGTCGGAACGCATGGCCAGGCAGTCGCAAAATAAGGGCTTGACACCATCATACGATTGTGCGAAACACCTGCTATACTTTCGCTTCTTTGCCAAGCTCCGTTATTGAAAGATGACGACTATCCGCGTAAAAGAAAACGAGCCTTTTGAAGTCGCGATGCGCCGCTTCAAGCGCACGATCGAAAAGAACGGCCTGCTGACCGAACTACGTGCGCGCGAGTTTTACGAAAAGCCGACGTCCGAGCGCAAGCGGAAAAAGGCGGCTGCGGTGAAGCGCCACTTCAAGCGCCTGCGCAGCCAGCAATTGCCCAAGAAGTTTTACTGATTCAACGTGAAGTCGCGGCTCTCGCCCGATGTTTCCGCGAAAGCAGCGGCTCACACAAGGTGACGGCGCGCAGGCGTGCCGGCGCTGCGGCAACCGGCCTCGAACGGTCCCAAACGGCCCCGGGCCGCTTCGGTCAGAGTTCCGTAAGGCCGCATCCAGACGCAAGAATTCAGCGGATTCACTGCGTATCTGGACCAGCCCGGGTTCCAGCCCGGGTACTAACCCGCTTGAGGAACGATCCCAAGCGGGTTTTTGCGCTCTGCACTGCGTCTTCACCCGCTTTTTTTAACTCCACGCATTCAGGTGAACGATGAGTCTCAAGGTCCGAATCAACGACGACATGAAAGCAGCGATGCGCGCGCGCGAAACCGAGCGCCTCGGCACGATCCGGCTGCTGCTCGCTGCCATTAAGCAGCGTGAAGTCGACGATCGCGTGGAACTGGACGACGCCGGCGTAACGGCCGTCATCGACAAGATGATCAAGCAGCGCAAGGACTCGATTGCCCAGTTCGAAACGGCCGGCCGCACCGATCTCGTCGAAAAGGAGCGGGCCGAACTGGCCGTGCTGAGCGCCTATATGCCCGAGCAACTGTCGGACGCGGAAATCGCCGCCGAAGTGCAGGCGGCCGTCGCGCAGGTCGGCGCCGCCGGTCCGCAGGACATGGGCAAGGTGATGGGCGTGCTGAAGCCGAAGCTCGCCGGCCGCGCCGACATGACGGCCGTGTCCGCGCAGGTCAAGGCCGCGCTGTCGAAATAAGCCGGTCATCGGTTTTCGCCGTGCGTGCTTGCTGTCTCGCGGCTGCGCGCACGGCGGGCATGTCTCGCGCCGGTGCCTTACCCCAGTGCCTCACTCCTTTTAAGGCCGCGTCTCCACTGTGATTCCGCATTCCTTCCTGCAAGACCTGCTGAACCGCGTCGATATCGTCGACGTGGTCGGCCGGTATGTGCAGCTGAAAAAGGGCGGCGCGAACTTCATGGGACTCTGTCCGTTTCACAACGAAAAGAGCCCTTCGTTCACCGTTAGTCCGACTAAGCAGTTCTATCACTGCTTCGGCTGCGGCGCGCACGGCACGGCCATCGGCTTTCTGATGGAGCACGCCGGGCTGTCGTTTCCCGAAGCCGTCAACGAGCTGGCCCAATCCGTCGGTCTGACCGTGCCGCAGGAGCCCGCGCCGATGCGCGGCGGCTCGGGAGGTGGCTCCGGAGGCGAAGGCTACGCGCCCGCCGTATCGAAGGCCGTGACGACGGCGCTGACCGACGTGATGCAGACGGCCAACGACTACTACCGCACACAGCTGCGCGGCGCGCCGAACGCGATCCAGTACCTCAAGAAGCGTGGTCTGACGGGAGAAATCGCGAAACGCTTCGGTCTCGGCTACGCGCCAGATGGCTGGCAGAACCTCGAAGCGGCATTCCCCAACTATCGGGACGATGCCCTCGTCGAGGCGGGCCTCGTGATCGTCAGCGAGAAATCGGATGCTCAGGGACAGAACCGGCGTTACGACCGCTTCCGCGAGCGCGTGATGTTCCCGATTCGCAACGTGAAAGGCCAGGTGATCGGCTTTGGCGGACGCGTGCTCGACGGCGGCGAGCCCAAGTATTTGAATTCGCCGGAAACGCCTTTATTTAACAAAGGCAGCGAGCTGTATGGCCTGTTCGAGGCGCGGCTCGCGGTCCGTGAACAGGGATACGTGCTGGTCGTCGAAGGTTATATGGACGTGGTTGCGCTCGCGCAACTGAGTTTCGAGAACGCCGTCGCGACGCTGGGCACGGCCTGCACGCCGATTCATGTGCAGAAACTGATGCGCCAGACGGATACGGTTGTGTTCAGTTTCGACGGCGATTCGGCGGGCCGCCGCGCCGCGCGCCGCGCGCTCGACGCATGTCTTCCGCATGCCGCCGACAACCGCACGATCCGCTTCCTGTTCCTGCCGGCCGAGCACGACCCCGACAGCTACGTCCGCGAATTCGGCGCCGACGCCTTCGCGGAACAAGTGCGCCGCGCCATGCCGCTGTCGCAATTCCTGCTGAATGAAGTGCTGGCGGGCAAAGAGCTGGATCAGCCCGAAGGACGCGCGCGGGCGCTTTTCGACGCGAAGCCGCTCTTGCAGATGCTGCCCGCAAATGCTTTGCGCGCGCAGATCATGCATATGTTCGCGGACCGGCTCGACGTGCCGTTCGAGGAAGTGGCCGCGCTATGCGAAGTCGATGCGCGGATCGCGGCCGTAGCACGCAGCGCGCCTGCCCGCAAAGATCGCCGCAGCGTCACGGGCATCGAGCAGCGTGCGCTGCGGAATCTGGTGATGCATCCGCGCATCGTCGCGGCGCTCGACGAAGAAGAAGAGCAGGCGCTGCTACAGGTCACGCGGCACGGCGAACTGTTCGAGGAAGTGACGACGCACGCACGCGGGCTGGGCGACACGGCGGAATTTCAGTTGTTGTCCGATCTGTTGCGAAACGGGGCCAACGCCCCCACCTTCGAGGAAATCTTCCGCGAAATTCTGGACTATGATGAAAACGTCCGGGATTTGCTGTTGAAGAATCCCGAGGACGCGACGGTCGCCGAAGAGCGGCGTGAGCACGAGCGCCTTGCCGGTGAGGAATTGAAAGCCGCTATTCTGAAGATGCGCTATGACGCGTATTGCGAGCGGCTGGATCAATTGTCGCGTCAGTCGAGGCACACCCCCGAGGAGTTTTCGGAATTGACGGAACTGATGAAAAAGCGCGCTGACATGAAGCGTCAGCTCGGACAGTGAAAGGGAAGGGCTGAAACCCGGGTGCTATAATAAAAGGTTCTCAGCGGTTTTGTTTTCCAGGCAAAGGCGATAAAAGGCGATTGCAATGGTAAAGACTACAGGCGGAAAAAGGGCGACAGGCAAAGGCTCGGAGGAGCCGAAAAAGACCACCAGGGTCAGCGCAGCCAGGCCGGCTTCTTCCGCCAGAAAGGCGTCTGCCGAAACCGTCACGCCAATAGCCCGGAAGAAAGCCTCGACCTCTTCAGCCGCGAGAGCGGCATCGGTGACATCGAAGTCGGTGGCGTCGGTTGCGAAGCGGCAAGGAGTCAGAAGCGAAAGGGAAGCGGATGTCGCGCAGGACGATGCGGCTCCCCGCGAGTCTTTGGTATCCACGGTTCAACCGGCTGTTGTCCAGCAGCCGGCAGTCGAGACTACAGCCGGTATGGCGAACTCCATGACGAAAAAGCTGAACGAAGTATCCGTCGATGACGACGCAACCCAGAGCGAAGAAGCTGCAACCCCCGCTCAGGGCAAAGGCGAAAAGGCCAAGGCACGCGACCGCCGCGCAAAGGAAAAAGCGCTGCTCAAGGACGCGTTCGCGTCTTCGCAGCCTGGTACCGTCGAGGAGCTTGAAGAGCGTCGCTCGAAGCTGCGCGCGCTGATCAAGCTCGGCAAGGAGCGCGGCTTCCTGACCTATGGCGAGATCAACGACCACCTCCCGGACAACTTCACAGAAACCGAGGCGATCGAAGGCATCATCAGCACGTTCAACGACATGGGTGTCGCCGTCTACGAGCAGGCGCCCGATGCCGAAACGCTGCTGCTGAACGATAACGCGCCCAACGCTTCGTCGGACGATGAAGTGGAAGAGGAAGCGGAAGTCGCGCTTTCCACCGTCGACTCCGAGTTCGGCCGCACGACCGACCCGGTGCGCATGTACATGCGCGAGATGGGCACCGTCGAGCTGCTCACGCGCGAAGGCGAAATCGAAATCGCAAAGCGCATCGAAGACGGCTTGAAGCACATGGTGATGGCCATCTCCGCGTGCCCGACCACGATCGCCGATATTCTCGCGATGGCCGAGCGTGTCGCGAACGAAGAGATCCGCATCGACGAGCTCGTCGACGGCCTGATCGACGCGAACGCGGAAGACGCGGACGGCTTCTCCGAACAGGAAGCCGAAGCGATCGAGAACGAAGACCAGGAAGCGGAAGAAGACGAGGACGAAGAAGAGGAAGACGACGACGGCACCGCGCAAGCGACGGCCAACGCCGCCCAGCTCGAGGAACTGAAGCGTCTGTCGCTCGAAAAATTTGCGCTGATCAGCGAATGGTTCGACAAGATGCGCCGCGCGTTCGAGAAGGAGGGCTACAAGTCGAAGTCCTACCTGAAGGCGCAGGAAACCATTCAGGACGAGCTGATGATGATCCGCTTCACCGCGCGTACCGTCGAGCGTCTGTGCGACACGCTGCGCGCGCAGGTGGACGAAGTGCGCCAGGTCGAGCGTCAGATCCTGCATACGGTGGTCGACAAGTGCGGCATGCCGCGTGCCGAGTTCATCGCGCGTTTCCCGGGCAACGAGACGGACCTCGAATGGGCCGACAAGATCGTCGCCGAGAACCACTCGTACAGCGCGATACTGTCGCGTAACGTGCCCGCGATCCGCGAACAGCAGCAGCGTCTGCTGGACTTGCAGGCGCGCGTCGTGCTGCCGCTGAAGGACCTGAAGGAAACCAATCGCCAGATGGCGGCGGGCGAACTGAAGGCGCGTCAGGCGAAGCGCGAGATGACGGAGGCGAACCTGCGTCTCGTGATCTCGATCGCGAAGAAGTACACGAACCGTGGCCTGCAGTTCCTCGACCTGATCCAGGAAGGCAACATTGGCCTGATGAAGGCGGTGGACAAGTTCGAATATCGCCGCGGCTACAAGTTCTCGACGTACGCGACGTGGTGGATCCGCCAGGCCATCACGCGCTCGATCGCGGACCAGGCGCGCACGATCCGTATTCCGGTTCACATGATCGAAACGATCAACAAGATGAACCGTATCTCGCGTCAGATTCTGCAGGAAACGGGCCTCGAGCCGGATCCGGCGACGCTCGCCGAGAAGATGGAGATGCCGGAAGACAAGATCCGCAAGATCATGAAGATTGCGAAAGAGCCGATCTCGATGGAAACGCCCATCGGCGACGACGACGATTCGCATCTCGGCGATTTCATCGAGGACACGAACACGGTCGCGCCGTCGGATGCCGCACTGCACGCGAGCATGCGCGATGTCGTGAAGGACGTGCTCGATTCGCTGACGCCGCGTGAAGCGAAGGTGCTGCGCATGCGTTTCGGCATCGAAATGAGCACCGACCATACGCTGGAAGAAGTCGGCAAGCAGTTCGACGTGACGCGTGAGCGTATCCGGCAGATCGAGGCGAAGGCGCTGCGCAAGCTGCGTCACCCGAGCCGCTCGGACAAGCTGAAGTCGTTCCTCGAAGGCAACTGATCGAGGTCCGTCGTTGGCTGCTCGTTGACCCGATCTGCGCATGGGGCTTCCCGATCGCTTTGTTCAGCGAAGCGATCACGGAAGCCCTTTTTTCGTGTAGTATGTCGGCCAATCAACGAACAGGCCCGGCCTTCAGACCGGGTCTTTTTGTTGGTCCCCTCCTGCTTCCGTCGTGAAGCATCGTTGGGCCGGACGCCGTGCTGGTTGCAGGCAGCGGACTCATAATCCGCCTCCGAAAGGACATCGTGGGTTCGAATCCCACCCGGCCCACCAAGTCCCATAAGGCTCCCGCAAATTCCATCGGGTAGCCACTAAATCAGGGGTGTGGGTTTTTCTGCCCGAAAACTGATTCCGATCTCTTACCTCTTCTGCCCGATCCGGGCGACGGCGTCTGCCAGGCGGTCAGTTACCAGGTGCGAATAGCGCTTCGTTGACACCGTTGATTTGTGGCCGAGCACCCCGCCAACCGTGAACAGATCGATGCCGGCGTTGATCATTTCCGACGCGGCGCCGTGCCGTAGATCGTGAAACTTCGTGGTCGGATACCCTGCTGCGACGCGGGCTGCCTGCCAGCCGTCCTCGAACTTCCAGACAGGTATCGTGAACCGCACGCGGCGGGCGAGCACGGCGATGCGCGGGTGGATTGGGATGATGCGCGGCCGGCCATTCTTCGAGTCGTCGAGCGAGTAGCCACTCCGCGTCACCTTGGCACGCAGGATCTCGCCGCGGCGCATGCCTGAGTAGAACGCGATGCGGATAGCAGCTCGGACCTGACGGTCTTCACACGCGCGAGCGATCTCCAGCATCTCGCGGCGCTGCGGGTAATGGTGGCGCTCATTGTTGACGCCTGGAATAACCATGCGCGCGGTCTGGTCCGTTTCAAGCCTCCCGACCTTATGCGCGTATTTGATGGCAGCGCGAATGTACGCGAGGACGTTTCGGATCGCGCCGTCTGTCAGCGGATGCTTTGCGACGCCGCGATGGTCGGTCGCGGCGCGCAGATACCCAACGAACGACTTCGACCACTCGTGCAGATCAAGCGCGTCCTGCTCGGCAAATTCCGGCGCCCACTTTTCGAGGATCTGCATTCGCTTCTTGGCATCCTTCCAGCCGCTGCTCTTGTCGGCAAAGTGCGCCATCACGCACTCGCCGATGGTCACGACAGGCTTGCGCGCGCCCGCGGCGATCTCGTATTGCTCGCTCTCCCACTTGCGCGCTAGTTCGTCTGCTGCTTTGGCAGAAATTCCCGGAGGGAGAATTTTGGTTTTTCGAATGCGAGTCCCCTCGATGACGCGTTCGAACGTCCAGCGGTAGCGACGGCGGCCGGCTTTTGTAATGGTTTCGATTGGCATGACGCGAGGAATTTATAAAGCGATTCGAGTTCGTAGACGTGCGTTTTGTGACCGAGTTTGTAGCGCTGGATGATCTCGCCGGCCCGGTCGATCCGGCTGATCGCGTATCGAGGCACGCCGAGGATCTGCGCCGCCTCGGTCGCGCTTACGCGTTTTCCCTTCGCGATGTCCATGTGATACCCCAGTGTTTTCCCGTTGTTTCGATTACTCGTTGTGCTGCTTCGGTCATGCTAGATTTAATGAATGTTCTGCACGGCGACGGAGACAGCCATGTGGACTTGCCGAAACTGCAATGCACGTTTTGACTTCGATCAGGTGGAAGCCCGGATCGACGAGGACGGATTTTTTTTCATTTGCCCTGGCTGCGACTACCGGAACAAGCTGGTGAACACCGGTCCAGACGCAACTGGGCGCCCGCAACTTGTCCAGCGTGACGAGTAGTGGATCTTTTCGGAGCTGAGCATGCGATTCGACTACAAGGAGTTTCATATCGACGCGTCGCCTCTCGATGAAGGCGGTCGCTACTACGCCCGCGCGAAGATTTGTCGGCGCGACCCAGCAGGCGGTGAAGCCGTAGAAGTGAAGTATTCGGGTGACCTCGGCGATTACCCCTCCGACGCGGATGCTATCGAAGCGGCGCAGCGTTGGGCGATTCAATGGTGCGACCAGAACGGCGCTTAGGCCGCGTGCTACGATTTCTCCACAATGATTTTGGAGACTGTCATGACGGCCCCGAACAAGAGAAATGTGGTGCACGGTCATCAGATTGTCGTGATGCTGATAGCGGCAAAAGCCGAAGCATCGATCATGGTCCAGCCTCCACCCGGCAGGCAGGGAGGTCTTCTCCC
Organism: Paraburkholderia franconis; assembly: GCF_009362735.1. Lineage (GTDB taxonomy): Bacteria > Pseudomonadota > Gammaproteobacteria > Burkholderiales > Burkholderiaceae > Paraburkholderia > Paraburkholderia franconis. The sequence goes on along the minus strand of NZ_WHNP01000010.1, from coordinate 123,177 downwards.
GCCACAGCACATAAGCGTCGAGCCGCTTCTTAAAGGCGGTCTTTCCGAGACCGAGGCCGTGGAATACATTCTTAAGATCGTATCCCTCGGAGTCGAAGGGACCGAGGTAGGCAACGGATAGGTTCGGGCGTAGGAGAGCATCATGTCGTCGCCGTTGCACCGGGAGATTGATGCACCGCCGTATCGAGTTGTCGTCGACGCTCGACCAGAGTATCGACCTGGCTCGCCCAGTGAGATCGAGGGCTACGTGGCGCGAGCGACCATCACCAGGCTGGACGGATCGCCGGTTTATGAAAGCTACCTCACGTATCAAATCAACGAGGGTGATACCTTCGTCGATCTCCAATCTGTAATTCGAGATGGCGAACAGAGGGCGCGAGATGCTATCAACACCGGTTTTCCCGGCTAGAGCTGTACGCAGGTGATCGAAAGCAATCACTTTTAGGACCCCTTCTCTGTGGCTGCCGCGACTGGGTGCCATTCGATCAGCGGCTGATCGGAACGCACATAAAGCGGGTGACGGGGCGAACCGTCCTTTGTCATGCCGAGACACCAGAGGCGCGCGCCTGCGTCGGTCAAGATGCTGGCGACACGAGCGGCGCGCTCAGGCTTGGCATTCGATTCCCACGCGCACACGACGTCGCCGCATTCGCGCGCGAAGTTCCATAGATAGTCGTCGTTGTCCGGGCCGATCGGGTCAGGATGCGACCATAGCCCGGCCGGATCGGTTGAACGCAGCGCGTAGAGGTTCGCCACGGCGAGGCCGTTGCAGTCCCACAGCTTCGCGAAGCCACGGCAACGGCGAATCGTCGGGTCGTCGAGCGTCGCGTCCGCCGTGCTCGGATTGAGCATGACGAACAGCGCTGTTGATCGCATAGGCGCCATCGATTCGGCGGCGCGCGTCAGCAGGTAGCGATATGTGCCGCAAGGGCTGATGACTGCGGTCATGCTACGATTCCTTGAAAGTGACGGCGGAGCTTGCTATGACGAATTGCACCGTTATCGAGGAAGGCGAATACATCGTGCATTGCACGGCGTTTGAGTCCGCTCCAGGGGTATGGGAGCCTTCGGTTTTGTTTGAGCGCAAGAGTGATCGGGCCCATACATTCGTGCAGGCGATGAGGCACAAGCTTCCCCAAAAATTCAGCAGTCGGGATGACGCCATTCATACTGCTGTCGTCTATGCAGTCGAGCGTGCCCAAGCTGGCGACGTGGGACTTTAAGCTGCCAGATGTAGCGCTGTTGGCGGCTGCGGGCGACCCCGCGCTGCTGAAAAGGATAGGGCGTTCCTTCACGCTAGGATCCCTCGAAAACCCCCGAGCGAGACCTTCATGGCAAGCCACAATTTCACGTACAAGGAGGTCAACTACAGCGTTTACCTGACCGAACAGAAGGACGGGAGGTGGGACTGGGCGTACACGATGACCAAGCCGCCCATCTACTGGAGAAGCCATGATGCGCCTGCGATGAGTCAGGAGCAGGCGATCGAAGAGGCTCGTTTCGACGCGGAACGTCGAATTGACGCTTTGTAGGCAGTTCATCGCGTCTCTCCTTGTGCACGCACTGGTGCCGCGCTTCGTTGTATCGCTCATTGCCGTTGTCCTTGCGGTTAAATCAGATCAGGCGGCAACGCCGACCAGCTGCTTTTCGTGTGCGAAGTTCGCGGTGATCAGTGCGTCGGCGACGTCTGGACAGACGCTGTTGCCGATCATGCGAACCTGTGCTGATTTCGAGAGTGGCTTACCGTTGTGCAGCGGGTCGAGCACATACGAATCGGGGAAGCCTTGGGCTCGCGCCAGCTCGCGCGGGGTGAGCATCCGCATACCGATGTCGACGATCACATAGTCCTCGCCGTGGATCGTCACCAGGCCGAACCGGTCATGAGTCGGGATCGTGCCCAGCGGCTGCAGCAGGCTCTGGCCGTCCTTGTCGTTGCCGTAGTACTTGATCAGGAACGCGCGGACTTCTCCGACGTGGCCGCCACCGGCCGTGAGGGTCGGCATGGGATCGCCCATATCCTGGCCGAACTGGTTATTGCGAAGCTTGACCAGATGCGATGTGACGACTGTCGTGTCAGCTTTCGCGGTGATGGTGGCGATCGGCTCGCTAGCGTCACGTGGGCGTGACTGGCCCGCACGTCCGCCACAGCCGACGAGTTGCGCTGTCACAACGGAGTGGTGATCAGTGGTGGTGACAGTCCCTGTCGGGCCACCGACGCCAGTTCCAACAACGCCGCCGTAATGCTTGGCGAGGAACGCCGAAACTACCGCATGCTTGACGCCACCTGCGACGGCAGTACCGAGCGGCTTGTCGAGGCCGGGCACGCACGGCTCCTGCCCTTCGCGCTCGCCATAGCCGGTCTGGATCAGCGTTGCCGACACAAGTGCCTGTTCTCCGCGATTTGCGCCTGTGACTGTGGCGAGCGGCACGTCGACATGCGCGGCGCGATCGCCGCCGTGATGCGTGACGTGCATCAGCGTCGGCGCGACGACGGCGAAGCGGTTTGCGGTGGTCGCCGTGCCGAGCGGTTCATTCAAAGTTGCGCCACGGAATCGATCATCAGCGGTGTAATACGAAACGATGAAGGGCTCGGCGCTGTTCACGACGAACTTCATGATGCCCTTCGCGATACGCCGCAGTGTCGCATCCTTCAGCGGGCGGCCGCGCTCGAAGATCGACGGGCACGGGATCGACCAGTCGATGCATTCGGCTGCGGTGCGCCACGGCTGCAGCTTGCCTGACTTCACCGCCTCGCTCTTCGGATCGCCATGCGTCGGCACCGGCCAGACGATGGGCAGGCCGTCCCGACGCGCAAAGAAGTAAAGGCGCTTGCGGATCGTCGGAGCACCGAAATCGCATGCGCGAAGCACGCGCCATTCAGCCTTGTAGCCCAGTCCTGTGCGCAGGCGCTCCATCGGGAAATCGGCGCCGAGCGTCTCGAAGATCTCCTGCACGTCAGGATGATCAGCCGCGAGGCCCGTCGTCAGTGCGTCGATGAACGCGCGGAACGTGCGCCCCTTCTCTGCCTTGATCGGACGACCTTCATCGTCGAGCGGGCCCCAGTCCAGAAACTCTTCGACATTCTCGAGCGCGATGCAGCGCGGAGCCTGAAACGTGGCCCATTTCAGCGTGACCCATGCGAGACCGCGAATCTTCTGCTCGCGCGGCTTCCCGCCCTTCGCCTTGCTATGGTGCTTGCAGTCCGGGCTAAACCACGCCAGCCCAATCGGCTGTTGACCGGTCACGAACCCAGGGTGCACAGCGAAAACGTCTTCGGTGTAGTGAGCAGTCGTTGGGTGGTTGGCCGTGTGCATCGCAAGCGCTTCACCATCATGGTTAATCGCGATGTCGATCGCGCGCCCGAAGGCGCGTTCGATGCCAGTGCTTGCACCACCACCGCCAGCAAAGTTGTCGACGATGAGTTCGCTGCCAAGGTCCAGCGGGAGACTGTTCAGATCGCGTTTCATTTGTTTGCGCTTATTGGTTGAGTGCCGGTACCGCCGGTTCGTTGATTTGCTTCCTGACTGCGGCAGCTCGTGACTGCGAACATCCGAGGTACTTCCGGATCTCCGTGACCGTGCCGCGCAGTCGTCCCGCCGCGACCGCTGCCGCCACGCGGGTGACGTCGTCGACGGTCGTCGCGGGCGCGCTCTCTGGCTCGGTAACGGCGTTACTCGGTTCCGTGACTGGCGTTACTGCCGCGCCAGTATTGGGTTTGAGCGATTCGACAGGGCGCAGCGCGAGCAACCAGCAAAAGCACGCGACTGCTTCGAGTACTGCCGCGAAAGCGAGACCGGCGAGCAGATCGACGCGACCGGACGGGATGCCGAACGCGGTCAGCGTGCCGATCACGGGATCGGTGACGGCAGCGGCGCGCGCGGCGTCGGCGCGGTCCTGCGCGGCTTCCTGACGCTTCGCCTCGGCCGCTTCGGCATTGATCGCTTCCAGTCGCGCGGCGAGGGTTGCGCGCTCGATCCGCAGACTGGAGCAGGGCTCGGTGCAGTGGCGTTCGGTCGCGCGGGCCAGTCGCGATACGACGGTCGCGCGGTCAGCGGCGATTACTGCGAGACTGCGGCCGGTCGTGACCACTGCCGGTACTGCTGCCGCGCGGACCTCGCCAGCATGCTTCTGAGCCAGGAGGAAAAAGACCGCGTGACCGTAGCAGGTAGCCGCCATGCAGCCGATCCAGAGCAGGGCGCCGACAATACGGATACGCCAGCCATGCGAACGGATCAGGGCAGGGAGCAGGTGAGCGGCGACAACCAGCACGACGCCGACGGCTATCCAGAGCACCCGCTCTGCGACGAATCCGCCTCGCTGCCAGCCCGCCATTACGGACAGACACGCAGCAGTCACGGTCGCCGAGACTGCGAGTAGCACGGGTTTCCGAGCGCGCGAGCATCGCGCAGGTGATAGCATCTTGTTCACGCAATCGAACGAGGAACTAGTCATGGCAGGTTTCCCGAAGGTGACACATCGCGTCATCACAGCTGAAACCTTCAAAAAAGAAGGCGTTTACTGGCCTCGCCTTGCGGTGGTAACTCATGTCGATACCGGTGCGGACTTCACGGAATACGCATACGGCGAGAAGCCGTACGAAAGTGAAAACGAGGCGTGGCTTGCCGCGAAGTACATGGAGCACCGGTGGCAAGTTCCTGAACTCATTCGAAGCGCTTAGCGACAGCATCATTCACTTTCGAGCGTGACGAGTTTGAATTCGACGACCCAGACCCACGGGTTCTTTTCCCAACCGAAGCCGCGCGCTGCGTTGAGTCGGTCCCACAGATCGGCATACACCTCGCGCGAGTCGTGACTTGCGCCGCCGAAGTACTGGTCGCCACGGTTCACTACGTAACGGCCGGTCGCTGGCAGCTTGATCAAGCCTTCGGCGACTGCATCGGCGCGGCTGATGTCCTGCAGGCGCTCGACACGCACGCCGGTCACTTCGAGCGTGAGGCGGGACAGCGCGCGCGGCATGTGTATCGATGGCTTCCACGTGATGGCTTCGGCCGCTGGCACGTTCTCGAAGCCGGCCGGCACGCAGGCCGGGTAGTCGGCGCGATAGACGGTCGGTCCTGGGTCGAGCGTCGTCGGTTGCGCCCAGGTCTCGCGCACCCACAGACGGTCGCCAGGCTTGCCGTGGGGGCAGCGAATGTGTTCGCTGACGACGCGCTCTGCGCGGCACCACGCCCATTCGCCGGTTGGTTCGTCGGCGCCGCGCGCTTCTTCCGTTCCTCGGAACTGGAAGATGTGATGTGCGCCGGTCGGCTTCACGATGCGACGCGTTTGTGTCTTGCGGCCATCGAGCAGCGCACGCACCATCGGGCCGCTGAAGAGGATCAGACGTTCTTTCATCACTCCGCCCTCATGGCGATCCCGCCAACCAAAGGACCAATCGGAAGGCGCTTTTTCGCTTCTTGCGTACGAACGCGCGCAGCATCCAGAGCCTCGGCAATTTGCACCGGAGTTTTGCTTGCCAGCGTGCGACGTGCATTGTCGATAGCGAAGTTGATCGAATCGCCCATCCCAAGGCGCACGCCTGTCTCAACGTGAGACACGTGCCAATAGCAGGTTGCGTCAGTCGCACCAAGATGCGGGCGGTGCACCGCGTAGATCTCGCCCGGCGCTTCTGCGAACTCAACCGGCTCGCCGATCACTTCTTCGAGACAGATGTCGCCAACAATGAAAAAGCGCATGTCAGGTATCCAAAAAGAGTGGGCCGGTACTGCGCCCACAAAGCGCTGGCTCGGGGGAGCCGCCGCACTCGCAGTTACTCGGGGGAACCCAGCAGGATCGTCGTCGCCGTCTGCTCTTCGATTTGCGACCAGATCGAGCGGAACGCGGCTTCGAGCACCTTGTGCGGGCGCACCAGCTCGTACCAGATGGTCAGAGCGCCGTCTTTGACGCGGTACTTGATGCGGGCGTCGACCGGCGACGGCTGGCCGTTTTCGAACACAGGGATTTCGAGCGTGATCTGCGACGGCATCGCGATCTTGTTGCCGGTCGCGTTCACGTCTTCCTTCCAGACAAAGTTCGTGCTGCCGTCCTGCAGGCGAGCGGCCGACACGAAGTTGCCTTCCTTGCTGGCTTCGAAATTGAGCGCGACGCTCAGCATCGTCGAGCCGTCGGGCGTTACGATGTCCGGCAGGTTGTCTTCGATCAGTTCGGCGAATTCGAGCTGGTTGAGCGCCTTGCGATCCTTGCCCGTCCACACCTTCCATTCGCGCGAGGCCGGCACTGCGAACTCGACGCGATAGCCGCGCCAGTTCGAACCATCGTGATCAGCGCCGACGGCGCTGTATGCGCGGTGATCGTCGATCACGCCGAGGATCTTCGCCGGGTCGAGCGACGCATAGATCAGGCTCTCGGGACGCTTCTGGCGGTTGAAGTAGGCGACGAAGCTGTTCGCGTCGCGGAGCTTCACGAGGCCGCTGGCACGCGCCGGGTTGTTGAACACTTCGTCGACGATTTGGGCCTTGTAGCCTTCCGGCACGATCACGAACGGTTTGCCGTCCTGCAGCGGGCTTTTCTGTGTGCCGGCGAGCGAGGTGCCTGCGGCGAGAACTGCGGCGACGTCACGTTCGCCTTGGAAATCCTTGAGCATGTCTTGTCCGTTTTGGTTTTGGTGGTAGAGGGAATTGCTGCGCGCTTAGCCGAGCGCGACGCGGGGGCTGCTGTCCGCCAGCGAGATACCAGGCAGTTCGGTTTGACGCTCGCTATGACGCGAGAGGTTGTTTTCGACGGTCGGGAAGAACACCTCCGCGGTTTCCTTCTCGCGCGGCAGCGTCGCGACGACCTTGCCGGTCACCTCGAGCGCGTCCTGCACCTTGGCGAACGGCTTCACCTCGACGGTAATCGTGATCTTTCCGGCCTTGCCGGTGTCACGAACCATCGCGACCAGCGTGTTCAGTTCGTTCGTCGCCTCTTCGACGACTGCGCCCCCGCGCAACTCCATGAGGGTCTGCGTAAAAGCCTTCTTCATTGGTTGACTCCGTGTGTGAAGGACTGCGGTTATTCATCAAAGCGCCGGTAGGGCGCATCGGACTCGTGCTCACCTGCGTCGTCGCTCCTCGCCCTCGGAGCGCGACCCATGCCGCCAAACATGAAGCCAAGTGCAACGCCGATAAGCAAAGCGCATAGGATTGCTAAACAGAACATCAGCTTTGCATCCATCGATAAGCCTTTGCGTGATCAGGTGCAGCGCACTACGCTGCAGCGCTCAATTTCAGCCGCGTGTTGCTCAGAAGATGCGCACATGAGCAGATAGATTGCGACGACGGCGGCGGCGCCGGCCCAGATCTTGATCACTTCCACAGTGCACCTGCCGGGATCGCCACGCAGAGGAACCAGACGCAACCGATACCGATGAACGTCAGGAAAGCGAGAAGTGCAGTTACTGCGTGGGTTCGCTCACACGCGGCGAGCAGCTCGTTATCGAAAGCGACACGGTTCACGTCGTGCTCCGTAGCAGTTTGGATTGCGCAACAGCTTTCAGAGGGAGCGTCTCGGTGTGCCCACGTTCGGAGACCTGTACGGGCTATTTAGAGACGCCGCGCCGTCTTGAGACGCTCCCACTCAAAGCTGTTCGTTCTTGCAGGGCACTCGGTGAGTGCGTGAGACGAATATTACCCAGGGGTAAAATTGTGTGTCAATACCTATGGGTAAAACATTAAGGAATAAAAGGTCGCGCTGTTGCTGCCGCCACAGAATGGTGAATAGTTGGAAAATTTTTGGTATCCGAGCGCGACCGGTCTCACGAAATCGTCAGACCAAGCACCCGATTGCGCTACTTAAGCAAACATGTAAGCTTTGTTAGCCGGGCAGAGGGCCGCCTGGCGCGTGTATTTTGGCCGCGACTAGCTCGCGGCTCTTTTTCGCGTACAAATGAAAAAGCCCCGCACGGGGCGGGGCTTCACTGCGTCCGGCGTCCGGGTGCTAGGCGGTTTTCGCCAGGTCGCTGATATAAAGGTTTGCAATGGCGCCGTCTGTGTCAGCAATCTGATCGTCTTGTTCTAAAGAGCTCATCTTGATTGGATCGGGATTTGATTTGGACGCACGATCGTCGCTTTGCGAGACGCGGGTCTAAAGGACCGCCCGCGCTGCGGCCCCGCTGGAGGCGGGGCAGGTGTTAACTACTTGCGCAGCAACCGCACGCAGCTGGTACCGCCGTCAGGTGAGTCCGAGCTTCATCGCGACAGCCACGATTGCGGCGACGATTACGATGCCAACGACAAAGCGCAGGTCTGCGTTGCTGGCCACGGGAACATTAACAACGTCGTGGTTGCTAGGCTGGATTTCAGGCGGCCTGTCCGCCGTGCCGATCTCAGTGTGGCAATGCTTGCAGATCTTGGCGGCCCGGAGGATCGGCTCTGCGCATGCGGGACAGGCGATTCGATCTCCCGGCGCCTCTGACGTGGAGCTGCGCCGCCCGCTCAGTGTGATCAGAAGGACCGCGCACAACGCAGCAAAGCCAGAAACCATCTGGATGGAGTTGCGTTGGGAGATCAGGCCGAAATTTGTGACTCTCGTGCCATCAAACGGCGATGCGACCGTTACGTCCATGCTGAACGACACAAGCAGGCCGATCGCGGCGCCCAGAAGCAAAAGCCACCCCAACGTCCTCATTGAAGATTCCCCGGTTTTTGTTGTGATGAGCTGGTTTAGATCGCGCCGCTGACAGCAACGACGAGCGCGATGATTTGCAGGTTCGGAAAATCGTTCGGGTCGATGTCCATATCCGGGTACATAGCCTTGTCCGGATTGTCCGATCGGATGGTTAAGCCGCCATTGGGCTTCTTAAAGACGCGCTTTACATAGACCTCGCCCTGAAACGAGAGTACGTAGACTTTCCCAGAGATGAGATCCGTCGCGCGGTAGTCGACCACGAGGGAGTCGCCGTCTCTGACGCGCGGCTCCATGCTAGACCCCTCAGCAACGATAGTTGCGGCCTGCTCCGGCTTTATTCCAAGGCGTGTACACCATGCCTTGCGGAAAGCCTGCTTCTGTCCTTTTTCATCCACATGCCAAGCGACGCGGCCATTGCCCGCAGATGCTTTTACTTCAAGTCGCGGTATCAAGACGTACTCTTCGCCAAGTTCTGAGGCGTCATCCCAAGCCAATATTGGCCTGGCACTCACCGATGAGCGGCCGTCTCGCAAGCTCGCCCCATTTGACGCCTTCCTCTTGTCAGTATTATGCAATGGTTTCGTAATTGATTCGCCGATTTGGCCTCTTTTTCTGGGTGTGCTTCCCGATTTGACATTTGGGCCTAAATCCCATAGGTCGCGGATCGGCGTCTCGGATTCGAACGAACCCGGTGACCAACCGAATGCGTTGTCGATCATGTCGACCATATCCTCGCCGATCCGCTTTCGTCCTTCTCGACCTTCAGGCCAAAGCATCCGGCTGACGTAGGAATCGGACTTTCCGATTCGTTTGGCCAGTGCTGACGTTGCGCCGTTGCATAGTGCATCGCGGATCTCGATGAGCCGCAGACGCCTTCTCTCATATTTATCCATAAGCCGATTTAAGCCGGTTAATACTCACAGGTAAATTCCCTACGGGTATTGACTGTTATTTTACCCACGGGTAAAGTTTGGTCATGGACAAGCTACTCGCATACCTCAACTCACTGAGTACGGAAGCGCAGCGCGACTTTGCGGCTCGGTGCGGGACGACGATCGGCTATCTGCGCAAGGCGATCAGCGCCGGCCAGCAGTTGGGCGAGTCGCTTTGCATCAACATCGATCGCGAGAGCGGCGGCGTCGTGCGCTGCGAAGATCTCGCGGCAAGCGTCGATTGGGCGTATCTGCGCAACTCGATGACACGGGAGGCTGCTTGATATGGTCAACCTGAAATTCAAGGCAATCGTGTTCCACAACGGACACATGGTCATCGAAAACGCCGCCATCGAAAACGACCTTAAAGAATTCTGGGTTGAGCTTGGTCCGAGCGTCGGATGGGGGCGTTTCGAGCGTAACGACGAGTGGATCAAGTCAGGTGAAGCGCCGTTCGTATTGCGTGAAGTGCGTCCGACGCATGAGAAAGCGCCAAGTCCAATAGCTTCATCGTTAGGTGTTTTGTGGCGTCGGCGGGCAGCGATCGAAGCGCAGCAACAAATCGAGGCCTATCAGCAGAGTCTACGGACTCCATGATCTTCGATTCGATAAGAGACTTAATGGTGTCTTCATGAAGCTTGATCGTCACGGTCCCAAGGGTTGCAGAAAGGCCGCCGTCATCGGCAAGGAAGTCGAGCCCTTTGACGGTGGCCGTTGCGCGAAGCGGGATCGGCGTTGGGGTCATTGCCCGGGCCCAGGTAACGCTCACCAAACCGTGCTCTTCGAGGTAGCGCAGGACGGGAACGCGGTCCGACGCTGCGCTCGCCCAGCCCTGGATGTCGACGTCCTTGGCACTCTCGTACGCGTCCGCAACCTCCCGGCAGCACTTCGAGTTGAAGGGCACGGCCCATTAAGGCCGGTGAAAAGGCTTGTTCTTCCAAAAGAGTTCTCCGTTCGTAGAAGGTTGGCGTAGGGGCCAACGATTTTGAGGCGAGCGAGAACTTCCATCGTTTTCTGAATCAAGGAGTTTGAATGCACCTTCCGCACCATCAAGAAATGCTCCGCAACGCTGGCAAATACGGCGGCGTCGACGCTGTCACCGAGCTGATCCGCAAAGAGAATCCGGATGCGCTCCATGTCGAAGAGGGCGACAGCGAAACGCTGTCGTCGCGCGTGTTTCTCAATCAGCCGATGCGCAACGAACCGGCGAAGGGTTTCATCCGCTTCTACGATCCGGTCAAGGCGGCGGCCTGACATGGCGCTCACTGCATCCGAGCTGAAGCAGATCCGGGAGACGCTGTGCGCGATCGTTGTTCGCGGGCTGCGTCATCCCGATGAACTGAAAACGGCGCGCGAAGAGTTGACGCAGTCGTTTGAGGCACTAAAAGCGGTTGCAGCGCAGCCAGCAGCAGCAAAGACGTAACTGGCGCGGCAAATTCCGGGTGGCCGCGCAAGGTAGCCGTCAAGTTCTTACCCAATTGCATCCTCCCGTTTTCATGATTATTGGACGGACTTTAGTAGTCCTCTGTGCGTGAAAACACGTTTGTTTGGAGAAGACGTGAACATTCTCGATACCGCGCACGCTGTTGTGCATGACTACCCAGGCGGATGCGAGTCGCTTGCCCCGAGGATCGGCATGTCGGCGCAGGTTCTTCGCAACAAGGCCAACCCCAACACCGATACGCATCATCTGACGCTTAAGAACGCCATCGACGTGACGGCAATGACGGACGATGACCGAATCCTTGAGGCGTGGGCACGCGAGCGCGGTTATGCGCTCGTCAAGGTGCCTGATGTCGGCAACTGCAATGACGCCGCGATCGTCGAGCTGATGGGCGAGGCATGGGCGACTCATGGCGACGTTGGCCAGGAGATCTGCAAGACGCTCGAGGATGGTCGTGTCGAGCTGACGGAGGTCGACCGGGTCGAGCAGCGCATCTTCAAGCACGCGCAGGTCCTGTTCAACATTTCCGCGCGGCTGCGCGGTATGGCGGAGTGAACCACATGAGAGCCACACGCACCCAGCTTGCCGGTTACGACTCGATGACTGGCGCCAAGCGCTGCACCCAGAAGGAGATGATCCTGAACCTGTTTCATAGCCCGTTCATGACGTTGACGCGGCAGGAGATCGCGGATCGCACGAATCTTCGTCTGTCGAGCGTTTGCGGTCGCGTATTCGAGCTGCTGAGGGACGGCGAGTTGAAGGTGCGCGGCTCGCAGAAGTGCGCAGCGACCGGGGCCGATAACGAAACCCTTGGACTGCCAGCGACGATCTGACATGGCGCTCGCCGACGTTATCCATTTGCCCGAGCACCCACGCACCGTGCAGGTCGAGGACGGCTTCACGCGCATTGCGCACGGCATTCTGGAGGCGCTCGCGCTGGCGAATCTTGGGAAGCGCCACTACAAGATCATGCTGGTGCTGTGCCGCCAGACGTACGGCTACAACAAGAAGTCGGACGAGATTAGCCTGTCGCAGTTCCACGACAAGACAGGCGTGCTGCCGCCGAACGTTTCGACGGCGATCGACGAGCTGGTCGAAATGCGCGTTCTGCTGCGCACGCCGGGCAAGTACGCGGCGTGCCTGGCTGTGAATAAGGCATACGCACAGTGGACCGGCAAAGCGAAAGTGGATGTAACGCAGCTGTGGGGTTATCAAAACGATAACAGCAGTGTTATCGAAACGATAAACGAGGGTTCTCAAATCGATAACGATGGTGTTATCGAAACGATAACCACAAAAGACAACCCCAAAAGAAATAACCAAAAGACAACTCCAAAAGAAAACCTTTCGCGCTCGCTCCGCGATCGCTTCGAGATTTTTTGGGCGGCATACCCGAAGAAGCGATCCAAGGACAAAGCCGAAAAGGCGTTCGCCAAACGCAACCCGGACGAGCAGCTCTTCAACGACCTGATGGCAGGTCTGGAGCGGGCCAAGACTTCGGAGCAGTGGCAAAACCCCCAGTTCATCCCGCACGCAGCCACGTGGCTGAACGGCGGCGGATGGATGGACGAATTTCAGACCGCATACAGCGATGCCGAACTTGCCGTGATCCGCGCCTTCAACGGGGCGTTCGGGGAGCGAGTCGGCACCATCGACGAAGCGGTCTTTGTCGAGGCGCGCGCCGGCGCGATACGCGCGTTTCTCGGGAAGCTGGCAGCCGACCCTGAAGCGTGGAAGCGGTATTTCCCGGCCGTGCGCGACAAGGTCGATCTGCCACCGCACGCAGGCTTCGACTACCTGATCTCGCCGAAGGGGTACGGCGACGTGAAGGGTCGCATGACGATCAAGCGCAACCCTGACGGCACGCGCGCGACGGGCGATTGGGACAAGTCGGCTAGCGGCATCAAGGCAAAGGCGAAGGAAATGGGCATTTCGTTCTCAGACGAAGAGCCGGTGCCCGCCATCGCGGCGCGCGTTCGTGCCGCACTCGAAAAGATGGAGAACAGGGAATGAGCGCGACGGGAAAGGCCTTCTGGCTCGTATGGTCCCCAAGTGGGGTGACACCGCCGAAGTATCGCGATGAATCGCGCGAGAGCGCCATCGCGGAGGCCGAGCGACTCGCGCGCGAACGAGTCGGAGCGGAGTTTTACGTGCTGGCGGCGACGGATCTGCGCGCGGTCGACCGGATGGTGCGTACGCAACTGCTTTCGATCGATGACCGAGACATCCCGTTCTGAGTGCTGGGATCGATTCAGAGTGTCTGTGCGAGCGGCGCGCAGCGGCAGCAACCGGGAAGCGAAGGAACTGATCGAGGCAGTACGCCAGAAGCACGGCGATGTGGCAGCAGAGATTCAACGGCGCGAACTGCGCAACTACGTGGACAGCGAGAAACCAGCATGAAGGTTAAGGGCATCGAAATTCCAGAGGCAGTGCAGAACGCGGTGGTCGACCTGATGAAGCGGCGCCACACATTCACCGCATTCGCGCTGGCAACTGAGATTGCGAGCCACATGGCTTGCGGCCCGCTCGACGAGGTCGCGTACCGCGGCGCGGATCGAATCGTCCAGCGCGAGCGCAAGGCGGGGAACATCCGCCCGTCGGACTCGACTCGCAGTCGTTCGCCTTACTGGAAATGGGTGGGCCAGCAATGACGAAGCGCACCAACTGGCCGATGGTGGTCCCGGACGGAACGACGATGGTCGGCACCGCGCGCGTACGCGACGACTCGCGTCCGCCGCCAATGACCACTGCGCAGCGCCGCATCTACGAGAAGACCGGCGTGCCGCCGCAGACGAGCGCGCTCGACGACGTCGACGCCGACGATGCGTTCGCCGCACCGTCGCTCGGCATGGCAAAGCCAGCGAAGCCGACGAAGTATCGAAACAAGCGGTGCTATCACGACAGCATCAAATTCGACAGCGAGAAAGAGCGCTCGCGCTGGTTTCACCTGATCCAGTTGCAGGCGGCCGGGAAGATCCGCGATCTGCGATTGCAAGTGCCGTTCATCCTGACCGAGCGCAAGCGGCGAGACGACGGCACTTGGGAGCGCGCATCGAAGTACGTCGCCGACTTCGTCTATTTCGACGTCGAGACTGGCAAGCAGGTAGTCGAGGACGTCAAGTCGATCGCCACGCGGAAGAACCGGACGTACATCCAAAAGCGTAAGCAAATGCTCGACAAGTACGACATCACGATCAAGGAGATTTGATCAATGAACTGGGTTAGATGGACCGCCGCTGAGAAGGATCTCGTTCGCCAGATTTACGCATCCGAGCTGACTGTCGATGAGCAAATGCATCTGCTCCCGGGCCGCACAGTCAAAGACGTCTGCGCGCAGGCGCGGAGTCTGGGCCTATTGAAGGCCAAGCCGCTGCCGCTGCGCGACCGGATCATCGCCGAACTGAAGCGTGGTCAACCGAAGTCGTGTGGCGAGCTCGCGGCGGCGCAGAAGGGCAAGAAGAAGTTCATCCGTCAGTTGATGAACAGGCTTTGCGCCGAAGGCTTGGCGCACATTCACGCGTGGACCGACCGTTACATCGAGCCGATCTATGTATGCGGGCCCGGTCAGGATGCGCCAAAGCCGGCGCCGCGTACACAGCTGGAGTATATGAGGCGCCGCCTCGCGCGTCAGCAGGTCGGATCTGATCCATTCGACGACTCGAACGATGAGGAACTCGACTGGCGTCACAGCTCGGTTGCCGAATGGTGGCCGCGCGCTGATGCAGTCGTCACAGCCGCATTCAAGTTAATGGTGATGGTCGGGAGGGCCGCAGCGTGAGCGAGCGTGCCGAGTTCGAACAGTGGTATGTCGAGAACGCATTCGATCTCGAGCGCAGCCCGATCGGCAGCCGCGAATGCGGGCTGCAATGGAGGGCGTGGCAGGCCGGCCGCCGAGCGCTCATCGTCGCCAGCGGCGCGGCGGTTGAGATTCGAGTGCTACGTACCGGTCTGTTGAAGGACGATCTGCCCGCGCTTACCGACATTGACCAGCTTGTTTCGCCTTCCGCAGTGCGGGCAGATGAAGTAGATGCCGAAGCTATCGATACCGATAGTGTCGTCATCGAACGGGACTTCAAGGTGGCATCGAATGCATAACCAATTCATGGGGGCCTCCGTGCCGGTTGGCCAAAACAAGCATAGCGGTCGAGCATGCAATTGCAAGGCGCGTTCGTGAAGCGTTCGTCACCTTTGATGCGCCGCACACCACTCGCGCGCACCGGATTCAAGCGCAAAGAGCCGAAGCCATTCGCGCTGGCTGATCGCAAGACGCTCGAGCGCCACTCCGCGATGAAGCTACGCATCAAGAAGCCGACGGTCGCGGAAGGATCGAAGTACCTCGCGGCGTGCCGCGGCGAGCCATGTTATTTGCGCGTGCCGGGCGTGTGCTGCGGCCGCATCGATACCGTCGTGCCGTGCCATTCGAACCAGTCGAAGCACGGCAAGGGCATGGGCATCAAGGCCGCACACGAATTCACGGTGCCGGGGTGCTTCGCGTGTCACGCGTGGCTCGATCAGGGTGATGCGCCGCGCGAGGCGAAGGTGCTTGTGTTCGATAGGGCGCTCGGCGCGTGGGCGCCGGCGCGCGCGGCAAAGATGGGAATTGAAATGAAGGAGGCCGCTTGAGGCTAGCAGTAAGGATGACGTTGCCATCGTCAAAGCACGGCTTGCGATGGGTACAGCACTACGAGACGTTCGAATGCCTTGTGGTGCGCGTGCGCGGACCGGTGCATACGCTGCGCGCTGGCAAATCGTGCGCATCGTGGGTCACTGCCGATGTTTATCTGCCCGACCAGTACAAAGAAAAAGCGTGGCTCGACTTCAACCCGGACGGCACCTATCCGGTCGAGGTGCCTATCAACTGGAACCGAAGATCGCTCGCCGCGTTTCTCGCGAGCGGTGATCTTGAGTGGGATGTGAGGGAAATCGCATGAGCGAGATCAAAATCCACGAAACCAACACAAACACGACCACGCACCGCGCTGTGCTGGATGGCGAGGCGATGAAAGAAATTCTCGGCGCGCACGTAGCGCAGCTCGCGGGCGTCGATGTGAATGCGTCGCACGTGCATATCAGCGTTCACTTGTCGTCGCGGATGGGCAGCTATAACACCATCGAAGAGGGCATCGTAACGGTCACGGTTGACCATCGCGCGGCGCTGCGCGCGGATGAATCATGAGCGCACTCGCATTCATCAACCTCGAGGATGTGCCGCTTCAGCTGCGCGAGACATCGGTCCAGCGCCTCGACGATAACGCCAGCATCACGTTGATCTATTTCGATGGCTGTCCGCTGGTCGGGCAGTGCGAGGCGGGCGTAGCGCAAATTGAGTATCCATTTCCCCGCGCGCCTGATTTGCGCAACGCGCTGGTCGAATGGTTACTCCATTGGAGCATCAATTTCTATGTCATTGCGGGCTGACGGTCCAAGCGAATAACAAAAAAGGTGAATATGGAACCCATCAAGCACGAAGGCATCTTCAAGTGCGCCCAGGAGGCCATCGTCTTCGCGTGCAACTACTCGAGCCAGCAGTACGCCATGTCGGCAATGGGGAAGATCCTGCAGCGCGGCGCGCATGGTAGCGGGCGCGGACTGATCGGCCTGGACGGCGCGGGCCAAGCCGGCATGGTGTTCGCCGAACTGCAGCGCATCGATTACTGGCAACTCACCACGCTCGTGACCGGCAAGCTCGCGCGCAGCGAGCGATGCGATTGCCGCCGGGCGTGCTGTCGTGGCTGGAGACTGAACCCGGTGTTTGAGGAGGCGGTGAACCAGCTTGCCGATTACGTTGCGCTCACACTCAACCCTTTGCCGCCGGTCAAGGAGTTTCGTGTTGCTGTGATCATGAAGTACTTTGGCGAGAAGGTGAGTCCGCTTGAGACGGCGAAGCATCTTGGCATCCCGAAGAACGCAGCTGAGCGACACATCACGGCGATCCGCAAATGCGTCCGTGAATTGGAGAAGAACGGACTCACGGCATTTGCTGAGCGGCTCGATGAGATCGGCATGCTCATGAGAAATAGTTGACGTGCGGGAAACACCCGCATAAACTGCGTTTTCATATACCGTACCGATCGTGCGCACAAAGCCCGCTAAGCGAAAAGCCTAGCGGGCTTTTTGCATTGGAGCCGCATGTGCGACGCTTAAGAAACGTGCCGGCGATCATCTAGTGCTGAAGCGATTCCTTTGCTCTTCGGGAATCGTCTGCTGGCGGTTTCATCGCGTGTGGCGCGCTAAGAATTCACGCTGCAGCAATAGTGTGTTTCAAAAACGCTAAGGACGCTTGCAAAAAAGCGATGTCTAATCTAGCCGACGTGCGTTCAACCGCATGGAAGCTAAATGAAAGAAGAAGCGCTTAGACGGTTACTGAGAGACCAATTGCTGCTTGCGACAGCCTCTGAGGAAGAGCTGAGGAGCGTCGCGCAATCTGTGCGTGTCAGTCACGTGAAGGCGGGGGACCACGTTGCATTCGCCGGCGACCCGGGCTCCGGTCTGCATATGCTGCTTGAGGGAGAGTTGCGTTCATTCGTGGCGTCGCCTGATGGACGCGAAATTCCAATTCGCACATACAGCAGCGGCCAATCCGTCGGTGCGAAGGCGATAATCCAGCAGATTCCACTGCCATTTAATGTCGCTGCGATAGTCCATAGTACTGTCGCGACCTTGAGCCGCACGCATGTCCGCGCTCTTCTCCGATCTTCTACGTTCGTGCATGCTCTGAGTGAGTTGATGGCGGCAGAGTTATTGCAACTGGCTCGGAGTTTTGGTGGAACAACCTCGACGAGTGCCAAGGTTCGAGTTGCCGCGTCTATCGCCTCCCGCTTAAGTGGAGAGAGAACTGACGGATGGCCAGTCGTCGAACTTCCGGGCCAGGCGACAATGGCAGCATTAGCCCACGTGAGTCGCGAGACCGTTTCACGCGTGCTCAAGTTGCTCGAGACCGAAGAGGTAATCATCCGTATGGGACGGCGCTTGCGCATTCGCGACGTCGCCCGATTGCGAAGGATTGCTGCTGGATACGAGGATGACTGACTATGGAGAGTCGGTTCACGAGCCCGCGTGACCGCCTTCGTGTTTAGCAAGTCAAGATTCGCGTGCATCAGTGCACATGTAGCCCGCAAGGTGAAAGCCTCGCGGGCTTTTTTGTTTGGAGCCGCGATGTTCAACGCCGAGACACTCGATGCAATCAGCATCCTGTTCCGCTACTGCGCGCGGTCGGCGTGGCTGTTGTCGATGTCATTCAACGATGTCGCAGACTTCTTTTCCGTTCAACCTGAGAGCACCACATGATGCGAGCAAAGATGATTGTCGAGTCGGTCACGCGCCACCATGGCGGCGAGACGCTTAAGTTCCGTGCTGTGCCGAAGTCGAGCGCGCCGTACGGTGAAGACGGTCTCGATGAGGACAACACGTACGCGAAGTTCTCGCCGCAGGCTGATCTGTCGATCTTCGTGGCTAACCCGGCGTTGTTCGGCAAGTTCAATCCGGGCGATAAGTTCTACGTCGACTTCACGCCTGCGGCGCAGTGACCAGACTCCGGACCCTCAAGCCTCGGCTTGCCACATCGACTCTCAGTCGCGTGAAGACGCTTGAGGCAAAAGCAGGTGCGACCGAGCGCGTACGCGGCAGCACATGGATGAGGACACGCGAGCGTGTGGCGCTGGCTCACGGTTATCGGTGCGCTCGCTGCGGTCGGGTCTGGGTGTCGAGCCGCGATCAGATCGATCACATCGTGCCGCTTGAGCAGGGCGGCTCGAACGACGAGAGCAATCTCCAGCCGCTCTGCACAGATCCGTGCCACAAGCTGAAGACGGCAGAAGAGCAGAAGGCGAGATTCGAAGGCTATTAAGAATTGCACGAAACCTACCAGCGGCTGTCATGTTGCGGCTGCTGGGAGGCGTGCGTCCACACAAAGTGCAGGCACTGCGGAGCGGAATTTACGCCGGCGCGTCACAGAAAGCTATTTTGCTCGGCAGCTTGCAGGAACGCCGATAGGGCAAGGCCGCTTTGCACCTGCAAGCAGTGCGGCAAGCAATACAAGCCAAAGGCGACGAGCAGGACGACATTCTGTTCGCGCGAGTGCTCATTCCTGCAAAAGGCGAAAAACGCCGAAGAGGCGAGCCTGCGGGTGCGTTGGTCTAGCGTGCATTTTGGGACGTGCGCGGTGTGCAATGCTGCTTTTACGTCGCGGCTACCTCGGGCTCAATGCAGCGATGCATGCTCGGCGGAATATCGCAGGATCGGCGCCAAGGTGATGGCGCTAAATGCGCATAGATCCACTGCCAAGGTTGTCGCATGCCGCGGATGCAGCTTGCAGTTCTGTCCTCTGTATGGCTCGTCGAATGTTTCGCTATGTAGGCCGTGCAGGCGCGCACGGGATCGCGCCTATAAGCGCGTAAGCAGGATGGCGCGGAAGGCGACGGAGCGCGCGGCGCACGTCGAGAAAGTTGATCCATTCGAGGTTTTCGAGCGGGATGGCTGGGCGTGCCGGCTGTGTGGCATCCCCACGCCGCGCTCCAAGCGCGGGACGTATGACCATGACGCTCCCGAGTTGGACCACGTGGTTCCATTGGCAAGGGGTGGAGACCACACCTACGCGAATACCCAATGTGCGTGCAGGCGTTGCAACAGCCTGAAGAGCGACATCCTTGGCTGGTCGCCCGTCGATGCGATCGCGGGAGCTGAGGTGGGGGTAGGGCTATGAAAAAGCTCGGGAGGCTTTCGGCTCCGAAACCGACCGGTACCTCACGCACAGATTATTTCCCCCATGGGAGATCGTGTTAATGGCTTTAACAGGCAAGAAGAGGCTATTCGCCGAGGCCGTTTTAGCCCGGAAGTCCAATAAGGACGCGGCTATCGCGGCTGGCTACAGTCCGGCGACCGCGTCGCAGGCTGGGTCGCGACTTGTTAAAGACAAGGACGTCGTCACCTACCTCGCGCAGCATCGTAAGAAGCCTGCGGCGAAGGAAAAAGCCGCGACGAAAGAAAGGGCGGCGCCGCCGACCGAGAAAGAGGCGGTGACTCAAGCTGCCGTCGCTGCCGGATTCGCATTGGAAGCGATTCTGACCTTCAAGGACCCGAAAGACTTCCTTCTGGCTGCGATGAACGACCAGATGACGGAGCCGAAGCTACGGGTCACGGCTGCACAGACGCTTATGCCGTTCTTTCATCCTAAGCTCGGCGAGGGTGGCAAGAAGGACGCGAAAACCGAAGCGGCGAAGAAGGCGGCTAGTAAGTTCGGCGTGCCGAAGCCGCCGCTGAAGCTGGTCAACGGGAAATAACACATGGAATGGTCGACAGCGTGTCCTGATTGGGCCGAACGGCTCAAGTCAGGACGCTCGATCATCCCGCCTCCGATCTTTCCTGAGCAGGCTGAGCAGGCGCTCGCCGTGTTCAAGCAGCTCAAAATCGTTGATGCGCCGGGCAGCCCGACGTTCGGCGAGTCGTCGGCGCAATGGGTCTTCGATCTGGTCGCGTCGATCTTCGGTGCATATGATGCGGAGAGCGGCCGGCGGCTGATCACCGAGTGGTTCGTGTGCATCCCGAAGAAAAACAGCAAATCGACACTTGCTGCCGGGATCATGATGACCGCGATGATCCTGAACTGGCGCATGTCGGCCGAGTACTCGATCCTCGCACCGACGATCGAGGTCGCGAATAACAGCTTCGCACCGAGCCGGGACATGGTGAAGCACGAGGAAGAGCTCGACGATCTGTTCCAGGTGCAAACGCACATCAAGACGATCACGCATCGCACGATGGGCGCGACTCTAAAGGTCGTTGCGGCTGATGCGAACACGGTCAGCGGCAAGAAGAGCGTCGGCACGCTGATCGACGAACTGTGGCTGTTCGGCAAACAGCCGAACGCAGAAGACATGTTGCGCGAGGCGACCGGCGGTCTCGCCTCGCGTCCCGAGGGCTTCGTCATCTACCTGACGACCCAGTCGAACGACCCGCCGGCGGGCGTGTTCCTGCAGAAGCTCCGCTACGCGCGCGACGTGCGCGACGGCAAGATCCACGATCCCTGCTTCGTGCCGGTGATCTTCGAGCACCCGCCCGAGATGGTTGCGCGGAAAGAGCATCTGAAGGTCGAGAACCTCGCGATGGTCAATCCGAACTTCGGCTTTTCGGTCGATCAGGCATACCTCGAGCGCGAGTTCAAAAAGGCGAAGGAGACGGGCGAAGAGTCGTTCCGTGGCTTTCTCGCCAAGCACGCGAACGTCGAGATCGGCCTCGCGCTGCGCAACGATCGATGGGCAGGCGCAGATTTCTGGGAAGCCGCAGCACTGGCCCCGCAAATTTCGCTCGATGAACTGATCGCTAGGTGCGAAGTGATAGACGTTGGGATCGACGGCGGCGGCCTAGACGATCTACTTGGTTTCGCGGTCGTCGGACGCGAGCGCGACACGCGTAATTGGCTCACGTGGACGCATGCATGGGCACATCCCTCGGTATTAGAGCGTCGCAAGGAGATCGCGGCGCGGCTGCTCGATTTTGAGCGCGACGGCGACCTGACGATTGTGCAGCAGATCGGCGACGACGTGCGCGATGTCGCCGACATCGTCTCGACGATTCATCAGGCGGGTTTGCTCGACAAAGTCGGCGCGGACCCCGCTGGAATTGGCGGCGTGCTCGACGCGCTGGCCGACGCCGGCGTACCTGAAGAGAAGGTAATCGGCATTTCGCAGGGTTGGAAGCTCTCGGGCGCCATCAAGACTGCCGAGCGGCGGCTCGCGTCGGCGAGTGGTCGAAAGGGGGGCGGGCAGGGGGCCGCGCCCGATGGCGTGCTCATGCATGGCGGTCAGGGGCTGATGGCATGGTGCGTCGGGAACGCCCGCGTGGTGCCGGTCGGGAACGCCGTCAACATCACGAAACAAGCCAGTGGGACCGGGAAAATCGATCCGCTGATGGCTTTGTTCAACGCGGTGACGCTGATTGCGCTCAACCCAGCGGCGCTATACGGCGGCTCTGTGTATGACCAGGGGGTGGGAATTTGAATGTCATCGGTGTTGCAGCCTGGGTCGCCGGCCTGCTCGGCTTCGTGCTACTGGTCGCCGGGGTGGCGCTGGTCAGCGTGCCCGCCGGACTGATCGTCGCGGGTGTCCTACTGCTGTTCTGGGCATTCCTCGCTGATCGCGCGGCGGCTCGTATTGCGCTCGGCGCACCTTCCGAGACGGGAGGGAAGTGAGCCATGTTCTTTAGCAAGCAACTGCTATCCAACCTTGCCATGACGCAGATGGGATCGTCTGGCTGGGTGTCATCGCTGCTGGGGAGCGCCCGATCTGAGGCGGGTCAGGTGGTTACTGCCCACTCGGCGCTGTCGCTAACCGTTCTGCAAAACTGCGTCTCGCTGCTCGCGGAGAGCATCGCGCAGCTGCCGATCGAGATCTACGAACGAAAGGGCGATGACCGGGTTCTGGCCATCGATCACCCGCTTTACGCGATCCTGAAATACCAGCCCAACCCTTGGCAGACGCCATTCGAGTATCAGGAGCAGTCGCAGATCGCGGTCGGGCTGCGCGGCAATAGCTACAGCTTCATCGATCGCGATTCGTCGGGCGTCGTTCAGGGTCTTTACCCGCTTGACCACGAGGCAGTGACGGTCATGAAGGGTAGCGACCTGATGCCCGTATACCGCGTGTACGGCTCGGACCCGATGCCACAGCGGCTGATGCATCACGTGCGCTGGATGTCGATCAACGGCTACACAGGGCTCTCGCCGATCATGCTGCACGCCAATGCGATAGGCCATGCGCAGGCAATCCAGCAGTACGCGGGTAAGTCGTTCATGAATGGCACGGCGCTGTCTGGTGTGATCGAGCGGCCGGCGACTGCGCCTCCGCTGAAGGATCAGGGCAGCGTCGACAAGATCACTGACGGCTGGAACGCGAAGTTTGGCGGCGCGGGGAACGCCAAGAAGGTGGCGCTGCTGCAGGAGGGGATGACGTTCAGGCCGCTGTCGATGACGAACGTCGATGCGGCGCTGATCGAAGCGCTGCGGCTTTCGACCATCGACATCGCGCGGATCTACAAGATTCCGGCCCACATGGTGAACGAGCTGGAGCGTGCGACATTCAGCAACATCGAGCACCAGGAGATCCAGTTCGTCATCTACACGCTTTTGCCGTGGATCAAGCGGCATGAGCAGGCGAAGACGCGCGATCTGCTGCTGCCGTCGGAGCGCAACCAGTATTTCATCGAATACAACGTGGCCGGCCTGCTGCGCGGCGATCAGGCCTCGCGATACGCCGCCTACGCAGTCGGCAGGCAGTGGGGCTGGCTGTCGATCAACGACATTCGTCGGCTAGAAAACATGCCGCCCGTCAAGGGTGGTGACGTGTATTTGAGCCCGCTTAACATGGTGGACGCATCGAAGCCGATTCCGCTGCCGGTCAGCAAGCCTGCTGAGCCCACCAAGGCGGAAATAGACGACATTCAAAGGATCCTGACTTGAGACCACATCTCCGACTTGCGAGCCTGATCTTCAACCAGCCGCAGCTTGTGACGGACCACATGATGGACCTCGCAATGCAGTGGGCGAATCAGTCGCTGCACCTGAACATCGTCAATCTGAGCGTGAACGGCGCACAGCCGCAGATCATGGATGATGACGGCCACGGTGGCGCGCAGATGGCGACGGCGGTGGATCGTCGGCGCGCCGTGGTCGCGGATACCGGCCTCGACATCATTCCGGTTTCGGGCATCCTCGTGTCGCGCTCGGCGCACATGAACCCGTGCGAGCCGATGACGAGCTACGAGGGCCTGCGTTCCTCCGTGAATCAGGCCGTCGCAGACCCTGCGGTCGAGCACATCATCCTCGACATCGACAGCAACGGCGGCAGCGCAACAGGCGCATTCGAGCTCGCGAACGACATCCGCGCGGCCGCGCAGGTGAAGCCCGTCACGGCGATCGTCAACTTCTCGGCGTTCTCGGGCGGTTACCTCATCGCGGCGGCAGCATCGAACGTCATCGTCAGCCAGACTTCGGGGGTAGGCTCTATCGGCGTGATCGCGAAACACCTCGACGTCTCGAAGCGCGACGAGCAGCAGGGGGTGAAGGTCACGTCCGTGTTCGCGGGCGACCACAAGAACGATCTCACGCCACACGAGCCGCTCAGCGACCAGTCGTTACAGTTCCTGCAGGGCATGGTCCAGAACAGCTACCAGCAGTTCGTCGACGCGATCGCGAACTTCCGTGGCTTGACCACGCAGGCAGTGAAAGACACCCAAGCGGGAATCTACTTCGGCAAGCAGGGCGTCGATGCCGGGCTGGCCGACAGTGTCGAGACGCCGCAGGCGGCGGTCAACCGGATCGCGGCTGAAGTTCGCGCGTCCCGCGCAGATCGCCAGGCGAAAGCGACGCCGCGTCGCAGCGTGGCTGCCCAGGCTGCGGCGATGAACATGCGCGCCCGCTACTGAAGCATCGAGTGTTTCGATCTATCTAATTCTCACGTGAGCGCGTTCGCGTCTCAGTCGAGTGTCGCCGCCTTCGGGCGGCATTTTTTTTGGAGATGAACCTTGAACATCAACGAACTTCGCCGCGAACGCGCAAATATCAACCAGCAGGTCCAGGCGCTTGCGGCAATCGAGGCCGGTGGAGTCGCGTTGTCGGCTGAGCAGCACGCCGAATTCGCAAATCTGACTTCGAAATTCAACGAGATCACGGGGCAAATTGAGCGAGCCGAAGCGGCTGAGCGTATGGCTGCTGCCGCGGCGGTTCCTGTCGATCCGACGCCGGCGGCTGTCGCCACGCCTGCTGCCCCGAGCGTTCCGGCGCAACCGAAGGCGCCCGAGGTGAAAGGTGCAAAGATGGCGCGCATGGTCCGTGCACTGGCTGCCGCGGGCGGCGACGCCCAGATGGCATCGAAGCTTGCCATCGAGCGCGGCTTCGGCGAGGAAGTCGCCATGTCGCTCAATACGCTCACGTCGAGCGCGGGCGGTATTCTGGTCCCGGCGAACCTCTCGAGCGAAGTGATTGAGTTGCTGCGCCCGAAGTCGGTGGTGCGCAAGCTCGGCGCGCGCACGCTGCCGATTACCAACGGCAACATCACGATTCCGCGTCTGAAGGGCGGCGCGGTCGTTGGCTACGTCGGCGCTGACACCGACATGCCCGCGACCGAGCAACAGTTCGACGACCTGCAGCTCACGGCGAAAAAGCTCGCCGCGCTCGTGCCGATCGCGAACGACCTGCTGAAGTATGCGGGCGTCAACCCCAACGTTGACCAGATCGTAATAGCTGATCTCACCGCAGCGATCGGCGCGCGCGAGGACAAGGCGTTCATCCGTGACGACGGCACGGCGAACACGCCGAAGGGCCTGCGCTTCTGGGCGCTCGCCGGCAATGTGATCCCGGCGAGCGACGGTTCGACGATCCAGAAGGTCGAAACAGACCTGAACAAGGCGATCCTCGCCTTGGAGGGTGCCGATGCGAACATGACCCAGCCCGGCTGGATCATGGCGCCGCGCGTATTCCGCTTCCTGTCGGGCATGCGCGACGGCAACGGCAACAAGGTCTATCCGGAGCTCGATAACGGCATGCTGAAGGGCTATCCGGTCGGCAAGACCACGCAGATCCCGATCAACCTCGGCGCCGGCACCAACGAATCGGAGATCTATTTCGCCGACTTCGGCGACGTGTTCATTGGCGAGGAAGAAACGCTCGAGATCGACTACAGCAAGGAAGCCACCTACAAGGATTCCGAGGGCAATGTGGTGAGCGCGTTCCAGCGCGACCAGACGCTCATCCGTGTGATCGCCAAAAACGACTTCGGTCCGCGCCATGTCGAGTCGATCGCAGTACTCGGCAGCGTGACCTGGGGCGCTTAAGCCGTAACCTTATGGCCCGCGCTGGCATGGGTGGGCCGTTTTCGGAGATAAGACATGAAACTGGTCAAGATCACGCGCCACCATGGGCGGTACACGCCGGGTGACGTCGCCGGGTTTGACGATGAGCGGGCGCAGACGCTCATCGATTCGGGCATCGCTGAAGAGCATGTGCCGGAAACGAAGGATGATGTGAAGGCAGCCAAGGGCGACGCGACGAAGGCCGCGGCCGCGAAGGGGTAAGCAGCATGGGCGCCGTTCTCGTTGAGTACCTTGATGACATGGAGCCGCTCACATACGAGGATGTTGCGGCCCAGGCGCGTATCGACGCGAGCGATGAGAGTAGTTTCATCACGTCGATCATCATCCCGGGCGCCCGTCAAGCGGCCGAAACGAAGTCGGGGGCTGCGATTCGCAAGGGGCGCTACACCGAGCGCCTTCCCGCGTTCCCGGTTGGCGATTTCCCGCTTTCGATTGGTCAGGTAACTGAAGTCGAGAGCGTCTCGTGGCGGTCCGCATCAGGTGAGACTGCGACGCTTGACCCGTCGTCGTATGAAGTCATTCAGGTCGGGCGTGAGACGCGTCTGGCGCCGCTTGGCAGTCAATGGCCGAGAGCTGCGGCAGTCACGTTCACGTACCAGGCCGGAACGGATCTCGACAAATTTCCATCGGTGCGCGCGTGGATGCTGCTCGCCGCGGCGTGGTTCTATGACAACCGAGAGCTGTTTTTGATTGCGCAGACCCGGCAGGCCGTCATGGAGATGCCGACCGGGTTCGCCGATGCTCTTCTCCATCCCATCACCGTACCCCCGAGGTTCTGACCATGCTTCAAGCAGGCAGTCTGAATCGCCGCATTACGATCCAGCGTCAGAGCGCTGATCGGGACGAGGATGGGCATCCGGAAGCGGTGTGGACCGACGTGGTGGTGACCTGGGCAAGCATCGCCCATAAGTCGGGACTCCAATCGATACGCGGCGACGCCGAAGTGTCTCTGGTGCAGGCAAGTATTCGCGTGCGCTACCGGACCGATGTTGCAGCCGGAATGCGCGTGGTGCATGGATCGACGATATATCAGATTCGTGCCGTCCTGCCGGACGAGCGTGGGCGCGAATTCACAGATCTCGTGTGCGAGGTGATCGAGTGAGTCTGACGATCAATGCAAACCTCGGTGGTATCGAGAACCTGCTCGACGAACTCGCCGACAACGCCGAGGAAGCGGCTCGGCCGGCGGCGCAGGCCGCCGCGCAGGTGCTCTACGACGCCGTGAAGCTGAACGTCGCGAGCATCGGCCGCGTGACGGGCAATCTGGACCGCTCGATCTATCAGGTGTACAGCCGCGATGACTCCGCGCAGGGCCGGGCGACGTATCACGTGAGCTGGAATCACAAGAAGGCGCCTCACGGCTGGCTCGTCGAAAACGGGCACCTGCAGAAGTACAAGGTCTATCTCGGCAAGGACGGCAAGTGGTACACCGACAAGAAGGCGCCGCTGCCGTCGCCGAAGCATGTCGGCGCCCGCCCTTTCGTGCGGCCGGCGCAAGCACAGTTCCCGGCGGCGCTGGATGCCGCTGTCGCTGAGCTGTTGAAGCGCATCAACGGAGGCCCGCCATGACGGTAAAGGAAAACATTTTTGCGCTGCTGTCGCCGCTCGTGGATGGCCGCGTCTTTCCTGTGGTCGCGCCATTCGAAACGCCGCGGCCGTATGTGACGTACCAGCGGATCGGCGGGCACGTCATCACGCCGCTCGCCAAGGAAGTACCGGACAAGCAGAACGGTTTTTTTCAGATCACCGTGTGGGCGGATAGACCCAAGGATGCCGATGCGCTCGCGCTGCAGATCGAATCTGCGTTCATCACGGCGAAGGCGTTCACTGCAAAGCCGATGGCGGGGCCGATCGACAGAAGTGAGCCTGACCTGAAGCTTTACGGTTCGCAGCAGGACTTCAACGTCTTGTCAGACCGGTAACAGATTTTTTCAGTCGCCCGAAGGGGCTTGAGAGAGGCGCCCGCAACGAGCAATCGTCGCGGGTTTTTTTACGCCCGTCTGGGCGCTTTGTCGATTGATTAAGGAGAATTAACTTGAGTTACGCGTTCCCGGAAGGATCGAAGTTCTTTTTCAGCGAGACGTTCGCTTCGGCGAAGACCGTCACCGCTGTGAGCAACGCAAACCCGGCAGTCGCGACGTCGGTCGCGCATGGCTTTGCCGACGGCGCGGAACTGTTGTTCGAGTCGGGCTGGGAGGATGCCAGCGACAGCGTGTTCAAGATCGATCAGCTCTCTGTCGACACGTTCAGCCTGCCCGGCCTCAACACGAACGACACGGACTGGTTCAACCCTGGCTCCGGAACTGGCACTGTCCAGCTCGTCAGCAACTGGGTCGAAATCCCGCAGGTGCTCACGATCGCGACGCAGGGCGGTGATCCCAAGTTCACCACGATCGCCCCGCTGGCGAAACGAAACGCGATCAACGTGCCGACGGGCTTCAACCCGACGTCGATCACGCTGACGCTCGGCCACGACGCATCGAACACGAACTATCAGGAGATGCTGGACATCAGCCGCTCGCTGCGCAAGGTCGCATTCAAGATGGTTCTCTCGGGCGGTATCTCCAGCTACGGCTACGGCTACATGAGCGTGTCGGAAATGCCGTCGCTGAACGTCAACCAGGCCAATCAGGTGACGGCATCGCTGTCGCTTCTCGGTCGCGCGATCAGCTACGCATCGTAAGTGTCTCCTTGGGACCGGTGACGGTCCTTTCTTCGCCGGGGTTCTCCCGGCGGGGTTTTTCCTTATACGACATCGAGGGAATTTGCCTTGTCGAATGGCATGTTCTATGTCTACGTCCATCGGAAAGCGGACACCGGCGAAGTGTTCTACGTAGGCAAAGGTACTGGCGGGCGAGCGTCCTTGAGAACTGGGCGCACAGAATACTGGCGGCGAGTTGCCGACAAGCACGGGCACGTCGTTGAGATCCTTGAGTACTTTGAGAGCGAAAAGCTGGCCTTCAAGCATGAGATTGCGTTGATTTCGCTGCACAGATTGACAGGCGTGCAGATTGTGAATCTGACCTTCGGTGGCGAAGGAGCGAGCGGCAGAGTGCACAGCGTTGCGACGAAGGAAAAGATGTCGCGTGCGCATACGGGCAAAAAGATGAGCGCAGAGGCCATCTTCAAGATGTCGATTGCCTCAAAAGGTAGAAAACAGAAGCCCGAATCAATAGCAAAAACGGCCGCAGCTAATCGCGGCAGGAAACGCAGCGCAGAGTCTATTGCAAAGACGGCGGCGGGTCTGGCAGGAAAGAGATTGAGCGACAAACACCGTGCATCACTCCGGAAGGCATGGGAAAAGAGGAGGTCCATGCCTATTTCCCATGAGACGAGAGCAAGGATCAGTGCGGCTCAACGGGCGAGGATTAGGCGCCCATGGACAGATGAAGAAAAAAGGCGGGCGTCAGAGTCCAAAAAGGGGTTTGTGATGCCCGAAGAGTCAAAGCGAAAAATTTCAGAAGCGCTGAAGCGGAAGTTTGCCGAAAGGCGTGCCGCTGGCTTCAAAAGATAGCAGTCGCGTCAATCTATCGGATTCCGCCCAGCGTGGATTTTCATGCCCCTTCGAACGTATGCGATGCGGGTTTTTCTCATTCAACAGGACTAGAGCCATGGCAAAAATCAAACTCGGCCAACACCCGACTAACTTTAAGCACGTCGTCAAGTTCCCGCTGCTGGACGGCAGCGAAGGCGCGATCGAAGTCGTATACCGTTTTCGAACTAGGCGCGAATTCGGCAAATTCATCGACGAGGTGTTCGCGGCATCGAAGGAAGAGCGCCCGGCAGAGGATGAATTTTCGTGGGCTGCGCTGATGGAAAAGACGGGTAGCGCCAACGCGGACTATGTGATGCAGGCGGTCGAAGGATGGAACCTCGACGAGGAATTCAACCGGGAGAATGTCCAGCAGTTGGCTGACGAACTGCCGGCGGCGATCACGGCCATCATGGATGGTTACCGCAGTGCGGTAACGACTGGCCGCTTGGGAAACTGAAGGAGGCGGCCGACGCGCTGTATCGGCCGCCCGGCAGCGGACCGACCAACGCGTTCGATCTCGGCCAGCTTTTCCGCAAGGACGAGGTCGAGATCTGGCCGGAGAACTACGACGCGGTGCTGCTGTTCTGCCGTCTCGGCACGCAATGGCGCACCGGCGTCGGCGGCCCGACCGGGCTGGATTATTGCGTCGTGCTCGCGATGATCGATCGGCTCGGACTGGACGCGGACGAGGCCGACGACATGTTCGAGGATGTGCGTCACCTCGAAATGGCGGCGCTCGAGGTGATGCGCGAAAGCGCGCAGTAACCCCGCTTCGGCGGGTTTCTCTTCTGTGGGCTCCCTGTTGGAGGGCCCTTTTCACGTGGTGAGCGATGGCGACTGATGAGCGGAAAGTCCAGCTAGGTGTGAGCGTCGACGCCACCGAAGCGCGCAAGGGCTTCGGCGACGTCAAGGATGCTGCGCGCGATATGGCGCAGTCGGTTACCACGCAAGGCGCGGCGGCCGGCAAGGCGATCGATTCGGTGGGCAGCGGTGGCGCTGCCTCGGCGCAGAAGGTGGATGCCGCCACGCGCAGCATGATCCAGTCGATCCAGCGCACGACGGCCGCGATGGAGGCGGGCAGCAAGTCGAGCTCGGCGTACTTCCAGGCGCTGGCGAGCCAGCGGGGCATTTCCACCGATGCGCTCGCGCCGTATCTTGCGCAGCTCGATGCCGTCAAGGCGAAGCAGGAGTCGGCCGCGCAATCCACCAGCACGGTGGATCGGGCCGCGCAGAAGTTCATGCAGACGCTGCAAAGCGAGGCGCAGGCCCTCAAGGAGGAGGCGGCCACCTTCGGCATGAGCCGCACCGAACTGCTCGCCTATCAGGCCGCCAAGCTGGGCATTGGCGACTCTGCGGCAGCCATGATCGAGCAGATCGGCCGGGAGTCGGCGGCGCTGAAGGCGCTTCGGGAGTCCACCCTGAGTGCGGCGGCGGCAGTCAATGCATTCGGTGAGACGGAAGCGCAGGCCGCGACCCGCATCAGCGAGATGGTCGCGCGTTCGCGCGACTATCAGGCCGCAATGGCCGCGACGTCCAGCGCGGCGGCTTCTGGTGCGAGTGGCATGTCCAGCTTCGCGGCGTCATTGGATCAGGTGCGCGCCAGCATTGCCGCGCAGACGGGCGCGATGTCGGCGACCACGCGTGAACTGGCATCCGTCAACGAGCAGATGGACGCGTTCCGGGCCACTGCGGCACGCGGCAGCGACAGCTTTCATACGCTGTACGAACAGTTCGACCGTCTCGATCTGCTGATGGCGAAGGGGAAGGTATCGATCGCCCAGTACGACTCCGCCCTGTCGGCGCTCTGGAAGGATGAAGCGCGCCTGCAGCAGCAGGTGAGCGCGCTCACTGCACGATACGATCCGCTCGATGCCGCCACGAAAAAGCTCGCCGCAGATCAGGCGCTGCTCGACGATGCCTACATGAACGGGCAGGTATCGGCGGAGCAGTACGGGAAGACACTGGCTGGCATCCAGGTTGACAAGGCGGCCGTCCAGCTGAAGGAGCTCGCCCAGCAGGAAGCGCAGCTCGAGCGGTCGCTGAAGTCGGGCCAGGTGTCATGGTCCGAATACAAGAAGTCGATTGCGGACATCAGCGCGAGCAAATCCGGGCTGAGCGAAATCGTGACCAGCGCGAACGCCGGTGCCAACGCAATGGACCGCTTCGGCGGCCATACGAAGGCCGCGCGAACAGAGGTTTTGCGCCTGCTCAACGACGCAGCCAACGGCAATTTCGGGCGGTTTGAACAGAGCGCGGTCGTGCTCGCCGAGCAGATGGACCTGCTCAGTGCGGCCGCATCGCCAGCGGGCGTCGCCATTCTCGGCCTCGCCGCGTCGGCGGTGGGCTTCGTTGCCGCCACCGTCCATGTGCAGTCGCAGCTTGATGGCATGAATCAGGCGCTGGTGCTGACCGGGGACTATGCCGGCACGACGGTCAGTGGCCTGCAGGATATGTCACGCCAGGCGACGGCGGGTGGTGCGTCAATCGACACCGCAACCGAAGCCATCACCAAGCTTGCTGCGACGGGCCGGCTGACGGCCAGCGAGATTTCCAGCATCGGTCAGGCGACGGCGGATGCTGCCACCTATACCAGCATTTCCGTCGACAAGATGGTGGAGATGTTCACCCAGCTTGCGGAAGATCCTGTGAAGGCCTCCGTCAAGCTGAACGACACCTATCACTACCTGACCGAGTCGACCTACGACCAGATCACGGCACTCGAAAAGCAGGGCGATGCGACGGGTGCCGCACAACTGGCCGTCGAGACGTTCTCGAAGGCGATGGAGGACCGCACGCAGGACATCGCGAAGAACGAAGGGATCATCCTGCAGGGCTGGCGCGACATCAAGAACATGATCAACGGCGCGCTTGAGGCCATCGGTTCGTTCGGTGCAACCGCCACGCCGGGCGACGTGGTCGCGCGCCTGCAGGCGAACAAGGCCGCGCGCCTGCCGATCGGGCAATGGGACGCGCAGGACGAAGATGAACTGAAGAAGGCTGTCGCCGATTACCAGTCCGCCGTGAAGCAGGCCGAGGACAAGGCGCGCGCGGACCGTGAGAAACAGCAGCGCATCGACGCGAAGCGTGCGTACGATACGTGGAACCAGCAATTCGCGACGCCGGCAGAGAAGCGCGCAAAGGAAGTCCAGACCTACCTCGACACGATCGCGACGCCGCTGGGCCTCAGTCTTGAGCAGCAGCTTGCCGATGAACAGAAGATCAACGACAAGGACAAGGACAGGAAGTCGCCGAAGTCGGCGCGGTCGACGGCCGAATCCACCAGCAATCGTGACATCGCGGCACTGAAGGCCGAAATCCAGGCGCGCCAGCAGCAGCTGGATCTGCTCGACCAGTACGGCCTGAAGCAGGACAAGATCAGCGACGGCGACAAGAAAGTGATGCAGATCGAGCAGCAGCTCGGTCTCGCGCAGAAGGATCGCATCGGCAAGGTCACTGATGCGCAGCTGAAGGAGCAACTCGGGTACGCCCAACAACTGGCGGCGCTCGAGAAGCAGATCGACGCAACGACGCGCGCGAAGCAGGCTCAGAAGGACTACAGCGAGCAGGTCAGCAAGTGGGCACAGTCGGAGCAGTCTGCGAAGGATGCGCTCGCGCAAGATGTTGCGCTGTACGGCACAGAGGGCGAGGCGCGCAAGCTGATGACCACGCAGCTTCAGTATGAAGCACAGGCGCGTGAGACGATCGCGAAGGCGCAACGTGACGGGCACCCACTGTCGGAGCAGCAGCAAAAGGATCTGCTCGCCGAAGCCGACGCGCGCGCGAAAGTGGTGGGCGGCATTGAGGCGCAACGCGACGCGCTCGCCGGCGCGAAGCAGCTCGAGCAGGAAAACCAAAAGTTAGCGGCCGAGAGCATCCTCGACGAAAAGGATCGTGCCGCCGCAATCCTCGCGATCGATGCGAAGAAGTGGCAGGACCTGATCGCAAACGCAGGCGACGGCACCGAGGCGCAGAAGAAGCTGATCGAGCAGTACAACCAGTGGTTTGCGGATCAGACGAACAAGCCGGTCATCGACCAGTGGAAGAACACCGTCAGCCAGATCGACCGTGACTTCCATGACGGCTTCCTGCAGATGCTAACTGACGGCAGGGCAGGTTGGGACAGCTTCACAAAGGCGTTGACGAATACGTTCAAGGTCACCGTCGTAGATGCGGTGTACCGGGCCTTTGTGAAGCCTCTCGTAGTGAACGTCGTTGCCAACCTCGCTGGATTGACGGGTAACGCCGGTGTCGCCAATGCGTTGCTCGGGCAGAGCGGTGGGTCGGGCGCGGGCGCGCTCGGAAGTATCAACAACCTGTCGACGGCGTACAGCGCGCTCACGAAGGGCTATGGCTATGCGAGTAGCCTGTTCGGCGCGGGCTACGGATCGGCTGGTTCTGCGATCGGTGGCGCTGCGGGCGCGTTCGGCGCGAGTTCAGCGGGCGCATTCGGTGCGCTGTCGACGACCGGCGGTGCAGCAGCAGCCGCAGCGGGCGACGCTGCACTGAGCGGGAGCGCGGCGCTCGGCGGGCTGTACGGCAGCACGACGGCGGGTGTGGGCGCGGCTGCGGCGGCAAGCGGCGGCTCGGCGGCAGCTAGCGGCGCGGGCGCTGCGGGCCTGACGGGCGCGGCATCGTCCTTCGGCTGGGTTCCTGTCGTCGGCTGGATTCTGGCCGGCATGGCGCTTGATTCGAAGTTGATGGGGCAGGGATGGAACCCTGACAATGGGTCAATCAGCGGCGTCGGCAAGGTGCTCGGCTCGGGAACGCTCGCATCGTACGATGTAGCCAAGGCGATCGGCATTCCGTCAGGTGTCGCAAATATTCTGACCGGCGCATCAACAATCTCGCGCCTGTTCGGCCGGAAGAACCCGACCGTCGACAGCGCAGGCGTCGAAGGCGTAATCACCGTCGCCAACGGTTTTCAGGGGCAGGACTTCGCCGACTGGACGGCGAAGGGCGGCGTGTTCCGTAGCGACGCGCACGGCACGGCGCACAGTCCTGCGACGCAGCAGCAGATCGACACGATCAACGGCACGGTGCAGAGCACGGTCGGCGTTATCGACCAGCTCACGACGGCAATCGGTGGCAATGACGGGCTGCAGGCAAAGCTGTCGCAGTTCCAGTACAGCATCCGCAACGACTGGCGCAATCAGGACAACATCACCAAGTCGCTGACGGATCTGTCGAACAGCCTGGTCGATGCCGTCTATCCGCTCGATCAGTATCGGCAGTCGGGCGAGACGCTCGTGCAGACGGCGACCCGTCTGACGACGGTGTTCAACGCGACGAACAATCTCGCCGATATGCTCGGCAAGACGATGACGCAGGCGTTCGGCGATGTCGGGCTTGCGAGCGCGAATGTGCGGCTGAACCTCGTCGCGGCGGCAGGCGGCATCGACAACTTCAACAGCGAGGTGGCGGCCTACTATCAGGCGTACTACAGCAGCGGCGAGCAGCTGGACGAAGCGCAAAGGCAGATGCAGCAGTCCTTCGAGAGCCTCGGGCTGGCAATGCCGAAGTCGAAGGACGCTTTCCGCGCTCTGGTCTCGTCGCTCGATCTGACGACGGCGTCGGGGCAATCGACGTTTGCGGCGCTGATTGCGCTGGCGCCGGCGTTCGACCAGCTGACCCAGTCCGCGAAGCAGGCAGCGGACAACCAGCAGGCGCTGTGGAACCAGTACTTCAGCTCGATCGACACGTCCGACCAGCAGCTCGCGATGAACACGAGGCAGCTGCAAGACCAGTTCAACGCGCTTGGCGTCGCGATGCCGAAGACCAACGCAGAGTTTCAGGCGCTGGTTGAAAACATGGACACGTCGAATCCTTCCGTGAAGGCATTGCAGAACGCGCTGCTCGCATTGGCACCCGCGTTCGCGCAGGTGACCTCGGCGACGGATCAGGCTGCGCAGGCGGCGGCTCAAGCGGCGCAACAGCAACAGCAGGCTGCGCAGGACGCCATGCAAACGGCGCTCGGCAAGGTGCAGACGGCTTACGACAATCAGGTGCAGGCGATCCAGTCGAACATCGACTCGATCAACCAGTTCATTGATTCGTTGACCAGCCTCAAGCAGTCGCTCGCGCTCGGCGATCTGTCGACGCTCTCACCGCAGGACAAGTACAACGCCGAGAAGCAGCTGTTCGAACAGACGTCGGCGAAGGCGATGGCGGGCGATGCGACGGCGCAAGGTCAGTTGCCGCAGGTGGCGCAGGACTTCCTCAATGCATCGAAGGCATTCAACGCCAGCAGTCAGGCGTATGTCGATGACTACAACCAGGTGCAGTCGGCGCTCGACCAGAACATCGCGACGGCGCATCAGCAATTGAGCGCGGCACAGCTGCAGCTCGACGCGACGAAACAGGAGGTTCAGGGGATTCTCAACCTTAACCAGACCGTGCAGTCGCTCGCCGATGCGCTCAAGGAGTATTTCGCCGCGCAGGTTGCAGCCGGACAAACGCCGTCAGGTTCGTCCGGGTCGCTCGGTAACGGTCTGGATTACACGCAGTCGAACGGCGTAGTCGATTTTGGCTCGGCGGGTGGTCACACGATCTCATCGGGCGGCGGCATCACGTTCACGGGCATATCCGACTCGCAGCTGTCGGACATCGGCCAGCACGTCTCCGCGATAAACCAGGGGAACCTTGCGGTGCAGCAGGCGTTGCAGGCTTCCGGCGCCACCTTTACCAATGCTGGCGAGTGGTCTCAGGCATTGTTTGACGCAGAGGCCGCATATTGGAATGGCTCATCGCTTGATGATGCAATCAAGTCTGCGCTTGGCATGAACGGATCGCATGCCGGCGGTGCTGACTACATCCCGTTCGATGGTTATCGCGCGGAGCTCCATAAGGGCGAAGCGGTGATCACGTCGGCGAACAACCAGAAGTTGTCGCAGATGCTGAACATCGACTGGTCGAAGTACGGCCGCGGCGACAATGCGGCGCTGATCGCCGAGATCCAGGCGCTGCGTGGTGAAGTTGCGCAGCTGAAGGGTACGGTTGCTACGGTGGGCGCGGCGCAGCTGCAGCAGTCAGAGCAGCAGCATGCAGAGAACCGCGATGACATGAGCAGGCAAACGCGGCATATGCAAACGACTGCCGATGCAAGCCAGCAGACCGCAGGGCATACCGGGAAAATCGCACAGAAACGATGACCATTGCCATCGACGTTACGGGCTATCGGCTGTCGGACGGCACGTTGCAGACCCTTCGTTTTTCCGACGACGGGTTTATGACGCTGCCGTCCGATGCGCCGGCGAACGCCTACTACGAGCCGCGCCTCAGTGCTCCTCCACACTTTGCGCGGTCCCTTTTCAATTCCGCCCAGGCGAGCTTCGGCGCGTCGCAGAGCACGCCGGGCGAGATCGTGCTCGAAAACAGCGACGGCGGCCTCGACTACCTGCTGACCGACTACGCGTTCGACGGTCGGTCGTTCACGATGCGCGTCGGCGCGATCGGCGCGCCGTTCAGTTCGTGGACGGTGACGGCGTCGGGCACGCTCAGCGACGTGAAGGTCAGCGACACGACGACGGTGAGTCTGGTCGTCAATGACCGGCTGCAGAAGCTCGCGCTCACGCAGCCGCGTCCGACCTATGGCGGCACGAACGTCCTGCCGAACGGCATCGACGGCACGGCCAACGACCTGATGGGGCAGTACAAACCGCGCATCTACGGTCAGGTCTTCAACATCTCGCCGAAGTGCGTGAACACGTCGCTGCTGATCTATCAGGCGTCGGACCAGTCGAACTGCTCGATCACGGCCGTCTATGACAACGGCGTCGCGCTGACGCGGGATGCGGATTATGCGAGCCTCGCGGCGCTCCAGTCGACTCAACCCGCGTCGGGGCATTTCCAGTGCTTTCAGGGCTATTTCCGCCTCGGCGCAAGCCCTGCATCACAGGTGACATGCGATGCAACGAGCGGCGTCACGAGCGCGGCGAGCCTGATGCAGCAGATCGCGCTCGATGCCGGCTTCACGGCGGGCGACATCAGCGCAGCCGACGTCGCGGCGCTCAATGCGCTGAACGCGGCGCCGTGCGGTGTGTGGGCTGACGGGCAGGGGACGAGCCAGTCACTGATGGACACGATCGCGGGCAGCATCGGCGCGTATTACTCGTTCGACCGGCTCGGCGTGCTGCGCATGGGCCGCGTGAGTGCACCGGGCGGGCCTGCCGCCGTGATCTTCGATGACGTTGTGCTCGAGGCGGTCAACATCAAGGAGGCCGGCATCCCGTCGTATCAGGTGACGGTCAATTACGCGAAGAACTATACGGTCCAGAGCCAGCCGGCGGGCAGCGTGAGCGTCGACCGACGCACGTGGCTCTCGCAGGACACACGCAGCCAGGTGGCGAAGAGTACGACGGTGCAGACGGTCTGGCCGTCAGCGACCGACCAGACATTCGACACAGCGCTGATTAACGCATCGGACGCGCTCGCCGAGGCGAACCGGCGGCTCGCGCTGTTCAGTCGCCGGATGCTGATGACAGTCGACATCGATCTGTCGCAACTCGGGACGCTCGACCTCGGCAGCGTGGTCGGCTTCACGTATCCGCGCTATGGCCTGTCGTCGAAGCTGATGGTCATCATCGGCGTGGATGCCGGCGCCGATACGCACCTCGCAACACTCACGCTATGGGGGTGACGTGGCAAACGTCCTTCTCGCATTTCCGAACCTGACAGACGCCGCGACGCTCGCGGGCGGCGGCTGGCAGGCGCCCGTCACGAACCTGCAGGACCGGCGGCTCGCGCGCGTCGCGCGCACGACGGACTCCACTCCGGGCAATACGCAGTTCACGGTCGATTTCGGCAAGGACCGCAAGCTGCAGGTCGTCTCGCTCGTCAGCCACAACATGAGCACGCAGGGGCAGTGGCGTGTGCTGATGGGTGACGATCCGACCTTCGCCACAACGAAATACGACTCAGGCTGGATGGTCGCATGGCCCGTTATCCATCCGTTCGGTGCGCTGGAGTGGGAAGACGACAACTGGTGGGAGGCCGCGATCTCCGAAGACGATCGGGCGGGCTATCCGGGAATCCTGATCGACCTGCTGCCGGCGATCGTGCTCGCGCGGTACTTGAAGGTGATGTTCAGCGACGCGAACAATGCAGCGGGCTATCTGCAGTTCGGGCGGCTTTTCGTGTCGCCGGGCTGGCAGCCTGCGACGAACATGAGCTACGGCGCAACTATCGGCTGGGAGACGGACACGGCCGTCAAGCGCTCGCTCGGCGGCACGACGTACTTCGACCGCAAGGCGCCGCGGCGCGTCGAAAAGTTCTCGCTCGACTTGTTGAGCGATGCGGAAGCGAAGACGCAGGTTTTCGAGATGCAGCGCAAGCTCGGCGTCGATGGCGAGCTGCTAGTCGCATGGGACCCGGGCGACGCCATGAACCTGATCCGGCAATCGTTCGTCGGCCGCATGCGTGCACTGAACCCGATTACCGCTGTACTGCGAAACATCAACAACAACGCGTTTGAAATTGAGGAAACGTCCTAATGACGAACTCGGTAAATTTCCCGACCAATGTGGGCGGTGACGGCTCGACCGTCACCGACGACAGCAACCCGGCGACTGGCCTCGCGAACGGCGGATTTCGCACGCGGCTGCTGCCGATGTTCACGAACATCATCAACATCGTGAACAACGTCATCGCGAGCACTACGACGAACGCGAGCAATGCGGCAACCAGCGCAACGAACGCGGCAGCCAGCGCATCGACCGCGCTCAATGCGCCGGGCACGAGCGCAACCTCAACGACGTCGCTGACGATCGGCAACGGAAACCAGACGCTGACGGTGCAGACTGGAAAACTATTCGTGCCTGGTATGTATGTCACGATCGCGCAGACGGCGGCGGCGTCGAACACCATGTACGGCATCGTGACCGCGTACAACAGCGCATCGGGATCGATGACGGTCAACGTCAGCCAGTACAACGGCTCGGGCACCGCCGCGGCATGGTCCGTGGCTGTCGCTGGCGCACCGGGCCAGTCGCAGAAGCTCACCAACGTCAATGCAGCCGTAACGGCGAGCACGACGCTCGCAGCGACGTACCTTTACGTTCCGGTCGCAATGACCATGTTCGGGCAGGCGGTCACGCTGCCGGATGCGACGACGCTCTCGACAGGTGGCCCGCAGTACATCTTCGACAACAGCAAGGGTACGTATCCGTTCGGTATCCGTGACAACTCCGGCAAGCTGGTGATGGGCGTCGGAGCGGGCGGCGTCGTGTCCGTGTCGCTGAAGGACAACAGCACGGTCGCTGGCGTGTGGTCGGTGCACGGCTCGAACATGGAGCCGGGTCTGGTGACGATCGACACGACGCTGAGCAGCACGTATTACGGCAATGCGGGAATCGACACGACGTCAGGCGTTTCGCTGGCGCTGAACAGCAACCAGTCGCTGCACTTCGCGGCGAGCGCGGCACGTACTGCCCTCTATGCCTACATCGTCGACAACGTCGGGAAGCAGGTCACAACGCCCGTTCTTGTTGGCACCGTCGGGAGCGGTCCGGCCGTGGTGGGCGGAGTATGGTCCATCACAGCGACGACGGCGATGCTGATTTATGGCGACGGCCAGGGGAATACGTATGGCGTGGTTTTGACGATCTCTGGCACGACGATCACGGCCGGTTCGCCGGCGACCATTGCGGGTACGACGGCGGGTATGTATTTCTCGGAGTACGGGTATGCCGCGCCGCGACTCGCGCAGCTTTCGCCAACGCTCTATCTGGTGACTGGCTGCTATGGCGGAAGTACTGCGTCGAACGCAGTTGCAGCCTTCTCGGTTTCGGGCACGACGGTCACTGCGGGAGCGACTGCCTACATCGGTGCGGCATACGGTGTCGCTCCGACCATCTATGCCCTGACTGCGACGACCGCGCTGGTGATTTATACGCAAGCGTCCTCGCAGCCATACAACGTTTCTGCCGTCGTTGTCAGTGTCAGCGGGACGACCTGCACGGTAGGAACGCCGGTTGCCCCGCCCGGTGGAGGCTACGTCAACACGACCTATGCACAGCAGCCAATCAGTTGCCTGTTGTCTCCGACAACTGCGCTGGTGGTGACAGATAACGGCGGCGCTGGCAACGCGGTCCTCCCGTTCGTCGTCACGATTTCCGGGACAACGGTCACGTGGAGCGCGCAGTCTGCTCTGGAAACTGGCGTCACCGGCTTCAACCAGTGCTCCGCGTACACGTCGAACAGTGGCTCGCGATTCGCGCCGCACCTGATGCCGCTCAGTGCGACGAGCGCTTTCCTCTGGTACTGCGATCAGGGCTCCAACTCTCGGGCTGTCGTTCTGACGGTTTCGGGTTCGACGTATGCGGCGGGCCCAATCCTGTACGACTCCATCTCGGCCACGAGTGCCATCGGGCTTGGAACCATCCTGCCGTACAGCGCCAACGAATTTCTTGCAGTCAAGCAGAGGGCGTCGGCGGCCAGCACTTACTCGCCATTTCTTCAGCCAAGCAAGATCAGCGGCAACGTTGTTTCGACGGGGTATGGCTGCCCGCTGTCTGATTTCGGCCCGGTCACTACCTCTTCAATTGGTTGCTATCGCCTGTCCGGTGGCGACTACGCGATTTTTTCCCAAAGTCCTGCAACGCCAGTGCTGGCGATTTTCAGAAACAACGGGGATGCGATCAATTCGAGGGGCAGCGTCAAGATTCCGCCGATGGCGTTGACTGCTGCTTACGTCTGGCTCGCACAAAATTGCGCGGTGGCCTCGAATCGCCTCGTGTTCATCGGCTCGACCGCTATCAGCGGACCAGCTCCGTCCGCAAGTGGCGCACAAACTCGGATCCTTAGCGTGGAGATCGCAGCATGACGCAACTTCTGATTCATGGTTCCAGCATCCTCGCGCAAGGGCCGTTCGAACAGACGGCGAGCGAGATCGTCGCGCCTGACGGCATCTATCCGCTGAGCGTGATCGACGGCTGGCAGATCGTCGACGTGACGCTGCCGGATGACTTCACGTTTGCGGGCTACGTGTGGAGCGGTGGGGCGCTGGTTGTCGCGCCACCGTCCGCACGGGAACTGGCCGATGCACGGACCTCGCAGAAGGCGATCGTTTCGCAGGCCTGTCAGGACGAGATTCTCGCGGGCTTCGAGTCGTCGGCGCTTGGGGCACCGCACAGCTATCCGGCGAAGTTCACCGACCAGCAGAACCTCAACGCATCCGTGGTGGCATCGTTGCTGCCGGGGCTCGCGGCCGACTGGACCACGCCGTTCTGGTGCGCCGATGCTGATGGCGTATGGGCCTACGTGCCGCATACGGCCGCGCAGATCCAGCAGGCCGGCCGCGACGGCAAGGCCGCGATTCTGGCGTGCCTCACGAAGAACCAGCAGCTCGCCGAGCAGATCGACGGGGCGACGACGATCGAGGCCGTGCAAGCTGTCCAGTGGAGCAACCCATGAGCCGACTGCGACTCTTCGGCCTCTGGCTGATGTGCACGCTCGTGACGCCAGTCCTGCTGATCATCATGCTTGGCGACGCGCTGTTCGGCTCGACGGCGCGCGCAAAGGCTATGGCTATCGCGCAGGACGAGGAAGGCAATGCGATGCTCGGCGGACCGCCGACGCAGACGATCAGCGAGCGTACGGGGAACGCGCTGATTACCGGCGAGCGATGGGCGCACTTCGTCGCGCCGTGCATCGATCTGATCTTTGGCAAAGGCCATTGTCTGGCTAACGCAACACTGCCGCACTGATCCTGTAAAGGCTCACCAATACTCGGTGTAACCAGCCGCCTTCGGGCGGCATTTTTATGCCTGTTTCGGGCGCAACGGGGGATCACTTATGCCAGTAGAAGGGCTGTCGCAAGACGAGGTAAAGAACGCACTCAAAGAGGGCTTGAGCGAATGGCTTGACAAGCAATTTGCCACGCTCGGCAAGTGGACGCTGGGCGGCATAGCGTCGCTCGGCTTGGCTGCACTGGCGTATGCATTCCTGCAAACCAAAGGATTCACCCGATGACCAGTTTCGACAATGCGTTCGATGCCTTGATCGGCAATGAGGGCGGGTACTCGAACAATCCGGCCGATTCGGGCGGCGAAACGATGTGGGGCATAACTGCGCGCGTCGCGCGCGCGGCGGGCTACACAGGGGCGATGCGTGATCTTCCGCGCGACACCGCTAAGGCGATTGCGAAGAGGCTTTACTGGGATCCGCTGCGCCTCGACGAGCTCGATGCGCGTGTGGCCTTCCAGATCTTTGACGCGAACTACAACGGCGGCCATCCGGTGATTTGGATGCAGGGCGCCGCCGGCGCGAAGGTCGATGGTCTTATCGGGCCCGCCACTATCGCCGCGGTGCAGGCGACCGATCCGCTCAAGTTCATGATGCGATGGAATTCGCTGCGCATCCGCTATTTCACATCGCTCAAGACCTGGCTGAACTTCGGCAAAGGGTGGGCTAACCGTATTGCAAACAACCTCTGGAAAGGAGCCGCATGATGCCGCTTATCCCTATCGCAATGGCGCTCGCTCAGTTCGCGCCGATGATCGCCGGTTGGCTCGGCGGCTCGAAAGCCGAGGACGTGGCAAGCAAGGTCGTCGGCATCGCGCAGACCGTGACCGGGCAATCAGCGCCGGACGCAGCGCTCGCGGCAATTCAGGCCGACCCAAACCTGTCGATGCAATTTCAGAAGGCGGTGCTCGACAATCAGGCGCAGCTCGCGCAGATCAGCGCCGACGTCACGAAGGCGGAACTCGCGGCAGACACCGCTGACACGCAGGCCGTCAACCAGACGATGCAGGCGGAGGCGAGGGCCGACCACTGGCCGACCTACAGCTGGCGTCCGTTCGTGGGTTTCTGCTTTGGGCTGCTGGCGGTGCTGGCTGGCCTGACGGTTGCGTGTACATACATCGGCGTGATGTTCGCGCACGTCGAACCGGCCATTCTCAGCTATATCCCAAGCATGCTCGGGTCGGAAGCGGCGGTGATGGGCACCATGGCGCCCGTGCTCGGCATCGCCAGTTACTTCCGGGGGAAGATGCAGGCCAACCCGGCGGTCGTGACCGACAACCGGGGCTAAGCCGGCGTTGCAGAAGTAGCGGGCGACGATCAACGCGAGATCGACAAGCTGAAGTCGCTGCAGGACTACGTACGCGCCATGCAGGATCAGGGGTTC
The DNA here is from genome assembly GCF_009362735.1 of Paraburkholderia franconis. Lineage (GTDB taxonomy): Bacteria > Pseudomonadota > Gammaproteobacteria > Burkholderiales > Burkholderiaceae > Paraburkholderia > Paraburkholderia franconis. The sequence continues at coordinate 79,657 of NZ_WHNP01000010.1, read as the reverse complement.
ATTGTACGAGACGATGTCGCAAAATAACGGCGGCGATGTGTGTGACGGCTGCGCCTGTCAGGTTTTGCACGGTGCTTCCGTCACCCGTTCTGCTGATTGCTAGGATTGCGCCGTCGGCTCGAGGTAGTAAGGGACAAGCGTAGGCAGATTTGCGTGGTCGAGAATTCTCGAAAGAGAAAGAAGGCTAAAGCCTTTCGCCATCCGAGCCGTTGCTTCATCTCGCGAATCACTAAACTTGAGATCCTCAAGCGACGGCAGCTTTCGCACCGCAGTCCGTTTAGCTATGGTCCAAGTCTTACTGGCGAAGTGTTGCTCCAGAGGTATGCAGCGCTCGTCGTCTTCGAACCTGAAGAGTTGAGAAAACAGTGCTCTAGCCCTCTTTGAGAGCGGGATCTTTCGGATTTCCTCTATTTCTGTTCCAGGGATGCTGATGTAGCCCTCGTCCAGAAACACATCGGACCATCGGAGGGCGCGTGCCTCATTCTTCCGCATTCCAGTCTCGATCGAAAGCATGAACGCAACTGCCGTATATTGCGATGCGCTCGCTGCCATCGATCCGTCCGTGTATCCCAACGCTTCGCACATAGTCTGGATCTCGACGTCTGACACACGACGCGGGATCGGTGCCCTTCGATCGTTATCGGGGATGCGCGGGCGCCCGATCAATAGCGCCGGATTACTCCGGATCCAGCCCCACTCAGCACGGGCGACCTCAAGCAGCGCGGTTATTAAATTCAGTTCGTAGGTGGCGTGGGACGCGGCGATGCCGGATAGACGCTGCGCAAGCCATTCCGAAACTAATTCGACCGATAAGCGTTCAAGCGGATCACCCAGAAACGCGCAGCTCAGCCCGATCTCGTGGAGCGTTTTCGAAATCGACACTGCCGCCCTCTTTCGCGGCATAAATTCATCGGTATAGCGATTGATGACATCTCTGAGGGTGCGCTTTCCGAGAAGCGTCTGGGAGGAAGGCGGTAAGTCGATCTGCATCTTTGCAAGGCTTTTGAGCGGGGCGAGGCGAAAGTTATAGATTCTTTTGTGATTTTATTGTGATACCCGTCACATAAACGATTCGGTTTCAACATTAAGATTGCGGCGCTCCCTGTACTGTGAGCAGCCATAGAGTAGCAGATGTAAACCGCCGGCTCCTCCCTCCGGAACTGGCGGCCCTCCTACAAGTGCTAGGTCGCTTCATCCCAACCAGTTCTCGCCGTTAACGAGCGGTTGGTCTGACGTCCCCCTGAGGACGCCTCCTGAGCGGCCGAACCTCCCTTTTCGTATCTGCTATTTGCACTCCGCTGGATTCGCTTGTCTCCGCGTCGACCCAAGGCAGCAGGGTGCTTTACGCCGTATTTTCGTTCGAACAGTTCTGTAGCCAACATTCGACTGCACTATTTGAAGTTTTGTGCGCCCCATCACAATACGTCGCCGAAAGTCATCTGAAAATGCGTTCGCGTTTGATGTTGAAGGACGCGCCGGCCCGGGAAGTCTTGGTCAGCGCGGGGGCCAGTCACTTGATGACGCAAACACGTGTATAAACATCTACGGAGCTAGAAATGGCTGCAGCACAATACTACGAACAGATTCAACAAGCTTATATCGCCTACTATGGCCGTCCTGCAGATCCGGCGGGCCAGGCCTACTGGGCAACGCAGATGGACAAGGCAGGTGGCAACATCAACGTCATCATCAACGCCTTCGGCAACTCGGCTGAATCGACCGCTCTCTACGGCGGCTCGAGCACGGCAGCTCAAGTCAACGCGGTCTACCACACGCTGTTTGGTCGTGACGCAGACGTCGCTGGCCTGAACTTCTACGTGAACGGCATCATCAACGGCACCTTCTCGCTGGCTTCGGTCGCTCTGAACATCTACAACGGTGCAACGGGTACGGACGCAACCGAACTCGCAGCAAAGCTGACGTACGCTGACGCGTTCACGACGCAAGTCAGCCAAACGACGGCTGCTCAAGTTGCGTACGCGGGCAATGCTGCTGCGGTCAACGCACGCGCAGCTGTCGCTGCCGTGACGGACTCGGCTTCGGCAACTGCTGCGGCAGTGAACCTGTCGACGACGGTTGCTAACATCGGCACGGGTTCGGTTAGCCAGACGGTAACGCTCACCACGGGTGTGGATAACCTGGTCGGTGCAGCCGGCGGCAATAATGTGTTTATCGCTGACAATACCGCGACGGGTGCCTCTGGCAATATCATCGTCACCAGCGCGGCCGATGCCATCAACGGCGGCAGCGGCGGCAACAACACGCTGAAGCTGTTCGCTCACAGCGGCGACTCTGTCGGTCTGGTTGGCAGCGGCGCAACTGAAGTTCTGCCGCAACTGACGAATGTCCAGAATCTGTGGATTTCGGGTGCAACGGAAGGCGCAACCGTGCTCGATGTTTCGGGCATCACCGGTCTGCAAAAAGTAACGATTGACAGCCCGGTTATCGCCACCGGCGTAACGAACACGGTTAAGGTCGCGGGCCAGTCCGTGACTTTCTCCAACGTTTCCACGACGGGCGCGAACACGGCCACGGAACAGGTAACCTCGGCTGCTGACACTGCGGCAAATGTGACCTTATCCAAGGTTGCTCCGGGTGCTGCCGCTACGGGCTCCATTACGCTGGACATTGCTGGCACGAAGACGACCACGCTTAACCTGACGTCGACTGGCGGGGCGAATAAGATCGCGTTGAGCGATAGTGGAACCGCACTGACGACGCTCAACCTGGCAGGCGACCAGAAGCTGACTCTGACTGAAGGCCTGTCTGGCTTGAAGACCATCAACGCTTCTGGCGACACCGGTGGCGTCTCGGTTTCTGTCAGCACGACCGTGGCTCCGTCGTTCGCCTTCACGGGCGGTTCGGGCAACGATACGCTGACGATCACGACCGCTAGCCTTGAAGCGCTGTCTGCCGGTTCTCAACTCAATGGCGGTGTCGGTACCGATACGCTGGTCATCAGCGACGCTGGTACGCTGACCGCAGCCGATTACACGGCGCTGAATGCAACGACCGGCTTCGAAGTTCTGGGCGTGGGCGGTGTCGCCGCAGCTAGCGTTGATGCTTCGAAAATCACTGGAGCATTCGCGAACCACTTCGCCGTCTCGGACACGGGCGGCGTGACTATCAGCAACCTGTCGGATGCTTCGACGGTTGACCTGACAGCGGCCGGTACCGACACGTTCGGCGCGGCAGTTGGCGCATCGTCCCTGAACCTGAACCTCAACACGAGCGCAACGGCGAAGGGTGTAGCGTTCGGTATCGAGACGGTTACCGGCTTCTCGACGGTCAATCTGTCGTCGAATGGCGACGCTAGCCAAGTGAACTCGGTAACGTTCGTCAACAGCGATAACACGAAGTTCGTTGTATCGGGTTCGAACGACCTGACCATGAGCGTGGGCGCTGCAACGGCAACCGGTGACAAGGTCGACGCATCTGCCTTCACCGGCGCACTGACGCTGACGGATTCGGGCAAGGGCGATGTCATCCTGACGGGCTCGGGCACGACGACCATCAATGAGACCAGCACGTCGAACGCAGACACCATCACGTTGCTCGCGGGTCACACGAAGGTCGATACGATCGTTCTGTCGGCACAGTACACGGCGACCGACGTGGTGAACAACTTCGCTCTGGGTCAGGACGTTATCAAGGGCGCCGCTGCACTTTCGAACGGTACCGAACTGAGCGCCGTTAAGGGTGTGGTTGCTTCCGCAGCGTACAACGCGGCTGCTGACTTTATTACTGCAGCTAAGGCGTTGACTCAGGGGGTAGGCGATGCCAGCAAGGTTGTCGAATGGTACGACGCCGCTCACAACAACACGTACGTCGCGCAATTCACCGGTACGACCGGCAACGTGCACGTTGTTGAACTGGTCGGTGTCCATGCGACCGCCATCGACGGTACGGCGGCAGCTGGCCATATCGTCCTCGGCTAACTTCTTTTCTCGGAGAAGCACCGCTTTGCGCGAGTGAGCGGTGTCGGTGAAACGAAGACGAACCCTGTCTCCCACAAAGAGGCGGGGTTTTTTTGCCTATAACGAAAACATCGTTTCCGAGCAACTTTGTGTTCTTACCGAATACACCTCCTCGACGGCACGAACTACACCACCGCCAGACTAGCCTGAGAAGCCCAGACGTAGGTCCAGAACATTTAGGTCGTCGGTGCAGAGATTGCTCGACTGCAGCAGTAATTGGCCATTGCCTGGATGACACGCAATATCTACAGCGCGGCAACAGGCGAGATTGACGGACCGCCGGAGCGCTGCAGGACAAGGCTCACCGGTCAGCCTGGATGGCGGAGTGGTTCTCTGCGCTCCCGTTTGAGCGCGGTCTTCAACATGTGTTCAACATGGAAAAGGCCCGATGTACTTGGGCGAAATATCGTGCAACGATTACTCATTCCCGTGGGCCGTTGGAAGGTCCAGGCCGAATCGGCCAACGAACTAGCAAAAATCCGGCTATCCGGCCGCGCAATCTCGGACACGCTGAAGCTTGAGCAGCAGGTGCATGAGATCCTGCTGACTTATGACCAGGCACAGGAACTCATCTCGACCCTCAACACAGCTCTGCGCGAGATGGAGCTGCAACGCAGCGCGTCGATGGCGCGCGCCTCAGAGGGTGGGGGCGTGGCGGACGTCTGGGACCATTCGCTGTTTCGGGGCTGACCGTTTTCATCTTCGCCTATCCCACCTCATACGCGATATGTACAGCTCCAACCGGAAGCAGTTGATTGACTACGAGGTGCGCCTGCTGGCGCTATGGAAGACGAAGTCGATCCTCATCGAGACACTAAAAGCCATTCAGGGGAGCCTGTCACCGGACGACGTGCAACAGCGTGCCATTCTCAATCGCATTGAGCTGGCGCTCGAACAAATATGAGTCACCCCCTAACAGGACCAGGCCCCGTGACAGAAGGCGCTACTTTGGGCCCCATCGCATTCATGCAAGCAAAGCTAAAATTCCACAAAAAATTTGCTGTGTTTGGCCGAAAGAGTCCTCCCGACAGATCATATGATCAGGTCGTAAGCATTGGCTCAAATTGCGAAGTGACCTGGAATATTCGCCATCACTTCGAGACGGGAAAGGCTTATCCGTTCGATTGGTGGATGACGCCCTTTCATGCGCTGCTCGATGTTCTTGATGCGCGATTCAGTGGCCTTTTCGAGCCGTCGAATTTGTCTATTCCGGCGGACCGGGGGACCGTCGTCGACACGCGGTTCAATCTCATGTATCACCACGATTTCGCAAGAGATGAAGACGGTCGGGTGATTGTGGGCGACGTCGAAAAACAGCTCATGGATTTGCGAAAGAAATACGCTCGACGCGCTGATCGGTTCGTCAACGAACTAGACGGCAAGAAGGTGTTGTTCGTCCGAAACAGATGCGGCAACGATCCGGCGTATTTGAATGGCGATTACGGCGACATTCAACCCGATCAATGCATGGAGATTCAACGCGCACTTTCTGCGCTTTTGCCGCGCACGCAGTTCGACTTGTTCGCGACGAACAAGCCTGGTTTCGAGGCTTTTTCATATCGCGGGTCAGAGATCTTCAGCGACTTGATCATCGAGCACGGCGATTGCAGCGACTATATGGTATCGCCTCAAGGTTGGGCAGAGATGTTCGAGCGTAACCGCATTGTGCTTCGCGGAGCTCAAGATGCATCGGCGCGCGCCGTGACGGCCTGAGCAGAAAAACTATTCTCTGCGCGGAGATCATGAGCGCCTATCGGTCCGAGACCCTGATGGCGAAGGATAACGATGAGCATCAAGAACTTCACGATCGCTCAGTAAACAAATATCGACTTACACCGAAAAGCTGTACAATCCGGCTCCGATCAAGAAGACCTTGATCCCCGATAGCTCAGTCGGTAGAGCGCCGGGCTGTTAATCCGTAGGCCCCTGGTTCGAGCCTAGGTCGGGGAGCCAAAGCCGCGGGAGTAGCCCAGTTGGTAGAGCGCAACCTTGCCAAGGTTGAGGTCGCGAGTTCGAGACTCGTCTCCCGCTCCAGGTGCAGAGCGTGAAAAGAGATGCCCATGTGGCTCAGTGGTAGAGCACTCCCTTGGTAAGGGAGAGGTCGGCAGTTCGATCCTGCCCATGGGCACCATCACTTCGGATCTTCGGCTGCTGCGCTTGTCCGGGTTGCGATACAGTTGCGCAGCGGTATTTGCTCCCTCGGCTCATTTGATAGAGCGCTTGACTTGTCTGTCGGCCCCCTCGCATCCGATTAGAACCACGACGGGAGATGCTGACCGGCTGCGGCGACGAACGCCTGTTCGTATTGGCTAATATCGATGTGCTGGCCGGTGATCGAGATTTGCTGATTGGTCGGCGCGTTGTCGTGCGCGATGTGATCCACCCACCAGGCCAAACCGACATCGTCCGATTCTCGGCCGAGGAAGACGTGATACATGGCCTGCACATCTTCCATGAGACTGACTTCATTGATGGTGTGGCCGGACACTGTTTGGTACTCAGGGCTAGCCTTCAATTGGGCGCCAACAACGCCGAGTCCTTGCGTTGCGGCGAGATTGGTATAGAAGTTCAGTCCGCCCGTGTCAGCTACGCGATCAAGAAGCAGGTTATACAGACCCGATACTTCCATGCGTACTGTGCATTCGCCCGGCGTGTACTGCATGTGCAGGATGTTGCCGAACGTTGTGTCGTCAATGACGTGGTAGACATAAGTCGGCATGTTCGGCTGGTTTTCTTGCGACAGGTTCTCGCCGACGCTGCCCTGATCAAGAATGGTATGAATGTCGGACTGCGTAAGCTGGCCTCCATACTCGGCATCGAGCATGGATATTAGTGCCGTGATACGCGGCGCGGCGAATGACGTTCCTATGGCGGTGGGGTTTTGCGGGTAATTCGCGACAGTGCCGAGCGTGACGTAATTCGTCATGGCCGGATTGGCGCTACTATACGACGCCAATTGCTCATGGCCGTTAGGATCCGGATCCATCGCGCTCACGCTGATCACGAATGACGTTGATCCCTCAAACGACGCTGTATTCGGGCTACTCGCACCTTGATTGCCAGCGGCGAAGACCATGGTCTTGCCGCTCAGGAATGCGTCTTCCAACGCTCTATATATGTCAGGACCGTCAGTTAGCCACGCGTTCGGCGAATGCGAGGCAGCTAGATCCGCCCAGCTATTGTTGACAACGGGCGACGTAATGGAGGCTACATCGGAATTGATCTGAGTGGCTTCTGTGTTCCAAGAATTGGGAAACTGAAAAGCCTGTGTCTGATACGACGAGAAACCATACTGCGATACGTAATTGTTGATAGTCGCCGTCACCATGTCGGCATGGTGCTCGCCAGCCGTGTTCTGGATGTCATCGATAAGCGCGTAGTTGGCGACATTCATAGGATGACTCCAGTTTGATAGGCGTTACCTGAGGACACGACGGGAGGCGGAGGTAGAGTACCCGCGAGTTGCCCGGGGCGTATGTATTGAAGGGCACACTCTGCCCGCTGAAATCGATGCGCGAGAAAGGGCTGGCTGGCGCTCTCCGAAACGGAGCACAGTCGACGCAAGCAGCTCGAACTGACGCCAGCGGGCACTTCGGTACCTTGAGTGGATGCCTGATTGCGTCGTGGAGACCTGCCGTCACCGTAGTTGGAAATTGGTGTGTCGACCCGTCGAAGAGCGCGTACGTTGCGTACTACAGAAGTTCGTGTGCGAGCTGGCGGGGCTGGTGATTGTCGGCAATGGGCGCGACATCTCGATGAATTACCCGCGTCTCGGAGATTGGCAGCACCGGCTTGGCCCGATGATCTGGCTGACGTCGACAGGCTTCGTGATCGACACGTCGAAGTGGCCGGGCGGCTTCAATCTCGGCGATCATTCGATCGATCTGGTGGCGAGCGGCTCGAAAAGCTGGCGGCGGCACCGCTGAAGCCGGCGGCGTAAAAGCAGTCCGCAGCCCGTATGATGTGTCTACGAGTAGCGTCCCTTCTTGATTTCCTTGTCCGGATCAATGGCTGGCTCAACCGTCACATCGTGCGCTGGCTTGTCGTCGCGCACCGCGCGAAAAACAGCATTCCGCAGTTCGCCGCTCCTCGTCCATTCGAGAAACGACACCTCGACAACGATCTCAGGTTTGAGCCACAGATAAGCGCGATCGCGCTCCAGTTTCGGCGAGTTGCGGAAAGGCGAGTCGTTCTGCACGCCTGGCTTCGCGCGGGCCACAAAAGCGGACGCCTGGTGGCTTGTGAAGTAGGGTGGAACGCTGCCAACGTAGCGAAACGAGCCGTCTGGATCGAATACGCCGAGTAGCAGGGAATCAATACCAGCCCTACCGCGTGCGACGCCGCCAACGACGAACTCCTGTTGCTGGTGGCATTTGAGCTTGATCCAGTTCGGAGAGCGGCCCGAACGATAAGGCGCATCAACTCTTTTGCCGATGATGCCTTCTAGGTTGATCTCGCGGGCGGATTCCAGCAGCGATTCCGGGTCGTTCGCAAAATCGTTGGAGTAGCGCAGCAGCGGGCTGGCTACTTCCAGCATCAGTTCGCGAAGCATCCAACGGCGCTCTCGCAGGGGCCGTGTCCGCAGGTCTTTGCCATTGAGCCAGAGCAGGTCGAACAGGTACAGGACGATCTCAGCCGTGCTGCGCCGGTCCAACGCGTTTTGCAGGGCATTGAAGTCCGGCACGCCTTGCGCGTTGAGCACTACGGCCTCGCCATCAATCCACCCGTCATTTACCGGAAGCTTCTGAAGCGCATCGCGCAACTTCGGCATGCGGCCGGTCCAGTCGTTGCCGTTGCGTGTAATGAGCCGCACGGTGCCGTTCTCGATCCGCGCCATCATCCGGTAGCCGTCGAACTTGATCTCGTACGACCATTCACCGCGCGTGGGCGGGTGTCTGGCGAGCGTCGCCAGTTCCGGCTCGATCAGCGCCGGCATCATTTGTCGCTATCCTCGTCCTCATCTCGCCATCTGATCGGACAATGGAGCGGCTGCGTCGTGTCAATCCCCGCCATCTGCAGTGCCTCGTCGATGCGCTTCAGCTCAGGACTGAAATCGAGTTCCCACGTCTCGCCCTCGGCCGAGCACAGCTTGCCGTCGTGAATCACCAGCATGTAGCGCGCGAGAAGCAGCGCGTCGATTAGCTTCGACTCGCGCTCGGCCTGTTCGATGAATGCCTTGGGTTTCATGGCTCACCTCCAGGTTGATGATCAGCACGGCTCGGGCCAGATTCGTCATCTGAACCGGTCGCGCGCACCCAGAATACGCAGCCGTATTCGCCGTTCGCCTGTACCTGGACGCGATTGCCCCGCAAACAACAGGCATGCGCAGTGCCTGCAATATCGCCACCCCAATGCTCGCAGTCGCGGCACGCGTGCTTCGTCCCATATGGATCGCGTAGGCCCATTTCGACACCTGTATATACGTACAGTATCGATGCTACACTGACCTCGGAAATCCCGTCTAATACCGAAACCCGGAAGTCCACCGCAAGCGGGTTTTCGCCGCGCAATTTTTAAGCAGGCATTAGACAGTTTCCTGGGATTGCTAATCGTGCCGCGCCTCTCCGCCGACTGCCACCCCGCATGGGGTGCAGGTACGCGAGCCTCCTTATTCGGGAGGCTACGTTAAGATCTCTCAAATCAGCAAGCGGGGAGCGATGGATGAGCAGCGTCGGTGGTGGACAGCCTGAAAGCGACACAGCAGTACAAACGCATGGGGCGACGACCGCGCCGCGTAAGCACCTGTTGGACTACGTAACCGTTTTGGTTGCTGTATTTGCGGCGGCAGTGTCAGCGTTTAGCGCTTTGGCGACATGGTATCAGTATCGGGCGTCGCGGGACCAACTTGCAGCGATGAAGTCTGATCAGCGCGCTTGGATTTCTCTTGATTTGGAGGAGTCTGGGCCGCTCGACCACGGGTCACAGGGATGGACATATGTTTTCAACTACAAGCTTACAAACGTTGGCCGATCACCTGCTTCTGGGCTGACGCTGACGGCGGAGATGATTCCATTGGCGCCACCGTTCACTAAGGACCCGGGGACACAGGGCTTTAGCTATCCGGAACCCATCGCGCGAATTCACGATGCCACTGAGGAGATGTGCGAGGCCAGTTTGAGAGATGCACGCACCGGCTTCGCGGACGGCCTTTTCCCTAACGGAGAAAAACGCGGAAAATGGCGCGTTCGAGATAACTCACCCGGTGACGCATATCTCGCAGGATTCGCTGTAGTCGCGTGCGTGACCTATAAGAACGCTGGCGATCCCGAAGTCCATAGAACCGCCCGCGTTTTTACTCTCGAGAATCACGATGTCGCAAAGCCGATCCATATCGGCGACGACGGTATAGTTTTCCAAGGGTTTGATTTCGCTCCATACCCATTGGATGGTTGGATCGCAGATTAGGCGGAGCCGGGTGTGGGTTTTTCTGCCCTAAAACAGCAAACACTGTTCGCATATACAGCACTTTGACCGCCCGCAAACCCTTATAACACCGTAGAACAGCGTCAAAAGGCTGTATGGACGTACAGCATAGTGGGACTCATAATCCGCCGGAGAAATCCCGTCGTCGGTTCGAACCCGACCCGGCCCACCAAAAAATAGCCTTGTATTTCAAGCGATTAGTGTGCCGTTAAGCATAATCCTGTTGATGGACGAGCCGTTCTCAATGCGTTAGTCAGGTGGTCTGGTAGTGGGGCTCTTCGAGGGATGTCGTGGTTTCCGACACGCTGCAGCCATTATCTGTCGCAGTCGGTTACGGCAATCGGCAACGGGCTGACTGTCCACGCACAGGCCGCGCATGCCTTCCCGCGCTTTTGTCTGTGGCTGAGTCCTCACCCTTGTCGCAAGCTGCCCATGCATTGTTCTTGACGCATGCTCCGCATGAGGTTGCGTTTGGCGATGACGAACAGGAAAACCGGTAGTACAAACGGTGCCCATTGGTAGATGTTGGGAAACCATCGTGCGAGCAAACCCTGTAACGGGAGAAGCCAAGCGATAATGGCTATTTGGGTAAGCGCCTTGTACGTACCATTGCGAAAAATATCTGCGGCAATAAATGCAATAGCAATCGCAAGCCATGCGAGATCATAAAAAATGATATACGGCGAGACCAAGAGTGTTGCCACGGCCAAGGCGGCGCACTTCATCTGATGCGAATAGCTCCCCTTCCAGATAATGACGATGGCCACTAGCGCGAGAGCGCCGTACACACATTGAACCAAGTAGGCTTGAGGCGCACTGACTCCCGCAACCCTGAGTACGCCGTAAATGCTGGTCATTGCAACCCAGATATCGTCAGTGTTTTGCGTGATCCAGGAACTGCCAAACGTTCCTAGTGCATGGTAGAAAGCAGTAAAGGAATCTTTTCCCAGGATTAGCAAGCAGATCCCGGCGTAAAGTCCGGTAAAAAAAGTGGCCGAGAAAAATGCTTTCCACCGCTGCCCGCAAATCAGCGCCACGGGGAAGAGAATGCCCAATTGCGGCTTGATGCTGAGCAGGGCTATTGCCGCTCCCGCGATGACGGGACGCGTTGGCAGCATCGATAAGGCAATGGCGGCAATGGCAACCGTCAGCAGGGAGTTTTGGCCGAAGCCGATTACGATGAAGATTGCGGGGAATCCAAGCGAATATCGCCAAATCGGAATGCCGATGGGGCGTGCGATGAGATGCATCGCATACACATAGAGCAGGATGCTCGCAGTGAGGAAAGTGATCAGCGCTGCATTGAAACTGAGCCAGCCGAGCGGGAGCACGAACAGCAAAAAAGTCGGGGGATAGGGCCACGGAGTGTAGTCCATGTATGGACGCACGGCCAGTTCCATAGGGCGCATGAATTCGGGAGAATAGATTGCCGCCGCGCCGTGCTCGATGGCGACACGTGCAGCGGACCAGTACACAGCGAAGTCCATGCCTAGTGCGGGGGATTGCGGCTGATGCAGTACATAGTGGCGAACAATCAGGATGGCAAGGAAGACAAGCTGCGATCCAAAGCAGAACCAACTGTACGTTGCAAAACGGGTGCCGGCATCAGGCGATTTTTCTTTCAATTTCGACCTCCCCGTCAATATCTCATTTGCGCTTCGTGAATGGCATGCAGTGTGCCGTTCATATCCCTGATCCCGGTTGATGAGGCAGGTGCGTCGGCACTGCCAGTCAATACCCGTCAGGCTTATCCCTTTCGGACATACACCACCGCCTGGTCGTCCGCATAAATTCGTTGCCAGTCGGGCAGCGTATCCATCATGACCGCGACGGCACTATCGGCATGGAGGATTGCCCATCGAACCTGGTATTTCGTCACCAGCCGCTCAAACGCGTTGCGGTCAGGCGCCGACGCGGCGAGGTAAGCGGACACAAAATCGTCGCCATACATGTCGGCGCGTCCATCGATGATGGGCTTAACATTTCTGAATATCAGGTACCCGCCAAATTCGTAGCTGTTGAAGACGGGTTCCTTCAGGATCTCTGCGGGTACATGCTTCAGTGCCGTGATCGGTGACACAGGGCTGTCGGTTCGCACGACCGGGTGGGCGACGCGGATTGCGGTCACGACTAGCACGCAGGCGAGTGCGCCGAGAATCCATTGCGCCCCAGCGGGGCGGACTGTGGCCGGTTTGTCTCCCCCGCGGAGTGCACGCCCGAGCGGCTCGGCGAGGAGCACGGCTCCTAACACACCCGCGACCATCTGGTGCCGGCTATGCTGAAGGGCCATATGAATAAGCCCGAACAGCATGAAAACGCGGGATACTGGCAACCGCACACCCCGCGAAAAGCCGACATACAGCAGCGTAGCCAATGCCAGTTCAAGTGGCTGAAGATGCTGGAAATCAAGCGACTTCCATTCTTGAATGATTGCGTTGCTCTTCATACTCATGAGCTGGACGGGATGCACCAGACCATGCCAGCCGTTGGGGTTCAGGAGCGAAGCCACAGTTGCCGCGGCGAAGAACAGACTCCATTGACGTGCGACGCTAACGCGGTCATTGCTAGTGTCAACTAGGGCTTCAATGCCGATCGTCATCAAAATGACGAGGCCGAAAATGAAACTCCCATGCAGATTCGCCCAAAGCGTCATGATGGGAAGGAGGAGGAACGAAGGCGCTGTCCCCTTTCTTTTCGCCTCAAACAAAGCGATTGACCAAAGTACCATCACAGGTAACGCGAGCAGATGCGGTCGCGTCACCATGCTGGGAGCAACGCACGCCGCAGCACAGACAAGCACGACCACGACTCCCAGTGCATCCAGCCAGCGGGCCAGGTGGTGGGCCAGCAGCGCAAACGTCAACGCGCTCGCGGCGCCATAAAGCGCCACCAGGGCGTTCCAGCCGCCCGCTTTATACGCAAGCGCCATGAGTACTTCGGACAGCCATTCGTGCGCCACCCACGGTGCGCCTGCAAATGAGTAGGAGAACGGATCGGTGTGCGGAATCTCGCGGTGCTGCAGGATCCACGTTCCCGCACCGATGTGCCAGTACGTGTCGCCGTCTCCCATGACGGGGCCAAATACGACGATCACATAGCCAATGAAAGCAGCAGCCAGCCAGCATGGCGGCCAGCCCCTGGAAGTAGCAGCCCTGGCGTGTCCGGCAATGACGTGTTCCAATGTGCCTCCTATCGTTCTATTGACCGGCCGATGCAGGTTGGAAAGCGACCGGGCGGATGCTGGCAAGACTCGAAATTAGCGGCTAACGGCGCGCACGCGCGCCATGACATGCCTGCGCGAAAAATCCGCTCGCTTTTCCCTGAGCACGTCGGGATGACGGCGGCCGACTGGCAAGACGCTAATCTTGCTTTTGACCTGGTAGCGACGTCGGACCAGATAGACCGGCCGGTTCTTCGACTCGTAATAGATGCGTCCGATATACTCGCCGATCACGCCGATCCCGATCAATTCGATGCCGCCCATGAAAAGAACCACTGTGAGAAGCGATGGATAGCCATGAACGCGATTGCCGAAGAGGAGCGTGCTGCCGATGATGTAGGCGCCATACGCGAACGCGAGTGTGGCAATCAGCAGGCCGATGTAGGTCCAGCTTCGCAGCGGCACAGTACTGAAGCTCGTAATGCCTTCGAGTGCAAAGTTCCAGAGCTTCCAGCCCGAGAACTTCGAATGTCCGGCAACGCGTGTATCGCGCCGGTATTCGATGATCACCGTTTGAAGCCCCACCCAGGCGAAGAGCCCTTTCATGAAGCGCCGTCTCTCAGGGAGTCGCCGCAGCGCATGGATGACCCGTCGGTCCATCAGGCGGAAGTCTCCAACGTTCTCGATCAGTTTCACATCTGAGAGCGCGTTGTGGACGCGATAGTAGGTCGCGGCTGCCGCACGTTTCAGGAAAGTGTCGCATGCGCGGTTCGTCCGTTTGGCCGCGACCACTTCCGCGCCATTGCGCCAATGCTCGATCATGACGGGAATCAGACTGGGCGGATCTTGAAGATCGGCGTCGATCGGGATTACCGCATCCCCGATTGCTTCATCGATGCCCGCAGTCAATGCAGCTTCCTTGCCGAAATTCCGTGTGAGGTCGATCACACGAACTCGGCTATCCCGGGCATGCTGGCGGATCAGCTGATCCAGGGTGCCATCGCTACTGCCGTCATTGACGCACACGATTTCGAAGCGAATGTTCTCGATCGCATCCAGTATCGGAATGACACCCGCAAAAAAGCGCGGGATAGCATCGATTTCGTTGTAGAACGGCACAACGAGCGAGATGAGCTGCTTGCCCGGCTTGGCAGACATAATGTGATCCCCGTGATAGCTTGCGTTCGACTTTTTATTTTTTAAACCGGCAATAAAACGTTCAACGCTTTTGGCCAGTCCGGCTGGGTACTCCACGGTCCTGAGTACCAGTCAGAAGCTCGCCATCTGACGCAACCGAAAGTCGGCCGGCACTTGACGGGTCACGATTCGCCCTTGCGTCGCATTTCGCACGACACCCCATTGCGAAGGACACCGTACTCCACGACAGAATTCTGTTGCCCCGATAACAGCATGGCGAGGAATTTAGCTAAGGATGCTGAGCCTCGCTTGCTCCACTCGAAGCCAGATTTGTGCCACCGAAGGCCAATGTTCCATTTCCAACGATGTACCTAAGGAAGCAAGACATCCGGTTCAGAGTGGATCGAAAAATTGTTTCATTGATGAGAAACGTTTTTTGTGTCTTGCCGAATTCTGTTGCACGTCGCTATCAAGGGGCAATTCCTTTCCCTTGGCTACTGCTCGCTATCTAAATAGGCAAATGCGCCTGCGACGACGGTCCAATCGATGCGGCACGCGTCAGGTCACTCATTTGAAAAATCCGGTAGATGTGGGGGGAACATTTTGTTTCACGAATGAAAAATGGATCATATGTTTGCGATGTAGTTGCGTCGTCTGCCGAAAACATCTGAGCACTTCGATAACTGGTGCCTGATGCTTAGCCAGTTTGGCGTTTGCCGGATTGCGCTTCGAGCAGAGCCAATGGCGTCGCGCAAACGTTTTTGCGTTTCTGTCCAATCCGACGTGCTGCGCCGAAGATGACCGTCGTCTGTCCGCGAATGCAGCTTGTACGATTACATGAAACCCGATGCGAGCCTTGGGAGGCAATCGGACAGAGAGTCTGCAACCGATACTTGAAAAAGGCTGGCACTCTCGCAGATGACGCATGCCGCCCAAATTCGTTTCACTTTTGAAACAGCGCATCCCGACATTTCCCGGTTCGATTGACTCTATGCGTGATGCTGTGCCTTATCGATCCCGAGTGGACGGTCTAACCACTTGACCAAGTAACGATGCGTAAGGAGTCTTTCGACCGATTCCGGTCTTCTCGTAAATGCGATCGAGTATGTTCGGTGAACGAGGATTCGGAGAGCGGTTCCGCTGATCGCTTGAAGACCCACAGTTTCCCGCTGAAGAAATTTGACGTCATCCCAGCGATTCCACCGATGGCGACGGCAACGGTTCTCCGAAAGACGAGCGTGGGCAAAGAGGAATGAGGCTCGCCGGGCAGTCACGCATGCTGTTGACGCGCGCCTCGACAAACAGCCTCCCGACATTTCGTACCGAGAGAGACTTGCACACGTGGTGGCGCGACGATCCCGCGCAGGAAATGGAAGTCTTGGCGCGCTATTACCTGAAAATACGTCCGATCGATGAGAGACCTGCCGGGAGACGACTCTGCCCGCCGTCGGGTTCGAAGCGAGCCGCCAAATCGTGATCTTTTGAGCGTTCCTGCTGGTTGTTCAACCGAATTTGCGCCAGGAACCGCATCGCGCCGCCCCGTCCGCCTTTGTCGGCCGGTCCGATCGGTTTCTGCCGGATGCCGCGTGGCGAATCGGCGGACGAACGCTTCGGTCGACTAGCCGCGCTTCATCGTAAGCTTCGACCCGAACGAGCAAGGATTACCTCTCATGTATCGGGGTTGTAACGAAATGTGACGATGACGGCCAACCGGTCCGGCGAATCCAAAAATAAGGGTATTCATCAGTCCACACCCACCGGAATCGGCGATCGGGAAGCGTCCGCGACGCCTTGATCGAGCATTTAGTACCGAAGTTTTCGGTCTAATCCGATCTCGGCGACATTTTTACCCAACAATTCATGTTTCGAAGCTGTAACAAAATGTGACGGGTCAGTGCGCTCATCCATTTTGGCGGCGTGGATTGTGTCGCGGAGATTTCGCCTTCCCAATAATTGGGGCCGACCGTTGCAGACGCTTGAACTGCCGTCAAAGCGCCCACCGTGCGCAATCCTGCATGAAGGTTTCCTCAGACATTTTCTGTTCGCCGCCCCACATTCGTATCCGCGCGATCCTCACAATTCCCAATTTTGACAATTTTCACCGCTGAAACATTCGCCGTCACGGACGCGTCAGGACTCGTTCTTTTGGCTGAATGAACCAGTTCCAGCAAGCCTTCCCGCATGGATGGCACTGTTCTGGCTATATGTCCCCGCGACGGTGACGCGCGCACTGCTCAGCAGGATGAGCGTCACGGTTTCAGGCGCTGCAGGGCAGCTGACGGGGGGTTCAGTTCTGCGGCGTCCGGAAACTTCATCGCTTTCGGGCTTCGGCTGTCGACAGCGACGAAGGTCAGGCAACCGCGACGACGGTCTCGGCCGTCGTTAAGGTTTTCGAAGTAAATGGCGTTGGGGAGAGGCGGGCTGGAGCGCGGCGAATAGCAACAACGCGCTCCAGCACCGAACCGGTCGTTGATGCCAATCCGGCTGCGCAGTCTGCAGCTTTTAACCAGTGCTCGGTTCCCGCAGCGGGCATGTCTAGCGTACCTGAGTAAAACAACTTCTTTGTTAAGGAGATTCAAATGCAAAAAACTCTCGACCTGATCCGTGCCTTTGCGCGTGATGAAGATGGTGTGACGGCGATCGAATACGGCCTGCTGGCTGCGCTGATCTCCGTGATGGTGATCGGTGGCGCGACGGTGGCCGGTACCAACCTGAACACCATCTTCACATACGTCGGTAACAAGCTGGCCCTCGCATCGGGGAACACGTAAGCGACAGCCGGCGTGAGCGGAGCTGCCGGCCCTTCGCCGGACAGTTCCGCGACCGGCGACGCGAAGTGAGTTGAGGAACACGAAGAATCACTGATACAAACCTTCAAACCAAGGAGATTGAGATGCAAAAAACTCTCGACCTCATCGGTGCCTTTGCCCGCGAAGAAAATGGCGTGACGGCGATCGAATATGGTCTGCTGGCTGCGCTGATCTCGGTGATGGTGATCGGTGGGGCGACGGTGGCGGGTACCAGCCTGAACACCATCTTCACGTACATCGGTAACCAGATCGCTGCCGGAGCGGCGAACACGTAATCGACGTAGGCGACGACAGGCGTGAGCGGAGCTGCCGGGCTTTTGCCAGGCAGCTCCCTGATCGGCGGCGTGAAGTGCAAAACGAAGCATCGATAGATAGAAGAACTGAAGAGACCGATTGCGTGTCAGTCGGAATCTGCAGCAGCACAAACGGGGAAACGCCATGAACGCTTTTGAATTTCCGGTCGGCATTTGTCTGCTGGGTTTGTTGGCAGTGGCAGCGCGATCGGATCTGCATTCGCGCCGCATTCCAAACCCGCTCGTGGTGACGGGACTGGCGCTGGCGCTCGCCGTGCAGTGGTGGCAGCACGGTGCAGCCCAAGGGTACGCGTCGTGGGGGCTCGGATTGCTGACGGGCGGGGTCCTGTTCCTTCCGCTGTATCTGCTGCGCGGCATGGGCGCGGGCGACGTGAAGCTTATGGCGATGGTGGGTGCGTTCGTCGGGCCGGAACTGGCGTTCGAGATTGTGCTGGTGACGTGCACGATCGGCGGTGTCTGGGCGCTCGCAGTCGTCGTGTTCAAACGCGCGTTGAAGTCGACGGGGACCAACATGCTCGCGATCCTGCTTTCGAGGGGCGGCAGTCTGATGGACAGGGAACGAAGCGTGGCACTGCCTTCTGTCGGGTCGCTGCCATATGGCGTGGCCATTGCGCTGGGTACGTTGAGCATCATGATCCTGCGCGCCGGACAGAGCATCGTTTGACGCGGCACCGGATTCGAGCAGAAGACTCATACGGGGAAGAGAGCCCACGCCGAGGGGCGGCATAACGCGAGCACAAGGCAGCACAAGGAAGCAGAAGGCAGCACGAGATCTTTAGCGCGATGCGCGGGACCAATCGGGGGTACAACGTGAAAGACGAACAACACACGGCGCCGCAAGCGTCGGCCGAGGTAACGCGCCTGCACGACGCAAGCCGCGCCCGCGCCGATGAGAATCTTGCCGAAGCGAGCCTGCTGGCCCGCGCGCCGCGGACAATTGCCGAAACAGGCCTCGACCAGACCTTTCTTCTCGAACTCGTCGCCAAGTCCGCCTTTGTGATGGGCAAAGTGACGCTGTCCCAGCTCACGCAGCGTCTCAAGCTCGGCGCCGGTGTGCTCGACAGCGTCGTGTCGTTCGGCGTGCGCGAGCGGATTCTCGAAATCGTCCGGCGCGGCGCCAGCGACCTCGATGTCGAACTGCAGCTGACGGAAGGCGGTCGTCAACGTGCGTCCGAATTCATGAACCGCTGCCGTTACGTCGGCCCGGCTCCCGTATCGCTCGCCACCTATGAAGCGGCGCTGAAGCGGCAATCCGTCCGGCACATGCACGTGACGTACGCACAGATGCGCGCGGCCTTCGCAGGGCTGACGGTCAGGACCTCTCTGCTCGACGACATCGGCGGCGCGGTCAATAGCGGCAAGCCGGTGATCTTCTTTGGCCCGCCGGGCAGCGGAAAAACTTCGCTTGCCGAACGATTGGGCAAGCTGTTGCCGGGCCGCGTCGCCGTGCCCTATGCAATCGCGGTCGAGAACGAAGTGATCCAGATTTTCGATCCGCTCATTCACGACCCCGTCACAGGCACCGCGCACGACAGCGCATCGGGCGCCCCGAGCGACGCACGGTGGCAGATTTGTCGCCGGCCGACGGTGCTGTCGGGCGGCGAACTGACGCTCGACATGCTCGAGTTGCGCTACGACGCAGCGAGCGGTTTCTATCAGGCGCCGCCGCACGTGAAAGCCAACGGCGGGCTGTACGTGGTCGATGACCTGGGCCGTCAGCGCGTCGAGCCGGCCGAACTGCTCAACCGCTGGATCGTGCCGTTCGACCGCGGCCGCGACATGCTGACCTTGCACACGGGCTTGCGCTTCTCGCTTCCGTTCGACGTCTGGGTTGCGTTCTCGAGCAACTTCGCGCCGGGCGATCTGGGCGACGAGGCCTTCTTCCGGCGCCTGGGCTGCAAGCTGTACGTCGGTCCGCTCGACGTCGCCGAGTACCGGGCCGTGTACGAGCGCCGCTGCGGAGAACTCAATGTCATTTCGGATGACGATGCGTTCGAATATCTCGTTCATCACCTGCACATGACGTCGGGCCGGCCGTTGCTCGCCTGTTATCCGGGCGATCTTCTACGCATCGTGCTCGCCAACGCGAAGTACCTGGATCAGCCCGCAATCGCCGATGCACTGAATCTGTTGCGTGCCTGGAACAGCTATTTCGCGGTCACGGGTGAGCACGACGCCCCGCCGCCGACGCAACAGCAGGGCGCCTCGGAGCGGGGCGCAAAAAAATCAGCGGCCGGTTAATGGACCGGTTAAGCGGCCGGAAACCCTAATCAGGAAACAGGTCAGTAATCAGGGAGGTTCACCATGAAGAACGTACGCGCCCTCGTGATGTTGGTGATAGCTGCCGTGGCCGGACTCGGCGCCGTGGCAATGGCATCGCGCTGGCTGATGGACAAGTCGTCGGGCATGACGGCGAAGGTCGCCGTCGCGGCCGTCGACATCAATCTCGGCCAGCGGCTGAATCCCGAGTTCATCAAGATGGTCGACTGGCCATCGGGCAGCGTGCCGCCCGGCACGTTCGGCGACGTGCAGAAACTCGACGGGCGCGTGATGAAGAACAGCGTGCTGCGCGGCGAGCCGATTCTCGAAGGCAAGCTCACGCCCGTCGGCACAGTGGGCGGCCTGTCGGCCGTGATCGCGGAGGGGCGCCGCGCCATCACCGTGCGGGTGAACGACGTGATCGGCGTGGCGGGATTCGCGTTGCCCGGCAACTACGTCGACATCATCGTCAGCACGCAGCAGGACAAAGGCAGCGACAAGGGCTCGAGCAAGGACGAAAGCATCTCCAAGATCGTGCTCGAGAAGATCCTGGTGCTCGCCGTCGCCCAGGAAGTCGGCCGCGACGAGACCAAGCCTAAGGTCGTCAATGCCGTCACGCTCGAAGTTACGCCCGAGCAGGCAGAGAAGCTCGATCTGGCGCGCAGCGTGGGCACGCTGTCGCTCGTGCTGCGCAACCAGGTCGATACCGCCACGCTGCCGACCGTCGGCGCAACGAAGTTCACGTTGCTCGGCGCGTCAGCGCCGGTGGCCGCGTCGGCGCCCGCGGCACCTGTGCGGCCCGTACGCGCGCACTACGTGGTGCGGCACGCCGCACCGCGCGACTGCGTAGGCGTTCTATCAGGCGTGCTGGGCAGCGTCGAGTGTTTCTAGGCGGAACTGGACAGGGCGTGAGCGAGCGCTGGACATCCGGCGCCGCAAGGACCACACGTCGCGATCGAAAGACATCGGGTAACGGGGGCATTGAAAAATGAAGACGAATCAGGGGGTTCCGGGCGGCTGCCAGATGCAGGGCCGCTCACTGCGCAGCACGGCGCTCGTCGCGGCGCTTTGCTTTGGGCTGGTGGCCGCGCAGACCAGTGAGGCGCAGGAAGCGATCGAATACCCGGCACTTGCGAAGCGCGGTGCGAATCCGCCGCTGCCGACCGCGCGCGGCGCAGCGCCGATGATGGTCGCGATGGCGCCGATGCAGGGACAGCCGGCTGCCGTTGCGATGAGCGGGCCGATTCCGTTGCGCGGCCCGAGTTGCACGGGAGAAATCCGCGACGAAACCAGCGTCAACGTACCCGTCGGCAAATCGGTCCTCGTACCGCTTGCCGAGCCTGCGCGCAATCGCACGCTCGGCAACCCGGTCGTCGTGCAGGCTGCGCTGGTGTCGCCCCGTACGCTTTACGTCGTCGGGATGACGGTCGGCACGACCAACATGATCGTGCAGGGCAAGAGCGGCGCGTGCCAGATGATCAACGTGATCGTCAATGTCGACGCCGAAGGGCTGCAGCGGGCGCTCGGCCAGCTGATGCCCGAAGAGCGGGGCATCCGCGTATCGACGGCGGCCGGCAACCTCGTGCTGGCTGGCCGCGTGTCGAGTGCGCCCGCGGCACAGCAGGCCATGCAGATCGCTCAGGCATTCGCGGACTCACAACCCACGCAGCAACAGCAGGCCGCGTCGGCGAATTCCGGCAACGGGACGACGAGCGTGAGCCAGCAAAGCTCGAGCACGAGCAAGGCGACGACAGTCATCAATATGATGTCCGTCGATTCGCCGCAGCAGGTGATGCTCGAAGTCAAGGTCGCGGAGGTGGCGAAGACGCTGATCAACCAGTTGGGCTCGGCCGTCAACATCCAGGGCGGCTTCGGCTCGTGGACGGGGGCGCTGGTGAGCAACCTGCTGGCCGGCGTGACGAGCGCGTTCGCCGCCAGCAAGGCCAACAACCGTCCGTTCAATCTCGCGGTCGATGCGCAGAAGACTGACAATCTGGTCAAGATTCTTGCAGAACCGAACCTCGTGACGGTCAGCGGCCAGGAGGCCACGTTCCTATCGGGCGGCAAAATCTTCATTCCCATTCCGCAGAGCAGCGGCAACGGCGTAGCGAGCATCACGCTGCAGCAGGAAGAGTTCGGCGTCGGGCTCAGGTTCACGCCGACTGTGCTGGCGGGAGGGCAGATCAACCTGAGGGTGGCGCCCGAAGTGTCCGAACTGTCGCCCACGGGTGTGACGGTCTCCGCCTCCGGCTCGACGGGTATTTCCATCCTGCCGCTCATCAACACGCGCCGCGCATCGACGGTTGTCCAGATGCACGATGGCGAATCGTTCGCGATCGGCGGCCTGTTGAGCAGCAACGTGACGGGTGCGCTGAAAGCGGTTCCGGGGCTGGGCGAAGTGCCCGTTCTCGGCGCATTGCTTCGCAGCACGAATTTCCAGCAGGACCTGACGGAACTCGTGTTCATCATCACGCCGCATCTGGTGAAGCCGATGCAAACGCAGAACTATCCGCTGCCGACGGACAGCTTCTCGCAACCGAATGTCGTCGACGTCTATGCGACAGGCAACATGGAAGGCCGTCATGGCAGGACTTCCGTGGCGCCCGTAGGCACGCCGCCGGACGTGCAGCCGGTGCCCGGTCCGGCTCCCGCTCCCGCGCCTCAGGCGCCCGCCGCGCCTGCCACGATGGCCCTCCCTCCGCACGACACGCAGGCAACGTCGGACACGCCGGCCCGGCCGTCGACGACGGGCACCGAGGAGCCGCCGGCTGATATGCGGACACCCGCACAGCCTGCCGCACAGACCTCGATGAAGGACGGGAACGCGGACAGGGCGGCGCGCATCGAAGCCGCCGCCCGAAGAATCGCCGTGCTCGAAGGTCGACAGGAAGTCACGAATGCCAATGCGTCAAGCCATGCGCTGGGCCGCTGATCTGATGCCAAGGGGAATCTCATGAAACTCGAACTCATTGTCTTCGCGCGTCGCGCAGCGCTCGTCTTGCCCGCCTGTCTCGCGCTGAACGGATGCATGACCAGCACGCCGATCTGGGATGCGAATTTCGGCAAGGCGCTGAAAGCCGTCACCCAGGCGCAGATCATCGATCCGCACGCCGGCGAGCATGCGCCCGCCACACAGGGCATCGACGGCGTGGCCGCCACTGCCGCAATGGACAACTACGACAAGAACTTCCAGAGACCTCTGCAGACGGCGAATCCGTACGTCATCGGAATAGGCAACGGAAGCTCGGGGCAGTAGGAACGGGAACAGGCACGGGAGATCGTCATGCGTCGCGTCAATCAACCTCGTGGATACGGTGCCGCTCGTCGCGGCGAGCGTGGCGTCGTGGCGATCATCGTCGCGCTCACGCTCGCGGTGCTGGTCGCCTTCGCCGGCATCGCGATCGATCTGGGCAAGCTGTATGTCGCGAAGAGCGAATTGTCCAATGCAGCCGACGCCTGCGCGCTCGCGGCGGCACGCGACCTGACGCACGCGGTGTCGCTCGCGGCACCCGAGGCGGCGGGCATGACGGTCGGGTCGAGCAACCGCGTGCTGCTGCAAAGCGAGAACGTGGCGCTTGCGACGAACAGCAACGTCACGTTCAGCAAGCAGTTCACGGGCCCTTATCTGACGAAGGACCAGTTCACGACGGCCGACGTGCCGAACATCGGCTATGTGCGTTGCACGGTGAACCGCACGGGTATCGCCAACTGGTTCATGCAGGTGCTCAACTCGGCGCTTGGAACGTCGGCTGTCGCGGCGACGGCGGTTGCGTCGACCACGCAGTCGCAAACCACGTGCGCGCTGCCTGTCGCCATCTGCAAGCCTGCCGCGGGCAGCCCATACAACCCGGGCGACTGGATTCCCAGCAAGGTGGGTTCGGACGGTCAATTGACGGGCAACTTCATGTGGGTCGCGTACCCGGGCGCGAACAGTGTGCCCGACATGAAAGCCATGCTGACGGGCTCGGGACAATGCACGTTGCCAACGCTCGGAACGCAGGTCGGCAAGACGGGCAACGTTCAAAGCCTGGACGGCGCATGGAACACCCGTTTCGGGATCTACCAGAATCCCTACAACGGGCCGCCGAACCCGAGCGGCGTATCGGATTTCACGGGCTACGCCTACTGGCCGACGGATACGACGCTCATCAACAGCGGCGGCGTCATTCCAGGCATGAACAAGTTCCCGGATTTCCGCGACAACCGGCGGCCGAATCACACGCCCTACCAGGGAGGCCTTAACGTGCAAGGAACGACGCAAGCGCAGAGCGATTACGTGAGTGGCGCCGACCGTAGACTCGCACTCGTCCCGGTCGTTGACTGCTCAGGGTTGCAGAACAGTCAGCAGGCTCCGATTCAGTCATGGTCATGCGTTCTGATGTTGCACCCGATGGAGAAGAACAACAACACCCTGCCGCTTAACGGCGCCATCTACCTGGAGTATCGCGGCGACGCGACCGACCCGGCCACGCCTTGCGCAACTCAAGGCATTCCAGGCAACACGTCGGCCGGCATCGGGCCGATGGTGCCGGTACTGGTTCAGTAGGAGAACGTCATGCGCCCGCAAAGAAAATCGCCGCGCGGGATGCGCGGAGTCGTCGCCATCGAGTTCGCGCTGCTCGCCATTCCGCTCTGCACGCTGCTGTTCGGCATCGCGGAGTTTGGCCACGCGTTCTATCAATACAACACGATCGTGAAGTCGGTCAGGGACGCGACGCGTCTGCTCTCGACCTACGACCCGACGGACACCACTGACTATCCGCTCGCGCAAGCCAAATGTCTGGCTGTTTCCGGCACGCAGGACTGCTCGGGCACGCCGCTCGTCGAAGGCCTGACTGTGAACATGGTCGTGGTCTGCGATCAGGTCAATACGACGGGCTGCACAGGGCAGTACAAGAACGTGCAAACCACTCCGGCTGCCGAGACGATCAATCTCGTGGAGGTCACGATCACGGGATATCCGTACGCGCAGATCACTGGGTGGTTCGGCCTGAATGGCATGAAATTCGGGGACATCAGCTGCGTGATGAGGCAAGTGCTATGAACAGAACCGCAATCGGCCGCCTGCCTGGCGCGCGGCGTCAAAGAGGTGTAGCGGCGCTCGAGTTCGCCCTCGTCGCGGTAATGTTCTTCACGCTGCTCATCGGCATCATGGAGATGGGGCGCGTGCTGTTTTACTGGAACTCGGCATCCGAAGCCACGAGACTGGGCGCGCGCGTCGCAGTCGTGTGCGATGTCAACAGCAGTCAGACAGCCACCAACCCGGTGATCAAGGGCATGCAGCAGATGCTGCCGATACTGAAACCCGCCAACGTCACGATTACGTACACGCCGAACAATTGCGACGCATCGACGTGCACGTCGGTCACGGTGGCCATTACGAACGTCACGGTCAATACCGTGGTGCCATTCGTGCCGTTCAATCTGGCGATGCCGCCGTTCTCGACGACCTTGCCGCGAGAAAGCCTGAACAGCGTGAACGGCACCAATCCAACCTGCATCTAGACCATCGCTTATTACGGGACGAATGAAATGATCGACATTCTCACGATTTCATCCGATCCGGCGCACGCCAGCGCCGTCGCACGGATTGTCGAGGCAGGCGGTTCCCACCATCGCATCAGGACTTCGACGGCAGGCCTGCTCGATCTCTGCACGGACAAGGAAGCGCTCGATGGCGTCGACCTGCTGATCCTCGACGGCGCGCATCTGACACAACAGGACTTCGATGCACTGCTGGCCATTGCGACGAAGCATGCCGATCTGACCTGCATGCTGTTGACGCCATCGCCGTCCACCGATCTGCTGATTCGCGCGATGCGCGCAGGCGTGAGGGACGTGCAGCCGTGGCCAGCCGATCCCGAGGACTTGCGGCGTGCCGTCGAGCGCATCGCGACGAAGACCAACGGCACGCGGCGCGACGGCCGGGTGATCTCGTTCGTTTCCTGCAAGGGCGGCAGCGGCACGTCGTTTCTTGCGGCGAATCTCGCGTTCGCGGCGTCGACCTCGGGCAAGCGCGCACTGCTGATCGATCTGAACCAGCAGTTCGGAGAAGCGGCCTTCCTCGTATCCGAAGCCACGCCGCCTGCCACGCTCGCCGATGTCAGCGCGCAGATCGAACGGCTCGACCCCGCGTTTTTCGAGGCATGCCTGACGCGAGTCAGCGACAGCTTCGACGTGCTCGCCGGGGCGCCCGACCCGGCGCGAGCGAAGGACATCAAGCCGGAGCATCTGCAACGCATCCTGAACCTGGCGCGTCCTCAATACGATCTCGTCATCTTCGA
Source organism: Paraburkholderia franconis (assembly GCF_009362735.1). Taxonomy (GTDB): domain Bacteria; phylum Pseudomonadota; class Gammaproteobacteria; order Burkholderiales; family Burkholderiaceae; genus Paraburkholderia; species Paraburkholderia franconis. Next base: position 53,293 of record NZ_WHNP01000010.1, on the reverse strand, counting down.
TATCGGGCAGAGCATCAGCAATGTGTCGATCGCCGCGCTGGATCAGAGCGAATACATCTTCCCCGTGCTGCAACTGAGCCTGCCGTATCTGCGGGGCGGCCGCAAGTTGCTGGAAATTTTTCGCTCGCTTGGCTATCGCGGCGACAAGGTCCGCGTGCTGGTCAACCGCTATGAAAAGAAAGGGCCCGTGGGGCTGTCGGAACTGGAGAAAGCGCTGGGCCTGCGCGTGGCGAGCGTGATCCCTGAAGACGAGGCGTCCGTGTCCGCCTCGATCAACCAGGGCGTGCCCATCCTGCGCCTTGCCCGATCGAGCGGCGTCGCGAAAGGATTGAGCGAACTGGTGCGCAGTCTGTCGCCCCCGCCGGCGGCCGAGCGGAGCAACAGCATCCTGCAGAAATTCTTTAGCCGGCCTGCATTGAGCAGAGTGTGAAGCGCCCGGGAAACAGGCTGAGCAAAGCGGTGAGCAAAACAGGAGAACCACAATGGACAACGTGATGACACTGCGCGAGCAGTTTTTCCACCAGCCCGAAGCGTCGCTGCAGGACCAGGGCATACATCGCTCGAAAATGGCGCAAAGGGCCTACCAGGAACTGAAGAAAAACGTTCATCAGTCGATCATCGATCGCGTCGAACTGGAAAAGCTGCAGCGCCTGTCGAACGATCAGATCCAGCATGAACTCGCGCAACTGGTCGAGCGAATCGTCGAAGAAGACAACGTGCCGATAAACGAGCTGGAGCGCCGGCAGCTCGTGCGCGACGTGCGCGACGAGATGCTCGGCTTTGGCCCGCTCGAACCGCTGCTGGCCGATCCGACGATCTCCGATATCCTCGTGAACACATACAAGCATGTCTACGTCGAGCGGCGCGGCAAGCTCGAACTGACCGACGTCACGTTCTATGACGACGCGCATCTGATGAAGGTGATCGAAAAGATCGTGTCGCGCGTCGGCCGCCGGGTCGACGAGTCGAATCCGATGGTGGACGCGCGTCTTCCCGATGGCTCGCGGATGAACGCGATCATTCCGCCGTCCGCCATCGACGGGCCCTTGCTGTCTATTCGCCGCTTCGCCGTCAATCCGCTCAGCACGAAAGACCTGATCGAGAATCAGAGCATGACGCCGCCGATGCTGCAGGTGCTCGAAGCGATGTCGGCCGCGAAGATGAACGTGCTGGTCTCGGGCGGAACGGGCAGCGGCAAGACGACGCTGCTGAACGTGCTGTCGGGATTCATTCCGTCGGACGAACGGATCGTCACGATCGAGGATGCCGCCGAGCTTCAGCTGCGCCAGATGCACGTGCTGCGTCTCGAAACGCGGCCGCCCAATATCGAAGGCCGGGGCGAGATTACCCAGCGCTCGCTGGTGCGCAATGCGCTGCGGATGCGGCCGGACCGCATCATCCTCGGCGAGGTGCGCGGCGCCGAGGCGCTCGACATGCTGCAGGCGATGAACACGGGCCACGAAGGATCGCTTGCGACGGTGCACGCGAATACCCCGCGTGACGCGCTCACGCGGCTCGAAAACATGATTGGCATGGCAGGGCTGAATCTGCCGCCCAAATCCGCGCGCCATCAGATCAGTTCGGCGATCAGCGTGATCATCCAGGTCGCGCGCCTGACGGACGGACGCAGAAAGATCACGAGCATTCAGGAAATCACGGGGATGGAAGGCGACGTCATCAACCTGCAGGAGATTTTCACGTTCAGGCGTGCCGGCGTCGATCGCGACGGAAAAGTATGCGGGCATTTTTGCGCGACGGGCGTGCGGCCGAAATTCTCCGAGCGTCTGCAGGCGTTCGGCGTTGCCGTGCCCGATACGCTGTACGACCCGTCGAAGCACTACCCCGTATGAACCCCGCATGACGGGAATGACTTTGCGAGGGATCTGACATGAACTTTATATTCTATGGATTCGTCATCCTGGTGTTTGCCTCGATCATCCTGCTGGTCGAAGCCGGCTATCTGTGGTGGCATAGCCGGCACAGCAGCGAGGCGAAGCGCCTCGAAAACCGCATCCGGATGATGTCTGCGGGTGGCCACGGCCATGAACGCGCGGTGTCGATTCTCAAGCAGCGCGAGTTGAGCGCGTCGCCGCTGATGACCCGGCTGCTGCTGAAAGTGCCGCGGATTCATGCGCTCGACCGCTGGTTGATTCAGTCGGGTCTGGACTGGACGGTCGGCAAGTTCATCGTGCTGACGGCATGCCCACCCATCGTGTTCGTGCTGATCGCCCAGATGGTCTATATCCCGATCCCGGCGGTTGTCGCGCTGGTGCTGGTCGCGGCCGCGTTTGCACCGTTCAGGGTCCACCGCGCAAAAATCAAGCGGCTCAAGCGGCTCGAGGCGCAGTTGCCGGAGGCTGCGGACATGATGAGCCGCTCATTGCGCGCAGGCCACTCGTTCTCGACCGCACTCGGAATCGTCGGCGACGAGATGCCGGAGCCAATCGGCGGCGAGTTTCGCACCGCATTCGACGAAATCAATTTCGGTGTCCCGCTCAATGAAGCGCTGGGCGCGCTCGCGAGCCGCGTTCCGATCAGCGACCTGCGCTACTTCGTGATTGCCGTGCTGATCCAGCGCGAAAGCGGCGGCAATCTCGCTGAGATTCTCGGCAATATCAGCAGCCTGATCCGGAGCCGGCTCGCGTTGCTCGGCAAGGTAAAGGCGCTCTCTGCCGAGGGGCGGCTGTCGGCCTGGATACTTGGACTCCTGCCTTTCGGGGTCGCACTGGTCATTTCGGTCATCAACCCCGGGTTTATCAACATACTGTGGACCGACCCGGCGGGACTCAAGCTAATCGGCGCTTCGGCCGTCATGATGGTGTTTGGCGCCGTGTGGATGCGGAAGATCATCCGGATTCACGTTTGAATATCTGAATGGAGATGGGTCCGTCCCATGCCTGCGATGAAAACAGAGCAGATCATATTGCTTGCCATCGTCTTCGCGATCGTTGCTGTTGCCGCCTTCGGCGCGATGGCGGTGCTCATGCCCAATTCGGTGAATCGACGCCTGAAGACGATTACAGGCGGCGACACGCCGCAACAGGATGCGTCGAACGATATCGACGCGCAGTGGGTCAGGAAGATCGCGGAGGTATCGAAGCCGCTCGCGAGCCTCTCGATTCCGAAGGAAGGCTGGGAGCGCTCCCCATTGCGCACGCGTTTCATGCACGCGGGATGGCGCAACGCATCGGCGCCGGCACTCTACTTCGCGGCGAAGACGGTGCTCGTAGTTGGGCTGCCGCTCCTCTGCCTGGTCGTGTCCGCGCCCTACGTCGCCACGGATGCAGGCCACAAGGTCGCCCTGCTGCTGCTGGTGCTTGCCGTCGTTGGCTACTATCTGCCGAACGTCGTGCTGGCGCGCCGGATACAGAGTCGCCAGCAGTCCATCTTCGAGGACTTTCCCGACGCGCTCGATCTGCTCACCGTCTGTATCGAAGCGGGGCTTGGGCTGGATGCGGCACTGATGAAGGTGGCCGACGAGATGCATATCAAGAGCCGGATCCTGAGCGATGAATTGCAGCTTCTTCTGCTCGAACTCCGGGCGGGGCAGAGCAAGGAAACGGCGCTGAAGAATCTCGCGATGCGCACTGGCGTGGAAGATCTCGACGTGCTGGTGGCAATGCTGATTCAGGCCGAACGTTTCGGCACCAGCGTTGGCGACTCGTTGCGCGTGCATTCGGAAAATCTGCGCCTGAAGCGCCGGTTGCGCGCAGAAGAGGCTGCGGGAAAGATCGCCGTCAAACTGTTGTTCCCGCTGATGTTCTGCATCTTCCCCACGCTGATGATGGTGCTGCTTGGCCCCGCCTTCATTCAGGTGGTTCGCGTGCTCCTGCCGACAATCGCGGCGATGGGCGGGGGAACGTGATGACAGGAGAGACGACATGACATATGCAGAAAAAAACGCGGAAGTCGTCAAGTTGCGATTCATGCTGGGCGTCAAGCTGGCGGCTTTCAACCAGTTCGTGGCCGAGCGTCTCGGGCTGAACGTCACCGATCTCAAGTGCCTGGAAGTGGCCTGCTATGACGAGGTTCAGCCCGTCACGCCTGGCCGACTGTCGAAGCTCATGCGGCTGTCGCCGAGCAGTATCACGACGTCGCTCAAACGTCTTGAAAAGGCAGGCTTGATCAAGCGGGAAACGGACCCGACTGACGGGCGGCGCATTCTGCTGCGTTTCGTCGCCGGACGCCGAACGCTGATCAATGTCTGTTATGAGCAGGTCAATCGCAGTCTCGCCGAATTCGACAGCCGACTCGACAGCACGGAACTGGAGAGCATCAAGAAGTATCTTTCCGGCCTCGTGCAAATCGTGGACGGCTACCTCGAAGAAAACCAGACGGACTGACGCGCACGTACGTTCCCGCGCGGGCCGCCAGAGGACAACGTAAAGACAAGAGTGAATCGGGGAAGGGTATGAACACGATCATCGATCATGAAGGGAATTCTGCTGCACAACTGGAGCTCTGCTCGGGACAGGTTGCAACCCCGGCTTCGCCACGGGTCATGGACGTGCTTCTCGAAGTCATGGCGCGGGTGTGCGCGGCAGTCACGCTGAGCATCTTCTGCTATATGGCGTTCGTTCACTGGCGTGCCGATCCGGAGCGCATCACGTTGGTGCTGCTCGTCGTCGCGGAATGCATGACGATGGGCTTGTCGCTGTTCACGCGCGTGCCTGTGCGGCGCGACTGGACGCCGTTCGCATTCTTCTGTTCGATGGGGGCATCCTATTACTTCCTCGCGGTTCAACTCGCACCGGGTGTCCAGCTTGTGCCGGAATCAGTGGGGGCGACGCTCCAGGTTGCCGGGATCTGCTGGCAGATTTTTGCCAAGGCTTCGCTTCGCCGCTCGTTCGGCATCCTGCCAGCGAACCGCGGTGTCGTTTCCACAGGGGCATACCGTTTCGTGCGGCATCCGATTTATCTCGGCTATTTGATCGCGGACGTCGGTTTTCTGCTTTCGAACTTCGGCGTGCGGAACCTGGTGGTTTACGGTGTTCTGTTTGCATTGCAGGTTGGGCGAATCGGACGGGAGGAGCGGCTCCTGAACAACGATGCGCTTTATCGCGCGTACAGAAGCAGAGTGCGATATCGCGTCCTGCCCGGACTCTACTGAATGCTTGGGCGGCATGCGCTGCGTCTGATGGTTCAGCCGCCGAAAGTCGATCACCGATCGATGGCCGTGTAGCAGCATTCGCGCTCCGCTTTGTTCCACGACTGTCGAGTCGCGTCGAGCAGCGCATGCGGCGACTGCCACTGTTGCGCGATCAGTGCCTTCACTGCATCGCGCCGAACCGGCGCAGGTAGTCCGAGAAATACGTAGCGGTTCAACATGTACCGCTCCATCTTCGCGGCCTGTTCCGGATTTGCGAGCGGCCGTAATGCCGCTTCGATCGCGTCTGCGAATTGCTGTGGTGTCGTGCTCACGCGCGCCTCGTTCTGCTTGCAGCATTCATACGATGGACGCTATCACAGCCGCCCGGCGCAAAGTCTCACGTCATCTGCCCATACGCGGCGCGTGCATTGCCGCGTATTCCCCGTTCCTGTTGGGTCAACCCTACCGCAAGTGTAGGGAGGTGCCCCATCCCGCCGTTCGTTGCCCATCTGCAAAATCCAGATACGGGAAGGTGTGACGATGCGCCTGGTCCCGTGATCGCAGAGCCCGACGGCAGCGCGCCCCCGCGCTGACTGACTCCTCAGCGGAGGTCCTATGTTCAGTACCCTCGCATATCGCAACGGCGTGGCGGCGCTGTTGCTACTGTTGTTCGCGTTGCCGTCCTTCGCGCAGTCCTTCCGGGTGCAATGTCCGCCCACCACCACGCTGCATCCGAATGCGTTGCCGGCAGGCGCGGGCGAACCTGCCTACACGGGCCCGTCCTTCACGGGATCGACCTCTCAGCCGACGAACGTCGTGAACGGCGCGATCAAATGCCAGCAGATCTCGGGCGGCGACGGCTATGCGACGATGGCCGACGGCACGCAGACCTATCTGTTCGCATTCGGCCCGTTGTCGGGTCTTGCCGACATCAAGAAGGGACTGCCGGGCACCGAGTTCGCGTCGGTGTTCAACGTGGTCGGCACGGCCGCCGATCCCAACTACAACGGCGCGATCGGTCTCGTGCCCGATCCGGACTCGACGCCGCCGGGGCAGCTGACGGGCCACGTCGATCCGCGCCAGATCATGGACGTGGGCGTGATGAACGGCAACATGCCCGCGCCGACGATGGCGATCGACGAGGACGACGAGTTCTTCCTCACGCTGACCAACGTCGGCATGATCATGCGGCCCGACCTGTTCGAGCAGCATACGGTGCACTTCCACGGCTATCCGAATGCGTCGTCGTTTTATGACGGCGTACCGGATGCGTCGGTCGCGATCAATATCGGCGCGAGCTTCACTTACTACTACCTCGCGCCCGACGCGGGCACCTACTTCTGGCACTGCCACATCACGCCGCCTGAGCATTTGCAGATGGGCATGGTCGGGCAGATCTTCGTGAGGCCGCGCCAGAACCGCGTGGCGGGCGGCGCCAAGCTCTACGATGCGCTGGTGCTGCAGCAAAAAGATCCGCGCACGGCATGCGGCAACGACATTCTCTGCTCGACGCCGCTGCCGCTGCCGAACGGATACATGCACGCGAACAACAAGAGCGGCACGCCGACGCTCTACGCGTACAACGACGGCGACGGCACGACCGCTTATGACGTCGAGTACCCGGTGCAGATTCACGGCTTCGATCCGAACTTCCACTTCGTGGGCATGACGTTCAATCCGGAGCCCTTCACCGACATGAAGGACAAGTACTTCCTGCTCAACGGCCGCAGCTATCCCGACACCGTTACGCAAGGTCCGATACAGACGCCCGTCGCCGACGGCTCGCAGCACTTCTCGCAGCCGCTGCCCGCGCTCATCAACATTCCGGCGGGCGGCAAGGCGCTCTTGCGGATTTCGGACCTCGACACGAGCGAATTCCAGACACTCGCCTCGCTGGGGATTCCGATGCACGTGATCGGTGTCAACGCGCGCCTGCTGCGCGACCTGGCGGGCAACGACATGACCTATATGACCAACTCGATCACGCTCGGCGGCGGCGAGTCGATCGACGTGATTCTCGACGCGAGCGATACGACGCGCTACGCGGCGGGCTCCGTCTTCTATCTGTACACGCCGAACCTCGATCACCTGTCGAACGATGCCGAGAACTTCGGCGGATTGATGACCGAGGTCCACATCTGTCATTCGGTGGACCCGACCACGAAGTCCTGCACCTAGGAGATGAGCCGTGGGCAACATCATCGACAACCTCTGGCGCGCAAGACACGCGCGCCGCGGCCCGGCGCTGCGTTTCACGCTCGCCCACGCGCTCTTCTGCGCGGCTCTCGTCATGCTGCTGTACTGTCTGAATGCGCACGCGGCCGCGCCGGGCATCACGGGGACGAGCTTCGATCTCAGCGCCGAGGCCAACCGCATCAGCCAGCCTGACGGAACGAGCGTCTATGCGTGGGGCTACGGCTGCCGCACCGCGCCGTCGGGCTTTTCTCCCGCCAGCATTCCCGGCGCGAACTGCCCGAGCATGCAGGTGCCGGGGCCGACGCTGATCGTGAAGCAGGGCGACGTCGTCACCGTCACGTTGACGAACAACCTGCCCGAAGCGGCGGGCAACACGTCGATCCTGTTTCCCGGCTTCCAGGTCTGCGCCGCCGCGCTCAACACGGACGGCACCTGTCCGACGACGCTCACGGGCGTGCCCGGCCTGCTCACGCGCGAAGCGACGCACGGCAACAGCGTGACGTACAGCTTCGTCGCTTCGACGCCGGGCACGCATGCGTACTACAGCGGCACGCAGGGCGATCTGCAGGTGGAGATGGGCCTGTCGGGCGCGATCATCGTGCTGCCGACGTCGGCGCCCGGCGCGCTCGCCGTGCCGGCGGGCTGCCGTGCCGTGCAGGGGACGCTGCCCGACGGCCAGCCCGACTTCCGCAATGCCGCTGCCGCATACAACCATCCGTCGACCTGCTACGACCGCGAGTACCTGTTCCAGTTCTCGGAGATGGACCTGCGCATCCATACGCAGGCCGAGCAGGAAGCGAGCAAGGCGTGCTCGCAGCCGACGGGCTGCATGTCCGTCGAGACCGAGCCCTATCACCCCGCGTATTTCATGATCAACGGCCGCTCGATGCCCGACGACATGGACCCGAACTACGCGCAGCAGTATCCGCATCAGCCGTACAACGGCAATCCGCATATGCATCCGGGCGAACTCGTGCTGTTGCGCGTGATCGGCTCGGGCCGCTGGCAGCATCCGTTCCACGAGCACGGCAATCACGTGCGCGTGCTCGCGCGCGACGGCAATCTGCTGTTGAGCAAGACGGATTCGACGAAGCTCGCGGGGCCGCTGCTCTTTACGACGACCACGACGCCCGGCCTCGCATTGGACGGCATCTTCTACTGGACGGGCAAGGGGCTGAACTGGGACGTCTACGGCCATACGGCGGGCGACGGCAGCGTCTGCATTCCCGATGCGAACGGCTATTACACCGTCAACAGCAATCCCCCCGCGCCGCCCAATGCGCCGAACTACTACGAGTGGTGCGCCGACCACGACAAGCCGCTCGAAGCGCATCCGTTCGGCAATGTCGGCAGCGGCGGCCCCGTGACGTTGCCCGATGCACGCGTGCTGACGAACGGCCCGTGGTACGGCGGCAGTCCATATCTCGGCCCCGACGCGACGATCCGCGCGACGTCGTTCACGGGCACGACGCCGCCGAGCGGCACGATCGCGAATCCGCCGACCTCCGAAGCGGGATTCGCCTACATGTGGCATTCGCACAATGAGCGCGAGATCACCACGAACAACATCTTCCCTGGCGGAATGATGATGATGATGCTCGTCGATCCGCAGGCGTTCACGATCAACGAAGGCAACTAGAGAGACGGGGAGAATCGCGATGAGATCCAGCGATTTCAACAGGACGCTTGCCGGCCTCGTGAAGTGTGCCGCGGCGATGGCGCTGATGACGGCGAGCGCGATGGTCTGCGCGCAAAGCGTGACCCTCACTGCAAAGGCCCAGACGATTGCACTTCCCGATGGACAGGTCGTGCCGATGTGGGGTTACAGCTGCTCGGCGGCGGCCGTTTCGCCCGCGACCTGCGCGGCGACGAATCCAGGTGCGGGCGCGAACTGGTCGCCCGTCGTGATCACGACGCCGCCCGGCTCGCTCACGATCAACCTCACGAACAGTCTGCCTGCCCAGGTGCCGACCTCGCTCGTGATCGTCGGCCAGTTGGGCGGCGGTCTCGGCAGTACGGCCACCTCGACCGCGAGCCCCGTTCACCCGACGCAGACGGCGACGACCTGGCCCATCGCCGGCACGGGCAGCGGAGCGAGCTTCACGCCGCCCGCGCAAGGTCCGCGCGTGCAGTCGTTCTCGACGGAAGTGACGACGGGCAATACGACGGCGCTCACCTGGAACAATCTGCGTCCCGGCACCTATCTGATCGAATCGGGCACGCACCCGTCGATCCAGGGGCCGATGGGTCTCTATGGCGTGCTCGTCGTCACGACGCCGCCCACGTCGGGCTCGCCGCAAGGGACGGCCTATCAGAACATCAAATACGATGCGGACCTGCCGCTCGTGCTGAGCGAAATCGACCCCGTGCAGAACCAGGCCGTGGCGACGGCCGTCGCCACGGCGGGTTTCAGCGAGACGCGCGTGTGGTCCGGTCTGTCGGGCGGCTGCGGCGATCCCGCGTCGGCGACTTACGGCACCTGCTATCCGCCTGCCGTGAATTACGATCCGCGCTACTACCTGATCAACGGCGTCGCGTTCGATCGATCGAATGCGAATGGCTCCGCGTTTCCTGTGACGGCACCCGCATCGACCACGACGACGACAGGCCAGATCCTGCTGCGCTTCGTGAACGCCGGCCTGCGCATGCACGTTCCGTCCGTCGTCGGCGCGCAAACGGGCATGCCGCCCGTGTCCGGCTTCTCGCTCGTCGCGGAAGACGGCAACGTGCTGCCGGGCAACGCGCGCGTGCAGAGCGCCGTGTTCATGCCCGCCGGCAAGACCTACGACATCATGATGAACTCGCCCGCCACGGGCGCGCTGGCGCTGCCCGTGTTCGACCGTCAGTTGAGCCTGTCGACCAACAATCAGCGCGACGGCGGCATGCAGGGCTATATCAGCGTGAACGGCGGCGCACTGCCGACCTCGGCGGCGGGCAATGCGAACGCGAAGGCGAACCCGGATTCGTACTTCCTCGTCGCGGGCAATACGCTCGCGGTCTCGGACCCCGGCAAGGGCCTGATCGCCAACGACGTGGGCGTCTATGGCGTGCAGATCAAGACGCAGCCGACGGGCGGCACGCTGACGCTGAATCCTAACGGCACGTTCACCTACGTGCCGAACGCGGGCACGACATCGGACAGCTTCGTCTATCAGGCCAACGGCAACCCCGCGTTGACGGCGACGGTGACGCTCGCTGCCTGTTCGGCGGGCTCGAACTGCCTGTCGGGCGCGCCCGTTGCATCGGATGACGCGTTCAGCAGCAATATCGCGTCGCAACTGCATGTCGGCGCACCGGGCGTGCTGGGCAATGACCGCGACCCGGCGGGTCTGCCGCTCAAGGCGACGATCGCCGGCAGCGCGTCGGGCGGCACGGTGACGCTCAATGCGGACGGCTCGTTCAACGTCGCGCCGGCGGCCGCGCCTGTCGGCAATGCGACGTCGACGGTCACGTTCCAGTACAAGGCCGTCAACTCGCAGAACACGCCGAGCGCCGCGGCGACCGTCACCGTGACCTTCAAGGGCGGCAGCGGTCTCGTCGTCGCGGTCAAGGATGCGAAGACGGGCACGGCGATCAACGACTACCGCTGGATCATCGAGGAAGACCGCACGTTCCAGATCGATCCCGCCTGCCAGGTGAACTCGTCGACGACGCGGCCCGCGTCATGCCCGCCGCTGCCTGTGCCGAGCCTCGGCACGAGCTTCCACACGAGCTATATGCCCGTCGTCGCGGCGGGATGCGTCGGCGCGGTGTCGTGCGAATCGGGGCAGACCGTGCTCGATCCGGAGACGAACCAGCACAAGGCCGCCGTATGCGACGTCGGCAATGGCGTGTGCCGCACGGATGCGGCCCAGCAGACGCCTGTCGATCCATCGCAGGTCGCGCTCGATCCGACCAAACACTACTACCTGTCGATCCTGCCCGGCGACGCCGGCAACACGTTCACAGCTGGCGCGGGCGCGCCGCAGCCCGTCAACCCGGCGAATCCCGACGGTCCGCAGCGGCAGTTCGATATCGCGAAGGATTGCCCGTCCGGTCCGGGCGGCGCGGACTTCGCGCCCGGCACGGGCACCTGCGGACACGCGATGGGCGGCGCGGCGATCGCGCCCGCGCAGCACGCCGTCAACGTGCTGTTGCAGCAGACGCCGTTGCAGACCGCGAAGATCTCCGTGTTCGTATTCGAAGACGATGCGCCCGTGAATGGCGAAGTCGACGTGAGCGGCGGCACCGATGCATTCGGCACCGCGCGCGAGCCCGGCCTCGGCGGCTTCGAAATCAAGCTCTTCGACGACGCGGGCGGCACGGGCGATTCGACGGGCCAGATGACCTACGACATGTTCAACATGCCGCTGTCGAATTCGTTGCAAGGCACGATCGATCCGAGCACGGGCCTCGACGCCTGTCCGATCACGAAGGCCGCGAACGACGGCCTCGTCGGCATGATCCCGACCTGCCCGAAGTTCGAATCGGACGGCAAGACGATGTCGCCGCTCGTGGGCCAGGCGATCATCGCGAACCTGATGCCGGGACGCTATGGCGTCGTCGCGACGCCGGCCGCGGATCGCATCGCGAAGGGCGAGGAGTGGCTGCAGACCAATACGCTCGACGGCCAGAAGGCTCACGACGCGTTCATCAAGGTGGGCGGCCCCGCCTACTTCCAGGAGTTCGGACCGGCGGGCTTCCACGTGACGATCGGCTTTGCCAATCCGAAGATCATCAACGCGCGGCTGCCGGGTATATGCAACGGCGTGGCGTGCAATAACGGCATCACGGGCAAGATCACGAACCTGCACTACAGCCGTCCGCCCAACGAAACCCTCTACAGCAGCGGCTCGCGCGATTCGCTGGGCTTCACGCAGTGCTATGTGAGCGTCGGCGATCCCGATCTCGAAGACGTCGCGTTCACGAAGTGCAACGCGGACGGCACGTTCAGCATCAATGGCCTGCCGGACGGTCTGTTCCGTATCACGGTGTTCGACCAGTGGAACGACCAGATCGTCGACGGTCTCGCGACGGCCGTGCAACTGAAGGGCGGACAGGTGCAGAACGTCGGCGATCTGCCCGTGCTGCAATGGCATACGAATCTCTATACGCGCACCTTCATCGATACGAACGGCGATGGCGTTTCTCAGGATAGCGAGCCCGGCCTCGCGCTCGTGCCGACCAACATCCGCTTCCGCGACGGCAGCTATTCGAACTTCAACAACACGGACCTGAACGGCTACGCGTCGTTCAACGAAGTGTTCCCGCTCTTCAACTGGTACATCGCCGAGGCCGACACGACGCGCTACAAGCAGACGGGCGTGCATGTCGTCTACGACGCGGGCGGACCGCCCGACGGCACGCCTGGCGGCGGCAGTTCGTCGATTGCGGCGAACTTCGCGAACACGCAGGAATCGTCGACGTCGCATCTGCCGTCCGACCTGCGCGTGCCAGGCGCGATCTACTGCAACGACGCGGACTGCAACGACCGCTCGGGCACGAACCCGTCGACGGGCCGCATCGATCCGCCGTGGGTCACGACGATGGGCTGGCAGGGCTTCTCGGGCCAGAACTCGTTCATCGAGTTCGGCAAGGCGCCGTTCGGTGCCAACGAGAACGGCGGCATTCATGGCGAAGTGATCTACGCGTCGACGCGCCCGTTCGACGATCCCGCCCTGCTGCTGCATACGAGCTGGACGCCCAACGTGCCGAACGTGACCGTCAATCTGTACGCGGAGGGCACGGCGCCGGACGGCACGCAAAGCGTGACGCTGGTCGATACGACGAAGACGAGCAGCTGGGACGACTGGGCACAGGGCTTCCGCTCGGACGGCAGGCCGAACATGAACTGCCCGGGCCAGGAAACCACCGATCCGTTCTTCTTCACACTGAAGGACAGCCCGCAATGGCTCGATCCGCAACAGCGCGCGCTGCCTGCGCATTCGCAGTTCAAGTGCTACGACGGCATGCACGCGTTCAACCAGTTGCAGCCTGCGCCGTATGACGGGATGTACCAGTTCCCGAGCGTGACGGGCCGCGATGTGTCGAAGGGCACGCCGACGGGCTCGAACTGCACGATCTGCAGCAAGCAGGCCGATGGCTCGTACATGCTGCCTCCGGGCAAGTATGTGGTCGAGATCATCGTCCCGCCGGGCTATGAGCTCGTGAAGGAGGAAGACAAGAACATCCTGATCGGCGACAACTACATCGCGCCCGTCACGCAGCAGTTCGGCGGGCTGGGCAACATCTTCATCCTGCCCGACCAGGCGGCCGTGAACTCGGCGTACAACCGCAACAACGCGCAGAACCCGACCACCGATCTCGGCTCGCAGCCGCGTCACGAAGGCGACACGGGCAGCGTCGAGACGTTCTGGCCGTGCGTCGGCGCGCTGCGCGTCGTGCCGGATTTCATCAGCCTGTTCCCGGGCTCGCAGGAAGTCGCGCCGTTCGCGGGCGCATCGCGGCACCTGTGCGACCGCAAGGAAGTCGTGCTGACGAACCAGATGTCGGTGCTCGCGAAGTTCTGGGTGTTCAGCTCGACGCACGTGGCCGCGCACTTCACGGGCTTCATGCTCGACGACTTTTCATCGGAGTTCGATCCGTACTCGCCGCAGTTCGGCGAGAAGTTCGCGGTGCCGAACGTGCCCGTCTCGCTGAAGGACTTCGCGGGCAACGAAGTGAGCCGCGTGTATTCGGATCAGTGGGGCATCTTCAACGGGATGAACTATTCGACGTGGGAAGTGAACCCGCCGAACCCGACGGGCTACGCGCCGACGATGATGGTCGCCTGCATGAACGATCCCGACATGCCGGACCCCGCGCATCCGGGGCAGACGATCCGCGATCCGCTGTTCAACCCCGCGTACAGCCAGTTCTGCTACGAGATACCGTTCATGCCGGGCCAGACGCAATACATGGATACGCCCGTCGTGCCCGTGTCCGCGTTCGCGGACGGCTACAACCCGCCCGATTGTGCGTATCCCGATGCGACGCCCGCGATTTCGTCGGTGACGGGCGACACGAGCAACGGCGGCGCGGGTCCGTGGGTGAGCGTTGCCAACCATACGCTGACCATCAAGGCGCTCGGCGACCAGCAGGTGCTGAACCACGCGTATGGCGGTCCCGCCGCGACCACGGCGCCGTACAACCAGAAGTTCGTCACGCGGCACTATGGCTTCGGCGCGCAGCAGGGCACCGGGTCGGTGACGATCGGCGGCGTGAATGCGCCTGTGAATTCGTGGTCCGATACGCAGATCGTCGTCAGGGTACCGTCGCTGTCGACGAGCCAGTCGAGCTGCACGATCCAGCAGCGCGGCGTCAACACGCAGACGCGCTGCGGCGAACTGGTCATCACGTCGGGCAACGGCAAGAAGTCGATCGATGCGGTGACGGTCACGATCGGCGGCAAGGCGCCGGGCTATGTCGGCGGTGAAAACGGCACGAACAATGCGATCCAGACGGCCATCGACAAGGCGACGCCGGGCGATCTCATCATCGTCGGTCCGGGCAACTACAACGAGATGCTGCTGATGTGGAAGCCGGTGCGCCTGCAAGGCGTGGGCGCGCCCAGCGTGGTCGTGAACGCGAACACGCATCCGTCGGGCAAGGTCGATCCGTGGCGCAGACTGGTCGACTGCCTGTTCGGCGTGGCGCTCAACGGCGGCATGATCTCGTCGAGCAATCCGTACGATCCGTCGGGAGCGTATGCGTGCCCGGCCGCGATGCAACGCCAGGTGGATGCGATTCCGCTCGAACCGACGGTGGGCTGGGACAACACGCTCAACGGCAATCTCGGCGAGCTGCTGATGGAGCCGACGCTGATGGGCGCGTACGAAGGCGCGGCCATCACCGTGCTCGCGAAAGGCGTGCGAGACGTGCGCGTGGGCGGCCAGCTGCAGCCCGATCCGAACTGCACGGCGAACGGCATCTGCGTGCCGCTCACGGCCAGCAACGCGGATTGCAACACGTATTCGAGCAACTTCCTGTGCAATCCGTCGCGTGTGGACGGCATCACGTTCACGAACAGCTCGCAGGGCGGCGGCGGCATCTTCCTGCATGGCTGGAACCACTATACGGAGGTGTCGAACAACCGCGTCTTCAGCAATGCGGGCACGCTGACAGGCGGGATCACGGTCGGCCAGGTCGAAGTGCCCGACGGCACGATCGCCGCCGATGGCTTCACCGAGGAGCCGTTCGCGTACAACACGCATGTCAACGTGCACCACAACTCGGTGACGTCGAATGCGTCGTACGGCGACGAGATCAACTCGACGACGCCTTCGTCGGCTGCGGGCGTCACGTTCTGCTCGGGCGCGGACAACTATCACTTCAACTACAACTGGGTCTGCGGCAACATGAGCAGCGGCGATGGCGGCGGCGTCGCGCACTTCGGCTTCAGCTACAACGGCGACCTGTCGCACAACTGGATCCTGTTCAACCAGAGCAACAACCCGACGCTGCCGACTTACGGCGGCGGTGTGATCGCCCAGGGCGTGCCGCCCGACGGCACGTTCTGCGAGAACAACCCGGTCGATATCGATTGCGCGCCGCAGCTCTCGGATGGCGTCGGGCCGGGGCTCGTGATCGACGGCAACCTGATCGTCGGCAACACGGCTGAAAGCGGCAAGGGCGGCGGCCTGCGTTTGCAGAACATCAACGGCACGGACGTGCAGCGCAGCCCGCGCACCAGCAGCCGCTGGTACCAGGTGAGCGTGATCAACAACATCATCGCGAACAACGTGGCGGGCTGGTCGGGTGGCGGCGTGTCGGTGCAGGACGCCGTGCGGGTGAACTTCATCAACAACACGGTGATGTCGAACGACTCGACGGCTTCCGCTGGCGTGCTGTTCAACACGGCGCTCGCTGCGCAGGCCAACGTCGGTCCGCCGAACTGCACGACGGTCGGCTCTGAAACGACGTGCAGCCCGATCACGACGTCGACGATGCAGCCGTCCGGCCTCGAGACCGCGAAGCACACGCAGAACTTCCTGACGGCGTTCTCGGCGGGCAACGCGGGCTGCCCGACCGGGCAGGACTGCAGCCACTTCTCGTTCCCCGTGCTGAATAACGATGTGTTCTGGAGGAACCGCACGTTCTATATCACTGTGGGCGGGCTGAATCCGAACATCCCGGGCTTGCAGAACACCGTCGCGCTGAACCCGACGCTGAACCAGGCAGGGCATCAGACGGGCTACTGCGATCCGAATGCCGTGTACTGGGATATCGGCGCCTATGGCGATACGAAGCCGTCGGATCACTCGTCGGGCATGACGCTTACGCCGCAGTACTCGATTCTCACGGACGCAGGCGACTATCCGAACGCGCACAACAGCGGAGCGGACCCGAACGTCGTGAGCTTGTACTGCAACGGTGCGCGCGTGCCGCCCGAAGGCGGAGGGAATGGCTTCGCGGTGCCGCCCGGCATTGCCGATACCGTGCTGCCCAATCCGCTGTTCGGCCTGCTGCCGTCGGCGACGCCGGATGAAGGCAACCAGTGGATCAACATGTCGTATGGGCCGCTGTCGCTCTTCAACATGACGCTGGGTTCGGGCAGCACGGGCTATGGCGTGCCGCTCGGCAACTACTCGATCAAGACGGGGTCGCCCGCCGTCAACGCGGGCACGAACGTCGGTGCGCCGAATCACGACTTCTTCGGCACGCAGCGTCCGCAGAGCGGCGGCTACGACATCGGCGCGGTGGAACTGCCGCGCACGGGGCTCTTCGCAGGCGGCAACCTGCCGTTCGCGCCGGGCGCGCTTCTCGATCTGTTCAACCAGGTCCTGGGCAGCGGCGCGGCGGGAACGGGCGGTACGCAGGCGAACGCGACCACGGGAGTGGTGCAATGAGACGCGCGACGACGATGGCCGCGTGGGTCTGCTGTGCCGCATCGGCAGCGATGCCGGCAGCGGCGCAGCAGACGCAGCAGACGCAGCAGATGCAGCAGATGCAACAGGTGCAGCAGGTGGCGATGCACGGCGACGCCTCGCACGCTTCCCACGCGTCGCACTACGTGCCGATGAAGCTGCCAGGTCACGCGCGCGCGTTCTATCAATCGGTGCGCGGGATCGACAACATGAGCGTGCGGCGCACGGCGTCGGGCAACCTGTTGCGCTTCAGCTATCGCGTGACGGACCCGGCGCTCGCAAAGCTGCTCGGCGACAAGAGCACGACGCCGTATCTCTACGGCGAGGCCAATCATGTGCTGCTCGAAGTGCCCGTGATGGACAACATCGGCCAGTTGCGGCAGACGGGCGCGCTGGAGGTCGGCCAGGAATACTGGATGGTGTTTTCGAATAAGGGCAATCTGGTGAAAGCGGGGGACCGCGTCCACGTGCTGATCGGCTCGTTCCATATCGACGGGCTGGTCGTCGAATAGTGCACGGCGCGTATGCGGCACGACATTGAGGAGATCGACATGACTCGGGGCATTCTGATGGCGGTTTGCGCGACGGGCGCGATAGCGGCGAGCGCCGTGTCGCACGTCGCGCTGGCGGCGGGTGGCGGCGGCATGAGCGCGGCGCAGGTCGTCGAGCGCAACGTGGCCGCGCGCGGCGGATTGCAGGCGTGGCGCGCCGTCAACACGATGACGATGAGCGGACAGATCGACGTCGGCGGCAAGAAGCCGGTCAAGCTGCCGTTCGTCATGACGATGAAGCGGCCTCACAAGAGCCGCTTCGAGCTGAACTTCGACAACCAGATCGCATTTCAGGTCTACGACGGCATGCAGGGATGGAAGGTGCGGCCGTTCCTCGGCCGCAATGTCGCCGAGCCTTATACGGCTGCCGAAGCGAAATCGGCGGCGGAGACGGCGGACCTCGACGGCCCGTTGATCGACTATGCGGCGAAGGGCAGCCAGGTTGCGATGCAGGGCATGGAAACGATCGACGGGCACCGTGCATACAAGCTTCTGCTGACGACGAAAGATCATGCGCAACGGCACGTGTGGATCGACGCGTCGAGCTATCTCGAACTGAAGATCGAAGGCGATCCGCGCAAGCTCGACGGCCGCATGCATGCCGTTGCCGTCTACTACCGCGACTACCGTCGCGAAAGCGGAGTGATGGTGCCGCATCTGCTGGAGACGCAGGTGACGGGCGTGAAGCAGAAACATCAGATGACGATCGAGCGTGTCACCGTGAACCAGCCCGCCGACGATGCGCTCTTCGCGAAGCCGCAGTTGCCTGCGCAGCCGCAGTCCGCGCCAGCCAAGGTCGCGGGCAGATGACGTCGCGCGTTCGAGGGGGCACGATCATGAAACGCTTCACGTCATGGCTGCTGGCGGGCTGTGTGTCCGCGCTCGCATGGGCGCAGATGCCCGCCGCCGAGCAGTTGCTCACGGTCGACGAGATCATCGCGAAGAACGCGGCCGCGCGCGGCGGCGACGAAGCCTGGCGCAAGGTCCGCACGATGATCTGGATGGGACATGTCGAAAGCGCCAATGCGCCGAATCCGAACGCGCCGTTCATGCTGGCGCTGCGGCGGCCGAGCAGCACGCGCTTTGAAATCACGGCGATGAACCAGCGGATCGTGCGCATATTCGACGGCAAGGAGGGCTGGAAGATACGGCCGTCGTCGGGCGGTGCGCCGGATGTCCAGCCTTATACGCCAGCGGAAATCCGCTATGCGCGCGACGAACAGGTGATCGACGGACCGTTGCTCGATCACACGGCGAAGGGCATTGCGGTGGCGCTCGACGGCATGGATGCCGTCGAAGGGAAGAATGCTTACCGGCTTGCAGTGACCCTGCCTTCGGGCGCGCATCGGCATGTGTGGGTCGATGCCGCATCGTTTCTCGACATCAAATACGATCGCGAAGCACCGAGCCTGTCGCGTACGCCCGTCACGATCGAAGTGACCTATCGCGACTATCGCGAAGTGGATGGCTTGCAAGTGCCGTTCGTGATCGAAAGCGGCGCGACGGGCGCGGCGAAAAAAGACCGGCTCGTGCTCGAACGAGTCTCGGTGAATCCGCCGCTCGACGACGCGATGTTCATCAAGCCGGCGTTGCCGGGGCGGCGCGCATCGGTGGCCGTGGGCGTGAGCGGCATGCCGGCGCTGCGCCCCGTGCCTTAGCCATGACAGGCGGTCTTATCGCGATTTCGCGTGCGCGGCCGCTGCGCGTGCTGCGTTTGCTGTTCTCGATCACGCTTGCCGCCGGCTTGCTGATCTGCGCGCATCACGCCCGCAGCGCGCCACCCATTGACGTCGGCGAGGCGATCTTTCGCGATGGCATCGCAGGCGACGGACAACCCGTCGAGGCGACGCATCAGGGGCAAGTCGCGATGCGGGGCCCGGCGGCGGCCTGCGTGAACTGCCATCGGCGCAGCGGGCTCGGCTCGAAGGAAGGCAACACGACAATCCCGCCCATCGCCGCGCAGTATCTGTTTCATCCCCCCGCGCAGAGCGCGGACGAACTGACGATACCGTTCATCGACGGCATGCGCACCAGCCGCGAGCCCTATACGGAAGCGACACTCGCGCGCGCGATCCGCGAGGGCATCGATTCCGAAGGCAAGCCGCTCGGTTATCTGATGCCGCAATTCGCGCTCAATGACGCGGATATGCATGCGCTGATCGATTACCTGAAGATACTCGACAGGCGCAGGGCGCCCGGTGTGACGGATACCGTGCTGCACTTCGCGACGATCATCACGTCCGACGCCGACCCGGTGAAGCGGCGCGGGATGCTCGATGTCCTCGAACACTATTTCGCCGACAAGAACGCGGCGCCGCTGGGCGCGACACCCGCGTTGCGCTCGTCACGCAAGATGATGTTCATGGTCAACCGACGCTGGGAACTGCACGTGTGGGAACTGCATGGCGCGCCGGACACATGGCAGGCGCAGTTGCACGAGTATCTCGCGCGGCAGCCGGTGTTCGCCGTGCTGTCGGGCTTGGGCGGCAGGAACTGGGGGCCCGTTCACGACTTCTGCGAGCGCGAACACGTGCCGTGTCTGTTTCCGAATGTCGAAGTGCCCGTCGAAACCGACCACGACTTCTATTCGATGTATTTCTCGCGTGGCGTGCTGCTCGAAGCAGAACTGATCGCGAAGCGAATACGCGAGCCGATGGGTTCCGCATCCGGGCGCCCTGTCAAGACGGTGATCCAGGTCTATCGGGCGGGCGACAGCGGCGAGGCGGCAGCCCAGGCGCTCGCCGCGGATCTCAGGAAGCAGGGCGTTGCTGTCGAGAATCGCGCGCTGCCCGCCAATGCACGCGTCACGACGGCGCTGCACGGCGCGGCGCATGCGGACGCGCTCGTGCTATGGCTCAGGCCGCCCGACATCGCCGCGCTCGGCGATGCGCCGCCCGCTTCGACGACCGTGTATCTGTCCGGGCTGATGGGCGGCCTGGACCGCGCGCCGTTGCCTTCGCGCTGGCGAGACAGCGTGCGTGTCGCGTACCCCGTCGATCTGCCGCAAGGCCGGCGTGTGCGCGTCGACTATGCATTCGGCTGGTTCGCGATACGGCACATTCCCGTCGTCGATGAACGCGTGCAGGCCGACACCTATCTCGCGTGCGGGCTCCTCGCCGAAACATTGAGCCATATGGTCGATGCGTTCGTGCGGGACTATCTGGTCGAACGCATCGACGACATGCTCGAGCATCGCATTCTCACCGGTTACTATCCGCGCCTGACGCTCGCGCCCGGCCAGCGCTTCGCATCGAAGGGCGGATATATCGTGCGCTTCGCGCAAGCCGATCCGCTGCACGTCGTCGCGGATAGCGACTGGATCGTGCCATAGCGTTCTCGCGTTGCATGCCGCCGTTGGTTGCATACCGCCGTTGCGGTTTGCGATCAACTGCTGGCGGGCAGCATCCGCCGGTATTTTTCCAGCACGCGCGGCACGTAGGCGCGTGTTTCGGGAATCAACGGAATCCGATAACCGGCGCGTATCACCGCGTTCTCTCCTGCGTTGTACGCGGCGAGCGCCAGTTCCATGTCGTCCTTGAACAGATCGAGCAGGAAGCGCAGATAACGTGCGCCCGCGAGCACGTTGTCGCGCGGGTTGAACATGTCGCCATCGGAGAAGCGGCGCGCGGTATCGGGCATCAGCTGCATGAGGCCCAGTGCACCTTTATCGGAAACGGCGTGCGGGTTGTAGCGCGATTCCACGTCGATGACCGCGCGCAACAGTTCGGGCTGCACGTGGAAGGTCTCGCTGGCCTCCGCGATCACGGTTTCGAACTGTGCGCCGTCGACGCGAGCGGATGAAGTGCCGCCCGGCTCTTTCGCGCGGCTCGCAAGTGCAGGCGCGGCGACGATCAGCGACATGCCCGCCTTGCCCGGCGTATCGGTCAGCACGACGGCGCCCGTTTTGTCGACCTTGCCGAAGATGTCGGCGTGCGCAGGCTGCGCGAGCGCGAAGAACACAACCCCGAGTACGACGGATGGCGCGGACGCCGGGTGAGCTGGTCGTGTCGCTGCATGCCCGCGCATGATCGTTCTCCGCTGGTGCTCTGATTGTGTTGCGCGGTCCAGCGGGCAGCAATGGGGCGAGTCCCCCTTTTTCGGACGTGCAAGCGGAGGGCTTTCACCCACTGTACAGAAACGTTACAGGTGGCCGAATTTGGCGGACGGCGCGCTTTGCCGGTGTATCGGCGGATGGATGCGAGCATGGAAAGCAAATCAGGCGGCTTGAGCCCGCGTGGGTGGAATCTACCGGACAACGCGCGCTTTGACGCTGATTCTCTCCTCTAGCCGATTATTACGGAGCGGTGAAATGCAGGGAGACGAATCGGAAATGAAACGTTTTTGAGCGCAATTTTTACCGGTACTTGACGTTTCTTAAACAGGCCGACAGCGGGACAGGCCGTGCGAAGTTGGCAAGAAGCTTGCTATTTGTAGGCCAGATGCGCGCCGGGATCGGGCTTGGGCGCGCATTGTCAGGTAAGCGAAATATATGCGTAATTCTAAAGAAAGTAACAATAGAGAGAAGAAGAATTTTGTGCTCGCTGCTCACAGCCTGCACACTTCGGAAACCGAGGAGCCGAACGTGAATATCAAACATCGGGTAATCATCGCAGAGGACCACGACCTGCTGCGTAATGGACTGCGTTCGATGCTATCGGCGCAAGGAGAATACGAAGTGATCGGCGAAGCGCGCGACGGAAAGGAAGCGTGTCAGCTCGCCATGACGCTTGCGCCCGACCTGATCCTGATGGATCTGTCGATGCGCGGCATGAACGGCATCGATGCGACGGCGGCCATCAAACGGCGTTCGCCGCTCGTGCGCATCATCGCGTTGACGGTGCATCAGAGCGAGGAGTATGTGCGCGAAGCGTTGCGCGCGGGCGTCGACGGATATGTGCTGAAGGATGTGTCGTTCGATGAATTGCTCTTCGCGATGCGTACCGTGATGCACGGCAAGAAGCATTTGAGCGCCGACGTCTATGGCTTCATGGTCGACTCGTTCGTGACGGGACGCGAGATCGCCTCGCCGAAGAAAGCGTGGGACCTGCTGACGGCACGCGAGCGCAGCGTGTTGAAGCTGATTGCGGAAGGGCGGACCAACAGGCAGGTGGGCCAGTATCTGAATCTGAGTCCGAAGACGATCGAGAAGTATCGCGCGAGCGTGATGCACAAGCTTGCCATCGAGAACGTCACTGAGCTGGTGCTCGCGGCCATCAGCATGGGACTGCTGACGTCGCTCGCATCGAAATGCGCGGAGCCGGAAACCGACGACAAGCTGTATCACCTGCCCGTCGCCGGCGCGCAGGCCGAGGAGGAAACGGGCGATGCGCAAAACGGCGCGATGCCGCGCCTGAGCGGCACGGCGGCAGGCTAGTGCTGCCGTCCGCGCTGCCGCGCGTCGAGCAACGCCGCAAGCAAGGCGTGGAGACGTAAAGACGTAGCGCTAAAGACGCCAGCGCGCGGACACTTCGGTGCCGCCGTCATCGCAAGCGTTCATCGTGAATGCTCCGCCTTGCGCTTCGACGCGATGCTGCATGCCGATCAGGCCGAGCCCATTCGAACTGGCGTCGTCAGGGCGAAGCGGATGCTTGTCGTAGCCGGGGCCGTCGTCGCGTATCGACAGAAGCAGATGCGCGGCGTCGCGCTGCAATTCGATGCGGATCTCCGAAGCGGCGGCATGCTTGACGACGTTGTTGAGCGCTTCCTGGACGATGCGAAAGATGTCTGCCTTCAGATGCTCGGGGATTTCGCTATCCTCGACATCGCACGACAGCACGACGCGCAATGTCTCGACGCTTTGCTCGACGCGCCGGCAAAGCGTGCTCAGTGCTGCGGGCAGCCCCAGGCGCTCCAGTGCGAGCGGCCGCAATTCCCCGCATATCTGCCGCATTTCGCCGATCGAGTCGCGTATCTGCAGCACCGCTGCGTCGAGCAGTTGCGCGGCATCGTCGGCCTGTCCGCGTCGCAGACGCATGCGCGCATCTTCGACCATCAGCTTGATCAGCGTCAGCGCCTGGCCCATGCCGTCGTGAAGCTCGGCGGCAAGGCGTTCGCGTTCGCGCTGCTGGCCTCGCGTGAGCCAGATCGACCGGCTGTATGCATCCTTCTGTGCCGCTTCATGCGGCGTCGTTTCGCCATACGCGGGCAGCGGCTCGACGAACAGCAAGAGACGCAGAGGCGCGTCGGCATCGCCGGAGGCAAACGTCTGCTGATACACATGCAAGTGCATTCGATGGCCGGTTCGGCCTGCGAGCGTCACGTCGAACGAGCGGAAGGGCTCATTTGCATCGACGGCGTATAGCTGCCGTTCGACGTCCGTGCGGTCCTCTTCGTGCGCGATGTCGGCGAGGCGCTTGCCGGCGAGTTCGGCGCCCGTGTAGCCGAGCAGCGCTGCGGCGCTGCGATTCATGCTGACGATGGCGCCTTCGGATGTCGTCACGGCGAGCGCTGCACCGCGCGCGTCGCTGACGTGCGCCGCTTGCGGGCCTGTGTCGCGCATGGCTTTGCCCAGCTTGCGCATCGCGTCGATCAGGTCGCGCAGCCTCATGGGCGGTTCAGGCGGCGTAATGGCATCCATGGGCGCTCCCGGCTGGTTGATCCGAAAAACTTTCAAGCCGCTCGGGGATTGTAGGCTGCGAGCCGCACGTGCCGCAACGGGTCACATGCTGCGATACGTACGGGGAATACCGTGCCTCATACGGCGGGTCATCCCGTAGGTGGAAGTCTCCTACCGTGCTTTGGGTAGCTTCATCCAATGACGCTCCCAACCTGATTGACGAGACTCAACGAGCAAGGGCGAATTGCGCGCCGGGCCCTGGTTCGCAGCCCGTTGCTTCATGAAGAGGAGGTTGCGATGAACACTCACAAGCTCGTATTCGGCGCGCTCGTCCTGACGGGCGCGGGACTGGCCGCGCAGGCCGCGGTGAGCGCCGACGCGCAACAGACGCCCACAGCCGATGCGCAGATGGAGGCACAACATCACGACGCCTCGATGAACATGGACGAGGCCACGACTGATGATGCGATCGCGAATGCCGTCGCGAACAAACGCGAAAACGCGATGCAGGACAGTGCGTCGAAAAATGCCGCGATGGAAGGGATGACGGCAAAAGAGCGAGTGATGAAGGAGGCTGCGTCGGCGGGCATGAAAGCACAGGACACGACGACGGAAGAAGCCGCGGCCCCTCACGCCCACGCGATGCCCGCCGACATGCCGATGGACGATATGCCCATGCCCGCCGCGCACGACGCGACGGCGCCCGCCGACGCCATGCCCACTCACGACGACCAGCCGAACGACAAGCTTCACTCGATGACGGGCGAACACGAGATGCATGCTCATCATCACGAGATGGCGCCGGGCACGACGCGCACGACGGCCGACTACGCATTGCCGCCCGTCACGCTCGTGCGCGACGACGGCAAGGCCGTGTCGCTCGTCGACGAACTGAACGACGGGCGCCCGGTCGTGCTGACTTTCATCTACACGTCATGCACGACGATCTGCCCGATGATCAGCCAGACCCTCGAGCAATTGCAGGATGAACTGGGCAGCGAGCGCGACAAGGTTCACATCGTGTCGATCTCCATCGATCCCGAAGAGGACACGCCCGCGCGGCTGAAGGCCTACGCGGAGCGCTTCGGCGCAGGTCCGCAATGGCAGTACTACACGGGCACGGTGGAAGCGAGCATCGCGGCGCAGCGCGCATTCAACGTCTATCGCGGCGACAAGATGAACCACACGGCCGTTGCATTCTTCCGCGCCGCGCCGGGCAAGCCGTGGCTGCGGCTGGACGGCCTTGCGACACCCGACGAGCTGTTGAGCGCGTATCACGAGGTCGTCGGCAGCAACGGATCGTGAACTCACGCGTGGAGGTGGCAAAGTGGAGAAGATCCACCGTGTGCTGATTGCCGAAGACCAGCCGCTGTTGCGCGGCGGACTGTGCTCGATGGTCCGCGCGCTGCCGCAATACAGCGTCGCCGGCGAGGCGAGGGACGGCGTCGAGGCGTGCAGTCTCGCCATGTCGCTGCTCCCCGATCTGATTCTGATGGATCTGTCGATGCCCGGCAGGAGCGGCGTCGAAGCGATCGCGGACATCAAGCGACAGGCGCCGCAGATACGGATCATCGCGCTGACCATCCATGCGAGCGACATGCACATGCGCGAAGCGCTGGCAGCGGGTGTCGACGGTTACGTGCTCAAGGACACATCGTTCGATGAACTCGTCGAAGCGATGCGCGTCGTCATGCTCGGCCTGCCCAACGCGACGCTCGACGAATACGGCGCGCGGCACGGCGAGCCGCGCGGCCTCGCGTCGAACGCGCAGCACGCGCAGACCTGGAGCGCGCTCACCTGCCGCGAGCGCACCGTGCTGCGCCTCGTCGCGGAGGGCTGCACCAATCGCGAAGTGGGCGAGCAGCTGCGCCTGAGCCCGAAAACAATCGAGAAACATCGCGCGAGTCTGATGCGCAAGCTCGGCGTATCGAATGCGACGGGACTCGTGCGCGTGGCGTTCGAACTCGGCGTGCTCGCGCTGCCCGAAGAAACGGGCAATGGGTTGAACTACTTCATTTGAGCTGCGAGGAACTGGAGGGTCTTTACCCATCCGTTTGCACGAGTCTCCCTACTTAGCGCGCATGCGGACGTGAACAAGAATGCACTCAGGCGTCCTGGCCGCGTGAAGCGCGGCAGTCATAGGGAGGACAACAACGTGAGCGACATCCGGTTCATGTCCCCATGCGGCAAGCCTGACGCTGCGCGTGCACGACGGGCCGCACAGGCCGCACGCGAGGGCGGCTTCACGCTGCTCGAACTCCTCGTGGTCATGGTCATCATCGGCCTTCTGGCGGGCCTCGTCGCTCCGCGTTACTTCGAGCAGGTCGGCAAGTCGAATACGAAGATCGCGCGCGCCCAGATCGAATCGCTCGGCAAGGCGCTCGATCAATACCGGCTCGATGTCGGCGCCTATCCGACCACGGAAGAAGGCTTGCAGGCGCTGATGGCGAAGCCGCAGGACGCGCCGCACTGGAGCGGCCCCTATCTGCAGAAGGCCGTGCCGCCCGACCCGTGGGACCGTCCTTATCAGTACCGCGCGCCCGGCGAACACGGCGACTACGACCTGTATTCGTATGGCAAGGACGGCCAGCCGGGCGGTTCGGGTGAGAACTCGGACGTGATGTCCTGGTGAAAGGCGCTTGAGCACGCCTGAGCAGGGCGATGCGAGGAGAAGGGACGTGAAGTACGTGCTGCGGGTCTTCGATACGAGCGGTGCGGTGCAGACAGTGCGCGTCGAAAGCGATTCGACGGCGGCTGCGGCGGCGCTCGCGCGCGCACGAGGATTGAGAGTCGTGTCGGTACGCGGCGAACGCAGCGGCGCGCAATTGCGCGTGCGCGCGCCGGCGCTCGTGCGCGGCAAGTTCAACGTCGAACTCTTCGCGCGCGAACTCGCGGCGCTGCTGTCGGCGGGCGTCGGTGTCGTCGATGCGTTGCGCACCCTCGCGAGCAACGAGCGGCGCGAAAGTTCAGCGGGCGTCTATCGCGGATTGCTGCGGCGTCTCGAAGAAGGGCAGTCGTTGTCGGCGGCGCTCGAACAGGCGAGCGACGTGTTCCCCGCCGTGCTCGTCGCGTGCGTGAAGGCGAGCGAGCAGACGGGCGGTCTCGCGGACAGTCTCACGCGTTATTCGCGCAACAGCGCGATGCTGCACGAACTGCGCTCGCGTGTGGTATCGGCGGCGATCTATCCGACGGTGCTGCTGGTGGTGGGCGCCGTCGTCGTGCTCTTTCTGCTGGGCTTCGTCGTCCCGCGTTTCGCGACGCTGCTCGAACATAGCGGCCGCGAGCTACCGTTTCTTTCGCAGTTGCTGATCGCGTGGGGCAGCATGGTTCACGCGCATGACAAGACGCTTGCGATCGCGTTCGCCGCACTGACGATCACGAGCGCCATCATTCTGCGCCGTCCGTCCACGCGAGACTGGATCGCCGATCGCATGCTCGCGTTGCCAGGCATCGGCCAGTACTTCCGCGTGTTTCGCCAGTCGCAGTTCTTTCGCACGACGGCGATGCTCGTCGACGGCGGCATTCCCGCCGTGCGCGCTTTCGATCTGGCAAGGGGACTCGTTGGCCGTTCCGATCAGGCGGCGCTCGGCCACGCGCTCGACCAGGTGCGCAACGGCGCGAAGATTTCCGACGCGTTCCAGCAAGCGTCGCTGGCCGACGCGATCACGTATCGGCTCTTGACCGTCGCGGAGAAGACGGGCGGCCTCGGTCCCGTGCTCGACCGGATCGCCGCGTTTCAGGAAGCACAGGTTGCGCGTGCAATCGATCTGATCTCGCGGCTGATCGAGCCCGCGATGATGATCTTCATCGGCGTCGTGATCGGCGGCATCGTCGTGCTGATGTACATGCCAATCTTCGAAATCGCGTCGAGCGTTCAATAGCAGGCGAGGGCGTCATGGATACGGCGAGCATCGCGAACGGCATCGACGGCACAGGCAGCGTCGATCTGCGCGATGCGCTGCGCGTGCTCGCCGAACGGCATGGCTCGGGCCTGCGCGCGCTCGAAGACCTGCTGTCGCAAACATCGGCGAGCCCGGACGAAGTGCTCGCGCGACTCGCAGCGCAATGTCACATGCAGCCCGTCACGATGCAAAGGCTGAACGGCATGCAGCCGGACTTCGACGTCATGCCGTTCGTCGAGGCGACGACGCGTCTGTGCATCTGCTTTCGCGATTCCGAAGCAGGCGATTCCGAAACGCGACAGGGTCTGCTGTTCGTGATCGCCGATCCGCTCGACCGGCGCACGCGCGGCAGCGTCGAGCAGCGCATGCGCGCGCGGCCCACGGTGCCTTATCGATGGGCGCTCGCGAGCGTCGGCGATATCACCGCATGGCTCGCGGTGCGCGAGAAAGACGTGCGCGCGATGGACTCGCTCGCGCTCGACCAGACGAGCCAGCACGCCGCCGACCCCGCGTCGCTCGCGTTGACGCTGCAGGGCATCAGCAGCGACGACAGCGCCGTCGTGCGCCTGCTCAACTCGACGATCTACGACGCGCTGAAGATGATGGCGAGCGACATTCACCTCGAATGCCGCGCCAACGGGCTGATGATCAAATGCCGCGTCGATGGCGTGCTGACGGTGGTCGGGCGCGTCGAAGGGAGAGATGTCGCCGATCAGGTGCTGTCGCGCGTGAAAGTCATCTCCGAACTCGATATCGCCGAACGGCGCGTGCCGCAGGACGGGCGCTTCAAGGCCGTCTACGCGGGCCGCGAAATCGACTTCCGCGTGTCGATCATGCCGAACCAGTTCGGCGAGGACGCGGTGCTGCGCATTCTGGACCGCTATCAGCTTTCGCAGGCATCGGGTGGGCTCACGCTCGAAGCGCTGGGGTTTCAGCAGGACGACACGCGCTTCATGCGCACCGTCGCCGCGATGCCTTACGGCATGTTGCTCGTGACAGGGCCGACGGGCAGCGGCAAGACCACGACGCTCTACGCGATCCTCACGGAGATCAACGACGGCCTCGAAAAAATCGTGACCATCGAGGACCCCGTCGAATACCAGTTGGGTGACATCCTGCAGATTCCCGTCAACGAGGCAAAAGGATTGACCTTTGCGCGCGGCCTTCGCTCGATTCTGCGTCACGACCCCGACAAGATCATGGTCGGGGAAATCCGAGATCCGGAGACGGCGCAGATCGCGGTGCAGGCAGCGTTGACGGGCCACCAGGTCTTCACGACCGTGCACGCGAACAACGTGTTCGACGTGATCGGCCGCTTCACGAACATGGACGTCGATCCGTACAGCTTCGTGTCGGCGCTCAACGGTGTGATCGCCCAGCGGCTGTTGCGGCAGTGCTGCCCCGATTGCGTGACCGAGGATGCCGTCGATGCCGACACGCTCGCGCGCTCGGGCATCGATCCCGATTCGGCGGGCGGCTATCTGTTCCGGCGCGGCACGGGATGCGCGGCGTGCCGTGGCAGCGGTTATCGCGGGCGCCGTGCCGTCGCCGAGGCGCTGCGCATGGACGATGAACTTCGCCAGTTGCTTTCGGAGCGCGCGCCGCTCACGCAGATCAAGGCAGCCGCATTCCGTCAGGGCATGCAGACGCTGCGCGGGGCGGCCGTGAAGCTCGTGCAGAAAGGCGAGACGACGCTCGAGGAGATCAACCGTGTCACCATGGTCGAATGATTCGCCGAGCGGCAGCGTCAACGTCGGCATCGGCACGCGCGAGATTGCCGTGGGTCCGCGCGCGTCACGTTCGTTGCGCTGGACGCATTTTCGCAAGACAGCGCCGGCGAGCCCATCGCGCAGCGTGCTGATGCCCGACGCGCAGCGCTTCACGGAGACGGGCGTATTCGACGCGTTGCGCGCTGCACTCGCACCGATATCCGATGACGGCGCACCGCCCGCAAAGCAGGCGCCTTCGCGAAACCGTGGCGCGTACATCGTGCTCGACGACTTCTGGGGCAATCACGCGATATTGCGTGGCGACTTCCGCACGCTGCGCACGCGCGAGATCGACGAGATCGCACGTGCGCATTTCGTCGATACGTATGGCGTCGATGCCGATGCGATCGTCGTGCGCGCCTGTGCGCAGCGCGGCGGTCGCGCGGTGTTCGCGAGCGCGTTGCCGCGCACGCTGGTCGGTGGAATACGCGAGACGGGTAGGGGCGTGGGCGTCGATGTCGAGGCGCTGAAACTGTGCCTGCCGGAAATGCTCAATCGCACGCTGAACCGCATGCCTCGGGCGAACGCGATGCTCGTCTTCGCAGCCGATGCGTTGATGCAGGCCGTGCTGATCGAAGCGGGCCACTGGGTAGGCTACGATGCGCAGCGCCTCTTCGACGGCGACGCAGACGATCCCGCGCGCATCGCCTCGCTCGCGGAGCAGGCGTTCGAGCGCTGCGCGGAAGGTTCGAAGGCAAAACGCCAGGACTGCGCGCTCGGCTTGTACGGCTTCGACGTCGATCACGCGCCGCTGCAAGCAGGCTTTGCGAGCGTGACCGTGCTTGCGCCATCCGCTGCGGATACAGGTAATGAGACGTGCACAGGCAACGAGACGGGCGCAGGCAACGAAGCAAGCGACAGGACAGGCCCAAGCTTTGCATGCCGTCTGCTGGAGTACGCGCAATGATCGAGCCGCTTCACATCGACTTCGCTCGCAACCGGCCGCGCCTCGCGCTGGCGGGACTCGTCGTGCTGGGCGTTGCCGTCGCGCTGCTGCTCGCGAGCGGCGTGCTGCTGTGGCGGGCCTACGACGACAACGATCGCGTCCAGGAGCGGCTCGAAGAAACGCGGCACCGGCTGTTCGCGAAGACGCATCCCGTCAGGGCGCAGCCCACGCCCGCTGCGATGCATGCGGAAAAGCAGAGTCTCGCCGTGTTGCGCGAGCTGACCGTGCCGTGGCAGGACCTGCTGTCGATCCTCGAAGACTATCCGGACCACGACGTCGCGTTGATCGGCATCGACCACAATCCCGTGCAGAGCCAGATACGCATCACGGCGGAAGCGAAAAACTTCGACGCGATGATCGCGTACCTGCGCTACCTGCAATCGAGCAAGCTGCTGCGCGAGGCCGTGCTCAACGATCACGAGATCGAAGCCAACGTTCCGGGCACGCCTGTCCGGTTTCAGATCACCGCCGTATGGAGTCGTTCATGAACGAGCCGCTCATGAACGCCGATTCCGTGCGCGAGCGCCTTCTTACGTTGCGCTTCGAGCTGGTGCGCCGCTTCGGTGTGCCGGGACTGGCGGGCGTCGTGTTGCTGTGCGCGGCGGCCGTCGTGGCGAATGGCGCGATGCGCATGCAAGCCGGGACGCGCGATCTGTCGAACGAAGTGAGCCCCGCGCGAGCCGCGAAGAAACCGGACGTTGCCGGCGATGCGCGCGCATCCACCGATGCAGCGATGCTGGAAACCTTGCCCGATCTCTTTCCGCGCTTTGCCCATAGCGCGGACGACATCGCCGCGATACTCGCGCGTGCCAGCGAGAACAACCTGACCGTCGGGTCCGCCGAATATCTCGTCGTCGCCGACTCGGGCGGACGGTATGTCCGCTATCAGATGCTGCTGCCCGTCAAGGATCAGTACGGCGCCATCCGGCGTTTTCTTGCATCGGTGCTGAACAACCTGCCGAACGCGGCCTTGCGCGAGATACACGTCGAACGGCCCGCCGTCGACGGCAGCGTGCTCGATGCGCGGGTCCGGTTCGAACTCGTCTACGGGGCGGCGCGGCCATGAACCCGAATCTCGTTCGCCGTGGTGTGCTCGGCCTGTGCCTGATCGCAACGATCGCGCTCTCGGTGAAGGAGTGGCGGGCGTCGCAGGGTTCGGCGGCGATGGCGGCCGTGAATCCCGCGCGTCATGGAGCAATGCTGCCGTCTTCGTCCGCGCGCGCCGCGACGAAAGAGCGCCGGACGAAAGCGTCGGGAAACACGGCGAACCGAGCAGGCGCGGCCACGCCGTCCGTATCGCATGCAGCGGATACGCCGGGCGACAGGCTCGCGGCATTGCGCAAGCCGATGTCGCTCGAATCGCGCAACAACCCGTTTGCCGCATCGTCATGGCTGCCGCCGCCTCCTCCCGTGGTGCAGGCGCCGCCCGAACCTCCGCCGCCGCCGACCGCACCGCCCGTGCCCTATGTGTACCTCGGCAAGCTGGATGGATCGACGCTCAAGCCGCGTGTATTCCTGAGCAGCGGCGACCAGTTGCTGATCGTGTCGCAGGGCGAAATCGTCGATGGACAGTATCGCGTCGAATCGATTTCCGACGGCGATATCGTGCTGACCTATTTGCCGCTGAATCAGAAGCAGATCATCTCCATACCAGGTGAAGGAAAACAATGACAGCCGCACGCAGCCGCCATGAGAGCCGCAACGGGGACAGCGGCTTGCCGACGCGCTATCCGCCCGACCCAGCGTCCCCTGCGCGCCGTTCGCGAGGCATGCCTCGCATGAAGCGGCAGGCCGCGTGCATCGCGCTGGCCGTGCTGGCGCTGGGCGGCTGCGTGACGCCGCCCGCGACGCGCCAGAACGATCCCACCAACGCGCAATTGCAGATCGATTATCTGCACGACCGCGACGCTCGCGTGAATGCGCTGCTCGACGATGCGGAAGCGTACCGCGCGAGCTACCAGTACGACCTCGCCGCGCAGAAGCTGGGCCAGGCTTACCAGATCGATCCGACGAGCGAACGCGGCCGCAAGATCGGCGCGGCCGTCGACCGCGACCGGCGCGATCTCACCGCGTTGCAGGAAGCCGACCGCATGATGCAGCGCGGCTCGTACGCGCTCGCGGAACAACGCGTGCATCGCGTGCTCACGCAGAACCCGACTAATCCGATGGCGCAGCAGATGCTCAAGGAGATTCAGGACAAACGCAATCAGCAGCGCGCGCTGAAGGAGGAGAAGATCGCCGCGTCGTCGATCATGCGTACGCCCGTCACGCTGCAGTTCCGCGATGCCAACGTGCGCATGGTGTTCGAAGCGCTGTCGAAAACGACGGGCCTCAATGTGATTTTCGATCGCGACGTACGCGCCGACCTGAAGACGACGATCTTCGTGACGAACGCGACGCTGCAGGACACCGTCGACATGATCCTGATGCAAAGCCAGCTCGACAAGAAACAGTTGAACGCGAATACGCTTTTCATCTATCCGGCGACGCCGGCAAAGGAACTCGAATATCAGGAGCTGAAGGTGCGCACGTTCCAGTTGTCGAACGTCGACGCCAAGCAGATTCAGGGCTTGCTCAAGAGTCTGCTCAAGCTGAAGGAAGTCGTGGTCGACGAACGCGCGAACACCGTGACGATACGCGGCACGCCCGATACGATCCGCGTGGCCGAGGAGATGATCGCCGCGCAGGATATTCCCGAGCCCGAGGTGATGATGGAAGTGCAGGTGCTCGAAGTCTCGCACGAC
Source organism: Paraburkholderia franconis (assembly GCF_009362735.1). Taxonomy (GTDB): domain Bacteria; phylum Pseudomonadota; class Gammaproteobacteria; order Burkholderiales; family Burkholderiaceae; genus Paraburkholderia; species Paraburkholderia franconis. Next base: position 19,695 of record NZ_WHNP01000010.1, on the reverse strand, counting down.
CGCATGACGGACCTCGGCATCGAATGGCCGAATACGTTCACGATGGCGACGCCCGCGACGGCTAACACATGGGGAGAGTTGCATCATTTGCCTATCAATGCGCTGAATGTGAGCGGGCTGTCGGCGACGGCCAACTTCAAGCTCAGCGACACCGACGCCAACCTGCTCGCCAGTCCGCGCATCCGCGCGCGCAACAAGGAAAAGGCGCGCATCCTGATCGGCGACAAGGTGCCCGTGATCTCGAGTTCGAGCACGCCGAGCACGAGCGGGCCGTCCTATACGCAGATGGTCCAGTACCTCGACGTCGGCATCAAGCTCGAAGTCGAGCCGCAGGTCTATCGGGACGGCGATGTCGGCATCAAGCTGAACCTCGAAGTGAGCAACATCACGAAGGTCATTCAGAGCGACAGCTCGCAGGCGGGGCTGACGACGCTCGCGTATCAGATCGGCACGCGCAATGCGTCGACGAGCCTGCGCCTGCGCGATGGCGAAACGCAGATTCTCGGCGGGCTGATTTCCGATCAGGACCGCGAGACGGCCGACAAGGTGCCGGGCCTCGGCCAGTTGCCCGTGCTCGGGCGGTTGTTCTCCAATCACAACGGCGATCGCGTGAAAACCGAAATCGTGCTGCAGATCACGCCGCATATCGTGCGTCCGCAGACAGCCGCCGATGCGGATACGCAGGAAGTGTGGTCGGGCACCGACGTCAACGTGCACGCGGACCAGTTGCGGCTCGATCCCGTCGTCGCGGAACTGGAGCCGCCCGCGCCGAGCCCCGTGATCCGCAAGCCGGGCAGCGTGGGTGGGGGCACGACGGGACGCGCGGCCGCCACGCCGCACAGCAGCACGCAGAACCAGCCGGGGACGCCGTCCGCCAGCGCGTTTGGCCAGCCGCCCGTGCAGCCACGTACGACGCCGCCACCGCAGCCCTACGGCGGGCGCTATTCGACCTTGCCTCCGCCGCCTTCGGCGGGCGGTGCCGCGCCGCCTGCCAACGAAGGCGCGCCGCCGCCTGCCGGGCAGGGCGCGGGCGAGGCGCCGGCGGGCAGCGAGAACGGCAACGCCAATGTCGGCGCGCCATCGAACGCTTACGCCGCGCCCGCCGCGCAGGGGGCACCGCCGCCTCCGCCCGCGCCCGCTGCGCCAGCGCCGCCGCCGATGCTCGTGATGCCGCCTGGAGACATGCCCAGCGACAACCCGCTGCGCTCGATCCAGAACGGCGGGTACTAGACGATGTTTTGCGTCAAGCGTCCCGACCGTGTGCGCCGCGCGCGTCGAGCGGGGCAGTGCGGCTTCACGCTGATCGAACTCGTGGTCACGCTCGCGCTTGTCGGCATTCTCGCGCTCGCTATCGTGCCGTTTTCTCAGCTGATCGTGCAGCGTGAAAAGGAACAGCAGTTGAGCGCGGCATTGCGCGAGATCCGTACTGCGCTCGACGCGTACAAGGAAGCGAGCGACACGGGACTGATCGAACGCGAAGCGGATGCGTCGGGCTATCCGCCTTCGCTCATCGTGCTGGTCGATGGCGTGAAGAACGTCAAAGACCCCAAAGGCGGGCTGCTGATGTTTCTGCGCCGCGTGCCACGCGATCCTTTTTTTACGGGCGAACCGGATACGCCACCCGAAGAGACGTGGAACGTGCGCGCGTTCGGCGAGCCGCCTGCGCATGCCGATGACGCGGACCCGTCCGCGCCCGGCACGGCAGGCAAGGACGTGTTCGATGTCACGTCGAAGTCGGATCGCGTCGGCATCAACGGCATTCCTTATCGACAGTGGTGAGGGGACAGCGGTGAGCGCGATCATGAAAGGCAACGCCATGCGCCGGCTTTGCGCCGGCTTCACGTTGATAGAACTCGTCGTCGTGATGGCGATCATCGGCCTCTTGCTGACCATCGCGCTGCCGCGCTACATGCATAGCATCGATCGCGGCAAAGAGCAGGTGCGCGCGCAGAATCTCGCGGTCATGCGCGATGCAATCGACAAGTACTACGGCGACAACGGCGCGTATCCCGACACGCTCGACGAACTCGTCACGCGCCACTATTTGCGCGCGATTCCCGTCGACCCCGTGAATGGCGACGACAAGTGGGCGGTCGTCGCTTCGCCGGACGACAGCAAAACGGGCGTCTACGATATCGTGCCCGCAAGCGGCCCGCAGGGCGCAGCGTCGGATGCAGCGGGAGCGGGTCAATGAGCTTCTTCGCGACGCGCGGCCGTAGCGGACGTTCGCCAGGCGCGCGAGTCGCGCGCGAACGCGGCCTCGTGATGCTGACGCTGCTGATCGCGTTGATGCTGCTTTCCATCGCGCTGATGGGCGCGCTCGACGTATGGTCGCTTCAACGCAAACGGGAAACCGAACAACAGCTGCTGTTCGTCGGCAACCAGTACCGCATCGCGATACTGCGCTACTACCGCGCAGGACGCGCGCTGCCCGCATCCATCGACGATCTGCTCAACGACACGCGCTTTCCCGAGCCGCTGCATCATCTGCGGCGAGCGTACGCCGATCCCGTCAGCGGACAGAACGATTGGGTCTACCTGTACGAGGCCGGCCGGATAGCCGGCCTGCACAGCAGTTCGACGGACGCGCCGATCAAGCGTTCGCGTTTTCCCCGGCAGTTCGAAGACTTCGAAGGGCAGCAGACCTATGCGGGCTGGCAATTCTTCTATATGCCGCCGATGCCGCGCTCCAACTCCAACCTCGATACGCATCCAAAGAAGCCGAGACCCGGCTCGCTGGATGCACCATTCGATCCGATGAACGATGGCCTGACGCGTTTCACGCCGCGCAGCATGGGCACGTCGAATTGGTAATCGGCATCAAGCTCATTGAAATGCGGCTTTAAGCATTCGAGCGTCGTAGAATTGACGTCCGGATTCCGTTCCGGTTTCTCATCGTGCGCACACGAGCGCTTCGTTATGCGGTCTACCGCACACTTCTCTAGCGATTTAGCCGCGAGAACACCTTCTTTCACGGAATAAGAAAAAGATCTTAAGGCGTTCTTCAGCTTCGCTAGCCGACACTTCCTTTACAGTACATTTTCTCTTTCTTATCAAGGCGATCAGTTTTCCTTTCTAGTTCGGGCCGGCCGGAGAGGCTTCATATGGACGCGGTGACGAGAAAGCTCTATCACGTTTGCCGTGGGAACCGCGCGTTGCCGGACGCGGTGCTGCCGCACGACGGGTGGAACATCGACAGGATCGACGTCGGCGCGCGAACGAGGCATCGGACACGGCTTGCAGCGGGAGCGGGAGGGGTGATCGATCTCGCGTCGATGAAGTTTCCGCGCGACATGGAAGCGCTCACCGATGTGATCGCCTCACGCGATGTGGGCTGGGTTGCCGCGTTGCGGCCCGAGCAACTCGAAGACAAGGCGATCCGCTCGCTCGTGCGAGGCCGCTGCATGAGCTATATCACGCTGCCCACGACAGTCGACGAGCTCGGACATGCGGTAGGACACGCGCGCGGCATGTGCTTGCTGGCGGAGCCGATAGCCGCGCATCCGTGGACGGTGATGGATGGCGAGATGATTGGTTCGTCGGAGGCGATGCTCCAGCTCGTTCGCACGATCCGCAAGGTCGCGATATGCAACGCGCCCGTGCTTATCCAGGGCGAGTCGGGGACGGGCAAGGAACTGACGGCACTGTCGATTCACCGCTATTCCGCGCGACGGCATGCGCCGTTTGCCGCGATCAATTGCGGTGCAATACCTGAGCATCTCGTCATGTCCGAACTGTTCGGCTACGAGCGTGGCGCATTCACTGGCGCGAACGAGCGTAAGACGGGACGCATCGAAGCGGCAAGCGGCGGTACTGTCCTTCTCGACGAGATCGCCGATCTGCCGATGAAAAGCCAGGCGAGCCTGCTGCGGTTCTTGCAGGAACACAGCATCGAGCGGTTGGGCTGTAACGGCTCGATCGACGTCGACGTGAGAATCGTCTGCGCGACCCATGTGGACCTGAAGCAGGCGACGTTGGAAGGCCGATTCCGGGAAGATCTCTATCATCGGCTGAGTGTGCTGCAGATCGACGAGCCGCCGCTGCGCGCGCGAGGTGCCGACGTCGAGCTATTGGCGCGGCATTTGCTCGATCAGTTGCGCGCAGATTCATGCCGCCGGATTCGCGGCTTCTCCGACGACGCGATTCGCGCGATGCGCGCGCACGATTGGCCCGGCAATGTTCGCGAACTGCGCAATCGCGTGTGGCGCGCTGTCGTGCTATTCGACAATCCGGTGATTACGGCAAGCGACCTGGGCCTTGCGCACTATGTCGGCGCGCGTACGGTATCGCTCGATCAGGTGCGGCGCCGCGCCGAACAGCACGCAGTCGAAAGGGCTCTGATGCGTCATCGCGGAAGAGTCGCGGACGCGGCCCGCGAACTCGATATTTCGCGCGTCACGTTGTACAGGCTGCTCGAGTCGTACGGATTCGATATTGCGGCTTTTCTGAGCGTCATACGCGCTGATGTTTCGCTGACAACGGTGCGATAGTCAGGGCACCGCGTGAGAGACACCGTTGCGAACGGACACGCGTATTCCTTCTCGCTAGTTCAGAGTGTTGTTTATTCCACTCGCGTCCTGTTGCGTGGCCGCAGTCGCATCCCGTCCTCGCCTGACCGCTGCAATGTGGCAGCAGAGAGGTCGCGACCATGACAAGGGCCGCCCCGCCGCGAACTGACACTGACGGGATATTCGGCCAGACTTCTCGCGATATGAGCGCAGTGATCCGCTTCTTCGATTGATTCTGTATTCGCAGGCTGTTGGCGTGTTCTTTTGATAACAGTTTGCTGCGCGTTGTGGCGCGCTTGACGCAGTGCGGAAAAGACTCTGACACAGCGCAGCAAGCGACACTCCCGCATGAAAGAAAACGCCACGCGGCGCAATGCGTTCCGACGCAAACTGCACCGCAAGACGTTCGAGCGCCGCGCGCACGATGTCGCTCTTCTCGACGTCGTGCAATGTCATCACGTATAGGGGCGCTCACTTCAGCGCCGGGTGAAAACAGGCGCAAATGTCTGACAGGAAGGCGCAAAACGTTGAGGTTCTCGATAGCTCGCCGTAAGGCCAGATGCTAATCTTCATGAGCTATGACTCACGCGTTCCCGATCGGCCTTGTGCGTCGTTGGCGGTTTGTTCTGCGCCCACGCGGAAGGGGACATATGACATGTCCTGTACTACCTCGGTCCGGTAGACGCGCCGCATCGGAGGCGGTCGAGCGGACGTATCTGGCTTGCCATCGCCATTTCGCTCGCTGAACGTTCCTTTACGCATCTGGCATTTGCAGCGGGCTCGCTCCCGCAAGGCGGCCGCTAACGTTGCGCCGTTCTACGCTACCGCCACATCCTTGCAACCCTGCTTCAGGACCGAGACCGAGACCATGAGCTTAACGGGTGAACACACAACTTCAAGGAGCCCTCCGGGCGAATTCGCCCGCATCGAAGAACGCGGCACGAATCGCCTGATCATTCCCGCGCCGACGCCTCCTCCTTCTGTCAGTGTCATCATGGCCAACTTCAATGGAGAGAACTGGATCGGAGAAGCCATCGAATCGGTCAAGAGACAGAGTCTGGCGGACTGGGAACTCATCGTTGTGGACGATGCGTCGACTGACGCAAGCGTGGAGATCGTCCGTGCCGCTGCCGATAACGACCCACGTATCGTTCTGCTGACCTCGTCGTCCAACGCGGGGCCGTCGGTCGCGCGCAATCGCGCGCTGACGTGCGCGCGGGGACGCTGGATCACAATCCTCGACAGCGACGACGCGTTCGCGGAAGGACGCCTCGCATCGTTGCTTGCCAAGGCGGAGGCGGACGGCGAAGGGATAGCAGCGGACGACTTGCTCATCATGAACGAGAGCGGTTCGCTCACTGGACACTCGCTACTCGACCTCAAAACCGCCAGGACTTTCGATGCGGTCGCGCTTGTCAACGCGCCGCACCTCGGCTATCTCCAGCCCATGATCAAGGCTGAACTCTTAGGCGATCTTCGTTATGACGCGCGGGTTCGCTCTGCGGAAGACTTCGATCTTCTATTGCGCGTGCTGGTGAAGCACGATGCACGTATGGTTGTCTATCCGGCCATGGGTTATCACTATCGGCGACGTGATGGTTCGCTCTCCACTGACAAGTCCGCGGACCGACCCGCGCTCCTGGGCATGCTCGAAGCGAATGCACGTTTTCGCGCATCGCACGCTCTGTCCGGAAGGTTAGCCGACGCGTGCGCGCAGCGGCATCGATCACTCGAAACCTCGCTTCGCTGGCTCGATGTCACCGAGGCGATTCGTCAAAGGCACTTCGCGGCAGCCCTTAGGCACACAATGAATCATCCCCGGGTTTTGAGTTGCGCGGTGCAATTCGTCAAGAAGCGCGTTTATCCTCTGATACTCAGAAGCAATCGCCGTGTTAAGACTTTAGGCCTGTGAGTAGAGAGTCGAGCAGGACCGTATTCCTCTCGGGGTGATGTTCCTTTCGTGACAAGACGAGAGAAATAGTGCACAGCGCGACTCCCGTAATTTTGGCGGCACGACACGTGTGCCCAAACAAGCGCTGAGCGTACACTGGTGCAGATAGAGGTTGTGGGTGCGCCCGTTCAATCCAATTCTAACGTACGGAATTCGAAAGGACCTGTCATGGCAAAGGATGCGATTGTCTGGGGAATCTTGGGCACGGCAAAGATCAACGACAAGGTCGTTGTGCCCATGCATAGGGCGCCGAAATGCCACGTAAAGGGCATTGCGTCGCGATATCCGCAGAAGGCTCGGGAAGCCGCGGCGAGATATGGCCTGGCTGTCGCGTATGACAGTTACGAGGCACTGCTGGCAGACCCGGAAATCGACGCGGTGTATATCTCATTGCCTAATCACATTCACATGGAATGGACGATCAGGTCCGTCGAGGCCGGCAAGCACGTCCTGTGTGAAAAGCCGATCGGGCTGGATGTTGGACAGGCTGAGCGCCTTATCGCTGCGCGTGACAAGAACGGCCGATACGTGCAGGAAGCATTCATGGTTCGCACGCATCCGCAATGGCTAAAAGTGCGGACGTTAATCGAAGAAGGCGCCATTGGCGAATTGCGGGCAGTGACAGGAGGCTTTACCTATTACAACACCGACCCGGGCAATATCCGCAATCAGAGTGAACTTGGCGGCGGTGGCCTTCTGGATATCGGCTGTTATCCCATCACGACTTCACGCTTCATTGTTGGGCGTGAGCCAAAGCGGGTGGTCGCGCTGATGGAGCGAGATCCGACGTTCGAGGTGGACCGGCTTGGCTCTGTGCTGATGGATTTCGACGGCGTGCAGACAAGTTTCTTTTACTCCACCCAGATCCACAATTACCAGCGCATGCAGTTTCACGGCACCACGGGCCGGATCGAGGTCGAGATTCCGTTCAATGCACCGAATGATCGGCCGACGCGTCTGTTATTGAGCGAGCGCTCGGGTGCAGGAGTCGATACGCAACGCTGGCTGGAACTACCGGTGTGTGATCAATATGGGGTGGCAGCCGCAGTGTTCGCAGAAGCGATATTGAGCGGAGAACCACAGGCTATTCCGCTTGAAGACGCGCGCTCGAATATGCGAGTGATCGATGCCGTTTTCCGCTCGGCCCAGTCGGGCTGTTGGGTGAGCATTCAGGACATTCAAAGCTCGCTTGAATGAGCGCGGTCCCCAATGCCGCTTTGCGCTCTTCGATGACTGTCCTGTTAGTTCTCCGCATGCCACGGAGTGAGCTTGCGTTGCAGCCATCGCAATCCCAGTTCGAGGGCCAGGGCAATGGCGCCGATCACCAGAATTCCGGCAATCACGACGTCGGTGACGAGAAAGCGGGAGGCGGAATAGACCATGAAGCCGAGCCCGCGCGTTGCAGCAATCAGTTCGGCGGCGACGAGCGTCGACCATCCGGCGCCTAGCGCGATTCGCAAACCCGTCAGTATTTCGGGCATTGCGCCAGGCAATACCACGTGAACGAGCAGCTTGAACCGTGTTGCGCCGAGCGATGCGGCGGCGAGCAACCGGCTCTTCGCGACGCGGCTGGCGCCCGATGCGGTCGCGATCGTCAGTGGCGCGAAGATGGTCAGATAGATGAGCAGTACCTTCGACAGTTCTCCGATGCCAAACCAGATCACCATCAACGGCAGATACGCGAGCGGCGGAACAGGGCGATAGAACTCGATCACCGGGTCGAGCGCGCCGCGCGCTATCTTGCTGGTCGCGATCGCAAGTCCGGCGGGGATGGCCGTGACCAGCGCGAGTACGAACGCGAGCGCGATACGCGACAGACTGGCCTCCAGATGCTGAATGAGCGTCGCGTCATCGAAGCCGTCAGTCCACAACTGGCCCAGCTTGCGGACGATTGCCTCGGGCGTCGGCAGCAGTACGGGAGGAAACCATTGGAGGTGACTCGCAAGCCACCACGCCGAGAGCAGCGCCAGCACGGTAATCAAGGTAGCAGCATGTCCGCGGTCGATTCGAACGATGCGGGTTCGCGCAGGTGTGGACGTGAGTCCGGACTCATCGCCAATGTTCGACGGTGGGCCTGCGTGGGTGTTCTTGAGCGACGACATGTCAAGCCTCCTGCGTCTCGCGCACAAGCTGATCGAGCAGTTGCATGTGGATCGCCGTGAACTCCGGGTCCGTGCGAATGGAACGGATCGACTCGCCGGCTGCGTAACGTCGTGCGAAGTCGAGCCGATGCCGCTGCACGACCCGTCCTGGACGAGGCGAGAGAATCAGCAGTTCGGTGGCGAGCAACACGGCCTCCTCGATGCTGTGAGTGATCAGAAACACGCCCTTGCCCGTTGCTTGCCACACGTCGAGCAGCAGCGTCTGCATGTGTTCGCGCGTCAACGCGTCGAGTGCGCCGAGAGGCTCGTCCATGAGCAGGAACGAAGGATCGGCGGCGAGCGCACGCGCCAGTCCCACGCGTTGACGCATGCCGCCCGAGATCTCGTTGATCCTGTGATGCCCGAACCCGTCGAGCTTCACGAGCCGCAAAACTTCCGCAGCGCGCGCATTACGCGCTGTGCGACCGACGCCTCGCATGCGCAGTCCGAGGCCGACGTTGTCCAGCACGTTAAGCCATGGCATCAATGCATCGTCCTGAAACACCACGCCGCGATTCGCGTCGGGCCCGTTCACGGGTTTGCCATCGCTCGTGACGCGGCCGGACGTCGGCGCCTGGAAGCCGGCCAGCAACGACAGCAGCGTGCTCTTGCCGCAACCGGATGCCCCGAGTGCGACGACGATTTCTCCGCTGCGCACCGACACGGATGCGTCCTGCAAGGCGGTCAGCGGGCCGCGCGCCGTTTCGTAGACAACGGTGGCGTGATGTGCACTCAGTTCAGCCATGGTTTGCGCGCTGTTCCGTTCAGTCAATGAGTTCGGGCGTTGCGATACCGTTACTTCGACGTGGCAGCAGCCGTCACGAAGCGCGTCGTGACGGCGGCACTGTAGTCAGGCAGTATCTGGTCGATTTTCTTTTGCTCCTGGAGAAAGCGCGCGGTCGCTGCCACGGCTTTTGCGGTGCCTCCGCCAAGCAGCGTCGGCGCTGCCTGTTCGGGCGCCGTCGGATAGACGTTGCCCGCGAGCAGTTGCGGTACGTCCGATGCATTTGCGCCGCTAAGCTTTGAAATGGCTGCGACCTGCTTCGAGCCCGAAGTCCATGTCTTGCCGTTTTCCCGATAGTCCGAAATGGCATTCAACGTCACGGACACGAACTTCGCGACGAAATCGGGATGTGCCTGGGCGAAGTCCCTGCGCACAGCCCAAAGATCGAACGTCGGCGCGCCCCACTTTCCGACTTCCGTCGAATCGACGAGGACGTGACCCGACTCCTTTGCTTTGCCGAGCGCGGGGTCCCACGTATAGGCCGCGTCGATGTCGCCACGCGTCCACGCCGCGATGATTTCAGTGGGTCCAAGATTGACGATGCGCACCTGGTCGGACTTGATGCCCCAGTGCTTCAACGCCGCGAGCAGGCTGTAATGGCTGGTCGATACAAAGGGCGTTGCAATCGTCTTGCCGATGAGATCCTTTGGCTTGTCGATGTGCGCACCATTGCGCACGACGAGTGCTTCCGAGCCTCCCGTCAACGCATTCAGCACGACCGCTTCAATCGGCACTCCACGGCTCACGGCGGCCGAGAAAGGACTTGAGCCGACATCGCCGATCTGGATATCGCCGGAAGCGAGTGCGGCTACGATGTCCGCGCCCGTACCGAAGCGCCGCCAGTTGATCGTCCAGCCCGTTGCTTTCTCATACGCTGCGCTGGCCTGAGCGAGCTTCGCAGGATCGGCGCCGTACTGATAGGCGATATTGACGGTGTCCGCGCGCGCCGCGGTGCCATGGATGAGCAATGTTGCCAGCACTGCGTTTGCAGCGATAGCCTGGACGAAACGTTTGATGTTCATGGAAGATTTCTGCTCAGTTGGAGATGAAAAGAGGTTAGCGCGTGGAGAGCCGGCCGCGAACCAATGAATCGTCAGTTGCATATGCGGCCTGAAGCATTGTGGCGCGTAGTCGTGCGGAGGTTTTATTGCGCGTTCACTTCTTTGCAAATGCCGCACGGCGATTACATCCGATGTAATTGGTGTGCAGCACAACGTTCTCTACTCTTTGGCTGTCGCGCCGCCAATCCGGTGGCGCTTACCGTCAAGGAGATACCATGTCCAGCTATCCCGTTCATACGATCGAATCGGCCCCTGCACAATCGAAGCCCGTGCTCCGGCAACTGCAGGAGGCTTTTGGGCTGATCCCGAACATTGCGGCCGCAATGGCCACATCGCCGGTATTGATCAACGGGTTCATCGGCCTGTTTGAGCGCGTGCATGCAAGTAGTTTGACCGAGCCGCAAATCCAGACGTTGCTGCTGACCAACGCGGTCACGAACGCGAGCGAGTGGCCTGTCGCGTTTCATACCGCGCTTGCATTGAAGGAAGGCGTACGCCCCGCCGATGTCGATGCGATCCGGCAAGGCGAGCTGCCTGATGACGCCGGACTGGCCGCGCTGTCGATGCTCGCGCGCACGCTGATCGAAAAGCGTGGCCGCCTTGCCGATGCGGACCAGCGACGTTTTGTCGAAGCCGGGTTCAGCGCCGAGCAACTGCTAGAAGTCATTGCGGTGGTTGCAGCATCGACTATCACGAACTATGTCGCCAGCGTGACTAGGCCGCAACTCGATGCACCGTTCGAGGCGTTCGCCTGGCGTGCGCCCATCGCGTGAGTCCGCTATAGTCGTTCGCGTTGATCGGGGAAATCGAATGAACGTCACCAGTCGCGATCGGAAAGCGCCGCCGGGCGAACTTGGCAGCTTGTTGCGCTATTGGCGCGACATGCGTGGCGTGAGTCAGCTCGATCTGTCGCTCGACGCAGGTGTCTCGCAGCGGCAGATCAGCTTCATTGAAAGCGGGCGTAGCGTGCCGGGCAGGGAGACCTTGCTGACGCTCGCGCAAACGCTCGATGTGCCGCTGCGCGAGCGCAATGCACTGCTGCTCGCGGCTGGATATGCACCGATGTATTCGGAGGCGCCGTGGAACGCGCAGGAGATGCACAGCGTGATTCGCGCGCTCAAGCGCGTTGTTCGCCAGCACGAACCGTTTCCCGCGATCGTGATGGACCGGCACTGGAACGTCCTGATGACCAACGACGCGGCGCCACGCTTTTTCAACTGCTTCATTGACATGGCTTCGCGTGAAGGCCCGCGCAACATGCTGCATCTGATGTTCGATCCGCAGGGAATGCGTCCGTTCCTGGCCGACTGGGACACCGTTTCGCGCAGCCTGTTGCAGCGGGTGTACCGGGAGTCGGTGGGTCGAGTGATCGACGACGATACCGCGCGTCTGCTCGACGAACTGCTCGCGTATCCCGACGTCCCGCGCGACTGGAAGAGCTGGCGCGCGCCCGCCGCGGGGCCAGCGATGCCGATGATTCCGCTCGGTTTCGTCAAGGAGGGCGTCGTGCTTCGATATTTCTCGATGGTCACAAGCGTCGGCGCACCGCAAAACGTTGCCGCGCAGGAGCTACGTCTCGAATGCATGTTCCCTGTCGACGATGCAACGGAAGCGCGCCATCATGCGATGCTCGCGGCGCATTCGCAGGAACGCTGAGCGAATTGCAGAGGTCCGCTCCGCTAGCTTTGCACGCGGTCGAGCCCGGTGAGATGCAGCTCACGCCTGTCGATAAACCCCAGCGTGCGGTAGAGCGAAATTGCGGTCCGGTTCGAGGTGTAGACGTGCAGAAAAGGCGTCTCGCCTCGCGCAGTGATGGTTGAGATCAGCAGCCTCATCAGGCTCGCGGCATAGCCTCGCCCGCGAAACGCCGCATCGACGCAGACAGCGCTGATCTCCGTGAACCCGTCGAGCCTCATGCGCTCACCCGCCATCGCGACCAGCTCGTCCTGACTGCGAACGCCAACATAAGATCCGAGTTCGATGGTGCGCGGTCCAAACGGGCCAGGCTTGGTCGCGGTGGTCAGCGTGAGCATCTCGGGAACATCGGCAACGGCCAGTCTCACGTGCTGCAACTCATCCTGTCGATCGAGCCTGCCTTGCCAGATCATCTGCAGCACGACGGCACGCCTTATGACGGAAAAGCCGGGCGGAGGAACGATCTCGTCCGTCGTGACCAAAGTAACGGGACCTTGCGCCTCGATGAGAGAACGCAAAGCCGCAAACGATTCCGGACTGGAGTCGGCCGTCGCGGCAAACGGCGCGACGTCGGCCAGATAGCGGATTGCCCCACCATCGCCGAGTGCAAAGCGTTGATGCGTCGCGACGAGCGCGTTCCAAACCACATGGTCGAGAGGATGAATTCCGCTCGCGTTCCTTTTTGCTTCGGCTTCAGACATCGCTTTCTCCATCGAGGTGTGGGGCAGCGCTTCCCGTCGCTCTTCCAGGCGTTCGATCATCGCGATGCTGATCGCACAGCGTTCATCACGTCGGCGCTGCCCCAGTACTTACTTCTTTTGAATCAGGCGGCCCAGCGGCGCGAGCGGGCCGACAGGCGTCAGTTCGAACGTCATGAAGCCGCCTTCCGTCAGCGGCAGTTCGCCCACTGTCGCCTTTGCTTCATCGATCGACTCGACGTCCATCAGAAAGAACACGCCGGGGCGGTCCTGGCGAAACCAGAACTGCTCGATCTTTCCGTCGAGATAGAGCTGGAGAGTATGGGGGACTTCCTTCGCCATGAGCTGCGGCTGTTGTTCCGGGGTGGGCGGGGTCGTGATCGTTCCGACAGCAAAAACCTTCACAGTGATCTCCTTTCAACGTTCCGTTGCGACGTGCAACGGTGATCACTCTAGCTTTCGGGTACGGAAAACAGTATCGTCGTAAATGACAACTTTGGGGGCATTTGCGCCACGCGCGATGTTTGCGGCCGCCGGAAAAGACCCGCGCAGAAAAACCGCTCGGTGCATCGTTCACGAATTGCGATTCGCCGCAGCCAGGCTTCGCTCGTACGCGTCGGCTTCTTCCATCAGCCACGCTTCGAACGCCATCAGTTGTGGCGACCTGGAACTGACGAGCGCGCATGCAAGGTAGTAGGCGCCGGGCGTGGTCACTTGCAGGTCGAACGGCGCGACGAGCTTTCCGCTCGTCAGATCGTCTTCGATCAACGCGCGCACCGCGATCATCACACCGAGATTGTCGATGGCCGCCTGATAGGCCAGCGCGGCATTGTCGAAGTCGACGTGTCCCGCGCCGTCCAGCTCGGTCAGTCCCGCCTCGACGAGCCAGCGCGACCAGTCCATCGGCCGGTTTCGCGACGACAGCAACGTGTGCCGCGCGAGATCTCCGGGTTCGGCGAGCGCGGGCCCGCGTTGCAACAGAGCGGGGCTGCAAACGGGCGTCAGCACTTCACGAAAGAGCCTTCGATGCCCCTGCCCCTCAGGCGGATACGGATGCGAATGCACGGACACGTCGATGTCTTCGAGCCGGAAATTCGCGGGCTCGTGCGACGTGACGATCTGGATCGCGATCTTCGGATGCCGCGCGTGAAAGCGCGCCAGACGCGGCACGAGCCAGCGCATCGCGAAGGTCGGCGGCAGCTTGAGGCGCAGCACGGACCCGTCCGCTTCGTCGCGCAATTCGCGCGTCGCGTAGTCGATCTGGTCGAACGCGCTGCTCAACGCACGGATGTAGGTCTCGCCCTTGCGCGTCAGTTCGATGCCGCGCGGCGTGCGCAGAAACAGCTTCACGCCGAGCCAGTCTTCCAGCAGCGATACGTGACGGCTCACAGCGCCTTGCGTGACGAGCAGTTCCTTCGCCGCGCCCGTGAAGCTCGAATAACGCCCCGATGCTTCGAACGCGCGCAACGCATTGAGAGGTGGCAGTTTTCGTCGCATGTTTCGCCATGAGTTTTCTTGATGGTGGCCATGATATATCTGTCGTTGTAAAGAGTGGGGAAGCGCCTAACATCGTCTCACCGATGCGGCTCGGGCAAACCAGCGTCCAGCCACGCAGAGAAAAAACGGAGACGAACACAGTGACACGCACCACTGGCGCACCCCGCACGCTGTTCGACAAGATCTGGCAGACGCATCGCATCGTCGAGCGTGAGGACGGCCAGAGCCTGCTCTACGTCGACAGCCACTTCATTCAGGACGGTTCCGCGCCCGCGTTCGAGATGCTGCGCGAGCGCGGCCTCAAGGTGCGGGCGCCGCAGCGCGCCTTCGCCACCGCCGATCACTACGTGCCCACGGACAGCCGCGATCTCGCCAGCATCGCGGACCCCGAAAAGCGCGCAATGGCGAATGCCCTTCGCAACGACAGCAACGAGCATGGCATCGCTTTCTACGGTCTCGACGATGTGCGTCAGGGCATTGTTCATGTAGTTGGGCCGGAGCAGGGCATGAGCCGCCCGGGCATGCTGATCGTGTGCGGCGACAGCCACACGTCCACGCATGGCGCGCTCGGCGCGCTCGCGTTCGGCATCGGCGCCACGGAAGTCGCGCACGTGCTCGCGACGCAAACGCTGTGGCAGCGCAAGCCGCGCACGATGCGCATCGTGCTCGACGGCGCGCTTGCGCCCGGCGTCAGCGCAAAGGATGTGATTCTCGCGATCATCGCGCGCATCGGCGCGGGCGGCGCGACGGGTCACGTGATCGAATATGCGGGCTCGGCCATCTCCAGCCTGTCGCTGGAGGGGCGCCTGACCATCTGCAACATGTCGATCGAAGCAGGTGGCCGCGCGGGCATGATCGCGCCCGACGACATCACCTTCGACTATCTCGCAGGCAGGCCGCATGCGCCGCAACGCGAGCAGTGGGAGCGGGACGTGGCGCGCTGGCGTGCGCTCGCGAGCGACGACGGCGCATCGTTCGACAAAGAGGTGTCGGTCGACGTAAGCACGCTGCGTCCGATGGTGACGTGGGGCAACAGCCCCGAGGACGCGCTGCCCATCGACGCGCGCGTGCCCGATCCCGCGAGCGCACCGAACGCGGAGCGCCGCGCCGCGATGCAGCGCACGATCGATTACATGGGACTTACGCCGGGCATGCCGCTCGATGGTCTTGCGATCGATCGCGCGTTCATCGGTTCGTGCACGAACGGGCGCATCGAGGATCTGAAGGCGGCGGCAGCCGTTGTGAAGGGGCGCAAGGTCGCGTCGTCGGTGGAGGCGTGGGTCGTGCCGGGCTCGGGACTGGTCAAGCGCGAAGCGGAAGCGCTCGGCCTCGACCGCGTGTTCCGCGATGCGGGCTTCGAATGGCGCGAAGCGGGCTGCTCGATGTGCCTCGGCACTAACGGCGACATCGTTGCGCCGGGGCAGCGCAGCGCTTCGACGACCAATCGCAATTTCGTCGGCAGGCAGGGCCCCGGATCGCGCACGCATCTGATGAGCCCCGTGATGGTCGCGGCCGCTGCGCTGAGCGGACGACTCACCGATGTGCGGCCGTTGCTTGCGGAGGCTCGCTGATATGGAACCGTTCGTTCGTCTCGATGCCGTCGCGCTGCCGATCGCGCGCCCGAACTGCGATACCGATCAGATCCTGCCCGCGCGCTATTTGCAAAAGCCGCGCTCCGACGACTTCGGCGCCTATCTGTTCCGTGATCTTCGCTACTACGCGGATGGCACCGCGAACGAATCGTTCGCGTTGAACCAGCCCGCGTACCGGCCCGCGCGCATTGTCGTGGCGAAGGAGAACTTCGCGTGCGGATCGTCGCGTGAGCATGCGGTGTGGGCGCTTTACGACTACGGCATGAGAGCCGTCATCGCGCCGAGCGTGGGCGACATCTTCGCTTCGAACGCGGCAAAAAACGGCTTGCTGATCGTGTTGCTTCCCGCCCACGTGGTCGACGGCATGATCGACAGGATCGAAGCGGAACCGGGCCTGCACGTCACGGTCGATCTCGAAGCGCAGACCGTGTCGACGTCGGCTGGCGACACGCACGCGTTCTCCATCGACGCATATCTGAAGCGTTGCCTGCTCGAAGGGCTCGACGAACTCGGCTTCACGCTCACGCAGATCGAACGCATCGAAGCGTTCGAACGCGACTACGCGTCGTAAAGCGACACCATCCACTCAACCGGAAAGCAAGGGAACGCATATGAAAGTCGCGGTACTCGCGGGAGACGGCATCGGCAAGGAAGTGACGGCACAGGCGCTCAGGATATTGCAGGCGGTCGTGCCGAAGAGCGCGGGACTCGAAGTCGAGCATGCGCCCATCGGCGGCGCGGGCGTGGAAGTGGCGGGCGATCCGTTGCCTGCTGAGACACTAGAGGTCGCGCGGCGCTCGGACGCGATTCTCTTTGGTGCGGCAGGCGAACCCGGCGATGAAAAGATTCCGTTCGACATGCGTCCGGGCGCGAGCCTGCTGCGTCTGCGCAAGGCACTCGATCTCTTCGCGAACTTTCGCCCCGCTTTCCTGTTTCCCGAACTCGCGAATGCATCCAGCCTGAAGCGCGAAGTCGTCGACGGTCTCGACATCGTGATCCTGCGCGAACTCACGGGCGATCTGTACTTCGGCGAACCACGCGGCGTGAAGAACGAAGGAGGCGAGCGCATCGGCATCAATACGATGCGCTACAGCGAATCCGAAGTGCGACGCATCGCGCACGCGGCGTTTCGCGCGGCGCGGCAACGGCAGCGCAAGGTGTGCTCGGTCGACAAGGCGAACGTGCTCGAAACGATGCAGCTGTGGCGCGGCGTGATGACGGAAGTCGGCAACGAATATCCCGACGTCGAGCTCACGCATATGTTCGTCGATGCCGCTGCAATGATGCTGATGCGCAATCCGCGCCAGTTCGACGTGATCGTGACGGGCAACGTGTTCGGCGACATTCTCTCGGACGCCGCCGCGATGCTCACGGGCTCCATCGGCATGCTGCCTTCCGCGTCGCTCGGCGAAGGCGCCTTCGGTCTGTACGAACCGGTGCACGGCACGGCGCCGGACATCGCGGGCAAGGACATCGCCAATCCGCTCGCGGCGATTCTCTCCGTCGAGATGATGCTGCGCCTGTCGTTCGATCTCAACGACGCGGCCGACCGTGTGCGCCGCGCGGTGAGCACGGTGCTGGCGCAAGGCTATCGCACGGCGGACATCTATCAGCCCGGCACGCGCAAGGTGGGCACGCGCGAGATGGGCGATGCGGTAGTGACCGCGCTCGAACGGCATTGAGAACGACGCTGAACGTTACGATGCGCCCAGCCCGCCGCGCGCGGGCTTCATAAGAAAGAGACATCGCGGCGGCCAACGAGCCTGCTGCGCGGAGACGACGATGACAGACATCTACGCGGACACAGCGACCGTCAGGGTCGCGGATTCGTATGCCGGGCAAGTCGCGTCCCGGCTCGATCGCTTGCCCTTCACGCGCACGCTCTGGTGGTTCGTGTTCCTCATTTCGCTGGGCGGCGTGTTCGAGCTCTACGATCTCTTCATGACCGCGTATATCGCGCCGGGGCTCGTGAAAAGCGGGCTGTTCAGCACGAGCCCGGCCGGCTTCTTCAGCGTCAACGGCGTGGGCTTCTTCGTGTTCTGCACGTTCGCGGGCATGTGGCTCGGCTGCATGGTGTTCGGCTCGATCGCGGACCGGCTCGGCCGGCGCTCGATGTTCACGTTCTCGCTCGTCTGGTATTCGATCGCTACCGCGTTGATGGCGTGTCAGACGAGCGCGGAGGGCGTCGATATCTGCCGCTTCATCGCGGCCATCGGCGTGGGGCTGGAGCAGGTCACCATCGATACGTTCCTCACCGAACTCGTGCCGCCGCAAGGGCGCGGCAAGGCATTCGCGTTCTATCAGTTCATCGAGTTTCTGATCGTGCCCGTGGTCGCGCTGCTCGGCTGGCTGCTCGTGCCTGTCAGTCCGTTCGGCATCGATGGCTGGCGCTGGGTCGCGGGCATCGCGTCGGTGGGCGCGATTGCCGCGTGGTGGCTGCGTCTCGGCTTGCCGGAAAGTCCGCGCTGGCTCGCGCTGCATGGTCGCGACGAAGAAGCGGAGCGCATCATGCGCGATCTCGAAACGAAGATCGCGCGCGACGCGGGCGTGGCCGCGCTGCCGAAAGCGCCGCCCGCCGAAGCCGTCGTCGGCGACGGCAAGTTTTCCGAACTGTTCAAGGGACCGTATGGCAAGCGCACGCTGGTGCTGTCCGTGTTCAATCTGATGCAGACCATCGCGTTCTACGGCTTTGGCGCATGGGTGCCGACCTTGCTCATTTCAAAGGGCATCCACGTGACGACGAGCCTGCAATACTCGTTCATCATCGCGCTCGCGAATCCCGTCGGGCCGCTGCTCGGCATCTGGATCGCGGACCGCATGGAGCGCAAATGGCAGATCGTCAGCGCGGGTGTGGGCATCGGCATCTTCATGCTGATCTTCGCGCGGCAGACCGAACCGATGTGGATCATCACGTTCGGCGTACTTGTCACGCTGTTCAACAACTGGATCTCGTTCGTCTTTCACGGCTTTCAGGCCGAGCAATATCCGACGCGTATCCGCGCGCGAGCCATCGGCTTCGTGTATTCGTGGAGCCGCGTGAGTGCGGCCGTCGCCGGTTTGCTGATCGGCTTCTTTCTGCACGAGGGCGGAACGCTCGGCGTCGCGATGTTCATCGGCGCGGCGATGCTCGTGATGATCGTCGCGGTGGGCGCGTTCGGGCCGCGCACGCGCAATCGACGTCTCGAGGATCTGTCGCGCTGAGCCAGCAAGACGGGCAGTTTCGCAATCAGCGCGACAACGATCCAGGGCAGCGCCGCGCGCGATCGCCGATATTTGACAGGGGCGGCGACGCATAACGGATGATGCATCCGCTGGCGATCCGCTAACGCGCGATCATGAGCCGTGGCGCCTCGCCTTGCGTGCGCATGTCGCGCACGCTACCCTGCGAGTTAACAGAAGCAAACGACGCCTACTGCCACGAGCCGACGTCGGCATCGTTGCCTTCGCCACCCGGCTTGCCGTCCGCGCCGTAGCTGAACACGTCGATCTCGCCGTGCACGCCCGGATTCAGGTACTGATACGTATTGCCCCACGGATCGTTCGGCAGACGCTCGAGATAGCCGCCGTCCTTCCAGTTGTTCGGGATCGGGTCCGTGGTCGGCTTTTCGATCAGCGCGCGCAGGCCCTGCTCCTGGGTCGGATAGCGGCCGTTGTCGAGCCGGTACAGCTTGAGCGACTGCATGATGGTGCCGATGTCCTGCTTCGCCGCCACGCGGCGCGCTTCGTCCGGACGGCTCATGATCTTCGGCACGATCAGCGCGGCCAGAA
>NZ_WHNP01000001.1 GCF_009362735.1 Paraburkholderia franconis | reverse complement strand
GCCGTCGCCCTTTCAGGCACAAGGCGAGATCTCCCCAGGTAAGAACGCACTCCTTCATCGCACAACCGCCGCATCTACGCCACTTCGCCTTGATCACGGGAGCTTCGCGGTTACGTGCCCGCTCGCCCTGCTCGGCAGCGCCTTCTATACGGTTCTTGTCCATCGGCTCGCGATTTACGCTCCACGCTTCCTCCCCACACTCGGTCACCCTCATGCAGTTGCGCTTCACTTCATTTGCCGTGATCAGCTTATGGCGGGACTTCCACCCGCAGGAGTGCGCCCATGCTGGGCGCACACGTGAAACGGCCTCGCATTGCGAGGCCGTTTTGCTTTTGAGCATCACGCGTCATTCAAACCGTCACGCGCGTGACGCCGCCACTCGACAGGAGCCGGACGCGTTCGCCCGCATGGAACATCGGACCTTCGACGCTTTGCGTCACGGCGCGCAGCGAGCCGTCGTCGAGCCGCACGGTGATTTCGACGCTTTCGACAGTGCCCGAGCGTACCGTCTCTTCACGCTGCGCCTGCGACGCCGAATAGACATTGACGGCCCCGTCAAACGTCGCACGGCCGCTCAGCGCGAGCGAAACGACGAGTGCCGATGCACATGCTTTGACCTATGACCTGTTCATGATTTTCCCCTCTCACCACAGCGCGCCGGATGTTGTCGCGCGCTGCGCGTCGAATCGATGGGTGCATCGTAGGCTTGAAGAATGAGCGAAAAATGAGGAAGGTTTCCTGCACGCATTCGTGCCCATTCGCGCCCGTCTGTCATTTCGCTTCGGTCTGAAACATCATTGCTACCGATGGCGTTACGATGGCTTCGACATCACGCACGAGGAGCACTGCAATGGAACGCGCGATCATCCGGGTCGAACCGCTGTCGAGCTGGCTCGAACGATTCAAGGCGCCGACTTCCGTCGTCACGCGGCACGGTGACACGATCTATGTATCGGGTCTGCCGCCGTTCGATCCGTCAACGGGCGAAGTCGTGGATGCGCCGCTCGAACGCCAAACGGAACTCGTGCTCGAACAGTTGAAGCTGTGCGTCGAGACAGCGGGCTCGTCGCTCGATAATGTGTTGAAGTGCAATGTCTACTGCACTTCCGTCGAGCAGTTCGCGACCGTCAATGCCATCTATGCGCGCTATTTCCCGAAAGATCCGCCAGCGCGCATTTTCGTTTGCGTGCCCGCGTGGCCGGGCCACTTCGATATCGAAATCGATTGCATTGCAGCCGTCTGAATACGGGGAGAACACGATGTTTTCAGTGCTGTTCGAAGTGCATCCGCGCGCCGGTCAATGGGACGCGTATCTCAGCTATGCGAAGAGGCTGAAGCCCGAAGTGGAGCAGATCGAAGGTTTCATCGACAACATTCGCTATCGCAGTCTCACACGCGAAGGGTGGCTGCTGTCGCTATCGGGTTGGCGCGATGAAAAAGCGCTTGTGCGCTGGCGCACGCAAGCGCTGCATCACGGGATGCAGGAGAAGGGACGCGCGCAGACGTTGCGTGACTATCATCTGCGCGTCGGCGAGGTGACGCACGACACGCATCCACCCGAAGGCTACGCAATCGACGAACAGCGGCTCGACGAAACGCAAGCAGGCGACGCGACGACAATCGTACTAATCGACGCGCGCCGCGAAGCCGAATGGGTGAAGCAGGCAAGCGCATACGATGTGGCGATCGCATTGGGCCTGCGTGACGACGCAGCGGGCCTCGTTTCGTGGGACGCATTCGAAGCCGTGCTCACAGCGGGAGACGTGATTCTTCTAACCGCATGGCGCGACGAGCAGGCAGCCACGAGCTACGTGAAAACGCTCGCACTGCCCGACGGCGCGCGGTTGCGCAGCGTGCGCGTGATACGCGACTACGGCATGTACGACCGGCGCGAAGCGCCGCAATACTATCCTGACGCGCCACGGCCTGAGTGATTACTTCGCGCCATCGGGAAAGTCCGCGCCGAGGCTCGTGTCGCGCCACGCGTCGATATCGGCGAACGCGGCATGCAGGCGCTTCGACACCGCATCGACGCCGAACGCGCCCAGCACGAGGTGACGCGGCGGCTCGTCCGTTTCGGTGATGCGGATCATCGCCTGGGCCGCGCGCGCCGGATCGCCGGGCTGATGGCCGCTGGTTTGCGCCGTCGCCTGCATGCGCTTGCCCGCCGTCTCCGCGTAGTCGTCGATGCGGCTCGGCGTCTGCTTCAACGAGCGGCCTGCCCAGTCGGTGCGAAACGGCCCCGGCTCGATGCAGGTCACGCGGATGCCGAGCGGCGCGGCTTCCGTTGCGAGCGCATCGGACCAGCCTTCGACGGCGTGCTTGGTCGCCGCGTAATAGCCCGAGCCCGGAAAGCCCACGAGACCCGCGACCGACGTGATGTTCAGCACATGCCCGTTGCGGCGCGCCCGCATGCCCGGCAGCACCGCGCGTGTCATCGCGAAGAGGCCGAACACGTTCACGTCGAACTGCGCGCGTATCTCGTCTTCATCGCCCTCTTCGACCGACGACTGATAGCCGTAGCCCGCGTTGTTCACGAGCACGTCGATCGCGCCGAAACGCTCTTGCGCGGCATCGACGGCGGCCGCGATCTGCGCGTCGTCCGTCACGTCGAGCTTCACGCGCAGCAGACGCGCATCGGCATCGCTGCCAGGCTCGGCCAGATCCGCAAGCGACGCGACGTTGCGCGCCGTCGCCACGCAGCGCCAGCCGCGCGTGAGCACCGCGCGGGTCAGTTCCTTGCCGAAGCCGGTTGAACAGCCAGTGATGAACCAGACGGGCGTCGTCGTCATTCAGGGCCTCCTCGAAAGTGAAGTGATCGGTAACGCGCAGGCGCATCGCGCGTCAACGCGCGGTCCAAAAAATATTAACGGCTCGACGCGGACCTTGCAGCCAGGCTGCCACGACGCATGGCAGACTCCCGCTGCCATCACTTGCGGCCGACCAGATATTGAACACCGTCTGGCCCGAAACGCTCCGAATGGTTTTCGTTTGCGTGCAAATGAAATACGTCGCCCGTCCTATAGACGCGCTCCATATCGCCGACTCGCAACGTCAACTGGCCGTGCAGGATCAGCGCTTTCGCTTCGAAGGGATGAGCGTGATCGTCGAGCGTGCCGTGCGCATCGCGTGTCACCGTCACGATTTCGGCGAAGCCTTCGCGCTTCAGCGCGTCGATGAATTCGTCGCGTTCCATGGCGGCCTCCTTTCAGTTGCCGGTCGACGGCGAGCGATTCGGCACCACCAGCATAGCCTTTTTTGCAAAGCGAAATCGACCGCGCGAAACGTAGCAATCGATGTGCCGCCACTCGCCCCGCTGAAGAAGATGAAACGCGAAGTGCGCTGTAAACTCATCGGCAGGCATTGCATTTCACAAATGTCCCATCACAACGGAGAACGATTCATGCGCCAGGCTATTCGACATCTGAACGTGCGGGCGCGCGCTCGCGGGTTGTTCGATTTCACTTCGGAGGTCGCCGCATTCGTGCGCGACGAGTCGATGCAGATGGGCATGCTGACGGTGTTTTGCAGGCACACGTCGGCGTCGCTGCTGATTCAGGAGAACGCGGACCCTTCGGTGCAGCGCGATCTCGAACGGCACTTCGCGATGCTCGCGCCCGAAGACCCCGGCCGATACGAGCACGACACGGAAGGCCCCGACGACATGCCCGCGCATCTGCGCACCGCATTGACGCAAGTGCAGCTCTCGATCCCCGTCGAACACGGCCGCATGGTGCTCGGCACATGGCAGGGCATCTATCTGTTCGAGCATCGCGCGCGGCCGCAGGAACGCGATATCGTGCTGCATCTGATCGGCGAATGAAAAGCATCGCGCTCTTCAATGCGAGTCCGATCATTCGCAGGACGCAGCCGCTTATGAGCTCGCGTCATCAATAAGGAATTGAATCATGACAATGCGCGCCCACATCCGCCACCTCATGCATGCACGTTTCGCGGCGGCAGCGCTCGCGCTGCTGGCCACGGCCTGCACGCACACGGGCCCCGTCGAATTTTCGGCGACGGGTGCGGACGCGCCGTCGCTGAACCGTTCGAGCGACATGGACTTCGGGCCAATGGACCATTCGATCGCACAATGCAAAACGGTCGCGATGAACTCAGGTCGTGGCCAATGCACGAAGGTACGCGCGTACGAGTCGTGCATGAAGAGCAGAGGCTATATCACGGTGCTCGGCCCCGAGAACCCGAAAGGCTGCCAATGACGGCGAGCTTTCATCGTCGATTCGCTCTGCGTTATCCACAATTTCTGTGCACAGGCCTGTGGAAAAGTTCTTGCGCACGTGTGCTATCTGTCTGATCAATCAGGCATTCTTCGCGCGCTGCGGTACAACGGCACCGGTCCGGGCCCGTCGATTGCGAAGTTCTATTGGCAGTGAGGGGCCGTGTGTTCTTCAATTCAAGCTCTCGACTACTGACTGAATGATGGGAGACCCCGGATGAAGACGGCCGACTCGCAAAAGATCGTGCACGAAATTGCTGAATCCACGGACAGCCCGGAAGAAGTCGTGTCGCAGATGTACACAGATGCCGTCGAGGACTATCAGCGCGAAGCACGCATTCTCGACTATGTGCCGCTCTTCGCGGCGAAGCGCGTGCGCGAGACACTGCGTTCGCGAACAGGGCGCTAACAGGACACAGAGCGCCAGGGCGGCCCACCCAGGAACGGCAAGGTCCGCGCAATCGCCTTAACGCATCCATCGCGTCGCAACGCGGTTGCATTTCTATTGACATGACACACGACGTGTGAACGTTGGAGCGCTACCCGGTAACGCTCCTGCATTGACGCGTCATCACGAGCGGCATCGTTTGCGCCCGTCATAGCAAGTTCGCTGCCGCGCGCATGCGGCGCTTGCGTTCCTTCGCAAGCGAGTCGAGCGCGCGAGCGGTTAGCGCTTCGTCGGAAAACACACTCTGGTTGTCGCGCAACAACTGTTCGCTCGCGACGACATCGTTCAACTCGCCAAAGCGCTTCTGAAGCTTCTTCAGCGAACTGACGGACTTCACCTGTTTTTTCTTCAGCACAGGCTCGAAGAACTCGATCAGATAGCGGAGTTTCTTCCCTGCCTTGCGCACTTCGTGATAGGACGCGTAGTCCGAGCGCTTCGCATGCGCCGCGCGCTTCATGCGCTTCTTCATCGACTTTTGCGCCGACGCGAGCCGGTTGCGCGCGAACTTCGACAGCGGCGTGCGATCGTGCGCGGTATTCAATTCGCGGTTCGCTTCCTTCAGCGCATCGCGCAGCGCGCTCTTTACGTTGGCGTGTGCAAGCGTTTCGCGGCTCGCGTCGAGCGACTTCGTACGCGCTGTTTCGAGCGCCTCGCGGGGTTGACCCTGCGTGTCGGTTGTCTCTTCGAGCAAGCTGATCAGAATGTCCCAGTCGCGGGTCTTGCCGGCCGCGCTGGCGAAGAACTTGAAAAGCGCGCGTTGCTGCGCGTCGAACGTGTCGTCGAGAAGTGGCCGGTACGCCCACAACAACGAACGCAAGCGCCGCAACGACACGCGCAGCTTGTGCAGCACTTCCGCGTCCGGATTGGCGCGCAGCGCGGCCGCGCAAGCGAGCGCACCGTCGATCAGCGGCGCGGCATAGTGGGAGAAATGGGCTTCGGCAGTGCCGTCGTGCGGCAGTGCACGACTGGCCTCGGTATTGGCTTCGACTTTCATCGGGTTCCCTGATTGTGTGAGCACTCGGTGCCGGTCATGACCGACCAAGCAAATCAGGTTCCCGATGCAGCCGCGTTCCCTGGCTGCGGCTTTGAGCCGTCGTTCGGAGTCGCTATTGGGCCGCTTTATTGACCGCTCATCAGCAGGTCGCACGCATCCGACGCGCAAGGCGCAACCGACGGCAATTTCAACGACGGCCAAGGGCGGCGTTCGGCGGTGATGAAATCTTCGACGCGCTTCAATATCTGCCAGAACGCGTATTCGAACGCGCCTGCAGCCGAGCGCGCGGACGGCGTCAGCGTCCAGTGGAGCAATTGCGGGCGACCGTGAAAAGCGCGCATGTCGACGCGCGCCGACTCGTCGCACAAAGTAACGACGAAGTCCATCTGCGGCGCCCATTCGCTCGTGAACTCCAGCCAGCTCTTCGGATTGAGCAGTTCCAGGCTGGAAAAACCATGGCGCAACTCTCCCATTGCCGCCGCGTGAACCTTGTCGGCGGGTTCGAGACCTGCGCTGAAAGCGTCGAAATGCAATCCGTCCAGCTCGCGTAGCAAGGCTTCGGCCAAGATGCTAAGCGCTGCGTTGTCCCTGCAGAGGAACAGCACCCTTTGTTTTCTGGTCACCCTATACCCCGTCATGCAAATCTTATTTTTTGCGGGATTCTGAGCGCGCAGTTTTTCATATTGGTGACAGAATCCCAATCGTCCATCTGACTCGCCGCAAGACCAATTAGGTATCACGCCAATTTGCCTTCTGCCAACCAGCGTTAACGATAATCAAACGATTCAATACGGGAATAGCGCCGCCGGAGCTTTCGCTCCTCACGATGTGGAATGCGAGGCGGAACAAGCGCAGCGCCGCCGCCACAATAGAACCGTGTGGGAATGGCAGGGCGCTGCGCGAAGAGAGGTCGTTACTTGACGATCGCGAGCAGTTCGACTTCGAACGTCAGATCGCTGTTCGGCGGGATCGGACCGACGCCGCGCGAGCCGTAAGCCGTTGCGGCCGGGCAGGTCAGCTTCGCCTTCTCGCCCACTTTCATCGTGGCGACACCTTGCGTCCAGCAGGGAATCACACGACCGAGCGGAAACTCTGCCGGACCGCCGTGCTTGGCCGAGCTGTCGAACTCCGTGCGGTTCGCGAGCGTGCCGCGGTAGTTGACGCGCACGACGTCGGCGGCTGTGGGCTGCGGGCCGCTTCCCTGCGTCAGGTGTTCGACGACGACGCCCGAGGGCAGCTTTTCCGTCGATGCAGCATGAGCGGTGAGCGCCGTTGACGCGAGCGTGGCTGCGGCGAGCAGGGCAACAACTGATTTCACGCGAATCTCCTTGGTTGAAAAAAGCGAGCCTCATTCTAGCGGATCGAACCTTTGCGGCCCGAGCGCTGAATCAAATCGCTACAAATGAAACCATGAAGACGCAAGGCCGGCCGCGCAGCGATACGCGATCAACGCACAATGCCCGTGACGGGCCATGGCCAGTCACGGGCACATGGCAGCCGCTCGACGCGAGCGGCTTGCCATTGCGTCAGACCTTCGGAAAGTCCACGACGGTATCGTTCACGCGATTGAACAGGTTCGTGAACGTGATGTCGGCGATCGCGAGCAGCGTCTCGACGATCTGCTGGTTGCTATAGCCCGCGGCCTTCACGGCATCGACGACTTCGACGGGCACGCTGCCGCGCGTCGTGGACACCGTGCGCGCAAACGCCGCGATGGCATTCAGATGCGCGTCGGCGGAATCGCGCCCTTCGCGCAGCGCGGCGATATCGTCGGCCGCGATGCCGGCCTTGCGGGCCGCCAGCGAGTGAGCCGCAAGACAGTAATCACAATCCGCAACGCCGCTGATCGCGAGCTTGACCGCTTCCACTTCCTTGCGTGACAGCGAGCCTTTGCTCAGCGCGTCACCCGTGGTCAGCACGACTTGCAGTGCAGCGGGGCTGTTCGTGCCGATGTCGACATACGCATTCGGCACCATGCCGACAGCGCGCTTGATACCCGCAAAAAGATCCGCGGCCTGGCCGGTGGCTTCGCTGAGGGGTTGGCTATTGAGACGTCCCATGATGTGCTCCAAAAAATTGACCGAGGGCTGTTGCGTGACGGTGTCAACGCATGGAGGCCATTCTAGGAACGAACGTTGCTGCAATGAATGCCGGTTTAAATCACCTTTATGCTCGAACGGCTCATCCGCATTTCAGCGCGTCTCTGCTAATATTCGTGCGAAATTTGCCCAGCCGGATTGGCCAGCCATTGAGCTGTCAGCGGGAGCGCCGTCATGAGCACTCAGCGGATCATGCGTATCACGAGGCGACTTGCGTTCATGGTGCTCGCGCTATTGGGCCTGTCGCTCGGCGCGCTGACATGGGCCGACGACAACGCCACGGCGCTCCGGGACAAGTACGACGCGCTCGCGCCGCAACTCAAGTCGAACGTGTTTCATCGCCCGATCCATCTCGACTCGGAAGAAACGCAGAGCACGCTGAAGGGCGATATCTACGCCGTCGTCGATTATCCGTTCGCGCTGGTCAACAGCGCGCTCAACGATCCGCAGCAAGGCCCCGCCAACTGGTGCGAAGTGCTGATCCTGCATCTGAACACGAAGTACTGTCATGCGTCTTCGGGCAGCAACGGCGCGACCATCAGCATGAACGTAGGCAAGAAGACGGAACAGGAACTGGGCGACACATCCCGTGTGCAGTTCAACTACCGTTCAGTGGCAACGAGCCCCGACTACTTTCAGGTCAATCTGAGCGCGGCGACGGGACCGCTCAGCACGAAGGACTACCGCATCGTGCTCGAAGCCGCCGACATCGGCAATGGGCGCACCTTCCTGCATCTCACCTACTCGTATGGATTCGGCACAGCGGGACGCATCGCGATGAAGGCCTATCTCGCGACGATAGGCAGCGGGAAAGTGGGCTTCACGAAGGCGCCGGACGGCGATTACATCGGCGGCGTACGCGGACTCGTCGAACGCAACACGATGCGCTACTACCTCGCCATCGACGCGTATCTGGCTTCGCTTGCGATGCCCGCCGACAAGCGCGTGGCTCGACGCTTCGCGACATGGTTCGATGCAACCGAGCAGTACCAGCGCCAGTTGCACGAACTCGACCGGCAAGAGTACCTGGAGATGAAGAAGAACGAGTATCGGCGCCAGCAAACGGCGCAATAGCCATTGCGTGCTCTTCCGTGCGGCGTGGGACCGCGAAAGCGGGGCGATAAAGCAGTCCGGCTAGTCCCAGTTTTCATCGATCCATTCGATTGCCCATGTGCGCGCGCATGTCACCGCGTCCGATTCGTCGACGAATGAATCGATGTCGCCCGATTGATGCACTTCGGCGGGCGTATGCGCCGTCGCCGCCCGAGTGAGCCTGGCCTGGGCGACGTAGTGGCCATCTTCGTCGTGCCTCGCCCGGCAGTCGATATGAAATCCCTTGTAGTCGAAGTGCATGGCAAGCCTCCTGCAGCGAAGAAAGTGCGATGCAATCCGGGGCTGGGTTTCTCCCGGCGGATGACGGCATCGTAGCATGGCAAGTTGCCCGCCGGGCCTTTGACTATGCGCTCGCCAACACACGCAGCCGTGCATTGCAGCACGGCGTTTCGCCGCTCCGTAGCATTCCGCGCTCCAGCCGTCGCCCCCGGTTCAACCCTGCTCCGCGGATGGAAAAGCTGCAAACCGCATGACGGACTTTCACACGGATGCGCAACGCTTCGAACACGCCGCATGCGCGACGCGTTATGAAGCACATCGCGAAACCGCGCGAGTCCGCTGAAACCAGCGCTTGCCGGCACTGCGCGGCGGCTCTCATTCCGGTTTCGGATGATCGCCGGACACAAGGTTGGAATGGCTGTTGCTGCATTTGCTTACAGGACGCCCAGCCGCAAACAGCGACGGACCATTCAGGGGGAGCAGCATGCGCCACACGAGTTTCAGGCCAACGCGAAATCACATATGGACGGCAGCGCGCGTCGCCGCGCATTCGATCCCGCCGCGCGTGCTCGTCGTGGACGATTTCATCGATTCAGCCGACTCGCTGGCTGCCTTTCTCGCCAGCGCCGGCTTCGACACGCGCGTCGCCTACAACGGTTGCGACGCGCTGAAGATCGCGAACGAATGGCATCCCGACGGCGTCGTGCTCGACGTCGCGATGCCGGGCGTGTCGGGGCTGGCCGTCGCAAGGACGTTGCGCGAGTCGCCCGAGACTGCGTCCGTGCCGCTGCTCGCGTACACGGCCTATGAGACCGACGACAACTTCAACGAACTGCGCGCCGGCGGCTTCGACGCCGTCTGTACAAAGCCCGTCGATCCCATGATGATCGTGAAGATCCTGACGCAGCTGATGGGTGCGGCGCCGATGAACCGCACCTCTTCGCTCGACTCGTAACGAGGTGCCATGACAGCGCTCCGCTTGTTCCGCTTGTTCCGCTTGTTCCGCTTGTTCCACTTGTTCCACTTGTTCCACTTGTAACCGCCCAACGCTCCCGCTAATCTGACCCGCATCCCGTTGCGGAGCGCGCACATGATCAAGCTACGAAGTCTTCTCGCGGCCTTCACCGTCGCCTTGCTGACTTCGTGCGCGAGCTTGCCGCCACAGACGGACCGCGTCGCGACGCATGCCGTCACTGACACGCAGAACACCCGCCTTGCGAACGCGTTCACGCGGCAAGAGCAGCAGCACCCGGACGAAAGCGCGTTCCATCTGTTGCCCGACGCCGTCAATGCGCTCGTCGCGCGCCTCGTGCTCGCACAGGCCGCCGACCGCACGCTCGATCTCCAGTACTACATCTGGCACGACGACCTGACGGGCCGCGCGCTGGGCGCCGCCGTGCTGCGCGCCGCCGATCGCGGCGTGCGCGTGCGCATCCTGCTCGACGATCTCGGCACCAACGCCGACGACAAGCTGCTGCTCGCGCTCGACTCGCATCCGAACGTACAGATCCGCCTCTTCAATCCCGTCGCCAGCCGCACGTTCAAGAAGATCGGCATGGCCACCGAGTTCTTTCGCGTGAACCGGCGCATGCACAACAAGTCGATGATCGCGGACAACGAAGGCGCGATACTCGGCGGGCGCAATATCGGCGACGAGTACTTCGGCGCGTCGACCGATGTCGCGTTCGGCGATCTCGATGTGCTCGTGCACGGCCCCGTGGTGCGCGACGTATCGACGGCATTCGACCTGTACTGGAACTCCGACGCGTCGTATCCCATCGCCAGCCTGATGGGCCGCAAGGCGGACCCCAGCGCGCTCGCGGAGGTGCGCGCGAAGCTCGACGCGTATCTCGCGTCCGAGGAGACCAATCCGTACGTCGTCAATGCGCGTGCGCGGCTCACGCAGGTGATTCATTCGCACGACGCGACGCAATACTCGTGGGGCAAAGCCACGCTGCTCTACGACGATCCCGCGAAAATCACGCGCTCGCCGGGCAACGCGCAAGGCCATCTGATGACGCAACTGAAGGCACTCCACCTTCAGCCGGAGCATCAGATGCTCGTCGTCTCGCCTTATTTCGTGCCCGGAAAAGAAGGCGTCGCGTGGCTTTCGGGGCTGACACACAATGGCGTGCGCGTCACCGTGCTGACCAACTCGCTCGCCGCCACCGATGTCGCCGCCGTGCACGCGGGTTATCAACGCTACCGCAGGGCTTTGCTCGAAGCGGGCGTGCGGCTGTACGAACTCAAGCCCGTCGCCAGCGAGAAGAGCGGCGAGGACAAGAAGCAACTGTTCGGCTCATCGAAGGCGTCGCTGCACGCGAAAACGTATGTGTTCGATCGCGACACGCTCTTTATCGGCTCGATGAATCTCGATCCGCGTTCGGTCGCACTCAATACGGAAATCGGCGTGTATTGCGAAAGTGCAGCGGCCGCATCGCAAGTCGTCGATACGCTCGAGCCGATTTTGGACCACATCGCCTGGCGGCTCGAACTGCGCCCGAATCCGAACGGCACGAACAGCATCGTGTGGATCGATACGGCGCCCGACGGCAGCATGAAAGTCCTCGACAGCGAGCCGGACGTATCGGCGCTGCGCAAGGCGGGCATCTGGCTGCTCGGCATACTGCCGATCGAATCGCAGCTGTAGCAGCGCACACGTGTGGCGGCGCTATCGCGACACTGCGTTTATGGCGACACTGCATTGAGCGTCATCAGCTGTTTCGCGAGCGCGTGCGCATGCGGCGTGAGCGCCGAAAAGTCCCGCGCGCACAGATGCAGGCGCCGCGACGTCCAGGCTTCGGACAACGGCAGGATCGCGAGATTCGCGTCGCGCAGCGGCTGAGTGCATGCAGCGGGCAGAATCGCGATGCCGACGCCCGCTTCGATCAGCCGGCCCAGATCGGCGACGTTGCGCAGACGCACGCGGTATTGCATCTGCCGCCCAAGCCGCGACGCGCGCTCCGTGAGATGACGCTCGAGCGCCGCATCGGAAAGGCCGACGTACGCCTCGTCGACGATATCCGCGAACGCGACGCGCGCGTCGTTGGCAATGCGATGCGTGCGGCTCGCAGCGACCACCAGTTGATCGTCGGCGATCAGATGCGTTTGCAGCGCGGCCAGATCGGCGATATCCGCGACGATGCCGAGATCGGCGCGCCCTTCGGCCACGGCGCGCACGATGTCGGCGCTCGGGCGTTCGTCGATGTCGACGGAGAGATCGGGATGCGCGCTCAAGAAGCGGCAAAGCTGCTCGGGCAGAAACGATGCGAGCGCCGCCGTGTTCGACATCAGATGCACGCGGCCCTTCAGGCCCGTCGCATAGCTGCGCAGCTCGCCGCGCATCTGCTCGATCTGCCCGACGATCAGCCGCGCGTGACGCACGAGCGCCTCGCCTGCGGGCGTCGCACGCACGCCGCGCCGCGTGCGTTCGAGCAATGGCGTGCCGAGCGCGGACTCCATGCCCGATATGCGCTCGCTCGCCGACGCAAGCGCGAGATGCATCGCCTGCGCGCCGCGCGTGAGGCTGCCCTGCTCGACGACCATCAGGAATAGCCGCAGATCGGTAAGGTCAAAACGCGACGTCGTCATCTTCGGTTGGGGCGAACGCTGGCATCGGAGAATCCCGATTGTATCCGCGAAGCCGCCGCCGCTATCATGCGTCGCATGAACGGTCTATTCCTTGTAGCGGGCGCGGGACTGCTCGCAGGCGGCATGAACGCGCTGGCGGGCGGCGGCTCGTTCGTCACGCTTCCCGCATTGATTACAGCCGGCGTGCCTTCGGTTCAGGCGAACGCTTCGAGCACCGTGGCGCTCTATCCCGGCGGCCTCGCGAGCGCGTGGGCGTATCGCGACGGACTCGGGCCGATCGGCTCCGTGTCGTTGCGCGCGATGATCGTCACGACGCTGATTGGCGGCATTTGCGGCGCGTTGCTGTTGCTGCTCACGCCTGCAAAGACATTCGATTTCGTCGTGCCGTGGCTGCTGCTGTTCGCGACGCTTGCGCTCGCATTCGGCCGGCGCTTCGGCGAATGGATGCGCGAGCGCTGGCACATCGGGCGAGCGGCGGTGCTCGTGATCCAGTTCGTGCTCGGCGTGTATGGCGGCTATTTCGGCGGCGCAGTCGGCATCATGATGATGGCCGTATGGGGCCTGCTCGACAGTCGCGAGCTGAAGCTGCTGAATGCGCCGCGCACGCTGCTCGTGAGCGCGGCCAACACGATGGCCGTCCTCGCGTTCATCGTCGCGCATGCGGTGCATTGGCCCGAAACCCTCGCGATGCTGATCGGCGCGACGCTCGGCGGATACGGCGGCGCGCACGTCGGACGGCGCGCGCCCGCGCACGTGATCCGCTACGGCACGCTGACGCTGACGGCGTGCATCACGATTGCGTTCTTCGTGCGCGCGTATGGTTCAGGAAAATGATCTGAGCCATCGCATATCAGCGACTGCACGGCCACGATGGCGCCGTGCACGACGCTCGACCCTGCGATGAACGGGCGCTCAGCCCGCATGTCCCTGCCGGTGCGGCGCCTGCTGCTGGGCCTCGTCGACGCGCGGCGGCCGGTTGTGGTCGCGTGGTCCGCGATCGTTGCCGTGATGCTCCGCCACGCGTGCCGCTCCCGGCTGCGGACGATGATGCTCCGCCGATGCATGCCGCACCGGCGCACCTTCGCGACGTTCGGCACGATGCAGCGCATGTGCGTCTCGATGCGCGACGACCGCGTGGCTCGGCGCGTGACCACCACGACGAGCCATCTCGGCGCGCAGATGCTCGCGTCGGCGGAACACTTCGGCGCGGCGATCGCCATGCGCGTAAAAATGCCGATGACGCCGGCCATCCGGGCCCACTACCCACAGATACGTGTCGCCGCCGATGAACACCACGTCGCGATCCATCACGCCTGCGATATAGACGTCGCTGGGCGCGGACACGTACACAGGCTGTCCAACGGGCGCAGGCGCGCGCACAACGACGGCAGGCGGCGGAGCCTGCACCGCGACGACCGCGGGACGCGGCCGCGCAGGCGCGGCGGAGATCTGCTGCTCGCTCGTGACGCAACCGGTCAGCGCAGCCAGTGCAGCGATCGCGGCGACATGTGTTGCCAGCTTCATCGTATTCAAATGCGGCTCCCCATTTGTGTTTGCGTATGTGGTCGTTGTGGTTCGGTCGCTGCGTTTTGGTCGCTGTAGTTTGGTCGCGTTAACGGCACTGCCTTTCAGAAGCTTTAGCAGGAGACGCGGATCGTCGCCTGTATCATCGGCCTATGTCGTTGGCCAAGGCTCATGGAGAAAAAGCTTGAACGTCAGTGATGCAATCAGCAGCCGCAAATCGGTGCGCCAGTTTCTGCCCGCCCCCGTCGCGCCCGACGTGATCCGCCGCGTGCTCGCCACCGCCGCGCGCTCGCCCTCGGGCGGCAATCTGCAGCCGTGGCATATCCATGTCGTAGGGGGCGACGCGCTCGCACGACTCAAGCACATCATGCGCGAGCGCATCGCGGATGCGCCGGGCGGCGAAGAGACGGAGTACAACGTCTATCCGCCGAATCTTCATTCGCCGTATCGCGAGCGGCGTTTTGAAGTGGGCGAAGATCTGTATCGCAGCATCGGCATTGCGCGCGAAAACCGACCTGGACGTCTCGCGCAGTTCGCGCGCAATTTTGCGTTCTTCGATGCGCCGCTTGCGCTCTTCTGCACCGTCGATCGCCGCATGGGTCCGCCGCAATGGGCCGATCTCGGCATGTTCATGCAGTCCGTGATGCTGCTGTTGCGCGAAGAAGGGCTGCATAGCTGCGCGCAGGAATGCTGGGCGATGTATCCGAAGACGATCGGCGCGTTTCTCGACTTGCCCGACGAGCGCATGCTGTTCAGCGGCATGGCAATTGGCTACGAAGAAACGGACGCCGCGATCAACCAGTGGCGCGCACAGCGCACGCCACTCGACGATTTCGCGGAGTTCATCGACATCTGACACGCGTGCCGTCACGTCGCGCCCATTGATGCGAGAATGGCTGCTTCGATGAAGCAGAAGTGAGTGCATCCGATGTTCGAAGCCACCATCAATAACGCGCTGCCCAAGGCCGGGTTCTATCGTGAACTGGCCTCGCAGGCGCGCTCGCTCCTTGAGGGCGAATCGAATCGGATCGCCAATGCGGCGAATCTGTCAGCGCTGATTTTTCATAGCCTGCCGCAACTGAATTGGGCAGGCTTTTATTTCGCCATCGATGGCGAACTCGTGGTCGGCCCGTTTCAGGGCAAGCCTGCTTGCGTGCGCATTCCGATGGGCCGCGGCGTATGCGGCCACGCGGCGCAGACGCGACAAACGCAGGTCGTTCCGGATGTCGACGCGTTCCCCGGACATATCGCGTGCGACTCGGCCTCGCGTTCGGAAATCGTGATTCCGCTGCATAAAGCGAATGGCGAACTGGTCGGCGTGCTGGATATCGACAGCCCCGTGCTCGCGCGCTTCGACGACGAAGACCGGCGTGGGCTCGAAGAGGTCGCGCGCATTTTCGTTGCGTCGCTTGATTGACTCACGCGCGCGTCGGCTCTTTGGCGCGGTCCCGAAGATCGGCCTCGCAGCCGGTCTTCGGGGAGCGCTGGGACTAAACCCTTCCTCGCATCGCCAGGTCACGCGCGATGCGCAGTGCTCATCTCATAGCATCTCGCAGCGGCTACAGCCGCTCACAGCGCGCGATTCGGCGTAGCGCCGCTCTTCTTCGCCGATTCCAGCGCCGCCGCGACGCCTTTCCCATAAGCCGGATCGGCCTTCGTGCAATGCTCGATGTGCAGCTTCTGGATCGGCTCCGATACACCTGCGAGCGAGCGTGCCGTATTGTCGAACAGCGCCTGCTTCTGCTCGGCGCTCATCTGCCGGAACAGCGCGCCCGGTTGCGAGAAGTAGTCTTCGTCGACGCGATGATTCCAGTGATCCGCAGCGCCTTCGATCGACAACGGCGGCTCGCTGAAATCCGGCTGATCGAGCCATTCGCCGCGCGTGTTCGGGTTATACGGCGTCGCGCCGCCCATGTTGCCGTCCACGCGCATGAAGCCGTCGCGGTGATAGCTGTGCACCGGGCACTTCGGCGCGTTCACGGGAATCAGGCTGTGATTCACGCCGAGGCGATAGCGCTGCGCATCGCCGTATGAGAAGAGCCGGCCTTGCAGCATCTTGTCCGGTGAGAAGCTGATGCCCGGCACGATGTTGGCCGGATTGAACGCGGACTGCTCGACATCCGCGAAATGATTCTCCGCGTTGCGATTCAATTCCATCACGCCGACTTCGATCAGCGGATAGTCTTTCTTCGGCCAGACCTTCGTCAGATCGAACGGATTGTAAGAGCACTTCGACGCGTCCTTCTCCGGCATCAATTGCACGTACATCGTCCACTTCGGGAATTCCTTGCGTTCGATCGCTTCATACAGGTCGCGATGCGAGCTCTCGCGATCCGCGCCGACAAGCGCGGCCGCTTCCGCATCGGTCAGATTCTGGATGCCCTGCTGCGTCTGGAAATGGAACTTCACCCAGTAGCGCTCTTTCGCGGCATTGATGAAGCTGAACGTGTGGCTGCCAAAGCCATGCATATGACGGAACGACTTCGGAATGCCGCGATCGCTCATCACGATCGTCACCTGATGCAGTGCTTCAGGCAGTTGCGTCCAGAAGTCCCAGTTGTTTTCCGCACTGCGCAAGCCCGTGCGCGGATCGCGCTTGACTGCGTGATTCAGGTCGGGGAATTTCAGCGGATCGCGCAAAAAGAACACAGGCGTATTGTTGCCGACGAGATCCCAGTTGCCTTCTTCCGTATAGAACTTGATCGCGAAGCCGCGAATGTCGCGCTCTGCATCGGCGGCGCCGCGCTCGCCCGCGACCGTCGAGAAGCGCACGAACAGTTCCGTCTTCTTGCCGACTTCGGAGAAGATCTTCGCCCGCGTGTACTTCGTGATGTCGTGCGTGACCGTGAATGTGCCGAATGCGCCGGAGCCTTTCGCATGCATCCGGCGCTCGGGAATCACTTCGCGGTCGAAGTGCGCGAGCTTTTCGAGGAACCACACGTCCTGCAATAACGCCGGGCCACGCGGCCCCGCCGTCTGAATGTTCTGGTTGTCTACTACGGGTGCGCCAAAGGCAGTAGTCAGCTTGTTCACGTTCAGCCCTCCAACACTTATAAGAAAGTCCGGCGGATGCTCCGCCGGAACATACGGTGGGTTTGTCATGGGCAGCAGGCCGATGCGCCGCTGCTTCCAGAAGCGAAATCCGGACGGCATGCCGAGGCAATGCTGTCTGTGTTACGTCGGGATGAAAGGTCGCGCAGTTCTCGACGCACACGACCAAATGCCGCGGCGATGATCTTAGCGCCATTCGGATCGGCGAGCAGATGAGGGCGACCATCCTCGCTATTCGCGCTGCACACGGCACCTCCAATTCGATCAACGAAAAACGTATGACAGAAGAATGACATTCGATGCTCGGCGCATTTTTTTCTATTGGCTCTTTAAATCCGATTAAAAATTTAAGTTAGCACTCGCTTTATTGTCCTTGTCATATACATACCAGCTCGCCGAGCAATGACAGATAACTAACCAACAAGACGCAGAACAAGACCCGAAAGACGACTCGATGTCCATCTCGTTCGCCCAGACAGTCGAAGCGAGTTTCGCGACGCTCACGCCCACGGCCAAGCGCATCGCCAGTTATATGCTTGCGAACCTGGAGCGCCTCGGACTGGAGACGGCGGACCAGATCGCGCAGCAGACGGGCACGAGCGGCATTTCGGTCGGGCGCTTTCTGCGCAGCGTGGGCTATCGCAATCTCGACGATTTGAAGCGCGAATTGCGCGGCGCACAAGCGCGGCCGTGGTTCATCACCGACCGGCTCGACGCGTGGCGCAGCGAGCGCCACGACGAGAACGCAAACAACAATGCCAACGGCGACGCCGCGCGCGACACCGTTCTCGCCCGTTCGCTCGATCTCGAAGTCGATGCGATCGGCTACGTGTACCAGCTCGCACAAGGCGAAACGTTCGCGCGCGTCGCGCAGCGCGTCGCCACGGCCGATGCCATCTTTATTCTCGGCATTCAGTCGACGCGCGGCATTGCGAACGCGTTCTACAGCTACCTCGAATATCTGCGGCCGCGCGTGTTCTATTCCGACGGCATGTCGGGCTCGTACGTCGATTCGCTGAATTCGGAGTTCGCATCGCCTTATCTCATCGTCACCGACACGCGCGCCTATTCGCGCATCGCACGCCGCTATTGCGAAGCGGCCGCGCGACGCGAATTGCCGTTTGCGCTCGTCACCGATCTCTATTGTCCGTGGGCGCGCGACTTTGCTTGCGATCTGCTGCAGGTGAAAACCGATGTCGGCCAGTTCTGGGATTCGCTTGCGCCGCTCACCTGCCTCTTCAATCTGCTGATTACGTCGATCGTCGAACGGCTGGGTCCCGCCATCGACGAACGCGTCGCGCGCAACCGCGAGTTGCAGCGCGAACTCGATCAATTCGACCTTTGACTCTCATGACCGACAAACCTCAACTGATTCATATCACGCAGGAAACGCATGGCGTCGACATCGACCTCGTCTATGCGACCGACCGCAATTTCACCGGCAAGGCGATCTATAAGGAAGCACACTGCCTGTTGCTCACGCCCGCCGAAGCAGGCTTGCGCAAGGCCGTCGAACTCGCCGCGAGCATCGGCATGAAGCTGCGCATTTTCGATGCGTATCGTCCGCCGCAAGCGCAGCAGGTACTGTGGGACTTCCTTCCCGATCCGACCTATATCGCCGAGCTTGGGCGCGGCTCGAACCATAGCCGCGGGACCGCGCTCGATCTGACCTTGATCGACAGCAACGGCGAGCCGCTCGACATGGGCACGGGCTTCGACGCGATGGTCAAGGAGTCAGAGCATTTCCATCAGGGCCTGCCACAGCACGTACAGCGCAATCGGCTGCTGTTGCTCGGCATCATGCACGCGGCCGGTTTCACGCATATCCCGAGCGAGTGGTGGCATTACGAATTGCCGGGTTCGCGCGCGCTGCCTGTGATCGACAACAGCGAAAGCGGCCCTTTGAAATTGATGTAATCACAAAGGTCTATTTGCAGATTTTTCACCGCACTTTCCTATCGATACGGAGCGAGTATGAATCTGGTTTTGCGCAATGCGCTGGCGGCAGTCGCGGTCGTATCCGCGCTGACGCTTACGACGACGACAACAAGCACCGCATTTGCGGCGACACCGAAAGACATGCTGGTGATCGCCACCACGCTCGACGAATTCTCGACGCTCGATCCGGGCGAAGTCTACGAGCTGGTGCCCGAGGAATACGTCGCGAATACGTATGACCGTCTGGTGCGCGTCGATCTGAAAGACCCGTCGAAATTCAACGGCGACGTCGCGCAATCGTGGACGGTCAGCCCCGACGGCCTCACGTTCACGTTCAAGATTCGCTCCGGCCTCAAGTTCCACTCGGGTAATACGCTGACGGCCGACGACGTCGCGTGGTCGATCCAGCGATGCGTGCTGCTCGACAAGGGCGCGGCCGCCGTGCTGCAAGGCATTGGCCTGACGAAAGACAACGCACTGCAAAACGTCAAGAAGATCGACGACTCCACAGTCAGCATCACGACCGACCAGAAATACGCGCCCACATTCGTGCTGAACGTGCTGGGCGCCTGGCCCGCGTCGGTCGTCGACAAGAAGCTGTTGATGTCGCATCAGAAGGGTAACGACTTCGGCAACGAATGGCTGCGCACGAACGAAGCGGGCTCCGGCGCGTACAAGCTCGTCAAATGGACGGCGAACGACAGCATCATCCTGCAGAAATACGACGGCTACCGCGTGCCGCTCGCGATGAAGCGGATCGTGATGCGCCACGTGCCCGAAGCGTCGAGCCAGCGCCTGCTGCTCGAAAACGGCGACGCGGATGTCGCGCGCAATCTGAGCCCCGATGATCTCGCCACGCTCACGAAAGCGAACAAGGTGCAGGTGATGTCGGTGCCGCAAGCGACGCTGCTCTATCTCGGCCTCAATGTGAAGAACCCGAACCTCGCGAAGCCGGAAGTTCAGGAAG
Source organism: Paraburkholderia franconis (assembly GCF_009362735.1). Lineage (GTDB taxonomy): Bacteria > Pseudomonadota > Gammaproteobacteria > Burkholderiales > Burkholderiaceae > Paraburkholderia > Paraburkholderia franconis. The sequence goes on along the minus strand of NZ_WHNP01000001.1, from coordinate 347,421 downwards.
CGATGAAGTGGCTAATCGACTACGACGGCATTCAGAAGAACGTGACGAAGAGCACGTTCAAGGTTCACCAGACGTTCCTGCCCGAAGGCTTCCTCGGCGCGTTGAATACCAATCCGTATCATCAGGACGTCGCGAAGGCGAAGTCGCTGCTCGCCAAAGCGGGCTTGCCGAACGGCTTCAACGTGACGATGGATGTGCGCAGCGCTTACCCGTACAACGAAATCGCACAAGCAGTGCAGGCGAATCTCGCGCAAGGCGGCATCAAGGTCGAGATCATTCCGGGCGACAACAAGCAGACGCTCGCGAAGTATCGCGCGCGCCAGCACGATATCTATATCGGCGAATGGTCGGCGGATTACATCGACCCGCACAGCAATGCGCAAGGCTATGCGTGGAACCCGGACAACTCCGACAGGTCCTCGTACAAGATGCTCGCGTGGCGCAATTCGTGGGACATTCCCGATCTGACGAAAGAGACCAATGCCGCGCTCGCCGAATCGTCGACGACGAAGCGTGCGCAGCTCTATCAAACGATGCAGAAGGAAATGCTCGCGAAATCGCCGTTCGTCATCATGTTCCAGCAGGTGTCGCAGGTTGCGATGCGTCCGGGTGTTTCGGGTCTCGAAGTCGGTCCGATCAACGACCTCGTGTCGTATCTGCATGTGAAGAAGCAGTAAGCGCACGCGACACTTCATATACATGTCGACTACGCTCACTCCGATCGATCGCATTCGCGCAGCGTCCGCGCGCAGCGCAAGCGTGCGCTGGACGCTGCGCGTGCTTCGCTGGGCGCTCACGCTCGCCATTACGTTCACGGGCCTGCTTGCCGTGACCTTCGTGATCGGCCGCAAGGTGCCCATCGACCCCGTGCTCGCGATACTCGGCGACCGCGCGTCGGCAAGCGCCTATGCGGCAGCGCGCATCCAGCTCGGGCTGGACAAGCCGCTCGCCGAGCAGTTCTTCATCTATGTGCGCGCGGTGCTGCACGGCGATCTGGGCGTATCGCTGCTGACGGCGAACCCGGTGATCGACGACATCAAGCGCGTGTTTCCCGCGACGCTGGAGCTCGCGACGCTGTCGACGATCATCGGCGTGCTGGCCGGCGTGCCGCTCGGCGTGATAGCCGCCACGCGGCACAATCGATGGATCGATCACGTCGCGCGTTTCATCGGCCTGATCGGCAGCTCCGTGCCCGTGTTCTGGCTCGGCCTGATGGGGCTGCTGCTGTTCTATGCGAAGCTGCATTGGGTGTCGGGACCGGGACGAATCGATCCTGTGTTCGACGGCATGGTCGACACACGCACGGGCAGCCTGCTGATCGATTCGCTGATCGCGGGCGAATGGGATGTGTTCTTCAATGCGCTGTCGCACATCGCATTGCCCGCTGCGATCCTGGGCTACTACTCGGTCGCCTATCTGAGCCGGATGACGCGCTCGTTCATGCTCGACCAGTTGAACCAGGAATACATCACGACGGCGCGCGCGAAAGGTTTATCCGAGCGTCGCGTGGTGTGGGTGCATGCATTCGGCAACATCGCGGTGCCGCTGCTGACAGTGATCGCGCTGTCATACAGCTTCCTGCTCGAAGGCTCGGTGCTGACCGAAATCGTATTCGCTTGGCCGGGCATCGGCTCGTATCTGACGGGCGCGCTGCTCAACGCCGACATGAATGCCGTGCTCGGCAGCACGCTCGTGATCGGCATCACATTCATTGCGTTGAACCTGCTGACGGACGCGCTTTATCGCGTGTTCGATCCGCGCGCCCGCTGATGCAACGGAGAACTTCTACGTGCGTCCCACTGTTGACCGCTCGAAGCAGGACTGGCCGATGAACGCACCTCGCCCGACGCTCAGAGCATGGCTGCTGACCGACACGCCCGCTTCGCGCAGACAGGCGGCGCTCGGTCTCGCGTATCGGCGATGGCGGCGCTTCGCGGGCAATCCGCTGTCGGTATTCGGCCTGTCGATCCTCGCGCTGCTCGTGATCGTCGCGATCATCGGACCGTGGATCGCGCCGCATGATCCCCTCACGCAGGTCTTGTCGGATCGCCTGCTGCCGCCCGGTTCGGCTTCTCACTGGCTCGGCACCGATCAGCTCGGCCGCGACATCCTCTCGCGCGTGATCTATGGCTCGCGGCTCACGCTGTCGATTGCGATTCTCGTCGTCGTGGTCGTCGTGCCGATCGGCTTGATGATCGGCACGACGGCGGGCTTTTTCGGCGGCTGGGTCGATAACGTGCTGATGCGTGTGACGGATATTGCGCTCGCGTTCCCGAAGATCGTGCTCGCGCTCGCCTTCGCCGCTGCATTGGGCCCGGGCGTGTTCAACGCGGTGATCGCAATCTCGATTACCGCGTGGCCCGCCTACGCGCGTCTCGCGCGCGCCGAAACGCTGAGGCTCGTGCAAGCGGACTTCATTCACGTGGCGCGCCTGCAAGGCGCATCGAATCTGCGCATTCTGCTGCGCTATATCGTGCCGCTGTGTTCGTCGTCGGTGATCGTGCGCGCGACGCTCGACATGGCGGGCATCATTCTGACCGTCGCGGGCCTAGGCTTTCTGGGGCTCGGCGCACAACCGCCCAGTCCCGAATGGGGCTTCATGGTCGCGTCGGGCCGCAACGTGCTGCTCGACGCATGGTGGGTCGCGACGATACCGGGCTTTGCGATCCTGCTCGTGAGCCTCGCATTCAATCTGCTCGGCGACGGGCTGCGCGACGTGTTCGATCCGCGTCATGGAGACTGACATGCGCACGAACGAAACGTCCTCTCCGCTGTGCGAGATCGACGATCTGCGCATCGCGTTTCGCACGCACGACGGCAAGCTGAACGAGGCGGTGCGCGGACTCTCGCTGACCCTGCATAAGGGCGAGCGCCTGGGCATCGTCGGCGAATCGGGTTCGGGCAAATCGCTGACGGGCCGTGCGCTGCCCGGCCTGTTGCCGCCTGCCGCGCACTGCACGGCGAAGACGCTGCGCTTCGACGGGCACGATCTGCTGACCATGCGCGCCGACAGGCGCCGCCAGCTGTGCGGTCAGCAAATGGGCATGATCCTGCAAGACCCGAAGTACTCGCTGAACCCGGTGATGACCGTCGCGCAGCAGATGCGCGAGGCGTTCGCGCTGCACGACCCGAAGCTCGGCCGCCGCGCGATGCGCGAAAAAATCATCGCGGCGCTCGAAGCGGTGCATATCCGCAATCCCGAGCGCGTCGCGGACTCGTATCCGCATGAGCTTTCGGGCGGCATGGGGCAACGCGTGATGATCGCGATGATGGTGTCGACGGGACCGCGCCTGTTGATCGCCGACGAGCCGACCAGCGCGCTCGACGTGCTGGTATCGATGCAGGTGCTCGCCGTGCTCGACGAGATGATTGCGAAACATGATACTGGCCTCATCTTTATCAGCCATGATCTGCCGCTCGTGATGTCGTTCTGCGATCGCGTCGTCGTGATGTATGCGGGGCGTGTCGTCGAAACGTGTGCGGCGCGCGATCTCGTGCACGCGCAACACCCGTACACGCGCGGCCTCCTTGCCGCCAATCCGCCGCTTGCCGATCCGCCCGCCGAACTGCCCGTTCTGTCGCGTGATCCCGCATGGCTCGACGATGCGCAAGGAGCGTCCGCATGATCGACGTCGATGCATTGACAGTGCGCTTCAAAACGACGGCAGGCACCCTCGACGCCGTGCGCAACGCGAGCTTTCACGTCGCGCGCGGCGAAGTGTTCGGGCTGGTCGGCGAATCGGGCTCAGGCAAGTCGACTATTCTTCGTGCTTTGAGCGGACTTTCGCCCATCGCGCAAGGCACCGTGCGTATCGCGCAGCAAGGCGAACACGCGCAAAAGCGCAACGTGCAGATGGTGTTTCAGGACCCGTACGGCTCGCTGCATCCGCGCTTCACCGTGGACCAGACACTGCGCGAGCCGTTGCGGATCAACGGAATCGGTCAGCATGAAGAACGTATCGTCAATGCACTGCGCGAAGTGGGACTGAATGCGTCGTTTCGCTTTCGCTATCCGCATCAGCTATCGGGCGGCCAACGGCAGCGTGTGGCGATTGCGCGCGCGCTGATCGTCGAGCCGCGTGTGCTGCTGCTCGACGAACCGACGTCGGCGCTCGACGTCTCCGTGCAAGCGGAGATATTGAATCTGCTCAAGCGGCTGCATCGCGAGCGCCATCTGACGATGATTCTCGTGAGCCACAATCTCGCTGTCGTGGGTTTTCTGTGTTCGCGCGTCGCCATCATGCGCAACGGCGAAATCGTCGAAGAACTCGATATCGGGCGAATTCGCGCGCAGCAGGTCGACAACGAGTATTCGCGCAGCCTGCTGCTTGCGACGGGCGGTTATCAGCGCAAGGCCGTCGAGGCGTTGGGCATCGACACAGAAGGCTGAAAGTTCTCGCTCAACCCGCGCCGCTTATACGGGTGCGGTGCCGACATAGTTCTCGGCCATCGACATCGCGGCACTGCGCGATGTCGTCACGTACTCCAGTTCCGCGACCTGCAACTGTTGCTCGAACGGAGATGCATCGTCGAGGCGGTGCATCATGCGCGTCATCCAGTACGAGAAATGCTCGGCGCGCCAGATGCGCTTAAGCGCCGTTTCACTGTAGCGGTCCAGCAGATCGATGCGGTCGTTCTTGTAGAACCCGCGCAATGCTTCCGACAACACGCGCACGTCGGAGACGGCGAGATTGAGACCCTTCGCGCCCGTCGGCGGCACGATGTGCGCCGCGTCGCCGGCAAGGAACAGCCGGCCGTGCTGCATCGTCGTCGAGACGAAGCTGCGCATGCCGATTATGTTCTTCCGGAAGATCTTGCCTTCGATTACCTTGTGCCCCTCGTCCGAATCGACGCGTGCGTGCATTTCGGCCCAGATGCGATCGTCGGACCAGTGGTCGACGCTGTCTTCCGGATCGCATTGAAAGTACATGCGCTGCACGTCGTGCGACCGCGTGCTGACGAGCGCGAAGCCGCGTTCATGGCGCGCGTAGATCAGCTCATCCGACGTCGGCGGCGCTTCGACGAGAATGCCAAACCACGCAAACGGATAAACGCGCTGATAATCGCGGCGCAGCGCTTCGGGAATCGCATTGCGGGAAACGCCCTGCGCGCCGTCGCATCCAATGATGAAATCGCAATGCAGTTCGCGGGCTTCACCCTGATGCCGGTAGCGAATGCCTGGCTTACTGCTTTCGACGTCATGCAGCGATACGTCCGACACTTCGAAATGCAGTGCTCCTTGCGCGGCGATGCGCGCGGCAACCAGATCCTTGATCACTTCGTGCTGCGCGTAAACGGTAATGGATTTGCCCGTCAGTCCAGTGAGATCGAGGCGCCGGCGCTTGCCTTCGAACGCGAGTTCGAAGCCATGATGCAGCGCGCCCTCCGCTTTCATGCGCTCGCCGACGCCCGTTTCCGTGAGCAGATCCACCGTGCCCTGTTCGAGCACGCCCGCGCGTATCGTCGATTCGATCTGCTCGCGGCTGCGCGATTCGAGCACGACGGAATCGATGCCCTGCAAATGGAGAAGATGAGAGAGAAGCAGTCCAGCAGGACCCGCGCCGATGATGCCGACTTGCGTACGCATATGTGTCTCCTGATCAGCGTCTTGATTTGCGTCAAAGTGTGCAGGCCATGCTTTTATCGAGCAACGCGATAGCGCGAATACGCGATATCTCCATTGGTGATAATCAATAGCTGCGGGTTTCCCCTTATTCGTATGAACGGCTTTATCCGAAGCGGAATGTTGACTATCTTTGACTCACGATCTGCCAAGCCAAATAGAGGGCAATCATGAAAGCGCGCAATGTCGTGAAGCTGCTTGTCGCCGTGGGATGCGTGACGTCGATGCCGAACGTCTACGCGCAGGCCAGCGATAGCATGTCGATGGCGTCGAGTCCGGCTGCGCATTCGGGCAACGCGACGTCGGCGGACAAGAAGCTGGCTCGCGATGTACGCAAGGCGTTAGCGAAAGCGCCCAATTTCAATGTGTCGAATGTGTACGTGAAGGCACGCGACGGAGTGGTCACGTTATCGGGCAGCGTGCCCGATGGTCCGCAGATCCAGCAGGCTGCGGACGTGACGAAGGGCGTGCAGGGCGTGACGTCGGTAAGCAACCATCTGACGCTTTACAACAAGGGGTATTAGCCCTTCTTTCAGCCCTTCTCACACGGACTGGCGTTGCTCCTGACTTGGCCCGTTGCTTCGAGAATCGCCTGCCTGATGCGCGGATAAGTGCCGCAACGGCAAATGATGCCGTGCATCGCGCAGTCGATATCGTTCATGCCCGGATGCGGATTGTTGAGGATCAGCGCGCTCGCGGCCATCAGTTGCGCGCTCTGGCAATAGCCGCATTGCACGACGTCGATACGCGTCCACGCTTCTTTCAGCGCACGCGCTTGCAGTCCGTGCAATCCTTCAATTGTCGTCACGTCATTGGCGCCGATATCGGAGAGCTTTTCCTGGCAGGAGGTCTTTGCTTCCTTGCCGACGAGTACGGTACACGCGCCGCACACGCCAACACCGCATCCGAATTTCGTGCCGGTCATCTTCAGCTCGCAGCGCAAGACCCAGAGCAGTGGCGTCGTGGGATCGGAATACACGTCGACCGTCTTGCCGTTGATATTCAGCTTGAGCATGTTGCACTCCCGGAGTACAGCTTCACTTTGAACGGCAACGTGCGAAAGCGCATGCCCGTCAGCGCGAATAGCGCATTCGCGACAGCGGGCGCGATGGGCGGCAGCGCGACTTCTCCGACGCCTTGCGGATGCCCTTTGGACGGCATGATCTCGACGCAGATGTCAGGGCATTCGTCCATGCGCACGACATCGAATTCGCTGTAGAGGCTCTCGACAACTGCGCCGTCGTCGAGCGTGATTTCTTCCTTGAGCGCAGCGGAAAGGCCGAACACGATCGCGCCTTCCACCTGCTGCCTGATCAGATTCGGATTGACAGGCAAGCCGCAATCGATCGCACAAAACACGCGGTTCACCTTCAACGCATTACCCGCTTCCATCGATACATCGACGACCTGCGCCACCACGCTGCCGAATGCTTCATGCAGCGCGACGCCGCGCGCGTGCCGGATACCGTTGTCGGACCATACGAGGGGCGCATGCCACCCGGACATGCTCGCCACTTTCTGCAGAACGGCCAGATGCCGCGGATGCCGCGCCAGGAGACTTGCGCGAAACGCGACAGGGTCTTTGTGCGCGGCGGCGGCCAGTTCGTCGATAAAGCTCTCGATGAAGAACGCCTGATGCGAATGCCCGACCGAGCGCCAGAAGCCGACGGGCATCGGCAAATCGATCGTGCGTTGCCCGATCCACACGTTCGGCATTTCATAAGGCTGATCGAACGCGCCTTCGGAAACGGTCTTGTCCAGATTGAGGCCGATGTCGGGGATGTGGTAATTGCGCGCCATCCACGTCATGACGATCGATTGGCTGACCGACGCGTTGTGCCAGGCGATCAGTTGGCCCTGCGCATCGAGTCCCGCCTTGAAGCGCGACAGGCAGGCCGGCCGATAGAAGTCGTGGCGCATGTCCTGCGGACGCGTCCAGAGCGTTTGCACAGGGCGTCCGTTGGCTTCGCGCGCAATCGCCACCGCCTGCACGATGAAGTCAACCTCGAGCCTGCGTCCGAACGCGCCGCCTATCAGTTGCTGCTGCAAATCGACCTGCCCGGGGTCGATGCCCAGCAGCTTCGCGGCATGCATGCGCGCGACGGCGGGCACCTGGGTCGCGGCCCATACCGTTGCCGTGCCGTCCTTGATTTGAGCGGTGCAGTTCACAGGCTCGAGCGCCGCATGCGCGAGATAGGGCACGTGATACTCGGCCATGACGGTGTGCGCGGCGCGGCCCAGCGCGGCATCGACGTCGCCGTGGCTGTACCACGCGTGGCCGTCGCTCTCGTCGAGCGCCTGCGACAGACGCTCGACGACGGCGACATTGTTCAACCCTTTGGTCGCGCCGTCGTTCCATTCGATCGACAGCACGTCGAGCGCATTCATCGCGACAAACATGTTGTCCGCGATCACCGCGACGCCGCCCGTGCCACCGTTGTACGCATCGACGGCGAATACGCGCTGCACGCCCGGCAGTGCCGCCGCCACCGAGCCGTCGAACTTGCGCACCGTTCCGCCGGGTGTCGGGCACATCGCAATGCTCGCGTACAGCAGGCCATCCGGCAGGACATCGATGCCAAAGCGCGCGGTGCCGTCCATCTTCGAAGGCGCTTCGATGCGCGTGAGCGGCTTGCCGATCAGCTTGAAGGTATCCGGGTCTTTCAGCACGGGCTTGCGCGGCAGCGGCTGGCGCGCGGCTTCGGCGGCGAGTTGCCCGAACGATGCGCTGCGCCCCGAGCCGTGCAAAACCTTGCCCCTTTCGACGCGGCATTCCGACGCCTTCACGCTCCAGATTTCGGCGGCCGCGCCAATCAGCATCGCACGCGCGCACGCGCCCGCCTCGCGCATCGGTTGCCAGAGATCGTTGATGGTCGACGAGCCGCCCGTCATCGACGTGCCGAAATCGCGCGTGAGCTTGCGCGCGAGCCACACCGTGAGTTCCTTGATGACGCCGTCTTCGTCGGGGCGAAACGGCAGATCGCCGACGACGCTTTCGACGTTGTTATAGATCCCGTCGACGGGCGCATGGGCCACGCGGATGTCCCGCCAGTCCGCATCGAGTTCCTCGGCCACCAGCATCGCGAGCCCCGTGTGCACGCCCTGTCCCATCTCGGCCCGGCACATCATCACGGTGACGGTGTCGTCGTTGGCGATCTTCACGTAGCCGTTGAGCGCCGATTCGCCCGGCCGCACAGGCAAGGGCGCCGATGCGACGATCCGCTGACGCGGCGGCAGCGCCGACCATCCGACGATCAGCGCGCCAACTGCGCCCGCACCGCCCAGCAGGAAGGTTCGACGCTTCAGCATGGTATCTCTCAGAGGAATACAGCACGGACACCAGTAAAACGCACCAGTCGCGGCTCAACTGAAAGCCTCGGATTCACCTGCCGACGATGCGCCGCTGCATACTTCTATTTCCTGTTCGAAAAGCGCCAATTCAAATCCGGTCAAAGTTCATATTAGTGCGCATTCGCCGAATTGCGGCGCACTCGATGAAAAAGCCGATAGAGCCTGAAAAGATTGCGACAGTGCGGAAAAACCCGCATTGCCCGACCGTGCAAGGCGAACGCAATGCGCAAAACGCACGCGTGCGTGATCGCCGTGAATAAGCGCTTAAATCAAGCCGCATCAGGGCTTTAGCATAGACACGGCACCATGCTGCAACGCAATCCAATCCAGTGGCATATCGCTTGCGTCGATCTCTGCCAGGCGCTGTGTCACGACGACCGCCAGGTCTCGGCAGTCGCACAGGGAGAAACGAGATGCCTTATCTGATCGGTTGGTTGCTAGGTGTGCCGCTTATCGTCCTCGTGATTCTGTATTTGATTTTTCACTAAAGACGCACAGCTGATGCGGCCATTGCAGCCGCAACAATAATCGAAGATGCGGGAGACACCCGCGCGTTCCATCGCAAGCGCGGCGACTGTCGTTCATCCACTGTCGCCGCGCTGCATCCGCTATAAAGGCCGAAACAAGCGCGATTTCAAACGCCGCCAGCCTGCTTTTTCAGCGCGCCGAGAATACGTTTTTCGAGCACCGCGTAGTCATGCCCGAAGTGATGATCGCCCGATGTGCGGATCACTTCGATACCCGTCTTCGTGAGCGTCGGGCACAGCGTATCTTCTTCGTGCTCGCCGTAGAAGCACTGCACGATCCGCGGCGGCAAACGCTCGAGCTCGGGCTTCACTTTCAGCGCCTTGTCGCTGGCGGGCATGCCGAGCCAGCCCGTCACGCGAATCTGGAAGTCCGCAGCGGGCGCGAAGCCGAGCAGCGAAATCAGCGCCACTTTCGCGCGCATCGCATCGGGCAAGCGGTTGTACGCGAACGGCATCACGTCTGCGCCGAACGAATAGCCGATCAGCGCGACGTGGTCCGCGTGCCAGCGCGTCGTGTAGGTTTGCAGCACGCGCGCGAGGTCGTGGCTCGTCTGTTGCGGCGAGTGCTCGGACCAGAAGTAACGCAGGCTGTCCCAGCCGATCACGGATACGCCATCTTTCTGCAGCTCTTCGGCAATCGTCTTGTCGAGATCGCGCCAGCCGCCGTCGCCTGAAATCACGATCGCCATCAGGCCGTTCGGATGCGCGGCAGGCAGTTCGATCAACGGCAGATCGGAGACGTCCTCTTCCTTCATCGGCGCGACGCGCAGATGCGGCGTCGTCAGCTCGACGATCCGCTGCGTACCGGCGGAAGCATTAGCGTCCGTTTCGACGAAGCCGGGCAAGCCGGGGCCGTGCGTGATGGTCGGGTCCGGCGGGCAGGGGTTGAAACGCTTGTCGAGACTACTCTGCGGCGCGACCGATACGGCGCCCGCCACCGTGTTCTCCGCCGCCTGCTTCAGCACCGCCATCGCGAGCGTCGCGCCCTGGCCCGAGCCCGCGAGGATCGGCATGAAATAGCGGTTCGACTGCACCTGGCGTTCGAGCTGGTGACTAACGGCTTCCGCATCGCCGACGATCTGATGGCAGGTCTCTTTCTTCGCAGCGAGATTCGCCGCGTACTTTTTCGTATCGACGCCGACCACCATTGCACCGTCCTTCGCGAGCGCGTCGGCGGCCTGCTGATCCGCAGCACTCCAGCCGCTTTCGCGCGAGAACAGCACGACGAAGCCGTGTACTTCGCCTGCGGGCTTCGTCACCGTGACCTGACCATAAAGGCCGCCGGATACGGTTTCATATGCGTGCGCCGACGGTACGATGCCCGCGAGCGAGCACAGCGAAACGCTCGCCAATGCGGCGAGCCGGTAAAACTTTTGCTTGATCATGAACGCCGGCCCCCTGCCAGCAATGACAGATCCGCGAGCGTGAAGAACACGCCGACAGACCCCGATGCAGCGAGATAGCGCGGCTCCCATTGAGGCTGGAATTTGCTCTTGAAAGCGCGCAGTCCGCGGAAGTTATAGAAGCGGCCGCCGAAGCGCCACACGATGCCCGCGAGCCGGTGCCAGCGCGACGCGAGCGGCGTCGGCGACATGCCGGAGAACGGCGCCATGCCGAGGCTCAGCGAACGGAAGCCCGCGTGCTTAAGATGCAGCGCGAGCTGGGTGAACAGGTACTCCATTGCGTACGGCGACGCTTGCGGCACGTGGCGCATCACGCCGACGGTCGCTTCCGTGTTCAGGTCCGTCGTCATGAACGTGACGAACGCGACGGGCTCGCCGTTCTGACGTACGAGCATCACCGATTGCGCAGCCAGATAGTCCTCCGTGAATGCAGCAACGGAGAAGCTCTTTTCGCGCGCATCGCGGCTGTCGAGCCAGACGTCGGAAATCGCGCGCAGCGTCTCGATCGATTCGGGCACACGCGCCGGCTCGATTACTTCGACCGTAAAGCCGTCGCGCTCGCCGCGCTTCAACGCATAGCGAAGATGCGCGCGATGCGAGCCCTTCAGGTCGAATTCGTCGAGCACGACATGCGCTTCCTCGCCGAGCTTCATCAGCGTGAGACCCGCGTCGAGATAGAGCGGCAGCGCGTTCGCGCGCACCTGATAGAACGCCGCGCGCCCGCCATGCGCATGCGCGAGCGCGACGAACTCGCCGATCAGCTCGGCCCACTCGTCGCGCGGGCCGACGGGATCGTGCAGCGCAGCCCACGTGCGACCGTACTTCGCGTACATCAGAAAGGCTTGGCGCGACTCGGAGAACAGGAAGCTCTTGTCGCCCATCAGCGCGAGACCGGCGTCGCTTCGTTCCTGAGCGCGAAAGATGCGGGCCGCGTCCTCGAGATCCTGCTTCGCCGGCTTCACGAAGCGGCCCGCTGCAGGACGCAGCAATTGCCAGAACGAGAACGTCGCGGCGAACAGGCTGGCCGCGAGCGTCGCGCGCAGCGCGCGCGGCGCGCGATCGTCGAAAGCGAATTGCCACCACAGGTCGCGCGTATAAGGCACGTCTCGGAACGCGAACAGCATCACCCACACCGCGAGCATCAGCACCATCATCACCGACACGAGCCAGGCCGCCGTGAACGGCTCGGCAAACAGCGACGAGCGGCGGTTGAAACGCGAGCGCGTCGCGAGCAGCAAGACAATCAGCGTGGACAGCACGCCCGCTTCGACGAACGCGAGACCCTTCGTCAGCGACAGCGCGAGACTCAGGACAACGAGGCCGAGCGTGAGCCACCAAGCCGCATCGAGACGCCGCGACAGACCGCGCGCGACGAACAGCAACGCCACGCCGACGAGGCTGCACAGCAACTGCGAGCCTTCGAGCACCCACAGCGGAAGAAAGTCGCGCAGGATCGCGATGCGATGCCAGAACGCGGGCGTCGCGCTTGAGATCACCAGCATGCCGCCGACAACGAATGTCACGAGGCTCAGAAACAGCGGCGCAAGCTGCGATACGGCGGCCGCGTGATGCAGCGGCAGATGCTTCTTCAGCGCGCGTCCTTCGAAGCCGGCCAGCAGTCCCGCCGACACGATCAGCGGCAAGCCGAAATAGATCGCGCGATAGGCGAGCAGCGCGGCAACCATATAGTGCGTCTGCACGCTGCTGCCGAGCGCGAACACCATCGCCGCCTCGAACACGCCGACGCCGCCCGGCGTATGGCCGATCAGGCCGAGCAGCATCGCGGCCGCGTAGATCGTGATGAACGACACGAAGCTCACGTCCGTGTCCGGCAACAGCGCCCACAACGCGAGACCGGCAGCGACCACGTCGAGTGCGGCGAGCAGGACCTGCGCGACGAAGTCGCGGCGCGACGGCACATCGAACGCGAGCCAGCGCCAGCGCGTGCGGATTTGCCGCGTGTTCTTGCCGCACGCGAGCGTGACGAGCCCGAGCAGCGTCAGCAGCGCCGCGCCGCCCCACGCGAGCGCGCCCGTCGGGCTGTGGAGCATCGGCGCGAGCGTCGATGCGTCGCACAGCATGCCGAGCGCCGTCATCAGGACGAGCGCGAGCGCAAGCGAAACGCTCGTGAAGACCGTCATGTGGCCGATCTGTGCGGGCGTCACGTCGGCGACGGCGTAGACGCGCGCGCGCACCGCGCCGCCCGTCAGCGCGCCGAAGCCGGTCACGTTGCCGAGCGCCGAGCCCGCCGTCGCGCCGATCCAGAGCGCCGCGCGCGGCACCGTCTTGCCGACGTAGCGCAGCCCGACGGCATCGCGGCCCGCGAGAGCGATATAGCTGAGCACGGTCGCGCCGAGCGCGGCCGACCACTCGCCCGCCGTCAGATGACGCAGGTGGCGGATCACCGAGCGATAGTCGACGGCCTGCGACAGATGCTGGAACACGATCAGGAGCAGCACGCAGACGCCCAGCGACAGTACGGGCGACAGCAGCCGCCGGCTGCCGGACGCAGCGCATGCTCGTTGAAGCAGCGCGGCCGCGCGGCTCGAAAAACGGGGTTGGTCAGACATGGATGAATTCGGGTGTTGCCTGGATGCGCAGCAATGGTCTCGTTGCGTCCGCATCGAATAAGGTTGGATTTCGGAGCGAGCCGGGGGCTATGGCCGACCTGACTTCGCCTTTTTCAACTCTTTACAAACGGACAACGGCAATTTGCCCAAAAGGTTGACACCGGGACGAACCCGGAGACGATTTTTTGCGGTTTTCGCTTAAGAAACCCTGATGTGGCCGGCAATCGGCCTGACATTGAGGCGGATCTTCCCGACGTCAATTTGTCCCGGCCGGGCGCAGCTCATGACGCGCGCGGCCGCACGCCGACCCGCATGGCGGCTTGCTCTCCGGCCAGCGCGAGAGCACCGGATGTACCGGCTGGAACAAATTCCGGCGATGGCGGTTTTCGTGTTCAGGCTGATCGAGCCCGCGCGCACGATACCAGATTTGTCCTTACGTTTACCCTTATTCGACATTGCACGCGCTTTCATCGTCATACGAATGTCGAAAGAAACCGGGGCGGCAACCGTCAAATGAATGCCGTGTGATGCCTGCGATCCGACTTCCGCCCGAGGTCCGTTGCCCGCCTCCCAACACTCCTGCGCCTTAGCTCCCGGCTGGCCCTGTTTCTTCCAGCGTCAGACGAATTGGCATGTTCAATGCCTTGTGACAGGTGCGCCAATCGCAGCGCAATGCAAGGAGACCCCATGAAATCTCTCGACAATCCGCTCGCCGCGTTGATCTGGGCGATACGGTTTCTGTGCCGCCACGTGCTGTATCTCGGCATCGTGATTCCGCTCGTCCTCGTCGCGGCGTTCTACCTCGGACCGCGGATCATCGCGCTGTGCGGCGTATGGTTCGATCCGATGACACTCGTCGAGCCGATCGCGGTCTCCGACGATTTCAAGCGCCGGGGCTACACCGATCAGACCTTGCAGCATGTGCTCGTCGATACGCTCAGCGATCTGCGCAAGGAAGCCGAATCCGTCACGCCCGCAAACGATACCGAGCACGTGCTGTCCGAGTTCAAGCTGCCCGACATCACGGTGCCCGGCACCGATCTGTCGATCCGGCCGCTGATCGAATTCGCGCGCACGCTGCTCAAGCGTGACTCGTCGGTGTACGGCACGGTCGTCGGAACGCCGTCGTCGTTCGCGATGATGCTCACGCTGCGCGATCCCGACGGACGCACCGTCGCGCTCGGCAACGGCGTGTCGTCGGGAGCAGCCGCGCACGCCGATGCATCGAGCGAATCGCAGGCGCTCACGCATGCGCTGCGGCAAGCCGCGATGACGATCCTTCAGCATCAAAGCCCGCTGCTGTACGCGTCGTATCTGACGCAGATGGAGCAGAAGCGCTGCTTGAACGGCAACGCGGGTGGCGCGGGCGACGCGCCCTGCCAGTTCGACGACATGCGCGAGCGCTTCGAACAGCTTGCGGCGGGCTCGGGACGCGATGCGTCGGGCGCGTCGAAAGAGGATGCCGCGTGGGCGCTGCTCGCGCTGTCGAAGCTCGACGCCTACGCGCGCGACTACGAAGGCTCGGTCCGGCACGCGCGCCGCATCGTCGACATGAGCGGCGAGCTGCATGCGTGGAAGAAGGTGCGTCCGTGGGCGTACTACAACTGGGGCGTCGCGCTCGCCGACATGGGCTGCTACCAGCACGCCGCCGAGGTGCTCAGGCGCGCCGTGCAACTGCACAAGGACTACGCCCCCGCGCACAACGCACTCGCGCGCGCGTGGCTCGGGCTCGCGCAGATGCCGGCGCTCGCGGGCGTCTCGATGCAGCCGGGCACCGACTATCGCGCCGCCGCCGTCAACGAACTGCGAGTCGCGATTGCAAAGAATCCCGGCTATCAGGAAGCGTATGTGAATCTCGGCGACGCGCTGCGTCTGCCGTCGATGAAGACCGGCCTCGTCTCGCCCGCCGCGATGGACGAAGCGCGCGACGCGTATCGCACGGCCGTCGCGCTGAACATCGACGACGCCGGGCGCGCGTACGAGCGGCTCGAAGCGCTGCACGACAGCGCGTTCATGAAGGTCGCGGCGCGTATCACGCGCAGCCGCGCGCAATGCTCGACGGGAATGGCGCGCTCGCTGCTCGAATCGTGGGGATGCAGCGATGCACAGATCGCAGCGGGCGCGGGCAACGACTCGGCGGACATGCAGCCCGTCGCGATGCGACCCGAAGCGCGCGCGAGAGCGTGCAACAAACCCGAGCTAATGCTGCCGACGGACGCGCCGACGAACAGCGTCAACACACGCGGCACCGGCATCATCGAAGTGAAGAACATCGACGCGACACCGACGCCGCATGACGCAACGCCCGCTGTCGATCCCGTTCGCAAGGCCGTCGCGCAGCAGCGAGGCTGAGCGCTTCACCGTCGCTTCCGCCGACGCGCTCAGCGCTCCAGCGAAAAGCCCCGCTCCATTGACGGGACCGTGCTTCACACGCGCGCTCGCGATCGGCTCAATCGGTTCACGCTCAATGCGCGCCTGCCGCCGCCGCGCCGCCAGCGCCGCCCTTGGCAGGCCGCGTCAGCCAGATCAGCGGAATGATCACGATGAAGATCATCGACGACAACCAGAAGATGTCGTTCAGCCCGAGCATCGCGGCCTGCGCATTCATCGACTGCTCGAAGAACGCGACAGCCTGATTCATGCTGCCGCCGAGCGTCGAGTGCACGTTCGCGATCGCGTTCGTGTACGCGGGGTTGTTCACGCTCGACTGCTCCGCGAGTTGTGCATGGTGCAGGATGGTCCGGTTGTTCCAGCCCGTCGTGATCAGCGACGTGCCCACGCCGCCCGCGAACACGCGCACAAAGTTCGACAGACCGGCTGCGGCCGGAATCTTGTCGGCGGGCAGGCCCGACAGGATGATCGCCGTCAGCGGCACGAAGAAGAGCGCCATCGGAATGCCTTGCAGCAGAGTCGGCAGGATCAGCGTCCACGGGTCGACGCCCGTCGTGTACTGCGAACGCATGAAGAACACGCCTGCGAAGCCGATGAAAGCGAGCGTTGCGAGCACGCGCGCATCGGACTTCGGCATGATCTTCGCCATCACGGGCGCGAGCAGCACGGCGAAGATGCCGAGCGGCGCGGTCACGAGACCGGCATCCACGGAACGATAGCCGAGATAGCCCTGAATCCATTGCGGCAGGATCACGAGGTTCGAGAAGAACACCGCATACGCGACCGAGATCGCAATCGTGCCGCCGCGGAAATTGCGCACGGCGAACAGGCGAATATCGACGATCGGGTTCTTCTCCGTGAACTCCCAGATCAGGAAGAACAGGAAGCTGACGGCCGCAATAACTGCGAGCGTGCAGATCACGGGCGAGTTGAACCAGTCGAGGTCTTTGCCCTTGTCGAGCATGATCTGCAGCGACGCGACCCAGGCGATCAGCGACAACAAGCCGACTTTGTCGATGGGCAGCTTGCGTGCCGGCGATTCGCGGTCGCGATAGATGATCCACGTTACGGCGGCAGCGAACAGGCCCACGGGAATGTTGATATAGAAGATCCACGACCAGCTGTAGCTGTCGGTGATCCATCCGCCGAGCGCCGGACCTGCAATCGGGCCGACGGTCGCCGTCATTGCCCACAGCGACAGCGCCGTCGAGCTTCTTTCTTTCGGATATGAGCCGAGCAGAATCGCCTGCGATAGCGGAATCAACGGACCAGCGACCGCGCCCTGCAACACGCGCGCGGCGAGCAGCACGATCAGGTTCGGCGCGACGCCGCACAGCCACGACGAGAACACGAACAGCAGGATCGCGGCGACGAACAGCTTGATCTGGCCGACGCGCTGCGTGAGCCAGCCCGTCAGCGGAATCGCGACGGCATTGGCCGCCGAGAACAGCGTGATGACCCACGTGCCTTCGTCGACGGACACGCCGAGATTGCCGGAGATGGTTGGAATCGCGACGTTCGCAATCGACGAGTCGAGCACGTTCATGAACGTCGCAAGCGCGACGGCGATCGTCGCGAGGACCAGCTTTCCGCCTGTGAGCGGTGGCGGTGAAAGTTGCGTCGAGGGATTCATGTCAGTTCAAGTTCAAAATTTTCTACCGGTCAGCGGGTTTTATCTGACGGATCAGATAATTGGGCGAACCGGGACATGGATATGAGCCGCGTCCCGGCGTGCGAATTAGCCGGCGCGCTGGGCCGAGCCGCCCCGCTTGTCGCCCTTCTCGCCCGCGTCGCGCTTCGCAAGCGGCCGCGACGATGCGGCGCTGGCCATCGCGCCCTCACGCATCGGCACGCTGTTCTGCGCGATGATCTTCTCGATCTCCGCATCGGCTTGCGCGCCGTATCCGTCGAACACATCCGTGTGATACGTCGTGTTCATGGCCGTGCCGAGTTGCGCACCGGCGTCGTCGCGCGTGTCGACATCGACTTCCATCGAAAGGCCGATACGCAGCGGATGCGCTTCGAGTTCCTTCTGGTCGAGCTGGATACGCGCGGGCAAGCGTTGCACGACCTTGATCCAGTTGCCCGTCGCGTTCTGCGCGGGCAGCGTCGCGAACGCGCTGCCCGTGCCCGCCGAGAAGCCGACCACGCGGCCGTGATACTGGACCTTGCCGCCATACACGTCCGCCGTCAGCGTCACGGGCTGACCGATGCGCATGTTGCGCAACTGGCTTTCCTTGTAGTTCGCATCGACCCACACGCCGTCGAGCGGCACGATCGCCATCAGCGGCGTGCCCGGCGATACGCGCTGGCCGACCTGCACCGAGCGCTTCGCGACATAGCCGGTGACGGGCGCGGGCAGCGTGTTGCGCGCATACGCGAGGTACGCGTCGCGCACTTTCGATGCGGCGGCCTGCACGTTCGGGTGCTGCTCGATCGTCGTGCGGTCGGTCAACGCGCGGTTCGCTTCCGCCTGTTGACGCGCGGCATCGAGCGCGGCCTGCGCGGCCGTTACGGTGTCGCGCGCGTGCGCGATGTCTTCCGCCGACACGGCGCCCGTATCGGCGACTGCCTGGCGGCGGCGCAGATCGTCCTGTGCGCGCGCCAGATCGGATTGCTTCTGCGCGACGTTGGCCGCATAGAAATCGTTGTTCACGTACAGGCTGCTCACTTGCCGCACGGTCTGTCCGAGCGTCGCTTCGGCGTTGCCGAGCGCGACCTTCGCATCGGCGTTGTCGAGCTTCACGACAGAGTCGCCCGCTTTCACGACCTGCGTATCGTCTGCGTTCACGGCGACGACGGTGCCCGTCACTTGCGGCGTCAACTGCACGAGGTTGCCGCTGACGTACGCGTCGTCAGTGGTTTCGTGATAGCGGGCATACGTCATGTAGTACGCGCCATACGCCGCCGCCGACACGACGACGGCCACGCCGAGCAGCGCGAGCAGAAGCTTGCGCTTGCGCGTGTTGGGCTCGTTCGCGGCAGCATCCTGCTTCGCGGGCGCCGCGGCCGTGGCTTGCGTTTCTTGCGTCGCTTGACGCTCCGTGGTGTTGAGTTCGCTCATTTCTATTCTCCAGGCGGATTCGGTGAGTTGCCGCTCAGCGCGCGGCGACGGAAGGCGTGTTGGGATCGGACGCATTCGACGCATCGACGAAGCCGCCGCCAAGCGCAGAGGCCAGCGCAATCTGCTGATCGCGGCGGTCCATGCGCAGGTTCGCGACGGCCTGATCGGCGGAAAGCGCGTTCACGTCGGCATTCAGGACCGTCAGCTGGTTCGTGAGACCGGCCTTGTACTGCACCAGCGCGAGCTTGTCGGCCTGGCGCGCGGCATCCTGCGCGTTCTGCGCATCGACGAGCTGCCCATCCGTCGAGCGCACGTCGGCGAGCTGCGTCGCGACTTCGCTCAATGCGCTGACGAGCGTCTGGTTGTAGGTCGCAACGGCATAATCGAAATCGGCGTAACGGCCCTTCAGTTGAGCGCGCAATTCGCCCGCATCGAAGATGGGCAGATGGATAGCCGGACCCACCGACGCCGTGCGGCTCGCTGCAGTCAGAAAGCGGCCGAAGCCGAACGCGTCGAGACCGATCGCGGCGCTCAGGTTGATGTCGGGATAGAACTCGGCCTTCGCTTCCTTCACGTCGTGCGTCATCGCATCGACGCGCCAGCGCGCGGCCACGATATCGGGGCGGCGGCTCACGAGATCGGCGGGCAGGTTGTCGGGCAGACGCACTTCGTCGCCAATGCCGAGCGTCGGACGCGCGATCTGCAAGCCACGGTCCGGCCCCGCGCCGAGCAGCGCGGCGATCTGATAGCGCGTCGTGAGAATCCGACCGTCGAGCGCCTTCAGCGTCGCGCGGCTCGTCGCGAGATTGGCCTGCGCGGTCTTGCGCTCGACTTCCGTATCCAGCCCCGTCGCGATGCGGCCCGCCGTGATGCGGTCGATCTGCTCGCGCTGCGTGATCTCCTGTTGCGCGATGTCGCGCAGCACATACAGGCGCGCGAGCTGGTTATACGTGCGGGCGATCGACGTCGTCAGCGTCAGCTTGACGAGTTCCGCGTCGGCCTGGCTGGCCTGGAGTTGCGAGACAGCCGACTTCAACGCTTCGCGGTTCTTGCCCCACAGATCGAGATCGTATGAAGCGCTCAGCAGGCCCTTGTTTTCGGTCTGCCACGAACCGCCGTACGGAGGCGGCACGAGCGCCGTGCTGGAAAACTGCTGGCGCGTGAGCGAGTAGCTTGCGTCGACGCGCGGCATCGTGCCCGCTTTCGCCGTTTCGCTAAAGGCCGAAGCAGCCGCGACGCGGGCGCGCGCCTGGTCGAGCGTCGGGCTGCCCTTCAGCGCTTCGTCGATCAGCGCCTTCAGTTGCGCATCGCCGAACTGATCGGCCCAATCAGCGGCGGGCCAATGGCCCTGCTCGGCGGGAATGCTCTGCTGCGTCGCGTACTGCTGCGGCTCGGCCGTCTTCGCGTCGCTGTGGATGCCCACGTAGTTCACGCACGCCGACAGCACCGCCGCGAACATCACCGACACACCCACTTTCAGCGCCCGCGACGCGCGTTGTCCGGCATTTGACTGATTGCTCATTTTCTGACCTATCAGATAATTGGATAAAAAAATCATTCAATCGACGAGGAATTTGCGAAGCAGACGGCGCAGTTCATCGAATTCCGCTGCAGTGAAGCGCTCGAGCCGCGCATTCAGCACATCCGGCGCGATCTCGGCGATACGCAGCGCGACTTCGCGGCCCGCATCCGTCAGTTCGAGATTCACGACGCGCCGGTCGTCGCTGCTGCGCGAGCGCGTGAGCATGCGGAGCGCTTCGAGCTTGTCGAGCATGCGCGTCATCAGACCCGTGTCGATGCCGAGGTGCCGCGACAGCATCGCCGGTGTCGTATCGACGCCGCGCATCAGCGACAACAAAATGCCGACATGATGCGCCCTGATGTTCAGGTCCTTCACCGCTGCATCCATCTGTGTCATCACGACGTTGCGCGCCTTGCTGATCGCGCAAATGACGTCTTGCGTCAAATGGAAATCGTCTTTCGGATCGTGCAACATATCTGACTCCGTGCTATTTGCAACAACAATAATTGACATGTCAGATACAGTCAACGGTGTACGCGTGAAACTCATTGTTCCATCAGATGCGACAGTCCTTGTCTTTCAGTTGGATAATGCGGGCGCGGGCCGAACGGCCGCGCAGAGCGTGTTCAGTCGCCCAGGAATTTGCGCAGCAAGCGGCGCAGTTCGGTGAGTTCAGCCTTTGTGAAGTCCTTGAGGCGCGCGTTGAGCACGTCAGGCGCGATTTCGGGAATCTGATCGGCGACGGCGATGCCGTCTTTCGTCAGCGAAAGATTGACGACGCGACGGTCCTCCTGATCGCGCGAGCGCACCAGCAGCCCTCTCGCTTCGAGCTTGTCGAGCATGCGGGTCATCAGCCCCGTGTCGATGCCGAGCATTTTCGACAGCTCGAATGGCGTCGACGCGAGTTTCTGTCTGAGCATCAGCATGATGCCCATTTGCTGGCCGGAGATGTCGAGTTCCTTGAGCGCCGCGTCCATCTCGGTGACGATCAGGTTGCGCGCCTTCACGAGCTGGAAGCCGACGCTCTCCCTCACCTTGAAATTGTCTTTGGTGTAATGACGCACGCGAGGCCTCCTGGAACAAACGCGATCTGACTGACTTATCAGATACTACCAAATCAGGTCTCGTGCGCCGCTTGAAACATGCTCACTTCAATCCGAGACGCTTCGCGAGCCGGTTCAGGTTCGCGCGATCCATGCCGAGCGTGCGTGCGACGGCGGCCCAGTTGTGGTTGTTGCGATCGAGCGCCTCGCTGACGAGCGTGCGCTCGTAAGCCGTGACGGCGCTGCGGAAATCGGTGGCGCTCGCTTCGGCCGTATCCGTCGAAGACGAATGCAATGCAGGCGCGGCCAGATCGCCGCCCGGATTCGCCGACATGCCGAGGTCCGCAGCCGTCAGCGTCAGAATGCGTGGCCGCTCGCGATGGCGCGACAGCGCCTTGAACGCGCTGCGCCCGATCATGTGCTCCAGTTCGCGCACGTTGCCCGGCCAGTTGTACGCAAGCAGCGCGGCCTGCGCGTCGTGGGCGAGCCGGATGCTGAGCAGCCCGAGCCGCGCGCGGTTCTCTTCGAGGAAGAAGCCCGCGAGCAGCAGCACATCGCGTCCGCGTTCGCGCAGCGGCGGCACGCGCAACGGATAGACGCTCAGCCGGTGATACAGGTCCGCGCGAAAACGTCCGGCGCGCACTTCTTCGGCGAGGTCGCGATTCGTCGCGGCGATAAGCCGCACGTCCACCTTGTGCTCGCTGTCCGAGCCGATGCGCTGCAACTGCCCGTTCTGCAGCACGCGCAGCAGCTTCGCCTGCACGCCGAGCGGCAGCTCGCCGACTTCGTCGAGAAAGAGCGTGCCGCCGTCGGCCAGCTCGAACTTGCCGCTGCGATCCGACGACGCGCCCGAGAACGCGCCGCGCACGTGCCCGAACAGTTCGCTTTCGACGAGCGTATCGGGCAACGCCGCGCAGTTGAGACTGATCATCGGCTTGTTCGCGCGCGGCGAGCCGCTGTGAATCGCGTTCGCGACGAGTTCCTTGCCGACGCCCGTTTCACCCGTCACAAGTACCGTCAGCTCGCTGTTCGCGACGACGCGGATTTCGTTGACGAGTTGCTGATGCGCCGCGCTGCTGCCGATCAGTTCACGGCTGCTCTGCCCGCTCGCCTGTCGATACGCCTCGGCGCGCTGACGTTCATCTTCCGTGTTGCGCTCGAGCGTGTGGATGCGCTCCGCGACGCTCACCGTGGCCGCCGCGAGACTCAGAAACGCCTGCAGCGCGTGCATGTCGATGCTGTCGAAGCGCTCCGGGTCGAGCGCATCGAGCGTCAGCAGGCCCCACGGCCTGCCGCCGATGAACAGCGGACAGCCAAGGCAATCATGCACTTCGAGATGGCCGCTCACGCCCTGTACCAAGCCATCGTAGGGATCGGGCAAAGCGGAATCGGCGGGAAAGCGCGTCGGCCCGCGAGTCGAGAGCAGCGCTTCGAAACGTGGATGATCGCCGACGCGAAAGCGCCTGCCGAGCGTATCGCCGCTCAGGCCATCGATCGCGAGCGGAACGAGGGTGTCTTCGTCGAGACGCAAAAGGGCCGCAGCATCGCCGGGAAAAAGCGTGCGCAGCGTCGTCAGCAGCCGGCGATAGCGCTCGCGTTCCGGCAAGTCTCGCGTCAGATCCTCGACGAGCGGCAGCAGCGCATCGAGCACTTCAGATGCAGTCAGTTTGACTTCGTACGAAGTCTGTTTAACCCTTGTCATATCCACAGATGATTTTTCTAACCCCTTGATTTTACGACGCTCGCGAGCTGGCCCGATACCTGCTTTAGGTGATTACCCGAGACCCGCCGCATTGGTGGGCGCCGATCACCCCAACCGCGAGGAACAAACTCATGCTGTCAGCCGAACAACGCGCAATCATCAAGGCAACCGTGCCCCTGCTCGAAAGCGGTGGTGAAGCGCTCACCACGCACTTCTACAAAGTCATGCTGTCGGAGTACCCGAGCGTGCGCCCGCTGTTCAACCAGGCTCACCAGCAATCGGGCGACCAGCCGCGTGCGCTGGCGAATGCGGTGCTGATGTATGCGCGTCATATCGATCAACTCGAACAACTCGGCGGACTGGTTTCGCAAATCGTCAACAAGCACGTCGCGCTGAACATCCTTCCCGAGCATTATCCGATCGTCGGCGGATGTCTGCTGCGCGCGATCCGCGAAGTGCTCGGCGCGGAGATCGCAACGGATGCCGTGATCGAAGCATGGGCTGCGGCCTATCAGCAATTGGCCGACCTGCTGATCGGACTCGAAGAGAACGTGTATGTCGAAAAGGAAACGGCCAATGGCGGCTGGCGCGGCACGCGTGAGTTCGTGGTGGCGCGCAAGGTCAAGGAGAGCGATGAGATCACGTCGTTCTATCTGCGCCCGGCCGACGGCGGCGATGTGCTCGAATTCCGTCCGGGTCAGTACATCGGACTGCGCCTGGTCGTCGAAGGTGAAGAAATCCGCCGCAATTATTCGCTGTCGGCTGCGGCAAATGGCCACGAATATCGGATCAGCGTGAAGCGCGAGCCGAACGGCAAGGGCTCGAACTTCCTGCACGACTCCGTGCACGAAGGCTCGACGCTGGACCTGTACGCGCCGTCGGGCGATTTCACGCTGGATAACAGCAACAAGCCGCTCGTGCTGATCAGCGGCGGTGTCGGCATCACGCCGACGCTCGCGATGCTCAACGCCGCGCTGCAAACGTCGCGTCCGATTCACTTCATCCACGCAGCGCGTCACGGCGGCGTGCATGCGTTCCGCGATGTCATCGACGCACTCGCGGATCGTCATCCGCAACTCAAGCGCTTCTACGTGTATGAAAAGCCGCGTGCCGACGATGAGGCGCATCACGCGGAGGGCTTGCTCGATGAAGCGCGTCTGATCGAATGGATGCCCGCGACGCGCGACGTCGATGTGTATTTCCTCGGACCGAAGCCTTTCATGAAGGCCGTGAAGCGGCATCTGAAAGCGATCGGCGTGCCCGAGAAGCAGAGCCGTTACGAATTCTTCGGGCCTGCTGCCGCGCTCGACTGATCAAACTGGTTTTTGTTGTAGTGGTTGTTGTCTGGTAGGGCTACCCTAGTAGTACTTTGGAAGAGACGCGTGCCTGGTCTCTTCCTTTTTTGTTTTTACGGCCCTGGCGAAAACAAAAACAAAGCCGTTAGCGATCGTCTTCGTGAATCGACGACGGATGCCGGCATATCGCATCGACTTCGATTTCCATATACGGATAGAGCGGCAGCTGTATGAGCAGATCATTCAGCTGCGCGGGACTTTCCACGTCGAACACGCTGTAGTTCGCATACAGTCCGGCGATACGCCACAAGTGTCTCCAGATTCCTTCTTTCTGCAGCCGGTGCGCCATGGCCTTTTCATTGGCCTTCAATTCGTTCGCGCGCTCCACAGGCATATCGGGCGGCAGCTTAACGACCATCTTCACGTGAAATAGCATTCGGGTACTCCGCTTGTTTCGAGTGACTTTCGGATGATTGCGCGACATTCGCTACACGCCGCGTTTTCAATGCGCGCGATCAGGCGCGAGCACGCTCCACTTCGCTCGTCGGCACGTCGTTGCGTTCCTTGACGAGATTGAAGTCGAAGTCTATCAGCGCGAACTGGCCGTCGATACCATACGGCTTGCCCGTCGCGCCCTCTTCCTTTTTCAGCGCGGGCACGAGGCCTTCGCGCGTGGCGAACGCGAAGTCGTCCCAAAGATACGGATCGCCTTCGATATTGATCTGCGTCGTCAGCTTGCGATAGCCCGGCGCCGACACGAAGAAGTGAATGTGCGCGGGACGATGACCGTGACGGCCGAGCAGATCGAGCAGCTGCTGCGTCTTGCCTTCAGGCGGCACGCTATAGCCGATGGGAACCACGCTGCGGAAGCTGTAGTTGCCGTTTTCATCGGTGCGGATCGAGCGGCGCAGGTTGTATTCGGGCTGCGACTTGTCGAAGTGCGAGTAGTTGCCGAGATGGTTCGCATGCCACACTTCAACCAGCGCGCCGCGCAGCGGCTGACCGTCTTCGGCGAGCACACGGCCACGCATCACCAGCGTTTCGCCCGGCTCGTTGCCGTTGTCCAGACGCGCATGGCCCGTCGATTCCGGCGCGCCAGCCACATACAGCGGACCTTCGATCGTGCGCGGCGTGCCACCCGCGATACCTGCATTCTTTTCCGCTTCGTCGAGACGGACGTCCAGGAAGTGCTCGAAGCCAAGACCCGCCGCCAGCAGGCCGAGCTCACCGCTTTGCCCCGCTTCGCCGAGGTAATTCAGCGCCGACCAGAATTCGTTCGGCGTCACATCGAGTTCATCGATCGTGATGAACAGATCGCGAATGATGCGGTTGACCACCTGCTTCGTACGGGCGTTGCCTTCGTGCGTGGCGCTCTCGTTGATCGTGTTCAACAGGGCGTCGATGGCTTTGATTTCCATGGGGATGTCTCCTTTAGTCCAATCACTGACGACGATGCTTAACGGGCCGTGTCAGCACCGTCATAGCTTCACTACACGCGCGCCGCGCTTCGCATCGCGGCGCAATCTCTCGATCTTGTCGAGGTCGAGTTGAATGCCGAGGCCCGGGCCTTGCGGCAACTTCAACGCGAAGTTCTCGTAGCGCAGCGGCTCGACGAGAATTTCTTCGGTGAGAAGCAGCGGCCCGAAAAGTTCGGTACCCCACTTCAATTCGCGGAAGGTACTGAACAGTTGCGCAGAAGCGATCGTGCCGAGCGCGCCTTCCAGCATCGTGCCGCCATACAGGTCGACACCCGATGCGAGCGCAATTGCGGCCACGCTCGCCGCGCCCGTCAGGCCGCCCGACTGCGCGATCTTCACGGCGAATACATCGGCAGCGTGAGTGCTCGCGAGATCGAATGCATCGACGGGGCCGTGCAATGCTTCGTCGGCCATGATGGGCACCTTCGACAGATGCGTGAGACGCTTGAGGCCGCGTCGATCTTCGGCGGCAATTGGCTGCTCGATCAGATCGCAGCCTGTATCCGCGAGCCGCTCGATGGCCCACATCGCTTCGGCCTGGCTCCACGCCTGATTCACATCGACCCGCACTTGTGCACGGTCGCCCACGGCGGCCTTGATCGCGGCAACATGCGCGACGTCGTCAGCGGGCACACGCGTGCCGATCTTCAGCTTGAACACACGATGGCGCTTCATTTCCAGCATCTGATGCGCTTCGTCGATATCGCGGCCCGTGTCGCCGCTCGCAAGCGTCCACGCGACTTCGACGGAATCCGTCACGCGGCCGCCGAACAGTTCCGACAGCGGCACGCCGAAGCGTCGAGCTTGCGCGTCGAACAGCGCCGTTTCGATCGCGCACTTTGCAAAGCGATTGCCTTGAAAGCTCTCGCGTAGCTTCGTCATGATCTGGCCGGGGCGCGCCGCATCCATGCCTTTGAGCATCGGCGCGAAGTAGGTGTCGATATTGGTCTTGATGCTCTCGGGGCTTTCCTCGCCATAAGCGAGACCGCCGATCGTCGTCGCCTCGCCCCAGCCCGCTATACCATCCGCGCATTGAATCCGGATCAGCACAAGGACCTGGCAATTCATCGTAGCAACGGACAGGCGATGCGGCCGGATCGTGGGAACATCGACGAGAATGGTGTCTACGGCTTGTATCTGTATGGGGCTTGGTATCATACGGCTCTCCTGCTGTTGGTCCCATACTAGGGGTGCCAGCGGAATCCGTCCAAGACCGATTGAGTCTATTTCCATACCTTCAGGGCATAGATGGAACTGCGCCAACTTCGCTATTTCGTCGCGGTCGCGGAAGAAAGGAACTTCACGCGCGCCGCCGAACGGCTGAACATGACGCAGCCGCCCCTCTCGCGGCAGATCCAGCAGATCGAAGACAGCGTGGGCCTTGCGCTCTTCGAACGGGGCGCGCGCCCGCTCAAGCTAACGGAAGCCGGACGTGTCTTTTACGCGCAGGCCAAGCGCCTGCTCGAAGAGAGCGACGAGTTGCTGCCTCTCACGCGACGCCTCGCGCAACTCGCCGAGCGCATCGTCATCGGCTTCGTGCCGTCGACGCTGTACGGCCCGTTGCCCGACGTGATCCGCGCATTCAGGGAAGCGGCGCCGCTCATCCAGATTTCGCTGATCGAGATGTTCACGATCGAGCAACTGAGCGCGCTAAAAGGTGGACGCATCGATGTCGGCTTTGGTCGGCTGCGTTTCGACGAACCGCAGTTGGCGCGTGAGGTGCTCGTCGAAGAGACGCTGATCGCCGCATTGCCCGCCGGCCATGCGCTCGCGGAAAACGGGACGTTGACGCTCGATGCGCTTGCGAAAGAAACGCTGATCATCTATCCGTCCACGCCACGGCCCAGTTATGCGGACCAGCAGCTCTCCGCCTTCCGCGATCATGCCGTCGAACCCGCGGCCGTCCATGAAGTACGCGAGTTGCAGACGGCGCTCGGCCTTGTCGCCGCGCAGGTCGGCGTGTGCCTTGTGCCGGAAAGCGTCAGAGGTTTGCGCGCACGAGGCGTGACGTATCGTTCGCTCGACGACGCGCAGGTGTCGTCGCCGATTATCATGAGCCGCCGTCTGCAGGATCAAAGTCCCACGACCGATCTGTTCTGCTCGATCGCACGCGATCTGTTCAGGCGACCGCTAACCGTCTAGTACATTTAGCGTTGCTCGAGGGTATCGGAAGAAGACTCGCTGACGACATTCCATGCGACGACTGCCATGCCGCGAGAGCGCGATGCACGCGAAAGGCCCAACGCGAGCAAAGCACCCGCCTTGAGCAGACATTCGATCAGCGACTGCGAGAACACCCACACCGACTCGTTCAGTTCGACAGGCAGTCCGGGTACGATTGCGACGAGGCTCAGTCCGCACAGAAAAGAAAATAGCCACTGCGCGCGCCTGACGCCACGCACAGCCGCAACGCCTATTACGGCCCAGAGAATCTTTGCGATCGCGAGCGCTGCGATGCCCAGGTGGCCCAACGAAGGGTCGAGTTCGGCAGGCGTCTCGATCAGCGACCAGCCGCAGACGCCGAGAACGAAAAGAGTCGGCGTGAATGTCAAGCGTGTGCGGCTGCGGTGCGTGCGCGCTTGCGGCAGAGCGTCGGCGTCGTCGAGGACGCTCCCGAGTGAACGATCTGCCCCGGCCTTCACGATCGAACGCCTCCTGTCGATGTCATCCCTGCACGAACCATACGAGACTGAATGATCGAATTGTCGTATGTCAAAAGCAGGAGCGGTAGTTAATCTTTGTTAAGTCAAAGCACTCCATCTTTTATAGACGATTCGGCCGGCGGCGTTTTCAAGAACCAAAGTGCCGCTCGTGAAAACCACTATGTGATGCTCCCGTTTTGTTCAGACTCTCGCGCGAGCCACGGCGCCACGCAGTCCGCGACGACAACGAACGTCAGCGCCACCGCGCCGATTGCAAACAGCAAACGATGATTGCCGCCACTCGCGTTGAAGATTGCCGAATATGCGTAGCCAGCGATCGCCTGAAACGCTGCAAAGGTCGTCGTCGCGCGGCTCCACACGACGTGCTGCTTGCCGTGGTCATGCACGACTTCGTGGATGCGCGCGAGCATCGTCGGCACGATACCGGGCGGATAGCTGCCGATCAGCAGCGTCAGCGCGCCGACCAGCACCCTGTTGCTCGACATCGCAAGCGCCGCAACCGCCACGACTTGCAGCAGCGACAGCACGCGGATAGCGAAACGTCCGCCCAGGCGGTCTGCGACCAAACCATATACAGGCGCGCCGAAGATCGCGCCCACGCCATAGAGAATCCAGTACGACGCACCGATGTGCGCGCCCGCGTCGAACCCCTGCGCGATGAAGTCGACGAGAAAGACCATCGTGGGAACGAGGCCGAGCGCCATCAATGCGTACTCGACGTAAAGCGCGCGGACCGCCGAAGGCTCGCGCGTCTTCACAGTGTGAGACGCCGATGAAACGTGCAACGCGTGCGTTGCAGACGGCCATCCATGCCATGTTGCCAATGTCAGCGCGGCGGACACGGCGGCAATGCCGATCCACGTATTCTGCAAGCCGAGGTTGAGCAGCAGAGGAACGATCGTGCCCGAAGCCGCGATGCCGACGCCGAGGCCGAGAAAGATCGCTCCGCTTGCAAGCCCCTTGCGAGCCGCGGGCACGTGCGGCAGCACGGTTGCGGCGACCAGCACCATGATCGTTCCGCCCGCCACGCCCGACATCAATCTCCAGAAGAAGAACCACGCCACCGATACCGGAAACGCACACGCAAGAAACGCCGCCGTAACGAGCAACATCATCGCTCTCAATGCCGACGTGTTCGTCACGCGATGCGCAAGAGGGCGTCCGAGCAGCGCGCCGATCAGGTAGCCCGCGAGATTGGCCGCGCCGAGGTACACGACATCCGATGCCGCGAACCAGCGCGCTTGGATCAGCGGCGGAATAAGCGGCGTATAGGCAAAGCG
Organism: Paraburkholderia franconis; assembly: GCF_009362735.1. Taxonomy (GTDB): domain Bacteria; phylum Pseudomonadota; class Gammaproteobacteria; order Burkholderiales; family Burkholderiaceae; genus Paraburkholderia; species Paraburkholderia franconis. Next base: position 317,509 of record NZ_WHNP01000001.1, on the reverse strand, counting down.
AGCGAGTCCGATACCGACGAGACTCGCGCTGAAACCCGCAAAGATATGTCGCCATACGGCGATACGGCCCGCGCCGGCCGTCGACGAGAGGGATGCATCTGTAGACATGGTGAAGAGTTCCGCTTGAAGCCGCGCGCTGCGTGGCGGTTTTTCAGGGAGCGGAACGAGCCGCTCGTTATGTTTGACTCTAATGTCAATGATGACGATTCTAGACATGCTTGACAAACATCGCAAGCGGAATGTGACGTTGGCATCCACACGTCGAACCGTCGATCGATTGCGATGAGCAGGGACCAACATCTCGCTATATGGGAAAGCGGGCGCGTTACGGATCTTTCATACGTTCACGGTGGCACGCGGGACGTTGCTTGCACAGTTCCAGCAAAGCGTTTACTCTCTGAACTACGATTTACTTAGTCGCAGTTATAAACGCACGTTCGTATCCGACTTCCATCGTCGCAACCATCAGAAATGCTTTGTATCGGAGAGTAGAAAATGAATTTCGTCGAGACCGTTCTCGCATCCACTGCCGCAGCGTGTATCGCGTTCGGTGCATCGCACGCCGCCCATGCGCATGGCATCGACGGTTCGCACGAGCACATCAGCCCGGCGTTCCAGACCGCCATTGCAAACGTGCCGGGCAAGACCATGACGGCCGTCGTCGTCGACTACAAACCGGGTGGCGTTTCGCCGCCGCATCGCCATGGGCAGGCGTTCGTGGTTGGCTATGTGCTGCAGGGCGAAATTCGCAGCAAGGTCGACGACGGCGAAGCGCGCGTGTATCACGCGGGTGAAAGCTGGACGGAAACACCCGGCGCTCACCATCTGATCAGCGAAAACGCCAGCAAGACCAAGCCTGCGAAGCTGCTCGCCATCTTTGTCGCGGACGACAACGATAAGGATCTCGTGATGTGGGACAAGAAGTAAGCCGAGTGCATATTTGACGCTTATCCAATCAGAGCGACGGAAAGCAAGGCACGCGCGCAAACTTCAAGCATTTGGTTGCCCGTCGGTAGTGGCTATCGGCCACTGGATCGTTGCGCGCCTTTATCCAGCGTGCGATGCACGCGCTCATCGTCTTTGCGACGCGCGTCGACCAACCCCTTACCAGGCGATATTGCCCCTTGATCGGCGAAGCTTAGCTTGCCGTATTGCGGTCCGAACGTCCAATATAGAGTCTGGCGCGTCGATGCCTGAAATCGATGTTGAGCATCGCTGCGCCATGCAGGCATGTCAAACAAATTGCCTTGCGAGCCACACCGTACAACAACGTTGACGTCAGCAGCAGCACCTCGGCCGCGCGATCGCGAGCCGCCAGCCAAACTCTGTGACGGAGGTGAATGATGACTCGTCCGGTCGAAGAAGATATTGTTCGACGCGCATTGGTGGGCGTTTTGATGCCCACACCCTCGACGCTCGAATCAACCAGAAAAGCGCAATACGGTCCAAAGAAGAAATTCCGCATGACCAAACGGCCGCCGCCCGAAGCACTGGAACCTGTCGAAGTGGAACCGCCGCCGGCGCATATTTCAATTCTCGAACTTCTGTCGTCGAAAACGCTTAGCGTGTGCTGGAGCGACCCGCGCTCGGGCCATTACGCGGATCAGGTATGGCGGATCGGCCTCGCGCGCAAGGACGCCTTCTGCGTGCTCACCGGCAGGCCAATTCGACGCGGTGATCCCGTGTTCCGTCCGCGTGCATGCGAAACGTATTTCCCCGCAAACCGCAATCGAATGATTCTGGCGTCGGAAGTGCCCGGGCTATGCGAGGGGCATCGTACTCGATTAGTCTCGACCGTCGATTCGTCCGCGCGTAAATGTATATAAGGAAGTGGAGAAACCTTAGATATTTGTGTGTCGTTGCCATACGCTCGACTTCTTTCCTGTTCAACGGCGGCCAAATGGCCGCTGTTTTCTTTGGCACGTACGATGCATTCCGCGAAACACTGTTTCCCGTTTTCATCATCGATGTTCTAGCCGTCTACCTCGATAACCGCGTAAGCCTCACTGCATAAGGCCTCTCGCTTCTTCACACGAATTCCGGATGCACGACGCCGGGAATCTCCATCCGCATCCTCTCCGTTGCATTGAATTCACAAACCCACTATTCTCGCAACTACGATATCGCTAGTCGCAGTAACAGAGACGTGACGCAAACGAAGGTCCCGTCGCACGCGAATGACGCAGCCGTCTTCTGCCGCCAAAGTGCGGCGCCGGTTTTCAAAAACGTTGCAACTGGAGAGCAAACATGAAGATTTTTCACGTCGATTCGAGCGCTAAGCGCGAGCGGTCCAATTCCCGCGCACTGTCGCGCCAGTTCATCGACAACTTGCGCAGCGAAGGCGTGGAGGTCGAAGTCGATTACCTCGATGTCACTGTCGATACGCCGGCGCACGTCACCGAGGCATTTGCAATTGCGACGTATCGCGACGAACAGGAGCGCACCGATGAAATGCGCGCGACGCTCGCTGCTTCCGACGCGCTCTGCAAGCGCCTCTTCGAGGCCGATGCTTTCGTCTTTGCGATGCCGATGTACAACTGGTCGATGCCGTCCGCGTTCAAGGCGTTCATCGACAACATCACGCGTGCCGGCATCACCTACAAGACGACGGACGATGGGCGCATCGTCGGCCAGTTGAATCGTCAGAAAGTACTGTTTATCACCACGCGTGGCGCGGATTTGCGCCCCGGCAACGTGTTCTCGTCGATGGATGCGTTGACGCCGGCGCTCAAGGCAGCGTTCGGCTTCATCGGTGTCGACGACCCGACCTTCGTCGATGCGCAGCCGCTGCAGTTCTCCGATCAGGAAGCACGCATTGACGCGTTGAAGCGCGCGCATGCGGACCTCGCAGCCGTAGCGACCGATTGGGCGACATGGGAGCGGGAACGCACCGGCAGTGAGCAACTCGAGACAGCGTAAATCATCAGCCGCAAGTATGCGGCCCTTTCGATGCGCAAACAAAAAGGCCGCAGCGTCAATGCTGCGGCCTTTCGCGTCGAACTCGCGGGGAATATGACCCGGCGATCTATCGTTCCGCGTCGTGTGCCCGAAGACGATCGCCGCGCTCCCGGCGCCGGCCAGTCGCACGCCCTTCGAGCCACTTCACGACTTGCGGCCCGAACGTGCGTGGCGCTTTCGCCGATGTACGCGTCGCCAGTTCCGAAAGCGATTGCGATGCCAGCGCCTCGCGCATGCGCTTCTCGGCGTTTTGCATCACAGCGTGGATCGAGCAGACGCCGCTCGACGCCCATGTCGGCGCGGTCTCGCCGAATACCGCGCAGCGCGTGCGCACTTCGCGGCATTCGAACAGTGGCTTGTCGCCGTCGATGGCCGTCACGACATCGAGTACCGAAATCTGGTTCGCCGGACGCGCCAATGCAAAGCCGCCCTTCGCGCCCTCTGTTGCAATGACGAGCCCCGCCTTATGCAGCTTCGTGAACAGCTTCGCGACGTAATCGGCGGGTACGCCTTGCAGTTCCGCGAGATCGCGCACGCTCGCTTCCGTTACGCCCCCTGGCGCCTGTTCGGTCAGGTAAAGCAGGCAGTGCAACCCGTATTCGACGCCCGCGCTGATATGAGACATGTCCACTCCGACTAAATCAATCGCAGTTAGGCTACCTGCTTTTGAATACGGGTGCAACCCGGCAACGCTGCATGCCTGCCGGATTCAGGTCTGAACAATGGAAACGTCTCTCGTGCTAGAGAGGACGCGTGCTGTCTAGTGGGTGCAGTTCGAGCGCATCGTCGACGGCAAGCTCGTGCGCAATGAAGTCGATCAGCGTGCCGACGCGCCGGCTCGGCACGGCGCCCACATAGACCGCGAACAGATCGACGCGTTCGCCGATGAACGAGTCCAGCGCGGTTTCGAGCCGGCCGGACATCAGTTCGTGATAGATGTCCCAACGGTTCTTGAGGACCACGCCATAGCCGTTGACAGCCCATTCGCGCAACACGCTGCCATCGCTCGCGACGCGGTTTCCCGATACTTTCACCGACACCTTCTTGCCGTCGATGATGAACGGCCAGTCCGACAGCGGTCCATCGGGCCGCGCGAATATCAGGCAATTGTGCGAAGAAAGTTGCGACGGGTGCATCGGTTTGCCTTGCGCCGTCCAGTACGACGGCGCCGCACAGACGACGAGCGGGCCCGTCAGCAGCAGCCGCGCCTTGAGCCGCGAATCGATCAGGGGTCCGTTGCGCAACGCAAGGTCCAGACGCTGATCGACGAGATCGACCACGCCGTCCGTCAACAGCAGCGACACCTGCACTTGCGGATGCAGGCCCATGAACTTGTCGAGCAATGGCACGACGCGGGTCCGGCCGAAGTCGTTGCTGGCCGTGAGACGGATCGGTCCGTTCAACGGGCCGTCGTCGCGCAGGCTCAGTATTGCGGCATCCCAGTCGGCGAGCACGCGGCGCGCATCGTCGAGAAAACGTTGACCTTCGTGCGTGAATGACAGTCGCCGGGTCGTGCGCGTAATGAGTCGCGCACCGACTTCTTCTTCCAGCTTTTGCAGCGCAAGCGTGACTGTCGAAGTCGAGATCGTGCTCTTTCGCGCGGCCGCGGAAAAACTCCCGGCTTCGGCGATTTCGACAAACAGCCTTAACGCGTCCAGCCGGTCCATCTTCGTGTCCGTTCGAAAGAGTCGTAGCAGTATGGGTTATTGCTTCGGCGGCTCTTGCTATATACGCGCGCGCATATGGCGACGGTGGCACGCCATGGGCGCGCGCCACGAATCGACATCTGAGTATCGAATAATTCGATCGGTGTCTAAAGACAAACTAGCGCCGAAATCGGTCCATTAAGGCTTTTCCCGAGCCCATATTATTTCGCCTCGGAGAACTTTAGCGAGGACGAACGCGTGCCCGGTCATTCTTTCAGGTTCTCCGCGCGAACCGCATCATCGCCACGTACAGCACCGCGCCCGCAACCGCACCGATCAGCCAGCCGAAATTGTTTTCGGGCAGCACGTGCAGTAACTGTGTGCACAACTCCCAACCCACGGAGATGCATCCCGACAGGACGAGCGCCGCAACACCCACCTTGTTCCAGCCTCCGTCGTAGTAGAAACGGCCCGTCGGCGCCATCGTATAGAGTTCGGCCGTTTGCACCTGCTGCTTCTTGATCAGGTAGAAGTCGGCCATCATTACGCCATACAGCGGTGCGAGCACGGAGCCGAACACGCTGACGAAAATCGTAATAGCCTTTGGACTGTCGACAAAAATCCATGGACAAACGAGCACGGCAAGAATGGACGCGATCAGACCGCCGCGCTTGAAATCGACATGCTTCGGGAAGAGGTTGGCGAGATCATAGGCAGGCGAAACAAAATTGGCGACGATATTGATGCCCATTGTCGCCACGATAAACGTCAGGCTGCCGATCACCACGGCCACCTTGTTCTGGATGTGCGCGACGATCGCGACAGGGTCCATGATCATCGAACCGAATACGCTCGCGCTACCCGACGTGACGATGACGGTAATGATCGCAAAGACGATGAAGTTGACGGGCAGGCCAAGGAAATTGCCGACTTTCATCTGCTGCTCGCTTCTTGCGAAACGCGAGAAGTCGCCGAAATTGAGCAGCAACGCGGCGAAATAACTGACCACGAGAAGTATGGCATTACCCATGCCCGCAAACTGTTCCGTGCCCGTCAGCGTTTTGCCGCCAAGAGTCAGGCTCAAGCTGCCAAGCCCCGCTTGCGAAAGAATCCACGCCATCAGCGCGAACATCACGACGTATACCGCTGGCCCGCAAAAATCGATGAACTTGCGGATCGTCTCCATCCCGCGTTGAAAAATAAAGAGCTGGAATATCCACATGAAAAGAAAGCTCACCCAGCCCAGGCCATCGAGTTTCAGAAAACTCACTTCACGCAATGCCGCCGAAGCAGGAATGAACAAAAGCAGCAGTGTCGCAACTGCTTTGGACGCGAAGTACGTTTGCACGCCATACCAGACGATGCCGACCACGCCGCGAATCATCGCCGCGAGATTTGCACCCATCACGCCCATGCTCACCCGCGCCATCACCGGGAACGGAATGCCGTGCATATAGCTCGGTTTGCCGACCCAGTTCATCAGCATGTAGACGACAAGAATGCCGACCGTCAGCGCGATCAGCACCTGCCAGCCGGAAATGCCGAGCAAAAAGAGGCTCGCCGCGAACGTATAGCCGCCGACGCTGTGCACGTCGGACATCCACATCGCAAAGATGCTATAGCCCGTCCACGTGCGACGATCGTGCGGAACGGGCGCGAGGTCGCGGTTGTGCAGGCGCGAATCGGCCTGCCCCGCCAAATCGCTGGAATCGTGCGGCGCATCGAAAAGAGGTGACGTAGACATGGCTCCCCCTGCTGGTTGAAGCATGGCCGTCTGCCGAAGACCGCCATGACTTGACGATGCGACGTGGCGCGCACGCGTGATTCAACGCCGGGCCCGACTGGAATCACGTCCGCGATGACAGGTATTGTTTCTGCAATATAGGTTGATTGTTTTAGTAATAAAAGCGCCTGTCGATACGACAAAAAACAGGCGTACGAATAGAAGCGGGGAAGAGACGCGCAAGAACCGCGCAGAGGATGAATGCTTCCGTGACCGATGAACGCGCCGCACGGCGTGGGTTTCGCCGCTGACCATCCCTGCCGGCGCCATCTTGCGAATGACGCGGCACCCGTTGACGGAGGGTCATCCGCCTGTCGTTGCGGGCAAGGAAGCATGGTGAAGAATATACCGGCGATGCCCGTGGATAGGCTTCCTGTCTCAGGCGAAAGACGGGCCATGGGCGGAATATCGTTCCGGTAGAATAGAAATTCTCCGAGTATTCTTCCAAACGCACATCATGCAAGCCCGCACCCGCCCGCTGGACAACCAGGACCGCGCGATCATGCGCGCGCTGCAGAAGAACGCTCGCCTGTCGAATGCCGAGCTGGCCGAGCTCGTCGGCATGTCGACTACTGCGTGCTGGAACCGCACGCGTCAACTCGAAGCCGACGGTTATATCCGCGGCTACGTCGCGTTGCTGGACCAGCAGAAGCTGGGTTTCGCGGATGTCGTGCTGATCGAGGTCACGCTCGACCGGCACGACGATGACGCGCTGGCCCGCTTCGGCGCCGAACTCGCGACGCTGCCCGAAGTGCTCGAGGCGTATCTCGTGTCGGGCGAATACGACTATCTGATCAAGGTGGCCGTCGATGGCACGGCGGGCTATGAACGCTTCCTGCGCGAAAAGCTCTACAAGATCTCCGGCATTCGACACAGCCGATCGATGTTCGCGCTGCGTTGCATGAAGAGCATTCCATCGGTGCAGGTCTAGGAAATCAGGCAGATGCCTGGTCCGCGCTGCGCTGTGCAGGCACGCCGCGCAGCAATGCGATGCCGCTCATGAAGAGCAGTGCGGTCAGCAGATAGAGCGCGTCGTCCATGCTGCCCGTTTGCGTCTTGATGATCCCGATTACCCACGGGCTCACGATGCCGCTCGTAATGCCGATGCTGCTGATCAGCGCGATGCCCGCGGCCGCCGCCTTGCCGGACAGATAACCGGACGGCACGGTCCAGAAGATCGGCAGCGCGGCGAAGATCAGCACGGCCGCAATCGACAGAATGCCGAGCATCGCGGCAAAGCTGCTCAGATGCAGTGTGAGCAACGAGAGCGCAATGCCGCCTCCCATCGTGCAAAAGGCGAAATGCCTGCGGCGCTCGCCGTGACGGTCCGAATGACGCGCAATCAGAATCAGCCCGACAGCGCCGATTGCGTTGGGAATCACCGTGTACAGGCTGATCCACAGCACGTCATGCACGCCGAAATCGCGAATCATCAACGGCATCCAGAAGTTGAGCGTCAACGATGCGCACGTCAGCGAGAAATAGATGAACGCGAACAAATAGACGCGCGGATTGCGCAGTGCGTCGATGAACGAGCGTGAAGAATGCGAACTCGCGGGACGATGCTCGGCGTCGCGTTGCGCGATCAGATGATCCTTCTCCTGCTGCGTGAGCCACGCGGCCTTTTGCGGCCCGTCCACGAGCCAGAACGCAGCGAGCAATCCGAGCACGACAGCGGGCGCGCCTTCGATCGCGAACATCCATTGCCAGCCGAACAGGCCCATGACGCCCGCCATGTCGCGCATGATCCAGCCCGAGACGAGTCCGCCGAGCACGCCGGCCACTGCGACGCCCGCGAAGAAGATCGACAGGATCACGGCGCGCCGTCGCGCGGGATACCAGTACGTCAGATACAGCACGATGCCCGGAAAGAAGCCCGCTTCGAACACGCCGAGCATGAACCGCAGCAGATAGAAATGCGACGGTCGCGACACGAACATCATGCACACCGACGCCGCGCCCCACAGCAGCATGATCCGCGTGAACGTGCGGCGCGCGCCGAAGCGGGCCAACAGCAGATTGCTCGGCACTTCGCACGCCACGTAGCCGATATAGAAGACGGCCGCGCCGAGTCCATACATCGCATCGCTGAAGCCGAGATCATGCTTCATCTGCAATTGCGCGAAGCCGATGTTGATGCGATCGAGAAACGAAATGACATAGCAGAGAAACAGAAACGGCACGATGCGCAACGTGACCTTGCGATAAAGCGCCGTGTCGTCGTGCTGCGCGGCGGCGGAACCACCAGGCTCATAGGCATGCGGAACGGAGTGGCTCATGGACTGACTCATCAGGATCTCCAGACAATACGGGTCCAACGGACCCAGCGGGTCCGGCGTCTGTTGCGCCGTGTTGTGAGGTTGTGAAGGTGTGAGGCTGTGGGAAAAGCGGCGGCTCGCGTGTGCTTACGCTACGAGCCGCATCAAAAAGATCAGGCCGCGACGCGCGGCGCGTCCGCTGCATGCCCGGCAGCAGCCGGAAGATTCGTTCCGTCGACGCCTTCGCGCGCATATCGAATCGCTTCCATCAGCGTCGCGTAGTCGCCGATATGATTCGCCAGCAGCAGGATCAGCTGCGCGTTGGCCGCCTGGCTTTGTGCTTCATCGAAGTCGCGATGCATGTCGATCAGCGCTTCGTAGAAGTCGTCGGGTTGTGTCAGATTGAGTTGCGTGATGAGTGCCACCGTTGTCTCCTGTTGCTCCGTACGCTGCATTTACGCAATACCTTCCACGCACAAAGTCCGCTTGAGCGCGGCTTCGACGCGCGCCGCATCGAGCGTGCGCCAGCGCGCGCACACATGCTGGTCCGGACGGATCAGATAGAACGTTCCGGGCGTCGCGTCGTAACGCGAGAACGCAAGACGTTCGGCATCTTCAAGCACGACGGCGCCCTTCGGATCGCGTACCGCATCGCCCTCGCCATCACGCGCGACGATGACCAGCTTCAACGGAATCGGTCCATCGTGCAGCGCGTTCAGCGCACGTTGCGTCGCGGCGTCGATGCCGTCCTTGCCGCAGAACAGCACGCCCGTGAACACCTCGCCCAATTGCGCGAGCAGCCAGGCGGGCCCGCCATTCAGCAAGACCGGCGCGTCCGCGCACGAAGTCCCCGGCACCATCTTGTCTTCGAAGCTGTCGCAATCGGCCGTGTTGAGCGTCGAATCGCGCAGCACCGCAGGCACCGAAAGACGTCCGCTGTTTGCGAGCGCACGCGCGAACGGATGCTTACGCGCGAGCTTCAGCACGGCGTCGCGGAACGTGCGGCTGACGGGCGACTTCGGTGTGATGAAATCGGTGGAACGCGTCGAGTTGCGAATGTTCTCGTCGGCTGCATATTCGCGTTCGCTCGCGTACGTATCGAGCAATGTATCCGGCGCGCGGCCGTCCAGCACCATCGCGAGCTTCCAAGCGATGTTCTCCGCGTCCTGGAAACCGCTGTTCGCGCCGCGCGCGCCGAACGGCGACACGAGATGCGCGGCATCGCCGACAAACACCACGTTGCCATGCCGGAAGCGCTCCATGCGCAGGCACGAGAACGTGTAGACGCTGACCCATTCCAGTTCGAACTTCACATCCGGGCCGAGCAGCGCGCGCACACGCGGCAGCACGCGCTCGGGCGTTTTCTCGAGAACGGGGTCCGCGTCCCAGCCGAGCTGAAAGTCGATGCGCCACACGTTGTCGGGCTGATGATGCAGCAGCACCGACTGATTCGGATGGAACGGCGGATCGAACCAGAACCAGCGCTCGCTCGGAAACTCCGCTTCCATCTTCACGTCGGCGATCAGGAAACGGTCCTTGAACACACGGCCTTTGCTGTCGAGGCCCATCATGTTGCGGATCGGGCTGCGCGAACCGTCGGCGGCAATCACATAGCGGCCGCACAACGGATATTCGCCATCGGGCGTCTCGACGGTCAGCGTGACGAACGCATCGGCGGAACCCGGCTCGCCGTGCTGCTGCAAGCCGACCACCTTGTTCTTCCAGCGGATGTCGATATTCGGCAGCGACTGCGCACGTTCGAGCAGAAAGCCTTCGACGTAGTACTGCTGCAAGTTGATGAACGCGGGACGATGATGCCCCGCCTCCGGCAGCAGATTGAACGTGTACAGCAGTTCGTCCTGCAGGAACACCTTGCCGACGTTCCAGCTGATGCCCTTGTCGACCATCCGGTCGCCGCAGCCAAGGCGATCGAAGATGTCGAGCGAGCGCTTCGAAAAGCAGATCGCACGCGAACCTGTCGAAAGCGAACAGTCATCGTCGACGAGCACGACGGGCACGCCGTGCTGCGCGAGATCGATTGCCGTCGCGAGACCGACGGGCCCCGCGCCGACCACGATCACGGGATGCTTCGCCGCGCCGTTGTCCTGCTCGGCGCAGCGCCGGTATTCGAACGACAAGGTCTGGTAGTCGATGCTGCTCATTCTGCTGTCTCCATCCGTCTGCTTTGTGCTTCGTCCATGCCGCCACGCATCACGCCTGGAATCACGCCTGGAGCGCGTCCCACATGTCCTTGTCGCGCTGCGCGGTCCAGATGCGCGGATGCGTGATGCCGCTCGCCTCGTCATACGCGCGCGACACGTCGAACGGCAGGCAGTGCTCGTAGATGAAGACCTGGCCGAACTTCGGGTCCATCGCCTTGCGCGTGTGCGCCATTGCGGCCTTCAGATCGAGCTTTTCGGCGACGGCCTCGCGGCCGCTTTGCAGGAGCGTCGTGACGAAGTCCTTCGTATAGTCGAGGCCCTTGTTCACGTCTTCAGGCGTGGTGAGCGCGGGGCCGCGGCCCGGCACCAGCTTCTCGGCGTTCAGCGAGCGCAGCGCTTCGAGCGTCGCGGGCCACTGTTCGAGTTGCGCGTCGCCGCAATAGCACGCGGCCTCGTATTCGACGAGATCGCCTGAGAACAGCACCTTTTGCGAAGGCAGCCACACGACGGTATCGCCCTTCGTATGACCCGCGCCCAGATGCGCGATGCGCACTTCGAGCTTGCCGAGGAACAGCGTGATTTCCTTCTCGAACACGAGCGTCGGCCACGTGAGGCCCGGCACCGTTTCGACGCCCGCAAAGAGGCGCGGAAAGCGCTCGATCTCCGACTTCATGTCGGCCTCGCCGCGCTCGACGATCATTTCATACGTGCCGCGGCTCGCGATGATCTGCTGCGCGCCTTCGTTGAAATACGCCGACGCGCCAAGCACGCGCACCGCGTGGTAGTGCGACAGCACGACGTATTTGATCGGCTTGTCGGTGACGCTGCGGATCTTCGCGATCAGGTCTTGCGCCATCGCGGGCGTCGCGGTCGTATCGACGATCAGCACGCCGTCGTCGCCGACGATCACGCCCGAGTTCGGGTCGCCTTCCGCCGTGTACGCGTACGCGTTGTCGGACAGCTGCGTCCACGTGATCTTCTTCTCTTCGAGGTCGGCTTGCGATGCGAATGCCTTGGCCATGCTCGTCTCCGTCAATTGATGGTGCGACGGGCGAGACGGCGTGCGCCATGCGAACGGCCGGCGCACTGCAGGATGACTGTCTCGCCCCATTGGGTTGGAATTGCCCGGCGGCTGTTGCTGTCGCGTCGGGTTGATTCCATCTTAGACGTTGCCGATTATTTGTCAATAGCTAAACGTATCGCTATATGCTAATTTCGTGTTTACCCTGAACGCTCACTGGATCGGCGCGATCGGCGGCGGCCGAAGGCGCGCGTTCGTTTAACATGGACCTTTTTTCGGCGCGGACGAACGGCGTGAGCGGCATGAGCAAGGCAGCCAAGGCAGCAACAGACAGCGAAACGGGCGCGGGCAAGCAGCAGCGCGGCATCCAGAGCGTCGAAGTCGGCGGACGGCTACTGCATGCGCTCGCGACGGCGCGTGCGCCGCTCGCGCTCTCCGACCTCGCATCGGCCGCCGACATCGCGCCCGGCCAGGCGCACGCGTATCTCGTGAGCCTTACGCGGCTCGGCCTCATCAAGCGCGACGACCTCTCGGGACGCTACGAGCCGGGGCCGCTTTCATTGCGGCTCGGCCTGATGCGGCTCGCGAACCAGCCTGCGTTTCGCGCCGCCGTGCCGCGCGTCGCCGCGCTCGCCGAGGAGATCGGCTTCAGCGTCGCGATCTGCACGGCCGGTCCGCAAGGGCCGACCATCGTCCGCTACGAGCATGCGGGCTTTCCGTTGCATGTGAACCTGCATTTGGGCACGGTGATGTCGTTGCCGGCCACATCGACGGGACGCGTGTTCTGCGCATTCCTCGCGCCCGCTCAACTGCAGACGATGTGGGCGAACCAGTCGGGCAACACGGCCGACATCGTCGCGCCCGCCGAACGCAAAGCATTCGACGCGACGCTTGCCGCTATCCGCGAGCGCGGCATCGAACGCGGCATCGACGCGCCGAGCCCCGGCATCAGCAGTCTTGCCGTGCCCGTGCTCGATGCCGCTGGCGAGCTATGCGTCGCGCTGACGGTGATCGGCCCGAGCGGCGCAATCGACGTGAACTGGACAGGGCCGATCGCGCGGGCGCTGCAAAACGCGGCGCGCGAGATCGGCGCGGATATCGTGGCGCATTGAACATGAACGAAGCCCTCAAGACCTCGTCATCCGAAACCGCCGACGCAAAACAGCAGCGCGGCATCCAGTCGCTCGACAGCACGGGCGAGCTGCTCACGGCTCTCGTCGCGGCTGGCAAGCCGTTGTCGTTGCGCGATCTGGCGGCGGCAGCGGGCATGCCGGCCGCGAAGGCCTTTCCGCATCTGGTGAGCTTGCAGAAGATCGGCTTGCTCGGGCGCGATGCATTAGGCTGTTTCGAAGCGGGGCCGCTTGCGCTCGAACTGGGTCTCATCGGATTGCAGCGCCTGTCGCCGACGCGCGAAGCGGAGCCCGAAATCGTCGACCTCGCGGTGACGACAGGCATGAGCGTCGCGATGGCCGTGCTCGGTCCGCTGGGACCGACCGTCGTGCGGCTCGAAGAATCGGCGCGGCCGTTGCATGTGAGCCTGCGCGTGGGCACCGTGATGTCGCTCGTCAACACGGCGATCGGCCGCGTGTTCGCCGCCCATGTCGCCGACGATGTGCGGCATGGTCTGCTCGCGCAGGATCATCTGCGTCTCGCGGGTGCGCAGCGCGCGGAGATTTTCGCGTCGACCGATGCGCGCGCGGCAAAGCTCGCGCCACCGTATGCCGAGCGTCTCGCGCAGATCCGCGAGCATGGCATCGACACCGCGCTCAACAAGCCGATCCCCGGCATCAACACGCTGGCCGCGCCCGTGTTCGATCACACAGGCAGCATCGTGCTCGTGATCGCGCTGATGGGCACGGCGGGGAGCTTCGACAGTGATACGCAGGGCGGCGCCGCGCAAACATTGCTTGCAGCGACGCAACGTCTGTCGCGGCGGTTCGGCTACGTGCATCGCTAAAGATCGATGACGAACGCCTGACTAACGCGGCTCATCCTCGGCGGCCTCGTCTGCTTCGTGCGCCAGCCGCGCTTTCGCGTGACGCATCTTCTCCAGCGTGTGCGGTTCGAGGCGCAACGCGACACCGATCGCAAGCGCATCCATCACGCACAGATGCACGAGCCGCGACACGCCCGGCGTATTCGGATCGATGGGACTCGGCACACGCAGCAGCAACGGAATATCGACCATCCACGCGAGCCGCGAGCCTACGTTGGTCAATGCAATCGTCGTCGCGCCGCGCTCCTTCGCGATCTGCATGCTCTCGTTCACTTCGACGCTGCGCCCCGAATGCGAAATCGCGAACGCGACGTCCCCGGGTTCGAGCAGGCCTGCGTACAGGCGCTGCAAATGCCCATCCGTAAAAGCGCTCGCGGCGATGTCGAGCCGCAGGAAACGCAACGCCGCGTCCTGCGCGACGAGTCCCGAACCCGAGCCGACGCCGAAGAAATACACGCGGCGCGCACTCGCCAGCGCGGCCATCGCGGCATTCACCGCGACGGGGTCGATCGCGCTGCGCGCCTGCATGATGCCTTCGACGGCCGCTTCGCCGACCTTTTGAATCAGCGCCTGCGTATCGTCGTCGCGCGCGACGGCCTGCGACGCATACGGCATTCCGCCCGCGACGCTTTGCGCGAGCTGCATCTTGAAGTCGCGCAGGCCGTGCGCGCCGACGGCACGGCAAAAGCGCGTGACGGAAGGCTCGGAGACATCCGCGCGCTGCGCAAGCTCGGTGATGCTCGCGCGCATCGCGAAGTCGACATCCGACAGCACCATGTCGGCGACCTTGCGCTCGGCGGGCCGCAGCGATTCGAGCGCGCTGCGGATATGAGGAATCAGGTTCGGTGCGGACACCTGTGCGTTCCTTTGGATTGAAAGTGAATCAACGGCATGTCGCCGCGTCGCCGTACCGTGCCATCAGCCAAGTCTGCGTCCGCTCTCCGTATCGAACAGGTGCATGTGCTGCCCGGGAAAGCGCACTGTCACGCGCTGGCCCGGCTCGATCGACGCGCGCTGGCGCATCGTCACGCACCACGACGCGCCGCCGATCTTGCCGTACAGATGCGTTTCCGCGCCCGTCGGCTCGATCACTTCGACGTCCATCGGAATCCCCTCGTCCGATGCTTCGATATGTTCGGGCCGCACGCCGAGCGTGACCTTCGCGCCGGGCTTCGCGATCGCGCCGCTCACACCGTTCACGCCGTTCACGCCGTTCGCGCCGTTCGCGCCGTGCAGCGGAATCTGCGCGCCGTCGCCGAGTTGCAATGCGACGCCGTTCGCCGTGCTCACCACTTCGCCCGCCGCGAAGTTCATCGAAGGCGAGCCGAGAAAGCTCGCGACGAACAGATTCGCCGGCCGGTCGTACAGTTCCAGCGGACGCCCGATCTGCTCGATGCGCCCCGCGTTCATCACGACGATGCGATCGGCCATCGTCATCGCCTCGATCTGGTCGTGCGTGACGTAGATCACCGTGTTCTTCAGCCGCTGATGCAGCGCCTTGATCTCCGTGCGCATCTGCACGCGCAGCTTCGCGTCGAGGTTCGACAGCGGCTCGTCGAACAGGAACAGCGACGGCTCGCGCACCACCGCGCGCCCCATCGCGACGCGCTGACGCTGGCCGCCCGACAGCGCGCGCGGCAAGCGGTCGAGGTAGCCGCTGAGGTTCAGCATCTTCGCGGCCGCCTCGATGCGCGGCTTGAAGCTCGTCGACGCTTCCTTGCGGATGCGCGGACCGAACGCGATGTTGTCGTATACGGACAGATGCGGATAGAGCGCGTAGCTCTGGAACACCATCGAGATATTGCGCTGCTGCGGCGGCAAGCCGTTCGCGCGCGTGCCGCCGATCGTCAGTTCGCCGCCGCTGATTTCCTCGAGTCCCGCGACCATTCGCATCAACGTGCTCTTGCCGCAACCCGACGGGCCGACCAGCACGACGAACTCGCCGTCGTCGATATGCAGGTCGATGCCGTGCACGACCTGCGTGTCGCCGTAACGCTTGTAGATGCCGCTCAGTTGCACTGCTGCCATGCTGTCCTCATCGTCGTCGTGCGCGGCGTTGCATGTCGCCGCGTTGCGGTTATGCGGTCACGTTGCCTGTTCGAAGGCATTAAAAGCGTTATAGCGATTCGAGCGTCAGCTCCTCGGCCATCAGACGATTGCCCGCCATCAGGCCGCCATCGACGGGCAGCGCGACGCCAGTGATCACGCGCGCCATCGGCGACGCGAGAAAAAGCACGGCATCGGCGATGTCGTCGGGCGTCGCGAAGTCGCGCAGCGGATACCACTTCTTCAGGTTCTCGAAGACCTGCGGGTTCTTGTCGACGCGCGCCTGCCAGGCCTTCGTCTTCACGGTGCCCGGACACACGATGTTCGCGCGAATGCCGTACCGGCCGAGTTCGATCGCGAGCGACTTCGTGTAGCTGATGAGCCCCGCCTTCGCCGCGCTGTACGCGGGATGACCGAGCGCCGCCATGCCGTTCACCGAGCCGATCAGCACGATCGACCCGCGCTGCCGTTCGATCATCGACGCGCGCACCGCTTCGACCGTGTGATACGTGCCGTTCAGGTTCAGATGCACGTCGCGTTGCCAGCTCGCCGCGTCCGTCTTCGCGAGCGTCAGCCCGTCCGCTGCGCCCGCGTTCGCGACGAGCACGTCGACGGGGCCGCGCACGGCCACCGCTTGCGCGACGCGCTCGCGCACCGCGTCGGCATTGCCGAGATCGACGGCGACGGGCGTCACATTGTCGGCGCCCAGGCTTGAAGCAAGCTCGTTCAGCGCGGCGGCGTCGATGTCGAGCGCGAGCACCGTCGCGCCGTCTTCAACGAAACGCCGGCACAACACGCTGCCGATTCCACCGCACGCTCCCGTCACCAGCACGACACGCTTCATGTCCGTCCTCTCCGCGTTCGCGAACGGCCCGCGCTCGACGCGCAAGACCGTCTCTCGCCGTGTAAATTTCCTACATAGTGCACATTTTCAGGGTTCGCGAATGATGTGTTCGCTACATACATCGCCAAACCCGCACCGCACAAAAAGCCCATCTTTTACGGCATCTTATGCAAAAAACCGGACAACAAAAAATATCGTCAGCCCTACGTGACAACATTTTTTTTCGTGTGTAGGATTTTTTCAAACAATCAACCCAAGCAGCCGGCTACGGCGGCGGATCACCCCAGGAGAGACGAAATGTCGTTGCATGCACGTGCTTCCCTTACGCTCGGCAAAGTCGCCGCAGCGCTCGCGTTTGCGGGTCTTGCCCTATCGGCGCACGCCGATACGGTGCGTGTGACGGTCGCGCACTACAGCGACGCGACGGCCCCGTACTTCGAGAAAATGGCCCGCCAGTTCGAGAAGGCCAACCCCGGCACCACGATCAAGATCGAGGACGTGAACTGGGACACGCTGCAACAGAAGCTGCAAACGGACATCTCGGGCAACGCCAACGCCGACCTCGCGATCGTCGGCACGCGCTGGCTGCTTGATTTCGTGAAGGACGACGTGGCCGAGCCGCTCGACGGCTACATGGACGCGAACTTCAAGGGCCGCTTCATCAGCCCGTTTCTCGCCCCCGGCCAGATCAACGGCAAGACGTACGGCCTGCCGATCGCCGCTTCGGCGCGCGCGCTCTACTACAACAAGGATCTGCTCGCGAGCGTCGGCTATCCGAATGGCCCGAAGACGTGGAATGACGTGATCGATGCGTCGAAGAAGCTGAAGGCGAAGGGCGTCGCCGGTTTCGGCCTGCAGGGCAAGGAAATCGAAACCGACGTGTACTACTACTATGCGCTGTGGACCAACGGCGGCGACGTACTGAACAAGCAAGGCAAGGCCGGCTTCGATTCACCCGCCGGCATCAAGGCAGCGACGCTGTACAAGTCGATGATCGACCAGGGGCTGACGCAGCCGGGCGTGACGGGCTACAGCCGCGAAGACGTGCAGAACCTGTTCAAGCAGGGCCGCGTCGCGATGGTGATCTCCGCGCCGTTCCTCGCGAAGCAGATCAAGAAGGAAGCGCCGAATCTGAAATACGGCATCGACCCGGTTCCCGTCGGCACGAACGGCGCGACGTATGCCGTCACCGATTCGATCGTGATGTTCAAGAACTCGAAGGTGAAGAAGGACGCGTGGAAGTTCCTCGACTATCTGTTCACGAAGGAACCGCGCGTCGAGTTCACGAGCACGGAAGGCTTCCTGCCGACGACGAAGGCGGAAGCCACCGACCCCGCGTTCAACGATGCCGACACGAAGGCGTTCATCGCCTTGTTGCCGCAAGCGCGTTTCGCGCCGACGGTAACGGGCTGGGAAGACACGGCGAAGGCCGTGACGAACGCGATGCAGGCCGTCTATCTCGGCAAGGCGAAGCCCGACGATGCGCTGAAACAGGCGGCAAACCAGGCGAACCAGGCGCTCGGCCATTGAGGCGCGCTTGAGCCGTCGTTGAAGATTCGCTGTTAGCGAAGTACGGAAGCCGCATCGGCTCGACGTCGATGCGGCTTCAAGTTCGATGAGCGCGCGCTGCGCTTTGTTCATGCGAAGCGTGCGCCGTATTGCATCCGGCCCATCCCGTCCCGAGGGCTTCATGAGTTCCAACGCCCAAGCAACTGTCGATCGAGCGCGCATGAGCCGTTCCATCGCGCCGCGCGCCGCCGCGCCCTGGTGGCTGATCGCGCCGAGCCTGATCCTCGCGCTGTTCATCATCAGCTATCCGATCTTCAACATCGTGTACCAGTCGCTGCACGATGTGTCGCGCTTCGGTGCGATTCGCGATTTCACCGGCCTGAAGAACTTCTATACCGTCTTCGCCGATCCCGTGTTTCTCGATTCGCTGCGCCGGACGATCGTCTGGACGGCTTGCGTGGTCGGCGGCACGGTCATCATTTCCGTGCCGGTCGCGCTGCTGCTGAATCAGGACTTTCACGGCCGCGGCATCGCGCGCACGATCGTCATGCTGCCGTGGTCCGTCTCGCTGACGATGACAGCCGTCGTCTGGCGCTGGGCCTTCAACGACGACTACGGCATGGTCAACGTGACGTTGCAGCGTCTCGGGCTGATCGGCGGCCCGATTCACTGGCTCGCGACGCCCGAGCTCGCGTTCCCGGTCGAGATCGCCGTCGGCATCCTCGTGTCGATTCCGTTCACCGTGACGATCCTGCTCGGCGGTCTTTCTTCCGTGCCCGGCGATATCTACGAAGCCGCGCGCATCGACGGCGCAAGCGCGTGGCAGCAGTTCCGCCAGTTGACGCTACCGTTGCTGCGGCCGTTCGTGAACATGGCGATCCTGCTCAACGTGATCTACGTGTTCAACTCGTTTCCGATCATCTGGGTGATGACGCAAGGCGGTCCCGACAACGGCACGCACATTCTCGTCACGTACCTGTACGAACTCGGCTTCCGGCTCGGGCGGCCCGGACAGGCGGCCGCCGTGTCGCTGATCATGCTCGTCATGCTGTTCGTGTTCTCGGTGCTGTATCTGCGCATTCAGCCGTCGAAGGAAGGAGAGCCCGCATGAACGCGAAGATGAAGCGCACTGTATGGTGCTGGCTCGCGCTGTCGCCGCTCGTCGTGATCGTGCTGTTTCCGTTTGCCGTGATGCTGTTCACCGCGTTGAAGCCGGCGCAGGAAGTGTTCATCTATCCGGCGCGCTGGTTCCCGGTGCATTGGCAATGGCAGAACTTCGTCGATATGTGGACGGCCGCGAACTTCGGCGTCGCGTTGCGCAACAGTTGCGTGATCAGCCTGCTGTCGACGGCGCTCGCGCTGGCCGTCAGCCTGCCCGCCGCGTACGCGCTCGCGCGCTTTCCGTTTCGCGGGCGCGGACTCTATCGACAGTTTCTGCTCGTCACGCAGATGCTCTCGCCGATTCTGCTGGTGGTCGGCCTGTTCCGTCTCGCCGCGATGATTCCGTATGGCGACGGCAATCTCGTCGACTCGAAGATCGGCGTGATCGTCTCGTATGCAGCGTTCAATATCGCATTCGCCGTGTGGATGCTGTCGTCGTATTTCCAGACCGTGCCGCGCGATCTCGAAGAGTCGGCGTGGCTCGAAGGATGCAGCCGCTCGCGCGCGGTGTTCAAGGTGTTCCTGCCGCTTGCCGTGCCCGCGATCGTCGTGACGGCGATCTTCACGTTCATCAATGCATGGAACGAGTTTGCCGTCGTCTATACGCTGATCCGCTCGCCGGAAAACAAGACACTCACCGTGCAAGTCACCGATATGGTGGCGGGCAAGTACGTCGTCGAATGGCATCTGGTGATGGCCGCGACGCTGTGCGCGACGTTGCCTGTGTCCGTCGTGTTCGCGTGGCTGCAGCGTTATCTCGTGAAGGGGCTCGCGCTCGGCGCGGTGAAGTAACGCGTTTTCGATTCGTCGCGCGAGGGTCGTCGCGGGTCGGACTGTGTTTTGTGGTTCGAATGGCCATTGTGCGGACGAAGCTGCCGCCGTTGTGCTGCGTCAGCCAGAGGCGCTTCGCCCGGTTCGTGTGCGCGTTGCGCTATCGTCCTCTGTATGTCAGCGTCGCCGGATCGCTGTGCCTGAAAATCAAGAACCACGGAGAAACGAGCGGCCCGCCCGCGCTATTTGCCGCGACGATGACGTCACAATGCTTCGTCTTCGTGTCGCATCGACGAAGCTGCCCCGTCGTCTCGGCCGCGTTGCCCGAGATGGGAATGAACAGCTTTCCATCCGGCCCAAAGAGAATCGCCTGTGCAAAGGCTCTCGGCGCGCCTGGCTCCGACAGCGGCAGCGAATCGCGAAGCCGCCCCGTTCTTCCATCGAGCTTCAGAATCCTGTCCACATCGCTCGCGTTGCTGGCGTCCCGGAAGCTCGTAATCCACAGATCGCCGTTGTCGTCGAATACCAGTCCCTCGGGACGGTGAAAATCGGGCACGGTGTTGCTGGACGCGAACACGTCGATGAACTTCTTCGACTGCGGATCGAAGCGCAGCACATACGCGATGAGCGCGTCGGCAGGGTCCGGCGATACAGGACAGCCTCTCGCGGCGACATACAACAGCCCATCGGGACCGAACACCACGCCGCGCGGATAGAAAGCGGGCTTGAAGTCGCGCCGGTCGAGATTGCCGAGGAACGCGCCTGCATCGTTGTATTCGTTCACGCTGCCTTCGTTGGCACAGTCGTCGCCCCGAATGCCGAGGTCAGCGACGTAAAAGCGGTCGCCCGGATCGCCGCGAACGATGCCCTGCGGAGCAAAGGCCGCACCCCGGTCGGTCGAGGAAACGAGCTTGCCGAGAAACATGCCCGTGTTGCTGTCGAAGCGCAAAACCTCGCCAGCCACCGAGCCGAAGTTCTGGTTGACCACGATCAGTTGCCCATCGGTGAAGATCATGCCCATCGGGCCATTCAAGCCTGCTGTTCCCGACTGCACGAATGTTCCTCGTGACGCGCCCGTCGTTGCGTCGAATCGTTTGACGGTGTTGTCGCCGATATCGCCGACGAAAATGTCATCCGCTCTGGCAACCTGACCGGCCAGCAGTGTGCCAATCACGAGAGCCGCGCCGATCAGAATCGAACGTCGTGCTTTCGTCATGGCCGAGGAGCATCTTGTGCGCTGACCGTAGCGCGAAAATGAGGGAGTACCTGTATTCATCGCCTGCCTCCATGGGGTTATGCATCGTTGGTGTTGCCCTGTGTGTCCTTGCATGGACAAGCCGCGTGTTCACGACTCATGCGCACGACTCACGCGGACCGTGCCCGTTACGATGTCGTGCGCATCTACCCGCCCGCCGATGAGGCGGCCTTGCTCGAGCCGCGAGTCGCACGCGGCCTTCACTCAGCTGGTCTTGATTGGGGTTTTGTGGCCGAAAGGCCGAGGTGGCGACGAAACTCGAAGGACGACACGCGAGTATCTGGAGCGAAAGCTGTTGTTCATGGCAGCTCCTTTCGAAGAATCGCCCACAGGCAAAGCGGGCCCTCCGCGCACCTGGACGGATCGATTGACATGCACGCCGGGAAAATGGGAGCCGGCAAAACAGGACGGTCTTTCTTTTAATGATCGTTGCCCGCCCGGCAACCGGTTGGCGCCGGATAGGAGTTACACGTGTATTGAATAACGACAACGGCTTTGGCCAGCGAGAGTGAGTCGTTCGAGTCTGTCCAAGCCGTGCGGTCGGAATAGCGCTTGTCGTGCCAGAACAGTCAAACCCTTGAGCGGCAAGGCAACAAAAGGGCAGCAAAAGTCCGCGAGCTTTCACGCAGAAAGAATGCGGCAAGAACCATTTCAATCGCGATACGCGGCGCCTTCAAAGTACCTTCTCTATTCGCCAGCATTTCGCTGGCACTGGCCATTGAGAGGCTGAAACGCTTATCCGTGCTGGGCGCGAGTGCGCTGTCGTCGAACGTTGCATTCGTGAACAGCGATTATCGGCGCACGGGCGCGGTTGGCTGTCGCGTTTGGCTGTCGCGCGCGCCGGAACGCAAGTTTGGGTCAACGCGCGCCTGATGCATTCCTGAAACCCTCAGCCCGATCCGATCGTGCAACGCGTGCCGGCTTTCGAAACAATCGCTGCGGCCGTTGTCAAAGCGGCTACGTGCAGCGAGGCGTCGTTCGAAGCGCTATCGGGTTGGATGTCATGGGCATGCAAAACTCACGGACGACAATCCGCCGAACAATGTTCACCACATTGACACATACGACTCGCTAACATGAGGCGTGACGCGGCCGGCAAAGCGATGCCATGTCGGTCTGCTTCACGGCTCACAGGCTCACAGGCTCACAGGCTCATAGACTCATAGGCTCACAAACGGGAGATCGATTTGACCGAGCGCCACCTTGCATTGCGTGCCGTTGCGAATCCTAAAGACCCATTCGAAAACCTGTTCATCGACTTGGGCGAACACTCGGCCGACAAGGCGCTCCTCGCCCTGACTGATGCAATGCATGCGCAACAGCGGGACATGAATGCGTATGAGTGGATTCTGAGCGCACTCCCCGGCGCAACGTTGAAGCCCGCATTCGCAATCGGCACGGTCGGCGAGCTGTATCGGTCGTTCACGAGGCCGGCCGAGTTCGCGCGCTTGAACCGTCTTCACAGGTCGTAGCGAATCATTTCAGCATCGTCCGTCGCCGCGCGGAAACGGCTGCCCCACGCTTCCAAAGTGGTTACCTCAAATTCGTTCGAATTGGCCATTTCGCATGGCCAATTCAACGCCTAATCTTCGTCTTGTCGCGCAAGCAAACGCGCTCCATCACTGAGGAAACCATCATGGAACAACGTCTCGACTTCTACAAAGCGAACCCGCATGCGATCAAAGCGATGCTTGCCGTCGAAGAACGCATCGGCAAGAGCGACCTCGAAAAATCGCTGGCTGATCTGGTGCGCCTGCGCGCTTCGCAGATCAACGGCTGCGCGTTCTGTGTCGACATGCATACCACCGACGCGCGCAAGGGCGGCGAAACCGACCGTCGTCTCGCGACGGTCGTCGTGTGGCGCGAAACGCCGTTCTTCACGGCCCGCGAGCGCGCGGCGCTCGAATGGACGGAAGCTCTCACGCTGGTGTCCGAGACCCATGTGCCGGACGCGGTGTGGGAAGCGGTGAAGCCGCATTTCAGCGAAGCGGAACTGGTCGACCTGACGCTGCTTATTTCGGCGATCAACGCATGGAACCGCTTTGCGATTTCGTTCCGGAAGTTGCCGTCGTAAGCGCGCTCCAGGCAGCGCATCGAGGTTGAAGAGCAAGCGGGCGATGCCCGCTTTTTTCGTGTGTCGGCAGTCTGCGTCGCCGGATCAACGGCGCTATGCTATGGCGTCCAGTCAACATCAACAGGAAGACAGACGTCATGACAACGACAACGGGAACCATGATTACTTTTCGCCGGCCCGACGGCCAGGAACTGCAAGGCTATCTCGCGACGCCCGACAAACCCGACGGCGCGCCCGCCGTGGTCGTCATTCAGGAATGGTGGGGCTTGAACGATCAGATTCGCGGCGTCGCGAATCGCCTCGCGCAATCGGGCTACGTCGCGCTGGTGCCCGATCTGTATCGCGGCAAATCAACGGTCGAAGAGGAAGAGGCGCATCACTTGATGGATGGGCTCGACTTCGGCGATGCCGCGTCGCAGGACATTCCCGGCGCGATCCAATACCTGAAAGAGCGCGCGGGCCGCGTCGGCGTGATGGGCTATTGCATGGGCGGCGCGCTGACGCTTCTCTCACTGTGCCAGAGCGCCGATGTGTCGGCGGGCGTCGTCTTCTACGGCTACCCTCCGCTGGATTACATCGACGCTTCGAAGATCAAGGCGCCCGTCCTCGGCCATTGGGCAACGCAAGACGCGGCCTTTCCGATCGCAAACGTGGATACGCTGGAGTCGAAGCTGCGCGCCGCAAAAGTCGACGTGCAGTTCCATCGCTATCTCGCGCATCACGCGTTCACCAACGAAACGGCGGTCGGCAGCGGACGCATCGCCATCACGCAGTACGACCCTGTGTGGTCGCAACTGGCCTGGGACAGAACGCTGACCTTCTTCGGCCGCACGCTGTGGGCGAAGTAAGCGCGAGCGATTCACGCGGTTGATATCGGGCGCGAGCTTTTGCGGAACTCAGCGCCCGGCGTGGTTTCACGCAGCGTGTCGCCCGTTACGGAGCGACTTTGGCGCTGCGCCGAACCACGCTGTGTTCACCGATCAGTCGTAGTGACGATGCTTGTGATGGCGCTTGCCGTGGTAGCCGTGGTCGTCCGCATACGAGTTCGAACGCGAGATGTTGCCGCCGAGCGCCGCGCCCGCGCCGCCGCCCAGGGCCGCGCCGACGAGACCGCCTCCGCGTCCGCCCATCGCGTTGCCTGCCGCGGTGCCGGCCCCGCCGCCCAGCGCGCCGCCGACGATGGCGCCCGTGCGCTCGCGGCGGTTCGACGTGACGGCACCGCCAGCGCCGCCGCCGACCGCACCGCCGATCACGGCACCCGTGCTGCCGCCGACTGCGCCGCCCAACGCCGCGCCGGCCACACCGCCGAGCGCGCCGCCAAGCGCATTGTTCATATCGCCGGCCAGCGCCGGCACCGACGTTGCAGCCGTAAGCGCTGCAATCGCGACCATCTGAATAATTCGGTTCGACATAGAAGGGTCAGTTGTTTTTAAGACGGCGCGAGTATAACTGGACATCTGAAAGGCCTTAGTAACGCCGGATGCCGTTCCCGGTAAGAGGTGTAACAAAATTCGCTTCGCAGATTTGCGTGCCGCCAGAAGCAAGGCGGGAGCGGCTTCGGGCGCATTATTTCGTGTTCGGCATGACACTTTTCACCGGCGCGGCGTTGTGTGACAGCGACGTGGGCTTGCACTATTTGATCGACTCCGCTAGCGCTCGAAACGAACGGCGATTGATCGCCGCCCGATCGGCATGGAGGATGCTCCGCACGGTATGACGAAACGGGCGCCGCTCCGGACGATCCGATACACGTGTCCGGTCACGCGCCGCTACACCCACTTGATCTGGAGGGTTCGATGAATATCAGCATCATCGGTGCAGGCAACATCGGCAAGGTGCTCGCGCGCCGCCTTGTCGAAAAAGGGCACGCGGTACGCATCGCCAATTCGCGCGGCGGCGCTTCGCTGCAAGCCGTCGCGCAGCAAACGGGCGCAACGGCGAGCAACGTGCCGGACATGATCGCGGACGCCGACGTGATCGTCGTGACGATCCCGCTCGCCAAGGTCCCGCAGCTGCCGAAGGGGCTCTTCGACAACGCGAAGCCGTCGGCTGTCGTGATCGATACGTGCAACTACTATCCGCGTCAGCGCGACGGCAGGATCGACGGCATCGAGGCAGGCACGAACGAGAGCCGTTGGGTCGAAGAACAGATCGGGCATCCCGTGGTCAAGGTGTTCAACAACATCTACGCCGCGCATCTCGAAGGCATGGGCAAGCCGTCGGGTGCGCCGGGACGCATCGCGTTGCCCGTCTCCGGCGACGATCCGAAGGCGAAGCAGATCGTCTTCGGACTCGTCAACGACATCGGCTTCGATGCCGTCGACACGGGCACGATCGCCGATTCATGGCGTCAGCAGCCGGGCTCGCCCGTCTATACGGCCGACCTCGACGCGCAAGGCGTGAAGGACGCGCTGGCACGCGCATCGAAGGAACGCACTGCGGACTGGAAAGGGACGTCCGCCAGTCCGGGCACCTTCGATCATCCCGCGTGATCGAACGGAAGTTGCACGACTATCGCGCGATCGCGACTCTTCGTGATCGCACGGAAGCTGCCGCCTGCTACATGACTCGCGCCATGTAGCGACGGCTATTGAGCGAAGCCGAAGCCGGGCTCGAACTGCTTCCCGACGAAGGCGATATGCGCGTACATCGCTCGTTGCGCGGCATCGGGATCGCGGTCCCGCACCGCGAAGAAGATCGATTCGTGCTGGTTGAGCCGCATCGCCGATTGCCTGAACGCGTTCGCATTGTTGAGCGTCGCATCGAACGTATTCGCGGCGATGTGCTCGCGAAGCATCGTGATGACGCTCGCGTAGAACTGGTCGAGCATCCGGTTGTGCGAGGCGGCCGTCAGCGCCGTATGAAACTCGCCGTCGACGATCGCTTCCGCGTCCACGTCGTGTGCTTCGACCGCGTTGCGCATCTTCACGAGAATGGCCTGAAGCCTGTCGAGTTCTTCCGCTGTCGACCGTTGCGCGGCAAAGCGCGCGGCCGCGCATTCGAAGACCAGCCGGAATTCGAGCGTCTCGGCCCGCAACGGCGGATTCTCGGCAACCAGTTGCAGCCACGGCGCGCTCAGACGCGCAGGCTGTCTCTGCACGACATACGCGCCGCTACCCGGCTTCGTTTCGAGCATTCCGCGCGTGACGAGCCGCTGGATGGCCTCGCGCACCGTCGAGCGCGACACGCCCAGCGATTGGGCCAGCGTGCGCTCCGCAGGAAGGCGCGCCGAGGTTTCCCACTTGCCTTCGAGCAGCTTCTCTTCGAGCTGCCGGACGGTCCTGTCGACCGCGCTGGACGAAAGTGTGTGGAATCCCATGCCGGTGCTTCCCGAGATTGGTCTGACCGATTTGCGTCGCCTGGTGGACGAAATCACTATTCGCCACATCGAGCATGCGGACATCTCGATACCGCAGCCGATGCTCACAAGCTCCACAATCAGGAGGAAAAAACATGGCGGATTCTAACTCACTGGTCATCACGCTGCATGCCGACGACGACGTCGCCATCGCGCGCGGCGCGATCGCGGCGGGCACTGTGCTGCACGAACTGAGCGGCCTCGTCGTCACCGACGACATTCCCGCTGCGCACAAGGTTGCCGTGCGCGCGATCGGGACGGGCGACGCCGTGCGACGCTATGGTCAGATCATCGGCTTTGCGACGCAGCCGATCGAACCTGGCGCGCATGTCCATACGCAAAACGTGTCGATGGGCGACTTCGCGCGCGACTACGCATACGGCACGAACGTCAAGGCCGTGCCACAAGCGCCGCAAGCACTGACGTTCCAGGGCATTCGCCGCGCCGATGGCCGCGTGGCGACGCGCAATTACATCGGCGTGATCAGCACCGTCAATTGCTCGGCGACGGTGACGAAGCTCGTCACGCAGCATTTCTCCGCGCCCGGCGCACTCGACGCATGGCCGAACGTCGACGGCATCGTGCCCCTCACGCACAGCTTCGGCTGCTGCATCGACCACAACGGCGAAGGCATCCAGCAATTGCGCCGCACGATCGGCGGTTATGTGCGGCATCCGAATTTCGCCGGCGTGGTCGTGATCGGCCTCGGCTGCGAGGCGAACCAGATGGGCGCGATGTTCGTCGCTGAGGGCGTCGAGACGGGCGAGACCGTCGTGCCCCTCGTCATTCAGGAACAGGGCGGCACGCAGAAGACCGTCGACGCCGCCATTGCGGCCGTCGAAAAGCTGTTGCCCGTTGCGAACCGCGCAGTGCGCGAGCCGCTGCCCGTGTCGCATCTGAACATCGCGCTGCAATGCGGCGGCTCGGATGGCTACTCGGGCATCACGGCGAACCCGGCGCTCGGCGCCGCCGTCGATCTGCTCGTGCAGCACGGCGGCACGGCGATTCTCAGCGAGACGCCCGAGATCTACGGCGCGGAACACCTGCTCACGCGACGCGCGATCACGCCGAAGGTCGGTGAGAAGATCGTCGAGCGCATCCACTGGTGGGAGAGCTACGCGGAGCGCGAAAAAGGCAGCATCGACAACAATCCGACGCCGGGCAACAAGGCGGGCGGCCTGACGACGATCCTCGAGAAATCGCTGGGCGCCGTTGCGAAGAGCGGCTCGACCCCGCTGATGGACGTCTATCGCTACGCGGAACCCGTGACGGCCAAAGGCCTCGTGTTCATGGACGCGCCCGGCTATGACCCGATGGGCGCGACGGGACAGATCGCGAGCGGCGCGAATCTCGTGCTGTTCACGACGGGCCGCGGTTCGTGCTTCGGCGCGAAGCCCGCGCCTTCCATCAAGCTCGCGACGAACACGAAGATGTATGCGCGCATGATCGACGACATGGACATCAACTGCGGCGACATCATGGACGGCGACACGACCGTCGAGCAGAAAGGCCGCGAGATCTTCGACATGATCATCGCGGTGGCGTCGGGTGCGAAGAGCAAGAGCGAGGCGCTCGGCGTGGGCAACGAGGAATTCGTGCCCTGGATGATCGGCGCGCAGATGTAAGGCGTGCGGGCGCGGCTGTGAGGCCGCGCCCGCTCGACAGCGAAGATCAGTATCTGACCGTGGACCGTACGATGCTTTGCTCCCACTGCGCCATTTTACTTGACATCTAAACTATCAAAACCTAAAGTAAAGACGAGCACTCCAGTTGGGGAACCAGCATGCGTATCGTCTGTATTGGCGGCGGGCCGGCCGGGCTGTATTTCGGGTTGTTGATGAAGCGGCGCCATCCGGCGCACGAAGTGATCGTCGTCGAGCGCAACCGCCCGTACGACACGTTCGGCTGGGGCGTCGTGTTTTCGGACCAGACGCTCGGCAATCTGCGCGCCGCCGACGCGAAAAGCGCCGACATGATCCTTGACGCGTTCAATCACTGGGACGACATCGAGATCAACTTTCGCGGCGCGAAGGTGCGCTCGTCGGGGCACGGCTTTTGCGGCATCGGCCGCAAGCGTCTGTTGAACATCCTGCAAGAGCGTTGCGAAGAACTCGGCGTGAAGCTGGTCTTCGAAACGCAGGTCGTCAACGACGACGATTACGACGCCGACCTCATCATCGCGAGCGACGGCCTGAATAGCGCGATTCGCCAGAAGTACGCATCGACGTATCAGCCCGACATCGACATGCGCAACTGCCGCTTCGTGTGGCTCGGCACGAAAAAGCTCTTCGACGCCTTCACGTTCGCGTTCGAAAAGACCGAATGGGGCTGGTTCCAGGCCCACGCGTACCGCTTCGACGATCAGACCTCGACGTTCATCGTCGAAACGCCCGAGCGCGTGTGGCGCGCCGCCGGTCTCGACGAAATGAGCAAGGAAGACAGCATCGCGTTCTGCGAGCGGCTGTTCGCGAAGTATCTCGACGGCCATCCGCTGATGTCTAACGCGAGCCATCTGCGCGGCTCGTCGCAATGGATCCGCTTTCCGCGCGTCGTCAATCGCGAATGGGTGCACTGGAAAACACGCGCCGACAACAAGCATGTGCCCGTCGTGCTGATGGGCGACGCCGCGCATACCGCGCACTTCTCGATCGGCTCCGGCACCAAGCTCGCGCTCGAAGATGCGATCGAACTCGCCAACAGCATCGACGCGCATCCGCACGATCTCGCCGCAGCGCTCGCGCACTACACGCAAGTGCGCAGCGTCGACGTGCTGCGCATCCAGAATGCGGCGCGCAATTCGACGGAATGGTTCGAGCACGTCGAGCGTTACGCGTCGTTCGAGCCGGAGCAATTCGCGTATTCGCTGCTGACGCGCTCGCAGCGCATCTCGCACGAGAACCTGCGCGAACGCGATGCCGCTTATCTCTCGTCATTCGAAGACTGGCTCGCCGTGCGCGCGGGCATCGAACGCGATCAGCAAAAGCACTCCATTCCGCCGATGTTCACGCCGTTCAAGCTGCGCGGCGTGACGCTGAAGAATCGCGTCGTCGTCTCGCCGATGGCGCAGTATTCGGCCGTCGACGGCGTGGCGGGCGACTATCACCTGATGCATCTCGGCGCGCGTGCAATGGGCGGCGCCGCGCTCGTGATGACGGAAATGACCTGCGTGTCGCCCGACGCGCGCATCACGCCCGGATGTCCCGGCATGTACGCGCCCGAGCATCTCGCCGCGTGGCGCCGCATCGTGCAGTTCGTCCACGCGCAAACCGACGCGAAGATCGGCATGCAGCTCGGCCATGCGGGTGCGAAGGCTTCGACGCGCGTGAGCTGGGAAGGCATCGATCTGCCTTTGCCCGACGGCAACTGGCCGCTGGTGTCGGCGTCGCAGCAGCAGTATCTGCGCGGCGTGAGCCAATGGTCGCGTGAAGCGACGCATGACGAGCTGCGCGAAATCGAAGCGCAATTCGTCCGCGCGACGCGCATGGCCGCTGAGGCGGGTTTCGACTGGCTCGAACTGCACTGCGCGCACGGCTACTTTCTGTCGAGCTTTCTCTCGCCGCTCACCAACCATCGCACCGACGAATACGGCGGCTCGCTCGCGAACCGTCTGCGTTATCCGTTGCAGGTGTTCGCCGCGATGCGCGAGGTGTGGCCGCAGGACAAGCCGATGTCGGTGCGCATCTCCGCGCATGACTGGGTCGACGGCGGCACGACGCCCGACGATGCCGTCGAGATCGCGCGCGCCTTCAAGGCTGCAGGCGCCGACATGATCGACGTGTCGTCGGGCCAGGTCAGCAAGGAAGAAAAGCCCGTGTTCGGCCGCATGTTCCAGACGCCGTTCGCCGATCGCATCCGCAACGAGGCGGGCATCGCGACGATCGCAGTCGGCGCGATCTCCGAAGCGGATCACGTGAACAGCATCATCGCCGCGGGCCGCGCGGATCTGTGCGCGATCGCGCGCCCGCATCTCGCGAATCCTTCGTGGACCTTGAATGAAGCCGCGAAGATCGGCTACTTCGACGTGAACTGGCCGAAGCAATACACGGCGGCCAAATCGCAGCTCGAACGCAATTACGAACGCGAACGCGCGCAGGCCGCAGAAAATGCGCGTCTGTCGCCGCTCGAACGCGCGCAACGCGCGGAAGGAACGGTTTGATGAACACCACGCTTGCAGGCAAGCATGCCGTCGTGACGGGTGGCGGCAGCGGCATCGGCGCGGCAACGGCCGATGCGCTCGTTCGCGCCGGCGCGCGCGTCACGTTGATGGGCCGCGATGCAGGACGTCTCGCGGCGCAACAGGAAACGTTGCGCCGGCATGGCGAGGTCGCCGCATGCATCAGCGTCGACGTGCGCGATGAAAGTGCTGTAAACAAGGCATTTTCCGAAGCCGCGTCGAACGCAGGACCGATCGACGTGCTCGTCAACAACGCGGGCCAGGCCCAGGCCGCGCCCTTCGCGAACACGGACATGGCACTCTGGCAACGCATGCTCGACGTCAACCTGACGGGCGTGTTTCTCTGCACGCGCGCCGTGTTGCCGTCGATGTTCGAACGCGGCTACGGACGCATCGTCAATGTCGCGAGCACGGCGGGACAAATCGGTTACGCGTATGTCGCCGCTTATTGCGCGGCGAAACATGGCGTGATCGGACTCACGCGTTCGCTTGCGCTCGAAGTCGCGACGAAGGGCATCACAGTCAACGCCGTGTGCCCCGGCTATACGGAAACGGAGCTGTTGCGCGCATCGCTCGACCAGATCACCGCGAAGACTTCGCGCAGCGAACAGGAAGCGCGCGACATCCTCGTGCGTCACAACCCGCAGCGCCGCTTCGTCGAACCCGGCGAAGTCGCGAACGCGGTGATGTGGCTGTGCATGCCGGGCTCCGAATCCATCACAGGTCAATCGATTTCCGTTTCAGGCGGAGAAGTCACATGAGTCAAGCTGCAAAGAAAAAGGCCGGCGACGCGGCCGAAACGAAGCCCACGCGCAAAGGCGTCGCGAAGCCGGCTGAAAACGTCGTGGACATGGAAATGAGCACAGGCGCCGATAGCCACATGGGCCTGCGTCTGTGGCTGCGCATGCTGACGACGACGAACCTCGTGCAAGCGGAGTTGCGCAAGCGCCTGCGCAACGAGTTCGATACGACGCTGCCGCGCTTCGATCTGATGGCGCAGCTCGAGCGTCATCCGGAAGGGCTGAAGATGACGGAACTGTCGCGCCGTCTGATGGTGACGGGCGGCAACATCACGGGCATTACCGATCAGCTGGAAAAAGAAGGGCTCGTCGCGC
The DNA here is from genome assembly GCF_009362735.1 of Paraburkholderia franconis. GTDB lineage: Bacteria > Pseudomonadota > Gammaproteobacteria > Burkholderiales > Burkholderiaceae > Paraburkholderia > Paraburkholderia franconis. The sequence goes on along the minus strand of NZ_WHNP01000001.1, from coordinate 285,378 downwards.
GCGACACCGATCCGAACGACCGTCGCTCGACCAGCGTGCGCCTCACGCCGGACGGCCGCGCGCTGTTCGACAAAATGGCCGTCGCGCACGAGCAATGGGTCGTCGAAATGTTCGGCGGCCTCGATCTGGACGAGAAATCGCGCACGCATCAAAAGCTCGGCAAGCTCAAGCAGCATCTGCTGAACACGATCAAGAGCTAAGGCGCGAAATCTTCAGACAACCGAATGCAGGAGACAACGATGACCCGATCCGCTGCCGACGCCCTACTGGCCGGCAATCGCACGACACTCGCCACGTATGACGCCAAGCACTTCGGCTGGTCCGTCAACGCGGGCGTCGCAACCGTCACGCTCAACCGTCCCGAGCGCAAGAACCCGCTGACGTTCGAATCGTACGCTGAGTTGCGCGATCTTTTTCGGCAGCTCGCCTACGCGACGGATGTGAAGACCGTCGTGATCCACGGCGCGGACGAGAACTTCTGTTCGGGCGGCGACGTGCACGAGATCATCGGCCCGCTGATCGACTTGCCGATGCCCGAGCTGCTGCTGTTCACGCGCATGACGGGCGATCTCGTGAAAGCGATGCGGCATTGCCCGCAACCGATCATCGCAGCCATCGATGGCGTCTGCGCGGGCGCGGGCGCGATCCTCGCGATGGCATCCGACATGCGGCTCTCCACTGCGCGCAGCAAGCTCGCGTTCCTGTTTTCGCGCGTGGGTCTCGCGGGCTGCGACATGGGCGCCTGTTCGATCCTGCCGCGCATCATCGGTCAGGGACGTGCCGCCGAACTGCTATACACGGGTCGCTCCGCAAGCGGCGAGGAAGGTTACGCATGGGGCTTCTACAACCGCCTGTGCGCGCCGGAAGCGCTGCTCGACGAAGCATTGAAGCTCGCCGCCGATCTCGTCGCGGGCCCGACGTTCGCGCACGGCATCACGAAGAAGATGCTGCATCAGGAATGGAGCATGAGCATCGATGAGGCGATCGAATCCGAAGCGCAGGCACAAGCCATCTGCATGACGACGCGCGATTTCGAGCGCGCGTATCGCGCGTTCGCGGCGAAGTCGCGCCCGGTATTCGAAGGAGACTGACCTTGAATCCCAACGATCCGCACGGCGCATTGGCCTGGCCATTCTTCGAAGCGCGTCATCGCGAACTGGCAGAACGGATAGAAACATGGGCCACGCACCATCTCGCGCATGTGCAGCATGAAGACACCGACGCATCGTGCCGTCAGCTCGTGCGTGCATTGGGTGAAGCGGGCTGGCTGAAGTACGGCGTCGGCGGCACGCAATACGGCGGGCACGGCGATACGATCGACACGCGCGCCGTGTGTCTGCTGCGCGAAACGCTAGCGAAGCACGATGGACTCGCCGACTTCGCGCTCGCGATGCAAGGCCTCGGTTCCGGCGCGATCACGCTCGCGGGCACGCACGAGCAGAAGACGCGCTATCTGCCGCGCGTCGCAAAGGGCGAAGCGACTGCCGCGTTCGCGTTGTCCGAGCCCGAAGCGGGATCGGACGTCGCCGCGATGTCGTTGCAAGCGCGCGCAGAGGGCGATGTCTACGTTCTCGACGGCGACAAGACCTGGATCTCGAACGGCGGCATCGCGGACTTTTATGTGGTGTTCGCGAGAACGGGCGAAGCACCCGGCGCGCGCGGCATCAGCGCGTTTATCGTCGACGCGAACACGCCGGGCCTGGAGATCGCCGAACGCATCGACGTGATCGCGCCGCATCCGCTCGCGCGCCTTCATTTCGCCAGCGCGCGCGTGCCGCGCAGCCAGATGCTCGGCGCGCCCGGCGAAGGCTTCAAGATCGCGATGCGCACGCTCGATATCTTTCGCACGTCGGTTGCCGCCGCATCGTTGGGCTTTGCGCGTCGCGCGATGCAGGAAGGACTCGCGCGCGCCGCGTCGCGCAAGATGTTCGGCCAGACGCTCGGCGACTTTCAACTCACGCAGACGAAGCTCGCGCAGATGGCGTTGACGATCGACAGCAGCGCGCTGCTCGTCTATCGCGCCGCATGGCTGCGCGATCAGGGCGAAAGCGTCACGCGCGAAGCCGCGATGGCGAAGTGGCACGCGAGCGAAGGCGCGCAACAGGTGATCGATGCCGCCGTGCAACTGTGGGGCGGCATGGGCGTGCGAAGCGGCGCAACCGTCGAACGGTTGTATCGCGAGATTCGCGCGCTGCGCATCTATGAGGGTGCGACGGAAGTGCAGCAACTGATCGTCGGCCGCGATCTGCTGAAAGCACATGCAGCGAGCCAGCAACAGGAGCGCCCGTCATGAACGCGTCGTTCGACATGCCCGTGCGCATCCGCTTCGCGCATTGCGACCCTGCGGGCATTGTCTACTTTCCGCAGTATCTGGTGATGACGAACATGCTCGTCGAAGAGTGGTTCAACGAGCGTCTCGCGATCGACTACGCGCACATGATTCAGACGCGCCGCGTCGGCCTGCCGATCGTCAAGCTCGACTGCGAGTTCTCGCGGCCGAGCCGCATGGGCGAAACGATCACGCTGTCGCTCGACGTGACGCGTATCGGGCGCCGCTCGATCGGCCTCGTCATCGTTGCACGCTGCGCGGGCGAAGTGCGCTTTCGCGCAGCACAGGTACTCGTCACGACATCGCTGGAAAGCGGCCAGTCGATCGACATTCCCGATGACATCGCGACCGCGCTCGCAGCGTTCGCACCGCATGCCATTCAATCCGAGGAGCAACGCTCATGAAAAAGAAACCGCTACTGCCTGCGGGTTGGGTGAAGCCGCGCGGCTATGCGAATGGTGTCGCGGCGAGCGGCACGCAGGTGTATATCGCCGGACAGATCGGCTGGGACGCGGAAGCGCGCATGACGAGCGATATCTTCGCCGAACAGGCCGCGCAGGCGCTGCGCAATGTGCTCGCCGTATTGCGCGAAGCGGGCGGCCGGCCCGAGCATCTCGTGCGGATGACGTGGTACGTCACCGACAAGCGCGAGTATCTGGCATCGCTTAGGCAGATCGGCCAGACGTTTCGCGAGCTGATCGGCGATTACGACATTGCGATGAGCGCGGTGCAGGTCGTCGCGCTGATCGAGGATGAAGCCAAGGTCGAGATCGAAGCGACAGCCGTGATTACCGACTAGGCCCGCTTCGCATCCGCGCAGACCAACCCGTTCAGCACGGCTTGCACCGATTAGCACGTATAGCAGGGGAGTTTCATGATGGAACCGTCAGCTCACGTCGATACCTTCGCGCGCGATCACTTGCCGCCCGAGGATCAATGGCCCGTATTTCTGCTCGACAATCCGGACGTCGCGTATCCGGCGCGCTTCAATTGCGCGACTGAACTGCTCGATCGGGCCGTCGAAAGCGGGCATCGCGACCGGCCTGCCATCTGGTCCGATGTCGACGGCAAACCGCAAGCGACCACGTATGGCGAACTGCTCGCGATGGTCAATCGCAACGCGCACGTGCTCGTCGATGAAATGCGCTTGCAGCCGGGCAATCGCGTGCTGCTGCGCGGCCCGAATACCTTGCAGATGGCCGCTGCGTTTCTCGGCGCATTGAAAGCGGGTCTCGTCGTCGTGCCGACGATGCCGTTGCTGCGCGCGAAAGAACTCAAGCAGATCATCGACAAGGCGCAGATCAACGCGGCGCTGTGCGACACGCGGTTGACGGAAGAACTCGCGCGCTGCACGACGCAAGGCGACGAGTTCTTTTGCGAAGGACTCAAGCAGACGCTCGTCTTTCATGACGACGCGCCCGGTTCGCTCGAAGCGCTGGCTGCGTCGAAGCCCGCGCAATTCAAAGCGTGCGACACGGCCGCCGACGATGTCTGCCTGATCGCCTTCACGAGCGGCACGACGGGCGCGCCCAAGGGCTGCATGCACTTTCATCGCGACGTGCTCGCGATGTGCGACCTGTTCCCGCGCCACGTGCTCAAGCCCACCGCCGACGACGTCTTCTGCGGCACGCCGCCGCTCGCGTTCACGTTCGGTCTCGGCGGCCTGTTGTGCTTTCCGTTGCGCGCGGGCGCATCGACGGTGCTGATCGAAAAGCAGACGCCCGACACGCTGCTGCAAAACGTCGAGCGCTTTCGCGCGACCGTGATGTTCACCGCGCCGACGTTCTATCGGCAGATGGCGCCGCTGATTTCGCGCTTCGACGTTTCGTCGCTGAAGAAGACCGTTTCCGCAGGCGAAGCGTTGCCCGATTCGACGCGCGCGCTATGGCGAGAAGCGAGCGGCATCGAGATGATCGACGGCATCGGCGGCACCGAGCTGATCCATATTTTCATCTCGGCGGCCGGCGGCGACGTGCGGCCGCATGCGATCGGCAAGGCCGTGCCGGGCTACATCGTGCAAGCCGTCGACGACGACATGCGCCCCGTGCCCGCAGGCACGATCGGCAAGCTCGCGGTGCGCGGGCCGACGGGCTGCCGCTATCTCGCCGACGACCGCCAGCGCAAATTCGTGCGCGACGGCTGGAATCTGCCCGGCGACTCGGTGTATATCGACGAAGACGGCTACGTGTTCTATCAGGCCCGCGCCGACGACATGATCGTTTCGGCGGGCTACAACATCTCCGGCCCCGAAGTGGAAAGCGTGCTGATGCAACACAAGGCTGTCGCCGAATGCGGCGTGATCGGCGTGCCCGACGAAACTCGCGGGCAGATCGTGAAGGCGTTTGTCGTGCTCAATCCGGGCTATAGCGGCGACGAAAAACTGATCGCGGAGTTGCAGGAATTCGTGAAGAATACCGTTGCGCCGTACAAATACCCGCGCGTCGTCGCCTTCATCGACGCGCTGCCTCGCACGGAAACCGGCAAGATCAAACGGTTCGCATTGCGTGCGATGTAGCGTGCCCGCACCTCGCCGTTGAGACGAATGGGCGAATGAGGACGCGCGCAGTCCCCGTCGTCCAACAATGGAGGAGCATCCTGTGGCCGGTTCCTTTATCAAAGTCGCCGCTCGCGATGGCGGCCGTTTCAACGCATACGTTGCGCGTCCGGCGCAGGGGTCCGGTCCGGGCCTCGTGCTGCTGCAAGAGATCTTCGGCATCAACGGCTATCTGAAGACGACGGCCGACCGCTACGCGGAAGAAGGCTACGTCGTGCTCGTGCCCGATCTGTTCTGGCGCATCGAACCGAATGTCGTGCTCGGCTACGAAGGCGAGGACATGAAACGCGCACTCGACTTCCACGCGAAGTTCGATGTCGATCGCGCAATCGACGACATCGCCGCCACCATCGACGCGTTGCGCGCGCTGCCCGAGCACGTGGGCAAAGTGGGCACGATCGGCTATTGCCTCGGCGGCAAGCTCGCGATGCTTGCGGCTGCGCGAACGGACGTCGATTGCGCGGTGAGCTATTACGGCGTCGGGCTCGAAGCGTACCTGGATGAAGCGAAGCACATTCGCTGCCCGATGGTCTTTCACTTCCCCGAAAACGATTCGTACTGTCCGCCGCCCGTGCGCGAGCAGATCACAGCCGCGCTTCGCACGCATCCAAACGTCGAGCAGTATGTCTATCCCGGCTGCGATCATGCGTTCGCATCGCCCGCGCGCCCGCAATACGACAAACCCGCCGCGATGATGGCGTACTCGCGCACGCTCGCGCTGCTGCGCAAGGTGCTCGGCCCCGTCTACGATCTGAACACATTGTGGGAACAGCATTGCTACTTCGAGTTCGCGACGCGCGATGTCGAAGCGGTCATGCCGACGATGGTCGCGCAGCCCTACGTCAACCATGTGCCGACGATGACGGGCGGCGTCGGTTATGACAATTTGAAGCGCTTCTACACGAATCACTTCGTCAATTCGAATCCGCCCGACACGAAGCTGATTCCGATTTCGCGGACCATCGGTTCCGATCGTATCGTCGACGAATTCATCTTTGCGTGCACGCATAGCTGCGAGATCGACTGGCTGCTGCCCGGCGTCGCGCCGACGGGCAAATACTTCGAGGTGCCGATGCTCGCCGTCGTCTGCTTTCGCGGCGACAAGCTGTATAACGAGCACATCTATTGGGACCAGGCTTGCGTACTCGTGCAGGTCGGGCTGCTCGATCCGAAGGGCTTGCCCGTCGCGGGTATCGAAAGCGCGCGCAAGCTGCTCGACGAAACGCTGCCTTCCAATGAGCTGATGGGCAGCAAGTGGTCGGCGTGATTCGCGCTCCAGCGTTGTGATGAATAGAGGCCGCCCTCCTGCGCCGCCTCGTATGGCGTTTCCTGCGGCCGGTGGCGGCAAATATGAACTATTGAATTGAGGCGTGTCGATTTCCGCCGCCTTCGATCGTCGTCTGTAGAAGAACGGTGCGCAAACGGGATCTCCAGTTGCAGTCTGAAACGGACCCTGACTAGACTGCAAGCGCATCGACAGACATGGAGGAACGCGCGCATGACGCATAACATCGAAGGTCAAAAACGCTGGCTGGCACTCATCGTGCTTTGCATGGGCGTGCTGATGATCGTGCTCGATACGACCATCGTGAACGTCGCCTTGCCGTCGATCGCGGCCGATCTGGGCTTTTCCGAAACCGCGCTCGTATGGGTCGTCAACGCCTACATGCTGACGTTCGGCGGGTTTCTGCTGCTGGGCGGCCGGCTCGGCGACCTGTACGGCCATCGCAAGCTCTTTCTCGCCGGCATAACGCTGTTCACGCTGGCGTCGCTTGCATGCGGGCTCGGAAATTCGCAAGTCATGCTGGTTTGCGCGCGCGCGATTCAGGGGCTGGGCGGCGCGGTAGTGTCGGCCGTATCGCTGTCGCTGATCATGAATCTCTTCACCGAAGACGGCGAGCGGGCGAAAGCGATGGGCGTATATGGTTTCGTATGCGCGGGCGGCGGCAGCATCGGCGTGCTGCTGGGCGGTCTGCTGACCAATCTGCTGAGCTGGCACTGGATCTTTCTCGTCAATCTGCCGATCGGCATCGCCGTGTACGCGGCTTGCATCGCGCTGCTGCCCGCAGGCCGCGGACACGCACACGGCGGGCGGCTCGACGTCGCGGGCGCCGCGACCGTCACTGCATCGCTGATGCTCGCCGTCTATGCGATCGTCAACGGCAACGAGGCCGGCTGGCTGTCGGCGCAAACAGTCGGACTGCTCGTCGTCGCGCTCGCGCTGCTCGGTGCGTTTCTCGCGATCGAAGCACGCGTCGTGCATCCGCTGATGCCACTCGAGCTCCTCACGTTGCGCAATGTCGCGACGGCCAACATCGTCGGCGTGTTGTGGGCCGCCGCGATGTTCGCGTGGTTCTTCATTTCGGCGCTCTATTTGCAGCGCGTGCTCGGCTATGCGCCGTTCCAGGTCGGCCTCGCGTTCCTGCCCGCGAATCTGATCATGGGCTTCTTCTCGCTCGGCCTGTCGGCGCGCATGGTGATGCGCTTCGGCATCCGGCGTCCATTGGCCATCGGTCTGCTGCTGGCCGCGCTCGGCTTGCTGCTGTTCGCACGCGCGCCCGTCGACGGGCACTTTGTCACGGACGTGCTGCCCGGCATGGTGCTGCTCGGCATCGGCGCGGGCGTCGCGTTCAATCCGCTGCTGCTCGCGGCAATGAGCGATGTCGATCCCGCCGATTCGGGCCTCGCGTCGGGCATCGTCAATACGTCGTTCATGATGGGCGGCGCGTTGGGACTCGCGGTGCTCGCGAGTCTCGCAGCCGCGCAATCGGCGAGCGGCGGCGCGCAGCACGCCGATACGCCCGCCGCGCTCACGAGCGGCTATCACGTCGCGTTTCTCGTCGGCGCGATCTTTGCCGCGACGGCCGCGGCGCTCGGCGGCGCGTTGTTGCGGCAAGGCGCGCAATCCGCCGTGCGACAGCAACGCGGCGCGTTGAAGGAATCGATGGAGTAGCGACGAAGCGCAAGCGCAATCAAATGAACGCTGCCTTCAATCGATATGCTGGGTTCATGCCGAAACGAGAGTCTCTATGAGCCCAGCCGCGAACCCCGCCGGAAGAGCGCTCTGGTTTATCGAAAGCCACTTCGCGGGCGAGCTGTCGCTCGACGATATCGCCAGTCGCGGCTGCGTATCGCGCTTTCATCTGTCGCGTGCATTCGAAGCGGCAACGGGTTATTCGGTGATGCGCTACGTGCGCGCGCGGCGTCTGACGGAAGCGGCGCGGCGTCTTGCGCGGGGCGCGCCGGATATTCTCGCCGTCGCGGTCGATGCGGGTTACGGCTCTCACGAGGCATTCACGCGCGCGTTTCGCGAGCAGTTCGGGCTCACGCCCGAAGCGTTGCGCGCGCAAGGTCATCTCGACAACATCGCACTCGTGGAGCCGATCAAAATGGAAGAATCCCTGTTAGCCCATCTCGAACCGCCGCGCTTCGTCGACGGCACTCCGCTGCTCGTCGCGGGATTGAGCGAACGCTACAACTGCGAGAGCAGTTCCGGCATTCCCGTGCAATGGCAGCGCTTCAACGCGATCAACGGCCAGGTGCCGGGACAGATCGGACAGGTTGCGTACGGCGTCAGCTATAACCCCGACGACTCAGGCAATTTCGACTACATGTGCGGCGTCGAAGTGGCGGATTTCTCGGGCTTGCCCGATGAACTGGGGCGCGTGCGCATCGGCGCGCAGCGCTACGCGGTGTTCACGCATCGCGAGCACATCTCGACGATACGCCGCACGTGCAACACGATCTGGAACAAGTGGCTGCCCGAGTCCGGCCACACACCCGCCGATGCGCCCAACTTCGAGCGCTACAGCGAGCAGTTCAATCCCGCGACGGGGATAGGCGGCGTCGAGATCTGGGTGCCGCTCAAGACGTGAATCCGCTTTTGCCGCTATCGACAGGCGCGGCCTCGACTTCGAACGTGTCGCCGGTTTCGAAGAACGTGCCGCCCGCTACGTAGTGGCACGTGCGCATGTCGTGATCGTCGCCGAAGTGCCAGCGGTTGTTTGAGTAGACGCGGCTGTCCGCATAGCACGCGACCACTTCGGCAAGGATCAGATCGTGGCGCTGGCTGTCGTCGGGAATCACCTTGCACTCGAACCATGCGACGCAGCCTTCCAGCATCGGCACGTCGATCTTTTGCGCGGCGAACGTTTCGAGTTGCAGCGCCGCGAGCTTGTCGATCTCGACGCCCGCATTCGATCCGACCGCGAGCGTATGGCGCGCGAAGCCGCGCGTCGGCAATTGCAGGCCGAACACGCCGCTCGCTTCGGCGAGTTGCCGCGTCAGCGTCTTTGCGTCGATCACGACGACGACTTTCGGCGGAACGAAATCGAGCGGCATCGCCCACGACGCCGCCATCACGTTCGTACGGCCTCCATGCGCGCTGGTGATGAGCGTGACGGGGCCGTGGTTCAGAAGGCGCGTGGCGCGCCAGATCGACGGGTTGGCGGAAATCTTGCATGGAAGGCCTTCGCGATATCGATCGCTGCATTCTAGCGAAGCGGGAAAAAACACGAGGGCCGCGTAACAGAGAGGCGTTTGACGCTGAAACGAGCGGCGGCGCCGACGCGCCGTCCGCAGGTCCGCGTGGATGCGAGAAGTCAGTGCGTGATGGGTGGCGGCTTGCCGTGCGAGACGTCGTGCGGCTTGTGCGCCTCGCCGTTCGCGCCGGGGAAGAATGCATTCCACGCAGCGCGTACGCCTTCTGCTGCCGTGGCTTCCGCGTCGATGGTTCCCGGTTCGTCCACGCGCGCGGGATCTTCGCTCAGCCCGCGCCAGTGTGTGAACACGAGGAGCGGCTTTTCGGTCCACCCGCCTTCAGCGAATTTGGCGAATGCCGTCTCTCCGCTCACAAGCTGGACTTCGTACCACCCGTCCCTTACGGGCGCATAGTCGTCCAGCGGGAACCATGCGGTCGCTTCGATTTCCATAGTGCCGTCTCCTGTTGTGGAAGTGACTCATAGGAAGGCATTGTTCATGCCTCACGGGCAGCACGCCCGTGCGCGGCGTCGGGTAGAGATCTGGTTCGGGAAATGCAGGGCGAACGAGCCCCAAAAACAACGCGCATTCCGCCACGACGCCATCGCCAGATTTACATACTCCCTCGCTGGCGTCCAGCCCGCTAACATATTCGTATTTTTCGAATGCGGCGAAGGGATATGTTCGACGCCGCGGGCGGCTGCGGTTGCAGTTGCGGTCTGCTCTCTCGACCGGTCGCGCAAATAGCGCGCTTCAACACGTAGCGGTTGATTTCCGGGCGCGTTCGCGAGCGGAGGACTCGCCGCGCCCTCAGCTTTTCGCGGTCAGATCAAAAGCCCCGGCATCGAAAGCCGCGCAGTACGCGTGCCAGTCGCTGACGACTTGCGCTTCGCACTGCGTCGCCAGATCGATCAGTGGGAGTTGCCATTTGCTCTTTTCGCCGAACGCGATCAGGTCATCGGCAATGGCGGAAGTCTGCCGTCCGCTACTGCGAAAGTGCGCCCACGCGACCAGTTCCGCCATGTTGCGCACGACGCTTTCCAGCCGTGGCAGCTTGCCGTTCCAGTTCTCCAGCGTGACGCGGTCCTCGGAGGGCTGAAGGCCGCGCAGCACATACGGGCGCTTTTCGAATTCGACGGCATGCAGGAATGCCTGCGACACCACCTGATTGCGCCGCTGTATCTCTACGACGCGTTCCGCCTCGCTCGCCCATCGAGGTTGCGGCGTATTGACGTTCGGCGCGGTCGCGGACGGCAGCGCGAGCTTCATGTCGAGCAGATAGTTGCCGTCGGGCGAACCCTTGCCTTCGACCAGAATCACGTAGCGGTCGACGCCCAGACTGCCCGTGCCCGCGATACGGCGCGCGACATCGATGATCTCGTAGAAAGCCGGATTCGGCTCGCGCTTCGCAAAGTCGTTCATGAACGCCGTGACTTTCTCGCGCGTTTTGTCGGTAACGGGCAACGCCTTCTTGCCGTCGACGCGCAGCGTCCGCTTCTTGCCCTTTAGTTCGGTGCGCCGGTTCAGGTGATCGACGCGCGAGCGCTGATGCAGCGCAGCGAAAAGCTCGGCGACCATCCCTTCGGCCGTTTCCTCTTCGATCCAGCGCGCCTTGCCGAAACGCAGCGCGGCCGCGTACGAATCGACGGCGATGTGGCATAGCGCGAGCGCTTCGGCGCGGCTGAGCTTCAGATCGTCGGCGGCGACGAGCACGCTCGTCAGCAGACGGATCATCTCGAACAGGCACGGCGCGAGGCAGGCCTCGTCGAAATCGTTGATGTCGAAGTAGATGAGCCGGTTGTCGCCCTTGTAGCTGCCGAAATTTTCGAGGTGCATGTCGCCGCAAATCCACGCATGCGGCGAGCTTTGCAGCACGCTGCCGTTGGACAAACGCTGGTAGAACAGATGACAGGTGCCGCGCAGAAACACGAACGGCGACGTGCGCATGCGCGCGTACTTCATCGCAAGGCGTTCGGGGTCGCGCCCGGCATTGAAGCGAGAGATTTCATCGACGACATCGAGCATGCGAGCCTCCCGAGGATAGGGTTCGATCACTTTCATTCTGTATCGACAGCCTTTCAGTTCCAAACGTTCGCGGGCGAGACTCCGGGGCGCCTCGACGCGTACAGCTCGCACGTCGGTATGCGGACGGCCAGCAACCGTCGTTCCGTGCCCGCTTGCCGTGGTCGGCGTTGGCTCCATCGAATCCGGCCAGGCTGGTTCTTACGGACGCACGGTGTTTGCCGTATCTTGCCCGCTTGGCATACTTCAAAACGCACACACGACGGGAGAGCAACGTGGGGCAGCGAGTCAATGAATACGGCCAGCCGATCGGCGAACCGATGCCGAACTGGCGGCCAGCCAAAGCGCCGGGCGATCAGTCGATGACGGGGCGCTATTGCCGGCTCGAACGCGTGAACGTCGAGCGTCATCTCGACGATCTGTACGACGCCTATAGCGCCGCGCCCGACGCCCGCGACTGGACGTACCTTTCCGTCGGCCCCTTCGATACGCGCGAAGCGTACCGCGACTGCCTCACGGCCCTCGCTGCTTCGCATGATCCGTTGCATTACGCCGTCATCGATCTGGCGACGGGCAAGGCCGTCGGCACGCTTTCGCTGATGCGCATCGACAAGACGAACGGCGTGATCGAAGTCGGTTTCGTCGTGTTTTCGCAGCGCCTGCAAAAAACGCGCATGGCGACGGAGGCGATCTTTCTGCTGATGCAGCGCGTGTTCGACGACCTGGGCTACCGGCGCTTCGAGTGGAAATGCGATGCGCTGAACGCGCCTTCGCGCGCAGCGGCGGCCCGCTTCGGCTTCACCTTCGAAGGCATCTTCCGCCAGGCCGTGACGTACAAGGGTCGCAATCGCAACACCGCGTGGTTCTCGATCATCGACAGCGAATGGCCGGCGCTGCGCGCGGGCTTCGCGGAATGGCTCGATGAAGCGAACTTCGACGCGCAAGGCACGCAGCGGCGAACGTTGCAGGCGTGCATGGCGGGCCGGCGCAAGTAGCGAGCGCGCGGCTGCAAGCGACGAATGCCGGCCGCCGGGCTGTTGGCAACGCGTCTTGTCCCGCGTCCCCGGCGGCTCGGGACAAGACGCGCGCCGCTGCACGCCAATTTCCGGCGATATGCGAGGCGGACGTCCTGTCGTCACATCATCAGGAATGCCTTCAGGCTACGGCGAATCGCGTCGAGTTCGCCTTGCGCGACGCGCTCTTCCCGGTACTCGCCACGCCGCGCGACCCAATCGAGCGTAGTGATCTGGTCGATCAACGCGACACATGGCTTCGGCAACGCGGAAACCGGAATCTCCGTCGAAAATCCACGCGCCTTTGTCGTGCAAGGCACAGTCACGACACGGTGGGTGGGACCGTTGTGCGCCTCATGTGACAGCACGACGACGGGCCGCGGATAGCCGCCGCCCCGCTCGTGCCCGATCACGGGTTCGAGCCTGATCCACAACACATCGCCGATCTCAGGAACGCCGTTTTTCATGTTGCTCCTTACCAGTCGTCCTGGTCCGTTGGGTCGGCAAGTTCGGAACCCACCGCAACGCCAGGATCGATGGTCGGATGCACGTCGTTCGGCCTCGCAGCGAGTTGCTCGCGATACTCGTCCCAACTGAACGTCTTGACGGCAGGCGTTGCGACCAGCGCGCCGTCCGCCACCACCATGTCGACTTCCTGATCTTCGCGCAGGTGCAATTCCTCAGCCAGGCTTGCGGGAATTCTCACCGCAAGACTGTTTCCCCACCGCTTGATTGTCTGAATAGTCATAGCACCACCTTCGCCCGAGAAATTCAGATACACGACTTCCTCCTTGACAAGGCCCACGGGGGACCAGAAGCGCCGCGTGTATCTACTATGTCGATACTGCGATGCTACGCGACGCGGGTTAATGTGTCAACATCGTATCTACGTGCGATATCTATATGCGATTGGGTGGTTCGTATGACCGGTGCAGTCGCGTAGTGAATGTCGCATCAATGGCGGCACGGCACCATTCGGCCGGAAGGCATAGGAGCGTCTTAAGAACCGATGGGATGAAGGCGGCCTGACACCCGGCGAAAGATTCCGGTCGCGTGGCCTTTGTACGTTGTCTGTCGCTCTTCGGCGTAGCCGCATTTTTGCGCAAGCCGCCGCGACGCCGCGTTGTCCGGCGCGATGATGCAGACGGTGTCGCCGCCCGGCCACTTCGCATCGGCCCACGCCAGCGCGCCGCGCACCGCTTCCGTCGCATAGCCTTGCCCGTGCGCGGACGGCCTCAGGACCCAGCCGATTTCCGGCGCGCCATCGAGCGGCGGATCGATCTCGCGCCGATAGTCCGCAAAGCCGACCTCGCCGACGAATCGTCCGCTGTGCTTCTCGCGGATCGTCCAGTAGCCGTATCCCAGCGCGGCCCAATGTCCGACGTAACGCAAAAGCCGCGACCACACTTCTTCGCGGTTAAACGGCTTGCCGCCGATAAAGCGCGTGACGATCTCGTCGGACCACAACGTAAAGCTCTCGTCGAAATCCTCGACGACGTGAGGACGCAAGATCAGTCGATCGGTTTCAAGCTCAAGGGAGGATGGGGACATGGCGCGCTTTCGATCCGGCAAACAGGAAAGCGCCGATCATCGCAGAAACGCGCGCTAAAGTGCGTCGGCCGCGGTGGCCCGAGGCCCGCGCCAGAGTTGATGCGCATAAACTCGGACGCTCCGCGCTGGCGTCAGGACGCGCGAAGTAGCGCCGCTCAACCCATGCACAGACGAGCGACGCGCCACGGTTCGCACAAGTGCTCGCCGCGCCTCCAACAATTTCACCGCTGCGCGTATGCCGCTTCGAGCGCGCTCACGTCTAGCTTCACCATTTGCATCATTGCTTGCATCACGCGCCTGGCCTTCACCGGGTCCTTGTCCTTCAGCATCTTGCCAAGCGCGGTCGGCACAATCTGCCATGAGATGCCGTAGCGGTCCGTGAGCCACCCGCATTGCTGTGGCGCGCCGCCGCCTTCGAGCAGCTTGTCCCACAGCGCGTCGACTTCCGCTTGCGATTCGCACTTCACGAACATCGAAATCGCCGGAGAAAACGTGAATTGCGGGCCGCCGTTCAACGCGATGAATTCGCGGCCCTCGAGATGGAACGTCATCGACAGCACGCCGCCGGGCGTGCCCGGTCCCGCGTCGCCATAGTGCATCACATCGTCGATGCTTGAATTGCCGAAGATGCCTGTGTAGAACTGCACGGCTTCCTCCGCCTTGCCGTCGAACCACAGGCACGTCGCTATCTTGTCCATCGGATCTCCTTGATTGCTTTATCGCGCTGTATCGCGCGAGGTCGGGAAGGCGATGCGCGGGCGCCGCCTCGGAGCGCGCCGAGGTCGGCACGTCGCCCGCATCGCCCGCATCGCCATGCCGCCAACATCGCGCGCCCGACGTCGTCGCGCAACGTCAGCCATTGCGCAGCGCGTTTTGAACGCGGCTTTTCGCGGCCGAGCGCTGCGTCCGCCGCTCGGCGACGGCGACGCTACTGACGCCCCTGCGCCATCTGTTCCATCGCCTGCTTCATTTCTTCAGGCGTGACATCGCGCTTGTGCGTCGCGACCGACCACCGATGGCCGAACGGATCCTCGACCTGGCCGTAACGGTCGCCCCAGAACATGTCGGCGGCGGGCATTGTCACCTTTGCGCCTGCCGCTTCCGCTTGCGCGATCGTGGCGTCGGCATCGTCGACGTACAGGTGCAGCACGACAGGCGAGCCCTTCAGCGCCTTCGGCCCTAACGACGCACCGCCGCCGCAATCGGGCATTTCGTCGACGAGCATCAGCGTCGAATCGCCGATCTTCAGCGATGCGTGCATCAGCTTGCCGCCGGGACCCGGCATACGGACCTGTTCGATTGCGTTGAACGCTTTCTTGTAGAACTCGATGGCTTCCGCCGCGCCCGCGACGATGATATGCGGCGTCAACGAGTGCATGCCTTCGGGGATGGGCTTGACAGCTGAGGTGGACATGATCGTGTCTCTCCTTTGTCGACCGGAGTCGGCGCATCGACGGGAGTTGGCGCCTGCCGGCTACTCCCGTCCCATGCCGTGCTCTGGTCGCATGCAAGATGGTTGCTGGATGAAGGGGTGAATGAGTGACGAAGCTTCGCAGGACAGCGAGTCTTCACCACTATGACGAACAAACCACCTTCAGATCGACACGCGCAATCAATTTTTTTCGCGGGCACGCGCGTCATCAAGGCGGCATCAAAACGGCATCAAAGCGTCATCGAGCGTCATCAAAGCGCCGGATCAAGCCGGCCGCCAATGCCCCGGCACCCACTGCCAGTGATTCCCTTCCCACCGATAGTGGCCCTTCACCCAGCGATAACCCGCCGCAGGCGGCGCGGGCATCACTTCCGCGACGGGCGCGGGCTGCGGCGGCCGCGCCGGCTCGACGACGTAGCAGGCCGAAAGCGTCGACGCGCACAGCGCGCCCAACAGCAGCCCGCGCAGCTTCGTAGACTTCAGATTCGATGCGTACTTCAAGATTTTCTCCCTATTGGTTTCCGAGGTTTAGGAAAAGGAACAGCCGATCGCCGCCAGCGACGAAAGCTAGCCGCGAATCAGCCCCGTCATCGGCTGCGTGGTGCGCTCTTGCGCGAACAGCGTGCGCGCGGTCTTGTGCGGATCGAGTCCGAGACTTTCGCTCGCGACACCGGTAATCAGCGCATCCAGCGACGCCGTCGGCTTAAGATCGCGTGCCTCGTACAGATCGCTCTGACGCAGCCCCGGCCAGTCTGCGAGGACGCGCCCGCCCGCCACCGCGCCGCCGATCACCATCGCGACCGATGCCGTTCCGTGATCCGTCCCGCCCGTGCCGTTCGCAGCCGCCATGCGGCCGAATTCGGTGGCGACGAGCACCGTCGTCTTGTTCCACGCCGGTCCGAGCCCATCGCGCAATGCGGCCAGCATCGTGTCGAGCGCCTTCAGTTGCGCGGCGAGTCGCGGCATCTGCGCGCTGTGCGTGTCCCAGCCGCCCGTTTCGATCATCGCGATGCGCGGGCCGTCCTCGCGCGACAGAAAACCGGCCGCGAGCTTGCCGAGACTCGCCGGGTCCTGACGCGCACCGGCATCGCCCGCCAGGCCGCGCGCCGCCATCGCCGATTCCCACAACGGGCGCAACTGCGCATCCTGCTCGTAAAGCTGCGAGACGCGCGCGAGCAGATCGTCGGGCGCCTGCGGCAACGCGGAAGGCGCATACGACGCGACGCTCGCCGAACCGCGCAACGCCATCGGCACGGTCGGCGCGAAGGCGATCGCGTTCTCGTGCGTCGTCGCGCGGTTCGCCGGATTGGCGCCGGGCATCATCCCGACGAGGCGATTGAGCCAGCCGTCCTTCACCTGATACGGCGACGCGCCGCCCGTCTCCAGCACGTTCTGCCCATCGAAATGCGAGCGGTCCCGATACGGCGACGCGACGGCATGCACGAACAGCGCCTCGCGCCCGTCGTACATCTGCCCGATCTGCACCAGTGACGGATGCAGCGCGAACATGCCGTCGAGTTTCGTCGACGACGACGTATCGACGGTCAGCGCGCCGCGCAGCGCCGCATATGCGGGATCGGCATAAGGCACGACGGTGTTAAGGCCATCGGCCGCGCCGCGCTGGATCACGAACACGAAGCGGCGGTCCGTCGCGATGCGCGCCAAGACCATCTGCGGCGCGACGAGCATCGCGCCCGCGCCGGCTGCGGCCACACGGATGAAACTGCGGCGGGTGAGCATGGCTATCTCCGTTGAAAGTCGGGCGACACGAGCAGCAGCGCGAGCGCCGTCGACGCGCTTTCCGCGCGCGACACGGCCAGTTCCGTCGGCTCGCTCAACGAGCCCGCCATCAGCGTCTGTCCCAGCGAGCGCGGGTCGATCCGGTCGCCGACACGCGACGCAAAACGCTGCGCGATCTCGACGCGCCGCACGAGGGCATCGGGCGCGGCCCAGCTCGCGGCGATGTCGTCGTAACCGGCGGGCGAACCGGGGCGCCACACCTGCTGGCCGAGCTGCGTGAGAACAGGCGCCATCTGCACGGTGCCGTTCGCGTTGCTCCCGTTGCCCAAGTCGCGCATGCCGAGCCCGCGCAGCGATGAAACCGTCCATTCCCACGGCGACTTGAACTTGACGGCCACGGGCGACCACGTGGCGTCGCTGTCGATCAACGCGCGATAGACGGTCGGCAGATCGCCGCGGCTGCGCATGAAGGCCGTCGCCAGTTGATCCACGATTTCGGGGGGCGGGTTGTCGGCGACAAAGTGGCGCGCGAGCTTGGTCGCGATATGCGTGGCCGTGGCAGGCGACGTCGAAAGATCGTGCAGCACGGCGAGCGTTTGCCCTTCACCCGGCTGATCGTATCGGCGGCCCATGATGGTCCGCGTGCCCGGCTCGTGCAGTTGCGCACGGAACACGAATGCGCCCGGCGGCGCGTTGTTCGGCTGCGGACCCTGTGCGCCCGCAATACTCCAGCCCGTCATCGCGCGCGCGAACTCGGTGACGTCGTCCTGCGTATAGCCGCTGCGAACGCCGAGCGTGTGCAGCTCCATGATTTCGCGCGCGAGGTTTTCGTTGAGGCCGGGCTTGCGGTTCGGATTGCGCTGCGCGGCGCGCATGGCGGCGGCGCTGTCGGGACCGACCGAGCGCGTCTGATCGAGAAAGAGCTGCATCGCGGGATGGCGCTCAACGGCCACCAGCATGTCTTCGAATCGGCCGAGCACATGCGGGCGGATCGCTTCCGCTTCGAACGCGCCCGCGAACGACGCGACCTGGCCTTTATCGACGGAGACAGCGAAGTGATTCGCCCAGAAGTGCACGAGCCGCTCGATGAAGGGCGCGGGCGTCGTCAGCGCGCTCGCGACGCGCGCGTTCACGGCTGAACGGTAGGTGTCGCGCGCTTCCATGCGCACCGCCTTGTTCGCGGCCTGGCGGGCGGCTTTCCTTGCGTCGTCGGCGTTGACGGCGATAACGGGCGCGCTGCCGACGTTCGTGCCGCTCGCGGATGCGCTGGCCGCGTTCGTCGAACTGGCCGCCGCGTTCGCCATCGCCCGCTGGCGTTGTTGCGCGAGCTCGGCCGCGATCGCCAGCGACGTCGGTTGATCCGCCCATGCCGCTGGCATTGGCTGATACGCGTCGAACTGTGCAAACAGCCACGACTTGGGATTGGCGGGCGGCGCTTCGTCGGCGCGCGCGCCGAGGCCGAACCGGTTCATCGCGATCGCAGCCGCGCTCAACGGCGGGGCCGTCATTGCAGCGGATGAATTGGCCATGCTCTCGCTCCTGTGTCGGCGGTTATTCGCTTTCTCGATGTGCGTTAAACGGTGCGCGCCGCGCTTTTCCGTCGCTACTTTCGTCGATGTTTTCCGCCCGACGGCGTAGCGCAGTTCACTCGCTCGCGGGCTCGTCGGCCTGCTTCTGCTGAAGCTGTTGTTGTGCCTGCTTTCCCTGTTGTGCCTGTTGCTGTGCCTGCGCGATCCGCCACTGGCCGCGCTCCCTCAGCCCTTCGGCGAACTTCGCGCGCTCATCGGGCGACAGCGTCGCGGCGAAATCCGCGACGCTCTGCTCGACACGCGAACGCAACGCGATATCGGCTTCGCGCGTGCGGTTCAGCGCCGTGTCGAGCGCCGCGCGATCCAGTTGCGGCGCGGACAGCAGACGCAGCACCTCGCGCCGCTCTTCGCGGCCTTCGCGTGCATAGGGCCGGGCATCGCGTCGCGCAGCCTTCAGCGCATCGACGAACTGCTGCTGCCGTTGCGCCGACAGCCCTTCCGCCGCGAAGCGCAGCGCGCGCGGCTGCGGCTGCGCGGCGACCGTCGTGCGCCCGTGCGCGATGAACCATTGATACGCGCCGCCCGCCACGCCGCCGATCATGAACACGTTGAGAACCAGCGAGCCGATCAACAGAAATTTCCAGCCGCGTCCGCTCATTCGCCGCTCCAATCGGCGGCGGTGCCGCCAAAACCCGTTGTCAGATACGAAGATTCCGATGCCGGCGACGGCGTGCCCGTCACGAGAAAAAAAGACACGGCGAACGCACCCGCGAACCCGCCGATCAGGCCGACGCCCGCGAACGCCGCGCCCGACCACCACAGCCCGGCGCGCCGCGAGCGCCGGCCGGGCAGCGTCAACCAGCGCGGACGCTTTCGCGCGGATGCCGGTGCCGGTACGGCCGTAGGCGCCGACGCGACAATGCGCTCGGCGAACGCAGCGTCCGGCGCTTCGACGCTATCGCTCGCGAGCCACGCATCGACGCGCGCGGCTTCGGCGAGCAGCGCATTCGCTTCGCTGCGATGCTGGTCGGCCCACGCGCTCGCAGCGGCCCGCTCCGCCTCGGGCCAGCGGCGCGCGTCGGCGCCGTATGCATCGACGATGGCGCGAAATCTCTCTGGTGTCATCGCAAATCCCTCGTTCCGGCGAGATCATCGCCGGCCAGTCGAGCGCGCAGATTGCGGCGTGCGCGGGCGAGCAGGCTTTCGAGCGCGTCGACGGTGATGCCCATCAACGCGGCCGCCTCGATGTTCGACAGTTCCTGGTAGTAGTTGAGCACGAGCGCCTCGCGCTGACGCGCCGGTAAGGCGGCAAGGGCCGCGCGCACGCGTGCGTCGCGCGACTGCGCTTCGAGTTGCGCATCGGGCGCGGCAACGGGGTCGGCCTCGTCGGGCAATGCGTCGACGGGCTCTTCGCGATGCCCGCGCAGGCGGTCGTAGCAGAGGTTCAGCGCAACCCGGTGCAGCCATGTGTCGAAACGCGCCTCGCCCTCGCGCCAGCCCGGCGCCTGCTTCCAGATGCGCACGAATGCTTCCTGCGCGACGTCTTCGGCTTCCATACGGTCTCCCAGCATCCGCATCGCGAGCGCCAGCAGACGCGGCAACTTGCGCGCGACGAGCGCGCGGACGGCGGCCGGCTCTTGCCTGCCGACGCCCGCAACCAGTTCCGCATCCGGATCGTGCCCGCTCAACGCGCGCCGCTCCGCTCGCGCCGCGCACGCCGCGCGGAATCTCTCGCGACAAGACGTTCTGTCACTTGCCGTCGCTCCGTGTCATGGGTGACTTTGCATGGACCGTATGGACGCAGCGAACCCTAGCATGTGCGCCTTTCGCGGCATATACGCGGGACGCCCGCATCCGCTCGACGATCCGATCAATACACGACGACGGCCGGCCGCCACGTATAAGGCCGCGCCGGCACCACCACACAACCCGCCAGCGTCACGGTAAGCAATACCGGCAATAGCCGACTTTTCATGATCTGCTCCCTGCTCGACGCAAGCATTACCGCCTGATCAAAGCGCCCAGTGTCCTGCCACCCATCGCCAGTCGGGACCGCGCGCAATCCAGTGTCCCGGCACCCAGCGATAGCCCACCCGCACGCCCTGCCAATGCCCCGGCACCCAAACGTAGCGGCCATGAGCCCAGCGCCAATGGCCCGGGTCCCACGCGTAGCCTGCGCGCGGCGGCGGCACGATCTCGGCGCGCGGCGGGGGCGGCGCCATCGGCGCGACGATTACCTGCGCGAATGCCGCCGAAGCGCTCAGCGCGAGCACGGCCGCCGTCAGCAGGCACAAGAATTTCTTCGTGTTCATTGCGTTCTCCCTTGATTCGGTTGCCGGTCAGAAAATCGTCCGGCTCAGTGCTTGAACGCGTGGGCGCGGAAAATCCGTCGCGGATTCCGTGCGATTTTTTCGGCGCGGCCGCCTGGTGGCGCGAGCGCCGGGGAATGGGTATCGTCAAGAGTGACCTTCACGCAACAGGAGACGCGAGTGACGAACAACGACTGGTTCTCGAAGTTCTCGACGAGTCTTTCCTCGATGGCGGGAAAGCCCGCGACGTTCGTGATCGCGGTCGCGCTCGTCATCGTCTGGGCCATCAGCGGGCCGATGTTCCATTTCAGCGATACCTGGCAACTGGTGATCAACACGTCGACGACGATCGTCACCTTCCTGATGGTGTTCCTGATCCAGAACACGCAAAACCGCGACACGGCCGCGATGCAGATCAAGCTCGACGAGCTGATCCGCGCGCTCGACGGCGCGCACAATGCGCTGCTCGATCTGGAAGAGCTGAACGAAAAGGAGCTCACGCGTTTTCGCCGGCGCTACGAGCAACTTGCCGAAGACGCGCGCAACGCGCTGCGCTCGGGCGGCGTCGATACTGACTCGCCGTTCATCGACGAAAGCGACGACGATGACGAAGGCAGCCGCCGCAATAACGACAGCGCCCGGCGCCAGACAAAAGAGCCGTGATCGATGCCGCAAGCCCGTCCGCCCGCGTTACACGATGACGCCGAAGGTCACTCGCTCGCGCGGCGCTATCCGCGCGGGCTACACATCGACCCGCATTCGCATACGTGGGCGCAGGTGCTGTATGCCGTCTCGGGCGTGATGTGGGTCGAGGTCGGGCGCGAGGCGCTCGTCGTTCCGCCGCAGCGCGCCGTCTGGCTGCCCGCGGGCACCGAGCACTCGATCCACATGATGAGCGATGTCGAGATGCGCAACCTGTATCTGCAAGAGCGAAGCATCGGCCATCTGAGCGCGCGCAGCGATGTGTTCGAAATCAACGGCCTGTTGCGCGAGCTGATCACGTCGATCGCCGAACACGAACAGGCGCGCGCGCGCGACGACGACTATCTGGGCACCGCGTACCGGCTCGCGATGCTCGAGCTCGCGCATGCGCCGCGTTCGTCGCTGCGCATTCCGCTGCCCGATGCATCGGACCGCAGGCTCGACGCGCTGTGCCGCGCGGTGATCGACAATCCGTCGAATGCGATCAGCTTCGAGCAGCACGCGGCGTCCGTGGGCGCGAGCGTGCGGACGCTCGCGCGGCTGTTCACGCGCGAACTGGGCGTCGGATTCGCGGAATGGCGCAGGCAGGTGCAACTGGCCGTCGCGGTGTCGGGGCGCGCGGAAGGGCGTGCCGTCGGCAGCATCGCGCGCTCGCTCGGCTATCTGCCGAGCAGCTTCAGCGATATGTTCCGCCGCGAACTCGGCGCGCCACCGACCGACTTCGATCCGCACGCGACGCTTGCCGGATCGGCCATGGCGAAGCCCTGACGCTTCGGTGCTTCTTTGCGGTGCGGGGCACAAGCGCGCAGGTTCGGCAAGCGCGCTCGCCGCTGTTGAGCGAGAATTCGGGAGCGTCGGCGGCGCGGGCGGACGGATGCCGGTCGCCGCTACGGCCAAACCTTAAACATGAGGAAACGTGAAATGAGCAAGGGATACTGGGTCACGGTCTACCGCAAGACGAACGACGCATCGGCGCTGGCCGCCTATGCGCAGCTCGCGGCGCCCGCCATTACAGCCGCGGGCGGCAAGTTCATCGTGCGCGGCGCCGCCGATGAAGTGCGCGAACAGGGCTTGAAGGAACGGACCGTCGTCATCGAGTTTCCGACGTACGAGCAGGCAGTCGCAGCCTACGACAGCGAAGCGTACAAAAAAGCGCTGGCTGCGCTCGGCAATGCCGTCGAGCGCGACTTGCGCATCGTGCGCGGCGCGGAGTAACGGCGTTCGTCGCGGCGCTCATGGTGCTGCGCATGCGTCGCGGCGATAGCGCGGGCTTTCGCGCCGGCGCAAGGCGAAGTCAGTAGCGAATGACCATCGGCAGGCCGGCGCTGTCGCGTGGTTCTTCGTCGGGCAGCGTGATCGCGCTGCCCTTCGCGATACGCCGGGCGCTCCACAGCACGGCAAACGCATCGAGCACATCGTCTTTCTGCACGTGCCGCGAAACGCGCTCATCGAGCGCGGCTTGCAGTGCCGTACCGAACACGGGGTCGAGCAACGCCTTTCTTCGAGCATGCCCGTCCGCCGTCGTCTTTCCTTCGATCAATCCACCCTCCTCCCCGCCTTGCTCTGCCTGAAGCTGCATGAAGGCCAGCTCAGGATGAACCTCGAACACACGCGATGCATCGCGCGCGCTTGCCCGCAACGCTTGATCGACGTCGGCGATCTTGGGAAGTATGTTGAAGGCCTGTCGCGAGATGCCTTTTCCCGTGGCCTCGCGATTCAGGTCGCACGCGTGCCGGTACGATTGCGCGTTGAGCGCCTGACGCACGGGCGTCTGGAACACTGACGCGCTGCGCGGCCATTTGAGCCGCTTCCTCGCTTCGGCATCGCACGCGCGATAGCCGGACGACGACAGCCCGATCGGCATATCGACGGCCACGATGGCAGGCGCCATAGCCCACGAGAGGACATCGGCAAACGACGCGCAGATGCGCGCCGAGATCGCACCCGTCCGCGCGTCCTGCATGACGGCATACCAGCCGCCCTTGCAACCGTCCACGCCGACCAGGTCTAACGTTGGCCTGGCATCGTCACGCATGGCGTCCGTTTCCGGTGAATCGTTGTGAGTGAATGAGCGAAGCTCGACGATACCGCCTCCAGCGCCGTCTGTCCGATATTCGAAAGCACTTGTCTGAACGGCGTCGTGCCAGTCACCTACACTGCCGCCATGTGCTGTATCGCCCGTGCGACACAGCAAGCGAATCCCCCGAATCCGACAGCATCCAGGAGCGGCAATGAAAGCAATCCAGTTCAAGTCTTTTGGCGGTCCCGAGGTCCTCGACTATGCCGATGTCCCCACGCCCGCCGTCGACGCCGAAAGCGCCATCGTGCAAGTGAAGGCGGCCTCGGTGAATCCGAGCGACGTGAAGAATCTCTCCGGCCACTTTGCACACACCACGCTGCCACGCATTCCGGGGCGCGACTTCAGCGGCGTCGTGGTCGAAGGCCCGGCCGACTGGGTCGGCGCCGACGTGTGGGGCACGGGCGGCGACATCGGCTTCACGCGCGACGGCACGCACGCGCAGTTCATCAAGATTCCCGCCGCCGCGCTGTCGCGCAAGCCTCACTCGCTGACGCACGAACAGGCGGCGGCGATCGGCGTGAACTTCGTGGTCGCGTGGCTCGGCGTCGTCGATTACGCGCAGCTGGTCGCGGGCGAAACGGTCGCTGTCGTCGGCGCGAGCGGCGGCGTTGGCGGCGCGGTCGTGCAAATCGCGAAGTCGCGCGGCTGCCGGGTGATCGCCGTCGATCGGCGCGAGCCCGATGCGGACTCGCCCGCCGGCCGTCTGATCGACCACTACGTGCCGATCGACGACAACGCCGCGCAGCGCGTCAAGGAACTCGGCGGCGCGGACGTCGTGTACGACGCGGTCGGCGGCGTCGCGTTCGAGACGGCGCTCAAGCTCGCGAAATGGCGCGGCCGCGTCGTCGAGATCAGCGCGACGGGCAAGCGGCGCGTCGACTTCGACCTGATCGACTTCTACCACAACGAAACGCAGCTCTTCGGCGCGGATAGCGCGAAGCTCAGCGTCGCCGACTCCGCGCGGATGATGACGGAACTGGCTTCCGTGTTCGACAGCGGCGCATTGCAGGCGCCTTCGATCGCGCAGACCTTCGCGCTGGAACAGGCGCGCGACGCTTACGCTGCCGTCGCGGGCGGCACGCGCGGGCGCGTGGTCATCGCGATGTGATGCAACGGCACTACTTCCGGAGACCCATATGAAGGCTTGTATCGCGTCGCTGGCGGCGGGCGTTGCCGTGGGGCTGCTGTACAACGTCATCGACGTGAAATCGCCCGCGCCGCCCATCGTCGCGCTGATCGGCTTGCTAGGCATGGTCGCGGGCGAGCACGCGATTCCGTTCGTCCGCACGGTGCTTGCGCACGTGACGAGTTGACGCGCCGGCTAGCCGAAGCGCCGACGCCGACTCGAAGCGCGCTTACGCACGCGATTGCGTTCGTGCGCACGATGCTCGCGCACGTCACGAGCTGACACGCCGGCTAACCGCGCCTCGACGCCAACAAAAGCGCGCTTACTGCATGCGTCCATGCGCACCGCTCATTTCACGCGCGCGTTCAAGCAGCAGTTCACGTTCGCGTGCATTGCGCGTCATCGAAGCGGCGCGTTCGAACTCGGCGCGCGCTTCGTCGTTGCGGCCGAGCTTCGCGAGCAGGTCGCCCCGCACGCTCGGCAGCCAGTGATAGTTTTTCAGCGACGGTTCGCCCACCAGTCCATCGACGATTTCCAGCGCCGCCATCGGCCCATACGCCATGCCGACGGCAACGGCGCGATTCAGCTCGACGACGGGCGACGGCGCGACCTCGGCAAGCGCATCGTAGAGCGCGACGATCTGCGTCCAGTCGGTATCGGCGGCCGTGCGGGCGCGCGCGTGACACGCGGCGAGCGCCGCCTGCAACGTGTACGGACCGCTCATCCCGTCGAGCGCCTCCGAGCGTTCCAGCGCGGCGAGCCCGCGCCGGATCAGCAGCGGGTCCCAGCGGCTGCGGTCCTGATCGAGCAACAGCACGGGCCGCCCTTGGGCATCGACGCGCGCATGCGTGCGCGATGCCTGAATCTCCATCAGCGCGACGAGGCCGTGCACTTCGCTTTCGTCCGGCATCAGCCCGGCCAGCACGCGCCCGAGACGCAGCGCTTCTTCGCATAGCGAAGGACGCATCCAGTCGTCGCCCGCCGTCGCCGAGTAGCCTTCGTTGAAGACCAGATAGATCACTTCGAGCACCGACGCGAGCCGCACCGCGCGATCGTTCACCTGCGGCACTTCGAACGGCACTTTCGCCGCCGCGAGCGTCTTCTTCGCGCGCACGATGCGTTGCGCGATCGTCGGCTCGGGCACGAGAAACGCGCGCGCGATTTCGTCGGTCGTGAGGCCGCCAAGCAGGCGCAGCGTGAGCGCGACGCGCGCGTCCTTCGACAACACCGGGTGACACGCGGTGAACACGAGCCGCAGCAGATCGTCGCCGATGTCGTCGGCGCGCGCGGCGTCGAGTGCATCGACGAAATCCGGCACGACGTGCGCCTCCATCGCGTCCATGTCCGCGCCGAGCTCCTCGTGCTTGCGCGCATGCAGCGCATCCTGCCGCCAGCGGTCGAGCGCGCGGTTCTTCGCGGTCGCCATCAGCCACGCTCCGGGATTGTTGGGCACGCCCGCGTCGGGCCACGTTTCGAGCGCGGCGACCAGCGCGTCCTGCGCCAGTTCCTCGGCCACGCCCACATCCCGCACGATTCGCGCGACATGAGCGATGACCTTCGCGGATTCGATCCGCCAGACTGCCTCGATCGCACGGTGAGTCGCAGCCGTCGTCACGGCCGGCCTCAGGAAGCGTCGGCCGACGGCATCACGGCGTTCGGGTCCATGTACACCAGTTCCCAGATGTGCCCGTCGATGTCCTCGAAGCCGTGTCCGTACATGAAGCCATGGTCCTGCGGCGCGCGCGGCACCAAGCCGCCCGCCGCCCGCGCCTTCGCAACCAGCTCGTCGACGTGTGCGCGGCTGTCGCACGAAATGCAGACGAGCGCCTCCGTGCTCTCCTTCGGATTGCACAGCGTCTTGTTCGTGAAGGTCTGGAAGAAGTCCTTCGCGAGCAGCATCGCGTAGATGTTTTCGCCGATCACCATGCAGGCCGCCTGCTCATTGGTGAATTTCGGTTCGAACGTGAAGCCGAGTTGCGAGAAGAAGGCTTTCGACTTCTCGACGCTGCTCACGGCCAGGTTCACGTAGATTTGCTTGTGCATGATGTTTCGTCCGTATTGTGTGGAATGGGCGGGTGCGGATCGCGCGCAGCTCGCTTCGGCCACGCGCGAATTCAGTGATTTGCGCCTTCGATGTTGCGAAAGCGGTCCATCGCCTGGCTCGGCTCGAAGTCGTCGAGGTCGTACATCTGACGCACTTCGATTTCGCCGTCCGCCTGCTCGCCGAACGGCGCGGGGAAGCGTCGCGCCCATTCCATCGCTTCTTCGCGCGAGCGCACCTGGATCACGGTGTAGCCCGCGAGCAATTCCCTGGTTTCGGCGAACGGGCCGTCGATCACGTTGCGCTTGCCGCCCGAATAGCGCACGCGCCAACCCTTCGAACTGGGCTGCAAGCCGGACGCATCGAGCAGTACGCCCGCCTTCTGCAGTTCTTCGTGGTACGTCGCCATCGACGCAATCAGTTCTTCTTCCGGCATCTTGCCGGCTTCGCTGTCCGCGGTGGCCTTCACCATGATCATGAATCGCATCGCCATCTCTCCTGGGTCGTGACGGAAGCCCTTGGCGGCTTCTTACTTCCACGACGAGCGGCGCGCGGTCCAATCGACATACGCCGACACCAGGGAAAACCCTCGCTGCGGGCTGGGCATGCTTGTCCGGCTAGCGTTCGGCTAGTAGTCGTAGCACGGCGCGACCTTGCGGATCTCGATCGTGCACCACTCGGCAGCCGGGCATTCGTTCGCGAGCGCGAGCGCTTCGTCATAGGTATCGACGTTCAGCAGAAAGAATCCGCCGACCATTTCCTTCGCTTCGGCAAACGGGCCATCGATCAGGCGCGTTTGCCCGTCGCGCTTTTCGAGGCGCACGCCCTTGTTGACGCTGGATAGCGATTCAGCGGCGATCAGCTGGCCGCGCGACTGCAGGTCCGCGCGGTATTTCAGCATGCGGTCGTAAACGGCGCGGCCCGCGACTTCGCCGCGCTCTTCACGTTGTTCCGTTGGTTCGACGATGAGCAGCATGTAAGACATGAGGACTCCGATTTCCGGTTGTCGGGACCGCTGCGTTCGAGGGATGCCGTACTTCGTGGGACGGGTTGGCGCGGCGGACGATGGCGCCAGTGCTGGTTCTGCTGGCGAAGGCAGTCTAGCAAAGTGACGGCGCGCCTGGGAACGTCTGCTGCGTGCGAATGGGCATTCCGCTGACAGAATTGGCACGGCGCTTGCGGCCCTAAGGTACGTTGGATCATGCAGGGGTACGACATGTTGAAGTGCTATACGGTCCTGCTCCGCGTCGCGGCCGCCGCGGCGGCATGCTTGCCGCTCGCGGCGGGGTGCACCCTGGGCGGCGCGGCGGCGGGCGGATATGTGGGCCACGAGACGACGCACAGCACAGCGGGCACTGTCGGCGGTGCGGTCGCAGGCGGGATCATCGGCCATGAACTCGGCAAGTGACATCGATTGGGAAAATGTTTAAATGCCTGAAAAAGGCGGTCATTCTTCGTGAATGCCGCCTTTAATGTTTGTTGAATATTGTCATCGCCGATTTGAATGGCGCATCTGCAAATGTTTGTTCTTTTGCGTTCATCGATTTTTTCTGTCGGATGACGCTTGAATTTCGATATTCATTCCGTGACTTCTGTTTTATTTCGAGATTGAAATTTTTAATTTGCAACCCACTAACTCATCGAAAGTTCATTCGTTATTTTGCTTGATGTCATGCTTTGAGTGAGTTCGTCGCCAACGTGGCGGATCCTTCATACGTGCGCCTCTTCGGCAGAATGGCCAACAGGAAATCAGTGAATTGCAAAACATTGTTTTCGCTGCCTGATCTCGTTTATCCCGAAATAAAACGGCGTTCTATTTTCGTTGTCGCCTTACAACATCCCGAATTAATCTCAATAAAAACAATATCGCATTTGTGAACAGAAAAATAAATCAAATCAATCGACTGCATCCGTGCACGCCTTTTATTTCCGTTTCAGAAATACACCATTTCCGATTACGACATAAGTCGATAGTTAGGGGCCCTTTCTATACTTGCGCTTCCCCAAACAGGGCAAGTGCAGTGGTCTTGCTTCGCACGGGACGTGGCACGCATAGCTTGTCCGTTTCTATTCAAGCCTCGTATTGCCCCTTGAACTGAAGGAAGCACACATGAAGAAGATTCTGATCGCGACGGCAGTTGCTGCATCGTTCGCCTCGGTCGCACACGCACAAAGCAGCGTCACGCTGTATGGCACGCTGGACGCGGGTTTGACGTATACGAGCAATGTCGCGCACCTGAACAGCGCCGGCGACGTCGTGGGTAACGCTCGCTGGGCACTGGGCAGCGGCTCCGTCGATGAAAACCGCTTCGGCCTGCGCGGCGTCGAAGACTTGGGCGGCGGCCTGAAGACAATCTTTACGTTGGAGCAAGGCTTCAACCTGAACAACGGTTCGCAGGCACAGGCGGGCAAGATGTTCTCGCGCCAGGCATTCGTCGGTCTGTCGAGTCAGGCCGGCACGGTTACGCTGGGCCGTCAGTACGACGAGATGCATGACTTCGTCGCACCGCTGGCCGCCACGGGCAGCTGGGGCGGCTCGAACTTTGCGCACTTCGGCAACCTGGACATGCTGGACGACAACAGCGGCGTTGCGACCAACAACTCGATCAAGTTCACGAGCGCAAACTACGCGGGCTTCTCGTTCGGCGGCACGTACGGCTTCTCGAACAGCTCCAAGTTCGCCGCAAACCGTGAATACAGCTTCGGCGCGGGCTACGAGAACGCAGGTCTGCGCATCGGCGCCGGCTACCAGCAGCGCAACAGCCCGAACATCAACGACAAGGGTGCATCGGATCTCGTCGACCTGTCCAGCGTTGGGCTGCCAGATCTGGCGGACGTGACGTTCCGTCAGCGTTCGTTCGGCGCCGGTGCCAGCTACGCATTCGGTCCGGCTGTTGTCGGTCTGGTGTGGACGCAAGCTCGCTTTGACAACTTCACGGGAACCAGCGCGTCGATCCACACGAACAACTACGAAGTCAACGCGAAGTACAACCTGACCCCGGCGCTGGGCCTGGGCGCTGCGTACACGTACACCAACGGTGCCGTCGGCGACTTCCACTTCCACGCCAACCAGGTCGGCCTGCAAGGCGACTACGCTCTGTCGAAGCGCACCGACATCTACGCACAGGGCGTGTACCAGCTGACGAGCACGGCACACGGCGATCTGGTCAACGCCGTCATCGACAACGGCAGCGCAACGGGCGTCTCCTCCTCGCGCCGCCAGGCTGTCGCATCGGTTGGCATGCGTCACCGCTTCTAATCACACACGAAGCGCGGCAGGTTGATGCGTACGATCGGCCTGCCGTAAGCGCTCGGGCCGCGAGGCGACCACAACGCCCCCATGTTCTCCGGAACATGGGGGCGTTGCCTATCGGCCTTTTGAAACGCGCCGAAACGCGCTGAAACCGACAGAAGAACAAAGACTGAAGCGGACGAAAACCAGAAGCACGAAGCGTCAAACCATCCGCTTCAATTCCTTCTGCAGCCTGTCGAAGTTCTCTTCATTCGCCTTGACGGCAAACGTCTTCACCTGCGCGCAGACAGCAGGCGTCTCGAAGAGCATGCGAAACGTGACGCGCGTCTGCCCGTCGCTCACCGCATCGAAAGTTGCGGTGACGCGGAAATACGGCGCCGACATGTGGTCGAACACGATCCGCTCGGGCGCGGCAATCTCGACGAACACGCTGTGATTCTTGTAGTCGACGCCATCGGGTCCGTGCATCACGAAGCGCCAGTTGCCGCCGGAACGCAGATCGAATTCGTGGAATGAGTTGGTGAAGCCCTTCGGTCCCCACCAGTGCGCGAGATGCGCCGGGTCCGTCCAGGCCCTGAACACGAGATCGCGCGGAAAATCGAACACGCGCGTCGATACGATTTCCAGATCCGCGATCGGCGGAGCCAGGTCGCCATCCTCGGACATGAGACAGCCTCCTTCGAACAGTACGCCGCATCCGCCCAAGGTGCGCGGATGAAATCAAGCATAACGCATTGTCGAAGCAGCGAACGTGCAAGCTGCATCACGCACGCGCGGAAAAGCGCGGCGAATGCGAGGCGCCGAACGTTGGAACGCCTAACGTCCGATCAATAGACGGAAAATAGGCCGCAAAAATCAGACGGCAACCGACTCCGCCGACGGCTCGATGGGAATCACGCGCCGCGTCGCAGGCGCGCCGCACTGCCGCAGCAGATCGCGCAGCTCGTTGATCACAGGAAAGACTTCGTGGTTCCAGTCGGCGCCTTGTGCGTCGTGCGCCTCCTGCTCGCGCTCGACGATCCAGCGGTCCTCCGCGAAAATGCGCTCGGTGAACCACACCAGCAGCGGCCACGCGATGTCCAGCAGCACGCCGATCTTCGGCCGCTTGATGGACAGCAGGCCGAACGTGCGATTGGTCCGCTGTTCGCGGTCGAGCGGCACGTAGCAGATCCACAGATCCATCACGAGAGAGCCTTCGGACGTGCGAATCTGCAGCGTCTGATACGGATACTGCGTGCGGACCGTCATCACGTCGTTGCGCTCGATGTTCGAATCGGGACGGCTCTGCCCGAACACGAGCGCCTCGCCGATCGGCTGCTGGCCCGCTTCACGAGAAAACGTGTAATCGACCTCCACCCAGTTCTCGCCGCGCCGCCGGCCGAGCGACCGCGCGCGCATCTTGCCCATCTGCTTGCGATGCAAAAACTGATGGTTCATGTCCATCAGGTTTTCGTGCATGAACGAGTAATGGCACGCGACTTTACGCCCGAAGCGCCGCGTCTTGTAGGCCTTGTCGTCGACTGAGCCGAGCGGCGGCAGCGGTACCGTTTCGGCGAGTTGCGCGTCGCCGGCAAATACGAAAATCAGCCCTTCCGATTCGCGGCACGGATATGCGCGCACGCCGTTCGGCAGGCGTTCGCGGCCCAAGTACGGCACGTCGACGCATTTGCCCGTGCAGTCATACGTCCAGCCGTGGTAACAGCAGCGGATCGCCTCGCCGTCGACCACTCCGCCGTGCAGCGGAACCTGTCGATGCGCGCAGCGGTCCTCGAGCGCGAACACGTTGCCCGACTCCGTGCGCACCAGCACGATCGGCTCGCCGGCAAAGCGGACGCCATGCGCCTTGCCGCGCTTCACTTCGCGCGACCATGCAAGCGGATACCAGTGATCAGGGTGGATATCGACGCGGCGCAGATCGCGCACGGCGGGTTTAGCGTTATCAACGGTATTGCTGTCCAACGGAGCGACGACATGCATGTATGAAGCCTCCTGGCACAACGGTCGACTGGTCGCCAGGACCAGGCCGGTTTGATTGTTGGAAAACGATGTCGCCATTCAGTCTACTAGAAGTCGCCGATGAGCTTTATGAGGGCTAACGTCAGGCAGGCGCGGCCGATCGCGCATCGACGTGCGGCAGCAAGCGCGAACGACCGCAACCGGCGATGCCGCGGCGGCGCCTTCAAGGTCGTTGCAGGTGCAACGCTCATGAGCGCCTCGACGCATTACAGGAGCGCTTCAACGCATTACAGTTCGACAGGCGCGCGCAATCGCCGTTCAATGCCTGCGCCCGGTCGCGCCGACAAGACCCGAGCGATGCTGTTTGCCCCACGACCGGCCGCCGCGTAGAAAATGCAGCCAGCCGAGCACCGCGCCCGTGTGTCGCAGCAACTGGAACGTGAACGGCTCGGCGATGGCGGCGGCCACCGCCATCGGCAGACTCGAGCCGCTCGTCTGCCCCGTCCAGCGCCGGTACAGGTGGATGCACCATACGTAGAACGCGAGGTCGATGGCCGTCTTGAGGCCGATCACGCTGAAGATCGACACGACGATCAACCCGTGTCCGCCGGCGATGAAACCGAGCAACAGCGCGAACGCGGTCAGGCCGTAGACGGGCTGCATCGTGTCGAACGCCTTGATCGGCAGCATCAGGCGGCCGAGCGTGCCGTAACGCGCATTGCCCGTCATGTCGCGGTTCCAGTATTGCGTTTGCAGGAAGCCCGCAAACCAGCGGCGGCGCTGACGCAGGAAAGCGCCGAGCGTCGCGGGCGCTTCCGTCTGTGCGTGCGCATCGCCGACCACGCGCACGTCCCAGCCCAGACCGCGATCGACGGAATAGCGACGCAACCGGTGGATCAGCTCGTAGTCTTCGACGAGACATTGCGCATCGAAGCCGCCGACGGCGACGAGCGCATCGCGCCGGAACGACGCAAACGCGCCCGACACCAGCAACAGGCTGTCGGCGCGCATCCACGCGAAGCGCGCGATGAAGTTGCGCATGTACTCGTAGGTCTGAAACCACTGGAACACGCGCCCGCTCGCCGTGCGGTTGCACACGGGCACGAGGATGCCCGTCGCCGCCGCCAGCTTCGGCGCTTGCGCGAACGCCGCGCGCATCGCGAATGCGGCGTCGTCGGCGAGCAAGGTGTCGGCGTCGACGGTCATCACGGTGTCGGTCGTCATCACGTCGATGGCCGCGTTGAGCGCGAACGCCTTGCCGCCGTGCGGCACACGCAGCCAGTACAGATTCGGATAGCGGCTGCTCGGCGCGCTCAGTTCGCCGAGCGCCGGCTCGGCCAGACCGAAGCGGCCGGTAAGCAGATCTCGCGTGCCGTCCGTCGAGCCATCGTCGGCGATCACGATCTGCGACAGGCCATGCGTTTGCCCCAGCAGCGCGGCGAGCGTCACGGGCAGCACGGCCGCCTCGTTGTGCGCGGCGACGATCACACCCATCGTCGGCAGATGCGCGACGTCGGCGCAACGATGCGCGGGCAACGAGCGGCGGATCAGCGGCCAGGTCTTCACGGTGACGAACGCAAGCAGCAGCGTGTCGTAGACGACGTACGCAATGCCCGTCGACCACGCGAGCGCGCCGTGCAGAAAGAACGCTCGCGCGAACAGCAGCAGCCACAGCGCGGTCACGCTGCCGTGAATCATGACGCTCTGCCAGCTCGCCTTGCGCGGATTGATGCGCGGCGAGGCCGCCTCCAACGCGTCGCGCAGCGATGGCTTCGAACGGCCACGACCCGTGCCGTAAGCGCCCTCGCAAGCGCGGCCGCGCGCGAGCGTGGCCTCTTCGATCACGTCGGCATCCATCACGGCACCATCCGCTTGAACACAGACTTGCGATCGAGCAGCTCATGCTTCAGCGCGCCGCCGATATGCATCGCGAGCAGCGCGTACAGCGCGTAGCCGAGGTACGTATGCAGCGCGCCGAACCTGTCGTGCAACGGCTCCTTGACGGCGGGATCGAGATTCAGGATGAGCCCGATGCGCGGAAACGGCACGACGCCGAACAGATGCATCGGGTGCGTCGCCGCATCCTTCCACGCGGAGTCGTGCATCCATCCCGACAGCGGCAACGCGATCATCAGGAAATACAGCAGGAAGTGCGCGACATGCGCGGCCATCCGTTCCCATGACGGAAACTCGCGCGGCAGCGGCGGCGGCCGGTGCGACACGCGCCACAGCACGCGCAGCAGCGCGAGACCGAGCACCGTGATGCCAATCGACTTGTGCGTATCGATGACGGGACGCACCCAGTCGTCCGGCAGCGAATCGGCGGAAAGGCCGAGCACGACGTTTGCAATGATGAGAACGGCGATGAGCCAGTGCAGGATCATCGCCGTGTGTGTGTAGCGCGCAATCGGCAATGGCGCGTATAGCGCGTCGGCGCCGTCGCGCGTGGCCGTGCGTGATGAAGTGGATGTGTCCATGAGTTGTTTCGTTGGAGATCGGTAGGGGCAGCGAAAGCCGCATGCAAGAACGCAAGACGTCATGCGGGACCGCGCTGCATACGCGCACCGCTGTCGTCTCGTCAGCAGAACGCCCCACTATGCCTGTTTATTCCTTCGACGTGCGCGCCTGGCGCTTCTGTCACATTTCCGTTTGTTTCGCGCGCATCTTGATGGTTCAAGAGTCGGTTCACGCGAACTGGTCGATGCCTTGCACCAGACGTTTGGCGAGGCGCGGCTCGCGCAACTGATCGAGCCACCATTGCAGCGCGCGGCCTTCCTGGTCGCCGCGCCACCCCACATACAGCACGTTCGGCTCGCGCGGATCTGCGGTTTCTTTTTCGACGAGCTCGCCGCGCTTGAGCAGAGAGGCCACGCGATGACGCGGCAGCCAGCCCGTCCCGAGCCCGTCGCGCTGTGCGAGGATTTTCGCGCGCATGCTGGGCACGGCGAGCGACATCTGTCCGCCGAGCAGCCCATACGCGCGCCCGCTCGCGCGCGACGAATCGGCCACGACGATGGCGCGCTGTTTCGCGATCTGGTCGCGCCGCAGCGGCTCCTTGATGCTTGCGAACGGATGACGCGGCGACACCGCGAACGTCCAGTCCACGACGCCCAGTTCGAACCAGCGCAAGCCGGCAATCGCGGGCGGCTCGTTGGTCGCGCCGACGATCAGGTCGGCGCGGCCGTCGCGCAGCGCCTCCCATGTGCCGCTCAGCTCTTCCGTCGTCACGCGCAGCCTGACGCCCGATTGCAGCGCGTCGAACGCATGGATGACGGGCATCAGCGTTTCGAACTCCATCAGCTCGTCGGTGACGATCCACAGCCGGTCTTCCCAGCCGCTCGCGATCTGCCGCACGCGCTGCGTCATCCGCGACACGTCCTGCATCAGGCGCGCGGCTTCTTCGGCGAGCAGCTGGCCTGCGGGCGTGAGTTGCAGCCGATAGCGGCGGCGATCGAACAGCAATGCGTCGAAGCGTGTTTCGAGCTGACGGGCCGCGTGCGACACCGTCGACGGCGCCTTGCCGAGCCGTGCCGCCGCGCGCGACAGGCTGCCGCTTTCGCGGATCGCTTCGAGCAGTGCAAGCTCGTCGTCGGTCAACATGTTCGATCCCGTCGAATGATTTCATCGGGAAAATCGTACGGCAAAACGCGCGCGGGCGCCGAAAATCATACGATCGAGGAAAAGGGCGAAGCACGCGATCGTCCCGTTTTCCAACACGCCCGATACGCCGTCTACAAACGTAGCAGGCATCGAACGCACAGGATTAAAGGAGCAGCGACATGGGACTGTTAGTCAACGGCCAATGGCAGGACAGGTGGTACGACACGTCCTCGACGGGGGGACGCTTCGTGCGCACGGACGCCGTGTTCCGCAACTGGGTCACGCCCGACGGCGAAGCGGGCCCGAGCGGCAGCGACGGCTTCGAGGCGGAAGCGGGACGCTACCATCTGTACGTGAGCCTCGCGTGCCCGTGGGCGCATCGCACGCTGATCATGCGCGCGCTGAAAGGCCTCGAGGACATGATCAGCGTGTCCGTCGTGCACTGGCTGATGCTCGCCGACGGCTGGACCTTCGACGACGGCCCCGGCGTCGTGCCCGACGCGATCAACCACGCGCCGTATCTGCGCGACGTCTATCTCGCCGCCGACCGTCACTACACGGGCCGCGTGACGGTGCCTATCCTGTGGGACAAGCATCAGCGGACGATCGTAAGCAACGAATCGTCGGAGATCATCCGCATGCTGAATTCGGCATTCGACGAAATCGGTGCGGAGCCGGGCGACTTCTATCCGCCGCCGCTGCGCGCCGAGATCGATGCGATCAACGCGCGGGTCTACGACACGGTGAACAACGGCGTGTACAAGTCCGGCTTCGCGACCACGCAGGGCGCCTATGAAGAAGCCGTCGTGCCCCTCTTCGACACGCTCGACTGGCTCGAACAGAAACTGTCGACGCAGCGCTTTCTGACGGGCAACCGGCTGACGGAAGCAGACATCCGGCTGTTCACGACGCTGATCCGCTTCGATGCCGTGTACTTCGGGCATTTCAAGTGCAACCTGCGGCGCATTGCGGACTACCCGAATCTGTCCGCGTACACGCGCGATATCTATCAGCATCCGGGCGTCGCGGGCACGGTGAACTTCGAGCACATCAAGCGGCATTACTACGAGAGCCATCGCTCGGTGAATCCGACGGGCGTCGTGCCGCGCGGTCCCGTGCAGGATCTCGACGCGCCGCATGATCGCGCGCGGTTTGCGTGAACGGGAGCCCGCGCATCGCGCCGCGTGCAAGCGAGCAAGCGATAAGCCCGAAGCCGGGGCCATTGAGCCGCGAGCAAAAGCGCGGTGTGCGTTGCGCTAGACTGTCCGGACGCGTGCTGGCCATCCGTCGGCCGCGCATCGGCCACACCCGCACGGAGATGCTCATGCTACGCAAGACACGCACTGCTTCCCAGCTTCAGGACGAAGTGAGCCGGCGCATTCATCGCGCGCCGGAAGTCGTCGAGGACGGCGTGAAGATCCGCGTGCCGCGCCCGCAATCGCAGGAACCCGATGCCAGCGGCTGCAACTGGACGATGAAGCACTTCGGCAACGCGATCGGCTTCGAGCGCATCGTCGACGATGCGCTGAAGTCGGTGCAGAAGGAATACAACCTGTCGGAAGAAGCGAAGGACCTGAGCAGCCTGTTCGGCGATCCCCCAAACAGCTGACGCGTTGCCTCCTGGCTCAGGCCACGGCGGCGAACGCGTTCTCGATCTGTTGGGCGTCCGTCGGCCGCACGACGCGCGCCACTTCGACGCCATCGCGCATGAAGACCAGCGTCGGCCAGAGCTTGACCTTGAACGAGCGCCCGAGCGGCCGGCCCGGGCCGTCTTCGACCTTCAGATGGCGCGTGCCCGGATGCGGGCCGAACCCCTCCGCGATCACGGGCTGTGCGCCCTGACAATAGCCGCACCAGTCGGTGCCGAATTCGACGACGGTCACGCCCGCGAGGGCGTCAACATCCGCGCGGCTCGGCGCGGTCTTCGAGTATTGGTTCGCGGTAGTCATAAGCCTCCATGCGACGGACGACCCGGCGTGCCGGCCTTGCATGCCGCAAAGGCCGCGCCACATGCGATCTTGCCCGTTATCGGCCAAACGTGCCGGCAGGCTGACCGGGCTGGCCGGTCCGGAAATGTCGACGCCCGGCGTCAGCTCACGTGCGAGCGCCGCGCGCGCACGGCTTGCGCCAGCGTCTGCAGCACCGGCTCGGTCTGCGCCCAGCTGATGCACGCATCGGTGATCGACACGCCGTGGGCAAGCGGCACGCCCGGCTTCAGATCCTGACGGCCGGCTTCCAGATGGCTCTCGATCATCACGCCGATGATCCGCTTCTCGCCGCCCGACAACTGGTTCGCGAGATCCTGCGCGACTTCGATCTGGCGCTCGTGCGACTTGTTGGAGTTCGCGTGCGAACAGTCGACCATCACCTGTTCGCGCAAGCCGACCTTGCGCAGCGCGGCGCACGCTTCCTCGACGCCCGCCGCGTCGTAGTTCGGCCCTTTCTTGCCGCCGCGCAGGATCACGTGCGCGTCGTCGTTGCCGCGCGTCTCGAAGATCGCGGCCATGCCCATCTTCGTCATGCCCATGAACGCGTGGCTCGCGCGCGCGGCGACGATCGCATCGGCGGCGATCTGCACACCGCCGTCGGTGCCGTTCTTGAATCCGATCGGGCACGACAGCCCCGACGCCAGCTGCCGATGGCTCTGGCTCTCCGTCGTGCGCGCGCCGATTGCGCCCCACGCGATCAGGTCAGCGATGTACTGCGGGCTCAGCAGGTCGAGAAACTCGGTGCCCGTCGGCAGGCCGAGCCCGCTGATTTCGAGCAGCAGCTCGCGCGCGCGACGCAGCCCTTCGTTGATGCGGAAACTGCCGTCCAGACGCGGATCGTTGATATAGCCCTTCCAGCCGACCGTCGTGCGCGGCTTCTCGAAGTAGACGCGCATGACGATCAGCAGATCGTCGCGCAGCGCGTCGGCGGCCGTTTTCAGCTTGTGCGCGTATTCCATCGCCTGGCCGTGGTCATGGATCGAACACGGCCCGACGACGACCACGAGTCGGTCATCGCGGCCATGCAGCACATCGGCGATTTCGACGCGGCTCTTTTCGACGAGCGTCTGCACGCCCGGCGGACACGGCAGTTCGTCGAGCAGCAGCGCGGGCGAAATCAGCGGACGCACTGCGCCGATGCGGGTATCGTCGATGCGCGTGATGTCCTGGGTGGAATCGGCGACGCCGGCTTCCTGGTCATGTGTGGGGTTGTCGATGCGGCTCACAATGTTCTCCGGCTCTGCATTTTGGGGCGACGTCGATTATCGCACTCGCAGCGTCCCGGTCCGCGCGCGCCCGGACCGGACCGGCATGGAGATCACGCACCGTTCATCAACTGGATCAGATAGGGCTTCCACACTTCCGGGTGCGCGAGCGTCTGATGTCCGTACGACTGCGCCGTCTCCGGCATTTCGACGTAGCGCCCCTGCGGCACCTTGCCGATCAGCCGCTGCATCACGCCGAGATCGGTGGCGTTGATCAGGTCGTCGGCGAAATTGACCGCGAAAAGGCGCCCGCGAATCGCCGCCAGATGTGTCGGGGTGCTTCAGGCTTCAGAGCGCGTCGTAACGCGCCTTGATCTGCTCGAACATCTTCCAGAACGACGCGGGCGCGGTGCCGTTGAGCCGCTCGCGCAGCACGTCGAGATGGCTGTGCCAGCCCGGGCCGACATCGAGTTGCTCTTTGCGGCTGGACAGGTTCCGATGCGTGAGCACGAGCTTCACCTGATCGCCCGCCTCCGACAGCTCGAAGATCACTTCGGACAGGTTGTCGTGAATGCTGCCCCACGTGAACGCGAGCACATGAGGCGGCTCGAAGCGCAGCAGCCGGTGATACGAATCGTGCCCGCCCGCGTACTGGCGATACGGTTCGGGCGGCAGTTCCGGCGTCGCGGCCAATAGCGAGTGATCGAAGCGCATCACGAAGTCGCCGCCGGGCTGCGCCGGCATGGCGCCCGACGCGAGCCACTGGCTGCGCTTGTCGGACTCGGTCAGATACGCCCAAACGCGTTCGATCGGTCCGGGCAGCAGCCGTTCGAAGCGCACGACCTGCGTGCCGTCGAAAGCGCCGAGTGGTTCATTCAGATTCATCGCCGCTTGTCCCCCTGTCGACAAGATGCTTACGGTGGATTGCGCAGCAGGTCTTCGAGCACGTCGAGCCGGCTGCTCCAGAAGCGTTCATAGAAGCGCAGCCACGCATCGGCGGCGGCGAGCGGCGCCGGTTCGATCCGGCAGATATGCGAGCGCCCTTCCACGCGGCGCTGGACCAGCCCTGCGCCTTCCAGCACCTTCACATGCTTCGATGCCGCCGCGAACGACATCGCGAACGGCGCGGCCAGCTCGCCGATATTGCGTTCGCCAACGGCAAGCTGCGCGAGCATCGCGCGCCGGGTGGGATCGGA
Source organism: Paraburkholderia franconis (assembly GCF_009362735.1). GTDB lineage: Bacteria > Pseudomonadota > Gammaproteobacteria > Burkholderiales > Burkholderiaceae > Paraburkholderia > Paraburkholderia franconis. Next base: position 245,273 of record NZ_WHNP01000001.1, on the reverse strand, counting down.
CAGCGCGTGGAACACGCTGTCAAGTGCGGACTCGTTCATGAGCCCGAGTATAGACACGGCTTCGGCATTATTCAACCATTTGGTTTAATATCGTTTGCCGACAGTCAACGAGCGGATCGCCGCGCCGAGTTCGGCAACGAGCCGGTCCGCCTTGTCCGGATGCACGCCTGCATAGCCGAGCATGAAGCCGTTGTATCGCGCGGCGTCTTCGCCCTGATGGCAGTACGCGCTCAGCGGCGACACGGCGATGCCCTTCTCGCGCAACGCGATGCTCACGTCGCGGTCCTGCAACGGCGCATCGAGCCGCATCGTCAGATGCATGCCGCTGCCATCGGACGAAACCGTCACGAGATCGCGCATGTGCTGATGAATCGCGCTGACCATCGCCTCGCGCCGCTGCTGGTAGATGCGCCGCATCCTTCGCAGATGGCGCGCGTACTTGCCGCTTTCGATGAAGTCCGCGAGCGCGATCTGATCGGCGATGCGTCCCTGGCGCGACATCTCGCCGATCACGCTGCCGATTTCCGGTGCGAGATTGGCCGGCACGATCATGAAGCCGATACGCAGCGCCGGGAACATCGTCTTGCTGAACGTGCCGAGATAGACGACGGGCGTCGCGGGCCGCAGGCCTTGCACCGACGGCAGCGGCGGGCCGCTGTGGCGCAGCTCGCTGTCGTAGTCGTCCTCGATGATCCAGGCGCCGCGTTCGACGACGTTGTCGATGATCGACCAGCGCCGCTCCAGGCCCAGCACGCTGCCAAGCGGATATTGATGCGATGGCGTGATGTAGACGAGGCGCGGCGGCGTGCGCTGCCAGTGCTCGTCGGTGGGTGCGATGCCGGCGGCGTCGACGGGAATCGGCACGACGTTCAGGCCCGCCGACTGAAACGCGATTCGCGCGCCGTGATAGCCGGGGTTTTCGAGCCACGCGGAATCGCCCGGATCGGCGAGCATGCGCGCGCACAAGTCGAGACTCGTGTGCGTGCCCGACGTGATGAACACCTGATCGGCCGCGCAGCGCACGCTGCGCGACACGCGCACGTATTCGGCAACGGCGCGCCTGAGCGACGGATGACCCGCGTAGTAGCCATAGCCGAGATCGCGCGCATCGACCGAGCGCCACGCGCGTTCCATCGATGCGCGCCATTGCGCGACGGGAAACTCGTCGAGCGCGGGCACGCCCGCCTGAAACGGCGCATGCATGCCCGTCGCGCCGCCCGTGCCACGCGTGCTGCCGCGATCGGGCGGCAGTCCTGCGACGCGCCGCGACAGCCGGCTGACGGGCGCGGCGATGGACGCCTCCGCATTGGCACCAGGAAGCGCGACACAACTGACGATCGACCCGTGGCGGCTCGCGGCGATAAAGCCCTCTTCGGCGAGCCGTTCGTAGGCGTACAGTACCGAGTTGCGCGCGATGCCGAGCTGCTCGGCAAGCGCGCGCGTCGGCACGAGCTGAGTGCCGTGGCGGATGTCGCCATTCAGGATCGCATGACGCAGGCTTTCGTAAAGCAGCATCTGCTGCGTGAGCTTGCGCCCGGCCGCCTCGCTCGCGAAGCTCGACATCAACAGCCCGTAGTCCAATTGCGTGGCTCCAGATTTTGAGTTCGACGTGGAGCTAACAATGGTGCCACAGAAACCCTATGCTTCGACGATACCTGCCGATACAAGGAGCGCTGCCCGTGACGCAAGCTGTGAACATCCGCCCTGTCGTTCCCGCCGATTACGAAGCGTGGCTGCCGTTGTGGGACGGCTATAACCGCTTCTACGGACGCTTCGACGTAACGGCGCTGCCGCTCGACATTACTCGGCTCACGTGGGCGCGCTTTTTCGACGGACTCGAACCGATGCACGCAATGGTCGCCGAGCGCGGCGACGGCACGCTGGTCGGTCTCGTGCATTACCTGTATCACCGCAGCACGTTGATGGCGGGACCGACGTGCTATCTGCACGACCTGTTCACGCTCGATTCGGAGCGCGGCAAAGGCGTGGGGCGCGCGCTGATCGAAGCCGTCTACGCCGCCGCGAAGGCCGCGCACGCCGAGCGCGTGTACTGGCTCACGCACGAGACGAACCGCGCCGCGATGCAGCTCTACGACAAGGTCGCGGACCGGTCGGGCTTCGTCGTCTATCGCAAGCCGCTTTAGGCGAGATCGCTGACGAGCGACGCTCGCACTTCGTCGGGGACCGCCTGCACGTCCACCGGATAGTTCGGATGATCGCAACCGATGTGCAAGCCCGCGCCGTCGCGAAGGCGCGCCTTCATCGACGGCGTCAGCTCGAAGCGCACGAAATGGACGGCTGAAGTCTTTTCGTTGGTCTCGCGTTCGAGGTCTTCATCGGCGATCGCATAGACGGGCTCTTCGCCGTCCACCTTCATGAACACGCGGTCCTCGATGCCGATCAGCCGGGACAGCGCCGCGCGCCGTTCGACTTCGTTCGCATACTCGATCTGCATCGTCGCCTTGAAGTTGCTGCCGTCGGGCACGAGCGGCAGATACACTTCGAGTTCGCCCTGAATGCCGTCCTCGTCGAAGATCTTCTCGATGTGCAGCATCTCCTGGATCTGATAGCGGATCGTCAGTTCGTCTTCGAACAGGAACGTCACGTGATTGCCCAGCCTGACAAGGCGAAGCTTTTTGTGCTCGATGATCTGCTCGCGCATCGTCTTGCGCGCCTTCGCATAGTTTTCGAGCGACAACAGGGAGTTCCTTGCGATGCTCATCGGTATCCTCGCTGATTGAAGATCAAAGGCCGTACGCTTTGCGCAGCAGCGTCAACGGGTGCGCGAGCTGCGTCTTCGGCAAGCCGTTTTCGTCGAAGCCCTGTTCGATGTGATGGCCCGCAAGCTGGCAATCGGACGAGATGAAATCGGGCTGCGCCTGCGCCATCGCCTTGAAGACGGGCGTGCCGATCTTCATCGCCATCGCGTGAAATTCCTTCTTCACGCCGAACGTGCCCGCATGGCCCGAGCAGCGCTCGACGACCGTCACCTGCGTACCCGGCACGAGCGCGAAAGTCTCCGAGGTCTTGCGTCCGATGTTCTGCACACGCGCGTGACACGGCACGTGATACGACACCTTGCCGAGCGGCGTGTTGAAGTCGGTCTTCAGCAGCCCGTCGCGATAACGCGACACGAAGTATTCGAACGGGTCCCAGAACGCCTCGCTGACGGCGCGCACGTCGGGATCGTCGGGGAACATCAGCGGCAGTTCGTGCTTGTACATCAGCACGCAGCTCGGAATTGCGCCGATGATCGCGTAGCCGTCGCGTGCATAACGCGCGAGCACGGGCATGTTCTTCTCTTTCTTCGCCGCGACGCCAGCGAGATTGCCCTGCTCGAGCAACGGCATGCCGCAGCACGCTTCACTCGATACGAGTTCGTACGGAATGTCGTTGTGCGCGAGCACGGCCAGCAGGTCGTGACCGATGCCGGGCTCGTTGAAATTCACATAACAGGTCGAGTAGATCGCCACTTTGCCGGGCGTGCGCTCGCCGTCCTTCACCTGCACCTGCGGCGATTTCCTTGCCCCACTGCGAAATTTGCGCGACGCGAAATCGGGCAGCCAGGCCTTCTTGTCGACGCCGAGCGCCTTTTCCATCAGGCCGCGCGCCGCGCCCGTGTGATTCACCGCGTTGACCGTCTGCGTGACGATGGGAATGCCCGCGAACGTGCCGAGCGCATCCGTGTTCGACAGAAACCTGTCGCGCAACTCAACCTCGCCGCGCTTGTATCTCGCCGCCTTCGCACGCAGCATCAGATGCGGAAAATCGACGTTCCAGCTATGCGGTGGCACATACGGGCATTTCGTCATGTAGCACAGGTCGCACAGATAACACTGGTCGACGACGGCGCCGAATTTCTTCTTGTCGACCTCGTGCGCTTCGCCCATCTCTGTTTCATCGACGAGATCGAACAGCGTCGGGAACGTGCCGCACAACGACACGCAACGGCGGCATCCCGCGCAGATGTCGAACACGCGCGTCAGTTCCTGATCGATCGCATCCTGATCGTAGAAAGCATCCGATTGCCATTCGAGCGGATAGCGGATCGGCGCTTCGAGACTGCCTTCCTTGTGAGGCATCGCGTGCGTCTCCTTTGTCGACGGGAGTTGGCTCTTTAGAGCCTTACGCCCGTCCCATGCAACGCGGTCGACGGGAGTTGGCTCTTCAGAGCCTTACGCCCGTCCCATGCAGCGCGGTCGACGGGAGTTGGCTCTTTAGCGCACTACTCCCGTCCCATGCAGCGCGGTCGACGGGAGTGGCTCTTTAGCGCACTACTCCCGTCCCATGCGTTCGTTCTTCCGCGCGCAATCGATGGATGCGCAACCGCACGCGCGAGATCGCGATCGTCTCGCTTTCTCTTGCTTCATCTCGCGTCGGTTTTGTTGCGCCGCTTCGTGTTGCGCTTCGGCCCGCTATCCTGCCGTCGGATTACGTTAAGCCTGCCGTCCGCCAGCAAGGCGTTAGCACACAGACTGACTGCAATGGAGCGCGCCGGCCACGGATGCCGGCGCCTGCGGCATCAGTCGACCAGTGCGTCCAGTGCCTTCGTATAGCGATTCGCGTGACTGCGCTCGGCTTTGGCGAGCGTTTCGAACCAGTTCGCGATTTCGTCGAAGCCTTCCTCGCGCGCGGTCTTCGCCATGCCCGGATACATGTCGGTGTATTCGTGCGTTTCACCCGCAATCGCCGATTGCAGGTTCTGGCGCGACGAACCGAACGGCAGTCCCGTTGCCGGATCGCCGACGACTTCGAGGTATTCGAGGTGGCCATGCGCGTGGCCTGTTTCGCCTTCGGCTGTCGAGCGGAATAGTGCGGCGACGTCGTTCTGTCCCTCGACGTCCGCCTTCGCTGCAAAGTACAGATAGCGGCGATTAGCCTGCGACTCGCCGGCAAATGCGGCCTTCAGATTCTCTTCAGTTTTCGAACCCTTGAGTTGCGACATCTGAGCCTCCATCCAAAGCCTGTATTGTGGGAGCGCACGTGCTTTTCATGGTCGACCACCGGCCAGACGCGCGCACCTGTGCCGTTCATTTAATCTAGGTGTTCAGCGATGCGTTCCCAATTGGGTTTTTCAATCTTCGCGATAGCTGTTTGTCTTGCATAACGTCCGGCCCGGCATAGACTGAGAAGCGCACCACCTTTTTCACCGGGGGACTGTCTAATGCGGCTGACGATATTGATCAACGGTTCGGACCCCACCGTCAATCACGATTACGCCGTGCTATGGCTCGACACCGACGAGCGTCGCTGGTCGAGAGAGGCACACGATGGGATCGACCTGCCCCCTTGGGGCGAACTTCATGACGAGGACGGCGTCACCAAGCTTTGCGCGCCCAGCGCAGACGCACCCTTATGCACGTTGAACGGCCTGCACGTGGACCGGCGGCAGCAGGTCAGTTCAGCACAAGGCAGCGCGGCGTGGTCGTCCGACCGCACGCGTTCGCCGATGAACGGCTTCTGGCGTCTGCAGGCCGTCGACCGGCTGCCTGTTCACGCCGAGCACAGCGTGTTCGGACGCTGAGTCCGGTTCGGACCGCTTCGCTTTCGACTGATTCCTTTCGCTTCCATTAGTTGAGCCCCGCCCCGCCGTCCCTCGGCGGGCGCGGATTTTCATTCGCTCTGCATTCTTACTCCACTCCTTTCGTCCAAGCGAAATCAGCATAAATTGCCGCTCACTGACGCTGTCGTTACGCTTTTGCCGATTGCGGCGGCGATGCGGTGCAAATCGCATGTAGTCCTTGCCTCGCACATAGCACGCGCGGCTATACTTGCGGCCCCTCATTCGCTTTCACATCCATGAAGAAGTGGTTAGCCAGTCTGCTGATCGTGGCCGCGAGCCATGTATCGGCGGCACCGTCCTGCACGGATTTCACGCCCGACGCCCAATGGCCCGTGCTGACGAACGCAAAGATGACGCCGAAGACGCACATGCTGTGCTATTCGGATTTCGCCGTCCTGCATTCCGGCATCACGCACGGCCCGTTGTGGTCCGCCGAGCATCTGACGCGCGACCATATCGAGGCCGCGAAGGACATGGTCCGCACGAACAGATTCTTCGAGGACTCGCGCCTGCCCGATGGCGAAGGCGCAACGCTCGCCGACTACAAGCGCAGCGGCTTCGATCGCGGCCACATGAGTCCCGCGGGCAACCGCTGGAACGAGGAAGCGATGGCACAATCGTTTTCGCTCGCGAACGTCGTGCCGCAGAATCGTGTCAACAACCAGCACCTGTGGTCGCACATCGAGACGGCCGTGCGCGCGCTGTCGAAGAAGTACGACGACACGTATGTCGTCACGGGGCCGCTTTTCACGGGCTCGCAGTTGCAGACCATCGGGCCGACGCGCGTATTCGTGCCGACGCAACTGTTCAAGGTCGTCTACGTGCCGTCGAAGAAGCTCGCGTTCGCGATCGTCGCGGACAACGTGGCGACCGACCGCTACGACGTGAAGACCGTGCACGAGCTCGAAGCGATGAGCGGAATTCGCTTTCCGGGCATTCCGGAAAAACTCAAGGACCAGCGTCCGGGAGGGCTGAAAGGTGTTTAAAGCGTATTCGAACGACGACGATGTGCTCAACATCCAGGGCGACGCGCTGACGGTGTCGAACGGCACCACGCGCGTCGTCGTGAGCGGCACGCTCGACATCACAAAGGACAAGCGCGGGCTGAAGGCGGCGCTGGCGCTCAAGGAGGCGCTCGACAGCGTCGTTGCCGCGTTGCAGGCGGACGCGCATCTGCCGGAGCAGGTCAAGGAGGAGCCCGACGCGAAGCCGGGCGTGATCGACAACCCGTTCTAGTGCTCGGCGCGGGGCGGTCGGCGCCCGTCAACGCGGCGCGGCAACCGCTCAGCTACGCGCCGCCCCGCTATCCGCCGACGCAGCAAACGCGCTCAGCTTCTGCGCATCGACGATCTCGATCTCCGCATAGCGCAGCGCGAGCGCGCCTTGCGTTTCGAACTGCCGCAAGATCTGATTCGTGGTTTGACGCGACAACGCGAGCATCATCGCGAGATCTTCCTGCGGCAATTTCAGCACGCGCCGCAGCGTGCCCGCGTCGCCATATCCGCCCGCCATCAGCAACAGCCGCCGCGCGACGCGTTGCGCGGCGGGCAGCAGCGCGGCCTCTTCGATCGCGTCGAATGCGAGGCGCAGCTTGTGCGTCAGCAGCAGGCCGAACGGATGCCAGAACGCGGGATTGCGTTCGAGCATCAACGAAAGCGCCGCACGCGGCACATGGAACAGCAGCGTATCGCGCTCCGCATAGGCGTCGTGCGTGCGCGGCTGGCCGTCGAACAGCGCGATCTCGCCGAACCAGTTCACGGGCTCGATCACGGCGAGCAGCGCTTCCTTGCCGGCCGCGTTTGCCGCGCCAATCCGCATCAGGCCGTCGAGCACGCAATAGAAGCCGTCGTCGGCATCGCCGCGACTGAAGAGCCGCTGGCCCGCCGGCGCCCGCCGCGTGCGGCCGAGTTCGAGCAGTTGCATACGCAGCGCATCGGGCGCGCCGCGAAACCACGCGCTGCGTTCGAGCAACGCGACAAACTCGGGCGGGTTCGATGGAGTGTCTGGCGTCATCGGTTCGAAGCGCGGTCCGTCGGTTGGGTCGGTTTGAACAGGCCGGATTGTCGGCTAGCCGAATGTGTCGTGGCCCGCCGACCGCGATTATGATGACTTTCAACGAGGACGGGCATCCATGAGAACGCTCACTGACCAGCTTGTGCAATACGCGGCCTATCACCGTGACCGCCGCAACATCGCGACGCACTTCGTCGGCATTCCGATGATCGTGCTGGCGCTCGCGGTGCTGTTGAGCCGGCCCGCGTGGACGTTTGCAGCGCTGCCGTTCCCGGTGTCGCCGGCGTTGCTGCTGGTCGTGCTGAGCGTGGCCTACTACCTCGCGCTCGACGTGCCGCTCGGCCTGATGATGGCCGTCCTTTACGCGCTGTGCATCGCGTGCGGCACCTGGCTCGCCGCGCAGTCGACGCTTTCATGGCTCGCGTTGGGCGCCGGTCTGTTCGTCGTGGGCTGGATCATTCAGTTCGTGGGACACGCCGCGTATGAGCACCGCAAGCCCGCATTCGTCGATGACCTGATCGGTCTCGTGATCGGGCCGCTGTTCGTGCTCGCCGAAGCGCTTTTTGCGTTCGGATGGCGTCCGGCATTGCGCGACGCAATCGAAGCGAAAGCCGGTCCGACGCGCATCAACGCCGCGCGTGGCCACGCATAAGACCCCAGCGCGGCGACATCGCACGGCCACGGGCGTGGCGCGAACGGTGTAGGTGCAGCGATTCAACCCGGCGCCAGCAGACGCACGCCGTGCAGCCCCGTCAATCCGACGGCGATCCAGATCGGCACATAGGTGCCAAGCTGTTGAGCCGTCATCGTCTCGCCGAGCAGCGTCACCGACACGATCACGAGCAACACGGGCTCCACATAGCCGAGGATGCCGAAGAGCGCCATCGGCAACAGACGGCTCGCCTTCAGATACGACGCGAGCGCGACCGTGCTCAGCGCGCCGAGTCCGGGCAGCAGCAACAGCCACATGTCGATGCGCCCCGATAGCAATGCGAGCGAGCCGCCGTTGAGCGCCATCGCGAGCGCGAACGGCAGCATCAACGACACTTCGAGCGCGAATGCCGTCAGCGAATCGGCGTTGATCTTGCGACGCAGCACGAAATACGGCGGATAACCGAGCGCGACGAGCAGCGTGGGCCACGAGAACGCGCGCGTCACCCATAGCTCGTGCAGCACGCCGAGCGCCGCGCAAGCGACAGCGAGCCACTGCAACGGCTCCAGCCGCTCGTGATAGTAAAAGCGGCCGACGAGGACCATCGTCAACGGCAACAGAAAATAGCCGAGCGACACTTCGAGCATCCGTCCGTGCAGCGGCGCCCACAGAAACACCCACAGCTGCACGCCCAGCAACGCGGCGCTGACGGCCAGCGCGAGCGCCGTGCGCGGCTCGCTGATCGCGCGCTGCACGAGCGCGCGCAGCTGCGGCAGCCGCGAGCGCACAGCGATCAATGCGAAAGCGCCGGGCACGGTCCAGATCACGCGCCACGCGAAGATATCGAGCCCTGTTAGCGGCGTCAGCAGCTTCGCGTACACGGACATCAGCGCAAACAGCATCGATGCCGTCACGGACAACGCGATGCCGCGCCCCGGTTGATATGCGCTCATCGGCCCGTCCACTTCGAAAGGTAACGCTTGCAAAACACGAGGCGGGGCACGATAGCGCGAGTGATGTCGTCCATTGTTTAAGTCTTGTTTTAACTGCGCAGCGCGCGTCTCCGAATGTGGAGCGCGGCCATCGCGTGAAGCGCGCATTCTAGACGGGTTGCACGCGCCACGTCGCGTTTTCTGGCCGAAACGCGTGCGTGCATATTCACGCACGATGGACTATAAAATCTAACTCCATCTCTGCGCTGCGTGACGTCGGCGAATCTTCGGTGGAATGACGGACGCGCTCCTGTTTAGCTCTCACGCCGTTCGTGCGCGGTTCTTGCTTGACTGTACCGTTCAACGCCGCACGCGCGCGGCTTTCAATCTGCTTCACAGGATGTGTGAACGCAGACACGCCCCGGTCATCGAACGCGCTCACGCTACCTCGCATGAACGCAGGCCGGTTCACTCACTCCAACGTATTTGCTTCCCGCAGTCCTCAAGTCATCACTGGAAACGAGCCAACACGGAGCCAACATGACTCAGCCAGCCGTATCGCATCATCTGTCGCACGACGTATCGCCGGAGTTTGCCGCCGCCGTCCGCGCTGGCCTCAGCAAGCAGCCTCAGAAGGAATTGCCGTCGAAGTATCTGTACGATGAAGTGGGATCGGCGCTCTTCGAAGTGATCACCGCGCTGCCCGAATACGGCGTCACGCGCGCCGAAGAATGCCTGCTCGCGCAGCACGCGACCGATATCGTCGCGCAGTTGCCGCACGATGCGATCGTCGCGGAACTGGGCAGCGGCAGCGGCCGCAAGACGCGCCGCATCCTCGAAGCGCTGTGCAAGAAGCGCCCCACCTCTTACTGCCCGATTGAAATTTCGCGCACCGCTTTGCAATTATGTCGCCGCGAACTCGGTGACATCGAACGCATTTCGATCGTCGGCTATGAGCGTGACTATCTCGCGGGGCTTGCCGAAGTGAGCAAGCGCCGCGCCAAGGACGAGCCGCTGCTCGTGCTGTTTCTCGGCAGCACGATCGGCAATTTCGGCCGGCTTGCCGCCACGCGTTTTCTGCGCGACATCCGCAACATGCTCGCGCCCGGCGATGCGCTGCTGCTCGGCACCGACCTCGAAAAGCCGGTGCCCGTGCTGATCGCGGCGTACGACGATCCCATCGGCGTGACGGCCGCATTCAACCTGAATCTGCTTGCGCGGATCAATCGCGAACTGGATGGCAACTTTCCGCTCGACGCGTTCGAGCACGTCGCGCGCTTCAACCCCGACGTGCGCAGCGTCGAAATGCATCTGCGCGCGAAACGGCGCGTGAGCGCGCAGGTGCGCGCGGCGAAGCTGTCGGTCGAACTGGAAGAAGGCGAGACAATCTGGACGGAAAGCAGCCACAAGTACCGTCCGGAAGAACTGCACGCGATCGCCGACGACGCGGGCTTCGAGTGCAGTCATCAATGGATCGAGCGCGACTGGGGATTTGCGGAAAGCCTGCTGGTAGCGCGCTGATTCGTCAGCATGGAAAAAGCGCGCGGTGCCGCGCGCTTTTTTCTGCTTCATTCATTCAAGTGATTCGCGTGCTTCGTACGCGTCAGTGCTGCTCGAAGCGTTCGAAACGCTTGTCGCTGGCGCGCTCTTCGCCTGTCACTTCGGTGACTCGCGCCGCCGGCGGCCCGTGACGCAGCCACGACAGCATCCGGTCGACCTGATTCGCCGGCCCTTGCAGCATCGCTTCGACGGAACCGTCGTCCATGTTCGCCACCCATCCGCGGATACCCAGCGCATGCGCCTGGCGCACGGTCGCGTGACGAAAACCGACGCCCTGCACCATGCCGCGCACGCGCACGTAATACGTTTCGAGCCGCGAATCGAGATCCGTGCCGGACATGCTCTCACCTCCTTATGCGTTTCCATGCGTTCACGCGGGCATTCTAGTCGCGCCGCGTGGGCTTTGCTTACTGACGGGCACGCGAGCACGACGCGCGCCATCGACAGTCCTTCAAGCGCAACACGTACAATCCGACCTCTGCGATACGCCATTTGGGCAGCAGTAGAAAAAACGGCAAAAGGGAAACGGCAGGCAATGACCGATCAGACTCGCGATCTCGTACTCGTCACCGGCGCATCCGGTTTCGTCGGCTCGGCAGTTGCGCGCATCGCGCAGCAAAAGGGCTTCGCGGTGCGCGTGCTCGTGCGTCCGACGAGTCCGCGCCGCAACGTCGAATCGCTCGACGCGGAGATCGCCATCGGCGACATGCGCGACGAGGCGTCGATGCGCGCGGCGCTGCGCGGCGCGCGCTATCTGCTGCACGTCGCGGCAGATTATCGGCTGTGGGCGCCGGACCCGAACGAAATCGAGCGCTCGAATCTGGAAGGCACGGAAGCGACGATGCGCGCCGCGCTGAAGGAAGGCGTCGAGCGCATCGTGTACACGAGCAGCGTCGCGACACTGAAGGTGACGAGCTCGGGCCAGTCGGTCGACGAAACATCGCCGATGACGCCGCAGCAGGCGATCGGCGTGTACAAACGAAGCAAAGTGCTCGCGGAGCGCGCGGTCGAACGGATGATCGCGAACGACGGCCTGCCCGCCGTCATCGTCAATCCGTCGACGCCCATCGGTCCGCGCGACGTGAAGCCAACGCCGACGGGCCGCATCATCGTCGAAGCGGCGCTCGGCAAGATTCCCGCTTTCGTCGATACGGGGCTGAACCTCGTGCACGTCGATGACGTCGCGATGGGCCATTTCCTCGCGCTGGAACGCGGCAAGATCGGCGAGCGCTATATCCTCGGCGGCGAGAATCTGCCGCTGCAACAGATGCTCGCCGATATCGCGGGCATCGTCGGACGCAAGCCGCCGACCATCGCGTTGCCGCGCTGGCCGCTGTATCCGCTCGCGATGGGCGCGGAAGCCGTCGCGAAGTTCACGAAGCGCGAGCCGTTCGTGACCGTCGACGGCCTGAAGATGTCGAAGAACAAGATGTACTTCACGTCCGCGAAAGCGGAGCGCGAGCTCGGCTATCGCGCGCGGCCCTATCGCGAGGGACTGCGCGATGCGCTCGACTGGTTCCGCGATGCGGGTTATCTGAAGACGTGAGGCAGGCGCGGCGATCTGCACGTACGCTTTGTTACAACTCGATGCCGACACGAAGTTTAACGTCGGCGCGCAGAAGGTAAAATCGCCGGTCTTACAAGAGAACTACGCATGAACCTTCACGAACAGATTGGCGCGCTCGAAACGGGCGTCGATCAGCTGATTCAAGCTTTCACCACGTCCCGGCAACAGGTCGAGGCGGCCTCTTCCGCCGTCGAAGCAGCGGCCGCCGCCGTCGAAGCGCCCATCGAAACTGCGGAAACTACGGCGGAAGCACGAGCCGAGCCGCAGGAAGCCGATGATGCGGCGGCTGACGAAAAGCCGACGCTGCATATCGAACGCCCGAGCCAGAACGAAATCACGATGACGATCGGCGGCAAGTCGGTCACGCTGCATCCGTCGCAGGTCGGTCAGCTGGTCGAGGAACTGTCGAACGCGCGCGCGTCGATGGAGCCCGAAGTCCCGCCGAACCTGCCCGCCGGCTGGCGTTTCGTCTCGACGAAGAACCCGGTGATGGCTGTGCAGAAGCAATCGAACGGCGACCGTCTGCTGGTGCTGCGTCATACGGGACATGGCTGGGTGCCGTTCCAGTTCTCGCCGGACATGGTCATCCAGATGTACATGATGCTCACGCAAAAGTGATGCGCATGGCGGCTCGTCGATCCGCGCCCTTCGTTTCGTCGCGCCTGTTCAGTGCGAATGCGGGATCAGTGAATTGAGCAGGCTGGCCGCGCGCTGCGAGACGCTGGGCGTGTCGGCGGCGTCGTCCACAGGGCTCACGTAGACAACGGGCCCGATACACAGCGAGGTCCAGCGCGCATCACAGCCGCCGTCTCGCGACGGCAGCGGCTGGTCCGCGCCCGATGCCGCGGCCGCCTCGGCCTCCAGCACTTCCGCGAACGATTTCACCCGGCCGTTGACCTTCTCCGCATACGCCTGCGACCCGCCGTAGCTCTTCAGCGCGGCATTCAGATCGCCGCCCGCCGATTTCACGTAGCCATACAGAATCGCCGAACCGACTTCGATGTTCGTGTCCGGATCGGTCAGATCCTTCACGTCTTTCAACATCCGCTTGTGCGCGCCGGGCACGACCTGCATCAGCCCCGTCGCGCCGTTGCCGCCCCTGGCCTTTTCCTTGAAGCGCGATTCGATCGAGATGACCGCCAGAATCAGCGCGGGCGGCAGCGCGTACTTTTCAGACGCGGTGCGCACTGCATTCGAGATCTGTTCGGCCTTCTCCTTTGCGAGGCCGAACTTCTGACGCAGATAAGCGGACATGTGGTCGTGACTGGTCTGATCGTCTGCCAGTGCGGCCTGCATCAGGCCCAGCGACAGCACGATCAGGCAGACGCGCCGTCTCATTGATTCGACCCGGCGGGCGCCTGCACGCGCGCCTTCCACTGGCCGCCCTTGCCGCGCCAGTAGCGCACGGCCGAGCCGAACGTCGCGCTGACGTAGAACAGCGCGACGAGCGGCAGGAACGGCGCCCACAGCGGCGAGCGGTTGTAATAGCGCAGCATCGGCGCATACGCGCAGCACATCGCCGCCCACGCGAGCCACGCGGGCCAGCCCTTCGGCCCGAGCACGATGGCGACCACGGGCGGCACGAGATAGATGATCGTCATGCCGAGCAGCGTGCCCGCGAGCAGCCACGCCGAATAGCGCAGCTGCGTGAACGCGGTGCGCGCGATCATGTTCCAGATCTCGCGCCAGCTGTCGTAAGGACGCAGCGACACGCTGCGCGCCGCCACGTCCAGCCGGATCGGGTGACGCCCTTCGCCGCGATGCTTGATGCGCGCAGCAAGGCTGCAATCGTCGATCAGTTCCGCGCGAATCGACTCGATGCCGCCCGCTTCTTCCAGCGCCGTGCGGCGCACCAGCATGCAGCCGCCCGCCGCCCCGGCCGTACGATTGCGCGGATTGTTGACCCACGAGAACGGGTAGAGCTTCGCGAAGAAGAACACGAAGGCGGGAATCAGCGCCTTTTCCCAGAACGAATCGCAGCGCAGGCGGACCATCAGCGAGACGAGATCGCGCTTTTCCGCGTCAGCGCGCAATACGAGTTGCGTGAGCGCGTCGTCGGGATGGCCGATGTCGGCGTCGGTCAGCAGCAGATACTCGGGCACGTAGCCGAGCGCGCGCACGGCCTCGATGCCCTGCGACTGCGCCCATACCTTGCCCGACCAGCCCGCAGGCAGCGGCTTCGCGCCGATCACCGTCAGCCGGTCCGGGCACTTCAGCGCGAGCGCGGCGGCACGGGCGGCGTCGGCGGTGCCGTCGGTGCTGTGGTCGTCGACGACGATCACGTGAAACTCGCCCGGATAGTCCTGCGCGAGCAGCGACGTGACAGCCCGCGCGATCACGTCCGCCTCGTTGCGCGCCGGCACCACGGCGGCGACGCCGGGCCACGTATCGCGCGTGCCGGGCGCGAGCGGCGCAGCGGGATGCGCGCGCCAGAAGCCGCCGCGCGCGAACAGCAGCACACACCAGATCAGGAGCGACAGACACGCTAACAGAAACAGAACCGCCGCAATCATGCATTGCCCTCTTTGGAAGCCGCGCTGCGATGCGCGGTTGCGGACGCGCGCGGCAACACCCGCCGCGACGACGCGCCAATCGTGGAAAACGACCGCTGTCCGATCATCGAATATGTGATAGACGGCCGTCTCGATGCGTTCAAGAATGCGCCATCCGTGAAAAACCTCGCAGAAAATTCAACGCCCGCGCCCAAATGTTGCGCAGCGTGCGGACGCGCGACGAGGCCCGATATTTTAAGGGTTCCCGTCACCGGGCGCAGCGAGTCATTTTTGCCGCGCGAAACACTACAGCCCAAAGCATCAAAAAAGCAAACAGACGGCGATAGCGTTAGAATGCGCGTTTGGTCTCGAGTATCGACTTTCGTCGGATTTAAGACAATCAACTATATAGACGCGGCGAACAGGTCCTTTTTACCGATCTGGCCGGAAACCCGCGTCAGTCGGAGTTCGCCAGCCTATGCGAGTCATCCTTGCCCAACCCCGCGGCTTTTGTGCGGGAGTCGTGAGGGCGATCGAGATTGTCGATCGCGCTTTGCAGCAACATGGCGCACCTGTTTATGTGCGTCACGAGATCGTCCACAACAGGCACGTGGTCGATAATCTTCGCCGCAAAGGCGCGCGTTTCGTCGAAGAACTCGATGAAGTGCCACAGGGCGCAGTTGCGATTTTCAGTGCCCACGGTGTAGCTCAAAGCGTCGAACGCGACGCGGAACGGCGCGGTCTGGATGTGCTCGACGCGACTTGCCCGCTCGTGACCAAGGTGCATGTGCAAGGACGGCAGTACGTCGCTGCGGGCCGCACGCTGATCCTGATCGGCCACGCAGGCCACCCCGAAGTGGAAGGCACGATCGGTCAGATTCCTGGGCCCGTGCTGCTGGTACAAAGCGAAGCCGACGTCGCAAAGCTGGAACTGTCCGTTGATACACCGCTTGCGTACGTCACGCAGACCACGCTGTCGGTGGACGACACGCGCGGCATCATCGATGCGTTGAAGCGCCGTTTCCCGGATATCGTCGGCCCCGATACGCGCGATATCTGCTACGCGACGCAAAACCGCCAGGCCGCCGTGCGCGAGCTCAGTTCGCAGGTGGACGTTCTGCTGGTGGTAGGCGCAACGAACAGCTCGAATTCGAATCGCCTGCGTGAAATCGGCAGCGAATCGGGCGTGCCGAGCTACCTCGTCGCCGACGGCTCCGAACTCAAGCTGGAATGGTTCGCAGGCGTCGGGACGGTCGGCCTTACGGCGGGCGCCTCGGCACCTGAAGAAATGGTCGAGAACGTCATTGATGCGCTTCGCGCACTGGGCCCCGTCGACGTTACGACGATGGCGGGACGTGAAGAAAAAGTTGAATTCAAGTTGCCGTCGAAACTGACGCAACCACTCGCTGCACGCGAAGTTTAAAGGAGGACGATTTGTCTATTCCGATGCTACAAAAAGTCCGGGTTGGCGCGTACATCATGCGTCAGCACCTGAAGGGCAACAAGCGCTATCCGCTCGCGCTGATGCTCGAGCCGCTGTTCCGCTGCAACCTCGCGTGCAACGGCTGCGGCAAGATCGACTATCCGGACCCCATCCTCAACCAGCGTCTGTCGCTGGCCGAATGCCTCGAAGCCGTCGACGAATGCGGCGCACCCGTCGTTTCGATCGCGGGCGGCGAGCCGCTCCTGCACAAGGAAATGCCGCAGATCGTCAAGGGCATCATGGCGCGCAAGAAGTTCGTGTACCTGTGCACGAACGCGCTGCTGATGGAAAAGAAGATGGACGACTACGAGCCGAATCCGTACTTCGTCTGGTCTGTGCACCTGGATGGCGACCGCGAAATGCACGACCACTCGGTGTCGCAGGACGGCACGTACGACAAGGCCGTCGCGGCAATCAGGGAAGCCAAGCGCCGCGGCTTCCGCGTGAACATCAACTGCACGCTGTTCAACGATGCCGTGCCGGAACGCGTCGCCGCGTTCTTCGACACGGTCGGCCCGATGGGTGTCGACGGCATCACGGTGTCGCCGGGCTATGCGTATGAGCGCGCGCCCGACCAGCAGCACTTCCTGAACCGTGAAAAGACCAAGCAGCTGTTCCGCGAAATCTTCAAGCGCGGCGACAACGGCAAGAAGTGGTCATTCAGCCAGTCGAGCCTGTTCCTCGACTTCCTCGCGGGCAACCAGACCTACGAATGCACGCCGTGGGGCAACCCGGCGCGCACCGTGTTCGGCTGGCAGAAGCCGTGCTATCTGGTCGGCGAAGGTTACGTGAAGACCTTCAAGGAACTGATGGAAACCACCGACTGGGACAAGTACGGCACGGGCAACTATGAGAAGTGCGCGGACTGCATGGTCCACTGCGGCTTCGAAGCGACGGCCGTGATGGACACGGTCTCGCATCCGCTGAAAGCGTTCAAGGTCAGCCTGACGGGCGCGCGAACGACGGGCGAATTCGCGAAGGACATCCCGCTCGACAGGCAGCGTCCCGCCGAATACGTGTTTTCGCGTCACGTCGAGATCAAGCTCGAAGACATCAAGCGCGCGGGCACGGGCAAAAAGGTGCAGACGTCAGCAGCCGCGTTGAACTGAATCTGATCGAGGCCGCATGAAAAAAGAGCGCAACGGTTCAAACCGTTGCGCTCTTTTTGTTCGTGCTTCGCCGCGTGGGCCTCGCCGTGCGGCGCGCGAAGCTATGCGATCAAGGCAGTTTGTCAGCCGGCGCTGCGCGCGTTGTGCTGCGTGAGGAACTTGATCAGGCCGTCGACGCCGCCCTTCGACAGCTGCTCCTGGAACTGCGTCTGATACACCTGGATTAGCCACGCGCCCATCATGTTGATGTCGTAAATCTTCCAGCCGTTCGCCGTTTTTTCCAGGCGGTAGTCGATTGAATCGTCGCCGCCGTTGCTCAGCACATGGGACTGAACGACGGTGTCTTTTGCATCGGCCGACGCGTTCGCTGGCTGGAAGCGGAACTTCACATCCTGATCGCGCAGTTGCGACAGCGATGCGGCATAAGTACCGACAAGCAGTTTCGTGAATTGCTCATACAGTTGTTTTTGCTGTTCGGGCGTCGCCGTGCTCCAGGCTTTACCGACTGCGATGCGCGTGGTGCGCTGGAAGTTCGTCGCGGGCACGAAATGTGACTCGACCACTTGCGTGATCTTCTTCATGTCGCCACCGCGTGCCTGCGGGTCGGCCTTCATCGCATTGACCGTGCCTTCGACCGCGCTCTTCACGATCGCATCAGGCGCGCTTTGTGCGAAAGCCGCGGTGGAGACCACGGCGGCCGCCAGAAAAGCAGAGATATAACGTTTCATACGCTCATCGGGACAATTGAGAATGACCCCGCGCGGAACAGGCCGCTTCCGCCGCGGGGGTACGGGCCAGTATACCGGCTTTGACGGGCCGCACTGCGTTCGCTTACGCGACCTTGCGCCGGCCGCGTCGGTATACTTGTGCCCTCTGCCAATAACACCAATCTGACTAGGTCCCGCTCGCGTACATGCTGAAGTCCTCAATCGTTCGCCTCGTTGTCTGGTCGGTGCGCCGTCCGCTGCAGGTCATCGGGCTGTCGCTCGTGCTCGCCGTGCTGAGCGCCATCTATGTCGTTCATCACTTCAAGATCAATACCGACACCAGCCGTCTCGTTGAGAACGATGCGCAATGGTCCGCGCTGGAAAAGCAGATCGACAAGGCCTTCCCCGATCGCGGACAAACGCTGCTCGTCGTCGTCGAGGCGGGCGCGCCCGAATACGCGAACGCCGCCGCCAACACGCTCGCCACGGAACTGCAAAAGGAAACGAAGGAGTTCGTCGCGGTATCCCAACCGGGCAGCGGGCCGTTCTTCGAAAAGAACGGCTTGCTGTTTCCTTCCGTCAGCGAAGTGCAATCGACAACCGGGCAGCTCGTCAAGGCGCGTCCCCTCATCAACTCGCTCGCGCACGATCCGAGCCTGACGGGTCTTGCGGGCACGCTGACAACGAGCCTGCTGTTGCCGCTGCAGATCGGCCAGGTGAAGCTCGCCGACATGAGCAACCTGCTGTCGCGCAGCGCGACCGTGATCGACCACGTGCTCGCCAACGAGCCCGCCGTGTTCTCGTGGCGCGCGCTCGTCGACAAGGACGCGGCGAAAGTGCCCGCGCGCGCGTTCATCGTGGTGCAGCCCGTCGTCAACTATGCGGCGCTGCAAGCGGGCGCGCATGCGTCGGAAGAGATTCGCAAGACGGCCGCATCGCTCGATCTCGATGCGCAATACGGCGCGCGCATCCGGCTGACAGGCGAGCAGCCGCTCGCCGATGAAGAGTTCGCATCGGTGCAGGACGGCGCGGAGATCAACGGCATCGCGACGTTCTTCGTCGTGCTTGGCATTCTGTGGCTCGCGCTGCGCTCGGGGCGCCTGATCTTCGCCGTGTTCGTCACGCTGTTCGTGGGCCTCGCGATCACGGCCGCGCTCGGCCTGATGATGGTCGACGCACTGAACATGATTTCCGTCGCGTTCATGGTGCTGTTCGTCGGGCTCGGCGTCGACTTCGGCGTGCAGTTCGGCGTGAAGTATCGCGAGGAGCGCAATCGTGACGACCGGCTGGCGGCCGCGCTCATTCACACCGCCTACAGCATCGGCGTGCCGTTGACGCTCGCCGCCGTCGCCGTTGCCGAGAGCTTCTTTTCGTTCCTGCCGACGGCTTATCGCGGCGTGTCGGAACTGGGCAAGATCGCGGGCGTCGGCATGTTCGTCGCGTACGTGACCAACATGACGCTGCTGCCCGCGCTCATCAAGGTGCTCAATCCGCCGGGCGAACCCGAGTCGCCAGGCTTCAAGTTCCTTGCGCCTGTCGACGACTTTCTCGACCGCAATCGCACGCCCGTATTGATCGCGACGGCCTTGGCGATCATCGGCGCGTCGCCGCTGCTGCTGCATCTGCGCTTCGACTTCAATCCGCTGCACCTGAAGGACCCGAACACGGAGTCGATGGCGACGCTGATCTCGCTCAACGACGCGCCCGAAGCCGCCGTCAACAACGTGCGCGCGCTCGCGCCTTCGCTGGCGGCCGCGGACACGATCGCCGCGCGGCTCTCGAAGCTGCCGCAAGTCGGCCGCACGACGACGCTCTCCACGTACATTCCCCCCGACCAGCCGCAAAAGCTCGCGCTGATTTCGGCGGCCGCCCAGCAGCTGTTGCCCGCGCTCACGCAAAAGCCCGCGCCGCCCGCCACGGATGCCGTGCGCGTCGCCGCATTGAAGCGCTGCGCGAACCAGCTCGCGCTCGCCTCCGAGGATCACCCCGGCCCCGGTGCCGCCGAAGCGAAGCATCTGTCGGATACGCTGACCAAGCTCGCCAACGCCGACGTCTCGACACGCGACCGCGCCGAACGTGCAATGTCGGAACCGCTGAAAATCTCGCTGAACCAGCTGACGGCCCTGCTGCAGCCAGCGGAAATCACGCGCGAGAACGTGCCGAAGGACATTGCGGACAGCTGGGTATCGAAGACGGGCCAGGCGCTCGTCGAGATTTCGCCGAAGGTGCCGCCCGGCACCGATCCCGGCGACGACGTGATGCTGCGCAACTTCGCGAAGGCCGTGAAGACGGCGGAGCCCGGTGCAATCGGCGGGCCGATCTCGATCCTGCATTCGGCGAATGTGATCATTACGGCGTTCCTGCAGGCGGCCGCGTGGGCGATCCTGTCGATCACGGTGCTGCTGTGGCTCACGCTGCGCCGGTTCGGCGACGTGCTGCGCACGCTCGTGCCGCTGCTGGTGTCGGCTATCGTCACGCTGGAGTTGTGCGTCGCGTTCGACATGCCGCTGAACTTCGCGAATATCATCGCGTTGCCGCTGATGCTCGGCGTCGGCGTGGCGTTCAAGATCTACTTCGTGATGGCATGGCGCCGGGGACAGACGGGCCTGCTGCAATCGAGTCTCACGCATGCCGTGCTGTTCAGCGCGGCGACCACGGCGACGGCATTCGGCAGTCTGTGGCTGTCGCACCATCCGGGTACATCGAGCATGGGACGGCTGCTGGCGCTGTCCCTTGTCTGCACGCTGACAGGCGCTGTGGTATTTCAGCCAGTATTGATGGGCAAACCGCGCGCTCGCCGCGCACTGAAGAAACAACAAGGATAGCCGCATGAAGATGCGAACAGCCGCGCTGGCACTGGCCACCGCGAGTCTTGCGACGGGGTGTGCAACGGGACCGGACCGGAAGCCCGGCGACCCGCTCGAGCCGATGAATCGCGCGATTTTCACTTTCAACGATGCACTCGATCGCACCGTCGCGGTGCCGATCGCGAAGGGCTATCAGAAGGTCACGCCGCAGCCGCTGCGCCAGGCGATCAGCAACTTCTTCTCGAACCTCGGCGATCTGGATAACTTCGCCAACAGCCTTCTGCAATTGCACATCAAGGACGCAACGGAAAGCCTGATGCGCTTTGCGATGAACTCGACGTTCGGCATCGGCGGCCTGATCGATTTCGCGACGCCTGCCGGCCTGCCGAAGCACAAGCAGGACTTCGGCCTGACGCTCGGGCGCTGGGGCGTGCCGTCGGGTCCGTATCTGGTGCTGCCGCTCTTCGGGCCGAGTTCGTTCCGCGACGGCCTCGGCTATTTCGTCGATTTCCGCGCGAATCCGATGACGTATCTGGACGCGGAGTACAAGTACCCGCTGTACTTCCTGCAGTTCGTCAGCGTGCGTTCGGATCTGCTCGGCGCGACGACGCTGCTGGAACAGGCCGCGCTCGACAAGTACTCGTTCGTCCGCGACGCCTACACGCAGCAGCGCCGCTCGCTGCTGCGCAGCGCCGGCGCACCCGCTTCGAATCTGCCGAACTATAGCGAGCCCGAGGATTCGGGTGCGGAGGCGCCTTCGGGGGCATCGGGCGTGGCGCCGTCGACTGTTCCGGGTGCGGCGCCCACCGGCTTGCCGAACTACGAAGCCCCGGGCAATGCCGCGCCGCCGGAAGGCGCATCGGGCGCAGGCGGGGCAAAGCGGACGCCGCCCGCCAATGACGACGGCCTGCCCAACTACGAAGATCCGGGCGACACGTCCGCGCCGCCGCCCGCCTCGACGACGGCGCCCACCGACGGTACGCCCGCGCCCTCTATGTCGAACCCGTCGGGGGCAGCGCCGGGGCAAGGCGCGGCTCCCGCTGCAAAGCAGCCGGACGCGTCGCCGTCACCCTCGTCCTCACCCGATAAGTCCCCTTCGCAATAAGCCGCTTTTGTTTTTTTCCTGTGGATGCAAAAAATCCCCAGCTGGTCACGCAACCAGCCGGGGATTTCTTGTGTAATCGACTCAGCTAGCCGAGAAGGATAACGGCGATCAACCGCAACCGTCGCGCCGCGCGTCAGTGCGCTGCGTCCGCTTTCTGATCGACGGCATCGACCGCTTCGGCATCTTCCGAAGCCGCAAGCATCGCTGGTTGATGCTGCATCGCGCGCAGCTTTTCGCTGTAGCGCTCGAATGCCTCGTCGGCGTAGCGGATCTTTGTGCGGCCGTGCGGCGCCGGAAGGCCGTTTTCGTCGAGATTCACGAACACCATCTTTTCGACGGTCAGGATGCTCTTGCGCGTGATCTTGTTGCGCACTTCGCAGCGCAGCGTGATCGACGTCGTGCCGAAATGGGTCGCCTCATGCCGAGTTCGATGATGTCGCCCTGCCGCGCCGAGCTGACGAAGTTGATCTCGGACATGAACTTGATCACGACGAGCTGGTTGCCTAGGGAGACGTCTCGGTGCTCGGACTGAATCACGCTCCACGTGCTGGCCGCGCAGGACCTACACGGTATCCTGCCGATGAGAGAATCGGAGTGAATCATGACGAAAAGGAGCTTCATGCAAAGCGTCGGCGATGCGCTGGCCGGCGTTGCCGCCACCTGGCGAACGCAGCGCAGCTTTCGCATCCAGGCAGGGTTCGCGGCCGCATTACCTCTGGTATTGGTTTGGTTACGGCCGCCGCTTGTGTTTTCGGCGCTATGCCTGACGATGGCCGTGCTGGTCCTCGCGGCCGAGCTCTTCAACACAGCCCTCGAAAGACTGGCCGACCACTTGCATCCCGAGCATCATCCTGCAATCGGTGCAGCCAAAGACTGTGCTGCGGGAGCCGTGCTACTCGTCTGCGCAGGCGCCGGTCTCGTCGGAATACTCACGCTGGTTGTCGTGTTTGCGGAAGGGTAGCGCTTGTCTGCAGTCCTCTGGCACAACGAGAGCGGCTTCGTACGGAGCGGAAACGGTATTCATCGCCTTCGGCATGCTCGTGCTCATGGGGGTTGGACAAGACACTTGGCGACAGCATTGCTGGCCGCGAGTCCGGCGTGGTTGACGGCCTTCACAACGTCGCTTTAAGCAACCAGACGCGGATTTTACTGGTCCGGGCACGAAGAGGACTGTAGTTTCGGCCGTCCTCCTCCGGGCGATGGTTTGAAGCCCGTTCAACTGAAATATCCGGTTTCAGAACTCACATGCTCATGGTCAACAATGCGTGCGTTTGCGGCGTTGAGGAAATGAACGGCGAGAAGCCGTTCCGCCAACTGAACGCAAAACTATGGAGCCGACCATGAAAAACAGGAACGAGCAGTCCCTGCGCTGGCAGGTGGAAAAGTGGCTGGCACCCGTTCCTGTGGCACCGGTTCATGTCACCAGGTTCGGTCACACGGGATGGCGCGGGCGCTGTGTGCGCGTCGAGACTTCGTCGTCAGTGGGAGCGTACGCGTTGTTCTTCTTCAGGCGCGGTGACGGCAGTTGGTCAGTGCTCCCGTCCACTGCCGACATGCGGAAGTTGACCACAGAGCACTCTCTCGTGCCGGTGACGGCCGTCACCTGTTGAGGTGGCACTTCGTCCTCACTTCGTCCTTTTTGGTGCTGCACTGCACCTGCCGGACACGAGGTGGTCGACTCCCAAGCGACCACCTTCATTATCTGACCGCCTGGATACCCGACGGAACGGCCATTTCGGTTTCGGGCCCGCCAGGTCCGAGGTATAAATATGTGCCGGGCTTCGCGGAGTTTTCAGTGACGCTGTCGTCGGTGAGGTGGCCTCGCGTGAGGTGGGGTGGACCCTACCCGCCTGCATCCCGGGGGGCGCAGCGATGTTCGGGCAAAAGGGGCTCGCCTGCTTCTCCGTGCCGGCAATCTTGTGGTCGCCACCGAAATGACCTTCACCCCGGGATTGAACGAAGAGCACACGTAGTCAGCCTGCGGCTAGCTGAAAAGACGAGGCAGTAACTGCGGTCGACCGCGCATACAGCCGTTTGCAGCATTCGCTGTCCTCGGCGTGCACGGTCATCCGGAATTTCATCCTTGTGCATCTACAATTGACGATGGTCCCCCACAGTCGCACCAGAATGACCAACCGGAGAGAGTGCTTATGCATGAGCTTTCCGCATCTTTCGCCGTCAATCGCGTCCAGCGCGCGGGAGCGCTGGTGACGGAAAAGCTCGACACCCGTGCGCGTCGTTCGCCGGACCTTGCCGCGGAAATCGAGGCGCTGCACGCGCTCGCCCAGGCGCTGAACGCACCGGGTTCCGCCATGCTTCAGACGCTCGTCGGCACGGCGCTCAAACTGTGCGCTGCTGGCAGCGCCGGCATCAGCCTGCGTGACCACAACAGCGGCAATGCTTCCGCATTTCGCTGGGTAGCGGTTTCGGGCCGCTGTGCAAGCCTCGTGGGACTCCCCGTTCCATCCGACAGCCCTGCCGGGGTCACGCTTGAACTGGGTGCGCCCCAGCTGTTCGATGCTCCCAAACGCCAGTTCGACTGCCTGGCCCGCGTCGCTCCAGACGTGACGGAAGAACTGGTTGTGCCAGTTCCGGGCTCGCCCGAGCCATGGGGCGCGCTGTGGGTCATGTCCCATGACCCTGACCACCGCTTTGACGGCGAGCACCGGCGCATCCTGACGAGCCTCGCAGATTTTACGTGCGCGGCATTGACCGTCACGCAGGCCAGAGCCGACGCCGAGGCGCGGGCCAAAGAAGCCGAAGCGGCACGGAACGCATTTGCTGCCAATGAAGCGCAAAAGGACAGTTTCATTGCGACCTTGGGCCATGAGCTGCGTAATCCGCTCGGCCCGATTGACAGCGCGCTTGCGGCGGCGCAAAAACTGGCGACCGACAACCCGGCAGTGCTATCGGCGCTCGCAGTCGCCGACAGGCAGGTGCGGCAGTTGAAGCGGCTTGTCGGCGACCTGCTGGACGCGTCCCGCATCCGGCACGGCAAGCTGTCTGTCCGTCCCGCCTACGGCCTGCTTGGCGACATCGTGAAGGACGCGATGGCGGCCGTCGCAGAAGAGGCCGTGCGACGCCAGCATCAACTGCATGTGACGCTGCCGTCCTATCCGGTGACGGTCCTTGCCGACGCGGCCCGTCTGACGCAGGTTATCTCGAACCTGCTGGGGAACGCCCTGAAATACACTCCATCGGGTCACGGCGAAATCAGCCTGCAGGTCGACGCGCCCGACACTGCCACGATACCCGCACATGACTCAACGCCCCGGGAAGCCATTATCACGGTGCGAGACAACGGAATGGGCATCGAGTCCGGGCTGCTGCCCCACGTCTTCGAGATGTTTGCCCAGTCCGCGTCGGCTCGCAGGCAGGGCGGAGGCGGTCTGGGGCTTGGCCTGCCCCTCGTCCGGTATCTGGTCAATGCTCACCAGGGCCAGATTGCCATCGCCAGTGACGGCGAGGGCAAGGGTACCGAGGTCGTCGTGCGCCTGCCCATCGTCTGCCGAAGCCAGGGTGAGCATCTTGCGCCCACCAGCCACGGAATAGCACCGGCGCGCATCCTGCTGGTGGACGACAGCGCAGACACCACCGAGGCACTGGCGACCCTCCTGGCGCTCGACGGTCACGAGGTGAAACGCGCGGGCAGCGGACTGGAAGCGCTATCGCTGGTGGAATCGTTCACACCGGACGTCGCGTTGATTGACATCAGCATGCCGGGCATGAACGTGCACGAACTGGCGTGGTGCCTGCGCCAGCTCGCGCAGTGCGCGTCGACCCGGCTGGTCGCGCTGACCGGATACGCCACGGCGGACTCTGCGACCGAAGGTGTGGAAAGCGAATTTGACTGTTACCTCATCAAGCCGCCTTCGCTCGAGGACCTGGCCGACGTCCTCCGCAAATAACCCGACTGCGACTGTCATCCGTTTCCTGAAGCGTACCGGGACAGGCTGTGCCTGCATCGTGACGCGTTGCCTCGCGCAGGAGCCGAAAAAGCCAGGCGCCGCAGGCTAGCTGGAGCTCAAATTATCGCGGGCGCGTCGGGGCGAAGTGATGCCGTGCGCCTCCTGCAGTAGCCGCTCGATGGCATCAAGCAGTCGCCCTATCGGCGTGGGCTTCCTCAGGAGGACGTCCCACAGCGGTTCTGTCGGACAGGGGCGCTGCTGCGCATGTCCGCAAGCCGGCGACAGGTCGCTTTTACACACCAGCATTCGAAATCTTCAACTCGGCTATCCGGGTCCCTGTCAGCAGTCGAAAGGCAACCGGCCGAGGCACGCCAGCTCCCGTCGCGTGGCTCATCGGGAGCAGAAAATCTAGAACAGAAAGCGTCGGACATTCTTGACGTGTTTGACTCAGAATCCGAGGCCGAGCACCTCGCTCTGGAATGGACACGTGCATGGGTAGATAACCAGGGCCGAAGAAAGGAAACTGGTGTGCCGACGACAATTCCGCACCAACCTGGTAGCCCGCAATTTGGCAGTTACGTCCGCCAAAATATCTGCTGCGACCCAGCGAAATTCGCGCGATACCGAAATTGCCCGCCTCGCCTCCTCGCGGGTTCTTCACCGATGGATGGCCCGCCACTGCGGGCTTTTTTTCTCAGACCGCGGCAGTCTCGCTCACGCATCGGCAATCGCATTGGACTCTGCGAAGAGTGCACCAGGCTTCAGGGTTGCTTCGCTGACAACGTCCGGGAGAATTTCGGTCAATGCGGAGGCGCAGTGGCAATCGAGCACTACCGCTGCGAAAAGTGCAGAAGCTTCAAGGTTCGGTAACTTCGCGGGTGTTCAGCTGAACAAATCTGCACGACGACTTCCGAGGCTAGACATTGGGCACACCTCGCGACCTGACGCGTCGAGCACGCCCGACATGAGCGAGTCTCGAAGCCCGATGACGGTGGTCACACGGTCGCGGGTCAAGATACTCGAGGCGCTACTGCATAGAAATGCGCTTGGTCATACATACGGCGCTCGCTGGACATAGCATTGAGAATTGCGTCGTTTGCTTGACGGCAAGCGGCACAGATTCGCGACTGACCAACTGATACGCATTGCCCTGAAAGAATAGGCTTGCCGTGTTCGTGAGCAGGTACAGCTCTTCAATGCCCTCTTGCCTTGCAGCGTTTTCCACTGCGGTAACGAGCGCATGGCCTATCCTCGCCCCGCGAGCATCCGCCACGACAGCGAGTGAACGCAGCAGGCCAACCGGACCATATGTCTCGATTCCCACGCATCCAGCAATCGCATCCCCGTCGTTCGCGGCCACCAGAAACTGTATGGGCGCTGTGTCCGATACGTCCTCGACTGGAAGACTGCACCCAGCTAGCAGCTCTCGTATCGCCTTCATGTCTTCGGGGCGAGCACTACGAATTTTCATGTCGAGGTCATCCATTGGAATTCAATCGTTGACGAGCGTGTGAGAGCCGGGATGTTGCAGGCACACTCTAGCGCGTCGCGCAGAGCGCATGGCAAGGATAAACGCCCCTGCCGACATCGAGGACACCAGCAGAATCACCCATTCGACCGGGACGTATCTTTGCTCGATGCTCCATATGGCCGCAGCCGAAATCGGTGCAATCCCTTTCGCGATGTTTGACGGCATCGAAAGCAAACCGCTGACTCCTCCATATCCTTCTGTCCACATCACATCCTGCACAATGGTCCCGCGCAGTATCGTCATCATGCCGTTGGCGCCGCCATACAGAAGCGCAAAGAGAATCAGCAAAATCGGCGAAGTGCTCGCAAGCAGGAGTACCACCACCGATAGCGGGAACACGGTCGTCACGACGATGCCAACGACAGCAGGCCTGACATTGCGGCCAACGGTAAACCAGAGGGCTCGCGCAACCACCTGGGCCGGTCCGATGAGGGCCATCGTGGTCAGAATCACTGCGTGTGACACGCCGCGTTCTGTCATCAACGGTACGAGATGGAATGTCAAAGCCGCGAAGGTCGCGTAGTACGCAGTGAAACACACCGCGAGCCCCCAGAAGGTCGGCGTTCGCAGCGCGCGGCGCGTTGATGCCCGATTCGTCTCTTTCAGCCTGAGCCGGTCGTCGGCTGGTGTCGAATGACCGCTGCCTCCGCGTATCGCCGCCATATGTATCGGTAGCGCGATGACGATGTTGCACGCCGCGAGCGCGACCAGCGCGCCACGCCACTCGAACCAGCTGACCAGGCCCTGCGTCAACGGGATAAACACGGTACTGGCGAAGCCAGCCACCAACGTGATGAGCGTTATCTTCGTTCGGAAGGTTGCAGGATAGTCCCGCGTCACGATGGCGAACACCGGGTCATACAGCGTGGCGGCCATCGCGATACCCAGACCCGTCCAGACAATAAAGAGGGTACTCAGGGATTGCGCCTGCGACCACAACAGCAGCATTGCAGCGGACAGAAGGGAGCCGGCCACCATGATTTTCCGGCCATGACCATGGTCAATCAGGGCACCAAGAGGATACGCGGCAAGCCCCGAAACCAGCAGACCCAGTGACAGCGCTGCGTTGGTCTGCGTGCGCCCCCAGCCCATCGACTGTTCCATAGGAACAACGAAGAGCGAGAAGGCGTAATAGACCGAACCCCACGAAACCAGTTGTGCGACGGCGAGCGCCGACGTTGCAACCACGCCGCATCTTTCCGGCTTCGGCGCGCGGTTACGCCCGTCGAAATTCGTGCTGGACGTCAATTCGTCGAACTCCCGAACAGTTCCAAGTTGTACTGCTTTCAATTGTACTTGCAATTTCTCGATATTTCCATAAACTTGGAAATATCAAAGATTGACCCAGACTTTCACCAACCATGACCCTGTCCCGCTCTACCGAGTCCTCACTTCCCGCAGCCAAACCTGAATTCCTGGATACGGCAATTGCTGCGCGTCTTGGCATGCCGGACGCCGAGCCTGTGCGCATCCTGCTGCTGTACGGCTCTCTCCGCCAACGTTCGTATTCACGACTGCTTGTCGAGGAAGCCGCTCGTCTGCTTCAGCTCTTCGGCGCAGAGACGCGCGTCTTCGACCCGCGAGACCTGCCATATCCGGATGCGGTCGAAGGCAACGGCCATCCCAAAGTCAAGGAATTACGCGACCTGTCGGTGTGGTCTGAAGGACAGGTCTGGTGCAGCCCGGAACGTCACGGCACGATTTCCGGCGTCATGAAGACACAGATTGACCAGTTACCGCTGTCGATGGGCGGCATTCGTCCCACTCAGGGGCGAACGCTCGCCGTCATGCAGGTTAGCGGCGGGTCGCAGTCGTTCAACACGGTGAACCAACTGCGTCAGCTGGGCCGGTGGATGCGCATGTTCACCATCCCCAACCAGTCGTCAGTCGCGAAGGCGTACGAGGAGTTCGACGAGGAAGGCCGCATGAAGCCGTCCTCGTATTACGACCGCCTGGTCGATGTGATGGAGGAGCTTGTGAAGTTCACGTTGCTGCTGCGCGGCAGGTCGGACTATCTCATCGACCGCTACAGCGAACGTGTGGAAGCAGGACGGCCGCTTGACCCCACGACGGACCTGGCATCGCTGGCGATGGGGCTTGGCGAATCGGCTCCTTCGCAGGAAGACATTGAGTAAAACCTATGGCCACCATCGATTCGAAATCAGCAGTCAAGGCGCTTGCGGCACTGGCGCAGGAATCACGCCTTGCGACGTTCCGGCTACTGGTTACAGCAGGTCCTGTGGGCATGAGCGCGGGTGCTATCGCCGAAGCGCTTGGACTCCCGTCGCCAAGTCTTTCATTCCATCTGAAAGAGCTGAGCTACGCGGGCCTGATTGAAGGCCGGTCGCAGGGGCGACACGTTATCTACAGCGCCAGCTACAGCAACATGCAGGCGCTTATCGATTTTCTGCTCGAGAACTGTTGCGCGGCTCAACAGGAATGCGGCTGCGCATCGAACGCAACGGAGGCGTAAATGAAGCGATTCCATGTGCACGTCATAGTCCCGCAGCTCGACGAGAGCGTGCGGTTTTACAGCGGGCTCTTCGGTGCCGAGCCCACGGTGCTGAAAGACGATTACGCCAAATGGATGCTGGAAGACCCGCGTGTGAACTTCGCCATCTCCGCCCGGGACGGGGAAGTCGGGGTGAATCACCTCGGCTTCCAAGTGGATAGTGACGAAGAACTGAGTGCGTTGCACGAGCAGGTCACGGCTGCGAACGTCAACCTCATTGAGCAGCGGGGGGCGCAATGCTGCTACGCATCGTCCAACAAATACTGGAGCCAGGACCCTGCTGGTGTCCCGTGGGAGACGTATCACACGTTGGACGACATCCCGCTATTTGGCATGGATAGCCATGACGCGGCAACCACAAAGGAAGCGTGTTGTGCCCCAGCTACTGCCTCAATTCCCGCGACCATCGGTCGGTCAGTCCGCTGCGGCTAACCCGGTGATTTCGCGTTTAACGCCCGACACATAGTTGAGCGGTTGAGGGAACGTCGACAGCAGGAGGCACCGGCATGTGAATACTGCTGCCGACACGGATCGGGACAGGCTGCTTCAGGCCGTCACCGGCTTGCACTTCACCTTCTTCTTTGGTGCGCAGGCTGCAGACTCCACACCCTGGCAGCAATTCTCGGTCAGAAAGGAAACCAGGTCGTTCATCTGGTCGATTTCTGGCGCGTAGTAGACAAACCGTCCCTCCTGGCGTGAGGAAATGAGGCCGGCGTGTGTCAGTTCTTTCAGATGAAAAGACAAGGTCGCACTGGCCAAGTCGAGCTGCTCCTGAATGACACCCACGCTCAGTCCATCCGGACCGGCTGTCACGAGCAGTCGAAAGATACCGAGCCGCGTCGGCTGGGCTAACGCAGATAGGGCTTTAATGGCGTCTTTTTCCTTCATGATTCGAACGTCGTGGAAACTAAGCGACGATTCTAAACCTATTGAGATAA
Organism: Paraburkholderia franconis; assembly: GCF_009362735.1. Taxonomy (GTDB): domain Bacteria; phylum Pseudomonadota; class Gammaproteobacteria; order Burkholderiales; family Burkholderiaceae; genus Paraburkholderia; species Paraburkholderia franconis. Next base: position 214,394 of record NZ_WHNP01000001.1, on the reverse strand, counting down.
CGGTGGCACGACGGGTTTTTTGGGTGGGATGGTGTTCTCGCCGCACGGCGATGGAATGAAGAGACGGCCTTGCCGAGCCTATGACGGCCGCCGTACGGTTATGCCGCGCTATCAATGCGTGTCGTAAGCGGCACCCGGGTCAGCCGATAGCCGCTTCCACGTACTGTCTCGATGACAGCGTCGTATCCGAACGGTCGAAGCGCTTCTCGTAGCCGCTTGACATGCACGTCGACAGTCCGCTCCTGAATGTAGGTGAGGTCACCCCAGACGTGTTCGCGAACAGTGTCCCGGCTGTGAACGCGCTCTGGGTGGCGAAGAAATGCAGAAGATTGAACTCAGTCGGGCCGAGCGGTACCTGAAGTTCGTGACCTTTATCATGCACGTACGCACGGTGCGTTGCCGGATTCAGTGTCAGCCGGTCGATTGACACCGGGTCCTCCGCAGAGGGCAATTGCCGGCGCATGACCGCCTTGATGCGCGCAACCAGTTCCTTTGGTGAGAAGGGCTTCGCCATGTAGTCGTCGGCGCGCGCATCGAGCCCGTACAACGTGTCTTCTTCCTCTGTCCGGGCAGAAAGCATGATGCAAGGCTTGTCGCACATCGACTATTCCATTATATTGGAGATGTCGATATATAAACCTGCCGGCACCGAACCCAGCTGGAGAACTCCGTGACTGAACAGCGCAAATACAACGTCCTCTTCCTGTGCACGCATAACTCTGCACGTTCCATCCTTGCGGAAGCAGCGCTCAACGCGCGTGCTGGCAACCGGTTTGTCGGGTACAGCGCCGGCAGCCACCCAGGTGCAGGACCCAATCCGTTTGCGCTGGAACTGCTGCGCTCGCTGGATATTCCGACGGACGGCCTGCACAGCAAGAGCTGGGACGAGTTTGCAAAAGATGGCGCCCCGAAAATCGACTTCGTCATCACAGTCTGTGACGACGCTGCGGGCGAGGTGTGCCCGATTTGGCCGGGGCATCCGGCAAAAGCCCACTGGGGGGTGGCGGACCCCTCAAGAGCCGAGGGTGGCGACGATGAAAAGCGTGCCGCGTTCCATCGTGCGTACGCTCAACTTTGCAGGCGGATTGACATGTTCACGAATCTGCCGCTCGACAACCTCGAGCATGGCACCTTGCAGCACGAAATGCAGAACATTGGCACGTCCCTGCGTGAGAAAGGGGAGTAACGCGTCCGCGTCTAAAACAGAGGATGACATGAACGACAAGGTCTACAACGTGCTGTTTCTCTGCACGGGCAACTCGGCGCGAAGCATACTGGCTGAGGTTCAGTTGAATGCACTGGGCGGCGGACGCTTCAAAGGCTACTCCGCTGGCAGTCATCCAAAGGGGAAAATCAATCCGCTGACGCTGAAGCTTCTGCAGCAGATGAGAATTCCGACCGAGGGACTTCGGAGCAAGTCATGGGATGAATTCGCGACCCCGGAAGCGCCCGTGATGGATTTCGTCTTTACCGTATGCGACGCCGCAGCCGGCGAGCAATGTCCAGTATGGCCGGGTCAACCCGTTACGGCACACTGGGGTGTCCCGGACCCGGCCGCCGTGGAAGGCTCCGACGACACGAAAATGCGCGCCTTCAAGGATGCTGCGGCTACGTTGCGCAAGCGAATTGAACTCTTCAAGAGCCTGCCGCTGGCATCGCTCGACCGCCTCGCCATCAAGAAGGAAGTCACTGATATCGGGAAGTCCGTGCCATGAGATTGCGTCAAGCTGTCGTCGCCGAGTTCCTTGGCTCAGCCCTGCTTCTCGCGACGGTCGTTGGTTCCGGCATCATGGGTGAGCGGCTTGCCAGTGGCAACGTCGCAATCGCCCTTCTTGCCAATACGCTGGCCACAGGCGCAGGTCTCGTAGCGTTAATCGCCACATTCATCAACATCTCGGGCGCGCACTTCAACCCGTTGGTGACGCTCGCCGAAGTCTGCCTCGGCAAACTGCGCTGGAAGCATGCGGGAGCGTATATCGCAGCACAGGCTGTCGGCGCAATCGCGGGAGTAATAGCTGCTCACGGGATGTTCAACCTGCCCCTGATAGAGACCTCGCATCATGTGCGAACGGGGCTATCGCAATGGTGGAGCGAGGTCGTCGCGTCGTTCGGCCTGCTCACCGTCATTCTTAACGTGGCGAAGCGGCGTATCGAATTTATTCCGGCAGCCGTAGGCGGCTATATCACCGCTGCCTACTGGTTCACGGCATCGACCTCGTTTGCCAATCCTACTGTCGCCATCGCGCGTTCGCTTACGGACACCTTTGCGGGCATCCGGCCCGTCGATGCGCCGGGCTTCATCGTGAGTGAACTGGTCGGCGGTGCGCTCGCAGTTCTTCTGTTTCGTTGGATGGAGCAGGCGCATGTGCTGCCGGGAACCACTGCCGCGACCGACCATAAGGCAGATGCGACCGCTGGCGCTGCGCGGCAGCATGACGAGCCGGCAAAGCAGACGGACGAGGCGTAACTCGGGTATCCGGGCTCCTGTTGACTCGGCGCAAGCGCTTTCCGTCGCGGCGCTCTAGCTTATACGGATTGACGAAGCCGCCACTGACATTCTGTGCAACGTGGATTCAAGTCACATGAGCGCGTTCGTTCGTGAACCCGGACGCAACCTGCCGCAGTTCACTGACATCTGTCCGCAGAAGCGCGCCTGTGTCTGGAGACCGCCGAATCCTCACTACCACGATGGTGCCCATCATGAAAAACCTTGAAGTATTTGACCCCGCCATGTGCTGTTCAACAGGGGTGTGCGGTATCGATGTCGACCCGGTGTTGGCGCAGTTTTCGGCAGACCTGAAATGGGTCGAAGCGCACGGCGTTTCCGTGATTCGGCACAATCTGGGCCAGGACCCGCAAGCCTTCGTGAGCAATCCGGCCGTGGTCAAGGAACTCGAAGCTGGCACGGACCGCCTACCCATCATCTCTATCGACGGGCACATCGCATCTACCGGAATGTATCCATCGCGGCAGCAGTTAGCCCAGAAACTGAGCATTACGCTGACGACGGATGAAAAGCCCCGCGTCAAGCTGGGTAGTTGCTGTTCGCCGGATTCCGGCTGCTGCTAAGGAGCATCCATGCCTCTGCCCGATACTCAGACTCGATATGTTTTCTTCACGGGAAAAGGCGGCGTCGGCAAAACGTCGCTCTCATGTGCAACCGGTCTGGCGATGGCAGATGCTGGAAAAAAGGTGCTTATCGTTAGCACCGACCCCGCTTCCAACCTCGACGAGGTGCTGGGTGTCAGCCTGAGTCAGGTCCCCAACTGCCGTGCCGGGTGCCCCCGGACTGTACGCACTGAACATCGACCCCGAGGTCGCTGCACAGGCCTATCGGGAACGTATGGTGGCGCCTTATCGGGGTGTCTTGCCGGCAGCCGCCATCCGAAGCATGGAAGAGCAGTTTTCCGGTGCGTGTACCGTCGAGATTGCTGCTTTCGACGAGTTTTCCAAACTCCTCGGTGATGCAGCAACGACGGCGGATTTCGACCATGTGATTTTCGACACGGCGCCGACCGGACACACCCTTCGCCTGTTGACCTTGCCTTCAGCGTGGAACGAATTCATCTCGTCGTCGACGGGAGGCGCGTCCTGTCTTGGGCCGCTGGCAGGTCTTGAAAAGCAGAAGTCTCTTTACGCGGCGACCGTCGAGCGCCTGTCATGCGCCGAGGACACGACAGTCATTCTGGTGAGCCGACCGGAAACCGCTTCCCTGCGAGAAGCCAACCGCACGCGCGGAGAGCTGGCAGAACTGGGGGTCCGCAACCTGATGCTGGCCATCAACGGCATATTCACAACCGACCAGCAAGACGACGCCATCGCGACAGCGATGCGCGAGCGCGCGAAATCGGCGCTCGCGGATATGCCCCGGGGGCTGGCCGTTTTGCGGCAGACACGGATACCTTTTCTCCCTCGTGGCGCGGTTGGCCTGGACGCATTGCGTGAGATGGCGCACCCCGAAACTGTTGAGCTACCGACTCTCCACCGAATGCCCGAAACGGCTGTGCCGCCGGGGCTCGGCGGTTTCGTTGAGGAGATGTCGAAGATTGGCCATGGCGTCATCATGACCATGGGCAAAGGCGGTGTGGGGAAAACCACTGTTGCCGCCGCGATTGCGGTTGCGCTTGCCAGAAAAGGACATAAGGTCGTTTTGTCGACAACCGACCCGGCCTCTCACGTGGCCGACGCAATTGACGGCGCGGTGCCTGGGCTAACCGTCACCCGTATCGACCCATCACTGGAAGTCAGGCAATACACGGAAGAAGTGCTGGAGAAAGCCGGCCATCACCTCGATGCTGGCGGTCGGGCCATGCTTGAAGAGGACCTGCGCTCACCATGCACTGAGGAAATTGCGGTTTTCAGGGCGTTCGCGCGAACGGTAGACGAAGGCACGACGGGATTCGTCGTACTGGATACGGCACCCACAGGGCACACCATTCTGTTGCTAGACGCAGCGGAGGCATTCCATCGGGAAGTGATGCGAACGCAAGGCGATATGCCCGAGGCAGTCCGTCAGCTGCTTCCCCGTTTGCGCGACCGGGACTACACGCGAATTCTCATCGTCACCCTGCCAGAAGCGACTCCGGTTCACGAGGCTGAACGCCTGAGAGCTGATTTGGCACGAGCGGGCATTGAGCCTTACGCATGGGTCATTAACCAATCCCTGTTGGCAAGCGGCACCACAAATCCGATTTTGTGCCAGCGTGGAACTTATGAGGTTCCTTTCATTCGCCGCGTCGCGGACACCTTGTCGCGACGGACCGCCTTGATCCCGTGGCTTGCCGAGGCGCCCGTCGGCGAAGTCGGTCTGAAGCACATGATTCGCTAGCGCGCGCAGCTGAAATCGTTAGCGTTACTCAAGGAGAAACGCCATGAAGAAGCTCCCTATTGTCTGGCAACGACTTGTCACCGGTGGGACCACATGCCCGCGTTGCGCAGGGACTGGGGAACAGGTCGAGCGAGCACTCGAGGAGTTGCGCACGACGTTACTGCCACTCGGCATCGAACCGGCATTGGAAACACGGTCCATTGACGAAGCGACATTCAAGGCCAATCCTTCCGAATCCAATCGTATCTGGATTGCCGGAAAGCCAATGGAAGAATGGCTGAAGGGCTCAGCGGGCACCAGCCGTTGCTGTTCTGTTTGCGGAGATTCCGAATGTCGCACCGTCAACATCGAGGGCACTGCCTACGAGGTCATTCCGGAGGCTCTACTTGTTAAAGCCGGCTTGATAGCCGCGTTGACCACAAGTCTTTAGCAAACCAGTAGTGTCGGCGCTTAATAGCGGCTGTGACTTTGTTTCGCAAACCGAATATTGGCAGGCCCGGCGCCAGGTCCAATGTGCCCTCGGATTTCAAGCGCTGCACCGTCCCCATCCACACTCGTACAAGGTCCTTTAGGCGCTTGCCGCTACTTTGACGCGAGGATGTGCGGTTCAGCCGCTATCGCATGCCGTCGCATCTTTTCCCACAGGCTTTTCCTGGAAATACCCAAGGCGTTGGCGGTCTCCGAGATGTGACCCTGATGCTGCAACAGCGCTGCGCGAATGAACGCGCTCTCGCATGCAGCCATATAGCCCTCGAGCGGGGTATCCATGTTGGGTGGCGGCACAGCCTGAGCACCGTCCTCTTCGAAAATGTCCGAAGAAAAGAGCATGTTCCCTGAGCAGACAATGCACGCCCGCTCGAGGCGATTCTGCAGTTCCCGGACGTTGCCCGGCCATCCGTAGGTAGCAAGTCGGGCCTCGGCTGACGGATGGAAAAGCTTTATAGGCTCCCCCAGACGGCCCGCGATGTCACGCACGAACCGGTGCGCAAACCACAGGACATCGTCCGGCCGGTCGCGTAGCGCCGGCACGCGTAACTGCAAGATATTGATGCGGTAAAACAGGTCTTCCCTGAATTTCCCAAGACGGACCAGCTCCGCCAGGTCGCGATTCGTCGCGCAGATGAGGAGGAAGGTGGTTTCAACCTCCCGCTCGCCCCCGACCCTGGTGATACGACGCTCCTGAAGAGCACGCAGCAGCTTGACCTGCATCGACAACGGCAGGTCGCCAATTTCGTCAAGAAAGAGCGTGCCGCCTTCGGCCTGTTCGAAGTAGCCCTTCTTCTGCCGCTCGGCACCAGTGAACGCACCTCGCTCATGACCGAAGAATTCGGATTCAAGGAGCGTATCAGGAACCGCGCCACAGTTGACGGCAACAAACGGCAGCGTTTCGCCCGGCGAATGACGGTGTACGAACCTTGCCACGACCTCTTTTCCAACACCGGACTCGCCAGTAATCAGAATCGACCTCGCTCTGCCGGCAATCCGGGGGACCATTTCGGCTAGTCGCCTCATCGCTTCCGATACGCCGAGTTCGCTCTGCGCCGGCATGGCCTGGTCGGGGATGCCCGTACCAGTGAGAAGTCGGACCTTCTCGACAAGCGCCCCAATATCGAACGGCTTGGTGACGTAGTCGGCGGCGCCGCTTTTCAGGACAGAAACAGCGGTTTCCACCGAGGCGTACGCAGTGATGAACACGAATGGCGGTACGCCCACGCGCGTCGCCTTCGCCCGGGAAAACAGCTCTTCGCCTGAGATATCAGGTAGCCGGATGTCACTGATGACAGCCTGATACGGCCTGCTACCAAAGGCATCCAATGCCGATTCCCCGTCGATGTGCCAATCGACCTCAAATCCCTCCAGCCGGAAACGGTCCGCGAGCGACTCGCCCATGATGGGGTCATCCTCGACAACACAGATGAGCGTGGTCCCCATGACTGCTCCCATTCTTATGATGAACTCACCGGTATCAGCACGAAGATGCACGTCTTCCCCGGTGCGCTATCGACCGAAATTGTGCCGCGAAGCTGGGTAACTATCTGATAGCTAACCCACAGCCCAAGGCTGTATGACCGTCGGCCTTCGGTCCTGGTGACAGCGCCAAAGGGCTCAAACAGATGCTCCATCGCGGCGCCGCAGATATGCTGGCCGGTGTTCGCCACTCTTATTTCGAGTCCCGCGACGCTTACTGCTGCGAGGCAGTCGACCCGTCCTCCGACCTCAACCGCCTTGGCAGCGTTAAGCAGCAGGTTGAGGACCAGCTGGCGCACAAGATGTCCCGGTAGCGAGATAGCTTCGTCCAGGTCGACTTCCCAGTGAAACACGGCCTGCTTTGCCTGAATCTGTGGTGCTATCAGCAGTTTCAGGTCCTGCCAGTCGGATACGCTCATTGCCGGAGAGTCAAGGCGCGCCTCGAATAGCAGCGCGCCCACCGTCGAGCGGATTTGGGCAAGGCCGCGCTCCAGGAGCCCAAGGGTCTTCCTGGTCTGTGCATCGGGTTCGCCGTGGGTGTTGAGGGTGTCGATAGCGTTGAGCATCCCGCCAAGCGGATTGTTAATCTCATGTGCGATGCCGGCGGCAACTTGTCCCACAGCCGCCAATCGCTCCGACACGACGACCTCACGCTCCAGTTCCTGTTTTTGCGCGAGTTCACCGAGCATTGCCTGGAACTGCTGTTCCAGTTGCCCGATTTCGTCGTTGCTCTGCCCGGTAATGCCCGCACCCAACTTTGCCGGATGCTCTTTTCCAACGCGAGCCATGGCAGCCGCAAGGCGAAGTAACGGCTTGGCCATCCGGTCACCCCATATCCAGCCCAGGGGGATGAGTAGCAGCAACGCGGGAACAGTCGCTGCCCCAAGCTTGAGCAGCGTTGACCGCATCCGGCCATAGTACGCATTGGCGTCATACACGAGGACAACGTAGCCCAGCCTGCTACTGTCATCGGAATTGACCTGCATGCCGGCGGTCACGTCGCGGTCCGCGAACAGTCCGGGAAAGTCGAAAAAGAACGAAGCACCATCATTGCGTAAGCGTGAAATGGCCATAGCAAATTGAGGCTGAAGTTTCGCGACTGGCGTCTGAATGGGGTCTTTGCGCGGCGAGGTGGACACGTAGACGCGCGACCGTGCATCGAAGACAACGATTTCCTTCAGTGCGTTCGTCGGCTCCCTGACCGCCACTGGCGTGCGAATCACTTCAAATGCCCGCCACAGGTCGTCTTTCATCATGGGGTCGCGCACGGACAACGCGAGCACGCGACAGAGATTTTCTGCACTGCTCTCCAGGTCACGACGGGCATCCGAGACCGCGACACTAACGAGAGCCACGGTCACGAGCAACTCGGTCAACAGAATGACGCCGCTGAGTGCCAGCGGAATCTTGTAGCGGTAACTGACACGAGTGAGCATCTGTGCGGCCCTACACCGGTCCGGTGTTGAGGATGGATACCAGACGGCGAATGCCGTCAAACACCTTGTCGTCGTCAGGGAAAAAGCCTTCCAGATTCAACCGTCGCAGGACCGCCTGACCGTCGGCGCGCTCTTTCATCCCGAGCAGCGCGCGTTGGATTCGAAGGAATGATTCTTCGTCGAGCGAACGACGCGCGACAATCGGCGGGAAACCATAGTGCGGAGAACGCCACGCCACGCGCACGTCGCGCGTGCGCTCCGGATATTGCTTCTCGATAGTGTCGTAGACGTATCCGTCTATCTCGCCAGCGTCTGCAAGACCTGAGGTCACTGCATCTACGACCTTCCTGTGCGCATACGTGAAGAAGAATTTCCTGAAAAAGCGCGTCGGCCGGATACCCGCGCGCATGAGTTCGGTAGCAGGCACGAGAAAGCCCGAGTTGGACTCCGGGTCGCTAAAAGCAAACACGCGGTCGCGGAGCTGCGTGATGTGGGTCGTATGCGTATCGCTCTTCGGGACTATCAGGTATGACTGATAGAGCGGCTGCCCTGCGTAGTCCGGTATCGCCATCAGGCGCATCGTCTGCAAATGCGTCACGTAGGGGAAACCACATACCCACGCGACGTCAAGCCGGCCGTCGGCGAGCAGGTCGTCGATATCGCGGTAGGCATTGCGCTGCACAAACCGCACTTCGGCGCTGCACGGTTCCTCGAGTTCACGACTCCATTCGTTGAGCAGGTTGATTTCGTTATCGAGGATGACTCCCGTCGTGCCAAAGGCCACAAGAGGATTTTCGCTACCGCTCGCGAAGCGGAGTGACGAAAGAAACGGCAAGCCCAGCGCAAACCGCAGAACCTGTCGCCGCCGGGTGTTACGAAGTGGTGACATAACGGCCCACTCCCCGTTGGGAACCGTTACCGGACGGTAATGGTGAATAGCAGCAAAACCATGGCAATCCTCAAGGCACGCGCCCCTTGGCAGATAGCGAAGCGCTTGGCATATGTCTTGCCGTTGCATTCGATGCTAATGACAACAGCAGCAAGATTCAAGCGAGGAGATGACCATGGCCGAACTCAAAATCCAGCGCCGCACATTCCTGAAACTCAGCGGCGGTTCGATTGCCGCGACCGCAGTGTCTGCGCTGGCATCGAACGTAGCGACTGCCGCGAATCCCGTCGATACCAGCCGTACGACACTTCCTTATCCGAAGAAGGCATTGGCACAACTGGGGCACATGACTGTCAACAGCCCGGTCGCTTTCACCTATCCCGACGCGTCTTCGCCGTGTACGGCCGTCAAGCTCGGCAGTCGTGTGCCGGGCGGTGTCGGCCCGGATGGAGACATCGTGGCTTACAGCGCGATGTGTACCCACATGGGCTGCCCGGTGGCGTACGAGCCCACGACGAAGATATTCAAGTGCCCTTGCCACTTCAGTATGTTCGACGCCGAGAAGGGCGGACAGATGATTGCCGGGCAGGCAACAGAAAACCTTCCACGCGTGCGTCTTCACTACGACGAGAAGACTGGCACTGTGTCGGCCGTCGGAATGGACGGTCTGATTTACGGCCGCCAGGCTAACGTTCTTTGAGTTCGAGGAGCTGAAAATGGCTAAGGACAACGACCGCATTGTGCTACCGCCGGTCACGGCCCAGCGAACGAACATGACGTGCCACTTCTGCATCGTTGGCTGCGGGTATCACGTGTACAAGTGGCCCGAAGGCGAAGAAGGTGGACGCGCGCCAAACCAGAATGCGCTAGGCGTCGATTTCCGGAAGCAGGTTCCGCCGATGCAGCTCATCATGACGCCGGCGATGGAAAACGTAGTCACTGACCGCGACGGCTCCCGCAAGACCATCATGATTGTCCCGGACAAGAGCTGTGTCGTGAACAGCGGCCTGAGCTCGACACGCGGCGGCAAGATGGCAACCTACATGTATGCGCCGGATGGCCTCACACAGGAACGCCTGAAGAATCCGCGCATCTACGTCAGCGACCAGTGGGTCGACACGACCTGGGACGAGGCGATGGCCCTCTATGCTGGTCTGATGAAAAAGGTGCTCGACAAGGATGGACCGAACGGCATCGTGTTCTCCGCCTTCGACCATGGCGGAGCAGGCGGTGGATTCGAGAATACCTGGGGCAGTGGCAAGTTGATGTTCACGGCGCTGCAGACGCCGATGGTGCGTATCCACAACCGGCCGGCCTACAACTCGGAATGCCATGCCACTCGCGAGATGGGCATCGGCGAGCTGAACAACTCGTACGAGGACGCGGAACTGGCCGATGTCATCTGGTCCATCGGCGCGAATTCCTACGAGACCCAGACGAACTACTTCCTCAATCACTGGGTGCCCAACCTGCAAGGTTCGACCGTCGACAAGAAGAGGAAGTGGTTCCCCGGCGAATCAACACCGAAGACCCGAGTAGTATTTGTCGACCCGAGACGTACGCCCACCATCGCAATCGCCGAGCAGGTCGCGGGCAAGGACAACGTTCTTCATCTCGACATCCAGCCAGGCACCGACATCGCGCTGTTCAACGGCATCTTCACGTACGTGGTCCAGCAAGGGTGGATTGACCGCGATTTCATTGCGGCGCATACGAATGGCTTCAACGATGCGGTGAAGGCGAACAACCTGTCGCTCGACGAAAGCAGCAGGATTACGGGTGTGTCCGTCGACAAAATCAGGACAGCGGCAGAATGGTCCTATAAGCCCAAGGCACCCGGCCAGATGCCCAGAACGATGCATACGTATGAAAAAGGCATCATCTGGGGCAACGACAACTACCTGATTCAGTCATCTCTCGTTGACGTCGTTCTTGCGACCCACAACGTCGGTCGGCGCGGCACAGGGTGCGTCCGCATGGGCGGCCACCAGGAAGGCTACACGAGGCCGCCATATCCGGGAAACACGAAGATATACATCGACCAGGAACTCATTAACGGTAAAGGCCGGATGATGACCTGGTGGGGATGCAACAACTTTCAGACGAGCAACAACGCGCAAGGACTGCGCGAAGTGGTTCTGCGTCGCTCGCAAACCGTGAAGGATGCAATGCAGAAGGCGCGTGGCGCGAGCACGGAACAGATGGTTGATGTCATCTATGACGCGACGTCCAAGGGCGGGCTATTCGTCACCAGCATCAACCTCTATCCGACGAAACTCGCCGAAGCCGCTCATCTGATGTTGCCCGCTGCGCATCCTGGCGAAATGAACCTGACCTCCATGAACGGCGAGCGGCGGATGCGTCTGTCCGAGCGGTTCATGGACCCGCCCGGAACCGCAATGCCAGACTGCCTTATCGCGGCGCGGGTGGCTAACTCATTGCGCGACATGTACACGAAGGAGGGCAACACGAAGATGGCGTCGCGGTTTAACGGCTTTGACTGGAAGACTGAGGAAGATGCCTTTAACGACGGTTTCCGCCGGGCCGGACAGCCCGGTGTAGAGAAGATTGACAGCCAGGGTGGCAGCACCGGCAATCTCGTGACCTATGAACGTCTGCGCATCATGGCCAACAACGGTGTTCAGTTGCCGACCAAGGCGTGGGAAGGCGGAAAACTCGTCGGCACGGAGATGCTCTACATGGATGGCAAGTTCGACACGCCCGACGGCAAGGCGCAGTTCAAGCCGTCACCGTGGCCGGGCCTGCCGAAAACCGTGGCGGACCAGAAAGCGAAATACCGATTCTGGATTAACAACGGCCGGACCAACGAGGTGTGGCAGACGGTCTATCACGACCAGTACAACGAGTTCGTGCGCGCGCGAGACCCGATGGCCTATATCGAGCTGAATCCGGGCGATGCGCAGGGACTCGGCATCAGTGCCGGCGACATCGTTGAGGTTTTCAACGATTTCGGGTCGACGTATGCGATGGCGTATCCGGCAGCCGAAATCAAGCATGACCAGACGTTCATGGTGTTCGGTCACATCAACGGCATCCAGGACAACGTGACGACTACGTGGACCGACCGCAACATCGTTCCGTACTACAAGGGCACGTGGGCGAACATCCGGCGTGTCGGCTCGATGGAGGACTACAAGCGAACCGTCAGCTTCAAGAGCCGCCGCTACGTTTAGGGTGGGAAGCGGCCGGCGTCATGCCGGCCGTCCAATCTTGCTCAGTTCGACGGGCAATTTGTCCCGATTTCGCAAGCCTCCAACAGGAGGTAATTCGAATACTGACGAGAGCATTTGAGCTACCAATTTCGCAACGGAAAACGTGGTTTACTGCATCGTCATATTGTGGGCACCATGATGATGCTCATCGCCTTCCCTTGCATTAGGTCCGTGGTCGGACAGCTGCGCATCAAACCATTCATGCAACGCGTTCACGAGCTTCTTGTCCGCAGAGCGGTAAGTCAATTCTGCCCCCGCATGGACGTCCTTGTATTCAATCTCGATTTGCCCGGGCTTGGCTGCCTTCAGTTCGACAAGGCCCGGCATCGCCTGACCGTGGATGTGCGTGGGCCCCGAAAAGTCCCCATTGCGAAATTGCTGCTGTATGGTGCGTAGATGTCCACGCACCAACGCAATTTGCCGTGCATCGGACACGTCCTTGACGAGGATACTCTGGACGCCTCCGTCCCTCGTCTTGGTGAAGAAGTGCGTCGTCGCGTTCAGGCTGAACGGCATCACGTCTGTACTCCGTTCAGCTATCTGGGCCTGGCGCTGGACATCCAATGAATGAGCTCCGTCCGCATTCGTAACCAATGCGAAGACGACAGTTGCGAGCAGAATGTGCTTACGGGTTTTCAAGTGAGCTCTCCAATCTCAAGGCTATTGCATCATCCGCCGAAATCGTTTCCTATGGATGCTCGGTCACAGGTTGCTTATGCCTGCCCGCACGAATGCAGCGCGGCGACCGGACTTCGGTGTTCAGTCGACGGGGTTCAAACGCGGGTGAGTCTCTTCGCCCCAGATGTAAAGTAAGAGCCCTGACAGAAACATGGCTCCCGCGACAAACCAGAACGCGCTTTGAACGCCACCGCCCAGCGCAGCGGTAAGGCCCAGGCCCATCCCTCCGATGCCGTACCCCAGGTCACGCCAGAAGCGATACATGCCGATGGCCGAAGCACGCCAGTTCGGATGTGCGATGTCGGCAACCGCCGCGCTCAGGTTCGGATACAGCATTGCCATTCCAAGTCCCGCTATCGCCGCCGAACCGCTCCACCAGGTGGAGCCCGTTCGGAGCGGCATAAGGGCGACATCCACCCCGCAAATCCACATGCCAAAGGTAATCAGCAGATGACGTCCCACGCGGTCGGATAGTTTTCCGGTGAACAACTGGGCCGCGCACCACGTAAAGCCGTAGACGCCCACAATCCAGCCAATGCCTGGCAGGCTCACGCCACGTTGGTGCAGATAAACCGGCCAGAACGCCCAGACTAGCGCATCCACGAACTTCTCAACCATTCCAGCCAGGCTGAGCGCTGCCATGCGACGGTCACGCCAGGACATGAGCGCAAACATTTCTGCCGTATCAGGCTGAGGCACCACGGTTGTGGGGTATCTCGGTCGCAACGATGCCGGAGTCAGGCTCCGATGGCGCTTCATTTCATCGTGCGCCCAGGGAAGCGTTTCAACGACCGACAGCCAGGCCAGCATCGTCGCAAGGCCGATGACCGCACTGCCAAACCAAAGCAGTCCCTGACGCGGGCCAAGCATCGATGCAAGGTAACCTGTTGCGACGCCCGCCAGCGCAACACCAACGTAACCAGAAAATTCATTGAGCCCGATGACAAGCCCGCGCTGGTCAGCTCGCGTCATGTCGAGCTTCGCCGTTTGCGTCATGGACCAGGTGAGCCCCTGATTGATACCCAGCAGAATGGTGGCGAGCACGACCCATGACCAGCTCGTTGCGAAATACACCAGGAGAGGGATAGGCAGCGCAACGAGCCACCCGAGCACCAGGACGCGCTTGCGCCCCATCACTTCCGCCATGCGTCCTGCGACGAAATTCATCGCGCCCTTCACGAAACCAAATGCGACGACGAACGCCACCAGCAGCATGAACGACCCGCGCGGCACGCCGAATTCGGACTCTGCCAATGCGGGAACCACGTTTCGCATCATGCCAATGGTCATGCCGACCAGCAGCACCTGAAGCAGCAGCTGCAGGAACTGTGTCAGATTTATTCGGATGCCGAATTGCATGGTACGACTCACGAGAAACAGGAGACTTCGAACTTCAGCTGGTGCCGCAGGCGGTTTGTCTGACTAAGCGGAATCGATGAAAACGACAAATCGACTCATCGTCGCTCCTGGCTCGCCGCACGCGCAGGCGACGCGCCGGTCCGGTATCGCCGTGCATACCCGGTCACTCATCAGATGGTATTAAGCGGAATTTTGAGGTACCGCACTCCGTTCGCTTCCGGCGGGGGAAACTCTCCGGCCCGGATGTTGACCTGCACCGAAGGCAATATCAGGGTGGGCATCGCAAGCGTCGCATCCCGCGCCTGTCGCATCGCCACGAACTGGTCCTCACTCACGCCGTTGTGCACGTGAATGTTGCCTTCGCGCTCAGCACGAACCGTCGTTTCCCACGCAGGTTCACGTCCTTCGGGCGGATAGTCGTGGCACATGTACAGGCGCGTGTCTGCTGGCAGGTCCAGCAGCTTGTGGATGGAGCGATAAAGTTCGTGAGCATCGCCGCCCGGAAAGTCACAACGCGCGGTGCCGACATCCGGCATGAAGAGCGTGTCGCCGACAAATACGGCATCCCCAATCTGGTACGCCATGTCGGCTGGCGTGTGCCCCGGCACATGAATCGCCTTTCCGGTAAGGTCGCCGATGGCGAACGTCTCGCCGTCTTCGAACAGGTGGTTGAACTACGACCCCTCCAGCCGGAACTCCGGTTCGAGATTGAAGAGCTTTCTGAACACGCCTTGCACACGACGAATATTCTCACCGGTAGCGATACGGCCACCCAGCCGACGCTTCAGATACCGCGCGGCAGAGAGATGGTCGGCGTGGGCGTGCGTCTCCAGAATCCACTCGACGCGCAGTTCATGCTCGCGCACGAAAGCGATGACCTTGTCGGCGCTTGTCCTCGACGTGCGCCCCGCCTTGGGGTCGTAGTCAAGAACTGAATCAATGATGGCGCACTCGGGACGCCCCGTCTCATAGACCACATAGGTCACCGTCCACGTTGCAGGGTCGAAAAACGGGTGAATGGTCGATGAACGTCTCCTCAGATGCAAACATTCTATTCACACACATTATATTTTTCAATATACTATCGTTGTGTATATTGTGAGCATCCTATGAAACCGTCCCATCCGACCATTGACCTGACCACGATGCAGGCGGCCGCGTCAAGCGCATGCGCCTTGCTAAAAGTGCTCGCCAATCCGGACCGTCTGCTGCTGATGTGCCAGCTTTCTCAAGGGGAGTTGTCCGTCGGCGAGCTGGAAGAACAGCTGGGCATCCGGCAGCCGACCCTTTCGCAGCAGTTGGGCGTGCTCCGTGAAAACGGTCTCGTGGCGACGCGCCGTGAAGGCAAGAGCATTTTTTATTCGGTGGCGAGCCCGCAGGCACTTGCCGTCATGGCCGTGCTGTATGAACAGTTCTGCGCCAATCATTCAGGGGCAAATCATGCTGATTGACCTCACCCATTTCACGCCCGGCCTGTCGCTGACGGGAGGCCTCCTCATCGGCTTGGCGGTGGCCATGCTGGTGCTGTTCAACGGCCGCATTGCCGGCATCAGCGGCATCTTCGGTGGCCTGCTGACCTGGCCGCGCAATGACGTCGGCTGGCGCCTTGCATTTCTCGCCGGTCTCGTTGGTGCCCCTGTGATTGCTGGCCTGCTCGGCAAGCCGGCACATGCGGATATCGAGGCGACCTGGGGCGAAATCCTGGTCGCCGGATTTCTCGTGGGCATCGGCACGCGCTACGCCAGCGGCTGCACCAGCGGCCACGGCGTGTGCGGCCTCTCGCGCGGGTCCATCCGCTCGCTGGTCGCAACCGCGACCTTCATGGTAGCGGGTTTCCTGACCGTCTTCGTGCACCGACATCTGATTGGAGGCTGACATGGCGACCCTCATCGCACTTCTCGCAGGCCTGCTTTTCGGGTTGGGTCTGATGCTTTCCGGCATGGCCAATCCGTCCAAGGTGCTGGGTTTTCTCGACCTTGCAGGCCGCTGGGACCCATCTTTGGCGTTTGTGATGGCTGGCGCCATCGTAGTCGGGTCGCTTGCATTCTTCTTCGCCGGGCGCACCAGGAAGTCGTTCCTTGGGTTACCGATGCAGCTCCCAGCCAGCACAACCATCACGCCGAGGCTCGTACTGGGCAGCGCCGCCTTTGGTACCGGCTGGGGTCTGGCTGGTTTCTGCCCAGGTCCCGCACTGGTGGCGTTCGGTGCGGGCTATCCGAAGGCCGTCGGCTTTGTCGCGGCCATGGTTGCGGGCATGGCCGTCTTCGAGCTCGTCGAGCGCGCGAAGTCAACCATGCAGCAAGCGTAAAAACGCATCAAGAGACCTGCCATTGCCTGGATGTCGCCGTCTTCCTTACCCTGCACACGGCCAAAGTGGAAGACGAGTCCATCGGTCTGACCGACATAAGGAGGACATAAGGAGGCACGCCAGTCGTCGTCGAGCGCACCGGGGTAACCATTTCGCGCTACTTTGCGCTAAATCATAACCACGCACACAGCGACGAGCAGAAGTACATCAGTACAGGCAGATGCCTGCATCTGGACCGGTGCATCCCGATTGTGACTGGATTGACATTGACTGGTCAGACCGTTGCCCGACGCCCTGGCGACCAGGGCTGTGCAGCGTAGTCCGGGAACGGGTGCGCTTTTCTGGACCGAGGAGGATTTATGAGCGGCATTCTGGCATTCAAGGAAGCGGTCAAAGATGTCTCTGAGCACATGCGCAGTCTGCGTGAGACCCAGCCTGACTTGATGACGGCATTCGGCCAACTGGCAGCCGCCGGTACGAGGGAAGGTGCGCTGAACAAGAAGACGCGCGAACTGGTGTCGCTAGGAATTGCGGTCGCTTGCCGCTGCGATGACTGCATTGCCTTTCATGTGCAGGCCCTTGTCAAGCTGGGCACCTCGCGAGCCGAACTGGAGGACGTGCTCGGCACAGCCGTGTACATGGGAGGCGGACCTTCCATGATGTACGCCACGCACGCCCTCGCGGCTTTTGACGAGTTCTCTTCTTGATGCAGTTTTGCTTCACCGATACTGCGGGGTGTCGTCGGTAGTTGGCCAACGACTTAGGGCGTCCCAAGAAGCGGACTGGACACAAGCACTGCGGCTGCGACGAGCACGCCTGCCAAAACAACAGACTCGACATGGAGAACAGCTGCGAACCGTTTCAATGGTCGTGCTGTGATTTCAGTCCGCGCTTCTTTAAGAGACGAGAGCAGCCGGGGCATTCCAAAGAAACGATTGTGTCCGCCAAGTGCGGCCGCTATGACCACGAGCGCGAGCTTGAGCAGCAATATCTGACCGTATGACAGAAGGCAAACCGCGTGTTCAAAAGGTAGTTGCTCTCGAATCAGCGCAGGAATCGGCAATACTCGGTTATGCGGCGAGCCTGGAGGGCGCCAGCGAGCATCCCCTCGCACAGGCAATCACAACCTACGCGAAGGAAGCAGGTGCAGCGACATCGCAGGTTGAAGCGTTCGACTCTGTTCCCGGAAAGGGCGTGACCGGAAAAGGTTGATGACGGCGCGTTGCTGATTGTCGCGAAGAACGACCGCTCGCTGCGCATCGAGGTCGGATACGGCCTTGAAGGCGCACTCAACGACGCGACCATTAGCCGGATTATTCGGGAAGTAATTGTTCCGAGGTCAAGCAGGGCGACTTCTATGGTGGCATCGCCGCCGACGTCGAGAGCATCATGAACGTGGTCAGCGGCGAGCCACTACCCGCTCCGACACCACGTTGCGGCGAATCGGACGGTACTGGACGGCTACTGCCGGTATTGTTTGTGATGGCAGTCGTCGCTGGTGGCTTGCTACGCGCCTTGCTCGGCCGGTTGCCCGGCGCCGTTGTGACGTGGCGTGCTGGCGTGGGTTCTTTCTGGCGCAATCGTCGTCGCGGTCGTTGCCGGAGCAATCGCGCTCATTTTCACGCTTGTCGGCAGCGGGATGGGTGCCTACGTTGGCGGACGGTACATTGGTGGCGGGTCAGGCGGGTTTGGTGGCCGCTCAAACCGCGATATCTTCAGAGGCGGCGGCGGATTCGGCGGCGGTGGCGCCTCGGGAAGGTGGTAGCCATGGACCTGAAACGAATCATCCGGCATCTCTTGATGACCCGCTGGCGGGTCAGGGCGGCGTTTCCACCGCGTACCCTGTTGGCCATCGAGGAAGCCATTCGCGACAGTCACAAAATCCACATTGGCCAGGTGATGTCTGTCGTCGAGGGTGCGCTGCACAGCGCGGCACTCTTCGATGGTCTGACCGCACGCGAACGCGCAATTGACGTGTTCTTGCAGCTCCGGGTATGGGACACGGAGCACAATAACGGCGTTCTCATCTATCTGCTATTGGCGGACCGCGACGTTGAAATCATTGCGGACAGAGGGATTCATTCGCGGGTCTCGGGCGATGAATGGGAAGCTGTCTGCCGGATGATGGAGGCGGCGTTTCAGCGCGGAAAATACCAGACGGGCGCCGTACGGGGTATCGAGCAGGTCACCGCACTGCTCAAGAAACACTTCCCGGCCCATAGGCCACCACGAGAAGAGTTGCCAAGCTCTCCTGTCGTGATGTAGGACGGCCACTCCTTTCTTTAATGGCCTCCACATCAGCCCAGTGCCGCCAGCAACTTCATAAAATTGCGTTTCGCACGATAGCTTTCCCGGATACTCTCCAGCTCATCAGCAAACTCGGCGTGCTCATTCAGTTGCGCCCGCAGCTTTCCAATGGTCCGCACAATGCCGAATGCTTCATCATAACGGGCGTTCCGTGTGCCACTGTCGGCGGCAACGGGCAGCAACCGGTGATAAAGCGCAATGGCGTCGTGTGGATGAGTTTTCGCGCGAACGGACGCCATCGTTGCCCACATATGTGTCGCCACCGGACCGCCGCAAAAGGCTTCCCAGGCCGCATCGGGGTCGCGTCCGTCGAGAAATATTCTGACCAGTTCCGTGCGCGTCATCGAATGCCAGAC
Source organism: Paraburkholderia franconis (assembly GCF_009362735.1). Classification (GTDB taxonomy): domain Bacteria; phylum Pseudomonadota; class Gammaproteobacteria; order Burkholderiales; family Burkholderiaceae; genus Paraburkholderia; species Paraburkholderia franconis. The sequence continues at coordinate 195,032 of NZ_WHNP01000001.1, read as the reverse complement.
ACTGCGCTTCGTTTTGGTCGGCGCCTCCTCTGTGCGAACGAGCGACCAGAGATGATTGAGCGCACGTTCGCGTGTCGCATCAGGATGGCCGGTTGCCTTAGCGACATCCATCAATGCGACGAATGCGTCTGCAACCGGGCGCATCTCGAAGCGCTGCCACGCGAACGCATCGGCTTTTGCGAACTCGCCACGGCGCCGGTATTCCTGAATGCAAAAGTCCAGCAGGCGCTGGTCCACATTCTTCCCCGATTCCGAAAGACCGCGCACTGCCCACGACAAGGCGTCGTCGAAGCGGTCATGCTTCGCGCACAGTTCTGCCACATGCAGGAAGCGGTAAGGGCTCGACAGGTCCTTCGAACGGATGCGAATCAGTGCGCCGAGGTCGCCGTCGCGCTCCGCCAGCGATGTCATTGCATGTTCCAGTCGCATGCGCAGGGGTTCGAACGACCTGCGGTATTCGTTGCCCGGTGGCAGTGCGGGCAGACCGTCCCATCCGTCTTCTACAAGCTCGCGGTACCTGCGAAGCCCCTGGTCGCCGAACGCCTCCTCGTAAGCCGGCAGCACATCGTAGAACGTGTCCCACACGCTTGCGGTCTGAGCGCGGAACAGGCGCTCCGCCAACTTCGTCGGGTCGGGCCGTGTCTGCAGACACCCTTCGAGATGTACTGCGGCAAGCTCGATGATGGCTGGCATCACATCGCCCCCGGAGTCATCAATCTGTTCAAGACTCTTTTCAGCGCCGGCAATGGCCAGTTCAGCGAGTTCCACGACCTGGCCGGCGTGTGGACTTGCAAGACGCTGTCGCAGCATGTCCGCTAGCGACATCAGGCCATCGCCATACGCGCCCGCCTCACGCCAGTCGAGCGGACGCGAGATGCGCGTCGCCTGTCGCACCGCTATCTTCATGCTCTGCAAGTCACCGGCGGCCGCTGCGCGCGCCGCGAAAAGCAGCTTGTCGCGCAGCGTCCTATCGTGCTCGGCGGCCTCTAGCAACAGGTCGCGCACGGCTTTCTCGTTGAGCGTCTCCACGTATTCGCGAATCAGCTCTTCATACGTCTTGCGCTTCCTGCGGGGCTTCGCCGACTCCACGTCCTCGTCATGGAACACTTCTTCGCCAGTGTTCTCGAGCCACGACAGCGCGACCGCCACGGCATGCTTGCAGAAGACGCCGTCGTCGCCGACCGGACAGTCGCATTCGTACGTCAGCTCGCCGTCGTCGCCCACACCAAGCTCGACGCTGTATCGATGAGTGCCACGAACATGCGCGCGAAGCACGCCATCCCGCTCCTCAAGCCGCGATACCGCGCCTTCGTGGAAATAGGCCTTGCCTCGGGCAAACGTCTTCGCATCAGCGAGCAAATGGACTTCGGCAAGCCTGAGGACGCCCTGAAGCGGTGACTGGGTTGACATAGCGAGCATCCATCTATGCGAGTCGACGGAGAATTGTAGCCCGCCCGCCATGCGGCGCCGTATTCGCGTTGCCGCCAGCGGTAGTACGATATTCGTCTGCACGCCACGCGCGATGCTTCGCCAGGCGCCGGCGTGACCTTCCGTACAAGGAGGAGCCATGCGCGTACTGATAGTCGGCGCAACGGGACTGCTCGGCAAGGAAGTTGTGCGACTGCTCTCCCCCGAACATCAGGTCATTAGTGCCAGCCGCAACGGACCTGACCTGTCCGTGGACCTCACAGACAAGCCATCCATCGTCTCAATGTTCCAGCAGGTCGGAACTGTCGATGCCGTGATTTGCGTCGCCGGTGCGGCGAAATTCGCACCGCTCGAATCGCTCACGGATGACGATTTTGCGTTCAGCCTGGCCAACAAGCTGATGGGACAGGTCAATCTCGTCCGATGCTCGGTTGGTCACGTTACCCAAGGAGGGTCCTTGACGCTTACCAGCGGCATTCTCTCCTTGCATCCGGTCACAGGGAGTGCCGTCGTGGGCATCGTGAATGCAGGGGTCGAAGCGTTCGTGCGGTCCGCGGCACTTGAGCTGAAGGGTAAGGCGCGGGTCAATGTCGTCAGCCCAGGCTGGGTTTCTGAAACACTTGCCGCAATGGGACAAGCCTATTCGGCAGGTATTCCCGCTGCGGTGGTGGCCCAGGCGTACAAGCGAAGCCTGGTCGAGGACATCACGGGACAGGTCATTCCAGTCAAGAAGTCGTGAAAGCGGCGCCGCGGTCGCTAAATGCAGCGCTGCCGCAGCAACGGCGTTCGATTTCAGTCTTGCCGTTTTAACTCGTAGCAACGCCGCGTTTCGTACTTAACCGCAGCCAGGCGAAGTATTGAGGAGACGACCATGAACCTCGCCGGCAAGACGCTGTTCATGTCAGGAGGCAGTCGCGGTATCGGACTTACCATTGCACTCCGTGCGGCACGTGACGGCGCGAACATTGTGATTGCAACGAAGACGGCCAACCCGGCCCCGCGGTTTGAGGGCACCGTGCATACGGCGGCAGTCGCCGTGGAAGCTGCGGGTGGAAAGGCGCTTGCGCTGGTCGTCGACATTCGCGATGAGGAACGCGTAAAAGGGCGCGGTTGCCCGGGCCGTTGAGGTGTTCGGCGGCATGGACATACTCGTGAACAATGCCAGCGCCATCCGACTGACGGGAACACTGGATACGCCCGTCAAGCGGTACGACCTGATGCACGGGGTGAACGGCAGAGGCAACGTTTGTCTGTGCCCAGGCCTGTACATTTAGAAATGTAACAAAACCCAACACCCTTCCCTCCGCTTTGACGAATCTTGAAGTCAGTCTGGAAAAGTACCGTTGGGATTCAGGTCTTCGGGCTTGACCCATTTGCGTGTGTGCAAATTCATTCGGCCTCTTCGGAATAGCGCGGCCGCGCTCATCGGCGCGAACCTAGGGTTAACACCTGGTACTATGTCAGGTTGTCAAGACCAGCACACTGTTTCGTTCGTTTTCTCGCCGGGCAGCGTGCGGCTTGCGGCTGGATGCGTCAGGGAAAGAGCAGCGCGCCCGAGCGTTCCAAAGCATGCCGCGCAGCGACGAGCGTGCTACGGGCAGCGCGGGCGTCGGCGGCAACCTGCAGCAGGCCGCCGAGTTGCGACGGCTGGCGTGCCAGTTCGCGCAGAATCGGGCCGATAGCCGTGGTGCCGTCGTCGCGCAAGCCCGCCGTCGCGGCGGACGGCAGCGTGCGCCACGCCGGATCGACGACGGCGCGGCAGACCGCGAACGGCAAACCGTTCGCCTCGGCGATCGCGCCCGCGAGGTGAGATTCCATGTCGACGGCGAGCGCGCCCGTCGACGCATACAGCGCCGCCTTGTCCGCTGCGCCGACGAGCGGCGCGCCGACGCCCGCCATCGGCCCGCGCCGCAGTTTTGCGCTCAGCGGTGTCGCGCCGAGCGCGGTGACGATACGCGCCGACCAGCGCAGATCGGTATTGACCTGGCCAAGCGGACTCTGCACGCTGCTCGCGACAATTAGCGTGCCTGGCGCGAGTTCCGGCGCGAGTCCCCCCGCCGTGCCGAAGCTGACGATGCCCGCGCAGCCGCGCGCGACGGCTTCGTTGAGCGCGCGTTCGAGCAGATCGGCGCGCGCCGCGAACACGGCCTCGACGCCCTTGCCGCGCGCGATGCGCGCCTCGAACGCCATGCCTGTGACGGCGATGACGGGCAGGCTCGCGTTCATGCGATCGGGCCGAGCCGCCATCACATGCCGACGGTGACGCGCTTCTCGCCCGCGCGCGTCATGTTGCGGTAGCGCGCGAGCGCCCACAGCGGGAAGAACTTGCGATAGCCGTGGTAGCGCAGATAGAACACGCGCGGGAAGCCCGTCGCGGAGAAGCGCTCTTCGTCCCACAGGCCGTGGTCGCGCTGCTCGCTCTTCAGGTATTCGATGCCGCGCGCGACAGCGGGATGATCGACGTAGCCGGCCGCCATCAGCCCGAGCAGCGCCCACGACGTCTGCGACGGAATGCTCCGCGCCTTTTCGTAGCCGCGATAGTCGAGCTTGTAGCTGGTGCCGTCTTCGCCCCAGCCGCCGTCCGGGTTCTGGATCGACACGAGCCATTGCGCAGCGCGTTTGATGCGCGCGTCTTCCAGCGAGATGCCCGCCGCGTTGAGCGCGCACAGCGCCGTCCACGTGCCGTAGATGTAGTTCATGCCCCAGCGGCCGTACCAGCTGCCGTCGTCTTCCTGCTCCTTCAGCAGATAGTCGTACGCGCGGCGCGCCGGCTCGCTCGTCGCAGGCATTTCGCCGAGTTGCGCGAGCATCGACAGGCAGCGGCCCGACACGTCCGCCGTCGGCGGATCGAGCAATGCGCCGTGATCGGAGAACGGAATGTTGTTCAGGTAGTACTGCGTGTTTTCCGGCTCGAACGCGCCCCAACCGCCGTCGCTGCTCTGCATGCCGACCACCCACTCGCGGGCGCGCGCAATCGCGTTGCTGTCGACATCCGATTTCGTCAGCGCCGCCGCGCGATGCATCGCCATCGCAACCACGGCCGTGTCGTCGACGTCGGGATAATGGGCATTGTTGTACTGGAACGCCCAGCCGCCGGGACGCGTATCCGGACGGCGCGAAATCCAGTCGCCGCGTACGTCAAGTATCTGCAGCGGACGCAGCCATTCGAGGCCGCGCAGCACGGCCTCTTCGGCGCGCTCGTCGCCCGTTTCGAGCAGCGCATGCGCCGCGAGCGACGTATCCCACACAGGCGACAAGCACGGCTGGCAATACGCTTCGTCTTCGTGGACGACGAGCAGCTTGTCGATCGACTTGCGGGCGATCGCGCGATTCGGATGATCGGCGGGATAGCCGAGCACGTCGTACATCATCACCGAGTTCGCCATCGCCGGGAAAATCGCACCGAGGCCGTCTTCGCCGTTCAGGCGTTCATCGACGAACGCTACGGCCGCCTTGGTCGCGCGCTCGCGCGACGCCTTCGGGAACAGGCCGTCCGTCACGCGCAGCACGCTGTCGACGGTACGGAAAAAGCCGAACCAGCCTTTGCTCTGATGGCCCGAGCGCGGCAGCAGGCCCGTCGTGACGGGCGCGCCGCGGAACAGTTCGTCGATGCGCACGCCGCGCGGATTGCGCGCGACGGGGCGCTTCGCGTTCAGCACGAGCAGCGGCACGATCACGGTGCGCGCCCAGTACGACACCTTCGACAGATGGAACGGGAACCACTTGGGCAGCAGCATGATTTCGACGGGCATCATCGGCACTGCGTACCACGTCACCACGCCGAAGAGCGCCAGCAGAACGCGCGTGAACACGTTCGACGCCTCGGCGCCACCGTTCGCGAGAATTGCCTCGCGTGCGCGGATCATGTGCTCGGCGTCTTCCGGATCGCCGATCATTTTCAGCGCGAAGTACGCCTTCACGCTCGCGCTGATGTCGAGCGCGCCATCGGTGAAGAGCGGCCAGCCGCCGTTGGGCAGCTGGATGCGGCGCAGATAGCGCGCGATCTTCTGTTCGAGTTCGACGTCGGGCGTCTCGCCGAGGTAATGGACGAGCAGTACGTATTCGGCGGGAATCGTCGCGTCGGCTTCGAGTTCGTAGACCCAGTGGCCGTCGTCCTTTTGCGCAGCGAGGATCGCATCGGTTGCGCGCGTGACGGCGGCGTCGAGCGCGTCGACGGGCGCCGCGCCCGTCGCCAGCGCGGCCGCGACGGGGGCGTGATCGTCGATCAGCGTTTGAGGCAGTGCATCGCCCAGCGTCTGGGTCATGGATAGGTCGTTCATCGGCGTTCCATCAGTTCATTCAACAGCGTATCCGCGGCCTTCCGGCCCGAGCGGATCGCTCCTTCGATGCCCGCTGGCAGGCCGGTTGCCGTCCAGTCGCCTGCAAGCATCAGATTGTTCCAGCGAGTGCGCGTAGCGGGACGGCGCATCTCGTCTTCGGGCCGCGCGGCGATCGTCGCGCGCGGCTCGACCGTCAGCTGCCACTTCAGCGGCAGATCGTCTGACAGACCCGTCGCTCTCGCGACGTCCTTCCACAGCATGCGCGCGAGTTCGTCACGCTGCGTATCGACAAGACTCGCGGCGTCATACGCCGTCACCGACAGACGCCCGTCGGATGCGATCAGCCAGTCCGCTGTCGCGTTGACGAGGCCCGTCAGCGGCGGGTGGCCGAGCGGCGGCTCGACGGCGTAATGCGCGGTCACGACGGCGGAGAACCGGCCCGGCGCCTGCACGCCCGGCAGCAGCGCTTGCGCGACATCCGGCGTCACGGCCAGCACGACGGCCTCGTTCGCGCCGATTTCGACGCGCTCGTCGCCGAAGCGCAGCGCGCTCACGCGGCTCTCCGACGCGTGCGCAAGCTCCAGCGCGTCGAGCCGCGTGCAGAGCCGGATTGCCGCGCCGCCGTGCTGCAACAGGCGCAGCGCCGGTTCGACGAAGGCCGAGCCCAGCCCGTTGCGCGCGATCAGCGGCCGGCTCGCGGCCCCGCCCGCCGCAAGCGTGTCGCGCAGCGCCGCGCCCGCGAGTTCGGCCGTCGCGTGGCGCGGCTCGATGTTCGTCATCGCGAGCAGCAACGGCCGCAGCATGCGGTCCCACAGCACGCCGTTGCTGCGCATCGTCTGCGCGACGGTGCGGCCGGGCTTCGCGAACAGCAGCGGCACGATGGACAGATAGTCCGACCACACGGTCTCCGGCACGCGCGCGCCGGCCTCGAAAATCCACGCCGGAAAACGTCCCGGCGATATCCGGACGGTCCAGCGCCGGTTCGTCGCGAGATCGACGAACGGGTATTCGGGCTGGATCGGCCCGACGAGTTCGTCGGCGGAACCGATTGCGCGCAAGTAGTTCAGCGTCGCTTGCTGGCCCGACAGCATCAGGTGATTGCCGCTGTCGACGGTGCCCGCGAGCACGCGGTCGTAATACGAACGGCAACGGCCGCCCGCCTGTTCGGCCGCTTCGTACAGGATCACCTGCGCGCCGCGCCGCTGCAGCTGCACGCCAGCCGCCAGACCGGCCAGCCCCGCGCCGATCACGTGGACCAGCTTGCGCATCAAAAGAAAGCGTAACGCGCGACGATGGCCAGCATCCGCAGCTTCGGCTTGCTGATCTTCGTGCGCGGAATGTCGAAGCCGCGATCCAGCGTGCGATCGAGCAGCACGCGATAGACGCCCGACATGATGCGCGGCGCGCGAACCTGCGCGCGCGGCTGCGCATCCATGATCGCGTCGGCGGCGGCGAAGTGCTGCTTCGCGCGCTCGGCGAGCGTCGCGCATACGTGCGGCAGCGACGGATCGTCGGCGACAGTGAGCGGATTCGACGTCGCGATGCCTTCCCGCGCGAGCAGCTCGTACGGCAGATAGCAGCGATTGATCGCGGCGTCTTCGTCGATATCGCGCAGGATGTTCGTCAGTTGCAGCGCGCGTCCCAGGTGATGCGACAGTTCGATGCCGGGCTGCTCCTGCATCCCGAAAATTCTCACCGACAGCCGGCCGGCCGCGCTCGCGACGCGGTCGCAGTACAGATCGAGCGTCGCTTCGTCCGGCGCGCAGATGTCGGCGGCGGCGTCCATCGCCATGCCGTCGATCATCGCGTGGAAGTCTTCGCGCTGCAGGTGAAACGTGTGGATGTGCCGGGTCAGCTCGCGCAGCGACGCGCGCGGCGAGCCCGCGTAGCACGCGTCGATGTCCGCCCGCCAGCGCTCCAGACCCGCGGCGCGTTCGGCGCGCGGCAGGTCGCTGTCGGCGATGTCGTCGACGGCGCGGCAGAAGGCGTAGACCTGGTACATCGCGTCGCGCTGCGCCGGCGGCAGGATGCGCATCGCGAGATAAAACGAGCTGCCCGAACTTGCGGCGGCTGCGTCAGTTTGTGTGTCGTCCACGACGAGGTTGGAAACGGCCAAGACGATCTCCGCTGAGACACCCACGACGGGGCGATCAAGAAGTCATGCCTACCCGCAGGGCAAGCCGCCCGCGCGCGCGGACACGCGCGAAACTCCAGCCGCAAAGGCCGGAAAACGGCGAAAAGTATACCAACCTTTGACAGGCGCCGCAGAAACAGCGAGCAATCGCGCGAGTGCGGCGAGCGCGCAGCCGCGCGGTTAATCGGCATGGGATGTCGATCGGATAATGCCGGCGGCATTTGACGCAAGGTCAATCAAAATCGCTTGGTCGCCGTCTGATTATGGCGTTGAATGGCGGGCTATCTCAAATTAGGACTTGTCTGAGATATCGCGAGGCAAATCGCGATTACATTTGTCGTCGCTATGAACGCCGAAGGACGGCTCGCAAGCCGAACCGCTGTCTGCCGGGAAGACGCGGACATCGAATAGTCGACATTTTCCTGGCGTCGATTTTCCGATTGATTATTTCCAGCGCTAATTGGTGAATTATTTTTTTGCATCCAACGCTAATTAATTTAAAAAATCCGTCAATTCCATTTGATTCAACGAATATCATGAAATCCCATATGTTTTTTGCAGCACCTCTTCTCGCCGCTTTTGCGTTTTCGGCGCCCGTCTTCGCGACGCAAAACGACGAAGCCGTGATCCGCCAGATGGAGGAAACGTGGCTGCAGGCAAGCATGCATCGCGATCGCGACACGCTCAAAGCGCTGCTCGACGACTCATATCGCGAGATCACGCCGGCAGGCATGGCGCGTACCAAAAGCGATGTGCTGAGCGCGCCGCCTTTGCCCGCGGGCTCGACGCAGACGCTGCAGAATGTGGTGGTTCATGTGGACGGCGATCGGGCCGTCGCAGTCGGCGAGGATCACTTCATGGCGCCGAACGGTCAGTCCGCCGTGTTCGCATTCAAGGCGACTTCCTGCGTCGCGACGGCCAGTGGCGCATCATCGGCTCGTCGATGAGCCGCAAGTGAATCGGCACAGCGGGCGTCGGACACGCGCGGCTCGTGCCGGCGGGCGCCCGGCCCGCGCCGCCAAAACAACTCAGATGAACGCCACCGAGCGGTTGCGCCCCTGCCGCTTCGCGCTATAGAGCGCGGCGTCCGCCTCGTTGATGAGCGCTTCGTAAGCCGGCACGCCCACCCGCGCCGACGCGCCGCCGACGCTCGCAGTCACCGGCACGTTCACGCCTTGCACATCGACGGCTGATTCGCCGATCGTGTTCCGGATCTTCTCCGCGACCTGCATCGCATCTTCAAGCGGCGTGCACGGCAGCAGCAACGCGAACTCCTCGCCGCCGAAACGCCCGAACGTATCCTGCGCACGCACGACATGCGACACGCGCCGCGCCATCTCGCGCAGCACGGTATCGCCGACCATGTGGCCGAACTGGTCGTTGATCTTCTTGAAGTGGTCGAGATCGAACAGCAGGATCGACAGATTGCCGCCGTAGCGCTGCCAGCGCGTATATTCGTCGCGCAGCCGCGCTTCGAAGAAACGGCGGTTCGCGATGCCCGTCAGACCGTCGCGGTCCGCGTATTCCTGCAGTTTCGCGACAGCCTCTTCGCGCTCGCGCTGCACGATGCTCACGTGCGTCACGTCGCACACCGTCACGCAGACAGCCTCCACTTCGCGCTCGCGCATGATCGGCATGAACGTGCAGTCCTGCTGCATGTAATCGACGCCGCCCGTGATCGGCCGGTCATGATCGAACCTGAACAGATATGGGCGCTGCTCCCACGAACTGAACGCAAAGCTACCGAGCTGGAAAACGCTTTCGACCTTGCGCGTGAGCCACACGCGCGGCAGTTCCGGAAAGCTCGCGAAAATCGACTTGCCGACTACCTGCTGCGCCGACAGTCCGCTGTGATCGTGCATGAAGCGGTTCCACATCAGCACGTTCATCTGACGGTCGAGCACGAAAATGCCGAATCCGACCCGTTCGACGACCAGGTCGCTCAGCGTTGGAAGCGGGGCATTCATAGGCTGGAAAGCAATGCATCCAGCGCGGTGCTCAGATGACGGATCGAGTCTTCCGCCATCAGCATCACGAGGTGGGCGCGGAAACTCTGGTCCTCCAGCGCGAAGTTCACTTCGACCAACAGCGCGGCTTCCCAGGCGAGCACTTTCGGCTGGAATACGTCGTCGAGCGACATCGCCGAACCGAGCAGGCCCGGCGGCGAAAACACCGGCGTGCGCCCGAGCTGGTCGAGGATGCACGACACGCACGCGCCCGTCAGGATGTTCGCGACGTCGAACATGAGTTCTTCCTGCGACGTCGCCTCATACGTGGACTTCGAGTACGGGTCGCTCACGAGCGCGCACAGCTGCTCGATGCTGCCCGTGCGGCAGATCACGAGCGCCTCGCCCTTGATGTCGGACCGGAAGCCCTGCCGGACAGCGCTGACGGGCTCGTTGATGCCCGTCATGTCACGCAGCGCCTGCGCCGCCTCGCGCACGGCGACCACGCGCACGCGCGGCACGGAAAGTTCGATGAACGCATCGAGCAGGAGCGCGAGGCGCGTCGCGGCCTGGCCCATCGCCAGATTGGCGATTTCCTGCAGCGCGTCGCGCTGCTCTTCGTTTAGGACTGGCTCAGACATACAACCCGTACTCCTTCAGGATGGGAAGCAGCGCCTCCGGGGTCACGGGCTTGGCGATAAAGGCAATCGCGCCAAGCGCGCGCACGCGTTCCCTTGCCATCGGCTGGACATCGGCGGACACGACGATCACGAACGTATTGAGGTCCTCGTGCTGCAGAGCCTCAAGAACCTGATAGCCCGTCATATCGGGCATCGTCAGATCGAGAAACATCACCGATGCGCGGCCCTTGCGATAATGTTCAAGCGCTTCGCGGCCGTTCGACGCATAGGTAATGTCGACTTTCCAATCCTCCGGCAATGCCTTGGTGAGCACCTTGCGGGCAAGCAGCGAATCGTCGGCGATCACAATGGGCAAAGACATGGCAGTGGACGGGAAACGGAGTGGGCTCGTACGTGTTAACGGCGGCGCGAATTCAATCTTTAGTGGCCGCTCGCGCAGTTGCGCAACGGAACCGCACGGACGAGGAGTAAGCGGCAAGGAGAAGCGCTCGGCACGAGCGATGCTCGATACCGATGGCGGCCCGACGGACGCGCCGTACGGCGCTGCTGCACGCGCGGCGCGCGGCCGATGCAGTGTGCACGCAATGGACAACGTCAATGACCGGCATTTTCGAAGCCTACCCCGTTGATCATGCTGCGGCGGCAAGACGGCGTTCATGGCTCCGTGGTGCCCCGCTGGTCTCCGCGAGGGTTTGGCGGGACTTGCACGGCATGCAATGCCCGGGCCCTCGCGCGGATTTCGCCCGATCATGGCGGGCTGAGTATTTATCGTTGCGCAATTTTCGAAGTAAATTGGCGAAAAGGCAACTCGCCAACGCGCATTCGTCGAACGAAATCCGCTCAAATCCGTCTCATATTAGAATGAACATCGTCACCAGCCGAACCGGAGATCGTTTTTTTACTTTTGTGTACGTTTGCGCTTCCGGATTCGTCGCTGATTTGCAAACGTGTCCGGAGTACGCGTTCAAGCCTCGATGGGTCGCGGCCGTTGCGCGCATAGTTGCATTGCGCGCGAATAAGCCGCGCACCGAACCTATGATGAGAGTTCTTCCGCTTGCCACCCGCCGCCTGCGCGGCCTGCGCCATGACGAAACCTGATCGGCCCGATTCCGTCGACGTCAAGGCTTCCGACGGGCGCATGCGCGCCGCGCGGCCGGACGAGGCCCTGTTTCCCGCCGTGCCCGAGCACAACTTCGCCGTGCGACGCATGACGCTGATTGCGCTGCTGGTGGCGGCCGTCGTGCTGCCGTGCGTGTTCGTCGCCGCGATGGCGTTCAGCGACCTGCGCTCGCGCGAAGCTGACGCGACCGATGTGACGCTGCGCACCGTGCGCGTCGCCGAAGAGCATGCGCTGAAGGTGTTCGACATGAACGAGGCGCTCGATGCGCGCGTCGTCGATCTCGTCCAGGGTCTCGACGACGACGGCATCCATCAGCGCGAAGCCTCGATCCACGAAAAGCTGCAAACGATGGGCGGCGGCTATCCGCAGATCGCGGCCATGTCGATCTTCGGCCGGGACGGCACCCTGCTCGCGAGCAGCCGCTTCTATCCGGCGCCCTCCGTGTCGATCAGCCAGCGCGAAGATTTCGTCGGCATCCGCGACGGCCAGGTGCTCGAGCATGTGTCGAAGGTGATGGTCGGACATGTCGCGGGGGAAATCGTGTTCAACACGGGCGTCGCGCGGCGCGCGGACGACGGGTCGTTCGCGGGCATCGTATCCGTCGCGTTGCGGCCCAGCTACTTCAACGCGTTCTATCGCGAACTGCTCGGCGGCAGCGATTCGCCGATGACAATGGCGCTGACGCGCGCCGACGCTTCGCTGCTTGCGCACTACCCCATCACACCGCTGTCGAAAGTCGAGGCGCCGACGCGCCACAACGCCTATACCGATGCGCTCGCCGAAGGCCGTCGCGCGGGCGTCGTGCGCGTGCGTTCGACGCTCGACGGCGAAGGCCTGATCGTCGCGTTTCGCCGCGTCGGCTCGTACCCCGTCTATGTGACGTGCGGCTATCGCACATCGGCGATCTGGGCCGCGTGGTATCGCCATCTGAGCGTGCTGATCCTGTCGATGTTCGTGCCGTCGATCGTGCTGTGGTGTGTGATCTGGCTGTCGCTCAAGCGGCTCGCCGCAGAGGAAGAAGCGTGGGAGCGCTGGCAGGCGGAAGCATCGATGCGCCGTTCGATCGAATCCGCGTACCGGCAGTCGCGCAAGATGGAAGCGCTCGGCAACCTCGTCGGCAGCGTCGCGCACGATTTCAACAATCTGCTGATGATCGTCTCGGCCAACGTGCAGATTCTGCGCCGGCGCGGCGCGGCCACGTTCGACCGCGAGCTGGCCGCGATCGAGCGCGCGTTGAAAAGCGGCCAGTCGCTCACGCGGCAATTGCTCGGCGTCGCGCGCAAGCAGCCGTTGCGCAGCGAAACGCTCGACGTCGCGCGCTGGCTGCCCGGCTGCCACGATCTGCTGCGCGCGTCGCTCGGCGCGAAGGTCGCGCTGGTGATGGACGTCGGCGTCGGCGTGTGGCCGATGCACGTCGATGTGGCCGAACTCGAGCTGGCGCTGATCAACGTCGCCGTCAATGCGCGCGATGCAATGCCGAACGGCGGCCGCTTCACGGTGCGCACGAACAACGTCAGTTTCCGTCATGAAGACGGCTTTCCGATCACGGGCGATTTCGTGCAGCTGTCGCTGGAAGATACGGGCGTCGGCATGCCGCCCGACGTGCTGTCACGCGCGTTCGAACCGCTTTTCACGACCAAGCCGAAGGGCATGGGCACGGGTCTCGGCTTGCCCCAGGTGTTCGCGTTCTGCGAGCGCTCGGGCGGCCTCGCCGCGATCGACAGCGCGATCGGCGCGGGCACGTCGGTGCGGCTCTATTTGCCGCGCGCGACGCAGACGCCGGAAGTCGAGCGCCCCGCCGAACCCGTCGCCGAGCAACGGCACGCGCCGCATGGACTGCGCATTCTGCTCGTCGAGGATAACGACGAAGTCGCTGCGGGCACGGAAGCGCTGCTGCAGATGATGGGCCACGAGGTCACGTGCACATTCAACGCCGACGTCGCGGTCGAGGCGCTCGACTCCGCACGCGCGGCGCAGAAGCGCACGGGCGAACCGCTGCCGTTCGATCTCGTGATCTCCGACATCCACATGCCGGGCAAGCTGAACGGCATCGATCTCGCCGAGCATATTCAGACCTTCGAGACCAGGCTCCCGGTGATTCTCGTGACGGGCTATGCGGAAGAACTGGAGCGCGCGCGCCACGTCGACGCGCGCATGCTGTCGAAACCCTTCGATATCGCGCTGCTCGACAAATACCTGCAGACGCTGCAGCGGGAAATCGCGCAATCGCCGACGCATCCGGCCGGTTCGAACGCACTTCCGGGGATTACCAGCTAGTTGTAAAAGCGCGCCACGCACGCGTCGATTGACGACAGTTTCGACACTGTCGCAGGTTCGGTGTCCCGTCCTTCGTCGTTCCGGCTGGCTGCTCAACCGCGCAATCCGGCATGAACGTTGCGCGTTTCACGGCATCGACGAACGAGCGGCCTCGGCGGCACCGCGGGTCCGTTCAGAAAGCCGCAGGAGACAGACATGCGACACACCGTGATTGGTCTTTTCGACAGCTATGCGCAAGCCGAGAGCGCGCGCAACATGCTCGTGCAGAGCGGCTTCGCCTCCACCGACATCGAATTGCAGGCGAACCCCGAAACGCCCGCCGATGTCGCCACCGCACATACGCCCGGCGTGATCGCCAATATCGAACGATTTCTGTCGAGCCTTTTCCAGACTTCGGGCACGACGGCGCCCGAGGCCGAGCGCTACACGGACGCCGTGCGTCGCGGCGCGGTGCTGGTGGCCGTGAACGCTGCGAGCGAGTCGCACGCGGAGCTCGCGCGCAATTCGCTGGCGCGGCTTGGCGCGATCGAGGTCAATGAACGTCCGGCTGACGGCACGCGCGCACAGGCATCGCGCGACGACGCGGCGCAAGCACGTCGCGAGCATTCGGTGATGGATGAGCTCGGCATCGGCACGCCGGCTGCAGTGCCGACGGCGGCCCAGGCGTCGAGCGATGCGCTGCTCGCCGAAGAAGCGCGCAAGCGTGCCCAGATGGATGCGCTGCACGGCGTGCCGCCCGTCGACGATCCGTCGGCGCAGGCACTCGCCGCAGCGAGCGCGCCGGGCGCCGGCGCGGTGATGCGACCCGAAACGCCGCTGCCGGAACAGCAGGCCTCGACGCGGTCACGAACACCGGAACAGCAGAAGACGCAGTCGGGCCAGTATCCGGACTACGCGGCGCCGACCAGCACCCAACCCGTCACGCCGCCGGGCGAAACACCCGGGGCGGCGGCCGTTGCATCGGCGGGCGTCGCCGGCTCAGGCGCCGTGATGACGCCCGATACGGCCGAGCCCGCGCGCGCGATGCCTCAACAGGTGCCCGACGAATTCCTCGAGTACGAGGAAGATTTCCGCGCTCACTACGACGCCCAGTACGCGGACGAAGGCTTGCGCTTCGACGAGTACGTACCCGCCTATCATCACGGCGCGACGATGGCGCGTGAAACCCGCTACCACGACCGGCAGTGGGAAGAAGTCGAGCCCGAGGTCCGCGAGCACTGGGAGCGGGACAGGCCGGAGGGCAGCTGGGAGCGGTTCAAGGCCGCCGTGCGGCACGGCTGGGATCGCGTGACGGGGCATCGTCACACGTAGCCTGAGTGCTCAGCGTGCTCCGAGAATCGCGTTCGGAAAGCGAGGCGGCGCCCGTTGCCGGGCGCTGCCGCGCGGTGTGTCGACGCGCAGCGTTAGCCGACGTGCCGCTTCACCCAATCCACATAGCGATCGACAAACTTTTGCAGGAACTTGCGCGTGTCGTCGCTTGCGATATTGCCGTTTTCGTCGATCTGGCCAGCCGTGTGTTTGATGAACATTTCCGGCTGGCCGAGCGTCGCCACATCGAGATACGCCAGCACGTTGCGCAAGTGCTGTTGCGACAACGCCGTGCCCGTCGCAGCCGGCGACGTGCCGATCACCGCGCCCGGCTTGCCGGCCCATGCACTATGTCCCCATGGGCGCGAGCCCCAGTCGAGCGCGTTCTTCAGCACGCCGGGGATCGACCGGTTGTATTCAGGCGTCACGAACAGCAATGCGTTGGCAGCGTGGATCCGCTGCTTAAAGTTGCGAGCCGCTCCTGGGAAATCGTGGTCGTAATCCTGGCTGTAAAGCGGAAGCGAGCCGATGTCCAGAAACTCAAAAGAAAAGTCTGAAGGCGCGAGCGAAATCAACGCCTTCGCCAGATGGCGATTGGTCGAGTCGCGGCGCAAGCTGCCAACGACGACTGCAATGTGATAGGCCATGTCTTCCTTCCTCGGTTGGCGCGGAATGCGCGAAAAAAAGATGCGGCCGGACAATCATAGTGGCCGACGCGTTGAACGATAGCGCCAATTTCGGCAAGCGATATGACACGCTAATCGCGCAGTGGATAAATCGGAGGACGCACAAGTTATCCACAGATTTTCTGGATAACCCTGTGGATAGGTGGAATCTTTGCCTTATCAATCAAGCGAGTTGCCGGGCGGTCGCAAAGCGCGACAAACGGTTAGCGACAAGGCCTGCGGTTACAGCTTCGATCTGAACTTGTGGACAAACGATTTCTCGAACTTTGTGTGTGAGAGGCGTCCGGGAGCGGTGTGTGCTCGGATGACATTTCTGGAGAGTTTATTGGGAGGATCACATCATGAGCCTGGATCATTCTGGAAAGTCCCATGACGAGGCGATCGCCGCGAGAAAGCAGCAGAAGCCTCGCTCGCTTGAACAACCGGGAGGCGATATGGCCGTCGACGGTACGCAGGCCGACGAGACGCATAGCTGCGGTGAGTTGTCCGAGCGCGGGAAGCAGGTCTGGCGCACGGGAAGCGGTATCGATGGAGGCGGGAAAGCGTGAAGTCGCCGGGCCTATGCGGGACGAAGAGACGGCGCCTCGGTTCTTCTTATAAGGCGCCTCTTTTGCACTTTTCGGCCAGCGTTCGATATCTAGCGGTGCGATGGCGGTGTATCGCGATAACGCGCAAAAAATGCGTTATGTGACGTCTCGTCGATGTTGACAGGGTGCCGTTCCGTCGCGGCGGGATGTTTCGCGAGCATTACGGCCGGACGGATCGGACGATGTTGGAAATTCCCGCCACAGTTAGGGCATACGTTGCGCAACTTCGTCAGCGCGCAGACTTCGCAAAACGTGCATTCGAAGCTGCAGATCATCGCATCGGTGGCGTTTGGCGGAAGCGCCTTGCCACATCCTTCGCATAACTGTCTAAGTTCCAGCATGTCGGTCCTCGCGCACGGGATTGAGTTTCGAGCGCTCCGCGATGACGCTTTGCGCGGCTTTTACCGAAGTCTATTGGGATGCGCACCAGCAAGAGTGCCAGCGATGCGTCAATTGCTGCCATGCTTTGGTCTAGGTTATCGACGAAGGCGGAGATCGGCTCAGCATCTCTTGCTAGCAACGCATTGCTGATGCGTTTGCCGTGCTCCGTATCGCTCCAGCGTGATGACGGAGCAGGCGCGGCGCGGGTTACTCAATATAAGGCGTCGCGATGCGGATAGCTTGTTTGATGCGGGTCGGCCTAATTCGCGAATTCGGGAAATAGGGCTTTCACGTTCTCCGGCGGTCGACCGACGACGGCTCGTCCGTTGCGAACGACGATCGGACGTTGAAGAAGGATCGGATGAGCGGCGATTGCTTCGTATAACTGAGCGTCGCTCAATGACATGTCGGCGAGCCCTAGTTCTTTATAGACCCGTTCCGAATCGCGGATCATTTCGCGTACCGGGCAGCCAAGCAATCGGTTGAGTTGCTCTAACTGCGTTACGGATAGCGGAGTATGAAGGTACTCGACGATCTCGACGGGTTCATTCGACGGATTGTAGATGTCGCTAATGAGTTCGCATGCGCCACGGGATTTCGAGCAGCGGCGATTGTGGTAGATGGTGATCATGGCGCCTTAGCAGGATCGGGAGGAAACGGAGGATTTTACGACCATGCTGCGCGAATCGCTTGGGCGTAACTGGGCGCGCGGTGAATCTTGAGCGGGGATCGCTCGCAAGGGGTAAGTCGTATTAGCGTTGAGGAGCGCGGCCCGTTCACTCGGTAGTCGGGTCGCGACGGATCGGTAAGGAACCCTCCGTTGAATTTATTCGGCCTGGGCGTGGCGTGTTATCTCGGCTGCGGCTGCCACAACATCTAGCCATCGGTTTGCGGACAAGCGCTGCTGGTAATGGGGCTGCCGGCCCTTCGATAAGGACCTACCACCTGGGGAACATAAAGTCCCGTGCGCGGTACATCAACGACAGCGTTTCCGTTGAATTGGAGCGTGGTTGTTCAAACCAAGGGACGATTGCGCGTCCGCATGGGCCTGCTTTATCGATCCGCGAGTCCAACATCACCAGAGGTTGAGTGCCGCAATCTGACGAGCGCGACTCTCGTATTGCTTAGCCTGGTTTGCACGCAGGCGCCCGATTGCTTCATCCCGCAAGTAGTGTCGCCAAGCGCCCCCGGTTTATGCGCATAAACAATTCACGCCTCGCACCGCAAACCGGTTGCCGCGCCGTTCTGCTCGCCGCAGACATCTTCACGATCTCGATTGGCTTTATGCGCATAAACCGGCGGTGCGCATGAAGACATGATCGACATTCGTCGCCTATCGCATTCGCGGCGAATGCATTCAATATCACCGTCTCCCACACCAACGCCGGCGGAACCTTAGTCACATCTGCAACGTCCCAACGAGCCGATCCTGTCCATACGCGATACACGGAACGCATGGCCGATTAGTCACGCAGCCTTTATGCGCATAAACCCATACCGAACGGCCTATAACCGTTGGATCTGGGCAAAATTGATTGAATTACAAATTCAACAAGGTAAAATTCAGCGGCGTACAAAAAGAGGAGGTGAACGTTGGCAGCAGAAATCATCGCAGTTACACAGCAGAAGGGCGGCGTCGGTAAGAGCACAATTGCGATGCACATCGGCGCAGCCTTTCACGAACGAGGCAAGCGCGTTCTTGTTGTGGACGCTGACGGTCAAAACACCCTCATCCATTGGGCCAGCGCATCCTCAGATAGCGAGTCCGGTATCCCGTTTGCCGTCGTCAACCTCTCCGAAGCCGGTGCGCAGATTCATCGTGAGATCAAGAAGTTCGTTGCCGACTACGACCTGATCGTCGTCGATTGCCCACCGTCCATCACTGAGAAAGTCTCCGGCGTCGTTCTGCTAGCTGCGACCGTTGCCGTCATTCCCACGTCCTCGTCTCCAGCGGATTACTGGTCGAGCGTCGGTCTCGTGAAGCTGGTGCAGCAGGCGCAGGTCATGAATGAAGACCTGCGCGCAGTCTTTCTTCTCAATAAGACCGAAGAGAAGCGAATGCTGACGCGCGAACTCAAGCGCGCATTGGAAGAACTCGGTTTCCCGCTTTTGCGAACCCAGATTCCGACGCGAGAGGCGTACAAGCAGGCAATGGCGCTTGGCCAGACGGTCCTGCAGATGAACGACCGAGGCGCCAAGCTTGCCAGCATCGAAATCCGCGCGTGCGCCGACGAGATCGCCGCTCTGCTTCCCTGAATTTATGCGCATAAAGGTACCGGAATGAAACCGTCCCAATTCGCCAAAGGCTTCCAGGCACGCCCCGATACGACGAGCAGCGAAAAGCGCACAGCACTCGATCGGCTCAACGCGATCGACGGACTTGTGCAGAATGCACCCAAGGCCTCGAACATCGCGGCTTTCACGAGCGCGCCCGCATCGTCGTCCACGATCAACGACGCCGAGCCAGCGGAAGCGGCAAACGAATCGGTCGAATACCGCAACTGGCGAGCCGAGCACGGCTACCGCCCAGGCCAGATCATTGAACTTCCGCTGAAGGCGATCAAGCCGAGTCCGTTCAATCCGCGGTACTTCTATCTGAAATCGTCGATTGCCGAACTTGCCGTCAACCTCGCGAAGCAAGGACAGCAGCAGGCCATTCACGTCATTCCTGATTACAACAATCCTGGGAGTTATTTCGTCAGCGACGGTGGTCGACGTGTTCGCGCATTGAAGGAGGCGAACAACGAGACGGTAAAGGCGATCGTGATCGATCTGCCGATCGGCATCCAGAGCTACAAACTCGGCTACGACCTCAACGTCCAGCGCGATTCGCAGACGGTGTTCGACAACGCCGTCGTATGGCGCCGCTTCCTGGACGAACAGCACTTCCAGAGCCAAAAGGAACTCGCCGAACATCTCGGTCTGGATGAGTCGACCATCGCCGTCGCACTGTCGATTTCGAAGCTGCCGGAAACCGTGATGCAGGAGATGGTGGCGCGGACAGATCGATTCGGTTCGAACATGGCGTACCAGGTTGGCCGGTATCATTCGGCGCGCGGAACTGATTCAACACTGCGTCTGATCAACAAGATTCTTTCGGATGATCTGAGCACTCGGCAGGTCGCGGACATCGTCAAGGGAAGGGCGACTGCGCAGGAAAGTGCGAAACCGGCTGGCCGTCAGCGTTACGCCCAACGGCTCGATATCAAGCTCGGTGGTGTGTCCGTCGGCGATCTGAAGTCGTACGGGGATGATCGGCTCGAACTGAAATTGCGTGGACTCACGCGTGAGAAGCGCGACGAGATACTCCGGCAAATCGAACAGATGTTATCGGAGCACTAAAGGAAAGCAACTGGCGCGCAGTGCGTGCGCGCCACGTTGCGCTCAGGCGGCTCGCGACTGACTCAATGTGAATGCAAGCAGATCGCCATCTGTCGGCTCGCCCCAGGTTCTGCGCGCGAGCCAGTCGAAGAACGCCGTTTCCGTCAGCTTCGACTCCAGCCCGCGTCGACGCCAATCGTCGCGCATATGGGTACCCAGACCTGGCAGTTCATCTTCCTCGAACGAGTGACGCGCCAGCTCACGCTCCGCTTCACCTTGCTCATCGTACAGCGCCTGTGCCTCCTTACGCCGGTACGCCACGTATTCGCCGAGAAGACGCGCTTTCAGATCATCTGCGGGTGCAGCGGCGGCGCCTTTGCCGGCAGGGGTTGAAGGCAATGCGTCGACGGGCGGGGCATAGCCCTTCTTCAAGGCGTCCTTGAACAGCGCTGGCGCGCTGCGCACGGGCGGCAGCGTCGTGCTGCGCATCCGCTGCTCCGTCATTTGCAACGCGGCGCGGATACGGTTTTCCTCGCTGTCCGCGTACAGCGTCTGCGCTTCCTTGAGCGGGATGCCGATCTTCACCATGCGATCGACAAGCGTACTGTCGAAGACGTTCGGATGCTCGTCGAGCGCAAGCATCGGCTGCTTGCGCTCGGTCACGCGAAACTGGATTTCCGCGACCCGGCGGCCTTCACGATGTTCGATCAGTTCGACAAAGATATTCGTAACGGCATTGACTTCCGCAATTGCCGGGCGCAGATAGTCGCGCTTGAAATATTTGTACTCGCGCTTGGCTTCATCGCCGGCTTCCATGTCGGGTGTGCCCGACAGGATCGGCCGCCACCACTCCCACGCCTCACGCATCGTCAGATGGCTGGGATTGGTCAGGTAGCGCACGCAGATTTCGTACAGCGCCAAACCCGCGCTGCTGCGCAACTGGCTTTGGAACTGGAGGCTCAGCCGCGCGTATTGCACCGGATCGAGCAGTTTCTTTTTGATTTTCGGCGCGAACGAGAACTCCACCCAGACGCGCCGCGTCGCGGGGTCCTCGAGAATTTCGGCGTCGGCGATCAGCGTCGAGATACCCCACTTACGCCCTGGCTTCTGGCTCGACGTGCCCTGGCTCCACTCGACCTGCACCGACACCATCCGCCGCAGGTGCTCCTTGACGAGTGCAGTATCGTTGGAATCGAAGGCGGAGTTGGCGACGATGTCGGAAAGCAGCGCGCGATAGGTGTCGCCCGATTCGTCTGCCTGCTGGGCGACTGCGAGCAACACATTGAACAGCTTGCGGGTCAGCAGCGTGATCTTGCCGCTCTTGGGCTGAATGGCAATCGCCTCGACGGCTTTGCGCAATTCAGCGGAGCTTGGGCTCACCACATCGGTTTTTTTCGCGCGCTTCGTGGCCATGCGTCGAGTCGAGAAGAGATTTTCGCGAAAGGATACCGGCTGTGGTGATGCACGTCTATAGCGGTTATCTCACCTACTTGGGGTGAAATGCGTTTACAGCCGCCAACTCACCCAGAACCACTCCCGAAAAGCCTCACCTTTTGAATTCGCACGCATTTTGTCATGGCATTGATGGTCGTGGGATTGCCTGACATGCGGTCGCCTCGCGCGCACGGCGACCGCCCAAACCGCTTCCCGTGACGGCTCACCTTTGTGCAAGTCGCAAATAAACGACGCGTGCAGATACTGCCGCTCGTGGTAGCGACGGGACCGCGAACGGCCATTTTGCCGGCGCGCTTTGTGGCTGTTTGGCCAGCCATCCAGGTCTCGTGTGTCGGTATCGGTGGGAGGCGGCCGTCCACGCCATATCCGCGGGTGCTACGACTAGGTCGGTGGATCAGTAAATGGCCGGCGGAACCCCGAAAGGTCGTGCTTTACCGGCCGATCAGCCCGCCGAAAGGAGAAATTCGCCGGCCAGAACCGATGTAGACACAAACGCGGAGACATACACGCGGACTAGCGGCTTTCCGTAAGCGGTGGGCCTCGGTCAAACCGCGAATACGTTCCCGAATGTTCTCACCTTTGCGAACGCCCGATCCGATACCGGACAGGCTTCCTGGCTCCATAGACAAATCGGGTGCGCAAAAAACCTCCTGAAAACACTCACCTGTGACCGGTTAAGACCCACCTTTTGTTTCGCCGCGGATCGACGGCCCGGCGTCCCGAAGAAGCTCACCTTTGGGGAACCACGAAGTGGAAAACCCGTAAATTTAGATACTTAGATATGCACCGCCCCTAGTTGAGTACAGTGTGTGACTCCCGGAAACTCTCACCTCAGCCCTAATCAGTAACGCAGTGATGCCTAAAATCCGACAGGCCGATTCTCCCGAAAATCTTCACCTTCGAGCAATCAACCAAATTGTGATGCCGTTGTCCAACCCGCACTGATACGACGTCTCAGCGCGATTGCGGCTTCAATGCTCCTGCATTGCCTCACCTTTGGGCCAAAACCGGTCGCGCATGATTCCCGCAAAGCCTCACCTTTCCGATTCACGAGCGGAAAAACTGGCGCAAGATATGCGTGCGGCTTTCTCTCCTGAATCCGCTCACCTTCGGGCTGATGCTCGCAACAGCCGCTCGTTTTTGCGCGCCTGCCGATCGAAACGGACGGCGGGCAGCTCCCGAAAAAGCTCACTTATCGAGATTGCGCGGCCCAAACACGAGCGCAAGAGCCCTTTGAGTCCCGAAAATTCTCACCCTGATGTGCCGTTTTCTCCCGCGAGTGCTCACCGACCCTATGAGATGCCCAGGAAATCAGTTCAATGCCCGTTGGAATTGCCGTCCTGAATCCGCTCACCCGCTTCTGCCGACGACGGAAAAGCGCCAACCAGCGTTGACGCGCCATTGATCGACCTAACCTCCCGAAAACGCTCACCTCTAGCAGATTGGCCAATCAGCGGTGTTCCCGAAGCCACTCACGACCTTTCCCGAGCCGGCTCACCCGTCTCCCCGAACCCCATCACTGCACGATCCCGCGAAATCTCACCACCCCTCCTGTAAAGCTTCACCCAATCGCGCGCAGCGCCTTATCCTATAAGGCTTTCGTCGAGCGTTAACGTCTTTAACTAAGGTTCAAAGGTGTTTACTTTTATTACTCTCAACGCGTGCCCCGCGAGTTCTTGAACAGAACGCAACACCCGCTACCACCCACGCGCTCCGTGAAACAGTGCCAAAACGTCGGGCAATCGACTAAAATGCCGTCCTAACAATGACTTACCGACTACTCTTCGATTTGTTTCACGAAGAGGCTCGCCGAATCCGGTTCGCTACGACGAATTTCGAAGATATGGAGCCTCCGTTGCAGGAAAAACGCACGCCGAGCGAAATTCGTAACAAACACTACGTAAATTGTTATGATTTGTCGACTTCTGCGACCTTGAGGCAGCCATGAATCTGGACGAAGAACGCCAGGCCATCCGAAAAGAACTCGACACGCTTCGCGCGAATGGTGCGCGTCGTCAGGAATTGTCGCTTCACGCGTGCAAGCGGCTGTTTTTCGACCTCGGCATCCGCCCATCGATGGCCGCCGTGCGCGAGCTTACGCAAACGGGCAGCGCTAGCGACATACCAAAGGACATCGATAGCTTCTGGGAACGCATCCGCTCAGCATCGCGCGTACGAATCGGCGGCGGCGCCATTCCAAAGGCGCTCGAGGAGCGCGCGGGCGAGCTGCTTGGCGCGTTATTCGAAGACGCATTGGCGCATGCAAGGGCCTCGCTCGATGAAGAACGTCAGGAACTGAGAACGTTACTCGCGACCGCCGAGCGAGACTCGCATGAAGGCAAGATCCGACGCGAAGTTTCCCAAGAAGCCATTCAGCGCAGCGAAGCCCGTGCCGACGCTGCGTGGGAACGCGTACGCGTGCTTGAGAGTCAACTCGCCGCAGCCAATACCAACGGATCAGCTTATCAAGAAGGGCTGAAAGCGTCCGTTCGCCGGCTCGAAGCCGAAAACGAGTCGTTACACCGACGCCTGGACGTCGAGCAATCGGCGAATGCAGGATTGCGCGACCGTCTCGACACCCTGCAGGCAGAAATGCGCCAAAACACCGAGCACTATGCGCAACAGATCAAGGACGCGGTGGCGGAAGCCGAACGCCGCGTCAAGCCGATGCTTGTCGAACTCGACTCGTTGCGCACGATGGCCGCGACCTATCAGGCGGGTGTGCGCGATGCGAGCCGAAAGGAATTCGACTTCATTCAGCAACTCGCGGCCGCGAAAGCTCGGGGCGATCGGCTTGACGCTCAGTTGCGCGAACAGTCTGAGGAACTCGACCTCTTGACGCGCCAGATGGCTGCGTTGCGAGCTCAGCAGGGCATCAGCCCCGCCATTGCGGAATTGCTGTGTCAGCTGGCGGGCGCGGGAAGGTTGAGTGCCCGTGAACTCGAGTCGATCGGCACTGCCATCGACGGGCACGTCACAATCCCGCACCGTTGTCCGAAATGCGCTGAAGCTGAACCCGAACTGTCTCAGGTCGACGGTCGTTATGAGCTGCTTTGTCCCGAATGCGAGCATTCATCGGGGACGGGTAGCTCGCGGCTGACGGCCGTGACGCGCTTCATGTCGCCGGCACAAAGCGCTTCCTTGACCTGATCGGCTCGCTTTCAGCGCTCCCAAGGCGATCAAGGTGAGTTTTTGCGGGGCCGTCAAGGTGAAGGTTTACGGGATACGTCTAACCGCCGTCCCGCATGTCGTCGGCATTCGCAGGAGCTACGGCGGACGCTGCGAGCTGTCTTTCTTCGTCGAATTTCTGCTGTTCAGCCCAGTTTTTCCACGCGCGATGCAGCCGATTCGCGGATACGGCTTGGGCGAATCCTAGCCATTGCCCGACGACCTCTACTTCCACCCCACTTTCGAACAGGTCCGCTGCGAATGAGTTTCGCAGCGTGTGCGGGCTTGCGCGAGCCTCCCGCGAATGGCCGATTCCCGAAGCTTCCGTCAACGCGTCGACGGCTCGTAGCATGGTCGCCTTGTGCATCGGTCGCCCGGATGGCGATGCCGGGAAAACCAGATCGCCCGGCAATTCCGCCTGCTTACGTTCTTCGAGCCACGTGTTGAGGATCGACACGGCGAACGGCGCCAGGCGCGTCCGGCGCGTAAAAAGCGGGTTCGCCGCTTCGATCACGATCCACTGTGAGCCGGCCGTCACACAACCAAGCGGAAGTGTCCGCGCTTCGCCTGTCTTGATTCCGCCGCCGAGAAATACGGCGATCAGCGCGCGATCCCGACGCTCGCGCCAGCGTTGCGCCGGTGAAAGATGCGCGACGGGCGAAGAAAGATGCGCGATCAATGCCGACCGTTCCGCGCTCGTGAGAAATCCGGTCGGCTCGTTGTCGCGCGCGTTGCGCCATTCCGCTTCGCCATCCTGTGCAATGAAGCGCGCCGGGTTCGTGGATGCGAGCTCGATTTCGCGCACATGATCGAGCACACGTTCGATCAACCGCAAATAGCGGGCGCGCTGTGGTTTGCGTATAGAGAGTCCCGCAACGAATTCGGCAATCGAGCGCATGTCGACCGTCACAAGGTTTTTGTGCCGAGCCTGCAGCCATTCGAGGAAAAGTCCCCACTGCGCACGATAGACCTCCGCCGACGAATGGCGGAAATTCTGACTAGCGAGCCAGGCATCGAATGCGGTGCGCGGGTCGACGAGCCAGTCTCGACGTTGCTGATCGAACAGGTCCGTTGCCTCGGGCGATGGGCCGACGGAGCCAACGGGATCGGTTGAGGTCATAGTCTGTGCTTCCGTTAGTTGCGTGAAGCGATTGTAGTCGGTGACTTTACGCGCATAAACTCCCGGCACGGCCCCTCCTGACGTCGCAAAGTCGAAGCCGAATGCCCTTCACCCTCCCCAAGGCCGCCGGACACTTCCACTCGCCGCTCGCTGCGTCAGCATCTCGCCCTTCGACTTCTGCGCTTCGTCGTATGCCGCAACGGCAAACGCAAACACAGCCGGCAGCGCATTCGACTGCCCAAAGTCGACGGGATCATCCGTCTCTGGGAATTGAAAATCGGTTGGCCGTTGGAACAGCGCGAGCATGAACGGATCGTGCCGGCTGGCAAAACCGAGATCGGCGAGCGCTTCCGCTTCGACGGCATGCAGAAGACGCCAGGTAAGCGGCACCTGCTGCACGATGTAACGCCCAGCGATATGCCGGACGATATGCTCGAGGTCGCGCGCGGCCGTCTTGAAGCGCAGCGCCGCCAGATCCTGTTCTTGGTTGATGTTCATTTCTTCGGCTCCGTCAGTCGCGTATACTGTACAAACATACAGTATCGACCGCAACCGGCGTATTGCCGAAGAACGGGTCGTGCAGGTTTAACCGTGGATCACGACCAGCAAAGCCTTCGCCTCGCCCTTACCGGCGTTGCGAATCGCGTGCGGTTCGTCGGCGACGTAGCGCGCCGTATCTGCGGCCTTCAGACGTTTTGTCGTTCCCGCCGCGTCGATATCGATGACGCCGTGCAAAACCGTAAGATGTTCGCGCGTACCGGGCTCGTGAGCGCTCGACACCAATGCGCCGCCCGCCTGGAGCGTCAATTCATACCATTCGAACTTGCCCGCCAGCTCGATCGGCCCCCACACGCGCAACTGATATCTGGCGTCGTGGCCGCTCAGCGTCGGAATGTCATGCGGACCGGATACCGCGATCGGCTCCGGCGCTTTTTGCGGCGCGAATAGCGAATCCAGACTGACGCCGAGTGCATTCGTCAGCCGCCACGCGACGGCGATCGTCGGATTCGCCTTGTCGCGTTCGATTTCCGACAACATCGATTTCGACACGCCCGCTGCGCGCGACAGATCGTCGAGCGTCATCTTGCGTTCGCTGCGCAATCGTTGAATCTGCTCGCCGACGCGCGGCGGTGCCGCAGCCGTTTGCGCCGCGTTGACGGCTGTACCCGACGCCCCCCGGCGCATTCCCGAACTTGCCATTTCCAGACCTATCGTTTAGAGTTGTTCGACATATCGAACTTTAGTTCGGAAAAACGAAAATTTCCGATAAAAACCGATTGCCGACTATAACAGGCCGCCGCGTTGCCGCACATCGTGCGTTGGCGTAGCGTTGAAAAGCCGGCCATTCAAGGAGCCGTTTCATGCGTGACCCTTTCCTCGCGCATCTGCGCAAGACGCTCGACCAGATCCGCGCCGATGGTTTTCATAAGACCGAACGCGTGATTGCGAGCCCGCAATCGTCGGGCATTCGTCTCGACAACGGCGCCGATGTGCTGAACTTCTGCGCGAACAATTATCTTGGCCTCGCGAACGATGCGCGCCTGATCGCTGCCGCGAAAGAAGGGCTCGACGAGGACGGCTTCGGCATGGCGTCGGTGCGTTTCATTTGCGGCACGCAGACGGTTCACAAGGAACTCGAACGTGCGTTGTCCGCGTTCCTGAAGACGGACGACTGCATCCTCTACTCAAGCTGCTTCGATGCAAACGGCGGCCTGTTCGAAACGCTGCTCGACGACAACGACGCAATCATCAGCGACGAACTGAATCACGCGAGCATCATCGATGGCGTGCGGCTTTCGAAAGCGAAGCGCTACCGCTACAAGAACAACGATCTCATGGATCTCGAAGCGAGGCTGCGCGAAGCCGACGCGGCGGGCGCGCGCTTCAAGCTGATCGCGACAGACGGCGTCTTTTCGATGGACGGCATCATCGCCGACCTCGCAGGCA
This sequence comes from Paraburkholderia franconis, assembly GCF_009362735.1. Taxonomy (GTDB): domain Bacteria; phylum Pseudomonadota; class Gammaproteobacteria; order Burkholderiales; family Burkholderiaceae; genus Paraburkholderia; species Paraburkholderia franconis. The sequence goes on along the minus strand of NZ_WHNP01000001.1, from coordinate 167,233 downwards.
TTTGCGATCTCGCGGACCGCTACGGCGCGCTCGTGATGGTCGACGATTCGCACGCCGTCGGCTTTATCGGAGAACACGGACGCGGCACGCCCGAGCATTGCGGCGTGATCGATCGCATCGACATCATCACGGGCACGCTGGGCAAAGCGTTGGGCGGCGCATCGGGTGGCTACGTCGCGGCGCGTCAGGAAATCGTCGATCTGCTGCGGCAGCGTTCGCGTCCGTATCTGTTTTCGAACACGCTCACGCCGAGCATCGCGGCCGCATCGCTGAAAGTGCTCGAACTGCTCGCGAGCGACGAAGGCAGGCAGTTGCGAGAACGCGTCCGTGAAAACGGCGCGCATTTTCGTCAGGCGATGAGCGCGCACGGCTTTACGCTCGTGCCGGGCGAACACCCGATCATTCCCGTGATGCTCGGCGACGCGCAACTCGCATCGAACATGGCCGATGCGCTGCTGAAAGAAGGCGTGTACGTGATCGGCTTTTCGTATCCCGTTGTGCCGAAAGGCCGCGCGCGCATTCGCACGCAGATGAGTGCCGCGCACACGGCGGAACAGATCGATCGTACCGTCGACGCGTTTGCGCGCGTAGGCCGTTCGCTTGGCGTGATCTGAAACGGGACATCAATAGCAATGAAAGCACTCGCAAAACTCGAACGCGCTCCGGGCCTCACATTGACCCGCGTGAAGAAGCCTGAAGTGGGTCACAACGATGTGATGATCCGCATCACCCGCACCGCGATTTGCGGCACCGACATCCACATCTGGAAGTGGGACGACTGGGCACAGAAAACGATTCCTGTGCCGATGCATGTCGGTCACGAGTACGTCGGCGAAATCGTCGAAATGGGCCAGGAAGTGCGCGGCTTTTCGATCGGCGATCGCGTCTCGGGCGAAGGACATATCACATGCGGCTTCTGTCGCAACTGTCGCGCGGGGCGCCGGCATCTGTGCCGCAACACGGTCGGCGTCGGTGTGAATCGCGAGGGCGCGTTTGCCGAATATCTCGTGATTCCCGCGTTCAACGCATTCAAGATTCCGCCTGAAATCTCCGACGATCTCGCCGCGATCTTCGATCCGTTCGGCAACGCGACACATACGGCGCTCTCGTTCAATCTCGTCGGCGAAGACGTGCTGATCACGGGCGCGGGACCGATCGGCATCATGGCCGTGGCGATCGCGAAGCATGTCGGCGCGCGCAACGTCGTGATCACCGACATCAACGATTACCGGCTCGACCTCGCGCGCAAGATGGGCGCGACGCGCGCAGTGAACGTGTCGCGCGAATCGCTGCGCGACGTGATGAGTGATCTGCGCATGACGGAAGGCTTTGACGTCGGCCTTGAAATGTCGGGCGTGCCGAGCGCGTTCACGTCGATGCTCGAAGCGATGAACCATGGCGGCAAGATTGCACTGCTCGGCATTCCGCCTGCGCAAACGGCGATCGACTGGACACAGGTCATCTTTAAAGGCCTCGAAATCAAGGGCATTTATGGCCGCGAGATGTTCGAGACCTGGTACAAGATGGTCGCGATGCTGCAAAGCGGACTCGATCTCTCGCCGATTCTCACGCATCGCTTTGCCGTCGACGATTACGAAGAAGCCTTCGCGACGATGCTGTCCGGCGAAAGCGGAAAAGTCATCCTCGACTGGACGGCATGATGAGCGCGCGCGCTCAGCTTGCGGGCGGACGCGCAGCCTCCGTCTGAATGACGACGTGAATATCATCGCCCACGGCGGGATACCACGTCGTCAGACCAAACTTCGAACGGCTGAACCGGCCGTCCGCCGAAAAGCCGAGCGTATCGGCTTTCGTCAGCGGATCGCGTCCGTAGCCGTTGAATGTCACATCGAGCGTGACCGGCTGCGTCACGCCGCGTATCGTCAGATCGCCCGTCAGCTTGCCGCGCGCATCGCCCGTGCGTTCGAAACGCGTGCTGACAAAACGGATCTGCGGATTGCGCTCGACATCGAGCATGTCCGGACCCTTCACCATCTTGTCCAGTAGCGCGACGTGCGTATCGATGCTCGCCGCTTCGATCGTCACCGTCACCTGGCTCTTGTCGAGCCCGCCTTCCTTCCAGTCGAGCTGACCCGCCACGCGATCGAACCGCATCGTGAAGCGCGTGTATTTGAGGTGGTCGACATCGAACGTGATGCTCGTGTGATGTGGATCGAGGTTGTACTGGCCGACGGGCACGCGCGCTTCCGTCGCCGTGACGGTATGCGTGACGACCTGCAGCGGCGTACACGCGCCCAACGTCGCGGCAAAGATAGCGGAAAACGCAGCGGCACAGAGAGGGCCACGCAAGGCCGCAAGCGCAGGACGGCGAAAAACGATGCTCATGACACTCATCCTTTTGAACGATTACCCGACACGATAATGCAAGCCGCGCGAACGCGCCGATAGCGGGCTGGACAACGCGCAGCGCACAAAAACTTGACGAGGGAGAATGATCGTTCTACCCTTCACGCATGACTACCTCCGATGACATCACCGCGAGCGCGCGCGAACGGCTGCTCGACGCAACGGAAGCCCTGATCTACGCGGGCGGCATTCACGCAACGGGTGTCGATGCGATCGTCCGGCAGTCGGGCACCGCGCGCAAAAGCTTCTACACGCACTTCGAATCGAAAGATGCGCTGGTGGCGGCTGCGCTCGAAAGGCGCGACGAACGCTGGATGACGTGGTTCAGCGAAAGCACGCTGCGCCGTGGCAAGTATCCGCGTGCGCGTCTGCTCGCGATGTTCGACGTATTGCGCGAATGGTTTGCGTCGGAATCGTTTCATGGCTGCGCGTTTCTCAATGCGTCGGGCGAGATCGCATCGCCTGACGATCCGATTCGCGTCGTCGCACGCGAGCACAAGGAGCGTCTGCTCGAATTCGTGCGCACGCAATGCGATGAATACGTTGCGTCGACAGGCGGCGACGGCCGGCGCGCGGCGCGACTGTCGCGTCAATGGCTGATCCTGATCGACGGCGCGATTGGCGTCGCGCTCGTGAGCGGCGACCCCGATGCGGCACTCGATGCGCGCGCGGCCGCCATGCATCTGCTCGATGCCGCAAGTGAAAGCACCCGTTCGCCGAACGGGCGAAGGTCCACCTGACGCAGTTCAACGAGGAAACATCATGGCCGAAATCGAAAGACGTCCGCCCGTTCCGCCGTTCACGCGCGAGACGGCCATCCAGAAAGTACGCGCCGCAGAAGACGCATGGAATACGCGCGAGCCGGAACGCGTGTCGCTCGCTTACACGCTGCAAAGCAAATGGCGCAACCGCTCGGAGTTCCCGACAGGGCGTGCCGAGATCGTTACGTTCTTGCAGCGCAAGTGGGCGAGGGAGCTCGACTACCGGCTGATCAAGGAACTGTGGGCGTTCACCGATAACCGCATCGCCGTGCGCTTCGCCTATGAGTGGCACGACGATTCGGGCAACTGGTTCCGTTCATATGGCAACGAGAACTGGGAGTTCGACGAGAACGGACTGATGGCTTATCGGCACGCGAGCATCAACGACAAGCCGATCCGCGAAGAAGAACGGCTGTATCGCTGGCCGCTCGGCCGTCGTCCGGACGATCATCCGGGGCTGTCGGATCTCGGCCTTTAAACCTTACGCATGTTGTCCGGGTGATTGCGCGTTCAACGCATTCACCTGGCTGTCATCGTTCTTTCGCTATCGTTGCCGTCTGCGGGCGCGTTGTCGTTCCGAGTGCGCACTCCACATCGAGATCATGGTCGTGGGGTACAGTGCGCGACTGGAAAGCAATTCGACACTCATTGCGACCTCGATGACGCCGGCGCACGTCCGGTTGCGGAGAACACATGTCGTTTGGAAAGATCAAGAACAAGATACGGCGTGCATGCGTGGCGGGTGTGATAGCAGGCATCGGTTTGATGGGGACATCGGGCGCGCGTGCAGCCGACTGGTGCAGCGGAGGCCTGTGGGTCGATGCGATGCTCGCCTCGTATCACATCAACCCGGACCCGGGCACGCACTTCGAACAGTTCAATCCAGGACTCGGCGTCGAATGCTGGCTCAACGGGCAATGGGCGCTGACGGGGGGCGGGTTTCGCAATTCGTTGAGCCGTCCGTCATGGTACGGCGGCGCCGTCTGGGCACCTGAGTTCGTGCACTGGGGCGTTATCCGCCTGGCTGCGATCGGCGGCGTCATCTCCGGCTACAACTATGGCAGCTGGGGCCTCGGCCACGATCACACGATCGGTCCTGTCATTGCGCCCATCGTGATGGTCGAATACAAACGCGTCGGCGCGAACTTCATCGTCGTTCCGCCGATTCCTTCCGACCGCCTCCCGTTCACGATCGGCTTTCAGGTGAAGATGAAGTTCTGAGCGTGCTTCTCTGAACGCGCGACTTGCGCGTTCGCGCGACTGAGGTGAGGCTTTACGGGACCAGCGCAGATGGTGATCGACAGACGCAACACGCGATTCACCTCAAGCGCAAAAACAACGCTAAAACAAGGGGTAAACCGTTCGGCACGCGTGCGCGAGCACACACAAAAAAAGTTGCGCATCGCTCCAAAGGTGAGCTTTTGCGGGGATCGAATCGCAAGGCGCCATACTCCCGAAAGCTCTCACCTTTGCGACACAACCGTGCGCGATCCACACACGCGACGATCACCGCAAGCGTGCCATCGCCCGTCATAATCGCAGGCAACGTGACCGATCGCATTAGCGAAGAGCGTCTATGAACGATTCGAAACTCGACTGGAGCGACGTGAGAATCTTCCTCGCGGTCGCTCGTTGCGGCACGCTGGGCGCGGCTGCGCGCCAACTCGGACAGACGCAGCCGACGATGGGCCGCCGCTTGCGCGCGCTCGAAGAAGCCGTCGGCCACACGCTCTTTCAACGCACGGCCGATGGCTTCGTGCTCACCGACGAAGGCCACGCCGTGCTCGTCTACGCCGAGCGCATGGAACAAGAAGCGCACGCGTTCATGCGATCGCTCGCGGGCAGCGAGCAGCAACTGTCGGGCGGACTGCGCGTCTCGTCATCGGACTGGTACGGCATTCATGTGCTCACGCCTGTGTTCGCGGCGTTTCTTGCGCGCCATCCGCAGATGTCGATCGAACTGATCACCGATTCGCGCCGCTACAACCTCGCGCGCCGCGAAGCCGATCTGGTGTTTCGCATCACGCCGTTCGACGAACCCGACATCATCCAGCGCAAGCTGATGCATATGGATTACGCGCTCTACGGACGCATGGATCTCGTCGCGCCCGTGCGCGGCGACGGCAAGGGCCAGTCGCTGATCACAATGGATACCGCGTTCGGCGAATTGCCCGACGTCGCGTGGATCAGGCAGATGCTGCCGAACGCGCACGTCGCCTACGCGAGCAACAACCGCGGCGCGCAGGCGCGCATGTGTGCCGAAGGGGGCGGCTTCGCAGTGCTGCCGTGTCCGCTCGGCGGCAACACGCCGGGCCTGCGCCGCATCGATCTCGGCGAAGCGCCGCCGGGCCGCGATGTATGGCTCGGCTATCATCGCGACCTGAAGCGTCTTGCACGTCTGCGTGCGCTGCTCGATCTCGTGATCGAACGGCTCGCGAACGTGTGAGCCGTCAGCGGCCCATCAATCCAACCATCAATCGATTTCGACGACAATCTTGCCACGCGCGGTGCGCTGCGTGATCGCATCGTATGCACGTTCGGCGGAGGCAAGATCGAAGCGGCGCGGATCAAGACGCGACGTGAGCTTGCCTTGCCCGGCAAGGCGCGACGCTTGCGCGAGCATCTCGCCATGATGCGCGCGATGCTTGCCCGTGAGCAGCGGATAAAGCGTGAACACGCCCGAGTACGTCGCCTCGCGAAACGACAGCGGCGCGAGCGCATGCGAGCCCCAGCCGAGCGCGCTCACCACATGGCCGAAATGCCTGACGGCTGCAAACGATGCATCGAGCGCCGCACCGCCGACGGTATCGACGACGAGATCGAATCCTTCGCCGTTCGTCAGTTCGTCGACGTACTGTTCGACGCTGCGCGCCGCGTAGTCGATCGGCGTCGCGCCGAATCGCGCGACGACATCGTGATCGCGCGCGCTTGCCGTCGCAAAGACGCGAGCGCCGAGCGCATGCGCAAGCTGCACCGACACATGCCCGACGCCGCCCGCTCCGCCTTGCACGAGCACGGTCTGACCCGCCCGCAGATGCGCGCGGTCGACGATGCCCGAGTACGACGTGATGAACGCGAGCGGCAACGCGGCGGCTTCGCGCATCGACAGACTGGATGGCTTGTGGGCGAGCAGTTGCGCATCGACGGCTGCGTATTGCGCGAGCGAACCCTGGATGCCGCCGACGCCGCCCGTCATTCCGTACACCTCGTCGCCCGTCTTGAACGCAGTCACGTCCGCGCCGACCGCGACGACCACGCCCGCGAGATCGATGCCGAGCACGAGCGGCAACGGATGGCACGCATGCGCTGCATTGCCCGCGCGGATCTTCGTATCGAGCGGATTCAGACCGCTTGCGTTGATCCGCACCAGCACCTGGCCGCGCGCGGGCTCGGGGATGGGCAGCGTCACTCGTTCGAGCGGACCGTTGTACTGGTTGAGCACGAGGGCTTGCATGGACATGATGGGCTCCTGCCGTTAGATGAATGTTGCTGACGCGAGACATCATCGGCCAACCCGGAACCCTGGTAAATCAACGATTTAGCACGACGGCCAAACGGAAATGCACGACGTCGAAAGACTGCGCGCGTTGCATCGGCACTCGCCGGCTCCTTACCTGGGTCTGCGAATGGAACGCAAGTCCGATGAAGCGCATGCCGTTAAGGTGAGAAGATTCGGGAGTGAGCCGAAAGCGCTTCGAGCACGCACCGATGCCAATCCCAACCCCTTGTTCCATAAGGCTTTGCGGACAGCATCACGAGCGCGTTGAAGCGCGCCGAGCGGCGATAGGTGAGAGTTTGCGGGACTAACGAAAAGTGACGCCGGCAAACTCACGCCGGCTCACCTTCGCTTCATTGCGCATTACATCAGACAAGACCGCTGACGTTTCTACCGTCGCGATGCGACAGCACATCGGCGAGCCGTTCCATCGACACAGGCTTTGTCAGGTGATAGTCGAAGCCTGCCGCGAGCGCGCGCGACTTGTCCGACTCCGACGAGTAGCCCGTCAGTGCGATCAGGAACATATGCGCGAGCTCCCGGTTCGAGCGGATCGTGCGCGCCACTTCGAAGCCGTCCATCTCCGGCATGCCGATATCGATGATGCCGACTTCCGGCATCTCTTTCGCCGCGACCCGCACCGCTTCGCGTCCGCCGCGCGCGACGATCACGTCGTGGCCTTCGAGTTCGAGCAGCAGGTGCAGCGCGTCGAGCGCATCGGCATTGTCGTCGACGAGCAGAATGCGGCTCGGCGCGGTGCTCGTCACAATCGGCAGATCCGGTGCGAGTCCGGGCTCGCGATCGAGAATCGGCAGACGCAGCGACACGATCGTCCCGCGCCCGACGCCCAGGCTGTCGAGAGCAATCGTGCCGTCGTGCAGTTCGACGAGCCGCTTCGCGACCGCGAGCCCGATGCCGAGGCCGCCTTCGGAGCGGCGCATGCTCAACGGCGATTGCGCGAACAGTTCGAACACATGCGCGAGCGCGTCGGCACTCATGCCGACGCCGTTGTCCTCGATGACGATCGACACGATGCCGCCGCGTTCGGGATCGATGACCGGGCTATCCGTATCGACCTGCACGCGCAGCCGCAGCGTGCCGCCCGCAGGCGTGTACTTCGCGGCGTTCGACAGCAGATTGCCGACCACCTGGCTGAGCCGCACATGATCGGCGCGCACATAAACGGGCTCGTCGAGTCCTTCGATCACGAGTCGATGCTTGCGCGCGTCGATGTGATGCTTGAGCGCCGTCACCGCGTCATACACGATCTCGTTCAGCGACGTGCGGCTGTACTTGATCGCGAGCTTGCCGTGGCGCAGCCGCGCGGCATCGAGCAGATCGTCGACGAGCGTGCGCAGCTGACGCATCTGCCGCTGCGCGATTGCGAGCACTTCGTTAGCGGGCTTCTCGCCCGCGCACAGCACCTTGAGCGCGGCGATCGAGCTGTCGATGGGCGCCATCGGATTGCGCAGCTCGTGGCCGAGCATCGCGATGAATTCGTCGCGCCGGCTCGCTGCATCTTCGAGCGCGCGTCGCGCCTGTTGCGCGGCGGCCGCTTCCGCTTCGGCCGCCTGTTGCGCATCGAGCAGCGTCAGGGCCGCGCCCGCGAGCACGGCGAGATTGCCGAGCAGACGCACGTCCTCGCGATCGAACCGATGGTCGTCGTGCGAGGCAACCCAGATCGCGCCCAGCTGTTTCGAGTCGGCGCTGCGTGCGGGAATCGGCGTAATGATGCCTTCCGTCATCGTCGCGCCGGCTTCGCCCAGGCTCGTGAAGTACCGCTGCGGATCGACGAAGAGCTGCGGCGCGCCGAGTTGCAGCGTCATGCCGCAAGGGCATTCGGCCCACGCCGTCGTCTGGCCTTCGAGGCCCGCGCAAGCCCCCGCGACCGCACGCCAGCGGAATACGGCATCGCCTTCGCTCGTCGTTTCGAGCAGGCTGATGCCGGCGCTGCCCGCGCGGCACGATGCGAGCGCGGCATCGGCGATGGCTTGCAGCAGCGTGTCGCGGCGTCCCGTCTGCGCGCCTGCAACCGTGACCAGCGTTCGTACTTCTGCGGCATGGTCGGGCGCGCGCGCGGGGCGTTCGCTGAGGTCGCCGGTACGCAGTACGCCCGCGCGGCGGGCGCTTTCGATGCCGTCGCTCATGGTGCTGGAAGAGTAATGGTTAGCGACGGTCAGATCCACTCGTCGGGGTCCGTAGCCGGCGTCGATACGCTCGTGTGAAGTGGCCGGCGAGCCGGCAAAACGCCGGCCCGACCGTTACCGAAGTATAGGCGTTGCGCCCACACAGGTGCCCGGATTTCGTGGGGTTGGCAACGTTTGACGCCGACTGGCTCCATGCAGGAGGATGAGGCTTCACCTGATGGAGGACACGATGAGTCACGAGTCCCAGCAGCAAATCCATGAAGGCGGTTGCGCATGCGGCGCAGTGCGGTTTCGCGCTGTGGGCGCGCCGATACGGGTCGGGATGTGTCATTGCATGACATGTCGGCGCGTACACGGATCGGCGTTCGGTTCGTATGCGATTTTCCGCCGTGACGCCGTCGCATTTACGGGCAGCACGCGCGAATGGCGAAGCTCCGAGCAGGGGCGGCGTCACTTCTGCCCGGCGTGCGGATCGGTCGCGTTCATGATGTACGCGGATCGCGACGAAATTGACGTGCCGCTTGGCGCGTTCGACGAGACGGGCCTGTTCGAGCCGGCCTACGAACTTTGGTGCATTCGCAAGGAGCCGTGGCTGCCGCGCGGCGTGCGTCCGGAGTACGACGCGGAGCGTACGCGGTAGCGCTCGCGTTTCGCGTTTCGCGTAAGAGATAAGAAAGCTGGAAGGCGCTGGAAAGAGTGCTGGAAAGAAAAAAGCGCCGCCGGCTGGGCTCGCTCGCCGAAGCCGTCGGCGCGTCGCGCGGGCCGATCGCTCCGCCCGCGTCTCGAGCAAACGATGCGAGCCTACTTCTCGCTCTTCTTCGGAATCTTCGCGCCGGACTTGCGCGCCTGATTCAGCGCAATCGCGACGGACTGCTTCTGCGATTTGCCCGCCTTCTTTTCCGTCTTGATGTTGTGCGAGACGGTTTCCTTCGATGTGCCTCTCTTCAGTGGCATGGCGTTCTCCTTTCGGTCGATGCGGCAAACGCGCAGCCGTTTCGCTGCGACTTCACACGTATTCGAGCATGCATCGTTCCCGGCAGGCGCGTGCGCCGCTCGCGCTGGCGATCGCGCATTACATATGAACGTGCATGGGAATCTGCGCATCCGGTGCCGCCGCAAGCGCAGCCGCAAAGCCAGTCGCAAGCGCCGTCGAGACGCACCGCCGACAAAGCGGAACGTGGATTGCTGAACGTTTCCGGACAGGTTAGACGAAGGAGCATGTCGTGAACACGGTTTCCATTGCAGGTGGCGCGGCGGCGGCAATCTTTGCCGGTGCGCCCGTCGCCGCGCCGGTGGTCGCGCCCGTCGCCGCGCCGGTGGTCGAGTACGCGCAGACAGACTCGCATCCCGCGACGCAGAGCGACAAATCGATGTCGACGCCAGGCGTCACTTCCGGCGAACTGAAGACGCCGCAGCCCCAGCAGTCGTCGACGCCCGGCATGACGGGTGCGGCCGCATCCGATACGGGCGTTCCCAATCCGGGCCGCGCCCGCGGCGATCAGCGCTTGCCGGGCATCGGCAAGCCGGGCGGCGGCGCCAATGTGCATTGATGCCGACAGCGCATCGACGCCGCGAGCAGCAGTACAGCATGAACCGACCCGCAATGTGCGCGCCCCGCACTTGTCACGCGAGGTCACGCGAGACATTGCGCCATTTCAACCGATATGCCGGCAACAACCCGAGACCGGCATTCAACCTGGAGTTGCAAGATGACAAGGCCACGGATGATTTTCCCGAAAGCACGCGATACTGTGGCCTCGAAACCCGAGTCGCCGGACGATTATCAGATCTACGCCACCTACCGCCGCACGACGGAAGGGTCGTACATGGGGCAGTTGAAGGTCGTGCGCAAAACCGACGGGCGGCTGCTGTTCCCTTTTGCGGGCGCGCCCGATATCGGGCCGTTCATCGACGGCGATCAGGCGCGCGAGGCCGCGCAGCGCCACGGCGAAACGGTCGTGAGGTCGGACCTCGACAACCCCGAGCCTTGACGCCATTCGTGCTGGCGAGCGGGCGCTTCGACATCTCGCCGATCAGAAAAACGGCCGCTGCCGCGCGTGTCGTTTCGCCGGCAGCCGTTCGCGTTCGGTGCCTATAATCGCGCGACGATTTCAATGCGTCGTGCTGCACGGCGCGCGGACAACGGAGAGACGCGATGAAGCGGAATAGCGCAATGGTGATCGGCGTGGGCGCCGAACTCGGTCTGGGCGCGGCGCTGTGCAGGAAGATCGCGGCGAACGGATACCACGTGATCGTCGCGGGCCGCACGCAGGCGAAGCTCGATGCCGTGACGAAACACATCGCGAGCCGCGGCGAATCGGCGGAATCGTTCATGATGGACGGCGCATCGGAAGCCGACGTCATGCGTCTGTTCGACAAGGCCATGTCGCCGCCCGACGATATCGACGTGCCTTCGCTCATCGTCTACAACGTCGGCAATAACCGCTACGTGCCGTTTCGCGACCTGACGCAACAGCAGATGGAGGACTTTCTTCGCTCGGGTCCCGTCGGCGGCTTTCTGGTTGGACGCGAGGCAGCGCGGCGGCTCGCGCCGCTCGGACGCGGCACGGTGATCTTCACGGGCGCATCGGCAAGTCTGCGCGGCAAGCCCGGTTTCGCACACTTCGCGGCGGCAAAAGCAGGGCTGCGGATGGTCGCGCAAAGCATGGCGCGCGAGTTCGGACCGCTCGGGCTGCATGTCGCGCATGTGGTGATCGACGGCGGCATCGACGGCGAGCGTCTGCGCAGCGCACGTCCGCAGGTGGCGAACGAGCGCGGCGAGAACGGGCTGCTGAATGTCGATGCGATCGCCGAGGCGTACTGGCAGATCCATCTTCAGCACCCGTCCGCGTGGACGCACGAGATCGATCTGCGGCCGTTCAAGGAGCCGTTCTAAGCGTTTGAACGCATGCGCTGAGCTTGACGCTAACCTGCACCCATGCGGCTTTGGTCGACGAACGTTTCCGTCGCGTCGTCGATCTTGCGGCCCTTGCGTCCCGTCGGGCCGTGCACGTAAAGCACCTTGACGTTGCTTTGTTCGGGCGTCTGCGCGGGCGGCGGCGTCATCTCGTAGCGCACTTCGCGCGCATGGTCGCGCAGTTGCAGATTCGGATTGAACACCGAGTTGAAGCGCCACAGCATCCGCACGAAATTCGTTTGTCCGCGTATCAGCAGCGAAGCCGCTTCACCCGCGGCACGATAGAGCGCGCCCCAGCCGAGATGCTTGCGATTGAGCACCTGCTGCGTGCGCACCAGTTCGCCGTAGAACTCGGGTAGCGGCAGCTTTGTCGGCAGCACGGCGTGCTGGATGTCGTAGAGCCGGTAATCGAGGCTCGTCAGACGGCGCTGTTCGCGCAGCCAGATTTCCGTGCCCGGATACGGCGTGTTCACGCTGATGTTCACGATCTCCGGAATCTCCAGACACCATTGCCGGATCGTCTCGAACCGCTCGTGGTCCCAGTCGGGATCGGCGATCAGATTGACCGCGACCGTGATGCCGAGCGAGCGCGCAAACCGGAGCGCTTCAAAATTCCTGTCGACGTCGATGCGCTTGCGAAACGCCTTGAGCCCTTCGGCATCGACCGCTTCGAGGCCGATGAACATGTATTGCAGACCGAGCCCGCGCCAACGCTCGAAGACTTCCTTGTTGCGCAAGAGCACGTCGCCGCGCGTCTCCAGATAGTATTTCTTGCGGATGCCGCGCCGTTCCACTTCGCGCGCGATCGCCATGCCGTGATCCGCATGCACGAACGCAACATCGTCGACGATGAACACACCCGGCTCGCGGATCGACGCCAGTTCGTCGGCCACGACTTCCGGGCTGCGCGAACGATAGCTGCGGCCATAGAACGTCCACGCGCTGCAGAACGTGCAATCCCACGGACAGCCGCGCGCAAACTCGATCGATGCGCACGGGTCGAGCACGCCGATGAAATACTTGCGCCGGTGCCGCAGCAGATCGCGCGCCGGGCGAATGTGATCGAGGCTTTCCGTGAAGCCGGGCGGCGGTCCTTCGCCTTCGCGCGTGACGACGCCCGGAATCCGCAAGAGATCGTCCTTGCGCGCAACGGCATCGAGCAGCTCGACGACCTTCGCTTCGCCTTCGCCCTTCAGCACGCAATCGATCGCGCCGTCCGCGTGCCTGAGCATGTCCTTCGCCGTGAACGACGCGCTATGCCCGCCGACGAACACGAAGCACGCCGGCTGCTGCGCCTTGACGGCTTTCGACAGATCGACGATCTCGGGAATGTTGGCGAGATAGTTGGCGGAAAAGCAGACCACGTCGGGACGCCACGTGCGCATCAGCTTGTACAGATCGCGATGCGTTTCGACCTGCAGGTCGATCAGGCGGATATCGTGTCCGGCTTCGCGTATCACGGCTGCGACGGTTTCGAGTCCGAGCGGTTCGAGCCGCAGATACACGCGCGTGTACATCAGGCCACTTGGGTGAACAGCGAGCACCTTCATGAGATCTCCCTGGCGAAGGCGCGCCGCGAGCTATCGCGTGACGTGCCGTGCTGTCGTGCTGGTATCCCTGGCATGGGTCGACTGCCGAGCCTGTGCGTCCTGCCGGACCTCACCGCGAAGGCTCCATCCGATTCTACTGTTCATCGCTTCAGGCTGCTCGCAAGCGGGCGCGTTGGCTTGAAGGTGAGGGTTTTCGGGAGCGCGTGACACATGTTGCATCGCTGGCGCGTCGGCGATGCAGCACGCGCATCGCCGGGTCGTGTGCTCATTGCGCCGGATGCCGCCAGTCGTCCCACACGTCGCGCGCGCGTTGCGCGATACGCTTCCACGGTGGATCGGCGAACAGGATGAGCGCGCCGAGCGCGAGGCATCCGCAGACGAGGAACGTTCCGCGATAGCCAAGGCCCGCGACGAGCACACCCGACAGCACGCCCGACAGAATCGAGCCGACCCGCGACGCGTTGAAGAACAACGCCGTGGCCGCGCCCGGCGAGCGCGGCATCAAATCCTGCATGTACGTCATGCCGAGACACGACGTGACGGCCACGACGAACGCATTGAACGCCTGCATCGGAATCAGCACGTTGACCGTGCCCGCTGCCGCGACGGCAATGAAATACACGACATGCACGGCCGCGCAGGCCGCGAGCCAGTTCAGCTTGTTGAGCGTGGAGCCGCGCGCGCCGAGCGCGAGCATCATCGGAATTTCGAGGAACGCGCCGAGGCCGAGCATGATCGACACGTCGAGCCGCGTGCCCTTCAAGCCGTGCACGACATAAAGCGGCAGCACGATCATCGTCGCGTTGGCGGCGAGACCGATCAAGGTCAGCGCGACGATGGAGCGCCAGATTTGCCGCCGCGTGCCGGGCGCGTGGGGCGGCGAGGGCGGAGGCGCTTCGGCGGGCTCGGGCGTCGTCACTTCGAGCGACGAGGCGGGGTCGCCCGCGTAGTGGGTCGGCGCGCTGTGCGGATCGCCTGCGGGCGATTCGCGCATGCGCCATACGATCGCGCCGCATGCGGCGAAGGACGCGGCGGCGAACAGAAAGAGCCCATAGAAGCCCGCGCCCGCGAGCACGAGCGCGCCCACGGACGGACCGAACACCCACGCCATCGACAGCACCGTGCGCAGCGTCGCCAGCGCAAACGCGCGCTCCGCTTCGTCGCGCACGGGCAGCGCGGCGCGTGCGAACGAGAACACCAGCGACATCGACGAGCCGCCCGCGCCGAGAAACGCGACGCCGATAGCGAGCAGCGCTGCATAGTTGCGCACGAAACAAAGCAGCAGAAAGCCGAGCGATGCGGCGATCAACGCCGCGAGCAGCAACCCGCGATGATGTCCATGCCTGTCGGACCACTTGCCGGCCCACGCGCTTGCGATGACGCCGCTCGCTGCGATCAGCGTCATGAACAGACCCAGCTTCAACGGCGTCATGCCCGCCTGCTCGACGCCGAACAGCGACAGATACGGCGCGGTGAACGACATCGCGATGCCCAGCATCAGCGTCGCGCTGGCAAGCGGCATGAAGGAATGGATGCGCGTGAGTCGGCCGAAGCGGGAGTTCATCGAGGGCGCGTGTTCGAACTGTGGGATGCGCGCGCGAGCGGGAACGCGGCAAGGAAGAGGCATTGTCGAACGCGAGCGCTTCACGTGCAACGCCCGTTTCGTCATGTTGTGTCATGTTGTGCAAAGAATGCGCGTGGCATTCGAGAGGAGGCGAGAGTCCGTGTTGGCGTCAAGGGCAAGCGAGGCGCAATGACACGATGGCCTTAGACTGACCGGCTCGTTTTTACCGACATGGTTTGACCGATGCCTAATCTCAAAGACGCAATCGAATCGTACGTATACGCGAAGGACGGCAATCGCCCGCACCTTCTGACGGATGCGTTCGCACACGATGCATCGCTTGCGATGACCGTGAAGACAGCGGCCATCGCGTTTCCGCAGCAGGCGCAGGGACGCGATGCGATTGCATCGGTGCTGGTCATCGATTTCGCGCAGAAGTACGAGAACGTTTATACGTTCTGCGTCGGCGCGATGCCCGTCGAGGGGCACCGCGAGTTTTCATGCGACTGGCTCGTCTGCATGACGGAAAAGGGAACGGGCGCGGCGCGCATCGGTTACGGCCGCTACGACTGGACGGGCGATTCGCAAGCGCGATGTTTGACACGGCTGCACATCACGATCGAAGAGATGGCGACGTTGCCAAAAGCATCCGCCGATAGCCTGTTGCGCTGGGCGAGCCGCTTGCCGTATCCGTGGTGCGCGCGCGAGTCGCTGAAAGCAGACGCGCCCGACATCGACATCGTCCAGCGCGTTCTCATGCAACTGGCCCGCTAGCGAACCAGCTGATCGCCTTCGAGCACAGCGTGCGCGCCATACGTCCATGCATGATTGCGTGAGCCGTGGCCGAACGGAAAGCCCGCGTAGATGGGCACGTCATACGGCTTGAGCAGATCGACGAGCATGTCGTGCAACGTGAAGTCCGCATTGTCGGGCAGCGGGCAGCGGATGAAATCGCCGAGCACGAACGCGCGCGCGCCATCGAACACGCCCGCTTCGCGCAACTGCATCATGCTTCGGTCGATGCGATAGGCGAACTCGGTCACGTCTTCGAGCAGCACGATCGCGCCGTCGCAGCGCGCCTGCCATTGCGTCCCCGCAAGACTGGCGAGCACGGTGATGTTGCCGCCCGCAAGAAGGCCTTCGACGCGCGGCGTGCCCGAACCGTGCAGACGTTGCAGCGGAACAGGCGCGGCGCGTTCCTCGCGCAGCTCGGCGAGCATGCTGTCGCGCGACGCGTCGTCGTGTTTCGTCGCGAGCCCGTTCAAGGTCGGACCGTGGATGACGCGCACATTGGGCATCCCATGCAGCGCGCCGAACAGCGCGGTCGCGTCCGAAAAGCCCACGACCGTCTTCGCGCAGGGCACTTCCGGCGGCAACGCGTGCAGGCAATAGACGCTGCCATAACCGCCGCGCGCGATCCACACGATATCGACGGATGGATCGGTCAACGCGCCGTGCAGATCGGCGGCGCGGTCTTCGTGCTTGCCTGCGTGATAGCGATAGCGGTCCCGCACATGCGCGCCGACCTGCACGCGCAGGCCCCAGCTTTCGAGCAGCGCGATGCTGTGCTCGACGTGCTCCATGTCGGGCACGCCCGCAGGCGCGACGACGGCGACGGTCTTGCCGGCGAGCTTCATGCGCCCGCCTTCTTCGCGAGCAGCGCGGCCGTGTCGGGCGCGCCCATGCGGCTCGCGGCGTCGGCGGGCGAGACGCCGTTCGCGTTGCGCGCGTTCGGATCGGCGCCATGCGCGAGCAGCAGTTCGACCATCTCAGTGCGATTGAACATCGCGGCGATCATCAGCGCCGTGCGCCCATCCGGCGACGCGCCTTCGACGTCCGCGCCATGCGCGAGCAAGGTCTCGACGACATCCTTGAAACCCTTGAACGCCGCGCCCGCGATGGGCGTCTGTCCGTTGTCGTTGCGCAGGTCCGGGTCAGCGCCGCGTTCGAGCAGCACGCGCACGGCATCGGCGTGACCGTGATAGGCGGCGAGCATCACGAGGCTGTCGCCTTTCTCGTTGCGCAGATTCGGCGGCGCGCCTTTCTCGATGACGGCGGCCAGCGTGTTCGCTTCGCCGCGGCGCGCGCAGTCGAATATTTCGCGCGCTACTTCGAGCAGATCGGGATCGATGTTTTCGGGGCTGCGTTTGTCGTCTGTCATGAAGCCTCTCCACTGTCGATGGGAGTTGGCGCTTTAGCACTCACTCCCTTCCCATGCAGTTTCTCTGCGGTCGACGGGAGTTGGCGCTTTAGCGTTTCCTCCTGTCTCATGCAGTTTTTCCGCGGTCGACGGGAGTTGGCTTCTTTAGCGCTTGCTCCCGTTCCATACAAGACGGTTGCAGTGATGGTGCGGCCACTCGCGCGGCGCGTCGGTAACAGCAGAGGATACAGGCAATGTGCGCTTGCCGCTGTCGATGCGCTCCGACCCCAACGGTGAGAAGGTTCGGGAGCAGGGAGCCGTCGTCGTCAGGCCTGCTTGCGCAGCGTCGGCTCGGCGCCGCCGTTCGCGATGATGCGGTCGAGGCGGGCGCTCGCATCCGTGAGCGCGCTGAGCGGTGCGCGCTGCAATTGCGCGTCGTAAGTGCTGACGATGTGCGCGAGCAGCTCGATGTGCGCTTCGTCGAGACGCCATTCGTCCGTCGCGCGGCCGTGGTCGAACGTGGCCGCCATCGCCTGATCGGCGGTTCGCAGCTGGTCGTACGTCATCGCGCCGTAGCCGAGATCACACAGAAAGCCGGTGAGCAGCATCGTCTGCGTGAGTGTCTGCGCGGCGCTCATGCTGCCCGCGCCGCGCCGCAGCGCGTCGAGCGCGATGTGGACGGGCAGGATCAGCTCGGCGGCCATGCCGCGCGGGATCGGCAGCAGCAATGCCTTCGCCTGCCGCGCGCGCGCCGCCTGGTTGCCGCCGGGAAACGGAATCGTCTTGGCCATGTCGCCTGCGAGTAGTGGGAATGCTCTCGCGATAACGGCGCGCGGCGGAAAAGATTAAGGGCTGTGCTCGCAAATTCGCAAACGTTTGTCGAAGATCGACTTCCCGCTGCGGCCGCGTCGCGCTAAAGGTGCTTGTAATAAAAGGTCGTTCCGCAGAAAGATCCATCCGGCATCAACGCGTATTTCGGCACCTCGCCGACCCGCTGCCAGCCCGCGCGCGCATACAGGCGCTCGGCGTCGCCGCCCGTCACCGTGTCGAGCACGAGCACGGTCTTGCTTTCGTCGCGGGCCACGGCGTCGGCGGCCGCCATCAGCTGCTGCGCGACGCCGCGCCGGCGCGCGCGGTGCACGAGCATCTTCGCGACGTCGGCGCGATGCGGCTGGTTGTCCGGCTGCGCGAGCACCAGTTGCACCGTGCCGACGATGCGTCCGTCGCTGTCCTCTGCGATGAGCAGCGCGCGCTCGCCGCGCTCGACATCGCCTGCGATCATTTGCCAGAACGCGACGGCCCGCTCGCGCGTCAAAGGCTGCATGAAGCTGACGGATGCGCCGCCGTCGACGCAATCGATCAGCACATCGGCCAGATCGTCGATGCATTGCGCCGCCTCATGCGCGGCCACGCGCCGCACGCGGATTGCTTGCGTCATGCACTTCTCCTCACAGGTGGACGAGGCGCCATCGACAGCGCCACAAGATAGCGCGCCGGCTTGCGCGTCGGATTGCGGAACACGGTCGGGCAATCGAGGCGCATCGCCACGCAGTCGCCCGCTTCGAGCCGCCAGTGCTCGTCGCCGGCCGCGATCTCCATCGCGCCTTCGATCAGCCAGATCTGCTGGTGAATCTCGGTGTCGCGCGCGCCCGTCTCGTAGGCGACGCGCTGGCCGGCGGGGAAGTGAACCTCCACTAACTGGATCGGCGAAGGCAGGGCCGGCGACAGCGTGCGGCGCGTGTAGCCGGATGCGGGATCGGTCCACACGGTCTGCGTGGCCGCGCGCGCGAGCGGCGACGGCGGCTCGGCGGGCGTCACGCGGGCCTCGAAAAGCGACGCCAGCGTGACGCCGAGCGCGGTCGTGAGCTTGTCGAGCACGGCGGCCGTCGGGCTGCTCTGTGCGCGCTCGATCAGCGATATGTTCGAGCGGCTCACGCCGCTTGCTTCCGCGAGCGCTTCGAGCGACAGGCCGTGCGCATCGCGCAGTTCACGCACTCGACGCGCAATCAGAGTGTTGATATCCATGCTATCCAGCATACTGGATCAAAAATCCAGCATGCTGGAGAGCGCGCGCTTTCGTCATGGCCGTATGGGAAAGTGCAAACGGCTTCGTGCACAATGCCCGGACGCCTCGATTCCTGAACCCAGCGAATTCCAAACGATCAGCCAGCAATGAGCCGTCGCCGCGCCGTCACAAGCCAGTTCTCGGGAAAATCAATCGGTCGGACCGTCGGGGTCGCCGCGCTCGCGCTGGCGGGCCTCGTCGTCGCGCTGCTGTGCGCGGCGCTGCTCGGCGGCTGGCTGCTGCTGCGCGGCAGTCTCGCGCAACTGGATGGAACGCAGCGCGCGCCGTTGCTGTCGGCGAATGTGACGGTCGAGCGCGACGCGCTCGGCGTGCCGACGATACACGGCGTGTCGCGCGCCGATGTCGCGTATGCAACCGGCTTCCTGCACGCGCAGGACCGCTTCTTTCAGATGGACCTGCTCAGGCGCGTCGCGGCGGGCGAGCTGTCCGCGCTGATCGGCCCGGATGCGCTCGATCTCGACAGGCGCAACCGCGTGCATCGTTTTCGGGCCCGCGCGCACGCGATCGTCGAGGCGCTGCCCGCCGACCAGCGGCACATCGTCGAGCGCTATACGGCGGGCGTCAATGCCGGGCTCGCCGCGCTGTCGTCGCGGCCGTTCGAGTACTGGATGCTGCGCACGCAGCCCGAAGCGTGGCGGCCCGAAGATTCGCTGCTGGTCGTCTACGCGATGTACTTCGATCTGCAATCGTTCGAGACGCGGCGCATTCTCGCGCGCGCCGTGTTGCGCGAGCGAGTGCCCTCCGATCTGTACGCGTTCCTGCTGCCCTCTGCGAGCCATTGGGACGCGCCGCTCGATAGCGCGTCGACGCCGCCCGTCGAGCCCACGCGTATTCCCGCGACGCGCCCGGACTGGCTATCCGCGACGAAGCCCGTGAGCGCCGCCAGAGACACGAGAGACACGAGAGACACGAGAGACACGAGAGACACGAGAGACACGAGAGACACGAGAGACACGAGAGACACGAGAGACACGAGAGACACGACCGACGGGCGCGACGACGGGCGCGACGACGCGGGCGCGAACGAGTCGGCTGTGGGCAGCAACGGCTGGGTCGTCGACGGCGCGCACAGCGCGCATGGCGGTGCGATCCTTGCGAGCGACATGCATCTCGGACTGTCGCTGCCGAACATCTGGTATCGCGTGTCGCTGACGTGGCCCGCGGAGGACGGCCAGCCGATGCATGCGCTGACGGGCGTGAGCCTGCCGGGCACGCCGCTCGTGATCGCGGGCAGCAGCGGCAAGATCGCGTGGGGCTTCACGAACAGCTACGGGCGCTACATCGATCTGATCGAGCTGCATCGCAATCCCGCCGACCCGCTGCAGTACCGCGCGCCCGATGGCGCATGGGCGCGTGCGGACGTCCATCACGAGATCATCCGCGTGAAGGGCGGCGCGAGCGTCGACTTGCCCGTGATCGAGACGCGCTGGGGGCCGCAGGTCGACGTCGGCGCACGCGCGTATGCGCTGCGCTGGGTCGCGCATGACCGGGAGGCCGTGAACCTGAATCTGCAACGGCTCGAAGACGCAAAGACGATCGACGAAGCGTTGCACGTCGCGCAAACGAGCGGCATCCCGACACAAAACATCATGGTTGCCGACTCGCGCGGCAACATCGGCTGGACGCTCGCGGGTCCGCTGCCGCAACGCGACGCGAGCGACGCGCAAAGCGGTCCCGACAGCGACACGCCATACGATTCGGCGACGTACAACGGCTGGCAGCATTATCTGCCGCCCGCGTCGTATCCGAAGCGGATCGATCCGCCGCTCGGCCGCTTGTGGACGGCGAACAATCGCGTGCTGATGTCGGGCGAAGCGGCGCTGATCGGCGATGCGGGCGCGGACCTGGGCGCGCGCGCGTCGCAGATACGCGACGATCTGCTCGCGGCGCCGAGTCCCGACGAGCGCGCGATGCTGTCGATCCAGACCGACGACCGCGCGCAATGGATCGACGTGTGGCGGCGCGTCGCGCTCGAAGCGCTCGACGCCAGCGCGCTCGCGGGCCATCCGCAGCGTCTCGCGTTCCGGCAGCAACTGCTCGCGTGGAATGGCCGCGCGGATGCCGATGCCGTCGGCTACCGGCTCACGCGTGGCTTCTTCTTTTCGCTGTACGACGCATGGTTCGGCAGGCTCGACGCCGATCTCGCAGGGGCGATGCCGGGCGGTGGCGGCGGCAATGCGCCGCTCGGATTGCGCGTCGCGAGTTCGCGCTACGAAGCCGTGATGGAGACGCTCGCCGAGCATCACGCATGGGTGCCCGATGGTTTTATCGACTGGCGCACGTTCATGCTCGACCGGATCGATCATGCGATCGCGCAGTTGCCCGCGGATGTCGCGATCGACGATGCGCGCTGGGGCGAACGCAACCGCGCCGCGATCGAGCACCCGTTCGCGCGTATCGTGCCCGCGTGGCTGCCGTGGGTGCGCGGCTGGCTCGGCGCGCCGCATGATCCGCTGCCCGGCGACATCAACATGCCGCGCGTGCAGACCCCGAAATTCGGTGCATCGGAGCGGATGATCGTGTCGCCGGGGCGCGAGCAGACCGGCATCTTCGAGATGCCGGGCGGACAGTCGGGCAATCCGCTGTCGCCCTACTTCCTCGCGGGTCACGAGGCGTGGGTGCGCGGCGCGAAGACATCGTTTCTGCCGGGGCCGCCCGTGCATCGGCTGACGCTCGGCCGTGCCGGACAATGATCGCTATATTGATGCTTTTCGTGGAGTGACCGTATGGAGAAGGAACGCAGCAGCGATCTCGTCGCGGTGCGCGATCTGTTGCGTCAGTTCGTCGGCGAGCGCGACTGGTCGCGCTTTCATTCGCCGAAGAATCTGGCGACGGCGTTGAGCGTCGAAGCGAGTGAATTGCTGGAGCCGTTTCAATGGCTGGAGTCGGGCGAAAGGAGCGAACTCGCTGACGACAAGCTCACCTCGATCCGTCACGAGATGGCCGATGTGCTCGCGTACCTCGTGATGCTCGCCGATCGTCTCGATGTCGATCTGTATGCGGCCGTGCTGGAGAAGATCGAGCTGAATCGCGCGAAGTATCCAGCGCACAAGGTGCGTGGCGATTCGCGCAAGTACTCCGAGTACGACTAGCTTCCGCTCGACGTCTTCCGCGAAGAAAAGGGGCAAAGCCGCTTGAGGTGAGGAAATACGGGAGCCTCTGACAATTGCCGCAACGGTGAGCCTGCTCGATGCCGATGCGCTCACGAATGCGCTTGTGGTGAGGCTATTCGGGAGCCGCGCGATGGTGAGTTGCGCTGCAATCCGCACGGCACTGTCGCTAAAGGTGAGGCTTTTCGGGACGTGGGCGCGCAGTGCGGAACGGCTAGCCGGTGATGATCAGCAGCGCGCCCGTGACGGTCAGCGCGCCGCACCAGAGCCAGTCGAAATTGATCCAGCCACGCCGCAGCATGCCGAGCCCCAGGTACTGATAGGCCGCGAGCGCAATCGCGCCCGCCGTCGCGAGCGTGACGACGGTGTGCACGGCCGTGACCTGGCCGACCGATTCGAGCGAGCTGCCGACAGGCATCCCTGCACCGCATAACGGCAACAGCGCGGGCAGCAGCATCAGGCCCGCGCCGTGCATCGTCGCCATGGCCGCCGACCACAGCGCCAGCCCGACGAAGCCCGCCGTCATGCCGATGCGCACGCGCTGCCGGTGTCCGTAGAAATGGTGATACGCGGCCCACGCGATCAGCAGCGCGCCCATGAAGATGCGCAAGTGTTCGGTGTGCGTGAAGAACCCGAGCGCGACGGCCGACGTGGTCACGAACATCACGGAAGCCGCATGCCCGAGCGCGAGTGGCGGCAACGCCATCAGCAGCGCCTTGCGGCTGCCGTGCTGAAGCCCGAGCGCGGCGGCGAAGAGCCACCCCATCGCGGGATTCACGCCATGGAAAATCCCGCTGCCGATCACGGTTGCCCATACGCCGTTCATCGCGCCCGCCTTTCGCTGCCGCCTGCGCTCACGGATAGCAATACGAATCCGACGACGCATCGCCGCCTTCGAGCCGTATCTGATGCGGACGATGCGACTTCGGCCAGTCGACGAAGAAGTCGTCCGCGACCGTGAGTCCGCCATTCTTGTCCGCATTCAGCCTCACCATCCAGCCGTCGATGCCTTCCGTGTAGAACTGCTCGTCGATCGCGCCGTACAGCGAGTTCGTGAAGTACACGCGGCTGCCGTCGCGGCTCACTTCGACCATCTGCGGACCGCCGTTCAGCGGACGTCCGTCCGCGCCCGGATGCGTCGCGCGCGCGGCAATGCCGCCGATGCGCACCGTGCCCGTCAGTTCGGGCCTCATCGGATCGGAGACGTCGTATTGCTTCAGGTCGCCCGTGCCCCAGCACGACACGTACAGGAAGCGGTCGTCGAGCGACAGCGCAATATCGGTGACGAGCGGCGGCACCGCGCCGAAGCCTTTGAGCAGCGGCGGAAGCTGCGAAGCATCGGCGGGTTCGGCGGGTATCTCGATGACCTTGCGCGCGGCCCATTGATCGCCGTCGCGATACCACGTCCAGATCGACGCCGACAGGTCCTTCAGGCTGATTACCGAATTGACGAAGCCATAGGCCTTGGTTGGATCGTGCGCGGGGCGCAGTTCGAACACCAACTGGTTCTCCGCGCCGAAGTCGACGACCTGCTTGTGCTTGCGCGTATTCATGTCCCAGAAGTGCAGGCGATGCCCGTACTGGCCGCCGAGCAGCACTTCCGGCACGAGGCCGTTTTCGAAGGTCGCGGGCAGGCCCCATTCGCTCGTCACGACGGTGTCGTAGCCGAGATGCCACCAGCCGTCGTACGAGAGCCGCTGCGGGCCGCGATCGATTTCCCATTGACCGCGAATGTCGAACGTTTCGTGGTCCATCAGAAAGATGCCGCCGGGCGCTTCGCCCTGCGCGTTCGCGAGCGCAACCACGTAGATGCCGGCCGGCCCGCAGTGCACTGTATGAGGCCGCGTATAGCCCGCTTTTTCCGCGACTTCGGCGGGTTCGAGCACGCGCACGATCTGCGGATTCCGCTTGTCGGGCTTCGTGTCGAGGATGTGGATGCGCGACGAGCGCAGCCCAGGCACGACGAGATAGCGGCGCTCCGTATGCGGATGCGGTGCGTTCGGGCACAGGCACGAACTGCACGCGTTCCAGCCGAAGTGATGCAGCTCGTCGCCCGTGTTCGGCATCGGCACGCTGCTGACGATGCGGCCGTAGTCCGCCGAGTCGGGATCGACATCGACGACGGCGAGCTCGTCGGGCGTTTCGCGCGACGGATCGAAGCTTGCCACATACGCGACGGTTTCCTTCGGCGCGCTGCCCGCCAGGCGTGCGGAAGGATAGAAGGTCGGATCGGGTTTCCAGGTCGCCATATCTCAGTCTCCGAAGGATGTTGCGATGCGGCACGCGGTGCACGCGCGCCAGCTATCCGGCTACGAAAGCGGCGCGCATGTATGAGGTTTTCACTGTAGGCAATTTAAAGGCAGAGCGTAGGCTCATTCGCCTTCGGAACGGTTTATGTGCGTGCGTCGGTAGCACGACGACCGCGATTGCAGCGGATCGGACGCGATTGCGGCGTTCACGCATGCGTACGCCCCGCGCAGATTAAAATAATGCGATTACTCCGTCTTTTCTCGCCGCATCCAGTAGCAATCGATCATGCGTTCATGGCGCCTCGACCGTCCCGTTTCGCAAGGGCAGCTGGATCTCAGCCGCGCGACGGGGCTCGTGTCGTCGATCGGCAGCGACGACTCGAATGCGCTTGCCGCCGAGGTGCTGAAGCTGCTCGGCGATATCGCGGCGATTTCGCAGTGCACGATCTTCGCGTACGAGTTCGGCAACCGGCCGCGCACGGTGTCGGTGGCCGATCATCGCGGCGGGCGCTTTCTGCGCGATGTTGCCGATACTTACGCGCGCCATTTCTACGCGCTCGACGGCAACCAGAAGATCGTCTCGTCGGCGCGCAACGACAGGCCCGGCTCGACGCTCGTGCTGCATCAGCAGACGAGCGACGACATTCTCAACGAAGCCTACCGGGCCGCCTGCTATCAGCAGCCGAACGTGTCGGACCGCGTGTCGCTGCTCGTGCAGCCGACACCCGATATCTGGCTGTCGGTGAACCTGTATCGCGACCGCCGCTTCGGCAATTACCATGCGCGCGAGATCGCGTTGATCGAAGCGATGGCGCCGCTGATCGCGCACGCGGCGAAGCATCACTACGCGATCTGCGGGCAGCGCGACATGGCGATCTCGCACCTGATGCTGGCGCGCGTACGCGGCCTCTGTCCCGAGCTGTCGAAGCGCGAGCTCGACGTGCTGACGGGCGTGCTCGAAGGGCGCACCGCGCAGGAAATCGGCGACACGATGGGCATCAAGGCGACGAGCGTCGTCACGTATCAGAAGCGCGCGTTCCGGCGGCTCGGCATTTCGAGCCAGCGGCAGCTCTTCGCGCTGTGCGTCGGGCCGGGCAAGGTCTGACGTTTTCCGCTCGCGTTTCCACCGGCTTGTTTTCGATTCGTCGCGGATTGTCGGGGAATCGGCGGTTCGACCCGGAGCGGACTTTCGTATTCCTCGTTTGCGGGCATTCGGGTCATCAATAGCGTATCCGACGCGTTCCAGTTGATCGCGGTAAAAAGGCCGCCTAGTGCGCTGTGCACTTGCGGTCCTGCCGGTCATCGGAAAAGAGGCAACCGGGGGCGGAAATACTGGCTGCATCGTTGCTCACAGGTCGTCCTGTACCAGCGAATCACGATGGCCTACGCTTAACAGACGAACCTGCGAGGCGATCAGGTTCGACCCGCTGACGTACACGGGAGAACGAGATATGAAGAGGCAACGCTGGCTGGCGCATGCAGCAGTTCTTGTGTGCGGCATGGGTGCTGCGGCGGGCCATGCCGCCGATGCCGTCAACATTCCCTTGCGAGCATCCGCGCAGAATGCAGGTCAGACGGGAAGTGTCTCGCTCGCGTCGCAGGGAAGCGAGACGTCTCTGCTATTCATCATCAGTGGTGTGTCGCGGACGACGACGCGTCCTCTGCGCGTCTACACATTTATCTATGAAGGATCGTGTGCAAGCCACGCGGACAAGCCCGCCTACTCGATGAACCAAACCCTCAGACCCGTCAACGATACGCCGGCCGGCCCGTGGCGTTTTTCGAGGAGCGCTCCCATTGCGTACGACAGGCTTGTCGGGGGGAACTATGCGTTTGTGGTTCGAGCGGGCCCTTGGGATGGAGGGATGGATCTTTTCTGTGGTGAGATCGGGACATCAAGTCACGCACTCGGAATGTGAATCGTGGGATGTGCACGTGACGGATGACTTTTCGTCGATCTACGCCTACGGCGCACGTCCGTTCCTGGCCGACCGCGCCCCAACTGCTGCGCGCCCTCAAAAATCCGCGAAAGACCCTATTTCCGCTGACCTATCCGCGTTTTCCCCAGGCCCGCGCGGGGCGTGAGATGTACCCAAATTGAGGACAGGCGGCGCAACGCCGCGCTCCATACTGCGACGCATCGCCACGTGTCGCCAATCGTCGAATAGCGGTCCGTTGAAGCGATTGCATCGGGCCGTTGGTGTCCGAGATAGCGTGACCATCGGAGACATCAGTATGGAATCCACCTCGCGAGCCGGTGCATTGGATGCAACGCCGGCAACCCACGCGCAGCAAGCGCAGCCACAGTCTGTGATTGCCAAGGTATCGCGGCATCTGCTGTGGTTCCTGTTCGTGCTGTTCTTCTTCTCGTTCCTCGACCGCATCAACATCGGCTTCGCCGGCCTGACGATGATGAAGGACCTGGGGCTCACCAGCACGCAGTTCGGCCTCGCGACGACGCTCTTCTATGTCGCGTATATCGCGTGCGGCATTCCGAGCAACGTCGTGCTTGCGCGCGTCGGCGCGCGTCGATGGATCGGCACGATCATGATCGCGTGGGGACTCGCATCGACGGCGACAATGTTCGCGACGAGCCCCGGCACGCTGTACGTGTTGCGCGTGCTGGTCGGCGTGACGGAAGCGGGCTTCCTGCCGGGCATTCTGCTGTATCTGACCTACTGGTTTCCCGCCGCGTATCGTGCGCGCGCCAACGCGCTCTTCATGATCGCGATGCCCGTGACGGCCGCCGTCGGCTCGGCGCTGTCGGGCTTCATCCTCGGACTGGACGGCACGTTCGGACTGAAAGGCTGGCAGTGGCTCTTTCTCGTCGAAGGCCAGCCGTCGGCGATTCTCGGTCTCGTGGTCTACGCGTATCTGCACGACAGCCCGCAAGACGCGCGCTGGCTCGACGCGGAAGAAAAGCGCACGCTCGCAGCGACGCTCGCCGCCGAGCACCAGAACGACCCGACCGTGCCCGCGCAATCGGGTCACGAGAAAAGCATCGTCAGTGAACTGCTGTCGCCGGCCGTCGTGAAGTTTGCGATTGCCTACTTCTGCCTCGTGAATACGCTCGCGATGGTCGCCGTGTGGACGCCGCTCATCGTGAAGAGCTTCAGCGCCGATGCGAGCAATCGCACGATCGGCCTGCTCGCGGCGATTCCGCAGGTGTGCACGATCATCGCGATGATCTGGTGGGGCCGCCGTTCGGACCGCAAGCAGGAACGCAAGTGGCACCTGATGCTGCCGATGCTGTTCTCCGCCGCCGGCTGGCTGTGCACGGCCTGGTCGCCGAATCCGGCGCTGCGCATGCTCGGCGTGTGCCTCGCGTCGGCGGGTTCGTATACGGCGATGTCGATCTTCTGGACGACGCCCGACCATGCACTGAGCTTCCGCGCGCGGGCCATCGGCATTGCCGTCATCAACGCGACGGGCAACATCAGCTCGGCGTTGAATCCGCTCGTGGTCGGCTGGCTGAAGGATGCGACGCGCAGCTTCTCGGCGGGGCTGCTGTATTCGGCGGTGCTGCTCGTGATCGGTGCGATCGTCGTGATGCTGTTGCCGATGGACAAACGTGAAGCGCCGCGCACGCGTGCCGCATGAAGGTATTGAATCTGGAGCATCAAATGAACAAGGAATTCAAACCCTATCCGTTCACCGCGAAGCAATACAAGGCGCGTGTGCCCGAACTGAAGCAGGGCGTGGACGCGAAGCGTCATGCCGTGACGATCGTCGGCGGCGGGCCCGTTGGCCTCGCCGTCGCGCTGGGTCTTGCGAACCATGGTGTGCCATCGGTGCTGATCGAAGCGGACGATTCCGTCTGCTACGGCAGCCGCGCGATCTGCATTTCGCGTCGCAGCCTGGAGATCATCGAGCGGCTCGGCGCCGTCGAAGGCTTTCTGAAGACGGGCTTGCCGTGGACGGGCGGACGCAGCTTCTACCGCGACACGGAAGTGCTGCACTTCACGATGCCGCAGGACGAAAACCAGAAGCTGCCGCCGATGGTCAACCTCGCGCAATATCACATCGAACAGTTCCTGCTCGACGCCGCGGAAAAGCGTGCCGATCTGATCGACATCCGCTGGCAGACGCGCGTGAAGGCAATCGATGCGCGCGACGACGGCGCCACGCTGCAACTCACGACCGCCGATGGCGATTACGCGCTCGACACCGATTGGGTCGTCGCGTGCGACGGCGGGCGCAGCACGATCCGCGAAGCACTCGGACTGCAATTGCAGGGCACGAGCTACGAAGGGCGCTATGTGATCGTCGATATCGAACTCGACAGCGAGCGTCCGACGGAACGCCTCGCTTACTTCGATCCGTCGTCGAATCCGGGTTCGACCGTGCTCGTGCACAAGCAGCCCGACAACGTGTGGCGCATCGACTATCAGTTGCGCGACGGCGAGGACGCCGAGCAGGCCGTGAAGCCTGAAAACGTGATGCCGCGCGTGCAAAGCCTGCTCGACATGATGGGCGAGAAGGGCGCATGGGCGCCGATCTGGATCACGATCTACAAGGCCAATGCGTTGACGCTCGAACGTTACCGGCACAACCGCGTGATGTTCGCGGGCGATGCCGCGCATCTCGTGCCGATCTTCGGCGTGCGCGGCGCGAACTCGGGTATCGACGATGCCGACAACATCGCGTGGAAGCTCGCATTCGTCGTGAAGGGACTCGCATCGCCGGCGTTGCTCGACAGCTATTCCGACGAACGCGTCGCCGCGACGCACGAAAATCTCAGCTACGGCACGAAGAGCACTGAGTTCATGGCGCCGCCTTCGTTCGCGTTCGATCTGATGCGCAGGGCCGTGCTGAGTCTTGCCGTCAGGCATCCGGCCGTGCGGTCGCTGATCAATCCGCGGCAGACGTCGGCGATTACGTATGCTCAGTCGCCGCTGAATGTCGCCGATGCCGATGCGTTCGTCGCGGGCCCGGTGCCGGGCGCGGTGCTGTCCGAGTATCCCGTGACGATCGCGGAAGGCGGCCAGGCGCGCGAGGCGCATCTGACCGATCTCGTCAGCCCGCGTTTCACTGCGCTGTGCTTTAGCGACGAAGGCGATGTGCCTGCCGGATTAACCGAGCTTGCCGAAACGATGCGCGAACGCGGTGTGCCGTTCAGGATCGTGCCGTTGAGCGCGCGCCTGCATCCCGAGACGAACGGCGTGCACGCGTGGGACCACACGGGCCGTCTGTTCGAGCGTTACGACGCGAAGCCGGGCACCGTGTATCTGGTGCGTCCCGACGGCCACGTGCTGGGCCGCTGGCGCAATGCGCGCGCCGCCGAAATCGAAGCGGCGATCACGCGCGCGCTGTCCTGATCAACTGACTGAAAAATGGAGAACGCGATGACCGATGCAGAACTCGATATCGTCTATACGCGGCTGTGCAAGACGATGACGCAACTGGGCGAGGCGCATGCGCCGCTGTTTCTCGCGCGTTTTGCGCTGCTGGCGATCCAGAAGGTCGACGATCCGGATGTGTCGCTGAGCCTGATCGATGCGGCGAGCGAAGGGATGGGAGATTAACGGCCGGCCCCGTTTTTGAGATCTTGAGCGGGGCCTCTTCAATACAATCGTGCCCGGATGTTTCCCCCAGTTCGGGGGCCATCCAGATCATTGGCAGTCCGGAAACACCAGGAGCACGATTGAATGAAAGAAGTAGAAGCAACCGCGATTCAACGAGCGCAAGCCGCGCACGGCAATAACGAATAGCATGGCCAGGGGAATACTGGCTGCGGCTTTTATCTGGGTGATCGGCGTGGAGATCGTGGCCTGGTGGTGCATCGACGTGAGCGCGCTCGGTGGCGAGGCGTTCTGGCCGGACGTCGTTTGGGGCGTAACGCCTGTTTCGATTCTTGCAGGCATATTGGTCGGCCGCACGGGAAGTCGTGGGCGGCTGGACAGGCGCACGGATAACTGAATCGTGTCGGCGAAGCGTTACGCTGCGGCATCGAATGCCGGCCGCACGCCTCCTACTCCGGCTCGCCTTCCTCGCCTTTCGCCAGTTCGCTGATCAGCGCATCGACGGCCACGTACAGATCGTCGACGATCTGCGCACCGACCTGCCTTTCCAACGCGCGATATTCGGCCTCCAGAAGCGGCGCCATCCGTTCGACGATCTCCGCGCTCTGCGCCGTCAGCGACACGCGCACGCGCCGCTGATCGTCTTCGAAACGCTCTTTCGTCACGTGTCCGAGGTCTTCCATGCGCGCCAGCACGCCGGCGAGACTCGGGCTCGAAATCGTGCAGAGCGCGCACAGCTGACGTGGCTCCAGCGGGCCGTTTTCGTGCAGCGCGCGAATGATGCGCCACTGCTGCTCGGTGAGCCCCTGCGCCGTCAGCAGCGGACGAAAGCGCGCCATCATGAGTTCGCGCGCGCGCAACAGCAGCATCGGCAGATTGCGATGCATCGGGCGCGGCGTGGGAGTGCGGGACCGGGTCATGAGTGTCGACGTCGAAGCGAGAAAAAGCGATTCGCTAGGATATAAGTAAAACGGCACGCACGGCAGTGGCACAAACCGGCTTTGAGATCTCCAACGCTTTTTTGACGCTGGCTACAATCGTTGGGCCGGATGTCTCGCGACGTCGACGGAAGTCGGGCTGTGCGATGCGAAAGCGCCAAACCGCAAGCGGCCCAGGAAATACCCTTGGATATCTATCCCCGACCATTCGGTCGGTTTATTCTACGAAACTTCGCTGTTTATCCCGGATAGTGGGGGCATTGTGTTCGTCCATCACCAGTTCTTCGACGATGCCGATCAGCACGCGGCCGCGCTGCGGGGCTGGGATCAGCGTTACGACCAGATCGGCCCGGGCGCGTTTCGCAGCGCCGTGAAGCAGATCGAGCTGAACGGCGTGCACCTCTTTCACGAGTCCGCCAATTTGCGCGTCGTGCAGCGCGGATACTTGCCGCCTGATCAGATGACCTTTGGCGTTCCGCTCACGGGCGCGGGCTCGTTCACGTTCGGCGGCGCGCGCATCGATCGCGGCGCATTCGTGATGGCGCCGGGCGGCGAGCCATTCGAGTTTCATTCGCCCGATGAGATGTCGCTGGTCGGCGTTGTGATCGGCTCGGACATGCTGCAAGGCATCGCCGACTGCGCGGGTGTCGATCTGACCGATGCTCTCTTTCGACGCACCGTCGTCGATATTCCAAACGCGGCCTGCGCACGCGCGGGCTTGCAGATCGCGGCGCTGCTCGAAAGCGTGCTCGCGCAGCCCGACGCATTCGCCGACGACGCGCGCGCACAGCACGCGCTGCGCAGCCGCGTCGGCGAGGTGCTCGTCGATCTGCTCGCGTATCACGTACCTGCATCGACGAACCGGCTCACGCACGCGTGCCAGTCCGATATCGTGCGGCGCATTCACGACTTCGTGATCGAGCATCCCGAAGAGCCCTTCGACATTCAAAGCCTCTGCACGCAGTTGCGCGTGAGCCGGCGCACGGTGCAGAACAGCTTCCAGGCCGTCGTGCAGACCAATCCGTTGACGTATGTGCGTTCGCTGCGTCTGTCGCAGGTGCGGCGTCTGCTGCTCGATACGCGGCAGGCCGACCTGTCCGTCAGCGATGCAGCTGCGCAATGGGGGTTCGTGCACCTCGGGCATTTCGCCAATGCGTACAAGGCGCAGTTCGGCGAATTGCCTTCGCAGACGGCGCGGCGATCGTCGCGCGTACTCGTTGCGCGATGACGTTGGACCGTTCCTGTTCGGGCCTGCCGTCGTTGCCGTCGCTGGACCCGCTGGAAGAGAAGATTCTGGAACTGGTCGCGCGCGCGGGTCAGAGCAAGGAGCGCCTGTCCGTGCGCGACATGATGGCGAGGAGCGAACTGGGCTCGCACGCGACGCTGCATGCGCGGCTCAAGGCGATGCGCGACAAGGGCTGGATCATGCTCACGGATACGGAAGACTCGCGTCGCAAGCAGATCGGACACAGGCGGCGCTCAAGCATTTCGACAAGCTGTCGGAGTGTCTCGTGAAGGCGGCGAAGAGCCGTTAGCTAGCCGCTAAACTCGTCGACAGCCATTGACGCGAAGTGGTCGCGCGAAACGCGATGCGTCGTACGAAAAAAGGAATCCGCGCTCGCACGAACGCGGATTCAAACGCACGCTTGAGCGGAGACTGCAAGCGGCTTGATCGTCAACAGACCTTGACGAGGAGAGAGCGGTCTTTCGCGCTTACGATGCCCGCCCGCGCTTACCCGTGGTTATGCGCCGGATTGCGGCACGCGCCGACCTGTACGTTCGAGTCGTTCCACGCCGAGCCCAGGATGATGCTGCAGAAGTTCAGGCGCTTGTATTCCGGGTCCTTCAGCGCGAGCACATCGGCTTTCACGTTGCCGAACGTCGTCAGCGGCTTGTGCTTCGTGCCGTTCGCGAACGCTTCGATGATGTTCTCCTTGAAGCTCTCGCCGCGCGGATGTGCGGCCACGACCAGCTTGCGGTCCTCGGACGAGAACTCGTCATACGCGAGACCCAGCACGTCCATCTCGACGCCCGCTGTCACCAGCGCGACCACGGGCTTCTTGTACTGCGGAATGCCTGGCGTCGTATGCAGCGCAATCGCGTCCCACACCATGTCGATGTCGTTTTCGTCGATGCCATAGCCTTGCAGGAAATTGCGCGCGGTGTTCGCGCCGTCGACTTCGAAGCGATCGTGCTTGCTGCTGTACTTCTCCGTCAGGCCCATGTCATGAAACATCGCGCCGATGTACAGCAGCTCCGGGTCGTACTTCAGTTGCTTGCGCTCGCCCGTCAGCGCGCCGAACAGGAACACGCGACGCGAATGGTGGTAGAGCAGATCGGTTTCGGTGTCGCGCACGAGCTGCGTCGCTTCGCGCGCCAGCTTGCTGTCGGGGATCTTGATGCCTGCGATGATTTCGCTCATTTCGGGTTCTCCTGAACGTGTTCGGCGGTGGCCGTTCGCTTTGCCGATGCGAGCGAGCGGCGTGTGACCCAAGTGTAGGGAGAGCCCTTGCGCGCGGCAAAAGCATTGATACGCGCGATGCTGCCAACCGCGCGCGGTTTTCTGCCAACGTCCGCCAATGGCGCTTCAGGTGAGGATTTTCGGGAGCTTCGCAGCGCTTTCGAAGCGGATCACGCGTGCCTGTTTCGCGCGCGCACGGTGCGCGTGTAAGACGCGATCATCGTCGCGAGTTCCTGCGCGGCGGGCGTGAGCGGCGCGGCGGCGCGTTGCAGCACGCACACCTGCTGCTCGCCTGCGCGCTCGCGCACGTCGATCGTCGTCAGCACGCGCGCAAACGGCCCGCGCTTCGTGACCACCGATGCCTCCGGCGACAGGCAATCCGTTTCGCTCACGAGATGCAGCGACTCGAACAGCCCTTCGACCGTCGCGACGATTTTCGGCGGCTTCAGCCGATGGTTCCTGAACAGATCGTTGAGCCGATGTGATTGCGGATCGTCGGTGAGATTGGGCGAGCGCGTCGCAATCCATGCGCAGTCCGCAAGTTCGGCAAGCGACTTCCCGTGCGCCTTCGGATGACCGCGCCGGCACACGACGACAGGACCGCACGCGTGCAGCTTCGTGACGGAGAGATCGGTCGTGCCGGTGTGCTTCGACACCAGCGCGATCGCGAAATCGAGCGTGCCCTCGCGCATCCACGAGATCATCATGCGCGACGTCCCCGTTCGCATGTGACGTCGACGCGCGGGAAGCGTTCGCGGAACTCCGTCAGTACAGGCGCGCCCGCGTCGATCAGCGGCTCGGTCGTCATGCCGAACGTCACCTGTCCCGTGTACTCGCCGCGAAGTTGCTGCGCTTCGTGTTCGGCGCGCGCGCATTCGCCGAGGATCGTTGTCGAGCGTTGCAGCGAAACGCACAGCCTGCTGTGGTGGCACTTGCAGCAGCAGATGCCCGCAGGCAAGCCTGTGCCGACAGGCACGGTCGCGGTGACGATCGAATGCCGGGGGCAGCGCGACGTGTCATACGAAGTCGCGCAACGGGACGCGGATGCCCTCGTCGACTATCTGACGTATCGCAAGGCCATCGAGGGCAACGCGAAGCCGCTGCCCCAACTGCCAATGCCCGCGACACCGCTGGCGGGCAGCGAGCAGTTCTATGCGCCCGTGAGCGGCATCCTCGTGCATCGGGCGAATATCGGCGACATGATGCGCGTCGGCGATCCGCTGTTCGACATCGTCGATCCGTTGACGGACGAGACCACGACCCTCACCAGCCACACGGAGGGCGTGTTCTACATGCGCCGGGCGATCCGTTTCGTGACGGCGGGCGCGCCGCTTGGCCGCGTGATGGGCACGCGGCCTTTCCGGACGGGCGTGCTGCTCGGCGCATGAAGTTGCCGGGCGAAGTTGCCGGGTGAAGTTGCCGAATCCTCGGGCGCGAGTTTAGGCGCATAAACTCGCCGTGCGAGGCACGAGGCACGCGGCACGCGGCACGAGGCACGAGGCGCACGAGGCACGAGGCACGAGGCACGAGGCATGCGGCACGAGCCTCTAACCGCGCCGCATGCCGCAGCACTGCATCAAGCCACGTTGAACCGCGCAGCCGGCGCGCTACGCGACAGGTTCGGCCCGAGTGCCGCGCGGGCCGATTCGAACGCCTGCCAGTCGGCGTAATCGGGCAGCGACGGAATCGTCGCCAGCTCGCCGCGATCGAAGCCGACGAGCGACGCATCCACCATCTGTTCCGCCGACATCACGATGCCTTGCTCTTCGAGCATCCCGATGGGCACGCCCGCGACATCGAAGAACTCGGTGCGCGTCGCGCCCGGCATCACGGCCTGCACTTTGATGCCCTTGCTCGCCAGTTCGTGATGCAGCGACTGCGTGAACGCGAGCACGAACGCCTTCGTGCCGCCATAGACGCCGTTCAGGATTTCCGGCGCAATCGCCACGATCGACGCGATGTTGATGATGTTGCCGCCGCCGCGCGCGACGAACGCGGGCGCGATCGCGTAGGTGAGCCGCGTCAGCGCGACGACGTTCAGCTTGATCATCGATTCCATCGTATCGACGTCCGCATCCAGCAGCGGCGCGGCCGCGCCAAAGCCCGCGTTGTTCACCAGCGTCGTGATGCTTGCGTCTGTGCGCAGCAGGTTCTCGACGCGACGGATGTCGGCGTCGTCGTTGAGGTCGGCGGTGACGATTTCGACCGAGCGGCCCGTTTCGTTCGTGATGCGCTTGGCCAGCTGTTCGAGACGCGTGCGGTTGCGGGCGACGACGATCAGATCGTAGCCGCGGCGCGCGAGGCGATCCGCGTACACGGCGCCGATGCCCGACGAGGCGCCCGTG
Organism: Paraburkholderia franconis; assembly: GCF_009362735.1. Classification (GTDB taxonomy): domain Bacteria; phylum Pseudomonadota; class Gammaproteobacteria; order Burkholderiales; family Burkholderiaceae; genus Paraburkholderia; species Paraburkholderia franconis. Next base: position 131,580 of record NZ_WHNP01000001.1, on the reverse strand, counting down.
ACGACGGCCGTGCCGAGGCTTGGGTTCAAAGAATTCGGGTTCGAAGAATTCGACATAACAATGCTCCTGAGGATGGGGAAGCAGATTCGACGTCGCGTCGGCTGCATGTCCGCAAGATTAGGTGCATACTCACATGGCCTCAATGTCATAGATGCCACTTTTTAGGACATCGCTGGAGTCAAGCCATGCTGCGCGTCGGAATCGTTCTGTTCCCCGGTTTTCAGGTGATGAATCTGGGCATGACGACGGTGTTCGAGTTCACCAACCGCGAGATGAGCGAGCCGTTGTACGAGTTCGTGCTGCTCTCCGAGCGCGGCGGGCCGGTGCGCTGCTCGTCGGGCTTTACGGTGACGACCGAGCCTTTCGACGACAGCCGCTTCGACACGATTCTGATCGTCGGCGACAACGACCTGCTGCCATCAACGCCGTCGCTGATCGAGTTCCTGAAGCGCGCGGCGCCGTCCGCGCGGCGCGTCGCGGCGGCGTGCACGGGCGCGTTCCATCTCGCCGAAGCCGGGCTGCTCGATGGACGGCGCGCCACGACGCACTGGTTTTACGCGGACGACCTGCGCAAGCGTTACCCCGCGGTGAAAGTCGAAGAGGACCGCATCTTCATCATCGACAACGACGTGTGGACGTCGGCGGGCATGACGGCGTGCTTCGACCTCGCGCTCGCGTTCGTCGAAAAGGACGCAGGCGTGGAGCTCGCGCGCCATGTCGCGCGCAAGCTGGTGCTGTATCACCGGCGCGCGGGCGGGCAATCGCAGTTCTCCGCGCTGCTCGAACTGGAGCCGAAGTCCGATCGCATCCAGACGGCGCTCTCGTACGCGCGGCGCAATCTGCACACGCCGCTTTCCGTCGAGCAGCTCGCGGATGCCGCGCATCTGAGCCCGCGCCAGTTCACGCGCGCATTCAGGGAGGAGACGGGGCAGACGCCGGCGAAAGCGGTCGAGCGCTTGCGCGTCGAGGCGGCGCGCCTGATGCTCGAGACGGGACGGCACGGCGTCGATGTGGTCGCGCGCGACACGGGCTTCGGCGACCGCGAGCGCATGCGCCGGGCGTTCTTGCGTGCGTACGGCCAGCCGCCGCAGGCGATTCAACGGATGACGCGGGGGATCGAGTGATGTCCCGCCACCACTTCATCGACACTCACGCGCGCCGCTGCGCAACAACAGCCCGCGGCGCGCGCGTTCCAGCCGTTCAGATCATCAGCTTCGAGACCTTGGTGCCCGCGAGCGACACGTCGGCCATCAGCCCCGAGTTCGTCATCACGATGGCTTCGACGGGCGCGGTCGCCGTCGATGTATCGATTGCGCCGTTCGCGCCCACCTTGATCAGCGCCACCGATGCGTCCGCGCCCGCAGACCAGCCCTTCGAGTTCTGGAACTTGTCCAGCGCGTCCTGCGTCATGAACAGGAAGATGATCGCCTTCGACTGCGCGCCCGCCGTGAGGCCGAACGATCCGGAGACCGTGCTGTAGTAGCCCGCCGTGCTGCCGCCGACACGCAGCGCACCCTCGCCATACTGCCCGCCGACGACGAACCCGACCTGAAGCACGGAAGGAAACACGAGCACGCCGCGCGCCTTCGCCACCAGTTCGCGCGAGCCCTGCACGCTGGTATAGAGCTTCGCCATCGTGCCGTCGACGCTCGCATCGATCGACTGGCGCTTGGACATGTCCGTAGCGGCCGATTCCCCGCTACTCGTGGTGGTGCTGCAACCCGACAGCAACAGACCGCCGTACGCGAGGGCAGCAACACTTGCTGTTACGAAGTGTCTTCTTTGCATTGTCGTTCTCCGTGTATGAAGCGTTGAGGGAAATGCACATCTGCGCGCGCGATTTCATGCAACACGCGACACGCGACACGTCGCGCATCGCGGCATGCGTTCGCGATCACGCGCGGTCCTCCCGATCTCAAGCGCTCGACCCTCGTAGCATTGGCATGACGATCGGGAACAGTAGATCGAAGTGGTCCTTCAGCGAAGGATGTTCGGGTGCGTAGACGTACAGAAACCCGACAGCCGCGCTGCTTCAACCAATATCAGAAATGCGCGGAAGTTGCGAAAAACAGTCGCCTGAATAGCACCAAAGAGACCCGTGACACTGGGCGATTCTTCATGAGGTAACGCCAGTGTGTCGCGAGGCGAAACGCCATGCGTGATCGTTTCCTTGGGCGAGCCATCGGAAACAAAAATTGCCGCGTGACAGCGGCGATTTTCGATTCGGACCTATGCAGCGAAGGGGCGCTTGCGGCTATTGCGGCGACGCGGCTACGCCCGATGCCGGCGACGCTGCAATCGAGGGTGTGCTGTCGAGTGCCGTCGTTTCGTGCGTGGGCATCATCGGGACGGTGGGGACGAGGGGTGTCGGCGGGGCGATGGGAGCCGCAACCGGCGCTGCGGGTGTTGCAGGTATTGTCGGCGTTGCCGGTGTTGCCGACGTTGCGGGTGCCGCCGCTGGCGCTTGCGCCGCAGGCATGATGACAGGCGCCGCGTTGCCGCCCAGCGTCGCGGGCATCGGCGTGACGACGAGCGCGGGCGGAGCGGGGGGCATCGGCAGCGGCGTGGCGCTGATGGTATCGCCGGGCACGGGCGAACTGCGCACTACGTTGGCAAGATAGTGGCCGACGAGATCGAAGAAGCCGTTATAGAACTTGCCCGACTGGATCGTCTCGCTGGAGATTTTCACCATCGCGTCGCTGTTCGAGCGGATAGGCAGCGACAGCGAGCCGAGCACGCTCAGCCCGACGCTCGCCGACGTATCGCTCTTCTTCAGCGCATAGCCGTTCTGCACTGCGTTCGCATAGACGATGCTGCTGTTCGTCGCATCGTCGCCAGCCGTGCAGACGATGTGAAATTCGACGGTGAAATGCGAGTCGCTGGCGGGCTGGAAATTTTTGGTCGCGTCGACGGTATCGGGGCGCGCGAGCGTCGTCATGTAGCCCTGGCTCAGCAGCGCGCGGCGCGCGCCTTCGCAGGCTTCCGTGCTTCCCACCTCGAACGTGCGTGTATAGGGGCTTGCGCTGCTGTTGACGAAATCTTCCTGAAGCTTCGCTTTGGGCGGCGTCGAACACGCGGCGAGCAAGGCAAGCGCGGGCAGGGTCAGAGCGAGAGCGACTCGGGACAGGCGGCTGAACATATGGCGAAAAAAGCGGACTACGAGACATCGGACGGCAAGCATTGTAGTGCGGTTTCAGCCACGCCGTTATTACGGACAGCGATGGTCGTACGAGACGCAACACATGCCGCCGCATGTGCCGACTGACGCCGCAACGCATGTAAAACGCGGCGCGGACGCCCGCCCGCGCTGCACAAGGCCGCAAGCGAGGCCGTAAGCGAGGCCGTAAGCGAGGCCGTAAGCGAGGCCACAAGCGAGGCCGCAAGCAAGGCCGCAAGCAAGGCCGCAAGCCGTTCGCCGGTGCATGACCAAACATTTCGAAAGCCGCGCAGCGCGCGCGGGCACGATGCGCTCGCGCAGCGTTCAACGCACCCAGCTTTGCGCGACGCGCGGCAGGTTCAGCGAAAACACCGTGCCGATGAATTCATCCGACTTGCCCGTCACCTTGTCCGCCATGCATGTGCACGATCTTGTGGACGATGTGCAGCCCGATCCCAAGCCCCTCGCGCGACCGTTCGCCAGCGCCGTTCGAGCCGAATGCCTCGAACAGATGCGGCAGCACGCCGGCGGAAATCACGCCGCGATTGCTGATCGTCAGCTTGATCCAGTTCGGCGCTTCGCCGTCGACGTCGACGACAATCGCGCTGTCCTGCTCGCCGTGATGCAACGCGTTGCTGATCAGATTCGAAATGGCCTGCCACAGCAGATCGGTGTCCCAGCTTCCCGTCGAATTGCCGCGCGCGTTCAGCGTGATCTGGGCGGCGCGCTCGTGCGTCGCGAACTCCTCGATCACGCCCCGGCACAGCGCCGTCAGGTCGGCCGTGCGGGGCTGAAGCTGCATGCGTCCGCCTTGCAGGCGCGCGAGATTGAGCAGCTGATGCACCATCCGCGACATCCGCATCGAGCTGGTCTTGATGCGGCCCGCGACCGTGGCGGACTGCTCGTCGGGCGCATTGCGCACCAGATATTCCGCCGACGCGAGCACCGTGCCCAGTGGCGTGCGCAGATCGTGGCCGAGCACGGCCATCAGCATTTCGTTGGCTTCGGGCAACTGGCGCGTAGTCAGCAGCTGATCGGCGAGCTGCCGCTTGTGCTGCTCCAGCTGCACGAATACGTCGACCTTCGATTGCAGGATGCGAGGATCGAATGGCTTGTGCAGGAAATCGACGGCGCCCGCTTCATAGCCGCGGAACGTGCGCGATGCGTCTTCGGCCGTGGCCGTCAGGAAGATGATGGGCACGTGCGACGTGCGCGGGCTGCCGCGCATCAGCGATGCCAGTTCGAAGCCGTTCATGCCGGGCAAGCCGACGTCGAGCAGCACGGCCGTGGGCTGCATGTCGCGCACCAGCGCGAGGCCCGTCGTCCCGTCGGCGGCGTGCACGAAATCGAAGTCGAGCTCGTGCGTGAGGTCGCGCAGGATTTCCGCGAACGCAATGTCGTCTTCGATCACGAGTATCAGGCGGTTTTCGTGGCGGCGGTTCGCGCGGTCGTCGGCGATCGTCTGCGGCGCGTTGTTAATCGACGCGTTGATGGGCGTGTTGATCGGCGCCGGTGGCTCCACGCGCTGATGCACGGGCCTCGCGACGGGCGAGGGCGGAAGTCTCACGCAGAGAAATACGAGAGAAATACGAGAGAAATACGAGAGAAATACGAGAGAAATACGTGCCGGAGTTGAACACGGCAACGAAGAGAGATGGCGATGCGATTCGCGACGGCGTTGCACCGCGCGCGCAATCGCGAGGCCGCACGCGCAAAGCATCGCGCGCGGCTCTGTGAACTGAATGACGATTACTGGCTTGCGCCTTGCCCGATGCCCGCCTTTTTTTGCGCGTTTTGCAAATCCTGCGGGTAATTCGGATCGTTATGGGACGGCTTATAACCCGCGTCCTCGAGCTTCTTCAGTTCTGCGTTGCGCTTCGCGCGCGCTTCCTTGCTCGCCTGTTTGCGCTGCGCCTTGGTCGGCTTCGCGGCTGACGCTGCTGCGCCTGCCGTGTCCGTGCTGCCCGAGGCGTCCGTGTTTTGGGCGAACGCAGGCGCGGCCGCGCCGACTCCCAGCGAGGCCGAGGCGAAGAGGACAATCAGTTTTCTCGCGATGTGCATTGCTTTCTCCTGTGCCATGGAAGGTGGTTGCTGTTCTCACGTCGGACGACACGCCGATCCGGCCGGTCCAATGTATCCGACACGCAGGGATCGCGCCTGGAAGGGGGCCGCGATCGTCCCGGTAGAATCGGGCGGATCTGTTGCTGTTTGTGCGGACACCATCCAAAACGAAAGGAGACCCGATGTCCATTGCTGCCACCGTCTATCGCGGCGCCATCGTCGAGAACACGCATGCCGCGCATGTTGCCGTCGTCGATACGGCGGGACGGCTGCTGGCTTCGTGCGGCGACCCGTCGCGCGTCACGCTGGTGAGGTCGGCGGCCAAGCCGGCTCAGGCGCTGGCCGTCGTCGAAACGGGCGCGCTCGAACGCTTCGGCTTCGACGAAGCGGACCTCGCGCTGATGTGCGGCTCGCATAACAGCGAAGAGCGGCACATCGAACGTGCGCGCGGCATGCTCGCGAAGGCGCAGGCCACCGAGGCCGATCTGCGTTGCGGCGGCCACCCGCCCATTTCGGATGACGTCTACCGCGAATGGATCAGGCGCGACTTCGTGCCGGGCCCCGTGTGCAGCAACTGCTCGGGCAAGCACGCGGGCATGCTGGCGGGCGCGCGGGCGATCGGCGCGGCGCTCGCCGACTACCACCTCGCCGGACATCCGTTGCAGCAGCGCGTAAAGCGCACGGTCGCGCAAGCGTGCGATTTGCCCGACGACGGCGTGCAATGGGCCATCGACGGCTGCAATCTGCCGACGCCCGCCTTCGCGCTCGACCGCCTCGCGCGTCTCTACATGAAGCTCGCGCGTGCGGCCGACGCGCAGACGCAGTCGGGTTCACGCGAAGACGAGGCGCTCGCCCGCATCTATCGCGCGATGACGTCGCATCCGGAGATGGTCGCGGGCGAGGGGCGGTTCTGCACGGCGCTGATGCGCGCGTACAAGGGCGCACTGGTCGGCAAGTTCGGCGCCGACGCGAGCTATGCGATCGGCGTGAGGGCTTCGGCGCAGACGGTGAAACTCGGCGCGAAGGGCGCGCTGGGCATCGCCGTGAAGGTGGAGGACGGCAACTCGACGATTCTCTATGCGATCGTCGCGCAACTGCTGATGCAACTGGGTATCGGCGATGAAGCGCAGCATCGCGCGCTCGATCCGTTTCGCCTGCGAACCATGCGCAATACGGTCGGCCTCGAAACGGGCCGCGTCGAAGTGGCGCTGCCGCTCAGCACGGCCCGCTAGAACCGGCTCGACCCAGCTAAGACCCGTCAGAGCCCGCCTGATTCGAGGGCGAGTCGTTATCGTCGGGGGCGTCGAACATCGCCTGGCACTGCGGCGACAGCTTGGCGTAGTGGGCCTTCATGCACGCTTCGATCTTCTGCTTGTTCGGGATGTGGATCGCGCAGAACTTGATCGCGTCGTGCTTGCAGGCCCTGGTCTGTTCGTCGCGCGTGGCGGCCATCCCGACGTTCGCCGCCGCCACGCATGCAACAAGGAAGACTTGTGATTTCAGCTTCATTGCCGTGGTCCGTGTCGAGGTGAATGCGCGTGTTGCTTCTGTGGTCACGCCTCTTGTCGTTCGGTTTGAGGGTGGCCGTTGGCGCTGCTCCCGTTCGATTCGAGTAATGCAGCGCTGCTCGCGTTCGATTCGAGTAAAGCAGCCGTCCCGATGACGTTCAAGCAAAAAATGAACCCAACCCCCATTGGTAATACGCGTAACGATATGAGCCGATCGACATGACGCGTGCCGCGCAGACATCGTTGAAGCAGAGGGTGGCGCGTGTCCCCCATGCTATGCTTGCATGGCCCATACGGAGCGATCGCGCGAGCCCGGTCGATGGCGCGCCGCAACGGGATCGATCCGGCTATCCGCATACGCACGGTCAAAACAAATAGATCATGGACTACCGGCATCTTCAGAAACGCAAAAGCCTGCATGCGCGGATCGTGCAGGAGCTCGGCATCGAGATCGTCAGCGGCCGGCTGCTGCCGGGCGAACGGTTGCCCGCCGAGGCGACGCTCTGCGAAAAATACGGCGTGAGCCGTCCCGTGCTGCGCGAAGCGACGCGCGTGCTCGTGGCAAAGGGCCTCGTGATTTCGAAGCCGCGCGTGGGCAGCGTCGTGCGGCCGCGCGAAGAGTGGCACATGCTCGACCCCGACGTGCTCTACTGGACGCTCAACAGCATCCCCGAAGGTGAGTTCTTTCTGTCGCTGATGACGGTGCGCCGCATCATCGAACCGGCGGCGGCCGCGCTCGCCGCAACGGCGGCAACCGACGAAGACCTCGCGCGCATCGGCTGCGCATATGAGCGCATGGAACGCGCGCAAACCGCCGGCGATCTGCTCGAGCCGGACCTCGAGTTTCATCGCGCGATCATGGCTGCGACGCACAACGACATGCTCGGCTATATCGGCAACATGATGTCGCTGGCGTTGTCCGAGTCGATCAAGCTGACGAGCCGCCACCCCGACACATACGCGCTGTCGCTGCCGCGCCATAAAGCGATTCTCACCGCGATCCAGAATCGCGATCCGCTCGCCGCGCGTCAGGCAAGTCTCGTGCAGCTCGAAAACGCGCGCGCCGACGCCGATACGATTCTCGGCATCGACACGCAGACATCGGCGCGTACTGCGTGACGTGAGCCGCGCAGCCGCGCCATGTCGTTTGTTGCGTCGAGCTCAGTGCGAATGCGCGGGCACGTCAGCGCCGCGGCAACCCACCAGAAAGTCGAAATCGCAGCCCTGATCGGCTTGCAGCACGTGCTCGACGTAGAGGTTGCGATAGCCGCTTGCATCGGCGGGATTGCGTTGCTGCGCTGCCTTCCAGTTCGATAGACGCTCGCCCAGTTCCTTCTCGTCGATATCGACATGCAGGCGGCCCGCGTCGCAGTCCAGATCGATCCAGTCGCCATCGCGCACGACGGCAAGCGGCCCGCCCGCGCGCGCTTCGGGCGCCACGTGCAGCACCACGGTGCCGTATGCGGTGCCGCTCATGCGCGCATCTGATACGCGCACCATGTCCGTCACGCCTTGTGCGAGCAGCTTCGGCGGCAGTCCCATGTTGCCGACTTCAGCCATCCCCGGATAGCCTTTCGGACCGCAGTTCTTCATCACCAGCACCGAGTCGGGCGTCACGTCGAGTTCGGGATCGGCGATGCGCTTCTTGTAGTCGTCGAAATTCTCGAACACGACGGCGCGGCCGCGATGCCTGAGCAGCGCAGGCGTCGCCGCCGACGGCTTGAGCACTGCGCCATTCGGTGCGAGATTACCGCGCAGCACGCACAGGCCGCCGTCTTCGCGCAGCGGCTTGTTCAAAGGCCGGATCACTTCGTCGTTGTAGATCGGCGCGTCGACGCAGTTTTCCCATAGCGTCTTGCCGTTGGCCGTGAGCGCGTCCGGATGCGGCAGCAGGCCCGCTTCGCCCAGACGCCGCAGCACGGCGGGCAGGCCGCCTGCGTAATAGAACTCCTCCATCAGAAAGCGGCCAGACGGCTGCAGATCGACGAGCGTCGGCGTGCCGCGTCCGATGCGCGTCCAGTCGTCGAGTTCGAGGTTCACACCGATGCGCCCCGCGATCGCCTTCAGATGAATCGCCGCATTCGTCGAGCCGCCAATCGCCGCGTTCACGCGGATCGCGTTTTCGAAGGCCTCGCGCGTCAGCAGCTTCGAGAGCCGCAGGTCCTGCAACGCCATCTCGACGATGCGCGTGCCCGACAGATGCGCAAGCACATAGCGGCGTGAATCGACGGCGGGAATGGCCGCGTTGTGCGGCAGCGTGACGCCCAGCGCCTCGGCCATGCAGGCCATCGTCGATGCCGTGCCCATCGTGTTGCAGGTGCCCGCCGATCGCGACATGCCCGCTTCCGCCGACATGAACTCGTGGATCGAGATCTTGCCCGCCTTCACCTGTTCGCTCAGTTGCCACACGACCGTGCCCGAGCCGATGTCGCGCCCTTCATGCTTGCCGTTGAGCATCGGACCGCCGCTCACGACGATCGCGGGCACGTCGCAACTTGCGGCGCCCATCAGCACCGCGGGCGTGGTCTTGTCGCAACCGGCGAGCAGCACGACGGCATCGATCGGATTGCCGCGTATCGCTTCCTCGACGTCCATGCTCGCGAGATTGCGCGTGAACATCGCGGTGGGCCGCAGGTTCGACTCGCCGTTGGAGAACACGGGGAATTCAACGGGAAAGCCGCCCGCTTCATAGACGCCGCGCTTCACGTGCCCGGCGAGCTTGCGGAAATGTGCGTTGCACGGCGTCAGTTCGGACCACGTATTGCAGATGCCGATGATCGGCTTGCCGGCGAATTCGTGATCGGGGATGCCCTGGTTCTTCATCCAGCTTCGGTACATGAAGCCGTTCTTGTCGGCGGTGCCGAACCAGGCAGCGGAGCGCAGTTTGCGGGGTTGGTCGGTCATGATGTCTCGTCCAATCGTTCTTATATAGTAAGGTTATATGGCTTGTTTGGGACGGCGTCCAATCGTGAATGCAAGCTGATTTTCGAAAAGCACCGATCACGACCGGATGCTGCGATGCATATAGCCTGGCTGATTCGGGGGCGGGCACGCGCGCTGCGACTTCGTGCGCGAAACGAATGGGCTTGCGTTACGCTGGGTCCGCTGACAACACACGGACAATCCGCTACTCCCTCGAAGCTCCATCGCCCACACTATGAACACCCAACTTTCCATCGGCATCGTCGGCGTCGGCAAGATTGCGCGCGACCAGCATCTGCCCGCTATCGCCGCGCTCGACGGCTTCGAGCTCGTTGCGTGTGCGAGCCGAAATGCGCAGGTCGACGGCGTGCGCAACTACAAGACCATCGACGAGATGCTCGCCAACGAGCCGCAACTCGATGCCGTGTCGCTGTGCGCGACGCCGCAGGTGCGCTTCGATCAGGCGCGCGCCGCGCTGGCCGCGGGCAAGCACGTGATGCTCGAAAAGCCGCCGGGCGCGAGCGTGCATGAAGTGGAGGTGTTGCGTTCGATGGCGCGCGCCGCGGGCCGCACGCTGTTCGCGACATGGCACTCGCGCTACGCGCCCGCCGTGGAGGCGGCGCGCGAATGGCTCGCGGCGCGCACGCTGCAATCGGTGCAGGTGCGCTGGAAGGAAGACGTGCGCCGCTGGCATCCGGGCCAGGCCTGGATCTGGACGCCGGGCGGACTCGGTGTGTTCGATCCGGGCATCAACGCGCTGTCGATCATCACGCACATGCTGCCGCGCGAAGTCGTGTTGCGCGCCGCGACGCTATCGGTGCCCGCAAACGTGCAGACGCCGATTGCCGCCGAACTCGATTGCATCGACGAGACAGGCGTACCCGTGCGCGCCGAATTCGACTGGCGTCATGGCCCCGTCGAGCAATGGGAAATCGAAGTGACGACGACGGACGGCGTGCTGCATCTGAGCGAAGGCGGCAAGAAGCTCGCGATTGCGGGCAAGCCGATGGACGTCGGAGCGGAGCGCGAATATCCGTCGCTGTATGAGCGGTTCCATTGGCTCATCACGCACAGCGAACACGATGTCGACGTGCGTCCGCTGCGGCTCGTGGCCGATGCATTCCTGCTTGGCCGTCGTCAGGAGGTCGAGGCGTTTTACGACTAGCGTCGGCGAAAGGCGCGTTTGCGCTGGCCTGATTTCAGCACTGATTTCAGCACCGATTTCAGCACTGATATCAGCGCAACATGAACGACATCGCCGACAGACAGTTCAGCGTGCGCACCGCGTGCTCGACGGATGGCGTCGGAAAGCGCAGTGTGACGCCGTCCACGCGTTCCAGCGACGGCATCTGACCGAACAGGTCTGCGAGCGCAGTGGATTGCACGCGCAGTTCGATATCGACGGGCCGGGGCGTTGCGCGTTGCAAGGCGTCGCGGCCTGCGTGGCTCGTGGCGACGTCCGTCGCTGCTTGCCTGATCGCGGCGCATGCACGTTCCGGCGTCAGCGTCGAGCCGCTTGCGTAACCCGTCGCGTGCTTCGTGATCACGAACGTCGCTTCGGGAAACAACGGCTTCGTTTCTTCTGCGAACACATCGTCGCCGGAAAGCAGCACGACGCGTGCGCCGTACTCGCTTGCCAGCGCGCCATAAAGTCCCGCTTCGCCCACATCGCGTCCGTTCATCTTCACGTGCGTGAATGCAAAGCTGTTGATCGTGTGCGCGAGCATGCCGCGGCTTTGCGCCATCGCGTGATAGCCGATCATGAACACAAGCTGCGGATCGTATTCGAGGCCCGCCATCATGCCGAGCGTGCGCGGCTTGCCGAGTATCACGTTCGCGCGCGCATCCAGCATGTCGGGCAGCAGATTGCGAAAGCCGCCGTGCGAATCGTTGACCCACACGTGCGTGGCGCCGCCCGCGAACGCGCCTTCGATCGCCGCGTTGGCTTCGAGCGTCATCCAGCGGCGGGCGCGCTCGTATTCGCTGTTGCCCGCGCGCGTCTGCTCGGGATTGACGACGCCTGCGACGCCTTCTATATCGACGGAGATCAGGACTTTCATGCGCTGCGTTGTTCGAGGCGTTGTTCGAGATCGGGCACTGCATCACGCAGCGACAGACGTGTGTGGCCGTCGCGACCCGTGACCGACGTGGCGGACCATAGCGCATCGACGATCGCCTGCTCGACGCTATCCGCGCACGCATGGAACAGCGGATCGAGGCGCGCATCGTTGAGCAGCGGCGGCGTCGAGACGAAATCGCCGTCATGCGCAACGGTCCAGGCCGTCGAGAACGCGAGCGCGATGTCGCCGCTGCCGTGTCCATAGGCCGAGCCCGTGCGCGCGAGACCGGCGGCGGCGCGCATCGAAAGACGCTTGAGCTGGCGCGCGTCGAGTGGCGCATCGGTGGCGGCGATCATGATGATCGAGCCTTGCTCGGGTTTCGAAACGGCTGCATGTGCTGCCTGCGTGCGCTGTGCGGGCGCGAGTTCGCGGCCAATAGGCACGCCGTCGACGGTCAACATCGGCAGACGGCCGAAGTTCGCGAGCACCAACGCGCCGACGGTGAAACCGCGGCCCGCCACGCTGACCACGCGCGACGAAGAACCGATCCCGCCTTTGAGATCGAAGCACGACATGCCGCGCCCCGCGCCGACCGAGCCTCGATCGAACGAAGCGGCCGCTCTATCGAGCGCCTGCGCGTAGTGCGTCTCTTGGATCGCGAGCGCCTGAAGGTCGTTGAGATACCCGTCGTTGCATTCGAACACGAGCGGATTGACGGTCGGCCATTCGCGCCCGATCTGCGGATTGCTTGCGATGGCGGCGCGAATCTGCGCCTGCGCGACGGCGGCGACACCGAACGTGTTGGTCAGCGCAATCGGCGTTTCGAGCACGCCGAGTTCTTCGATCTGCACGAGACCGATGCTCTTGCCGAAGCCATTGATCACGCTTGCGGCAGCGGGCACCTTCTGACGATACGGATCGTCGCGATGCGCGCGGATCACGGTCACGCCCGTCTGTATCGGACCTTGATCGAGCGTGCAATGACCGACGGTCACACCGGATACATCGGCGATCGTTCCGAGCGCACCCGAAGGCAACACGCCGATATGAGGCATGTGCGGCATCTGCGGCGCGCTCATGGCCGGTCCAGCTTCGGATCGAGCGCGTCGCGCAAGCCATCGCCGAGCAGGTTGAACGCGAGCACCGTCAGGAAGATCGCGAGACTCGGAAAGAGCGCGATATGCGGCGCAGTGACCATGTCGGCGCGCGCTTCGTTCAGCATCGCGCCCCACTCGGGCGTCGGCGGCTGCGCGCCGAGTCCGAGAAACGACAGGCTCGCGGCCGTGATGATCGACGTGCCGATGCGCATCGTCAGATACACGATCACGGACGAGATCGTGCCCGGCAGAATGTGCCGCATGATGATCGTCCAGTCCGACGCGCCGATGCTGCGCGCCGCTTCGACATAGGTCAGGTGCTTGAGCATCAGCGTATTGCCGCGCACGAGCCGCGCGAACGCGGGAATGCTGAACACGGCCACCGCGCAGATCACGTTGATCATCCCGTTGCCGAGAATCGCGACGATGCCGATCGCGAGCAGGATGCCGGGGAACGCGAACAGCACATCGGCGACGCGCATCGTGATGCGGTCCCACCAACCTTCGTAATAGCCCGCGAGCAGTCCGAAGAGCGTGCCGACGATCGCGCCGATCGCCACCGAAACAAAACCCGCTGCCAGCGAGATGCGCGTGCCCGCGACGATGCGGCTGAAGATATCGCGGCCCAGCGAGTCGACGCCGAACCAGTGCGCAGCGGATGGTCCTGCGTTCAGCGCGTCATAGTCGAAATAGTTTTCGGGGTCGTACGGCACGATGTGCGGCCCCGCAATCGAAACGGCGACGAGCAGCAGCACGAACACGCCCGCCGCGAGGGCGACATGCTGCTTGCGGAACTTGCGCCAGAACTCGCTCCACGGCGTGCGGATCGCGCCTTCGCCGTGAGGGGACGAGACGGCGCGGGTGTTGTCGGCGGTCGTGCTCATGCGTGCCTCACTTGAAACGGATGGTCGGATTGATGACGGCATACAGTACGTCCACGACCAGATTGATGACGATGAATTCCAGCGAGAACAGCAGCACTTCGGCCTGAATCACGGGGTAGTCGCGCATCGCGACGGCGTCCACCAGGAGGCGCCCCATGCCCGGCCAGTTGAACACCACTTCGACGACGATCGAGCCGCCGAGCAGAAAGCCGAACTGCAAGCCCATCATCGTGACGACGGGAATCATCGCGTTGCGCAGGCAGTGCCTGATGACGACCCATTGCTCCGCGACGCCTTTCGCGCGTGCCGTCCGCACGTAGTCTTCGTTCAGCACCTCGACGAACGACGCGCGCGTGAAGCGCGCCATCACGGCGGCGACGGCCGCGCCGAGCGTGATGGACGGCAGCACGTAGCTGCGCCACGACCCGTCGCCGACGATGGGCAGCCAGCCGAGCTGCACCGAGAACACTTCCATCAACAGCATGCCGAACGCGAACGCGGGGAACGAAATCCCCGACACGGCGAGCGTCATGCCGAGCCTGTCGGGCCACTTGTTGCGCCACACGGCCGATACGATGCCGATCGCCATGCCGAAGATCACGGCCCACACCATGCTGACGAGCGTGAGCATCAGCGTCGGCATGAAGCGCTCGCCGATCTCCGCGGCAACGGGGCGCTTGCTGCGCGTCGACGTGCCGAAGTCGCCATGCGCGATGCGCACGAAGAAGTTCACGAACTGCTGCGGCATCGGCTTGTCGAGGCCGAGATCGGCGCGCACGAGCGCGACGGTCGCATCGTCGGCTTCGGGGCCGGCCGCGAGCCGCGCGGGGTCGCCGGGCAGCAGGTGCACGAACAGGAACACGAGGCCGGCGACGATCACGAGCGTCGGCAGCAGGCCCAGCAGGCGTTTGACGAGAAAATTCAGCATGAGAGCGATCCGCTATCGAAGAGCATGCGCGGCGTGAAGCGAACATGCCCGTCCCGAAATGCGCGCTTCGGAACGGGCGTTGCGCGCGTTTACTTCACTGCGATTTCGTCGAAGTTGAACGAGCCGTCCGGCGCGACATACGCGCCCGCCAGGCGCTTGCTGCGCGCGTAGACGATCTTCTCCTTGACGAGGAAGATCCACGGCGCGTCGGCCCAGATGCGCTTTTGCGCATCGCCGTAGAGCGCGGCCTTCTGCGTGCGGTCCGTTGTTTCGAGTGCCTTCGACAGATCGCTGTCGACGGTATCGTTCTTGTAGTAAGCCGTGTTCACGAGCTTCGGCGGGAATGACGACGACGCGAGCAGCGGCGTGATGCCCCAATCCGCTTCGCCCGTCGACGACGACCAGCCGATGTAGTACATGCGCACGGGCGCCGTCGCCGGGTCTTGCGCGCTTTCCACCTTGGCGACGCGCTGGCCTGCTTCAAGCGCCTCGACGCTCGCCTTCACGCCGACTTGCGCGAGTTGTTGCTGCACGAACTGGATCGTCTTCTGCGACGTCGAGTTGTTGTACGCCGACCAGAGCGTCGTTTCGAAGCCGTTCGGATAGCCTGCTTCTTTCAGCAGCGCGCGTGCTTTCGCCGGGTCATAGGGCCAGGGGCCGAGCTTCGTCGCGTAGTCGACACCTTCTGGAATCACGCCGTCGGCGGGCACCGCATAGCCGGAGAACGCGACCTTCGCGAGCGCTTCCTTGTTGATCGCGTAGTTGAGCGCTTCACGCACCTTCGGGTTGTCGAACGGCTTTTTCGTCGTGTTCAGACTGACGTAGCGGTTGATGATCGACGGCGTTGCGATGATGTCGACCTTCGGGCTCGATTGCAGCGTCGCTGCCTGTTCGAACGGAATGCGGAACGCGAAGTCCGCTTCACCCGTGCGCACGAGCGCCGCGCGCGTGTTGTTGTCGACGACGGGCTTCCAGTCGATTTCGTCGATCTTCGGATAGCCCTTCTTCCAGTAGCCCGCGAATTTCTTCACGGTCAGATCGCCGGCGGGATCCCACTTCACCAGCTCGAACGGGCCCGTGCCGACAGGATGGAACGCGATGTCCTTGCCGTACTTCTTGATTGCATCGGGAGACATCATCACGGCCGACGGATGCGCGAGCACGTTGACGAACGCCGAGAACGGCGCCTTCAGCGTAATCTTCACCGTGTACGGATCGACCACTTCCGTCTTTTCAATGCGGCTGAACATGTTGTAGCGCTTCAGCTTGTTCGCCGGTTCGGTGATGCGGTCGAACGTGGCCTTTACGGCGGCCGCGTTGAAGTCGGTGCCGTCCTGGAACTTCACGCCCTGGCGCAGCTTGAACGTGTAGACGCGCGCATCGGGGCTCGCTTCGTAGCTCGTCGCGAGCACGTTGACGAGCTTCATGTCCTTGTCGAAGCCGAACAGGCCCTGGTAGAAGGACTTCGAAACGGCTTGCGAGAGGGTGTCGTTCGCGTCGTACGGATCGAGCGTCGTGAACGTCGAGTCGACGGCCATCACGGCCGTCTGCGCCGCATGGGCGGCACCGGACGCGAGCATCGCAAAGACCAGCGCGCCGCTCGTCACGAGCGAACGCAGGCGCAACGGTTGAAACATCAAGGGCGTAGTCATCGGTTCTGAACTCCACTGAGCAAAGGAACTGCTTGTTGTCATGCCGCTGGTCCGCGCGGCTTCTGTGTGCTGCCGGTAATGCGTGATCGGCCTTGCCTGCGCGATCAATAAGCTAGTAAGCGCCGCCGATCCGATGCGCGGCCACGAAGTGATCCGGCCCGACAGCAACGAGCGGCGCGACGACGGGTTCGTCGTCGAGCGTGCGAATCGGGCTCGGCAGCTCGTCGGCGGCGAGCATGCGCTTCGCGTGGCGGCGCGCCGGATCGGCGACGGGCACCGCGCCCATCAGCTTCTTCGTGTACGGATGCTGCGGCGATTCGAACACCGCGCGGCGCGGGCCGATCTCGACGATCTGCCCGAGATACATCACCGCGACGCGATGACTGACGCGCTCGACAACGGCCATGTCGTGCGAGATGAACAGATACGCCACACCCAATTCGCGTTGCAGATCCAGCATCAGATTGACGATCTGCGCCTGCACGGAAACATCGAGCGCCGACACCGATTCATCGGCGATCACGACTTTCGGATTGAGCGCGAGGGCGCGCGCAATCGCAATGCGCTGACGCTGGCCGCCGGAGAATTCGTGTGGATAACGGCGTGCGGCATCGGCGGGCAGGCCGACCTTGTCGAGCAGCCACGCGACGCGCTCCTGTGCCGCCTTGCCGCTCGCGACGTTGTGCACGAGCAGCGGCTCCATGATCGAGAAGCCGACCGTTAGACGCGGATTGAGCGACGCGAACGGGTCCTGGAAAATGAACTGGATATCGCGCCGCAATGCCTGCAACGAAGGGCCGCTGAGCGAGCTGATGTCCTTGCCGTCGAATTCGATGCTGCCGCTCTGGCTTTCGACGAGACGTAGCAGCGAGCGCCCTGTCGTCGATTTGCCGCAACCCGATTCGCCGACGAGCGCAAGCGTTTCGCCCGCATGCAGATCGAAGCTGACGCGCTCGACGGCATGCACGCGGCCCGTCAGCTTGCCGAACAGGCCGCTGCGCACGGGAAAGCGCGTGACGAGATCGTGCACGCGGAGAATCGGCTGCGCGGTTTGCGTCTGTGTGGTTTCAACGTGCGCGGCGCGTGCTTCGTTCGACGGCTGCGCGTGCTCGCCATCGAGCGTGAGCAACGGAAACTTCGCGGGCGCATTCGTGCCTTGCATCGCGCCGAGCTTCGGCACGGCGGCGAGCAGCGCCCTCGTATAAGGATGCGCGGGCGCGGCGAACAGCGCGCCCGATTCGCCTTCTTCCACTTTCTCGCCGCGATACATCACAAGCACGCGGTCCGCGACTTCGGCGACGACGCCCATGTCGTGCGTGATGAAGATCACGCCCATGTTCATCTCGTCCTGCAGGCCGCGTATCAACTGGAGGATTTGCGCCTGGATCGTCACGTCGAGCGCGGTGGTCGGCTCGTCGGCGATCAGCAGCGACGGCTTGCACGACAACGCCATTGCAATCATCACGCGCTGCCGCATGCCGCCCGACAGTTGATGCGGATAACGCGCGGCCACGCGGCGCGCTTCGGGAATCCGCACGAGATCGAGCAGACGCAATGTCTCCGCGCGCGCATCGCTGCGGCTCATGTTCTGATGCAGCGCGATCGCTTCGCCGATCTGGTCGCCTACCGCGAACACGGGATTGAGCGACGTCATCGGCTCCTGGAAGATCATCGCGATGTCCGCGCCGCGAACGCCGCGCATCGTCGCTTGCGACGCCTGCGCGAGATCGAGCACGCTGCCGTTGCGGCGGCGGAACGCGATGCTGCCGTTCGCGATGCGTCCGCCGCCGTGTTCGACGAGGCGCATCAGCGCGAGCGACGTCACCGATTTGCCCGAACCCGATTCGCCGACGATCGCGAGCGTCTCGCCGCGATCGACGGTGAGCGACAGGTCGCGCACTGCGTCGAACGTGCTTTCGCCGCGACGGAACGAGACCGTCAGGCGGTCAATATCGACGACACGTTGCGGCGGCAGGCTATCGAGCGGACGCGGCTGGTTCGACATGTTCGTCACGATGATTTCTCCCGGCGTCTGTTGCAATGAAGGACATGCGGCGATGTTGCGTCTAGCGGTAGATCGCCGTGACGGGCGCTTCGCCGACGCGCGCATAGCCGCGATACATGCCTTCCGTGTTGAACGGCAATACGACGTTGCCCTGCGCGTCGACGGCGATCAGGCCGCCGCGTCCGTCGATGCGCGGCAGGCGGTTCATCACGACATCGTTCGCCGCTTCTTCCAGCGAGACGCCGCGATACGCCATCTGCGCGGCGACGTCGTAGGCGGCGACCATGCGCATGAACATTTCACCCGAGCCCGTGGTCGACACGGCGCAGGTGGCGTCGTCGGCATAGCAGCCCGCGCCGATCAGCGGCGCATCGCCGACGCGGCCCAACTGCTTGTTCGTGATGCCACCCGTCGATGTGGCAGCCGCGACGTGGCCGTACAGATCGACGGCGACCGCGCCGACCGTGCCGAACTTCCGGTTCGGGTCGATGGGCTCATGGGGCAGCGCATCGTCTCTGGCTTGCGCCGCTGGCGTTTGCGCGGCGAGCGTCGCGCCGTCGTGGTCGAGCATCGCGCGCTGCTGCTCGCGCGCGAGTTGCCACTGACGATAGCGCGCGTCGGTGTGGAAGTACGACGGGTCGACGAACTCGAGGCCCTGGGCTTGCGCGAATGCTTCCGCGCCGTCGGCCGTGAACATCACGTGCTCGCTGTATTCGAGCACGTGGCGCGCGGCGACGATGGGATTGCGCACGCGCTTCACACACGACACGGCGCCCGCTTGCAACGTGCGGCCGTCCATGATCGACGCGTCGAGTTCATGCGTGCCCGCCGACGTGAACACGGCGCCGTGTCCGGCGTTGAAGAGCGGGCAGTCTTCGAGCAGCCGCACGGCTTGCGTGACGGCGTCGAGTGCGCTGCCGCCGTCGGCGAGCACGCGCTGCGCGGCAGCGAGCACGGCGCGCAATTCGGCGTGATAGCGGGCTTCCGCATCGGGGGCCATCGACGCGCGCACGATCGTGCCCGCGCCGCCATGAATCGCGATTACCGCTTTGGACGTCATTGCTTTTTCTTCGCTCGGTTAGAGGTTGGTCGCGGGGTCGGCCGCGTGGCCGTCTTCGGAGTGGCATGCATCGCGGACGTTTCGGTGAGCCAGGGCAGCACGAACTCCGTCATGTCTGCGGCGGCCTGGGCCGAACGCTTCGCGCGATACGCGACGGCGTCGCACAGCGCTTCGATCACCGCGAGCACGGTTGCTTCGGACGTCGCGGCAAGACGCCGCTCCGCGCGGATGAAGAGCGAGCGCGTGGCCAGCGCCGCGAGCGGCGACGCCGGGCCGTCCGTCAACGCGAGCACGTTGGCGCCGAGGCTGGCGGCGCGGCGCGCAAGCTCGATCGTGTCGTCGACATAGCGCGGGAACGCGATCGCGATCACCAGATCGCCGCTGCGCGCGTTGAAGAGGCGGCGCGCAGCGTGTGTCGGCCCGCCGATCAGCGCGAGTGACTGCACGTTGTCGTGATACGGCAGCAGGTTGTGCTCCATCAGGCTCGCGAGAAAGGCGCTCGCGCCCGAACCGACGATGAACACGCGCCGCGCGCCGATGATCGCTTCGACGGCGGCTTCGGCGGCTGCGCTGTCGATCGCGTTGCGTGTCGTGCCGAGATTCGTGGCGGCCTGTTCGAGCGATGCGCTGAACAGTTCGTCGCCATTGGTCTGCGACTCCTGCGCCGAGCGCAAGCGTTCGACGGGCGCGAGCGTGGCTTCGAAGCCGCGCACCAGCGCTTCGCGAAACGCCGGATAGCCGTCGAAACCGAGCGCGCGCGAAAAGCGGTTCGCCGTCGCGACGGATGCGCCGACGGCCGTTGCCAGTTCGTCGATACGCATGGTCGCCGCGCGAAACTGATTGGCCAGCACGAACTCGCCCATGCGCCGGTGAACGGGCGTGAGGATCGGCATCGCGGCCGTGATGCGGGCGGCGATGGCCGGCTCGGAGGCGGCGGAGGGCGTCGGGTGACGGGGCATCGGGTGGTGCGGGTTGTGTGCGTGGTCGGCAATGTAAGTAAATTTACATCGAATGTATACGGAGAAAATAAATTTTCACAGGGGAGTAGGGGTTTTCACGAGGGAAGCGCGCGGGTCACTCGCGCGTTTGTGGGCGGAGAGGCAGGGCTATCGGCCTATGAGGCGCTTCTGGAAGCCGCACTGCGGCGAGGCTGGAAGCAGGCGCGGGACGCGCGGCTGCTGCGAATGGGAGAGCGCCGCCGGACGGACGCACGCGGCTGAAAATGCTGAACCGTGAGATTGACCGATACTGAGCTTCTCGCTTGCGTATCGCGGTCCAAATGCTTTGAGGTGAGGATATTCGGGAGCGAGTTTTCCGGGGCGCTTCTCACGCGGCTCAAGCAGGATAGCCGCTACGAAGAATGCATGAAAAAGCCCGCATTTCCCGGCAATTTCGCGCTTTTCAGAAAAGCGGCGGGTCCGTAATGAGGCCGTTCATGAAGTCCCTGATCAGGTTGCCTCACGCAAAGGTGAGGCTTTTCGGGGCTTCACTCCGGTGCAACGCAACTGCGTTTACTGCGGCAACTCCCGCACATCCGCAGTTGCCACTGCACCGAACGTATCGCTCAGCGCATAGCTGATCAGCTTGGCCGCCGAGTCTTCCGGCGTCGACAGTTTGCCGCTGCGCTTCAGTTCCTCGAACTTCTCGCGCATCGGGAACTTGTCCAGCCCCGTGCTGCGAATCTCCGCCTGCATGTTCGTATCGACGACGCCCGGCGCGACGCTGCAAATGCGCAGTGCCCGGTTCTCGTCGAGCGCGACGGAGCGCGCGTGATGATCGAGCGCGGACTTCGCCGCACAGTAGATGCTCCAGCCCGAGTACGGATGACGCGCAGCGCCGCTGGAAATGTGGACGATCCGGCGGTCGCCGGCATCGGGACTTGCGGCGGCGAATGCGCTCGCCAGCATCAACGGCGCGGACACGTTCAGCGTGACGGCTTGCGCGATCGCGGCGACGTCCTGCCCTTCGATGGGACCGATCGGTTGCACCATGCCTGCATTGTTGAACAGCAGCGCAGTTTGCGCGCCTTTCAGGAAGTTGCGCAACGTGGCGCCGGAGAGGAATTGCGCGAGGCGTTCCGCATTCGACAGATCGACTTCGACCTGTTCGAAACCTTGCCGCCCGATGAGCGCGTCATTGCGCGAACGCGAAATGCCGAGCACGGCGATGCCTTGCGCGAGCAGCTGTTCGGCGAGCGCCGCGCCGAGGCCGCGCGTATGACCGGTGACGATGGCGCGAACGGAAGTGGTAGCGTTCATGTCGAGGTTCTAAAGAGCCGTTGATGTGCGGGACATTTTCTCACGCAGCACTTACTCTTGCCGGAAGCGCTCGCGGTATTGCTTCGGTGTCGCGCCAATACGCTTCGTGAACACGATGCGCATGCGGTCGGCCGTGCCGAAGCCGCAATCGTAGGCAATCGTCTTGAGCGCCGCGCCGCTGCTTTCCAGCAGCTTGCGCGCCGTGTCCATCCGCGCGCGCTCGACGAACTCATGCGGCGTCACGCCCGTATCCTGCACGAAGATCCGCGCGAAATTGCGCGCGCTCATCCCCGCGACGTCGGCCAGTTGCTTGACCGTGAAGTTCTCGCGGATGTTCGCCATCACGTGCGCCTGTACCTTTGCGACGGGCGAGGTTTCGTCGGCGGGCGCGGTGAGGTAAGGGCTGAACTGCGATTGCCCGCCCTGCCGCTGCGAGAACACCACAAGGCGCTTCGCCACTTTCAGCGCGGTCTGCGGGCCGTGGTCCTCGGCGACGAGCGCAAGCGCGAGATCGATGCCCGCCGTGACGCCCGCCGATGTCACGAGCCGGTCGTCGCGCAGATAGATGCGATCGAAGTCGACGCGCGCTTTCGGGAATTGCGTCGCGAGTTGTTGCGCGTGCTGCCAGTGCGTCGTGACGTTGCGCTCGTCAAGCAGGCCCGCGTGACCCAACGCGAACGCGCCCGTGCAGATCGAGCCATAGCGCCTGCATTGCGATGCGACGTTCGCGAGCCAGTCCGTCAGGCGCGGATCGGGCGCGCGCTCCGGCAACGCAGGGCCGCCCGCGATCAGCGCGAGATCGAAGGACGAGCGCTTCTGGTCGAACGTTTTGTCGGCGATGAACGTGATGCCGTTCGATGCGCGCAGCGGCTTGCTGTCGGCGGCGAGCAGCGTCACTTCATAGCGGTCGTTGCCGTCGACGAAACCGTTCGCTTCGGAGAAGACATCGACGGGGCCGGCGACATCCAGCGCCTGGACGCCCGGAAAGATCGCTATGGCGACGCTCGGCATTCGATGACCTCGCAGGCAACGCGTTGAAGAGAGCGCACAGGATAGCAAATCCGCTTTTCGGGCCGACGCATAGGCGCCCACGCCACGCATCGCATCGCATTGCATCGCATTGCATCGCGAATAGCGGATATGTACCCACCGAAAGCATTCGAAGCGGCGTCGCGGCACAATATGACGCGTTGCAGTCTCGACACTGCGCGTCATCGTATTCGCCATGACCCTGAAGAACCTCCACCGCCGCCTCGACCTCACGACCTTGCAACTCTTCATCGCCGTCTATGAGGAAGGCACGCTGACGCGCGCCGCGGAACGCGAGGCCATCGCCGTATCCGCAGCGAGCAAGCGTCTGCTCGAACTCGAGCAGGCGGTCGGCGCGACGCTCTTTCAGCGCAACGCGCGCGGCATGACGCTCACGCCCGCGGGCGAAACGCTGCTGCATCACGCGCGCCGCGTGATGCGCGGCATCGAGAACATCGGCATCGAACTCGCGGGACACGCGAGCGGCGTGCGCGGCTATGTGCGGATGATGGCGAACCTCTCCGCGATTGTCGAATTCTTGCCTGAAGATTTGCGCGCGTTTCTCGCCGTCAACGACCGCGTGAAGATCGATCTCGAAGAGCGGCCGAGCGGCGGCGTGGTCGAAGCCGTCGCGGACAGTCTCGCCGATCTCGGAATCTGTTCCGGTGAAGCCGACGCGCGCGGCCTCGAAGCGACGCACTATCGGCACGACGCGCTATGCGTCGTGATGCGCGACGATCATCCGCTCGCGGAACGCACGAGCGTCGCGTTCGCGGAAACGCTCGACAGCGATCACGTCGGCCTGCATTCGGCCAGTTCGATCAACGCGCGCACGCATATGGCCGCGCGCCAGGCGGGCAAGCCGCTCAGGCTGCGCATCCACGTGCCCGGCTTCGACGCCGTGTGCCGGATGATCCAGGCGGGCATGGGCGTCGGCGTGCTGCCGATCAACGTCTACCGCATCATGGGGCGGCCTCTGGGCCTCGTCAGCGTCGCGCTCGAAGACGACTGGGCCGAACGCGATCTCATCATCGTCACGCGCGACGCGGCGCGTCTTTCGCCCGTCGCAAAGCTCTTATTCGACCATCTGCGTTCCGTCGAAGCCTTGTCCAGCAAGGCTTAGCGCGGAGCGTTCGCGAACCGCGAACGGTCGTTGGCGAAATGCGGTTGGACGCTCTGGCAGCCGCGCTTCTAACCTTGTCTCCAACATGAATTCAGATTGGAGACAGCATCATGAGTGGTCCGTTGCAGGGTATCCGCGTCGTCGAAATCGGCACGCTGATCGCGGCGCCGTTCGCCGCGCGGCTGCTCGCCGAGTTCGGCGCGGAAGTCATCAAGATCGAAGCACCCGAAACGGGCGACCCGCTGCGCAAATGGCGCAAGCTGCATGAGGGCACGTCACTCTGGTGGTATCTGCAATCGCGCAACAAGAAGTCGATCTGCGTGAATCTTAAGTCGGCGGAAGGCGCCGACGTCGTCAAGCGTCTCGCCGCCGACGCCGACATCGTCATCGAAAACCTGCGTCCTGGCGCGCTCGAAAAGCTCGGCCTCGGCTGGGACGTGCTGCACGCGATCAACCCGAAGCTCACGATGGTCCGCATTTCCGGCTATGGCCAGACGGGCCCGTATCGCGATCGTCCGGGCTTTGGCGCGATCGGCGAAGCGATGGGCGGCATCCGCTATACGACGGGCGATGTCGATGGCGCGCCGGCGCGTGTCGGCGTGAGCCTCGGCGATTCGCTCGCGTCGCTGCATGGCGTGATCGGCGCGTTGATGTCGGTGCTGCGCGTGAAGACGGGGCAGGGCGACGGACAGGTGGTGGACGTGTCGCTCCTCGAGAGCGTGTTCAACCTGATGGAAAGCCTCGTGCCCGAATTCGATCTGCTCGGCCATGTGCGCGAACGCAGCGGCGGCGCGCTGCCGGGCATTGCGCCATCGAACACGTATCGCACGGAAGACGGCGGCTTCGTCGTGATCGCGGGCAATAGCGATCCGATCTTCAAGCGGCTAATGCATGTGATCGGCCGCCCCGATCTCGCCGATGATCCCGCGCTCGCGCGCAACGATGGCCGCGTCGCGCAGACCGCGATGCTCGATGCCGCGATCACCGCGTGGACCTCGCATCATTCGATCGACGACGTGCTGGCCGCGCTCGAAAGCGCGGAAGTGCCGTCGGGCCGCATCTATTCCGTGGCCGACATCGTCGCCGATCCGCACTACCAGGCGCGCGAGATGTTGCTGAACGCCGACTTGCCGGGCGGCGCGTCGGTGAAGATGCCGGGCATCGTGCCGAAGCTGTCGGAGACGCCGGGCGAAGTGCGCTGGCAAGGCCCCACGCTCGGCGAGCATACGTCGAGCGTGCTGGCCGGGCTCGGCTATGAACAAAGCGAAATCGAGCGGCTGCGCCGCGAAGGAGCCGTGCAATGAACTTCGACCGCGACGATATCCGGTTCGACAAGCTGACCGTGCAGGAAGTCGCGCCGCGCGACGGCTTGCAGATCGAGCCGACGTGGGTCGAAACGGCCGACAAGATCGCGCTGATCGACCAGCTGTCGACGGCAGGCTTTACGCGCATCGAGGCGGGTTCGTTCGTTTCGCCGAAAGCGATTCCCGCGCTGCGCGACGGCGAAGCGGTCTTCACGCAGATCCAGCGACGCGAAGGCGTGATCTTCGTTGCGCTCGTACCCAACGTGAAGGGCGCCGAGCGCGCGCTCGCTGCGCGCGCCGACGAGCTGAACCTCGTGATGTCCGCGAGCCAGACGCATAACCGCGCGAACATGCGGATGAGCTGCGAAGCGTCGCTCGATGCGTTCGGCGATATCGTGCGGCTCGCGCGGCACTTTACGGTGTCGTTGAACGCGACGGTCGCGACCGCATTCGGCTGCCCGTTCGAAGGCGCGATCGACGAAGACCGCATGGTGTCGATCGTCGACGCGTACCGTGAAATGGGCATCAACGGC
Organism: Paraburkholderia franconis; assembly: GCF_009362735.1. Classification (GTDB taxonomy): domain Bacteria; phylum Pseudomonadota; class Gammaproteobacteria; order Burkholderiales; family Burkholderiaceae; genus Paraburkholderia; species Paraburkholderia franconis. The sequence continues at coordinate 105,999 of NZ_WHNP01000001.1, read as the reverse complement.
ATCACGCTCGCGGATACGACAGGCATGGCGAACCCGCGCCAGGTCGCGCGGCTCGTCAAGCGCGTGCTGCAACGCGTGCCTGCCGACGCGCTCACGCTGCACTTTCACAACACGCGCGGCCTCGGTCTCGCGAACGTGCTGGCCGCGTATGAAGCGGGCGCGCGCCGTTTCGACGCGGCGCTCGGCGGCCTCGGCGGATGCCCGTTCGCGCCGGGCGCGTCGGGCAACATCTGCACGGAAGACCTCGTCAACATGTGCGACGAAATGGGCATTCCGACGGGCATCGACTTGCAGAAGCTGATCGCGTTGTCGCGCACGCTGCCGGCACTGCTCGGTCACGACGTGCCGGGGCAGCTGATGAAGGCAGGCCGCAATTGCGACGTGCATCCCGTGCCCGATTACGTGGGCGCCATCTGAGTTTCATTCACTTCGACAACAACACTGACGACCGGACGGCATCGCCGAATCCGGCGTGGAGACAAGCATGAGCACACCAGGCGCAGTGGCGGCGGACAGCCGCGACGACAAGCTATCGGCGACAGCCGACATCATCAAAAAGGTAGCGTGGCGGTTGATGCCGCTCATCATGATCTGCTACCTGTTCGCATTCTTCGATCGCATCAACATCAGCTTCGCGAAGTTCCAGCTGCAAAGCGACCTCGGCTTTTCCGATACCGCGTACGGTCTCGGCGCGAGTCTCTTCGTGATCGGCTACGTGCTCTTTGAAGTGCCGAGCAACATGCTGCTGTACAAGGTCGGCGCGCGCAAATGGATCGCGCGGATCATGATTTCATGGGGTCTCGCGACGGCGGCAATGGTCTTCGTCACGAACGAATGGCAGTTCTATGGACTGCGCTTCGTGATCGGCGCGATGGAAGCGGGCTTTGCGCCGGGCGTGCTCTACTATCTGACGCTGTGGTTTCCGGCGAGCTATCGCGGACGTATCACGTCGCTGCTGTTTCTTGCATCGGCGTTTTCGGGTCTGGTCGGCGCACCGATTTCAGGCCTCGTGCTCGGTCAGATGGACGGCGTGTTCGGCATTCGCGGCTGGCATTGGCTCTTCATGCTGGGCGGCTTGCCGTGCGTCGTGCTCGGCATTCTTGTGCTGAAGGTGCTGAAGGATCGCATCGACGATGCAGGCTGGCTGTCGCCCGCCGAGAAAACGTATCTGTCGGCTCAGGTCGCGCAGCAGGCGCAGCCGACGGCGCACGGTCACTCGCTGCTCGGCGCGATTCGCACGCCTGGTTTTCTCACGCTGGGCCTCATCTATTTCCTCATTCAGATCGCGTCTTACGGCCTCAATTTCTGGGCGCCGCATCTGATCCGCAGCGCCGGCACGCAAAGCCCGACGATCATCGGTCTGCTGACGGCCGTGCCGTATATCTGCGGTGCTATCTGCATGGTGGTGGTCGGGCGGATGTCGGACGCGTCGGGCGAGCGCCGCAAGTTCGTGAGCGCGCTGCTGGTGATGGCGGCTGTCGGGTTCTTTGCCGCGGGCTTCTTCGACAAGCAGACTGTGATGCTCGTGGTCGCGCTCGCCGTGCTCGGCGCCGGCGTGATCGCTTCGATTCCCGCGTTCTGGGCGCTGCCGCCGAAGCTCGTGACGGGCGCGGGTGCCGCGGGCGGTATCGCGCTGATCAATACGCTGGGACAGTTGGGCGGAATCGTGAGCCCGGTGATGGTCGGGCGCGTGCGCGACGTGACGGGAAGCACGACGCCTGCGTTGTATGTGATCGGCGCGTTGAGCCTGATCTGCGCGTTGATCGTTCTTTATGGTTTGCCGCAGTCGTTGCGGCAGAAGGATCATACGGGGCAGGCGAACGGGTGATGGGTTCGTGATCCCATGATAAAAAACGCACGGCAATTCGCCGTGCGTTCTTCATTTCAAGCCTTTAAATCAAGCCTTCAACTTCCCCGCCGCCGCATCCTCCCGCGACTGTATCTGCAACACGGCATCGCGCTTATCCAGCAGATGCTGCCGCAAGATCGTGCTAAGACGCTTGCCGTCGCGCGCTTCCAGCGCCTTCAGCATTTCATCGTGATCGTGAATCGCGCGATCCCACTTCGGGGTCTGAAAGTTCGAGCGAAAGCGCAGCGCCTGCAATCTGCGATTCACTGCGACATACGTCTGACGCAGCGCCGAATTGCGCGCGGCCTCGTTGATCTTGTCGTGAATCGCCTGATTGCGGCTGTAGTAGCCGGCCAGATCGTTCTGCGTGCGGCACGCGAGCATCGCATAGTGCAGCGCCTTGATCTCCGTCAGCTCGGCAGCCGTCATGCGCTCGGCGGCCAGTTCGCCTGAAAACGCCTCGAGCCCGCTCATCAGCTCGAACGTCTCGCGTATCTCCGCTTCCGACATCTTCGACACCGACGCGCCGCGATTCGGCTCGATATCGATCAGCCCTTCCGCCGCGAGCACCTTCAGCGCCTCGCGCAGCGGCGTGCGCGAAATGCCGAGCGTCTCGCACAACTCGCGTTCGTTCAGCTTCTTGCCCGGCTCCAGCACGCCTTCGACGATGAAGCGCCGGATGTGTTCGACCACCGTGTCGTGCAGACGCTGGCGTTCGACTTTCGGCATCAGGGGAGGCGGTGTCATGCCTGCGTCAATGTCCGAATTTTGCATACAAAAATCCTCAAGCGATATGCGCCGATTTTAAAGCATGCAAGTCTCTCCAAGGGAATACGCGGGTAAACACTGCCTTGGGCCGATCGCGATCCGTTGTTATAGTTTTTTGCATGCAAAATTCAATCGAGGAGATCGACCGATGCTGAACCTGGACTTTCATCCCGCAGGCCGCCACTTTTTGCAGATTCCGGGTCCGAGCCCGGTGCCCGACCGCATCCTGCGGGCGATGAGCTATCCGACCATCGACCATCGCGGTCCGGAGTTCGGCGCGCTGGGCCTGAAAGTGCTCGAAGGCATCAAGAAGATCTTCAAGACGCAGCAGCCCGTCGTGATCTATCCGGCGTCGGGCACGGGCGCCTGGGAGGCCGCGCTGTCGAACACGCTGAGCCCCGGCGATCACGTGTTGATGTACGAGACGGGCCACTTCGCGACGCTGTGGAAGAAGATGGCCGACAACCTCGGCCTGAAGGCGGAGTTTCTGGGCCTGCCCGGCATCGAAGGCTGGCGGCGCGGCGTGCAGCCGCAGATGATCGAAGCGCGTCTGCGCGAAGACACGCAGCATGCGATCAAGGCCGTGTGCGTCGTGCACAACGAAACGTCGACGGGCGTTACCTCCGACATCGCGGCCGTGCGCCGCGCGATCGATGCGGCGGGCCATCCGGCGCTGCTGCTCGTCGATACGATCTCGGGCCTCGCATGCGCCGACTATCGCCACGACGAATGGGGCGTGGACGTGACCGTGTCCGGCTCGCAGAAGGGCTTGATGCTGCCGCCCGGCATCAGCTTCAACGCGGTATCGCAGAAGGCGATCGAGGCAGGCAAACACGCGAAGCTGCCGCGCGCGTTCTGGGACTGGGCCGAAATCATCGAAATGAACAAGAGCGGCTACTGGCCGTACACGCCGAACACGAACCTGCTGTACGGGCTCTCGGAAGCGCTCGACATGATTCTCGGTGAAGGGCTCGACAACGTGTTCGCGCGTCACGGCCGCCTCGCCGAAGCGTGCCGCCGCGCAGTGCGCGCGTGGGGCCTTGAGATTCAATGCGTCGATCCTTCCGTCTACAGCCCCGTGCTGACGGGTGTGATGATGCCGGATGGCATCGATGCCGATGCGGTGCGCAAGGTTATCTACGAACGCTTCGACATGTCGCTCGGCACGGGCCTCGGCAAGATGAAGGGGCGCATGTTCCGCATCGGCCACTTGGGCGACTGCAACGACCTCACGCTGATGGCCACGCTCGCGGGCGTCGAAATGGGCCTGCAACTCGCGGGCGTGCCCATCGCCGCGAGCGGACTGCCCGCCGCGATGGAGTTCCTGATGTCACAGCCGAACGCGCCGAAGCTCAAGGCGGCCGCGTGATCCGCCGATAAACATCAGCGATGAAGGAAGCGAATCACACTGCTTCCTTCATTCGAAGACGATGACGATGGCGTAGTAACCCCACGCGCCTCGTCAGCGCGACGCACAACAACAAGAAAGAAGCACGCAAGCGAACAGCACCACAGACGCGATCAACGCAAACGGCAGACCACGCAGACAGCGGCTCGCGCGGCATCACGGCTGAACAGCCTGCGCGAACGCGCCGTCGCAAGCAACGGAGACAGACGATGAAGCGGTTTCGTGTGACCAGTGCGACCAGTATCGTTCTACTGATGCTATGCATCATGTACTTCATCACCTACCTTGACCGCGTCAATGTCAGCACGGCGGCTGCGGGCTTCGGCAAGGAGTTTCATCTTTCGCATACGGAAGTCGGCCTCGTCTTCTCGGCCTTCGCGTATCCGTATCTCGTGTTCCAGATCATCGGCGGCTGGGTGAGCGATCGCTTCGGCGCGAAGCGCACGCTGCTCGCGTGCGGCGCGATCTGGGCCGTCGCGACGCTGTTGACGGGCTTCGCGGGCGGCCTGATCTCGCTGCTCGTCGCGCGCGTGCTGCTCGGCTTCGGCGAAGGCGCGACGTTTCCTGCCGCGACGGCTGCAATGTCGCGCTGGGTCGCGAAAGAGAAGCGCGGATTCGCGCAGGGCATCACGCACGCGGCGGCGCGCATCGGCAATGCCGTTGCGCCCGGCGTGATCGTGCTCGTGATGACGACGTGGGGCTGGCGCGAATCGTTCTATATCTGCGGCGCGTTCAGCTTGCTGTGGGTCGTCGTATGGGCGCTGACGTTCACCGAGCATCCGAAAGAGCATCGTCGCATCACGCAGGCGGAACTCGACATGCTGCCCGCGCCGAAAGTCAAAACTGCAAACGTGCCGTGGAAAGCGCTCTTCAAGCGCATGGCACCTGTGACCGTCGTGTACTTCTGCTATGGCTGGACGTTGTGGCTTTTCCTCAGCTGGATTCCGCAGTACTTCCTGCATAGCTATCACCTCGATCTGAAGAAGTCGGCTGTGTTCGCTTCGGCGGTGTTTTTCGCGGGCGTGATCGGCGATACGCTGGGCGGCATCGTCACCGACAAGCTCTTCGAGCGCACGGGCAGCCTCAAGCGCGCACGCAGCTGGATGGTGTCGATCTGCATGCTGCTCACGCTCGCATCGCTGGTGCCGTTGATGCTCACGCACAACCTGTATGTGTCGATGGTGTGTCTGTCGTCGGGCTTCTTCTTTGCCGAGATGACGATCGGGCCGATGTGGGCGATTCCGATGGACATCGCGCCGGAATACTCGGGCACCGCGAGCGGCATGATGAATACGGGCTCGGCGCTCGCGGCGATCATTTCGCCTGTGCTGTCGGGCTATCTGATCGATTCATTCGGCAACTGGGAACTGCCTTTCGTGGGCAGCATGCTGCTGATGGCGATCGGCGTCGTGCTCGCGTTCCGCATGCAACCGGAAAGCCGTTTCGCTGTCGGCGCAGAGCCGAGCGCACAACCTGCCACGCGCTTCAACGCGTGAACCTTGCTAACGTCTGAATGAACATGCTGAGCCGACAACTCGCCGACGCGCGCGCCGATCACACGACGCTCGCGTCGCTCCCGACCGAACTGATTCCCGCCGACGCAAGCGCTGCTTACGCGATCCAGCACGAACTGCTGGCATCGCGCGGCGCGCGCATCGGTGGCTGGAAAATCGGCGCGAAATCCGCCGAGGGCGCGATTCAGGGCGCGCCGCTGCCGTCGAGCGATCTGCATGTCGACGGCGCGCGTCTGCCGCGCGCTCACTACAAGCCGCTCGGCCTCGAACTGGAAATCGCGTTCCGCTTCAACCGGCGTTTCGAGCCCGCGACGAAGGCCTATCATGAAGTGGAAGTGCTTGACGCAATCGACTCGATGGCGGCTACCATCGAAATCGTTGCGAGCCGCTTCGAGCAGTGGCCCAACGTCGACAAGCTCGCGCAACTCGCGGACTTGCAGAATCACGGCGTGTTGATCGCCGGTGAGTTCACGAAGTACCGGCGCGATTTTTCGTTCGTCGCGCCGACGCTCACCTTCACGTTCGAAGAGCGCGACGTCGTGAAGGCGGCGCCTTCGAATCCGTGCGGCGACCCGCGGCGTCTGCTGACATGGCTCGTCAATCACTGCACGCAGCATCGCGGCATTGCCGTGACGCCCGACATGATCGTCACGACGGGTTCCTATACGGGCATGTTCTTCCCACAGGGGGCGGGCACCGCGCGCGGACACATCGAAGGGCTCGCGCCCGTCAGCGTCACGCTCGAATAGTCCCGCTTTTCAGGGCTCGCCTATCGCCTATAAGCGTCGCCTTCCAGGCATTCTCACAGGCCGAAGCACATGTCGAACGCAAACTCCACTCTGCTCGTCAAACCGATTCATCTCGTGCCTTCGTCGGCGCGCACGGGGACGCCGCTCGCCAACCGGCTGCGCAAGGAACTGCGCGGCGACGTGCTGTTCGATGCCGCAAGCCGTGGCCGTTATTCGACGGATGCATCGATCTATCAGATCACGCCGATCGGCGTCGTCGTGCCGCGCGACCAGGACGATCTGCGCGTCGCGCTGGACATCGCGCGCTGCGAGCATGTGCCGCTGCTCGCGCGCGGCGCGGGTTCGAGCCAGTGCGGACAGACGGTGGGCGAGGCGCTCGTCGTCGATACGAGCAAATGGCTCAATCAGGTCATCGACTTCGACAAGGACAAGCGCACGGTGACGGTCGAGCCCGGCATCGTGCTCGATCATCTGAATGCGTGGCTGAAGCCGCATGGCCTGTGGTTTCCCGTCGATGTGTCGACGGCGGCGCAATGCACGATCGGCGGGATGGCGGGCAACAACTCGTGCGGTTCGCGCTCGATCGAATACGGCAACATGGTCCACAACGTCGAAGCGATTGACGCGATTCTCGCGGACGGCACGCAAGCGCATTTCGCTTCGCTGCGCAACGCGCCGCAGGGTGCGCGCTTGCAGCAGATCCTCGAAGGCGTGAAGGCAATTGCGCTGCGCGAGCGCGATGAGATCGTCGCGCGGGTGCCGAAGGTGCTGCGGCGCGTCGCGGGCTACAACATCGATCTGTTCGACTGCCAGAATCCGCGTGCTCATACCGACGATGGCTTTGCAAATCTCGCGCATCTGCTTGTCGGCTCGGAGGGCACGCTCGCGTTCAGCCGCCAGTTGACGCTGAAGCTCACGCCATTGCCCGCGCACAAGACACTGGGCGTGGTGAACTTCCCGACGTTCTGGCAGGCGATGGACTTGACGCAGCACATCGTGAAGCTCGAGCCCGTTGCCGTCGAACTGGTCGATCGCACGATGATCGAGCTCGCGATGAGCAACCCTTCGTTCAGGCCGGTGATCGAAAAGGCGCTGGTCGGCAGGCCGGAAGCGATTCTGCTCGTCGAGTTCGCCGGCGAGGATCGCGATGTGCAGCTCGCGTTGCTCAAGCAGTTGACGGAGCTGATGGCCGATCTCGGTTTGCCCGATTCGGTTGTGCAGATGCCCGACGCCGCCGAACAAAAAGCGTTGTGGGAAGTGCGCAAGGCGGGCCTCAATATCATGATGAGCATGAAGGGCGATGGCAAGCCCGTGTCGTTCATCGAAGATTGCGCGGTGCCGCTCGAACACCTCGCCGAATACACGAGCCGGCTCACGGACGTGTTTCATCGCAACGGCACGGAAGGGACGTGGTACGCGCATGCGAGCGTCGGCACGCTGCACGTGCGGCCCATTCTCGACATGCGCCGCGACGGCGCGAAGAAGATGCGCGCCATCGCGGAAGAAGCGGCCGCGCTCGTGCGCGAATACAAGGGCGCGTATTCGGGCGAGCATGGCGATGGCCTGTGCCGCGGCGAATGGGTTGCGTGGCAGTACGGTCCGCGCATCAATCAGGCGTTCAGCGAGATCAAGGCGCTTTTCGATCCCGACAACCGGATGAATCCGGACAAGATCGTGCGTCCGCCGAAGATGGACGACACGCGCAACTTCCGTTTTGCGCCCGGATACAAGGTGCGTCCGTTGATGCCCGCGCTCGACTGGTCGTCGTGGAATGTCGAGCGCGATCCGCTGACGGGCGTGGAAACGGCACCCGGAACGGGCAGCGATCTGGCGGGCGGCCTCGCGAAAGCCGTCGAGATGTGCAACAACAACGGACATTGCCGCAAGTTCGATGCGGGCACGATGTGTCCGAGCTATCGCGTGACGAAAGACGAGCAGCATGTGACGCGCGGGCGCGCGAATACGTTGCGGCTCGCGCTGTCGGGGCAGCTCGGCGCGGAAGGGCTCGCGAGCGAGGACGTGAAGGATACGCTCGATCTGTGCGTGTCGTGCAAGGGCTGCAAGCGCGATTGCCCGACGGGCGTCGACATGGCGAAGTTCAAGATCGAGGCGCGCGCAGCGTGGGCGCAAAAGCACGGTCTGCGCTTGCGCGAGAAGATGATCGCGTTCATGCCGCGTTATGCGGCGATGGCGGCCCGCATGCCCAGCGTGTTCGCATTCGCTGCGAACCTGTCGCCGGTGAAGCGCGCGTTGGGCTTTGCGCCGCAGCGTTCGTTGCCGCGCTTCGTCAAGCCGTTTCTGAGCGACGCCAATGTGAAGGCTGCATCTTCGAAGGCGCCGAAAGAAACGCAGAAAGAAGTGCTGCTATTCGTCGATACGTTCAACAACAGCATCGAACCGGAGAACGCGCGCGCTGCGCAACAGGTGCTCGAAGCAGCGGGTTATACCGTGCACTTCAATACGCGCGCAGGGGAGCGTCCTCTGTGCTGCGGACGCACGTTCCTCGCAGCGGGTCTCGTCGACGAAGCGAAGCGCGAGGCGCGCAGAGTGCTCGATGCGTTCAGGCCGTTCGTCGAGCGCGGCGTATCCGTGGTCGGGCTGGAACCGTCGTGTCTGCTGTCGTTGCGTGACGAGTTTCTGCAATACGGCTTCGGTGAAGAGGCGGAGCGTTTGTCGAAGCGCGCGATGCTGTTCGAGGAATTTCTCGTCAGCGAACAGAAGGCTGGCCGCCTGAAGCTCGAATTGAAACCGCTAGACGGTGGCGTGAATCAGGCGCTCGTGCACGGTCACTGTCATCAGAAGGCGTTCGATGCGTTTTCGCCCGTGCAAACCGTGCTGAAGTGGATTCCTGAGCTGAAGGTGTCGACGGTCGAATCGTCGTGCTGTGGGATGGCGGGCAGCTTCGGGTATGAAGCCGAGCATTACGACGCATCGATGGCGATGGCCGAGTTGTCGTTACTACCCGCCGTGCGCAAGATCGACGCGAATACCGTGATGGTCGCCGACGGGACGAGCTGCCGTCATCAGATTCACGACGGCGCGGGTGTCGATGCGTTGCATGTTGCGCGGGTGTTGGCGCGGGCGTTGAAGTAGGGGTAACGCGGAAGCCTTCGCTTCGAACACGAACACGAACACGACGAACACGGAGCGAAGTCTTCCACACAACGAGTCTCAACGCGCGATATCCCGCAAAAACTCAGACACCTTCGCAAGCCCCGCAAGCAGCACATCGCGATTGTTCGCATAGCCGATGCGCACATAACCTTCCACATCGAGCGCGCTGCCCGGCGTGAACATCACGCCCGTTTTTTCAATCAGCGCGACGCAGAAATCGCGCGACGGCATATCGACATCGACACGCACCAGCGCCGTCGTGCCCGACTTCGGCTTCACCCAGGACAGCAGCGGCTCTTTCGCGATCCACGCATCGAGCAGCGCGAGATTCGTGCGCAGAATGCCGTGATTGCGTTCGAGAATCGCCGTGCGGTTTTCGAGCGCGATCGACGCGAGCAGATCATTGAGCATGCCGACGCTGATCGTGTTGTAGTCGCGATGAATCCGCACGCGCTCGACGATCTCAACAGGCGCGGCGATCCAGCCCACGCGCAGGCCTGCGAGCGACCATGTCTTCGACATGCTGCCGGTGCTGATGCCTTTCTCGTAGATATCCGCGATCGATGCCGTGAAGCCGTTGCCGTCCTGATCGGTGCCGCGATATACCTCGTCGCAGAGCACGTAGGCGCCGCATGAACGCGCGATTTGCGCGATCTGTTCGAGGAACACGCGGTCCATCAGCGAACCCGTCGGGTTGTTCGGATTGTTGATCGCGATGACGCGCGTTGTCGGCGTCACCATGCGCTTCAGTTCATCGAGATCGGGCAGGAACGCGTTTTCCTCGCGCAAACGCAGAACGTCGACGTTCGCGCCGTAGCTCTCCGGAATCGAATAGTGCTGCTGATACGTGGGCAACACGGAGATCACATGATCGCCGGGTTCGACGAGCGTTTCGTAGACCAGTGCGTTCGCGCTGATCGCGCCATGCGTGATCAGCACGTTCGGCACACGCTGCTTCTCATACAGCGACGCGACGTTGCTACGCAGCCGCTCAGTGCCGTCGATCGCGCCATACGTCAGCTTCATCGGCAGAATCTCGCCGGGCAGCGCATCTTCCTTGCCCGCGATCCTCAGCAATTCGCCGACCGTCAGTGATTCCACGCACGTTTCCGCCAGATTCAGCTCGCAATGGTTCTCGTAGAGATCCATCCAGCGTTCGACTCCGAATTCCCTGATTTGCATGAGTTCTGTCCTCGAGTGAAAGCAGTGGCATAGGGCGCGGCAAATGCGCGGCGCGGCTCGTGTTTGACTATAGACTATTTGTCTAAAATGGACAAATTGAGTCGACCGATCTCGTGAGAGGCGGCCTCGACGGATGAGCGCGCGTCAGAAGACGTCGCGCTTGACGCACTCAACGAAGAAAGCCAAGGGAAAAGAGTACGCCGCGAAAGCGGCGCGAGGCGTGAAGCTTCAGCCCGCGCGCAGCGCTTGTCGATAGACGGCGGGCGACACGCCGGTGCCTTGACGGAACCGGTGGCTGAAGTGGCTCGCGTTCGCGTAGCCGCATTGCGTCGCGATTTCGGCGAGCGGCATTGCCGTCGTGCGCAGCAGCGTGCGCGCGCGTTCAAGCCTTTGCCGCGCGATCCACGCGTGCGGCGGCAGACCGAACGACGTGCGGAACATCCGCGCGAGATGAAATTCGGAGAGGTTCGCGACGGCGGCCAGTTCGCCGAGCGTGAGCGGCTGCGTCAGATTCGTGTCGATGTAATCGCGCAGACGGCGGCGCGTCGCGACGGCGAGACCGCCTTTGAGCACGGCGTCCGTGCGGTTCACACCCTGCGAGCGCAACAGCAGGCTCAACACTTCGTGCGACGTTTCGTTTGCACGCAAGCGGCCGTCGGCGTCGTCCCAAGTGTCGCTCGCGAGCGACTGGCACAGGCTCGCAATGCGCTCGTCCTCGAAGTACGTCCGATCGGCCAGCGTCAGTTCGCGCGGCTCGCGGTCGAGTTCGCGGATCGCGCGCTGCGTGAAGTGCTCGGGCAGGAAATACAGATGCATGAAGTGCATATGGCCGCGCACCCACCAGCGCGATTCGTGATCGCCGGGCAGCGCGCACAAACGGCTCGGCGCGCCGTAGCGCCCCGGCAGCTTTTGGCGCTCGGTGCGATAGCCGCCGTCGAGATAGCACGACAGCGTGTGATGGCCGGGCTGATCGTAGACCGTCTCGGCCTCTTTGGTCTCGCGCGTCCAGATCGCGATGGCCAGCTTGTCGCCGAGCCACGCGAAACGCTCGAGCGTCGCATTCGACTCGCTGAGCGTCTGGCAGACCGAATGCAGGCCGAACGGCGGATCGGCGGGGTCGGTCGTGGCAATGGACGAAATGTTCACGTGAATGAGAGGCTGAAACGGATGAGGCGTCGTTCGACAAGTATACGGCCTGGTGCGTTGCGCCTTCGCCGGCTGCTCGAAAGTGCGCAATTCTGGACAATCGGACGGACCCGCGCGGGCGCATAGTCGGGCGGACCGAAGACCGTATTGTGTGGCCCACTGGCGATGAATCTCTTCCTCTATATCGTGACCGTGCTGATCTGGGGTACCACCTGGATCGCGATCAAGTGGCAGCTCGGCGTCGTGCCGGCGCCCGTGTCGATTGCCTGCCGATTCTGGCTCGCGGCAATCGTGCTGTTCGCGCTGCTCAAATTGATGCGCCGTCCCGTGTGGCCGCCGCGAGCCGCGTGGCGCTTTCTCGCGGCACAGGGCCTCGCGCTCTTTTGCGTGAACTTCCTTTGCTTCTACTACGCGGAAGGCGTCGTGCCGAGCGGTCTCGTTGCCGTCGTGTTTTCGACGGCACCCCTGCTGAACTCGCTCAACGGTCGACTTTTCATGGGCCGCCCGTTGCAGCCGACGGCGATCGTCGGCGCGGTGCTTGGGCTTGCGGGCATCGTGTGCCTGTCGCTGCAACAGATGGCGGGGCACCTCGGCGATCACGCGGCATGGCTCGGTCTTGCCGTCGCGTTCGCGGGGACGATGTGCTTCTCGGCGGGCAATCTGCTGTCGAGCCGCATGCAGTCGATGGGCCTGCATCCCATCGTCACAAACAGCTGGGCGATGCTGATCGGCGCGGGCGTGCTGACGCTCGGCAGTCTCGCCGCCGGTTTGCCTTTTGCGCTCGAAGCGGACGCGCGTTATCTCGGCGCGCTTGTCTATCTCGCCGTGCCCGGCTCGGTGATCGGCTTCACCGCATATCTGATGCTCGTCGGCCGCATCGGGCCCGAGCGCGCCGCGTATTGCACGGTGCTGTTTCCGTTCGTCGCGCTTGCGGTATCGACGGTGTTCGAAGGCTATCGATGGTCGGTGCTTGCCGTCATCGGGCTCGTGCTCGTCGTGGCGGGCAATCTCGTTGCGTTCGGCATGACGCGGCGGCTCTTCGTGCGGCGTGCACGTGCCGCGTGAGGTTTCATGGGGGCCCTAGAGCGAAGCGATCGCCGACGGCCATGTCGCTAACATCCCGGCGTTCTCGCCGGACGCCATAAGCGATGAGCGCGGAGTGAACCGGCGTTGATCGCAGTCAGTCGAACGGATACCCGCCGATGCATGCCGTCTGTGCGAATGGACGGCTGTGCGCGATGGGTATATAACGACAGTACCGATTCCTTCACGATGTCAGAACAGGAGCGACGATTCATCATGACGCGCGATGATCCGGACAAGCAGAAAACTGGCGAACAGCCGGACCTCGAACACCTCGATGCAGCCGTGACGCATGTGGATCAAATGGTGTCGTCGGGCAACATTGCCGTGAGCGCGGCGCGCGGCATCCTCTACAGCCTGATTGAGACACTGGGCGCGCTGGTCGGCGATCCGGACCTGCCGGAACACGCGCGTTCCGGCTACGAAGGTCTGCTCGAAACGGCCCGCGAATTGCGGGTCAAGCTCGATCGCTGACGGTTGGCTTCCCTTGCATGCATGTGGCGCTTCATTGGCGCCGCATGCATCGCCTGCAACATCTGGTCACAGGATTTCGGCATCGTCGTCTGCCTGTGATACAAAGGGCGCTCGTTTCGAATCGCCCATCTTCTCCTGATGCTTTCCTCGCTGGTTTCCCTTCGCGATGCAGTGATGCTCGCGCTCGGCATCGTCGTCGTGCTGATCACACCTGGCCCCACGAATACGCTGCTGGCCGCAGCCGGATTGCGCCAGGGCGCGCGCCCCTCGCTGCCGCTGATCGGCGCGGAACTGGCTGGCTATCTCGTGTCGATTTCCGCATGGGGCTGCTTTCTCGCACGCGCATCGCATACGCTGCCGTGGCTGCCTTCGGTGCTGCGCATCGCGAGCGGTCTTTACATCGCGTATCTCGCGATCGACATGTGGCGCGCGGCGGTCGCGTTGCCTGATTCGATGGCGCCGGCGAACGGACCGCGCGCGCTCTTCGTCGCGACGCTGCTCAATCCGAAGGCCTTGTTGTTCGCGGGCACGATCTTTCCGCCGATCGCCTTCGAAAGCCTCGCGGGCTATGGGTTCGCGATGGCCTTGTTCGCGTGCCTGCTCTTGCCGATCGCGCTCGCGTGGATCGCGTTTGGCGCGGCGCTCGGCAGCGGCAGGCTCAGGTGGCTCGATCCGGTGAAGATGCAGCGCGCCGCTTCCGTCGTGCTCGGGATGTTTTCGTTGTCGCTCGCGTGGGCCGCATTGCACTGAGCCTGTGAAGGTGCGCGCTCAATCGGCGTCGGCGGCGGCGAGCGCTTGAGCGAGGCCGTCAGGCCCCGACGTGATCTGCAGTTGCGGCGTGCCGTGCCAGTCCGCGCAACGTTGCAGCGCGCGCCGCAAGTCCGACGTGAGCCGGCCGCTCACGCGCACGCCCGGCTCCAGGTGCAGCGACTTCACTTCGAACACGCCGCTCGCGCGATGCGCCTTCGCATCGGCGCGCCCAATCAGCTTGCCGCGATTCAGGATCGGCAGCACGTAGTAGCCGTATTTGCGCTTCGCAGCGGGCACGTAGCACTCGATCACGTAGTCGAAATCGAACAGCGCGGCGACGCGCTTGCGGTCCCAGACGACGGGATCGAACGGCGAGAGCAGCGTCGTCACCGTCGATGCGAGCTTGCCGTTCGAAGCGTCGTCGACGAGGGGCGCGAAGTCGCGATGCACGAACGTGTCCTGTTTCCAGCCGTCGACGCGCACGGGCGTCAGTTCGCCCTCGTCAGCCAGCCGGTTGAGCGCGTCGACGTACGGGCGGCGCGGCATCCGGTAATAGTCGGCGACGCAGTCCGCGCGCACGACACCGAGCGCGCGGCAACTGCGCCGCAGCAGTTCTTGCGCGACGGCATCGGCGGATTGCAGATCGCGCGCATCGTTCCAGTGCGGCAGCACGCGCGCCGTTACATCGTAGACGCGCTGGAAATTGCGCCGCTCCGCGACCATCAATTCGCCGATCGCGAACAGCACTTCGAGATGCCGCTTCTCCGGCTTCCAGTCCCACCAGCCATTGCCTTTGCCCGCCTCGCGCGCGAAATCCGCCGAGCGCACCGGCCCCGTCGCGCGGATATGCGCGAGCAACCTGTCGATGTCTACGCGGTATTGCGCGTGCCAGTCGGCGGCGTATTTCCAGCCCATATCGGACGGATCGAGCATCCGGTGACGCATCAGGCCGTAGTCCTCGATGGGCAGAAAACATGCCTCGTGCGACCAGTATTCGAAGAGCCGGCCTTCCGAGAGATGTTCGTCGAGCCATTGCGGCTGATAAGGCCCGAGCCGGCTGAACAGCACCAGATACGGACTTCGCGCGACGACGTGAATCGTGTCGATCTGCAGTTGCGCCATCTGCCGGATCGCGTCGAGCACATCGGCCTTGGTCGCCTTGCGGCGCGGCGGCGTGAGCAGGCCTTGTGCGGCCAGATGCAGCGTGCGGGCGGCGGAAAGAGGAAGAGTGATCACGCTTTTGTGTCGTAGCGGGCCGAGCGGCGACATGGACTCGCGCCATGCCGGACTTTCGCTACTGTAGCGTGATCGGTGAAAACGGACGGGCGGTTTGCCTCTTCAGCCCGTATGCCCGTCCGCCGACGTCACCAGCGTCCGTGACCGTGATGCCTTTCCCAGCCGCGATGATGCCCGTGCCCGTACCAGCGCGGGCCGCGCCAGTAGTCGCCTCGATAGCCGCCGTAGTAGACGGGCGGCGGTGGCGCGTAGACCACGGGCGGCGGCGCGTAGTAGACGGGCGGCGGCCCGTAGACGGGAGCAGGCGGGCCCAGATAGACGCCGACACCGACATGGGCCGCAGCCGCGGTCGATGCGCAAGCCGCCGCGAGACCGACGGCTGCCGATACGATCGCACGTTTGCTCATACTGTCCTCCTGTGTCGACCAGAGTTGGCGCTTTAGCGCCTACTCTGGTCCCATGCAAAGCTCGACCAGAGTTGGCGCTTCAGCTGTCGGCTGAAGTTAGTGCTTCAGCACTTACTCCAGCCCCATGCAGAGCACTTGCTCTGGTCCCATGTAGCGCGGTCGAGCCGAGTTGGCGCTCATAGCGCCTTGCTCTGGTCTCATGCAAAGCTCGATCGGAGTTGGCGCTCATAGCGCCTTGCTCCGGTCCCATGCAGCGCGGCCGAGCCGAGTCGGCGCTTAAAGCGCCTTGCGCCGGCCGCATGCGGCGCGCTGTCGACGAGAATTGGCGCCTCAGCGCCCCACTCGCGTCGCATGCAACGCTCGCAAAAACCCGTCGACGGCGCCCGAAGCGGTCGCATATTTCTGACGGGACGCTGACTAAATCTTACGAAGAAGAAAGCATCACAGGTGCAAGCAGACGGTCGCGAATGTAACGACCGGTAAGCGGGCGGGCGCGATGCACGCCGCGAAAGGCGCGACCGGCCGGCGCGGTGACACGCGCCAGCCGGTGCAGGACAGAAGAGGGGAAAGAATCAGGCGCCGAGCGCGACCGTTTCGCCCGCGCGCTCCGCGAGCATCTGATGGATTTGCGCGACGACCTGCGCGCCTTCGCCGACGGCAGCCGCGACGCGCTTCGTCGATCCCGCGCGCACATCGCCGATCGCATAGACGCCTTCGACGGATGTGGTCAGATCGCACGCCGAATTTGCGCCCGTGATCACGAAGCCCTTCGCGTCCAGTTCGACGCCGCACGTGCGCAGCCAGTCCGTGTTCGGATCGGCGCCCGTGAAGAGGAACAGGTGCCGCGAATCGAAACGGTCGCGGCCGTCCGCGCAAGGACGCTTCAAGCCGATCTGCGCGAGCCCGGCTTCGTTGCCTTCGAGCCAGCCGATCTCCGTGCCCGGATAGACGGTGACATTGGGCAGCGACGCGATCCGGTCGATCAGATAGCGCGACATCGTCGCTTCGAAGCCGCTGCGCCGAATCAGCACGTGAATGTGCTTCGCGTGCGAAGCCAGATACACGATGCCCTGGCCCGCCGAGTTGCCGCCGCCGACGAGCACGATCTCTTCGCGCTTGCAGAGCTTCGCCTCGACGGGCGACGCCCAGTAGTAGATGCCGCGTCCGTCGAAGTGGTCGATGCCTTCGATCTCCGGGCGCCGGTACACCGCGCCGCTCGCGATGACGATCGAGTGCGCGCGGATGCTGCCCTGGCATGCGAGTTCGAGCCGGTACGGACGCTCGTCGCAATGCAGCGACTTGACCCTGACGGGAATGGCGACGTGTGCGCCGAACTTCTGCGCCTGCACGAATGCGCGGCCCGCGAGCGCCTGTCCGGAGATGCCCGTCGGAAAACCGAGATAGTTCTCGATGCGCGAACTCGCGCCTGCCTGCCCGCCGGGCGCGCGACCGTCGAGCACGATCACCGAGAGGCCCTCCGACGCCGCATACACGGCCGTCGCCAGCCCGGCCGGACCCGCGCCGACGATGGCCACGTCGTACACGAATTCCGAATCGAGATCGGGGATCAGGCCGAGGCATGTCGCCAGTTCGGGGTCACTTGGATGGCGCAGCACGGAACCGTCCGGGCAGATCACGAGTGGCATGTCGTTCGGGCCCGCCGCGAACTGCTCGATGATGCGCAGTCCGTCCTCGTCGCGCTCGTCGAGCACCGTGTGCGGATGGCCGTTGCGCGACAGGAAGCCTTGCAGCGACACGAGCCGCCGGTCGTTGCTCTTGCCGACGATGATCGGCCCGCCCGCGCCTTTCTCGATCAGCCCGACGCGGCGCAGGATCAGCGCGCGCATGATGCGCTCGCCCAGTTCGGCTTCCGCGACGATCAGCGCGCGCAGGCGCTCCGGCGCAATCAGCAGGGCTTCGCCGGCTTCGAGCGCCATGCCGTCGACGAGCGCTGGCTTGCCCGACAACTGGCCGACTTCGGCGAGAAACGAGCCCTTGTGATGCTCGTTGATCAGGTGTTCGCGCCCGAGACCGTCGCGCTGATAAATCTTGACCGCGCCCGACAGCAAAACGACCATGCCCGGCCCCCGCTCGCCCGTGCGGAACAGCATCTCGCCCGGTTCGAAGTGGCGCCGTTCGCCGAACTTGCACAGCCGCTTGATTTCGTCCGGCTGGAGTTCGGGAAACATCTGGTGACGCCGCGTCGAAAGCATCGAGAACGGTGCGTCATTGATGACAACATGCTGCGAGTCTTCGCCCTCTCGCGTGACACCCATCGGATTCGCTCCTTGCAGGGCTGCGCGCCGGGTCGGGTCGCAGCCGATGCCAATGTCGGTTCAGACTGTTTTCGGCGTGATGCCGACGGCGACCGTCGGCTCCGGTTCTTCCGCGAGCGGCTCGAGCTGCCGGCCCGCGTCGCGCCATGCATCGAGGCCGCCGCGCAACGGCAGGACGTCGCTGAAGCCGGCCTCCGTCAACTGCTTCGCCATCCATGCCGCCGACACTTCGTTCGGGCACGAGCAATAGATCACGAGCTTCTGGTCGTGCGGATACTTCGTGACGATTTCGTTGAGCTGGCGTTCGTCGGCGAACACCGAGCCGGGGATCACGAACGGATCGAGCTTGCGCTTTTCCTGCGAGCGGATATCGAACAGGACGGGCGAACGCTTGTCGAGCATCAGCTTGTACAGCTCGTCGACATCCATGCGCGCGGTCGCGAGCTTCCTGATCAGCTGACGGCGCCGATACCAGCGATACGCGCAATAAATGGCCAGCAGCACCACGACGACGACGGCCGTCATCTTTCCGAGGCGGCTCGCGCCGGCGAACAGCATGTCGATCTGCTGCGCGAACACGACGCCGAGCACGAGGCCAAGGCCCGACCAGAGCGTTGCGCCGATGCTGTCGTACGCGAGGAACATGCGGTACGGCGTGCCCATCGCGCCCGCCATCGGAATGGAGACGATCGACAGCCCCGGCACGAATTTGGCGACGGCCAGCACGCGCACGCCCCAGCGGCCGAAGAAACGCTCGGTCTTCTTCACGCAGGTATCGCGCGACAGCGACAGCTTGCACAGCGTTTTCAGCGTGTTGCCGCCGTAGATGCGGCCGGCCGCGAACCAGGCGCTGTCGCCGATCAGCGTGGCGAACACGGCGAGCACGAGCACGGGCAGCACCTGCACGCCAATCGAGCCAGGATGCATGGCGGCCATCGCGCCGAACAGCACGAGAGAAGGCATCGCGGGCACGGGCAGCCCGATCGACGCGGCGAGCACATTGGCGAATACGATGGCAGGCCCGTACTGCTCGACGAGATCATGTAGCATCGGCTTACTTTCGCGGCCGCTCGGGCCGGAAAACGACGTGGATGGGACTCAACGATTATGGACGCATTTTCACCGCGTGCAAGAGAGGTGCGGTCTGCGCCCAGGATACTGCGGGAAAGCGGAAAACTCGTGTCGCCGCGCGCTTCGAAAGGAAGCGTCCGGCGCGCCCGCCGAGCGCCATGCAGCGTGATGCGACGTTCGACAGAACATTGGATATAAGGGCGACCGCGCGAAAAACAAGAGGCGCGGCGCTCGTGGTACGGACGCCGCGCGCTCTTTGTGAAGCGACTGTTGACTGCTGGAATTATTGCCGGTGATTGTGCTGCTCGCCCGGTAGTTCGGCGCCATGCGCACGGATGGCCGCGATCAGTTCCGCCGGCGTGATTTCATAACGCACTTCGCGGTGGATGCCCGGCTTGCGTTCATCGACCTCGATCAGAAGAATGCCTTTCCCGTCTTCTGTCGATTCGAGGCGCAGCGAGCGTAGTTCGCGACCGGTTGCGTCGTCGTGCTCGGTGAGCAGGGCCATTGCCCCGGAAGACCCGGTGGTGCGCATCGAAAATTCCCTCTTGCGTGATTGAACGACGTTGCTGAACAGGCATTGTAAGGGGTAGCGCCGCGCGCCGTCTGTCGCGTGGCGCTCACACTCCCGCGATTATGCGGGTGAGTCGTGCGCAACGCATCAAAGGGACTAAGCGCTGCGCGCAGAGACAAGGCTGGTGCGGCTTTCGGCGGGATGCGGCGATTTTCGCACGGGCGGCGCGCTCGCGTGCGGCGCGTTTCAAACGTGCGTCACGCGCGTTCTCCGCGCCTATTTGCGGTGCGCTTTCGCGCGCTGTCATGGCAGTGACGTTTGAGTGTATTAGCGCAAGTTTCAGGAGGCGGCGTCTCGGCGTGCTGCGCTAAAGTCGGTACTGTTGGAAGGCAGCTTCGGCAACCTCGGAACGCAGCCTCGGAGCGCAGCCTCGGAGCGCAACATCGGAGCGCAACATCGCGGCGAATCGCGGAACTTCGATCCCCGATCGATGCCTCGCTTCAAGCGCCGCTTAAGTGATCTTGCGGGAGGGTCTCATGAAGCAATGCATGTCGATGCCGAGTCCGCTCGGCGATATTCTGCTGCGCGCGGAAGACGATGCGCTGACGGGCGTGTTCTTCGTCGGCCAGAAATATTTTCCGGCCGCGGACGCGGCGCTCACGACGCTCGCGCCTTCGCGCGTACTGCATCAGGCGCGCGAGCAGCTCGGCGAATACTTCGTGGGCGAGCGACAGCAGTTCACGCTGCGGCTGCGCATGCTGGGCAGCGCGTTTCAGCGCGACGTGTGGGAACAGCTCGTAGCGATTCCGTACGGCGAGACGGCCAGCTACGGCAGCATCGCGCGGCGGCTGGGCTTGCCGCTGTCGGCATCGCGCGCGGTCGGCGCCGCGAACGGGCGCAACCCGATTTCGATCGTCGTGCCGTGCCATCGCGTGATTTCGAGCGCAGGCGATCTGACCGGCTATGCGGGCGGACTGCACCGGAAAGAAGCGCTGCTGACGCTCGAACGCCCGATGTCGAAAGCGCCTCAGCAGCTCGAATTACTCGCCGCGGATTGAGTGAGACGCACCGGCGGACATCAAACGCAAAGGAGCGGATAAAAAAATAGCCCGTCCACAAAAGGGGCGGGCTACATAAACGCCGTTGTTACTCGGGTCAGCTGGCCCGCATACAATCCTGGGCGCTGACGGTCGTATCTTCATCGGACAATAGTGCGCTGTCGAGATGGGAGTAACGATGATCCATCAGACCAAAGCGTCTTCCTCGGACCCGGCGCGAACCGTGTGATCGGATGTCGCCGGGCTGCGCAGCGGCGCGGCCCCGCGAGTGGGCGCCTTGCGCGGGGCGCGCGACGTGGGCGCGCCCGCAACCGTGAAGAGCCGCACGGCCTCGTCGAGCACATCGGCCTGTTCCGCGAGACGCTGCGCCGTCGCGGCGGCCTGCTCGACCAGCGCGGCGTTCTGCTGCGTTGCGCTGTCCAGATGCGAGACGGCCTGGTTGATCTGGCTGATGCCGTCGGCCTGTTCGCTGCTGGCATTCGCCACTTCGACGATCAGCGATGACACGCGCGCCACGGCCTCGTCGATCGCGGCCATCTGCGCCGTCGTGCGCGCGACCAGTTCGGTGCCTTGCGAGACCTCGTTCACCGTCGTGTCGACCACCTGCTTGATTTCCTTCGACGACGCCGCGCAGCGCTGCGCGAGCATGCGCACTTCGCTCGCGACGACCGCGAACGAACGGCCTGCCTCGCCTGCGCGCGCCGCCTCGACGGCGGCGTTGAGCGCGAGGATGTTGGTCTGGAACGCGATGCCGTCGATTACGCCTGTGATGTCGGCGATGCGTTTCGATGCTTCCGTGATGCCCGCCATCGTCTGCTCGACCTGCCGCGCAACCTGCCCGCCGAGCGCGGCCGCAGCCTGCGCGTCGCGCGCGAGATCGAGCGCGCGCACGGTCGTGTCGGCGTTCGCCTGAACGGTCGTGGTCAACTGCTCCATCGTCGCGGCCGTTTCTTCGAGCGACGCCGCCTGCATTTCCGTGCGGCGCGCGAGATCGACGTTGCCCGTCGAAATCTCGTGCGCGGCGTCGAGCATGCCGCCGATCTGCGAGCGCACGTCGAACACGATCGCGGCGAGATTGGCCTTCAGCTGATTGAGCGCCTGCAGCACGTCGCCGAGGTCGTCGTGGCGGGCGATCGTCAGGTCCTGGGTCAGATCGCCGGCAGCCATGCGCGTCGCGAACGACGACATCGCGTCGACGGGCTGGGCCAGGTGGCGCGACAGCAGATACGCGGCAGCGGCGCTCGTCGCGGCCGTCACGCCGAACGCGATCCAGAACGGCAGCGGCGGCAGCCCGCCCCACGCCGCGAGGCCCGCCGCGAGCAGCGCGACGGGCGCGACCGTATAGCCGATCGTCGCGCGCGTCGCGACGGGCAAACGCATCAGCGCCTGCAGCCGGCCAGCGAGACCCGTGCGCACGACCACGCCCCGCTGCAGCCGGTAGCCGCGCGCTTCGCCCGCGCGCATCTTCGCGTACAGCGCCTGCGCGTTGCGCACCTCTTCGCGGCCGGGCTTCACGCGCGCGCTCAGATAGCCGACGGGCGTGCCGTTCTCGATGACGGGCGTGACGCTCGCGCGCACCCAGTAGTGATCACCGTTCTTGCGCCGGTTCTTGACGAGCGCCGACCACGGATGGCCCGCGCGGATCGTCGTCCACATGTCGGCGAAGGCTTCGGCGGGCATGTCGGGATGGCGGATCAGGTTGTGCGGCTTGCCGATCAGCTCGTCGCGCGAATAGCCCGACACGGCGATGAAGGCGGGATTGCAGTACTGGATCTTGCCTTTGAGGTCGGTCGCGGACACGAGCATCTGCGACGAGGGGTAGTCGTACTCGTTCTGGGTAACCGGTTGATTATTGCGCATTACGTTGTTTGCCCTGGACTGCCGGATGCCTGCGCATCCGATTGAATCTCCATGGTTTAACGGCATCGACCCCTGAGGCTTGAGGTATTCCTGGTATTCGAGTCGGGTAAGCGTGCAACGCGGCATTAGCGCGGCCTTTGAATTCCGGCAAGCGTCGGCCGTCGCACGGAAACAACGCCTTTGAGCGTGCATTGGGCGTACGCTTTCGGAAAAAGCCCGTTTTGCCGAAGCCTCGCCGGGTTCCATCGACAGGCGTTCGGACAGGCGGTGCGCGGCGAAATGTTTTCGCTTTACTTCTGATCCACGCGACCTCGATAATTGGCTTTCTGTACGTGTTTTGTAAGTTACATTACGGCGCGCTGGGTGTTGCTATGCAACACAATTGATGCGCGCCACTTGTGCATATGGCTGTCGTTCCTATAAAAAGTCGCCTTCGAATTCGAATCGACTCAACCTTGGGAAGCCGAGCATGTCCGCGAACAAGATCAACAAGACAGCCGTAGCGGCAGCCGCAGCCGCCGTACTACTCTCGTTCAGCACAGGCGCGCACGCGCAGAGCAGCGTCACGCTGTATGGCGAACTGGACACGGGGCTCGCCTATATCAACAACGTCGGCGGCCACTCGCAGTGGAAATCGACTTCGGGCCTCATCGACGGCAGCTACTGGGGCTTGCAGGGCATCGAGGATCTGGGCGGCGGCAACCGCGCGATCTTCCGGCTCGAGCGCGGCTATTCGGTGACGACGGGCGAGATGTTCAACGATCACCCGTACTACGTCGGCCTCGGCAACGAGAAGCTCGGCACGGTGACATTCGGCCACCAGTACGACCTGATCCATGACTACTTCGCGCCGTTCACGCTGACGGGCGGCACGGGCGGCACCGCGTTCGCCCATCCGTTCGACAACGACAACGCCAACAACTCGTACCTCGCCGCGAACTCGGTCAAGTACGCGAGCCCGTCGTTCGGCGGCCTCACGTTGGGCGGCATGTACGCGTTCTCGAATGCCGCCGGGCAGTTCGCGAACAACCGCGCGTACAGCTTCGGCGCGAGCTACCAGAACGGCGCGCTCAATGCGGGCGCCGCGTATCTGCATGCGAACGGGCGCGGCAACACGGCGGCGGGCGCGTACACCCCGGTTGTGCTGCCCAGCGCGACGGATGTGTTCGATGCCGGCGTGCAGACGCAGAACACGTATGGCGTCGGCGTGAGCTACGCGATCGGCGACTTCACGATGGCCGCGGCCTGGTCGCGCTCGACGTACGCCGGCGTCGTGGTGATCGATACGGGCGAGGCGGCGCCGTCCATCGGCTTTTCCAACTACGAAGTCAACGGCATCTATCAGCTGACGCCGACTATTTCCCTCGCCGGCTCGTACACGTACACGAAGGGCTCGGGCGCGCACTGGCATAACGGCGGCGTGCAGGCGGACTACCAGTTCTCGAAGCGCACGGACACCTATCTGGAAGCGATCTATCAGCACGCGTCGTCGGGCGCGCCTGCCGTCATCAACACAGCCGATCCGTCATCGAATCACAATCAGGTGCTGATCGGCGCGGGTCTGCGGCATCGCTTCTGACGCACGCACGAGCGCGGCGCGCCGTCGGTCGTCACGCCGTCAGGCGCGCTGCTTCATCAGGCCTTCGGGCGCCTGCGGCTCGCTGAGCAGGAAGCCCTGCACGTAGTCGCAATTCACGCGGCGCAGGATGGCGAGCTGCGCCGCGTTTTCGACGCCTTCCGCGATCACCTTGATACCGAGCTCGTGCGCAAGCCCGACGATGCCTTCGACGATCGTCTGCGTCGCCGGATCGTGCTCGATCTTCGACGTGAAATGCCGGTCGATCTTTACCGTGTGCGGCGCGAAATCGGCGAGATACATCAGGCTCGAATAGCCCGTGCCGAAGTCGTCGATTGCGATGCGTACGCCCAGGCGTTTCAGCTCGACGATCGACTTTTGCGCCTGCTGCGGATTCTTCATCAGCGCCGTCTCGGTCAGCTCGATTTCGAGCTTGCCGGGCGGAATGCCGTGCTGCATGAGCGCGCAGCCGACGTCGCGCACGATCTGCTCGCTGCCCAATTGCCGCGCCGACACGTTCACCGAGATGCCCAGATTCATCGCGCCCGCCTGACGCCACGCGGCCAGCTGGCGCAACGCATGATCGAGCACCCACACGCCGACGCCCGACACGAAGCCGGTCTCTTCGAGCAGCGGAATGAAATCGCTCGGCGCAATCAGGCCGCGCGCGGGATGCTGCCAGCGGATCAGCGCTTCTGCGCTGTGCACCGCGAGCGAGTGCGGCTCGTGAATGGTCTGGAAATGCAGGAAGAACTGGTTCGTCGCGAGCGCCTCGGGCACGTCGCGTTCGAGTTCGAAATCGCCGATCGTGCGCGCGGCTTCCTCGCCCGCGAACTGATAGCCGTTGCGGCCCGTTTTCTTCGCGGTGTACATCGCGACATCGGCGCTGGACAGCAGCGCATCGTGGCCGCTGCCGTGCTCCGGATAGACCGAGATGCCGATCGACGCCGTGATGAACGCGCCCGCCCCGCCTTGCAGGCGATTCGCCGAAAGGTTGTCGAGCAGCGCCTGCGCGAGCGCTTCGAGCCCCGCCTTGTCGACGACGCTGCCGATCAGCACCGCGAACTCGTCGCCGCCCAGCCGCGCGACATACGCATCGTCGGGCAGCGAACGGCGGATAACGCCGCCGACGTCGCGCAGCAGATGATCGGCGACGAGATGGCCGAGCGTATCGTTGAGCACCTTGAAGCGGTCGAGGTCGACGAACATCAGGCCGAACGGTTTGCGCGCCGCGCACCGGCTTTCGATTTCGCGCAGCAGCGCAGCGCGGTTCGCGAGGCCCGTCAGCGAATCGGTGTACGCGAGCCGGTCCAGTTCGGCGATGCGTTCCTGTTCGGCCGTCACGTCTTCCGTGATGCCGACGATCCGCAGCACGTTGCCGTTGTCGTCGTGGACCGGGTAGCCGGTGCTGCGCAGCCAGTGCACGGTGCCGTCGGCTTTTCTGATCCGGTACTGCGCGCGTCCTTCCGTCGATTCGGCCATCACGCGGCGCATTTCCGCCTGCAACGCTACGCGGTCTTCAGGTATCACGAGGTCGAGCCAGCCGTTCGGGTGGCGCAGCAACTCCTCGCGATCGATGCCGAACACGTTCGACGAGCCTGCCGTGATGTAATGGAAGTACTCGAAATTCGCGCTGTACGAGAAGAACACGAGCTGCACGTGCGCTTCCATCTCCGACATCAGTTCGCTTTTCGTGCGCAGCTCCGCAAGCAGCCGCGTCTGGTTCGAAATGTCGAGCGATGCGCACACCACGGCGATCACCGTGCCGCTGTGGTCCTTGACGGGGATGAGTTGCGAGTCCCACCACTTCGGCTGACCCGCCGTCGTCGTGCAGCTGCCGCGAAACGACGCGGCCGTGCCGCCGAGCGCGCTTTTGAACGCGGCCATCGCCGCGTCGTGGTCGTCGCCTTTCCAGAAGCCGAGCCAGTCGGCGCCTTCGAGCTCGACGGGCGACGACGCTTCCATCAGCGCGGCGCCGTAATCGTTGATGCGCAGCATGTGCCCTTGCAGATCGAGCAGCTTGACGCAATCGCGGCTCGCGTCGAGGAACGAACTGGCGAGCGCCATTGCCGCCGCCTGCCGCGCCTTTTGCGCGGCGAAGCGCTGACGCGTCGCGATCATCGCGAGTACGCCCGCTGTCGCGCCGATTCCGACCTGCACGCCGAGCGGCAGGGCCGGCCAGCGCAAGGCCATTTGCAGCGCGACGCCGGCCGTGCCCGCGCCGATCCCCGTCGCAACGCTAATCGCGAGACTCACAGGCCCGACCGCGCGCCGGCTCGACCACGCGTCGAGCACGAGCGATAGAAAGTGCTGATCCTGCCGCGACTCTTTCGCCGCATTGCGGCGCCATTTCAACGGAAGGCTCGTCGTCATTGCGGACTTGCCTTCAGGAGAGCACGCGAAACATCGCGCGGGATCGCCGCCCGCGCGGCGCGCCAATCGATGCAGCATGCGCCGCGCGCGTGAGCGAAGCCGCGCGCGGCGGATGCTGCATAGATCGATTCGGGAAAGGAAATGCCTGTCATGGAGCCGGCCACTTTGGCGGTAATTATTGCTGGGCGTGCGAGGCGGCGCTGATTTAATTGTTTACGGCGCGCCGGGGTTTTTGTTTAGCCTGTCGAATTGTGCCTGTTTTTACAGGGTCAAACCATAACATCGTCTGTCGTTGCACATGCAACGAAGCGTGATGAAGAACGTTTGCTTACCTAATCTTTTCGTACTCGCGTCAAAAAATCCGCTGTGAAACGAATCGTTTGTGCATGACTGCGTGCTGCTGAACGGTCGCGCTGTCGGCGGCGATATATGCTGACGATCCCGCGCCGGCTTGCTAAATTGCGTGTTCAGGCACCGCAAAAGCCGCGACGGCGGGCGGTTGCGCCGCGATCGCCGCAACTGCGCAACACCCGCATTTCTGCGGCCGCAACGGCGTCGTACGGAAGAAGACCCAGCAAGGAGACCCCATGCGCGCCGTATTCCAGTACCCGTTCCCCGTCACCGAGCGCAACGTCGCGCGCAACAAGGTGGTCAGCGCACGCGCCGCCGTCGAACTGATCCGGCGCGGCGACACCGTCGCGACGGGTGGTTTCGTCGGCGTCGGCTTTGCCGAGGAAGTGGCGATCGCGCTCGAAGAACGCTTCTTCGATGCGAACGCGGCGACATCGGGCGGACCGGGCGCATTGGGCACGCCGGACGCGTCGAACGCGCATCTCGACCTGACGCTCGTGTACGCGGCGGGCCAGGGCGACGGCAAGGCGAAAGGGCTGAATCATCTCGCGCACGAAGGGCTCGTGCGCCGTGTGATCGGCGGGCATTGGGGACTGGTGCCGAAGCTGCAGCAGCTTGCGATCGACGGGCACATCGAGGCGTACAACCTGCCGCAAGGCGTCATTTCGCATCTGTTCCGCGATATCGCCGCGGGCAAGCCCGGGCATCTGTCGACGATCGGCCTCGGCACGTTCGTCGATCCGCGTCATGGCGGCGGCAAGCTGAACACGCGAACGACGGAAGACCTCGTCGAACTGATCCATATCGGCGGCGACGAGCATCTGTTCTACAAGACCTTCCCGATCGACGTCGCGATCATTCGCGGCACCACGGCCGACGCGAGCGGCAACGTCACGATGGAGCGCGAGGCGCTCACGCTCGAAGCGCTCGCGATTGCGATGGCGGCGCGCAATTCGGGCGGCATCGTGATCGTGCAGGTCGAGCGGCTCGCCGATACGAACACGCTCAATCCACGCCAGGTGAAGATACCGGGCATCATGGTCGATTGCGTCGTGGTCGCGCGGCCCGAGCATCACTGGCAGACGTTTGCCGAACCGTACTCGCCCGCGTTCGCGAGCGAGCTGCGCGTGCCCGCGAATTCGGTGCCCGCGATGGAGCTCACCGAGCGCAAGGTCATCGCGCGCCGCGCCGCGATGGAACTGATGGCGAACAGCGTCGTGAATCTGGGCATCGGCATGCCGGAGGGCATTGCGAACGTCGCAAACGAGGAGGGCGTGATCGACCTCTTCACGATGACGACGGAGCCCGGCGTGATCGGCGGCATTCCGGCGGGCGGGCTGAATTTCGGCGCGGCGACGAATACGCAGGCGATCATCGATCAGCCGTATCAGTTCGACTTCTATGACGGCGGCGGTCTCGACGTCGCCTTTCTCGGGCTTGCGCAGGCCGATCGCCAGGGCAATCTGAACGTCAGCAAGTTCGGGCCGAAGCTCGCGGGCGCGGGCGGCTTCATTAACATCAGCCAGAGCGCGAAGCGCGTCGTGTTCGTCGGCACGTTCAACGCGGGAAATCTCGATGTGACGATCGCAGACGGACGCCTGCGGATCAATCGCGAGGGCACGTGCCAGAAGTTCGTCGACGAAGTCGAACACCGCACGTTCAGCGGCGAATATGCGGCAAAGCGCGGGCAGCCGGTGCTGTACATCACCGAACGCTGCGTGTTCGCGCTGACGCCGCGCGGACTCGAACTGACGGAAGTCGCGCCCGGCATCGACGTGCAGAACGACATCGTTGCGCAGATGGGATTTACGCCGATCATCGAGCGGCCGCCGCGTCAGATGGACGAGCGCATCTTTCGCGCCGGGCCGATGGGCCTGCGCACGATGCTCTTGTGCCTGCCGCTCGAAGAGCGCTTCAATTACGACGCCGAGAAGAATATGTTCTTCGTGAACTTCGAGGGCTTGCAGGTGACGTCGGCGGAGCAGGTCGACGCTATCCGGCAGCAGGTCGAATCGCGCCTGTCGGGCGTGCGGATCAAGCCGCAGGCGATCATCAACTACGACAACTTTTCGATCAATCCCGAGCTGATCGGCAGCTATTCGGTGATGGTGACGAAGCTCGTCAACACGTTCTATTCGGGCGTGACGCGCTACACGACGAGCAGCTTCCTGCGCATGAAGCTCGGCGACGCGCTAGAGGAGCGCAACGTCGCGCCGTATATCAACGAACGTCCGGGCGACGCGCCGACTCATCGATAAACGCGCGTGCGGTGCCGACATGATTCGCTCATGATGAGCGTGCGAAAATAGCGCTTTCTGCACGACAGTTCACGCATTCAAGAAGTCATCATGAGCGGTTTCATTCCCAGTGTCCCCGGCAAGAACGAGAGCGATTTCGAAGTCAGCGCGGGCTCGAAGCTTGCTGGCTACCGGCGCTTTTTCGGCGTGCTGCGCGTCGTGCGCAAGACGGACGGACGCCTGCTGTTTCCCTTCGACGGCGCACCCGACCTCGGCCCTTTTCCAACCAAAGACGAAGCGCTCGCGGCGGCTCAGGTGTACGGCGAGCATATCGTCGAAGGCGATCTCGCGCGGCCCGAAATGTGAGCGCGCGGGCGCTCGCGAAATTCTGTTCGGGCCCCGCGCAATGCGCTTGAAGCGCGCGCATCGCCCGACTATCGTTTGATTGGATCTTGCCGGAGACGATCATGCGCGCTGATGCCATCGATGTGCATTTCGACAGTGCACACCTGTTTCTCGACCTGGCCGACGGCCGTGCCGTCGAATTTCCCCTCAACTGGTTTCCGACACTCGCCGCGGCCACCGACACGGAGCGTGAGCACTTCGCCATTTCGCTCGACAAGCAGCAGCTTTTCTGGCCCGAGCTCGACGAAGACATGGACGTGACCGCGTTGTTGTTGTCGTTGCCGGAGTCGATGCGCCATTAGCGGCGGTGGGTTCTAAGTCTTGCGCGAATGTGCGGCTGTGTGACGAATGCGAGGACGCGCCGCGTGCGGCAGCGCCCCGGAAGCGGCTGATTGTTCGCGGCGCTGAACGCAAAGCCTCTATTGACCGCAAAAAACAAAGGCGACCCAATGGGTCGCCTCGATCACAACAGGAAGGGCGCACGAGCCACGCGCCCTGACGTCGTCAATCCTTAGACCAGCCCCGTCGCGTAGTAAAGCGCGATCACGAAGAACACAGCGAGCGTCTTGATCACCGTGACGGCGAAGATATCGCGGTACGACTCGCGATGCGTGAGCCCCGTGACGGCCAGCAGCGTGATCACGGCGCCGTTGTGCGGCAGCGTGTCCATGCCGCCGCTCGCCATCGCGACTACGCGATGCAGCACTTCCATCGGAATATGCGCGGCCTCCGCGCCCTTGATGAACAGATCCGACATCGCCGCGAGCGCGATGCTCATGCCGCCCGACGCCGATCCCGTGATACCCGCCAGCGAGCTCACCGACACCGCCGCATTCACCAGCGGATTCGGAATGCTCTTGAGCGCATCGCTGACGACGAGGAAGCCGGGCAGCGCCGCGATCACGCCGCCGAAACCGTACTCCGATGCGGTGTTCAGCGAAGCCAGCAACGCGCCGCCGACAGCCGCTTTCGTGCCCGATGCGAAACGCTCCTGCACGCGGCCAAACGCGGTGATGACGACGAGCAGAATGCCGAGCAGCAGCGCGCCTTCCACCGACCAGATCGCGACGACCGTCTTGATCGTCGCCGTCACGGCCGTGCCGTGGTTGCCCGGCAGCACGTCGGGCGCAACGGTGTAGCTCGCGCCGTACCAGTCGGGAATCATGCGCGTGAGCATGAAGTTCGCGACGCCGACGAGAATCAGCGGCGCAATCGCCAGCAGCGGATTCGGCAGCCTTTCGGTTTCGACGCGCTCCGGTTCGTTGACGAGCGACGTGCCGTAGCCTTCGCCCTTCGCCATCGCCGAGCGGCGGCGCCATTCGAGGAACGTCAGGCCGACGACGATGATGAACAGCGACCCGGCGATGCCGAGTACGGGCGCGGCCCACGCGGTCGTCTTGAAGAACGTCGACGGAATGATGTTCTGGATCTGCGGCGTGCCCGGCAGCGAATCCATCGTGAACGAGAACGCGCCCAGCGCGATCGCGCCCGGCATCAGGCGCTTCGGAATATTGCTCTGGCGATACAGCTCGGCCGCGAACGGATACACCGCGAACACGACGACGAAGAGCGACACGCCGCCGTAAGTCAGCAGCGCGCAGACCGCAACGATCACCGCGTTCGCGCGCGAGCGGCCGATATAGCGGATCGCCGAATGCACGATCGACGCGGCGAAGCCCGACAGTTCGATCACCTTGCCGAACACGGCGCCGAGCAGGAACACGGGGAAGTACAGCTTCACGAAGACGACCATCTTCTCCATGAAGATGCCCGTGAACACGGGCGCGACGGCAGCGGGATCGACGAACAGCACTGCGCCGAGCGCGGCGATGGGCGCGACGAGAATCACGCTGTAGCCGCGATACGCGGCCAACATCAGGAACGCCAGGGCGGCGAGGACGATGACAAAAGCCAATTGAGTCTCCAAAGCTTGGTTGTTCTACGTGGACGCGCGCGAAGTTCGGCGCGACGGGCCGGCGCCCGCTGATGCAGGTTCCGTGCCATGCCCGTCAGACGCGGCTCGACGGCATGACGGGCTATTAACAGGCGCACCACCGGCTGCATTTTCAACGTGGCAGTTCGAACGAGTGTACAGAAGCGTCTCAAAAGCGAGACGAGATTTCTGTCCGTCGGATTCGATGCGGCGAAGCATAACCTATTCAGTGGGGTTCTTGCAGGTCTCGATCGTGAGATAATCCGTCCACAAATTGAGACAATTACAAAAAAGACTACACGGAGACAGCGTCAACATGATGAACGACTGGTCGGGCTTGCCCGCGACCTACAGCGACGTCTTGCGCCGCGCGATGGACTCGCTTTTCCGCACTTTCGAAAACTTCAGCGAAGGCACGTTCATCGTCGATGCCGATGCGCGCGTCGTGTGGATCAACAAGCGCTACGCGGCGCGTTTCGGTTTTTCCGATCCGCAGCAGGCGATCGGCCGCGACTGCGAAGCGGTGATACCGAACAGCCTGATGCGTGAAGTCGTGATGACGGGCAAGCCCATCCTGCTCGACATTCTTGAAACGGATCGCGAGCCGCTCGTTGTCACGCGCCTGCCGTTGAAAGACGACGTGGGCAAGACGGTCGGCGCTGTCGGCTTCGCGCTCTTCGACGAAATGAAAGCGCTTACGCCGCTTTTCTCGCACTACTCGCGTGTGCAGCAGGAACTGATCGCGACGCGCCAGTCGCTTGCGCAAGCGCGACGCGCGAAGTACACGTTCGCGAGTTTCGTCGGCACGAGCGCGGCGAGTCTCGAAGTGAAGCGCCAGGCGCGGCGCGCGTCGCAAGTCGATTCGCCCGTGCTGCTGCTCGGCGAAACGGGCACCGGCAAGGAACTGCTCGCGCACGCGATACACGGCGCGTCCGCGCGCTCGACGAAGCCGCTCGTCACCGTCAACGTCGCGGCCATTCCCGATGCGCTGCTCGAAGTCGAATTCTTCGGCGCGGCGGCGGGCGCCTATACGGGCGCGGATCGCAAGGGCCGCGTGGGCAAGTTCGAGCTTGCCGACGGCGGCACGCTCTTTCTCGACGAGATCGGCGATATGCCGTTGCCGCTGCAAGGCAAGCTCTTGCGCGTCTTGCAGGACCGCGAGTTCGAGCCGCTCGGCTCGAACCGCATCGTGCGCGCGGACGTGCGGATCATCGCGGCGACATCGGCCGATCTGCCCGCGCTCGTCACCGAGGGCCGTTTCCGCCCGGACCTGTTCTATCGCCTCAACGTGCTGACCATCCACGCGCCGCCGTTGCGCGAGCGGCAAACGGATATCGAAGCGCTCGCCTATACGATCCTCGAAGATCTGTCGACGCAGGTGCGCGGCGGTCACTTCGAACTGCAGGACGACGCGTTGCGCCTTCTTTGCGCGTATGGCTGGCCCGGCAACGTGCGCGAGCTGCGCAATACGCTGGAACGTGCGGTGATGCTGTCGGACAGCGAGCGCATCGATGCGCGCGCGCTCGCGCCGTTCATCGGGCCGCTGCGTGGACAGGCTGCGTTCGAGCCGCCCGCATCGGTTTCGGCAGAAGCATCGGCCGCGACGGCGGCATCGAACGATACGCCGCCGCAGCAGTGGGCCGACGCGATGGCCGCGTTCGAAAAGCGCTTTATCTGCGATGCGGTGCGCGCCTGCAACGGACGCGTGACGGAAGCGGCCTCGCGCATCGGCATGGGGCGCGCGACGCTGTACAAGAAGATCGCGGCATACGGCATCGACGTGTGAGGCTCGCCGCGAGCGGCGCTGCGCAGTACGATCGTCATTCGACGAAAAGCACAACGCAAGGAGACGCTGCCATGACACGCCGGGGCGCAGGCATCAGTGCGGGCATCATGCTGTTCATCGCGAGCGCGGTTTTTGACGTGCTGTATGCGCAACAGGCGCCGATGGCTGCTTCGGGGGCTTCGGCTGCTGCATCGACGGAACGGCGCAACTGGTACAACGATCCGTTCTTCGCGCTCTCGCATGCAATCGCCGATTGCCCCGTGCCGCTTGGCCCGATGATGACGCGCGCGCAAATGGAGGACGACGCGCACTATCGCGCGGAACGCGGCACGACCTGCTGGCTCGCGCACAAGTGCACGAAGCCGAACTCCTACATGTACGACCCGGAAATCGCCGACGCCATTCACGCGCGCTTTACGAATCCGCATGCGTTCGACGGCACGAGCCTGTGGATCACGGTGCAGCGCCGCTTTGTCTATGCGGAAGGATGCGCGCCCGCATCGTTCGACAGGCATGCGTTGCAACAGCAACTGGAGGCGATCCCCGATGTCGAACAGGTTTTCGTGCGTATCGCGACGGGCACGCATGGGGCGATGCCCTACAAGACGCTTGCACAGCCCGACAGACAGCCCGACGCGCAGCCGCAATAGCCGGATGACGCAACGCAGGGCGGCCGTGGCACAATCGCGTTCGTCGAAAAACAAGTAGCCAACGGGGTCTTCCATGAAACGCAGTCAAACATCCGCGGCGCGCCCGGCGCATTGGGTCCGCGGCGCGTCGTTTGCCGCCGCGCTGGCGATGACCGGCGCGCTAGCCGCGTGCAGCAGCGCGCCGCCGCTCTTCTCGCCGGACGGCCGGCCGACTACGCTCGTTCAGTGCCCCGCCGGCTCCGACAACTGCGAGCAGCAGGCGCAGGCGATGTGCGGCGGCGCGTTCGATGCGATGCGCACGACGACCAACAACGGTGTACGCAGCCTGTTGTACGCATGCCGCGGGAAGTGAGCGGCGCGTTTTTCTTGTCCGCTTTTCCCGAACCGTAGCCGGTTTCATCCGCGACGCCGGGCTGCGCGCGCAGCCTGTCATCTCCTCGTAGCACACCTCCCCGAAACGTTGCACTCGCACGCCGCGCGAGGCATTTCCGTGCGGCGCCCAACTGAACGCAACGATCTCCTCGTATAGATTGCCTGGTAAAGAACGCAACGAAGTTCCGCGGCGCTGGACACCAGACACGCGGCTCATCCGATTTCCGGAAAGCGTGCAGCAGCACAACGACATAGAGACCAGGTCGCACGAGATTTCCACGGCATATTTCGTGCTGTCCAATAACGCCTTGCGAGGGACCACGGGGAAGGCAATGAATCACGAACAGATCGAAAAGGATATCGAGCACCTCGAACACGTGATATCGCGCATTTCGGCTGCCGACGGCATTCCGCTGTCATACTGGCGCGGCCGGATCGATTCGGTGTCGCTGACGGCGCTGGTGCCGTCGCAGGTCAGACGTGTTCAAAAGCTCAGCGACGCACTGCACGCACTCGAAGTTCGTTACAAGCGATGAGCGCGCCGCGCGATCTGCGTTATCGCGCGATGCGCGCCTCGCCAATTGTCCACGAGGACCGTCGATGCACAGAGCAGGATTCTCGGCCGCGCGTCTTGCCCGGTTGACCGATACGATGCAGGGTTATGTCGATCGCGGCGAAGTGGTGGGCGTCGTCACGCTCGCGTGGCGAAACGACGAGACCGGCCTCTTCGACGCGCGCGGCTGGCGCGACGAAGCCGGGCGTCTGCCGATGCAGCGCGACACGCTGTTTCGCATCGCGTCGATGACCAAGCCGGTGACGAGCGCCGCGATCATGATGCTCGTCGAAGAAGACCGCCTTACGCTCGATGCGCCCGTCGCGCAGTGGCTGCCGGAACTGTCCGCGCCGCGCGTGCTGCGCGATCCCGCCGGCGCGCTCGATCAGACCGAGCCGGCGCGCGCGCCGATCACGGTGCTCGATCTGCTCACGCATCGCGCGGGTTTCGCGTATCACTTCACGTCGACGGGGCCGCTCGCCGATGCGTACGCTTCCGCGTTCAACGGATTCGATTCGGGCCACGGGCCGGATGCGTGGCTCGCGCGCATCGCGACGCTGCCTCTAATGTTTCATCCCGGTTCGCGCTGGCACTACGGCATCGCAACGGATGTGCTCGGCGTGTTGATCCACCGGATCAGCGGCCTGTCGCTCGGCGACTTCTTCCGCACGCGCATCTTCGAGCCGCTCGGCATGCGCGACACGGCGTTCTGCGTGCCGGACGCGCAGCTCTCCCGTCTTGCCACCGCTTATGCGATCGATCCCGACTCGCGCCGGCGCGTCGTCGAAGACCGCCCGCAAGCGAGCCGCTGGGCCAACCCGCGGCGCTTCCAGAGCGGCGGCGGCGGGCTCGTGTCGACGGCGGAAGACTATCTGCAGTTCGCGCGCCTGCTGCTCGGACGCGGCCGCGTCGGCGACGTGCGTCTGCTGTCGCATCGTTCCGTCGATCTGATGCGCACGAACTTTCTCGCGCGCGACCAGCGCCGGATGCCGTCGATCGGACACGTGCAGTGGTCGGGGCAGGGCTTCGGCCTCGGACTTTCGATCGTCGACGATCCGGCGCAGCAGTTGCCGCTCGGCTATCGGTCGACGGGATCGTTCGGATGGCCAGGCGCATTCGGCACCAGCTGGTTCGCCGATCCCGTCGAGAACATGATCGGCCAGATGTTGATCCAGCGACGTTCCGTTGAACCGTTCGACATGGTCGTCGAGTTCGAGCGTCGTCTGTACGATGCGATCGACGACTAAATTCGTCATGTTTTGACAACGCGCACTACCGATGCCTTTCTGACGGCACTACACTCCTACCCGGCACTTTTTACGTCCGATACGGTCACAGTTGCCGTACGGACATGCATGGAGACCTTGCCAGATGGCCACATACAAACAGCTGACCGCGCAACTCGAAAAGCTCCAGAAGGAGATGGAACAGGCGCGCGAGCAGGAAGTCACGCAGACGATCGCCGAGATCAAGCAGAAGATCGCCGAGTACGGCATCACCGCCGAAGAGCTCGGGTTCTCGACGAAGGCGCGCGCGCCGCGCAAGCCTGCGCTGCCGCCGAAGTATCGCAATCCGAAGACGGGCGAAACATGGAGCGGCCGTGGCCGCGCGCCGGCCTGGCTGGCGGGTAAGAATCGCGAGAAGTTTCTGATCGGCGAATGAGTTGCGCCTGACTATTCGCCGATGCATGACGCGCGCGAATAGGCGCGTCGAGGTCTTTCCTCCCATTTCTTCTTGTCCCGCAGCGGCATCGTTCGTTGTCTGAGCCAGCCGTGCAGTGAGCCGATGCATAGGTGCCGCCCGCACCGTTGCGGGCGTCCCGAAAATCCTCACCTTTGTCCGATTTGATTCGTGTCGGGGCGCACGTGGTCGGCGTTCGGGCGGCGTGCGACTGACCTGTCGAAGCGGCCACGCACACTCTCCAGCCAATCCGTTCGACCGTCCGAAAAGCCTTATACGACAAGCGGTTGCGCGTGCCGTCGAGAGCGCGGCCGCGCGCTTCCTCTTCCGGATTCGTTGATCTGGACAGCGCTCGTCGATCACGCGTCGGCTTCACGCCAGGCCACATTGGTCACCGCTTTTCGCCTCTCCCGAAAACGCTCACCTCAACCCTTTCCTTCGCCGATAACCCTCGCTCGGTGGAAACCCGGAGTTGAGCCCGCCTCATACCCCGGATCAAAAAACATCGATTCATCGTCGCGCGTTCCGGACAGCACAATCGGCGCACTCACCAAACCTGATGGAACGGAAACCATGAGCGCTACCACTGAAAAGCAACTGTTTATCGGCGAAGGATTCGAAGGTCCGGGCGTGAACCTCGCGCACATCAACGTGATCGTCGGCCCACGCAACGGCCCCGCTGGCCAGGCATTCGCCACGGCGCTGTCGACCCCGTCCGCGGGCCACGCGCCGTTCGTCGTGATCGCGCGTCCGGGCGTGCCGACCAAGCCGCTGACGCTGTACGTCAACAAGGCGCAGATCGAAGGCGACTTCCACGGCAACGCGACGTGGGGCGCATCGCAGGCGGGCATCGCGAAGGCGGTGGCCGAATCGCTGGAGAACGGCACGCTGCCGCCCGAAGCGGAGAACGACTGGGTCGTCGTGTCGGCGAACTGGGTCAACCCGGAGACCGACGATCTCGACGCCGTCTTCGAGAACAACTACCGCGCGTGCAAGAACGCGATCCTCGCCGCGATGAAGGGTTTGCCGCACAAGGAAGATGTGTTCGCCGCCGCGCGCGACGTGTCGAACCCGTTCTATACGCCGAAGCAGCGCTAAGCCGGCCGACAGCACAAAGGAGACAACGCAATGGAATACGTACGCCTTGGCCAGTCGGGCCTGAAGGTTTCGCGTCTGTGCCTCGGCACGATGAACATGGGCACGCCGCAATGGAAGCCGTGGATTTTCGATGAAGCGCAAAGCGAGCCGATCGTGCGTCACGCGCTCGAAGCCGGCGTCAACTTCATCGACCTCGCGGACTTCTATTCGACGGGCGTCGGCGAAGAAGTGGTCGGCCGCATTCTGAAGCGCCTCGCGCGCCGCGAGGAAATCGTCGTGACGACCAAGGTCGGCTACGACATGGGCGCGTATCAGAACGCCGGCGGCCACTCGCGCAAGCACATCATGGACGGCATCGACGGATCGCTCGCGCGTCTGGGCATGGACTACGTCGACGTCTACATGCTGCATTTCTTCGACGTGAACACGCCCGTCGAAGAAACGATGGGCGCGCTGAACGACATCGTGCGCGCGGGCAAGGCGCGCTACATCGGCGTGTCGACGATGTACACGTGGCAGTTCGCGAAGATCATGCAGGTCTGCGAGCGCAATGGCTGGCACAAGCCGATCAACATGCAGTTGCAACTGAACCTCGCGTATCGCGAGGAAGAGCGCGAGATGATTCCGTACTGCCAGGATCAGGGCGTCGGCGTTTCGGTGTTCAGCCCGCTCGCGCGCGGACTGCTGACGAGCGATCTGCAATCGACGCGCAATCAGACCGATTTATTCACCGCGCAGATGTACGGCGACACGGCATCGCGCGAGATCGCGGCGTCCGTCGCGCGCGTCGCGGCGAAGCGCGGCGTATCGGCGGCGCGGATCGCGCAGGCGTGGGTGCTGCAGCGCGAAGGCGTCGCGAGCATGCTGGTCGGCGCGGACTCGCCGGCGCAGTTCGACAGCGCGCTGGCCGCGTTGAACACGAAGCTCGATGCCGACGAGCTGCACGAGCTGGAGCGCAACTACACGCCTTGCGATCTGATCAACGACTACACGGCCGGCAGGCGCATCGCGCGCGAAGCGCGTCCCGCGCAAGGCGTGTTCGCCGATACGGTGGCCGATCTGGGTCAAGCAGCGAATCAGGCAGTGGGTAAAGCAGCATGAGCGAATTTCTCCGCACCGGCCACTACATCAACGGCGAGTGGTACGAAAGCGCGAACACGTACGCGGTTCGCAATCCGGCGACGGGCGAGGTCATCGCGAACGTCGCGAAGGGCGGCGCGCAGGAAACGGCGCAAGCGATCGACGCCGCCGAGCGCGCCTTTCCCGCTTGGCGCGCGCTGACCGCGAAGGAACGCGGCGCACGCGTGAAGCGCTGGGGCGAGTTGATGCTCGAACATCGCGACGCGCTCGCCGAGCTTTTGACGCGCGAGCAGGGCAAGCCGCTCGCCGAGGCCAAGGGCGAAGTCGGCTATGCGGCAAGCTTCTTCGAATGGTTCGCGGAAGAAGCGAAGCGCAGTTACGGCGACCTGATTCCAAGCCCGAAGCCCAACTCGAAGATCATCGTGACGCGCGAGCCCGTCGGCGTGGTCGCCGCGATCACGCCGTGGAATTTCCCGCTCGCGATGATCACGCGCAAGGCGGGCCCCGCGATCGCGGCCGGTTGCACGATGGTGTTGAAGCCTTCGGAAGAAACGCCGCTGTCGGCGTTCGCGCTCGCCGTGCTCGCTGGGCGCGCGGGCATTCCGGCGGGCGTGTTCAACATCGTGTCGGGCGATGCCGTCGCGATCGGCGGCGCG
Source organism: Paraburkholderia franconis (assembly GCF_009362735.1). Taxonomy (GTDB): domain Bacteria; phylum Pseudomonadota; class Gammaproteobacteria; order Burkholderiales; family Burkholderiaceae; genus Paraburkholderia; species Paraburkholderia franconis. The sequence continues at coordinate 66,790 of NZ_WHNP01000001.1, read as the reverse complement.
CTGACGGCGTCGCCCGTCGTGCGCAAGCTGTCGTTTACGGGCTCGACGCGCGTCGGCAAGCTGCTCGCGAAGCAGTCGGCGGATACGTTGAAGAAGCTCTCGCTGGAACTGGGCGGCAACGCGCCGTTCATCGTATTCGACGATGCCGACATCGACGCCGCCGTGCAAGGCGCGATCGCGTCGAAGTTCCGCAATACGGGGCAGACCTGCGTGTGCGTCAACCGCTTCTATGTGCAGGACGGCATCTACGACGCGTTCACGCAGGCGCTGACGGACGCCGTGAAGAAGATGCGCATCGGCGATGCGCTAAAGGGCGACGTCGAGCAAGGACCGCTGATCAACGAGGCCGCGCTCGCGAAAGTCGAGGCGCACGTGGCCGACGCACTGGAGCATGGCGCGAAGTCACTGACGGGCGGCAAGCGTCACGCGCTGGGCGGCACGTTCTACGAGCCGACGGTACTCGTCGACGCGACGCAGTCGATGCGGATCGCCGAAGAAGAAACCTTCGGCCCCGTCGCCGCGTGCTTCCGCTTCAAGACGGAAGACGAAGCGATCGAGGCCGCGAACGATACGCCGTTCGGTCTCTCCGCGTACTTCTATACGCGCGACCTCGGGCGCGCGTGGCGGGTCGCGGAAGCGCTGGAAAGCGGCATGGTCGGCATCAACGAAGGAATCATCTCGACGGAAGTCGCGCCGTTCGGCGGTGTCAAGCAATCGGGGCTCGGCCGCGAAGGCTCGAAGTACGGCATGGATGAGTACGTCGAACTGAAGTACATGATGATGGGCGGCCTCGCGCGCTAGCCGTCGAAGCTGTGTCCGCCACGCGCGGCGGAGAGCAAGGGAGTACGCGTCCCGGCGCGAACTGCGGGGCGCACGACTACGCGATTACGCGATCAAGCGATAACAAAGGAGACATCTTGACCGACCAGGACCTGCTTGCGCGGCCGTCCGGCCTCGCTTCCGATTCGGCGCGCGCAGCCGCGCGCGCCCATTCCAACCATTTCCACCATCCGCATGCGAGCGGCGATGCGATCCCGCTCGACGACGTGCCGCTCAACGCGTTCCACGTGAAGATCGCCGGGCTGACATTTGGCGCACACTTCACGGAAGGCTACGCGCTCGGCACGATCGGCTATGCGCTCGCGACGCTCAACAGGCAGATGCCGCTCGACGCGTTCTGGCAAGGCATGATCGGCAGTTCCGCGCTGATGGGCATCTTCGTCGGCAGTCTCGTGTTCGGCTGGCTGTCGGACCGCATGGGCCGGCAGCGCATCTTCCTGTTGAGCTTTCTGATCATCACGCTCGCTGCGTTCGCGCAGTTCTACGTCACGTCGCCGGGGATGCTGTGCGCGCTGCGCGTTCTGATCGGCTTTGGCATGGGCGGCGATTTCGCCGTCGGCCACGCGATCCTCGCGGAGTTTTCGCCGCGCAAGCATCGCGGCACGCTGCTCGGCTCGTTCAGCGTGATCTGGACGATCGGTTATGTGGTCGCGAACGTGCTCGGCATGTACTACGCGGATGCGTCGCCCGATGCGTGGCGCTGGCTGCTGGCCTCGGCGGGCGTGCCGGCGCTGGCCGTGCTCGTCATGCGCATCGGCACGCCGGAATCGCCGCGCTGGCTGCATGGCAAGGGGCGCATCGCGGAGGCGCAGGCCATCGTGCTGAAATACTTCGGCCCGAACGTGACGCTCGACGGCGCGCACGACGATCATGCGCATGCAAGCGGCGGCTTCGCGCGGCTGTTCAAGGCCGACCTGATCCGTCGCACGGTTTTCAACTGCGCGTTTTTCGTGTGCCTCGTGATTCCGTACTTCGCGATCTACACGTTCCTGCCGTCGATCCTCAAGGCGATTCATCTCGACAACGGCTCGGGCGCGGATTTCCTGCTCAACGGCTTTCTCGTGCTCGGCGCGCTGCTCGGCATCTGGCTGACGATCGCGCTGTCGCGCCGCCGCTTCCTGATCGGCTCGTTCGCGGTGACATGCGTGTCGCTGATCGCGTTGAGCATGCTGCCCGAGTCGGCAGCGCTCTGGATGATCGTCGCGTTCGCTGTGTTTACGCTGACGATGTCGGCGTTCTCGAATCTCGTCGGCGTGTTTCCGCCCGAGTGCTTCCCGACGGAAGTGCGCGCGTGCGGCGTCGGTCTCGCGATCGCGTGCAGCCGGCTCGGTTCGGCCGTCGGCACGTTCCTGCTGCCGCTCGGCATCGCGCGGCTCGGCTTTCATTCGACGATGCTCGCGCTGGCCGCGGTGCTGCTCGTCGGCATGATTGTGTCGATTGCGTGGGCGCCCGAGACCAAGCATCTGACGTTGAACCAGGCGAGCGGCGCGTAGCGGTCCACGCGTACCGAGTCATTTCTTCGGCATGAGCCCGAAGCCCCGTCGCGGGGCTTCGGGCTTTTTGTTTTTTGCTGCCTGTCGAGATTTTTCGAACTTTTTCTAATGCTTCTCAGGCTCAGGATTTTTAGAATTTCGTTCGTGCCAGACATCGTCGAAACGGTCAATCAGACGGCGGTTGTCGGCCAGCGGGTCAATTGGACGGCACGAAGGTTCCGCTCGTTGTTCATTCAGATTCTCATGAGCGTTCAACTGAAAACTCCTCATTTCCGCATCGGATCATCTCGATATTTAGGACTCGCCTTAGAGATTCGTGGTGCCGAAGTTTTTAGGATTTCGTCCGTGCCGGGCGTCGTCGAAATGTGCAGGCGGGCGACGCTGGTCGGCGAGCGGTTCGACGTGACGGCGCAAAGATTCCGCTGAGTTTCATAAACCTCGTTCTACTTCTTCATTCGGATATCAAGGAGCATTTCAATGCAAAAACGCATCATTTCCGCAGCGGTCGTCGTTGCCACGGGCATCGTCAGCCTGACGTCGCTCACGGCGCACGCCGCTGACGGCACGATCACGATCAACGGCGCGGTGTCGGACACGACCTGTTCGATCAACGGCGTGGCGAGCGGCTCGCCCGCCAACGTGACGACGACGTTGCCGACGGTCCCGACGGGTTCTCTGGCGAGCACCGGCGCTGTCGCCGGCACGTCGAACCTCGGCGACATCAAGCTGGCGCTCAGCGGTTGCTCGGGCTCCGCGACGAAGGCGGTTGCGCACTTCGAGAACGGCCCGACGGTCGATCAGAACAGCGGCTATCTGGTGAACCAGGCTTCGGCATCGCCGGCGCAGAACGTGGAAGTCCGTCTTTTGAACGCGCAGATGCAGCCGATCAACATCCTGACGACCGCCAACAACGACCTTGCCGCCAACGGCGCAACGATCTCCGGCGGTGCGGCCGTGCTGAACTACTTCGCGCAGTACTACGCGACGGGCAAGGCGCAAGCAGGCAGCGTCAATACGACTGTGCAGTACACGATGCAGTACCAGTAAAGCGCAGTACAAGGCGCTTGCGTCGGCAAGCGCCTTGATGACGGACGAATGTCGGAACCGGATCAAAGGTCAAGGCGATGAAAGCGATGTATCGATGGGTGGCGGCTCTGGGCTCGATGAGCGCGCTGTTGATGGGCGTGGCCCATGCGAGCGTGACGGTCGGCGGCACGCGTGTCGTGTATCCGCTCGATCAGCGCGAAGTGACCGTCAAGCTGAACAACGACAGCAGCACGCCGTCGCTCGTTCAGGTCTGGATGGACGACGGCAACGCCGAAGCGAAGCCCGGTGCCGGCAACGCGCCCTTCGTGATCACGCCGCCGATTTTCCGCATGGACGCGAGCAAATCGCAGACGCTGCGTGTCATGTACAGCGGCGCGGCACTGCCGCAGGATCGCGAGTCGGTGTACTGGCTCAACGTGCTCGACATTCCGCCAAAAGCCGACGCGACGCCGGACGCGAACACGCTGCAGCTCGCCTACCGCACGCGGATCAAGGTGTTCGTACGTCCGCCGAAATTGCCTGGCACGCCGGAAGATGCGCCGCGCCTGCTCGACTGGAAGGTCGTGCCGGCGCCGCAAGGCAAGGGCCAGGCGCTTGCCGTGTCCAATCCGACTGCGTGGCACGTGTCGTTCAGCGAGATCGACGTCACGTCCAACGGACGCACATTCAAGAACGAGAGCGGCGGCATGGTCGCGCCGCACGGCAAGGAGATCATCCCCGTGCCGCAGATGGCCGGTGTGCAGTCGGCAAAAGTGCACTACGTCGCCATCAATGACTTCGGCGGCGCAATCGAAGGCGACGCGACGCTCACGCCGTAGCGCGGAATCCGTGCTTTCCCGAGGCGCCCGCATCCCGGACGCCTGGTGCTTTCTTTCATTTCGTAAATGCCGGTGCGCATCACATCGCGATGCGCGCTGCGCCTTTGCGCGCGCGATTCCATCGAAAGACCTCCGTTTCACAGCAATCGAAGTCGGCACGTCATGAAGCATTCGCATTCCAGACAATCGCAAGCTGCTACCAGGCAACCGGCGGGTTCGTTCGTGCTGAATCCCGTCACGTCAGTTGTGCTTTCCGTATTCGCGGTGATCGGCTGCGCGGGTTCGGCGCATGCCGATGCGGCCGAGCCGGCGGAATCGAACGGCGCCGTTGCATTCGACACGACGTTCCTGCAAGTCGATCCAGGCGAGCGCGTCGACGTCGCGCGTTTTGCGCATGGCAACGTGGTGTCGCCAGGCGTCTATACGGTCGACATCTGGGTCAACGACAACCGCGTGGCGCACGATAGCGTGCGCTTCGTCGCCGCGCACGAGGGCGATAGCGCGCGTGCGTGCCTGTCGCGCAAGATGCTGGAAGGACTGGGTATCGACTTCGCGAAGATCGAGGCGGACCGGCAGCAGGGCGCAGCGCAGCCAACAACTGACGAATGCGTTGATTTGAGCGCGGTCGTTTCAGGCGCAACCGTCGATTTCGATTTCACCGAACAGAAGCTGGCGCTTTCGGTCCCGCAGAAATACATGCGCAATGCGGCACGCGGCTACGTGCCGCCGGAGCTGTGGGACAACGGCGTGAACGCGGGCTTTCTCAGCTACAACGCGAACGCCTACCAGTCCAATAGCGGCGGCGCGCATTCGACGCAGGGATATCTCGGCCTGAACGCGGGCGTGAACATCGGCGCGTGGCATTTTCGGCATCAGTCGTCGGTGACGGCATCGACGGGGCAGCCGACGCAATTCGACAACATCGCCACCTACGTGCAGCACGACGTCACGAGGCTGCGCTCGCAAGTGACGCTAGGCGACGCGCAGACCACGGGCGACGTGTTCGACAGCGTGTCGTTTCGCGGCGCGCAGATCGCCACCGACGATCGCATGCTGCCCGAATCGCTGCGCGGCTATGCGCCCGTCGTGCGCGGCACGGCCGAATCGAATGCGCGCGTGTCGGTGCGCCAGAACGGACAGGTGATCTACGAAACGAACGTGTCGCCGGGACCGTTCGAAATCCGCGATCTGTATGCGACCGGCTACGGCGGCAATCTCGACGTAACGGTGACGGAAGCAGATGGACGCACGAAGAGCTTCACGGTGCCTTATGCGTCTGTGGCGCAGTCGCTGCGCCCGGGCACGACGCGCTTCGCTATCACGGCGGGCCAATTGCGCGACAGCTCGCTGCAAACGAAGCCCGGCTTCACGCAATTCACGCTGCAGCGCGGGCTCACGAATCTCGTGACGCTGTACGGCGGCGCGATCGCATCGAACGGCTATCTGGCGGCGAATGTGGGCGCGGCGTTCAACACGAAGCTGGGCGCGTTCGCCGCCGACATCACCTCGGCGCGCACAGAGGTGCCGGGCTATGCGACACAGCAAGGCCAGAGTCTGCACATCGGCTACAGCAAGTTCATCGATCCGACCGACACGAACATCGCGGTCGCTGCCTATCGCTACTCGGATGCGGGCTATCTCAACTTGGCCGACGCCGCCAGAACGCGCGACTACGCGATGCGCGGCGGCGACAGCAACGCGACCTATCGCGAGCGCGGCCGCCTGCAACTGACGGTCAACCAGAATCTGAAGGACCACGGCTCCGTGTTCGTCACGGTGTCGTCGCAGCATTACTGGAATCGCCCGGGGCGCGACCTGTTCTATCAGGCCGGCTATTCGAACAGCTTCAGGTACGGCACGTACAGCGTGACGGCGAGCCGTACACGCAATTCGGATGGCGCGTTGTCGAACGAGATCATGGTCAGCACGACGATCCCGATTGGTCATACGCAGCACGCGCCGATGCTGTCGACGAACCTGAACGTGGGCAGCGGCACGTCGAGCATGCAGGCGAGCATCGGCGGCGCGGCGGGCGAAAACAACCAGTACTCGTATAACGCGTACGGCACGGTCAGCCAGAGTTCGAGGCAGGCTGTCAACGCCAGTGCAGGCATGAGCGGCGTGTACCGCGCGCCGTATGCACAGGTGACGGCGTCGGCGAGCGGCGGCGCGCGTTCGTCGCAGATGTCAGCGGGTGTGAGCGGCTCGATCGTCGCGCATCCGGGCGGCGTCACGTTCTCGCAGACGGTCGGCGACACGTTCGGCGTCGTCGAGGCGAAGGGCGCGGAAGGCGCGATGGTGTCGAGCGCGACGGGCGTGAAGGTCGATTCGCATGGCTATGCGGTCGTGCCCTACCTGATGCCTTACGGCATGAACACAGTGGATCTCGATCCGAAGGGAACGTCGACGGACGTCGAATTCGAATCGACGTCGGAGCGCGCGGTGCCGCGTCTCGGCTCCGTCGTGATGCTGAAGTACAAGACGGTGACGGGCCGCGCGGCGCTGATCCGCGCGCCGCGGCTGGGCGGTGAAACGCTGCCGTTTGGCGCCGATGTGGTCGATGCCGGAGGTCGCAACGTGGGCGTCGTCGCGCAGGACAGCCGGATTTTTGCGCGCGGTCTCGAGGACAACGGCACGTTGACCGTGAAGTGGGGGGGTGAGCCGGGTCAGCAGTGCAGCGTGAAGTATTCGTTGCCGGTTAAAGGCGGCAACAGCGAAACGGCTTATACGTCGGTGGAGTCGCATTGCGCGGGTACTGCACCCACTTTGGCTGCACGCAACTGATCAATCAGATCTGCGAATTTCACCTTGATCACGGATAACGTCATGAACATCGATGACATGCTGCGCCGGCTGGTGCGCGCATTCGCAATGCTGGCGCTGGTAGTTGGCTTCGCCAGCCACGCCCATGCTGACTGCCCGACGTCGACCGGCTTGCCGGCGACATTCACCTATGGCTCTGTGGCAGTGTCGGATAGCCTGGCCGTCGGAGGTGTTATTCCGGGCACCGTGCGAACGTTCACGATCATCGGAAAGTGCTCCTTGAATTCGCTTTACAACATGCCGATTGTCGCGTGTCCGCCCAGTGGTACCGCCGTGCCCGGTATGACGGGCGTCTATCCGACGAATGTCGCGGGTATCGGTATGAGAATGCGCGACGCCAATGGAAATCCGATGGTTGGTACGGGATCGTGTTCGATGAGTTCGTCGTTGGGGTACACAGGTGCGGATGGCAGCTTCAATGTTTCCGGCTCATTCGAACTGGTCAAGACAGGAACGGTAAGTAGTGGCTCGATCACGGGCGCCTGGTACAACACGGGCGTCTTGAACACCGGGTACACGTTGAACAACGGTTCTAGCACGATGTCCGTCGCCAATGGCACGCAAGTGCGTGTCGTGACGTGTTCGGTGACGGCGGCCACAGCAAACCAGACCATCCCGCTCGCGACGGTCAGCCCTTCGATGTTTACGACGGCCGGGTCCGTCGCCGCGCGAACAGGTTTTTCGCTTGGTTTGAATTGTCAGTCCGGTGTGAAGGTCGCCATTACGTTCAGTTCAACATCGGGCAATTCAGGGGTTGCCTCGGTTCTCGGAAATCTGGGTACGGCGCGGGGAGTGGGAGTGCAATTGCTCGATTCCACACAGGCTCCGATTACACTCGATTCGCCTCTGACGTTGACATCAAGCACGACGGGCAATATGTCGTTTCCCTTTTATGCACAGTACTTTCGTGTGGGTACGCCGGCTGTCATCGCGGGCAGTGTTCGTGCGACAGCTGTCTTTACGATGAGCTATCAATAGGCCGGTCGAATGACCGCATCGGTTGCCGATCCGCGGTCTCGAGGACAACGGCACGCTGACCGTGAAGTTGGGGGATGAGCCGGGTCAGCAGTGCAGCGTGAAGTATTCGTTGCCGGTGAAGAGCAAGAGCGATAAGGCCGATGTGGCGTATACGGCCGTCGAGTCTCACTGTTTCGGCGTGGTGCCGGCTGAAGCGGCGCGAAACTGAACAATACGGCCATCGGTGGCGGCCGGGTTGAGGCGCCGCCAGCGCATTCAACGGGTGGATTTGAAAATATGTGCAACGTCCCAATTCACGGAGTCGAATTGAAATCGAGCGCCTCTCATGCAGCACGTTGCGTGAAGGCGCTTGCATATCGAGCGATGGTAGGCCTCGTAGCAATGCTCACGTTAGTGGCGCCGGCCACTCGCGCGGTGGCGGGCACGATCACGTTCCCGCTCTACGGGATGCCGAGCTTGGTGTTTCCCGCTTCAATTGCCGTTTCGCGCGATGCGCCCGTCGGCACGGTGTTATCGAGTCAGTCCTACAACGCTGGTGCGTCCGCGAACAGCGTGACTTGCAACGTTCAGCAAGACGCCACAGTCAATGGCACTCCCCTTCCCGGCGATCCATTCACGTTTCAGACTAACGTGCCTGGCATAGGTGTGCGCTTTTACATTACCAACGGCTGGAACGGCGGATGGATTCAGGTTCCCGTTTCGCAGACCTTTCCCGCCCCTAGCGGATCGACCGGGCACTACACGAGAGCGGATCTCGTCGTCACCGGGCCCGTGAGCACGGGTTCGATAACGACACTACCGAGCATGACAGTCAAATTTTCGGGAAGCTGCATTACGACTGTGACCGCAACACAATCGTTGACGCCCGGTACGGCCATAACGAGCAACACGTGCAGTGTCACGACGCCAGCGCTTGCTTTCGCTCTTCCAAAGGGGCTTTCGAACAAACTGACAACCGCGGGATCTACGACGGGGGACACGACCGTCCCGCTCGGTCTGAATTGCGCGGCGGGGGTCAAGGTTGCAGTGACAATCACCGATGCGACGAATCCACAGAACGTGACGACCACTTTGTCGTTGGCCGCGGGATCGTCGGCTTCGGGAGTAGGCCTGCAAATACTGAACGGAAGCACGCCCGTCGCATTCGGACCTGATTCAGCCGTGGCAGGCAATACAAATCAGTGGTCGGCCGGCACGGCAGCGGGGGGAGCCATGCAAATTCCGCTCACCGCTCGTTACGTCAGGACTTCGGGTACATTGGTTCCAGGAAATGTCGTGGGCAAAGGGACTTTTACCATGTCCTATCAATAGAGTCCGAGGCGGCTCCGGCCGCGCGGACACTGCGGTTGGCCAAAGAGCGACGAGCAAGCCTCGTCGCGAGTCGCGGCGGAAGAACGTCGAAAATCCATGATCTGTCCCGGCACGTGTATCATCGCCGCTTTCACAGACTCTTGTCGGGCAGGTAGCCAGGCCTGTCGTCGCACCGGACAGCGTTTTGTCCCTGCTGTTGCCCGCAGGTTCGACCCTTATTTCCATGTCAGTCTCCGAACTCAAACGCCGCCGTACTTTCGCGGTCATCTCCCACCCGGACGCGGGTAAAACCACGCTCACCGAAAAGCTGCTGCTGTTTTCGGGCGCGATCCAGATCGCGGGCACCGTGAAGGGCCGCAAGAGCAACCGCTACGCGACGTCCGACTGGATGGAGATCGAAAAGCAGCGCGGCATTTCCGTCGCGAGCTCGGTGATGCAGTTCGAGTACGGCGACTGCGTGATCAATCTGCTCGATACGCCGGGCCACGAAGACTTCTCGGAAGACACGTACCGCGTGCTGACGGCCGTCGATGCCGCCGTGATGGTGATCGACGGCGCGAACGGCGTCGAAGCGCAGACGCTCAAGCTGCTCGAAGTGTGCCGCAGCCGCAAGACACCCATCGTCACGTTCATCAACAAGCTCGACCGCGAAGTGCGCGAGCCGCTCGATCTGCTCGACGAAATCGAGCAGCACCTGGGCGTGTCGGCTGTGCCGTTCACCTGGCCGATCGGCATGGGCAAGGACTTTCAGGGTGTCTACGACGTACAGAACGATCAGGTGCGCGTGTTCCGCGCGGGGCAAGACACGCTCGGCGGCGAAGTCGAGACGGTGCGTGCACCCGGCGACGAAGAAGGCGAGCGCCGCTTCGGCCACGCATGGGTGCGCGCGAAGGAAGAGATCGAGCTGATCACGGGCGCGACGCCCAGCTTCGATCGCGACGAATTTCTCGCGGGCCAGCAGTCGCCCGTGCTGTTCGGCTCGGCGATCAACAACTTCGGCGTGAAGGAAATTCTCGACGCGCTCGTCGACCTCGCGCCGCCGCCGTCCGCGCGGATGACAGTGCAGCGCCCCGTGCAGCCCGACGAGCCGAAGTTCACGGGCGTCGTGTTCAAGGTGCAGGCGAACATGGATCTCGCGCACCGCGACCGCGTCGCGTTCATCCGCGTGTGCTCGGGCCGTTTCGAGCGCGGCATGGCGTTGAAGGTCACGCGCAACAACAAGACGTTCCGCGCGAACAACGTCGTGACGTTCCTGTCGCAGCGGCGCGAGACGGTGAGCGAGGCGTACGCGGGCGACATCATCGGCATTCCGAATCACGGCACGCTGAGTCTCGGCGATACGCTGACGGAAGGCGAGCTGCTGCAATTCGTCGGCCTGCCGTTTTTCGCGCCGGAAATTTTCCAGACGGTCGAAGTCGTCGATCCGATGCGCGCGAAGCAGCTCGGCGAAGCGTTGAAGCAGCTGGGCGAAGAGGGCGCGATCCAGGTGTTCAGGCCCGTCGTCGGCGGTCTGATGATTCTGGGTGCCGTCGGGCAGCTGCAATTCGAAGTGGTGTCGCACCGGCTGTCGACGGAATATAAGGTCGACGTGCGGATGTCGCCCGCGCGCTACCGGATGTCGCGCTGGGTGACGTGCGACGACGCCGCCGAGCTGCGCCGCTTCTGCGATTCGTACTCGCCGCGTATCGCCTACGATGCCGCCGAAGCGCCGACGTATCTCGCGTCGCACATCTCCGAAATCGAAGTCGCGCAGAAGGCCTGGCCGAAGATCGTGTTCAACGAGCTGCGCGAGCATTCGGGCGCGCCGTTCAGGAAAGCGATGTAACTTTAACGGCGCGCGATTCGTACGATTCCCCGCCGCTTGAACGAGAAAAGCCGTGTTCGCCAAAACGAACACGGCTTTTTGCTTTTTGCTCCGAACGGCCTCGCGGCTCTACGACATTTCGAGCACCTGCTCCCGCAGCCAGCTTGCAAACGCCTGTACGTGTTCCAGCGTTTCGTGGCGCGGCGCGATATCGAGCCAATACCCGTACGGCCCGCTGACCTCGACGTCCGACATCGGCGCAAGACTGCCTTCGCCGAGTTCCTCGACGATCATGTTCCGATCGACGACAGCGAGTCCCACGCCTTTGCGCGCCGCGTGGATCGCCTGTTCGAGCGTCGAGAACTCGATGCCGTTTTCGGCGTAGCGCGCGGGCAGGCCGGCTTTGTCGAGCCAGTCCGGCCACAGGTTCAGGCGCGCGTCGTTGTGCAGCACGTGCAAGGCGGGCAGCGTTTCGAGCAGCTTGTCGAGCGGCTCGCCCGCGAGCCGCGGCGCGCCGACCAGCGTATGCCGCTCGATCATCAGCCGTTCGGAATGTGCGTCGGGCAGCGCATCGCGGCCGAAGCGGATGTTGCAGTGACAGTCGTCGGTGGGCTCCGTGCGCACGGAAAGCACGACGTCGGGCAACCCGATTGCGAGCGAGCCCAGCCGCGGCGAAAACCACTGCGTCGCGAACGTCGGCGGCACGGAGAGCACGAGCCGCCGGCGGCCCTTTGCCGTCGTGACGAGGAGCGTGCCGCGCTCGAGCGTATCGAACGCTTCGGACACGCACGGCAGCAGTTGCTGGCCGGTCATCGTCAGGCGAATGCCTTTGTGATCGCGCTCGAACAGCTTCGCGCCGAGCGATTCTTCGAGAATCTTGATCTGCCTGCTGACGGCGCCCTGCGTCACGCACAGCGCGACGGCCGCGCGGTTGAAGCTCATGTGCCGCGCTGTCTCTTCGAAAAAGCGCAACGCGATCAGCGATGGCAGACGCCGCATGGAATTTCCTTCAGTCTCATCATTCTTTTGTGTCCCGCTTCCGGCAGACTGCCTGCGGGCATGCATCCCCTTGGCCCGACGGCCGCAACTTGAGTGCAACCTGAACGCACCGGGCACGGCGCCCCAACGCAGAGCGGCGCCGCGCGCCGTGGGGCGATTCTACATGGTGCGCCAGACGGCGCGTAAGCGGACGCGAGCCGCATTGCAAAAGGCGCGGCCGGGTGCCGCATCGGCGGAATGCAAGCTCTGGCCCCTAAGGCATCCGCTAACATCGGACGCAAATCGGCGGCGATACTGCACGACGGGCGGCGTCGCGCCCGCGCAGACATCACGATGTCGTTGCTCTTCGCCTATCCTGATGAAATCGCGCGCGCATGTATTGGCCGAATGAGGCCGAACCCGGCCGAACCCGCCGCGCGCCCACCTCACTCGCGGAGCAGCCGTGACCGTACGCAATCTCGACGCGTTGTTTCGACCGAAATCCGTCGCCGTGATCGGCGCCTCGAATCGCGAGGGCAGCACGGGCGCGATGGTCTGGAAGCGCCTGATCGAAGGCGGCTTCGATGGCCCCGTCTGGGCCGTCAATCCGAAGTACGACATGCTCGACGGTCACGCGTGCGTCGGCAACGCGGGCGATCTGCCCGACGCGCCGACGGTCGCCATCGTCTGCACGCCGCCGTCGACGTGGCCGGGCATCGTCCACACGCTCGGCGGCCACGGCACGCGCGCGGCGATCATCGTCGGCGAGGCGCGCGACGACGATGGCCGCGCCGATGTCCGGCACACGCTTGCGGCCGCGCGGCCGCATCTGCTGCGCGTCGTCGGGCCGGGCAGTCTCGGCATCGTGACGCCCGCGCTCAAGGCGCATCTCGGCGCGCCTTCCGTGACGGTGCGCTCGGGTGGCGTCGCGTGGGTGTCGCAGTCGAACGCGCTGACGAACGCGGTGCTCGGCTGGGCGCATGCGCGTGGCCTCGGCTTTTCGCACGCGGTGGCGCTCGGCGACGAAGCCGACGTCGATGCCGGCGACGTGCTCGACTATCTCGCGAGCGACCCCAGCACGCGCGCGATCCTGCTCGAAGTCGATTCGGTGAAGGCGGCGCGCAAGTTCATGTCGGCGGCGCGCGCGGCGGCGCGCAACAAGCCGGTGCTCGCGCTGCGCTCGGGCCGCAGCGATCCCGCCGATGCGCTGTACACCGCCGCGTTCCGGCGCGCGGGCGTGGTGCGCGTCGATGCCCTCGACGATCTGCTCGACGAAATCGAAACGCTCGGCGTGGGACGCGTCGCGGCGGGCGCGACGGCGACGCTGATCACGAGCGACCGCGGCGTCGCGACGCTTGCCACCGACGCCTTCAAGGCCGCCGGCGACACGCTCGCGCCGTGTCCGCCAGGCGCCGTCGATGCGCTCGCGCAGGCGTTGCCACGCGCGCGGCCTGGCAATCCGCTGCTGCTCGGCAGCGACGCGCGCGCCGAGCATTTCGGCATGGCGCTGAAGGTGCTGGCCGACCAGCGTTCGACGGGCACCGCGTTCGTCGTGCATGCGTCGACGCACAGCGCGCCCGTCGAGGAAGTCGCGCAGGCGTTGATCGCGAATCAGAGGTATGCGTATCGTGGGTTGCTCGCGTGCTTTTTCGGCGGCGTGAAGCGCGAGACACGCGATGCGTTGCACGAGCACGGCATTCCCGTGCACACGACGCCGCAGCGGCTCGCGCGCGCGTTCGAGCGTCTGGTCGAGTATCGGCTCGTGCGCGAGCTGCTGATGCAGACGCCCGAGGGCCAGCCCGCGCGCGTGCCCGAGGCCATCGATGCGGCGCAGGCGCAGGCGTGCGCGGCGCTGTCGTCGGGCGTGACGGCGCTCGACGGCGATGAAGCGGCGCGGCTGCTCGAACACTTCGGTCTGCGCACGGTGCCCGATGACGCGCGCGAAGACGCCGTCGTCGACATCACCGTCGAGCTGCGCGACGACGACAACTTCGGCCCCGTGTTCCGCTTCACCGCGCCGCCCGAGCACGACGAGGCGCGGCCGATGTGCGTGTTCGGCCTGCCGCCCCTGAACCCGGTTCTGTCGGGCGACATCCTGTCGAATTCGGCGTATGCGCGCGAGGTCGCGCCCGAGCCGGTTCTCAACGCGCTGACGTCGATTTCGCAGGCGGTGTCGGAGATCCGCGAGATCGTCTCGCTCAAGCTCGTGCTGCGCGTCACGAGAAACGGCGTGGCCATCGTCGCGCCGCGTCTGCGGCTGTCGGCGAACCGCACGCGCTTCGCGATCATGCCGTATCCGCGCCGCTATGAAGAAACGCTCGACTGGCGCGGCCAGCGCATCACCGTGCGGCCGATCCGTCCCGAAGACGAGGATGCGCATCGCGAGTTCGTCGAGTCGATGACGCCCGACGATCTGCGCTTGCGCTTTTTCGGCGCAGTCGGCCGGTTCGACCATTCGCAGCTTGCGCGCATGACGCAGATCGACTACGACCGCGAGATGGCGCTGATTGCGACGACGCGAAACGATGATGGCTCGATCCGCACGCTTGGCGTCGTGCGCGCGGTCGCGGACCCCGACAACGAAACGGCCGAGTTCGCGATGGCCGTGCGTTCGGACCAGAAGGGCAAGGGATTGGGGCGTCTGCTGATGGAGCGCATCATTGCGTACGCGCGCTCGCGCGGCACGCATTGGCTTATCGGCGAGGCGCTGCGCGAGAACGCGGCGATGATCGGGCTCGCGACGGCCGTCGGCTTTACGGCCACGCGGACGGAGGACCCGGGCGTCGTCGGCTTCAGGATGGCGCTCGATCAACCTGAGGAGAAGGTGGAGGGGCAGAAGGATAGACAAACGGGCGTCGCGCCAGCCTACGGCGCATCGCCTTCATGCTCGGGCACGCGCTGACGTAAGCGCGTGCTCATCGCACAGGCGGAAATCCGAAGTCGAACGCGATCAAGCCGCGAGCTTCGCCGCCGCCGCGTCGACCTGTTCGCGCGACACCGACAGTTCATCGAGCCACGCGGGCGCGTAGATCGCGCCCGTTTCGCGCTCCAGACGCGCGATCGTCGCGGCGCAGCGCATTGCGTCCTTCGGCGTCGCGATGAACGTCTTCACCGACTGCCCCGCCGTGAACGCTTCGAAGAGCGGCACGCGCACTTCGTCGGGCAGCGCTCGCGTCCATTGATATGGCTTGCCGTTGAACGTCACCGTCGGCGGCAGCACGCGCTCTTTCTTTGCGGCGGGAATCAGGCCGAAGTTGCGGGCCGCGTCGCCGATCTGGTCGGCCGAAAAGAGTTCGTCGGGCGTGATGTCGAACTGCGCGATGAACGTTTCGATCTGCTTCATCGCGGCGGCGCGGTCGTCGCGCTTCTGCTGCGCGCGAGCCACGATGTCGCGCAGTTCGTCAGCTTCTTCGCTGCTGATCGTGAAGCTTGCCTGCTTCTGCTGGAGTTCGGAAAAACGCTGGAATTCGAGGTCGGACAGAAGTTTGGCCATTGCGTATCAGTGAGCGCGCATGCGCAAGAACGCATGCGGCGGGAGTCGTCGATTCGGAAAAGGGCCGACATTCTAACGCAACGTGTTTGCCCATTCGAATCGAATCCGCGTGCGACGCGCGGCAGCGCGCGCATCGGGCGCTCACGACGCCGCGCGCATCTCCGGCTCCGCGAACATCGACAGGCCCTGCACCGTCTCGCGCAGCATCTGCGTGACTTCGTCGAGTGACGGCGCAACGTATTCGTCGATGCGCTTGAGGAACGGACACGTCATCGCCGCAATTGCCTGGCCCGATGCCGTCAGCAGCGGAAAGGTCAGATCGGTCACGCCGAAAATCTGCTGGCTGTCCTTCTGCGAGAAGCCGGCCGCGCGGATTTTCGCGCACGCGGCTTCGAGCGCGTCGTGATCGACGGTCACTTCGCCTTTGACCTTCGTGTGCTCGGCGAGCATGTGCGTGCGCTGCTCGGGCGTCTGGAACGCGAGCAGCGTGCGTCCGGAACTCGTGTCGATCAGACCGACGCGCGCGCCCAGCCGCACCGAAATGCCCCACGTGCCCGGGCCGTCCACCTGCGCGATCACGAGCAGATTGCCGCGGTCGTAGACGGCGAGATGGCACGACTGCTCGGCTTGCGCCGCGAAGCGCTGCATCAGCGGCAATGCTTCTGAAATCAGCCGGTTCATCGGCGGATGACGATGCGCAAGCGCATAGAGCTTCAGGCTCAGCGAGTAACGGTCGCCGCCCGCCGAGCGCACGACGTACTGGCGCGCGACGAGCCGCTCCAGCATCCGGTACATCTCGCTCGCGTTGCGTCCCAGCAGCTTCGTGATCTCGGCGCGCGTCAGGCCGCCTTTCTGCTCAGCAAGCAGTTCGAGTATGTCGAGCCCCTTGTCGAGCGCAGGGGCGCGATAACGGTCGGCGTCTTCCTTGTCTTCCACGTCCATCGTCGGAAATCAGTTGGTGTTTGACATTTGCATCGATTATCGGCTGTCAACGGACTGACACACAGGGCACGTCGCGCCAGGGAAAACACCCACACCTGTCGGCCACCCATTTGTTGACTTGCCAAAGTTTGAATATGAATAATACGTTCATTAATGAATTAAGAGAATGGCATGACCGATCCCCGCCTGATTCTGCTGAACCCCGACGACAACTGCCTGATCGCCGCCGCGCGGCTGGATGCAGGGACGCAGATCGACATCGAAGGCGAGCGCGTGACACTCGCGAAGACGATCGATCTCGGCCACAAGATCGCGCGCCGCCCGTTGCGCGCCGACGAAAAGGTGCTGCGCTACGGCGCGGCGATCGGCCATGTGACGGCCGATGTCGCGCGCGGCGAGCATCTGCATACGCACAACCTCGAAAGCGACTACCTGCCCACGTATACGCACCAAGCAGGCCACGCATTCGTCCATCACTGACGGGCAAGGAACTCATGACCCACACTTCAGCAGCAGAAAACGGCGCCGTGCTGCAAGGCTATTTGCGCAGCGACGGACGCAAGGGCATCCGCAACGTGGTCGCGGTGGCGTACCTCGTCGAATGCGCGCATCACGTCGCGCGCGAGATCGTCGCGCAGTTTCGTCCTTCGTTCGATGCGTTCGACGACCTTTCGGCGGAACGGGAACCGCCCGTTCATCTGATCGGCTTTCCCGGCTGCTATCCGAACAGCTACGCCGAAAAGATGATGGAGCAACTGGCGACGCATCCTAACGTCGGCGCTGTGCTGTTCGTGTCGCTCGGATGCGAGAGCATGAACAAGCACTATCTGGCCGATGTCGTGCGCGCGAGCGGACGCCCCGCGCACGTGCTGACGATCCAGGAAAAGGGCGGCACGCGCAGCACGATTCAATATGGCGTCGACTGGGTGCGCAATGCGCGCAGCGAACTCGCGCAGCAGCAAAAAGTGCCGATGGCGCTATCCGAGCTGGTGATCGGCACGATCTGCGGCGGCTCGGACAGCACGAGCGGCATCACCGCGAATCCCGCCGTGGGCCGCGCGTTCGATCGTTTCATCGAGCAGGGCGCGACCTGCATCTTCGAGGAGACGGGTGAACTGGTCGGCTGCGAGTTTCATATGAAGAGCCGCGCGGCGCGCGACGATCTGGGTGACGAGATCGTCGCGTGCGTGGCAAAGGCTGCGCGCTATTACTCGATCCTCGGCCACGGTAGTTTCGCGCCCGGCAATGCGGACGGCGGACTCACGACGCAAGAGGAGAAGTCGCTCGGCGCGTATGCGAAGAGCGGTGCATCGCCGATCGTCGGTATCGTGAAGCCCGGCGACGTGCCGCCGACGGGCGGTCTCTATCTGCTCGACGTCGTGCCCGACGGCGAGCCGCGCTTCGGCTTTCCGAACATCAGCGACAACGCGGAAATCGCGGAGCTGATCGCGTGCGGCGCGCATGTGATCCTGTTCACGACGGGGCGCGGATCGGTGGTCGGCTCGGCGATCTCGCCCGTCATCAAGGTCTGCGCGAACCCGAACACCTTTCGCAATCTGTCCGGCGACATGGATGTCGATGCCGGGCGTATCCTTGAAGGCCGCGCGACGCTCGACGAAGTGGGCCGCGAAGTCTTCGATGTCACGCTCGCCGTCGCGCGGGGCGCGGCGTCGAAATCCGAGTCGCTCGGGCATCAGGAGTTTATTCTTACGTACAAGACCTTCGAGCCCGTCGGGCCGGCGTGCTTGCCTTTCCATGCGGCTGCGCCTCAGCGGGTCGTTGGTTTGACGGAGCGGTGAGCGCTGTATCGCTTCACGCGCACGACATGAGCCATGCATGGGGCTGGAGTAAGTGCTCTGCATGGGGCGGGAGTAAGCGCTAAAGCACTAACTCCAGCCGACAGCTAAAGCGCTAACTCTGATCGACAGGAGACACACGCAATGACGAACGCGCCGGGTTCAAACGTCTGCAAGCGCCGCCGCATCGGCGCCCGCGCGCTGCAAGTGACGGGCCTCGGTCTCGGCACGGCGCCGCTTGGCGGGCTCTATCGCGATCTGTCCGACGAAGAGGGGTTCGGCGCTATCGAGGCCGCGTGGGACGCGGGCGTGCGCTTCTTCGACACCGCGCCGCACTACGGCCACACGAAAGCCGAGCACCGGCTCGGCGACGCGTTGCGCTGCTATCCGCGCGGCGAATTCGTGCTGTCGACGAAAGTCGGGCGCCGCTTCGTGCCGCGCAAGAATCCGTATGACGGCAGCGAAGGCTGGCAAAACCCGCTGCCGTTCGAAGCGATCTACGACTACACGCACGACGGCATTCTGCGTTCGTTCGAAGACAGCCAGCAGCGTCTCGGCATCGTCGATATCGACATTCTTCTCGTGCACGACATCGGCCGCTTCACTCACGGTGAAAGCAACGCGCATTACTGGCAGCAGCTGACGCAAGGCGGCGGCTTTCGCGCGCTCGACGATCTGCGCTCGCAAGGCGTCGTGAAAGCGGTGGGCCTCGGCGTGAACGAAGGCGCGGCGATACTCGATGCGATGCGCGATTTCGACATCGACTGCGCGCTGCTCGCCGGCCGCTATACGCTGCTCGAACAGGCGACGCTCGACGATCTGCTGCCCGAATGCGAAAAGCGCAACGTCAGCATTCTGCTCGGCGGCGCGTTCAATTCGGGGATTCTTGCGCGGGGCGTCGAAGGCGATTTGAAGTTCAATTACGGCGACGCGCCGGACGACGTGATTGCGCGCGTCGCGCGTCTCGAAGCGGTGTGCAAGGTGCATGGCGTGCCGCTTGCTGCTGTTGCGTTGCAGTTTCCGTATGCGCATCCCGCCGTTGCGACGGTGCTGACGGGCGCGCGCAATGCGGACGAACTGCGTGAGAACGTCGCGTCGTTCGATCGACCGATACCCGCTGAACTGTGGCAGGCGTTGCGCGACAAGGACTTGCTCGATCCGCGCGCGCCCGTGCCGAAGAACTAGCTGCTCAACGACATCATGCAAATCGACGCACATCAGCATTACTGGAACCCGGAGCGTGGCGACTACGGCTGGCTCACGCCCGATCTCGCTCCCCTCTATCGCGCGTTCGGTCCCGCCCATCTCACGCCGCTGCGTGAACAGGCGGGCGTTGCGCGGACGGTGGTCGTGCAGGCCGCGCCGACGGTCGAAGAAACGCGCTATCTGCTCGAACTCGCGCGCAACGAGGCGTCGATTGCGGGCGTCGTCGGATGGGTGCCGATGCTCGACGCCGACGCGCCCGCGCTGATCGAAGCGCTCGCGCGCGAGCCGAAATTCAAGGGCGTGCGGCCGATGCTACAAGACCTGCCCGACGACAACTGGATCGCGAATCCCGCGCTGAAGCCCGCCGTCGATGCGCTGATCGCGAACGATCTCGCCTTCGATGCGCTGATCTTCACGCGCCACGTCGACGCGCTGGAGACGTTTATCAAGCGCTGCGACCCGTTGCGCATCGTCGTCGATCACGGCGCGAAGCCGCCGATCCGCGAGGGCAGCGCAGGCTGGCACGCGTGGGCCGAGGGCATCACGCGGCTCGCGCAATGGCCGCATGTGCACTGCAAGCTGTCGGGCCTCGCGACGGAAGCGGCGCAAGGCTGGACGGAAGCGACATTGCGCCCTTACGTCGACCATCTGCTTGCCGCGTTCGGGCCGAAGCGCCTGATGTGGGGCAGCGACTGGCCGGTGCTGAACCTGAACGGCGACTATCTGCTGTGGCATTCGATCGCGACGCTGCTGCTCGCGCAACTCTCCGACGCGGAGCGCGATGACGTCTTCGGCGGCAACGCGGCCGCGTTCTATCGTCTTTGAATCGGGCCTTTGAATGCGGCCTCTGAATCGAGCCTCTGAATCCGCTCGACGACATTTCCACGATCGCCGGTGAGCAGCCGCTGCAATACCCGGTATGACTCAAACGCCAATCCAACGGGAGCCGTAGATGATACAAAGACTGGCCGGCAAGACGGCCTTGATCACCGCCGCGGGGCAAGGCATCGGCCTCGCGACGGCCGAGCTTTTTGCGCGTGAAGGCGCACGCGTCATCGCGACCGACATTCGCATCGACGCGCTGAAGGACCAGCCCGTCGAAGCGCGCAAGCTCGACGTGCTCGACGGCGCCGCGATCAAGGCGCTCGCCGACGAGCTCGGCGCGATCGACGTGCTGTTCAATTGCGCGGGCTACGTGCACGCGGGCTCGATTCTCGAAGCGAGCGAGGAAGACTGGGACTTCGCTTTCGCTCTGAACGCGAAGGCGATGTACCGGACGATCCGCGCGTTTCTGCCCGCGATGCTGGAGAAGGGCGGCGGGTCGATCATCAACATGTCGTCGGCGGCATCGAGCGTGAAGGGCGTGCCGAACCGCTTCGCGTATGGCGCATCGAAAGCGGCCGTGATCGGACTGACCAAGTCCGTCGCAGCGGATTTCGTCACGCGCGGCATACGCTGTAACGCGATCTGTCCGGGCACGGTACACTCGCCTTCGCTCGAAGAGCGCATCGCGGAACAGGCGAAGGCGCAAGGCTCGACGGTCGAAGCGGTGCACGCGGCATTCGTTGCGCGCCAGCCGATGGGCCGTGTGGGCAAGCCGGAAGAGATCGCGGCGCTGGCGCTGTATCTGGCGTCGGACGAATCGGCGTTCACGACGGGCCAGGCGCATGTGATCGACGGCGGCTGGTCGAACTGAGCCGCGCAGCGTTGGCATCGATGAACCTGAATCACTGAACTGAGGAAACTGCAGCGATGAAATTGCTTCGTTATGGACCGAAAGGCCAGGAAAAGCCGGGCTTGCTGGATGCGCAAGGCAAGATTCGCGATCTGTCGAAAGTGGTCGCCGACATCGACGGCAGCACGCTGACGGATGCCGCGCTCGCGAAACTGCGCGAAGTCGATCCGGCGTCGCTGCCGGTGGTCGAAGGCAATCCGCGCATCGGGCCGTGCGTCGGCAAGATCGGCAAGTTCGTGTGCATTGGCCTGAACTACGCGGACCACGCGGCCGAATCGAATCTGCCCGTGCCGACCGAGCCCGTCGTTTTCAACAAGTGGACGAGCGCGATCGTCGGTCCGAACGACGGCATCGAAATTCCGCGCGGCTCGAAGAAGACCGACTGGGAAGTGGAACTGGGCGTCGTGATCGGCAAGGAAGCGAAGTACGTCGACGAAGCGAACGCACTCGACTACGTCGCGGGCTATTGCGTGATCAACGATGTATCCGAGCGCGAATGGCAGATCGAGCGCGCCGGTCAGTGGGACAAGGGCAAGGGCTTCGATACGTTCGGCCCGATCGGTCCGTGGGTCGTCACGCGCGACGAAGTGCCCGATCCGCGGAACCTGAAGCTGTGGCTCGAAGTGGACGGCCATCGCTATCAGAACGGCAGCACGAAGACGATGGTGTTCGGCGTCGCGAAGCTGGTGTCGTATCTGTCGCAATGCATGAGCCTGCAACCGGGCGACGTGATCTCGACGGGCACGCCGCCGGGCGTCGGCATGGGCGTGAAGCCCGAGCCCGTTTATCTGAAGGCGGGGCAGACGGTGCGGCTCGGTATCGAGGGTCTCGGCGAGCAGCAGCAGAAGACGTATGCGGCGGAGTGATTCGCGCTGACTCGTGACTCACTGAATGGCGCGGCAGCCGCGTCGCGCATTCAGAGCATTCACAAAGAGAGAAAGCCGTTCGGACACACGACGTCCGAGCGGTTTTTTTCATTCGCGATGACGTCTTTCGTCCGCGCGCGACGGTTCGTCTTCCGTGCCGTCGCCGATCCGGTTGATCGTGCCCTGCGCGACGGCGATCAGCCGTTCCCTGTCGCCATCGGTGACGAACACGTTGCACTGACACGTCGCCTGCTGCCTGCCGACGTACACCACTTCCGCCCGCGCCATCAGCACGCCCGTCACCGCGGGCCGCAGATAGTTGATCTTGTACTCGCCCGTCACGACCCTCGGCCCCAGGGCCAGCGCACCCGCGAAGGTCAGCGCGTTATCGGCGAGATAGCTGATCACCCCGCCATGCACGAAGCCATGCTGTTGCCGCAATTCATCGCGGATCGGCAGACACAGCGTCAGTTCGTTCGCCCCGACGTACATCAGTTCGGTGCCGAGCAATACGCTGAATGGCTGGGCGTGCAGTGCGCCGCGCGCCCGGTCGAGTAGATCAGTCATCGTCGTTCCTTCGGGCATGGCCCGCGTGGCGATGTCCCCACTCTAGGAAGCATGAATGCGGCGCGTCAAGGGAATTCGAAAAGATTGCGCGGCAATTATTGCGTAAATCGATGTGACGCAATGGCGTGCCTTTCAGAATCCGCATGTACGGGTAATTTTTCCGGCGAACGCTCAAGGCGACGGCCGGCATTGCCGTAAACCCGGATGCACTCCCGTCCTCTCAGCTATTCAGGTGTCTCGATGTTCAGCAAGATCAAGGTCGCATCCGGCCTGCTATGTGTTCTGGCCGCTTTCTGCATTTTTCAGCTGGTGACGGCGGGCCTCGGTTTCTGGTCCATGACGCGCACGCATGACGACGTCGACGATCTGGCGAACGTCGCACTGCGCCAGGTGAACGCCGTCAACGAGACGACGCAGCATCTGATGGACGCACGCATCAACCTCTCGCGTGCCGGCACGCGGATGGTGCGCGGGGGCGCGGAGCCGACCGACATCGTTCAGCATGCACGCGAGCAGATCGCCGCCGCAGAGCGCTCGTTCACGGTGTTCATGAACGCGCCGAAACTCAACGACGAAAACAGCGCACACGCCGCTGCGCTCAACGAGAAGTACCAGAAGCTGCACACGGCGCTCGGTGAACTCGCGCAGTATCTCGACACCAACAACATCCAGGCGTTCCTCGATCAGCCGACGCAGGGCATGCAGGACGCGTACCTGACCGAGCTGCGCAACTTCACGCAATTCGGCGATGCGGCGGGCCGCGCGTCGCTCGACTCGATCGATGCGCGCGAGACGATGTTCCGCGCGGTCGGTCTCGTGATTCTTGCGCTGCTGCTGGGCGGCACGATCGGCGTGCATGTGGTCCTGCGCCGTGGCGTCGTCGGGCCGTTGGAAGAAGTGGGCCGCCATTTCGAGCGCATTGCGCAAGGCCGCCTGAACCAGCCGATCGCCGAGCGCGGCACAAACGAAATCGGCCGTCTGTTTCTGGGCCTTTCGCACATGCAGGCGAGCGTCGCGCGCACCGTGAAGACCGTGCGCGAAGCGGCCGATTCGATTCACATCGGCGCGGACGAAATCGCGACGGGCAACGCCGATCTGTCGGCGCGCACGGAAAACCAGGCGGCGTCGCTCGAAGAGACGGCGTCGAGCATGGAGGAACTGACGGCGACCGTGCGCCAGAATGCCGAACACGCGCGCGAAGCAAACACGCTCGCCGAGACGGCGCTCGACGCGACGTCGCGCGGCACGCATGTCGTCAATGAGGTCGTGACGAAGATGCATGGCATCGCGCATAGCTCGGACCGCATCGCGGAGATCATCACGGTGATCGACGGGATCGCGTTCCAGACCAACATCCTCGCGTTGAACGCGGCCGTCGAGGCGGCGCGCGCGGGCGAGCAGGGCCGCGGCTTTGCCGTCGTCGCGGGTGAAGTGCGCGGGCTCGCGCAGCGCAGCGCGCAGTCGGCGAAGGAAATCAAGGAACTGATCAGCGAATCGGTGGCCGAGATTCAGGGCGGATCGGTGCTCGTCGAACGCGCGGGCGAGGCGATGCGCAACGTGTCGGAATCGATCTCGCGCGTCACGCAGATGATGGCCGAGATCAGCGCGTCGTCGCACGAACAGAGCACGGGCATCGAGCAGGTCAATCAGGCCGTCGTGCAGATGGACCAGATGACGCAGCAAAACGCGGCGCTCGTCGAGGAAGCGGCGGCTGCGGCTTCGTCGCTGCATCAGCAGACGCGGCAGTTGAAGGACGCCGTGTCGGCGTTCGAGATTTCCGATGTCGTGTTCGCGTCGCAGCGCACGCGTCGTGCGGCGGCGCCCGGGTATAGCGAGCCGGTTGGCGCCTGAGCGCATGCGTCAGCGCTTGGGGCTTGGATCGAAGATAGCCTATGACAAAGCCCGCGAAGCAACCTGCTTCGCGGGCTTTGTCTTTGCTGTTCTTCTCGCTCGCTGCCGTCGTGAACAGCGCCTGTTATGCGGAAGGCAATGCGGCGTAAGCGGTGGCGAGGTGATAGGGCGTCGTCGAAGGCATGTCCGCGCGAGCGATCTCGCCCGCGAGTGTCTTGCATTCGACCCAGCCCTGCGCGTGCAGGAAGCGTGGCCGGAAGCGCTCGATCTGTTGCGGCAGCAGCGCGCGTACACCGGCGTCGCCGTGTACGGCCAGCGCGCGCAGATATTCCGTCTGCGCCCAGATGCGCTGCGTCGCGTCCTTGATGCCGCCCGCCTCGTCGAGCGCGGCATGCACGCCGCCCGTGGCTGCATCGACGCCTCGTTCGTGTGCGAACATGAACGCGCGCGCAAGCGCTTCATGCAAGCCGGAGCCCGCGAGCACATCGCCTGCCTGCTGCACGAGCCAGAACCATTCGAACTGATGGCCGGGCTCGAGCCGGTTGTCCGCGCTGCCGACGGGCAGTTCGGCGATGCAACCCGTCGGCTCGTGCACGAAGGTGCGCGCAATCGCTTCGCCGAGCTTCGCGAGCGCCGTGTCGAACGCGGCGTCCTGCGTGGCCGCGCGCGCCGCGAGCCACGCTTCCGTCAGATGCATTAGCGGGTTTTGCAGCGGCATCTCGCCCTTCGTCGAGAAGTCGGCGGCGAGCGCGGCATGCAGCAGGCCATCGTCCGCGGCGAAGCGGTCTTCGATCAGCGACGATGCGCGATGCACGACGTCGAGCGCATCGCGGTTGCCCGAGCGCGCGCCGTATTCGGCGCATGCGAACACAACGAACGCGTGCGTGTAGAGATCCTTGGTCGTGTCGAGCGGCGCGCCTTGCGCATCGACGCTATAGAACCATCCGCCATGCCTGCTGTCCTGAAAGATACGCATCAGCGATTCGAACAGGCGCAGCGCATGCTCCATTTCTCCGGCCAGCGCAAACACGAACATCTGCCGCGCGCACGCCATCGCGCGATAGCGGACGACGGGCAGCGGCGTCTGTCCATCGGCTGCGACGGCTTCATACGGCAGGCCGAGCGCCGCGTTGAAGCCGGGCCCTCGCCAGATCGGCAGGATGACGCGCGCGAAGTGGTCGCGCAGCGCGACTGCAAGTTCGGGCGTGGATGCGGTTGGGTTCATGGTTGAGGAATTCGGTGAATGGTGTTGTGGGCGCAATGCGAAGCGCATGCGGGCCGCGTGCGCGCCGGGGGCTCCAGCATAGCAAACCACGCGCGATGCTTATTGCGCAAACCGGCCAGCGGTAATGTCGCGGCGAGGTTGTTGGGTCGACCAGAGCAAGCGCTGAAGCGCCAACTCTGGTCGACTGCTCTGGGAGCGGAGTAAGTGCTGAAGCGCCAACTCCAGCCGACAGCTAAAGCGCCAACTCCGGTCGACCGCCCTGCATGGGACCGGAGTAAGTGCTGAAGCACCAACTCCAGCCGACAGCTAAAGCGCCAACTCCGGTCGACCGCTCTGCATGGGACCGGAGTAAGTGCTATGCATGGGGCCGGAGTAAGTGCTGAAGCGCCAACTCCAGCCGACAGCTAAAGCGCCAACTCCGGTCGACCGCCCGGCATGGGACCGGAGTAGGGCGCTAAAGCGCCAACTCCGGTCGACAGGAGAACAATATGATCAGCAATGTCGAATTGATCTCACGGCTCGTCCTCGCGGCGGTGCTCGGCAGCGTGATCGGCTTCGAACGCGAGCGGCTTTCATGGGCCGCAGGGCTGCGCACGCATATGCTCGTGTGCGTCGGCTCGGCGCTCTTCATGATCGTCTCCGCGTTCGGTTTCGCGGATGTGCTCGGCGCCGAGCACGTCGTGCTCGACCCGTCACGTGGCGCCGCGCAGGTCGTCTCCGGGATCGGCTTCCTCGGCGCGGGTTCGATCCTGCTGCGCGGTTCGATCATCCGCGGGCTGACTACAGCGGCGAGTCTCTGGTCCGTCGCGGCCGTCGGCCTCGCCGTCGGCGGCGGACTGTACACGGCGTCTATCGCCGCGACGATCATCGTTCTGATCATCCTCGCGGGCGTCAAGCCGATCGAGAAACGCTTCATCACGGTCAAGCAGCGCCGTCAGCTGACGCTGGTCGTCGAGCGCGGCTCGATGACGTTCCATTCGCTGCACGACGCGCTGGGTCCGGCGAGCCCGCGCGTCAAGCAGTTCGTGATGCAGCAGAGCGACGACGATCCGCAGTTCGACGAGGTGTTGATCACGCTGAATCGCGTGTCGGCGACGGAGTACACGGCGATTTGCGGGCAGCTGAAAGCGCTGCCGGGCGTGAAGGAGTTTCGCGAAAGCGGGGAGCCGGGCTGAGTGGGCATCATCGGACACAGGGCTGCGCCGAGCGGATCAGCGACGCGCGCCGCCCGTACGCGAAGCCCGTCGCAAAAAGGCCCGCGATCCATCTCTGTGTCCCCTTTTGCATGAGACAATGCGGGCTCTAAAACACGCTGACGGCATGTTGTAGCGGCGCCCGACAGGCGACGAACGCTGCCTTTCCCGCTTCCCTTCATGGCAGATTCCGCAGAATCCACGATTTCCCGCCCGGCGCGCGCCCGTTCGCAGAAGCGGCGCGCGTCCGCTGTCTCTCCCGAAACGGAAAACAAGCTCGCGCGGGCGGCGCGCTCGGCGCAGCGCCTCGCGCAGTTGAGCGACGCCGTGCGCGATGACAGCACGCTCGACCTGTTCCCCGACGACACCGCTCGCGCCGAGCAGCACGCGATGAATATCGACGTGCGGCAAGGCACGCTGCAGGGCTTCGAGTTGCCCGAAGTCGTGCTGGCGGCGGCGGGCGCGGCGGATGGCGGCGGCTTTGCGGCGGGGCCGGCGGAAGCGAAAGCGGGGCTGCGCGGGACGCGCGCGGCGGCGTTGCCGTCGCCGTCGAAAGAACAGACGCCAGCCGATGATCCACACGCCGGACAGATGCTGATCGAAACGGAAGCGGGCTTGCCTGAATCGGCTGCGGTAGCGACTGCGGATGAATGCAGTGCGGCTGATGGGCAAGCGTCGCGTGCTGCTTCGGCTGAAGACGACATGGCGGCGCAGACGGTGACGTCGGCGAGCGTTGCAAAGGCGACGGGCGATCCGTCGTCGCAGGCAACGTCGCTGGCGGCGGCGAGCGTGATGCGCAGCGTGGCGGCGCTGCGTCAGACTGCTGCAACGGCGGTTGAATCTGCCGAGCCGAAGGAAAGCGCGAAGGTGTCGGCGTCGGGCGGCGCGGCGCAGCGCCCCGTGGCTGCGAGCGCCAAAGCCGCGACGGCTGCGCGCGGTGTGCCGGCGTCCGATGCGTCGGCGAAGCCAGGCGGCGGGAGCGGTGCAATCGACGGAAGCGGCGGGAATGGCGCGACCGGTCCAAGCGCGACAGGTCCAAGCGCGACAGGTCCAAGCGCGACGGGCCCAAGCGCGACGGGCACAAGCGCGACAGGTCCAAGCGCGACAGGTCCAAGCGCGACAGGTCCAAGCGCGACAGGTCCAAGCGCGACAGGCACAAGCGCGACAGGCACAAGCGCGATGCGCCCGGCCGTGCAGCCGACAGGCGCAAATGCGACTGGACCAGCCACGCAGCCGACCCGCGCGCCGTACATCGCGACGACGTCGCACCATCATGCGCCGCGCGCCACGCCCGAACTGGATCAAGCCCGCGCGATCGCCTTCGCCGATACCGTCGATGCCTTGTATGGCGTAATCGCCGACCAGCGCCGTGCCGACCGCGATCACTCGCGGCGCATGAAGTGGCTGCTGACGATCGTCGTGTGCGCGCTGCTGATGACGATCGCGATCGGTATCGCGCAGACGTTGCTGCTGTTGCGCCTCGCGCATCAGTCGACGGCGCAGGAACAGCGCATCGAGCAGATGATGCTGAACCAGCAGGCCACGCTGGCGACGCTGCTCGACACGGACTCGTCGACGACGAGCCTTCCCGTTAGCGCACAGGCTCCGGCGCCTGCTTCACCGGCTGCCGCGACCGCGCCGGCGAAACCCGCCGATGCGCACGTCGTGCACGCCCAGCACGCACAGCGACGCAAGTCAGCGCACGCTCACTAAGCATCGACGCTAGCTGCGCATCGATGCGCGGCCGGCAATTCCTCCTGTTTGGAGATCGGCGATTTTCGCGCGAACGATATGGCGGCGTATCGCGTGAGCCAGCAAGCCGTCCGCAGGCGCAAAAACGCATCTAACGGTCTTCCCGCGCCCGCGCCCGCGCCCGCGCCACCGACGGCGGGCTGTTGCATTCGCACGTCGATGTCTGGAAAAAACAGGGGCGGGTCTGCAAGCCTGATTTGATCGGCTTGGCGCAGCGCAGCATCCGCTCAAATGCGCTGCGGAGAAAGATAGTTCTCAAAAAATTGCTGCATTGCACTAGCTTTTAGCTAGTGAAAACCCTATACTCCTTCTTAAGGGAAAACCCTATATCGCCATCAACCGGGAGTCGCCATGAACTATCTTTTCGCGCTGTTCCAAAAGGTTAGCGACCTCTTCGCGTCGCCTCACTTGCCTCTGGATTCGGATTACTCGTACGAAGCACGCCATCGCGAAGCGGAGCGTGTTCGCAAGTCGCAATCAACCCTGTTCGGCATCCGCCTGACCGACTGACCACTGATCGGCCAGCCGTCGAAGAAAAAGACGTTGCACTGCGCATGTCGCCGCCATCCAGAAGCGGCGAAACTCAAAAGAACCCGGCCACGCCGGGTTTTTTGTTTTTTGCGCTTCGTTGCGCGACCGGCGTGAGGCCAGTCGTGTAGTCAGCCCAGTTCGGTATTGCACGCGACGTCGCAATCCGTCGTCCATTATTTCGGGGCCGAAATGGATGTAACAGGCGATTCGCGCCCGGTCAGCCAGGAACACTATCGGAAGCGCATTTAGCCTTTCGAAATCAGGGCTTGTCGGCCCCAACTCCCATCTGTTGATGTGTCCCGCTTTTGAAATGTGCGCTTACAAGTGCTCACGTCTAGGAAAGGTCCGCCCCGCTAAAGTGGTTCTCAAGCGAAGGGCACGAATCTCAAACCAACCCGGTCGATTCAGCCGTCGCTCGCAACGAAACTCGATAGGGAGAATAGTCATGAAGGCCTTGAACAAGACATCGCGTTCGATCATCGCGGTAGTGCTTGCCGGCGGCGCACTGCTCGGCGCAACCAGCGCCTTTGCGCAGCACGCGCCCGTCTACGGGCAGCCGCACATGATGCCGGTGGGCATGCAGGTTAACACCGGCTGGCACGGAGACCGCTACTGGGACGGCCACCGCTACTGGGCGCACGACGAGTGGATGCGTCATCACCCGCATGACCGCGATCCGTACCACGATCACGGCCACCGCCCGCCGCCGGCGCGTTACTACTAACGCATTGACGTCAGCCTGAACGGCATCGGTTGGAGATGCCGCAGGCGCGAACACAGGGCCGGCCGCTCGCAAGAGCGCGCCGGCCCTGTCGTATCCGGCGTCGGAAAAACGTGCGCTGCGCTATGCTTTCGTGCTTTGAGCAGCGGCACAGTACCAGCAAGGGGAATAAGGATTGAGCAAGCCAGTCGTAGGCGTGGTGGGAACGGGATTGATGGGCGTCGGCATCGCGACGCAAAGCGCGCTGCACGGACACCGGACGATCGTCAACGATGTCGACCCCGCGCGGCTCGCCAGCGTCGCGCCTAAGGCACAAGCGGTGCTCGACGAACTGATCGACGCCGGCTGCATCGATCAGCAGGCGAAAGCGGCGGCGCTTGCGAACATCGAAACGAGCGCGTCGCTCGACGTAATGGCCGACGCGCACTTCGTGATCGAAGCGATTCCCGAAGTGCTCGAACTGAAGCATCGGCTTTACGCGGCGCTGACCGGGATACTGCGCGACGACGCGATCCTCGCAAGCAACACGAGCGGCTTTCCGCCCGATCAACTCTCGGTGCCGCTGCGCGCGAAAGAGCGCTTTCTGATCGCGCACTACTGGAATCCGCCGCATATGATTCCGCTCGTCGAAGTGGTGCCGGGCAGCGATACGTCGCAAGACGTCATCGATGCGACCGTCGCGCTGATGAACGCGACGGGCATGGAGCCTGTCGTGCTGTCGAAAGCGATTCCGGGCTTCGTCGGCAACCGTCTGCAGTTCGCGGTGTTGCGCGAAGCGCTGAACATCGTGCGCTCGGGCGCGGCGACACCCGAAGTCGTCGACCGCGTGATGAAGGCGTCGCTGGGCAAGCGCTGGGGCATCGTCGGGCCGTTCGAAGGCGCGGATTTGGGCGGCCTCGATACGTTCGTCGATATCGCCAGCCATCTGATGCCGACGCTCGCGAAGGACGGAGACGTGCTCGATCTGCTGCGCGAGCAGGTGCGCGCGGGACGTGTCGGCGTGCGCAGCGGCGCGGGCTTTTACGACTGGGACGACGCGCAGGCCGCGAAAGTGAAAGCGGGACGCAGGCGCGTGATCCAGTCGAACGGACAGCAGCACGGATAACGCCGAGCGGCGCCGCTGCGCATCGCGAGCCAGCCGCAAGCGAGCCAGCCGCAAGCGAGCCAGCCGCAAGCGAGCCAGCCGCAAGCGAGCCAGCCGCAAGCGAGCCAGCCGCAAGCGAGCCAGCCGCAAGCGAGCCAGCCGCAAGCGAGCCAGCCGCAAGCGAGCCAGCCGCAAGCGAGCCAGACGCAAGCGAGCCAGACGCAAGCGAGCCAGACGCAAGCGAGCCAGCCGCAAGCGAGCCAGACGCAAGCGAACCAGACGCAAGCGAACCAGACGCAAGCGAACCAGACGCAAGCGAACCAGCCGCAAGCGAACCAGCCGCAAGCGAACCAAACGCAAGCGAACGAAACCAAAGCGAAACAAAGGAAGCGACATCATGTCGGACGTCTATTTCTACGACCCCGCTGCCGGTCACGGCCTGCCTCATGATCCGTTCAAGGCGATCGTGGCGCCCCGCCTGATCGGCTGGGTCTCGACGCGCGCGGCAAGCGGCCAGTTGAATCTCGCGCCCTACAGCTTCTTCGGCGCGTTCGCGACGTTTCCTTCAATCATCGGCTTTTGCAGCGAAGGCCGCAAAGACAGCATCCGCAATATCGAAGAGACGCGCGAGTTCGTCTGGAATCTCGCGACGCGTCCGCTCGCCGGGCAGATGAACCGCACGTCGGCGCCCGTTGCGCCCGATGTCGACGAGTTTCAGCTTTCGGGCCTCACGCCTGCGCCGGGACGCAACGTGTCGGTGCCGCATGTCGGCGAATCGCCGGCGGCGCTCGAATGCAAGCTGCTGCAAGTCGTGCAGTTGCACGACCTGAGCGGCAAGCCGATGGACAACTGGCTCGCGCTTGGACAGGTGGTCGGCGTGCATATCCGCAGCGAGTATCTGAACGACGGCCTGTTCGACACACACGCCGCGCAGCCGATCATGCGCGCGGGCTATCGCGCCGACTACGCGCAAATCGGCGACATGTTCCAGATGATCCGTCCGACATCCTGACGATCGGCACGCGACTCGACGACAGAGGCAGTTGCGCTCATTCCGCAGCGGTCTCATCGGAAAGCTGAACGACATCGGCGGCAGCGGGCGTCGTGCCTGCCGGTGATCCCACTCGCGATGCCAAAGCCGCCCCGAGCGTCAACGACGCCCGCGCGCCGTGCGCCTCCGAAGGCACTGCGCGCGGCTCGTTGTCGTGAATGACGGCGCGAATACGCGGATACACCTGCCGCTCCCAGCGCTGTCCGTTGAACACGCCATAGTGGCCGACGCCCGTCTGCACATGATGCGTCTTCAGATACGGGCGCAGCCTGTCGCACATGTCCTGTGCGGCGAGCGTCTGTCCGACCGCGCAGATATCGTCGCGCTCGCCTTCCACCGTCAGCAGCGCGGTGCGCCGGATTTTCGAAGGCTCGACGCGCCGTCCCTTCACTTCGAGTTCGCGCAGCGGCAGCGCATGCCGCTGAAAGACGGTATCGACGGTTTCCAGGTAGAAGTCCGCTGTCAGGTCCATCGTCGCGAAGTATTCCTCGTAGAAGACACGGATCGCGTCGGCCTTGTCGGGGTCGCCTTTCGCGCACTCGTGATACATCGTTTCGAACGCCTCCATGTGACGCCCGACGTTCATCGACATGAACGCGTTCAACTGCACGAAGCCCGGATACACGCGCCGGAACGCACCCTGAAAGCCGACGGGCACCGCGCTGATCATGTTCTCTTCGAACCACTCGATCGGCTTGCTCTTCGCGAGCTCGTTCACGCGGGTCGGGTTCACGCGCGTGTCGATCGGGCCCGCCATCAGCGTCATGCTCGCGGGCTGCGCGGGATGATCGTCGGCGGCCATCAGCGCGACGGCGGCGAGCGCCGCGACGGTCGGCTGACAGACGGCCAGCAGATGCGCGCCTGCGCCGATGGTGTCAGTGAAATCGATCACGTGCTGTACGAACTCGTCAAAGCCGAAGCGCCCCGCCGACAGCGGCACGTCGCGCGGGTTGTGCCAGTCGGTGATGTAGACGTCGTGCTCGGCGAGCATCGTGCGCACCGTGCCGCGCAACAGCGTCGCGAAATGGCCCGACATCGGCGCGATCATGAGCACGCGCGGCTGCGGCACGTCGAACGAAGCGCGCTTGCGGAAATGCAGCAGCGTGCAGAAGGGCGTGGACTGCGCGGCTTCTTCGACGACATCGACGGGCTGTCCCAAGACATCGATGGAATCGATGCCGAAGCGCGGGCGTGCATGCGTGAGACCCGTGAGCGACAACAGCTCGGCCGACGCGCGCAGCGTCCGCCCGTGTGGCGTGCCGGCGTATTCAGGCCACGCGTCGAGCGCGCCGCGCACGAGCGAAGCGTTGTGCCGTAGAGGCAGCATCAGGTTGGCGAACGCCTGGTACGCCGGATAAGCGAACGGATTCATGGCCTTCGCGCATCAGCAGAAATGAACACACTGAGCGGGATGAGAGGCAAGTCATATGCCAATGGCACCTGCTGCAGGCCCTGCGGAGCGATACTGAACAAAACGCGCGCCGCTATCCATTGGCATAGCACTTGCACCGCTTTGCGCAAGGTGCTTCTTTTGCCGCGTGTTGGTGCGCGCACGCACGGCATCGTGCATCGCGACGTGCATCGCAAGATGCAGCGAACGGCGCGAAGTCCCATTGAGGAGCGAGACATGGCCAAGACGATCGCTAACACCACGCTGACGATCAGCAGCCGCAACTATTCGTCGTGGTCGCTGCGCGGCTGGCTGCTCGCGAAGTTCAGCGGCCTGCCGTTCGAAGAAGTCGTCGTGCCCATCGACGATCCCGCCACGCGCGCCGAATTGCTGCTGCTATCGCCGTCGATTCTCGTGCCCTGTCTCATGCACGACGGCATCAAGGTGTGGGACACGCTCGCGATCGCCGAGTATCTAAACGAGGTGCGGCCCGAAGCAGGGCTGCTGCCGAAGGACCGCAAGGCGCGCGCACATTGCCGCGCGATCTGCGGAGAAATGCATTCGGGCTTCGGTTCGTTGCGCTCGGCGTTGCCGATGAATCTGAAAGCGCACTTTCCGGGCTTCAAGGTGTGGGCGCGCGCGCAGTCCGATATCGACCGCATCGTGACGATCTGGCGCGAGTGCATCGAGCAATACGGCGGGCCGTATCTGTTCGGCGAGCGTTGCGCGGCGGATGCGATGTACGCGCCCGTCGTCACGCGCTTCGTGACTTACGACGTGCAGCTCGATCCCGACATCGTCGCGTATGGGCAGCGCATTCTCGCGCTGCCCGAGATGCAGCAGTGGATCGCCGACGCGCAGAAGGAAGCCGACGAAATCGACGAACTCGACGTCGAGTTCTAGGCGCGGCGCGTGACGCTGCACACGCTGATGAAGCGTGACCGCCCGGCCTGAAGACGCTCGCCGCCTGACGCCGCTGGGTCGCCGCAAATCATCGCGACGAACGCCACGTTCGTAGCAGCAGCGCGTTCGTCACGACGCTGACGCTCGAAAACGCCATCGCCGCGCCCGCGATCATCGGATTCAGCAGGCCGAACGCCGCAAGCGGAATGCCGATCAGGTTGTAGACGAACGCCCAGAACAGGTTTTGCCGGATCTTGCGCCACGTGCGCCGCGAAATGTGGATCGCATCGGCGACGAGCGCCGGGTCGCCGCGCATCAGCGTGATGCCCGCCGCGTGCATCGCGACGTCGGTGCCCGTTGCCATCGCAATGCCGATGTCGGCGGCGGCGAGCGCGGGCGCATCGTTGATGCCGTCACCCGCCATCGCGACGACGCTCGACGTGCGAATCTTCAGATCGTGCACGACGCGCGCTTTGTCGGACGGCAGTACCTGCGCGTGCACTTCGTCGATGCCGAGCGCGGCCGCGACGCTTTTCGCGCTGCCTTCGTTGTCGCCCGTCACGAGCGCGCTCGTCACGCCCATCCGCGACAGGCGCTCGACGGCGGCGCGCGCGCCCGGCTTCAACGTATCGCCGAATGCGATCAGCGCGAGGACTTCTGCCGATGCGTCCGCCTTGCCGCGCTTCATCAGCCACGAGACAGTATTGCCTTGCGCTTCGAGTTCGCGTGCCCGCTCGGCGAGCGCGGGCGGCAGCGCGGCCTCCCGTTCGCGCAGCCAGCGGCTGCTGCCGATCGCGACCGTTTCTCCGCCGATGTCCGCTTCCACGCCGCGCCCCGCGACAGCGCGCGCCTCGCCCGACGCGGGCAGCGCGTTGGCGCTGGCCAGCGCTTCCGGTTCCGCCTCGAAGGCCTTCACGACCGCCTTCGCGAGCGGATGATCGCTATGCCGCTGCACGGCGGCCGCCAGCGCGAGCGCATCCGCGCGGTCGATGCCCGGCGCCGCGTCGAAAGCCGTCACCGACGGCTGGCCGACCGTCAGCGTCCCCGTCTTGTCGAACGCGACCACGCGGATCTGATGCGCGATTTCGAGCGCTTGCGCATCCTTGATTAGCACGCCGTGGCGCGCGGCGACGCCCGTACCTGCCATGATCGCCGTCGGCGTCGCGAGACCGAGCGCGCACGGACACGCGATCACCAGCACCGCGACCGCGTTGAGAATCGCCGTTTCCGCGTTGTGCCCGGTGAGGAGCCAGCCCGTCAACGTGACGAGCGCGATCGCGAGAATCGCCGGCACGAAGATTTCGCTGACGCGATCGACGAGCCGTTGAATCGGCGCTTTCTCCGCCTGCGCCGTCTCGACGAGCCGGATGATCCGCGCAAGCGTCGTCTCCGCGCCGATCGCCGTCGTCGTCACCGTGATCGCGCCTTCGCCGTTGATCGAGCCCGCCGTCACGCGGTCGTCCGGCTGCTTCGGCACGGGCAGGCTTTCGCCCGTGATCAGCGATTCGTCGATATGCGTGCGGCCTTGCAGCACGGCGCCATCGACGGGCATGCGCTCGCCCGGCCGCACCGCGACGATCATGCCGACGCGCACTTGTGCAAGCGGCACCTCGTGCTCCTGCGTGCCGACGACGATGCGCGCGCGATCGGGCCGCAGTGCGTTGAGCGCGCGGATCGCGTCGGTGGTCTGGCGCTTCGCGCGCGCTTCGAGCCACTTGCCGAAGCGCACCAGCGTAATGACGACGGCCGACGCTTCGAAGTAGAGATGCATCGTGTCGCCGGGATGGAGCGCCATTTGATAGACGCTCACGCCATACGCCGCCGACGTGCCGAGCGCGACGAGCAGGTCCATGTTGCCCGAGCCGGCGCGCACGGCCTTCCACGCGGCGCGGTAGAAGCGCGCGCCGAACACGAACTGGATGACTGTGGCCAGCGCGAGCTGCAACGAGGCGGGCAGCATCGCGTCGAGGCCGAGCGGTTCCGCGATCATCGGGACGATGAGCGGCAGCGTCAGCAGCGCGCAGAGCACGACGGCGCCTAGCTCGCGGCGCACGGCCTGACGCGCGACGGCGTCCTGGTCGCGACCGGCGGGCGCGGTGCCGGCGTCGGCCGCATCGGTCGCGAGCGGCGTCGCCTGATAGCCGGCTTTCGTGACGGCCGCAATCAGCAGGTCGATGCCGACGGCGCCGTTGGTCGTCACGGCGGCCTTTTCCGTCGCGAGATTGACGGACGCCGACGCGACGCCCGGCACCTTCGCGAGCGCCTTTTCGACGCGCAGCGCGCACGCCGCGCACGTCATGCCGCCGATCGCGAGTTCCGCGCTCGTGGCGGCGGCATCGCTCGCGGACGGCGGCGCCTGGTTTACGGCTTGCGCGTCGTAGCCCGCCTTGCGTACGGCAGCGATGAGGGAGTCGACGGTGATGGCGGCGTCGGCCTCGACGCTGGCCTTTTCCGTCGCCAGATTCACCGATGCGGCCGAGACGCCCGGCACCTTCGCGAGCGCGTTTTCGACGCGTAGCGCGCACGACGCGCACGTCATGCCGCGGATGTCGAGCTCGGCGGTTTTCGCGTCGACGTGGGAAGTGTCGGCGGCGCGCGGTGTGGCGAGATCGGTCATGGCGGCGAGGCTCCAGTTACGGCGCATAAGTGCTTGATGGAGCCAGTATCGACCTTCCCATGATGGGAAGGTCAAGGGCTGTCGAGAATCGGTTG
The DNA here is from genome assembly GCF_009362735.1 of Paraburkholderia franconis. Classification (GTDB taxonomy): domain Bacteria; phylum Pseudomonadota; class Gammaproteobacteria; order Burkholderiales; family Burkholderiaceae; genus Paraburkholderia; species Paraburkholderia franconis. Next base: position 29,680 of record NZ_WHNP01000001.1, on the reverse strand, counting down.
TTGCGCGGGGTCAATCGAGGTCGGGCGGCGCGGCCAGCATCGCGTCCGCGACGGCGCGCCGCTCGTCGCCGTTGCGTTCGTTCAGCGCTGCGGCGGCGCCGCGCCGGTCGGCGGAAGCTTTGTTCTGGCTCAGCTTCCATTTGCCCGTCAGCTTCGTGATCTCGATCTCGATGCCGACGACCGCGCCCAGCATCTGCGAGATGTAGTCGGCGGGCGCGTCGCCCATTTTCCACGGCACCGGCTCGCCCGCTTCCATCTTGCGCGTGAGCCGCGCGACGAGGCCGCGCACGAACGCTTCGTCGTCGCGTACCACGATCGGGCCGTGCGCATGCACGACCATGTAGTTGTACGTCGGCACCTGACGATGCGTTTCGTGCTTGCTCGGATACCACGTCGGCGAAATGTACGCGCTCGGTCCCTGGAAAATCACCAGCGCATCCGGCCGTTCGGCCACTTCCTGCCAGACGGGATTCGCCCGCGCGACGTGCGCGCGCAACGTGCCGTGCGGACTTTTGCCGGGGTCGAACTCGAACGGCACGTGATTCGCGTCGAGCCCGTTCGGGCCGACCGTGACAAGCGACCCGAGCGGATAGTCGGCGATCAGCCGATGGAGAACGTCCGGACGGTTCTCTTCGAAATGGGCGGGAATGTACATGACTCGGCTCCGGGTAAAAGGCGGCGTCGGCGATGCTCAGAAGTGCGCTCAAAAGCGCACTCAAAACCGCAACCGTATCTCAAAATGCAAGGCAATGTTCACGTTCGTGCCTTATAGCTTGCCGCCGCGCCGCGGATAAGATAAAACCCGATCTCAGAAAAGCGATGTCAGGACAATGCGACGGGTTGACGCGGGCGGGGGCTCGGCGGACCCAGTCGGTCCTGGCCCGAGAGATAAATCCAGGACCGCGGTTCATCGAATGATAAAAAATCGCCGAGAACAGTTTCCGTTTCGCCTTGCCTGCGCGGCGCTTGCAGGCGTTGCACTTCTTGCCGGCTGCTCGTCGACTCCCACCGTGGCGCCCAAGCCTACTGGATGGATCAAGGACGAGGTTGCCGATTCCTACGTTTTTGCGTATCCGCTCGTGCTGATGGGCACGGCGCGCGATGCCGCCGTCGGCACGGGCCCGGGCCAGGCGCCCATCAACACGGTGCGCCATGCGACGGCGCTGCCGCCCGTCGGCGCGCACAATCCGCCGACGCCCGGCATCGATACGCTCGACTCGACCGCATGGCTCGACGTCGGCGACGAGCCGGTGATCGTGTCGCTGCCCGCGTCGCCGGGGCGCTACGTCGATGCGCGCGCGCTCGACATGTGGACCAACGTGCTGTGGTCGACGGCAGCTTCGCCGGGCGCTTCTCGCGCGACGGGCATCAAGGCGCAGACGGTCGCGTTCGCGAAGCCCGACTGGAAGGGCGATCTGCCGAAGGGCGTGAAGCGCATCGACGCGCCGACCCGCAACGTCTGGCTCGACGTGCGCATCCAGACCAACGGCGCGCACGACCTGACAGCCGTGCGCAAGGTGCAGCGCGGCGTCCGCGTGGTGCCGCTGAGCGTCTACACGGGTGACGCGTTCGCGGCTTCCGTTGCGCCGCGCAGCCTGTCCGCCGATACGGGCGCGTCGGGCTCGCCCGCCGACCAGGTCGCCGCGCTCGATGCGAAAGGCTTCTTCGATCGCGTTGCGCAACTGCTGCCCGACAATCCGCCTTCGCCCGCCGATCCGCATGCGCTCAAATTTCTCGCGGACCTTGGCGTGCAGCCGGACGAGCCCGTCGAGTTGCCGTCGTCGGCGACCGATGCGATCGCGGGCGGTCTCGCGGACGGCCATGCGCGCGTCGCGACGCCGCCGACCAACATGCTGATGGGCAACGGCTGGAGCTGGTTCGGCGATGGCGTCGGCAGCTACGGTCCCGACTACGCGTTGCGCGCGTATGCGGCTTATGCGCAGCCGGGCATCGGTACGAAGGACGACGAAGTGCGCGCGAGCGTGTCGCTCGATAGCGACGGTCACGCGCTGAACGGCGCGAACCGCTACGTGATGCACTTCGCGCCGAAGCAGGTGCCGCCCGTGCGCGGCTTCTGGTCGGTCACGGCCTACACGAAGGACGGCGCGCTCGGCGAAAGTGCGCCCGCGCATGCGGCCGTTGGCGACAAGGCGGGCGTGCGGCGCAATCGCGACGGCTCGATCGATGTGATGGTGTCGTCGGTGCGGCAGCGCAAGGCGGCGAACTGGCTGCCCGCGCCGCGCGGCAATTTCCAGCTCGTGCTGCGTCTCTATGCACCGAAGCCGGAAGCGAGCGATGGAACCTGGGCGCCGCCCGCTGTTGTGCGTCAATAGCGAAAGAAGGTGGCGGCCGCATGACGGCGACGATCGTGTGTGGGACCTAAAGCGGCAACTCGGGTCGACGGCTCTGCATGGGACCCGAGTAGGCCGCTAAAGGGGCAACTCTGATCGACCGCTCTGCATGGGACACGAGTAAGTGCTAAAGCACCAACTCCAGCCGACAGCTAAAGCGCCAACTCGGGTCGGCAGCCAACACGTTCATTCGACGGGTATCCGCGGCTTTACACTTTCTCACCTTTATTTGCCTGCAACGGTTGGCATTCCCATGACATTTGATGGTTCGCCCGAAGTACACGACGTATACTTTGGGCGAGCTGAATCTTCGTCACAGCGGCGAGCTTTGCGCCGCACTACCCGCGACCGAGCATGGCAAGCCCCACCAAAGCAACACTCATTTCTTCCATTCAAACTGTCCGCGAAGTCGCGCAAGGACGACGCGCCCGGCGCATCGTCCTCATCCTGTTCATCGTGGTGGCCATATTCGGCCTGCTCGGCTTTTTCGCCGCGCCGCCGCTGATTCGCCACATCGCCGAACAACAGCTCAGCGAACAACTGGGCCGGCCGGCCACCATCGGCCACATCGCGCTCAATCCGTACACGCTCAACTTCGAAGCAGACCGCGTGCATATCGGCGAACGTGGCGGCAAGGGCGATTTCGTCGACATCGAACGGCTGATCGTGCGCACATCGTGGAGCTCGATTTTCCGGCTCGCACCTATCGTCGATGAGGTGCACCTGGACTCGCCGCGTTTCACGATCGTCCGCTACGATGCGCAGCGCTTCAATTTCAGCGATCTGATCGAGAAGTTCGCGAAGCAGCCGTCGAAGCCCGAGAGCAAGCCCGCACAGTTCTCGGTTTCGAACATCCGGATCGAGAACGGCAAGATCACCTTCGACGACCGCCTGCTCGGCGTCACGCACGTCGTCGATCAATGGCGGCTCGGCATTCCGTTCATCGCGACGCTGCCTTCGAAAACCGATATCTTCGTCGAGCCGTTGCTGCGCGCGCGCATCGACGGCAGCCCGCTCGCCATCGACGGGCGCACGAAGCCGTTCGCGAAGTCGCGTGAGTCGGAAGTGTCGCTGCGCTTCCAGGGGCTCGACGTGCCGAAGCTGCTGTCCTATTCCCCCGCGAAGCTGCCCGTCACGGTGCAGGCGGGCAAGCTGTCGAGCGATCTGAAAGTCAACTTCGTGATGGCGGGCGATGCGCCGACGCTGCGCATCACGGGGACGACGGATCTTGCCGACATCGACGTGCTCGACGAGCACAAGGCGCCGTTCTTCGCGGCGCGCTCGCTGCATGTGGCGGCGGCGACGCTCGAGCCGCTCAAAAGCATCTATCACTTCGACGATATCCGTCTCGATGCGCCCGACGTGCATCTCGCGCGCGACAAGAACGGCATCCTGAGCGTCCAGCATACGTTCGCCCCGGCGCCAGCAGCCGGCGCGCCGAACCAGGCCGCACCCGCATCCACACCCGCACCCGCATCCGGCACGCAGGCGAAGCCGGAAGCAGCGAAGGCCGCGCCGCCCATCGACTTGCAGATCAAGCGCTTCGCGCTTTCCAACGGCACCGTCGACGTGCAGGACGAAGCGGCGTCGCGACCCGTGTCGGCGGGGCTGACCGATCTCGCCGTGTCGCTCGACGACTTCTCGACGCTCGGCAAGACGCCCGCGCGCTATAGCGTCAACAGCGGCCTCAAGAACCAGCCGAAGAGCGCGCTCGCCGTGACGGGCAACCTGACGCTCGCCGCGAAGACGGCCGATGCGAAGATCGATTTGAAGTCACTGTCGCTGCCCCTCGCGCAGCCGTATCTCGACACGGTGACAGCGGCCAAGCTGATCGACGGCACGCTTAGCGTGCAGACGAACCTGACGGCGAACTGGTCGAAAGAGCCTATCGATCTGCAGATCGGCGAAAGCCAGATCGGTCTGCAATCGGTCAAGGTGGCGGCGGCGGGCGAGAAGCAGCCGGCCATCGCGATCGCGGACGGCAAGGCGAGCGTGAAGCAGCCGGCCATCGCGATCGCGGACGGCAAGGCGAGCGTGAAGCACGTGGACCTGCCGGGCCGCAAGGCGGAAATTGACGGCGTGGACCTGACGGGACTGTCCGTCGATGCGCAGCGCCTGAAAGACGGCACGATCGATCTCGCGGCGCTCGCCGGTCCGCCGCATGAAGAGGTGCACGAGCGCACCGTGATTCACGCGGCGAAGAAAGCATCGCAGGAGGGGCCGGCCTGGCGTTACAGCATCGGTGAGCTGAATCTGAAGAACTCGTCGGCCACGTTCACCGACAACACGACCGCGCGTCCCGTCAAAGTCGTCGTGACGCCGCTGCAGCTGAAAGTGCAGAAGATCAGCGAGGACATGAGTCACGCGCTACCCGTCGAGCTCCAGGCGACGGTGAACGGCAAGGGCACGCTCGGCGTGACGGGTGACGTGACGGCGACGCCGCTCAAGCTCGGGTTGAAGATCAACGCGAACCGGCTCGATGCCGCTGCATTCGAACCGTACTTCGGCAGCAAGCTGAACGCGACCATCGCGAGCGCGCTGCTCAATGCGAACGGCGAAGTGACGATGGCGCAGGAAGAGAAGTCGAAGGGCGTGCGCGCGACCTATCACGGCGACGCGGCGCTCGTCGACGTGCGGATGATCGACAAGGCGACGTCCGACCCGTTCGCGGGCTGGCGCTCGCTTGCGCTCACGGGCCTGAAGGCGAACTACGACGCGCACGGCACGGATGTCGATGCGGCCAAGGTCACGTTCGCGAACTTCTACGGCCGCGTGCTGCTCGATGCGCAGGGCAAGCTGAATCTGAAGGACGTGGTCGCGAAGCAGCCGGGCGAGCCGCAATCGCTCACGCGCGACAAGAACGCCAAGGGTCGTGAGCCGATTCCGCTGAGCCCGCCTGCCGCATCGGAAGCGCAGGTTGCCGCTGCGCCGGCTGCTGCGCCGTCCGCTGCGTCGACTTCGGCGCCGTCCGCTGCATCTGCTGCTGTACCGGCTGTAGCGTCGGCTGCCTCCAGCGCGGCGGTGACGGTGACAGGGACGCCGCAAAACCCGGTGCGCCTGCACTTCGGCCAGCTCGTCTTGCAGAACGGCCGCGTCAACTACACCGACAACTTCATCAAGCCGAATTACTCGGCGAACCTGGTCGCGATTCAGGGGACGGTCGGCGCGTTCGGCACGGACTCGAAGCAGCCGGCGCCCGTCGATGTATCGGCGAAACTCGCGGCCAATGGACCGATCACGATCCGCGGCTCGGTCAATCCGCTGATCGCGAAGCCCGCGCTCGATCTGACGGCGACGGCGCACGACATCGAGCTGACCAATCTCACGCCGTACTCGGCGAAGTACGCGGGCTATCCCATCACGAAGGGCAAGCTGAACGTCGATCTGCACTATCAGCTCGCGAATGACCAGCTGACGGCGAACAACCACATCTTCATCGACCAGCTCACATTCGGCGATCACGTCGACAACGACACGGCGACCAAGCTGCCCGTGCGGCTCGCGATCTCGTTGTTGAAGAACTCGCGTGGCGAGATCGACGTGGACATTCCTGTGTCGGGTTCGCTGAACAATCCGGAGTTCAGCATCGGCGGGCTCATCTGGCATGCGGTGCTGAACCTGCTGCAAAAGGCCGTGACGGCGCCGTTCTCGTTGCTCGCGCATGCGTTCGGCGGCGGTGGCGAGGAACTCGGGTATGTCGAGTTCGACGCCGGGTCTGCCGCGCTTTCCGACGCGTCGCAGAAGAAGCTCGACACGATTGTGAAGGCGCTCGCCGACAAGCCGTCAGTGCGCATCGAGATCATCGGGCGCGTCGATCCCGCCGTCGATCAGCCCGGGCTGCGCACCGCGTATGTCGATCGGCTCGTGCGTCAGCAGAAGATCAAGGATGTCGTGGGCAATGGCGAGAGCGTCGACCCGATGAGCATCAAGGTCGACGACAAGGAATACGACAAGTATCTGACGAAGGCCTACAAGGATGCCGACTTCAAGAAGCCACGCAATTTCGTGGGCCTGACGAAGACGCTCCCCGATGACGAAATGAAGGCCGCGCTCGCCGAGCATGCGCCCGTGACGGATGCGAGCCTGCGCGATCTCGCTCAGCGGCGTGCGCAGGCGGTGCAGCAGTACTTCGAAGGCAAGATCGACAGCAGCCGCGTGTTCATCGTCGCGCCGAAACTCGACGCGTCGGGGATCAACGACAAGGGCGCGACGACGCGGGTCGATTTCGGCCTTAAATAAGGCGTCGTCGCTGTCATGTGCTGATGGCGTCGCCGGTCGTGAGCCCGGCGATGCTTCGCGAGCACGCGGGCGGTGGTTAGCGACGCGCACGCACACACGGCACGCACGCACGGCACACACACGGCGCACACGCACAGCGCACACGCACGGCGCACACGCACAGCGCACACGCACAGCGCACACGCACGGCGCACACGCACAGCGCACAGCGCACACGCACGGCACACACGCACGGCACGGCACGCACGCACGGCACGCACACACGCACGCACGGCACGGCACGCACACACGCACACACGCACGCACGGCACGGCACGCACGGCACGGCACGGCACGCACGCACGCACGGCACGCCGCGCGCAAACCAGCGTCAGGCGGCGCGCGTCGGCGCCGTTGGTGTCTTCAACGCCGTCTGCTCGATCACGCGCGCGAGCGTATCGAACGCGGGGCCGATGCGGTCGTTCGGCACGCACGCATAGCCGAGCAGCAGACCGCGTCGCTCAGGCGTCGCGCTGTTGTAATACGACGCGAGCGGCCGCACGATCACGCCGGCATCGTATGAAGCCGTCGTCACTTTGCGGTCGTCCGCATGATCGGGCAGGCCGAGCACCAGATGCAGCCCCGCTTCGTCGCCCATCACGGGCAGCGTGTCGCCGAAGCGCGCGGTGATCGCATCGATCAGAATCTGGCGGCGCTCGCCGTACAGCGCCCGCATGCGCCGCACGTGCGACGTCAGATAGCCGTCCATGATGAACTCGGTCAGCACGGCCTGCTGCATCAGCTGACCTTCGCGATACAGCTCGGCGAGGCCCGTGCGAAACCTGTCGACGAGATGTTCCGGCGCGATCATGTAGCCGATCCGCAAGCCCGGAAACAGCATCTTTCCCAGGCTGCCGACGTAGATCACCTGGCCCGCGTCGTCGAGCCCCTGCAGCGACGCGAGCGGCCGGCTGCCGTAGCGGAACTCGCTGTCGTAATCGTCTTCGATGATCCACACGCCGTGCTGCCGCGCGTATTCGAGCAGCGTGCGGCGGCGCGCGAGGCTCATCACCATGCCGAGCGGATACTGATGCGACGGCGTGACGAGCGCGATGCGCGGCGGCGACTTCAGATCCGGCTCGCGCGGATTGAGCCCTTCGTCGTCGACGGGCACGGGCACGAGCGTCAGCCCCGACGCTTGCAGCACGCTGCGCGCGCCCCAGTAGCACGGCTCCTCGACCCACGCACGGTCGCCGACGTCCGTCAGCAGCCGCACGGCGAGATCGATCGACTGATGAATGCCCGTCGTGATGATGATCTGGTCCGGCGTGCACTTCGCCGAGCGCGCGACCCGCAGATAGTCCGACAACGCCCGCCGCAACGGACGATAGCCGCCGCCTGGCGCGTACGTCAGCAGATCGGGGTTCGCCTGCTTCCACAGCTTCGATTGCAGGCGGCTCCACGTGCGCGCGGGGAATTCGGAGACATCCGGCACGCCCGGCATGAACGCGCCCCATTGCCTCGCCGACACGCCCGCCTTGCTGATGAGTTGCGAGCCGCGCATCGACAGACCGCCGCGCGCCGGCGCGCCGGATTGCGCTGGCGCCGTGCCCGTGACGACTCCGACGGGGCCACTTGCTGCGCGTGGCGCCTTGCGCGCGTTGACGGCGGTCGTATCCGGACGCGTGTCGGCGACGTAGGTGCCGCTGCCCGTCGTCGAGATCACATAGCCTTCGGCCGTGAGCTGGTCGTAGACGTGCAGCACCGTGTTGCGCGCGATGCCGAGATCGCCGGCGAGCGTGCGCGAGCTGGGCAGCTTCGCGCCGGGCGGCAACTGGCCCGTCAGAATGGCCTGCTGCATCAGTCCGAGCACTTGCCGGTAGACGGGTTCGGCGGCCGTCCGGTCGAGCCGCGCGGCGAGCCAGTCCGACAGGATCACAGTATCCAAGTGGTTCTATCCGGAATTATGAAATGGTTCCCTATTGTAGAACCGTAAGCGGCTATAGTGGATCACGCAATCGATGCGATTCTTCAAAACGGGTGGAGCCAGTAGAAACCCGTAGATGCGGCCGCAAGGACAAACAGCTTGCATGGGATCAGAGTAGGTGCTCTGCATCGGGCTGGAGTAAATGCTGAAACACTAACTCCAGCCGACTGCTCTGCATGGGGCCGGAGTAAGTGCTGAAGCACTAACTCCAGCCGACTGCTAAAGGGCTCTACTCCGATCGACAGCTTTGCATGGGATGGGAGACGGACACGATGAGAACCGAAGACGTAATCGTCAGCTTTCGGGGTGTGCGCAAGACCTACGACGGCGAGACGCTCGTCGTCAAGCAACTCGATCTCGACATCTATCAGGGCGAATTCCTCACGCTGCTCGGGCCGTCCGGCTCCGGCAAGACGACCTGCCTGATGATGCTCGCTGGCTTCGAGTTTCCGACGGGCGGCGAGATCTGGCTCGACGGCCAGTTGCTCAACAACGTGCCGCCGCACAAGCGCAACATCGGCATGGTGTTTCAGAACTACGCGCTGTTTCCGCATCTGACCGTCGAGCAGAACGTCGCGTACCCGCTGACCGTGCGCAAGCTCGCCGCCGACGAACGCGCGCACAAGGTCAACAACGCATTGAAGATGGTGCGCATGGAAGGCTTCGCAAAGCGTTATCCGGCGCAACTGTCGGGCGGCCAGCAGCAGCGCATCGCGCTGGCCCGCGCGCTCGTCTTCGAGCCGAAGCTCGTGCTGATGGACGAGCCGCTCGGCGCGCTCGACAAACAGTTGCGCGAGCACATGCAAATTGAACTCAAGTCGCTGCACGAAAAGCTCGGCGTGACGTTCGTCTACGTGACGCACGATCAGGGCGAAGCATTGACGATGTCCGATCGCGTCGCCGTGTTCGACAAGGGCATCGTTCAGCAGCTCGATACAGTCGATCGCCTCTACGAATCGCCGTGCAACGAGTTCGTCGCGAACTTCATCGGCGACAGCAACCGGCTGCGTGGCACGGTGGCGAATGTCGACGGCGACTACTGCGAGTTTCACCTGATCGACGGCACGCGGCTCGTCGGGCGCAATATCGGTGGCGCGAAGGCGGGCGCGCAAGGCATCGCGTGCATCCGGCCCGAGCGGATGAAGCTCGCGGCGGGCGCGTCGAAGGCGGGCGCGAATGCAGTGGCAGGCGAAGCGCGCGGTCTCATCTATTTCGGCGACCACGTGCGCATGCGCTGCCGTCTGCCGGAACAGGACGAGTGCTTCGTGAAGGTGCCGCTCGGCACGGAAGCGCTCGAAGGCTTCGCGCCAGGCGTGCCCGTCGCGCTCGAGTTCGCGCCGGAGCATCTGCGCGTGTTCGCGTGAGCAGAAACCAGAAACCAGAAACCAGAAACCAGAAACCAGAAACAAGAAACGAGAAACGAGAAAGACAAGAACGTCCACGTCGTAAGCAACACTCATCACACCATCACACACGGAAGAGGAACCACCATGAAGAAGATCGTGCAATCGCGCTGTGCCGTGGCTGTCGGCGCATTCGTCCTCGCACTCGGCGCGGCGGCGATGAATCAGGCGAACGCGGCGGAACTGACGGTCGTGAACTTCGGCGGCGCGAACGGCGATGCGCAGAAGGCGGCCTTCAACCAGCCGTTCGAAGCGCAAAACGGCGCGAAGGTGACGGCCGTCGAGTACAACGGCGAGCAGGCCAAGGTGAAGGCGATGGTTGAGGCGAAGCACGTGAACTGGGATGTCGTCGAAGTCGAATCAGGCGACCTGGGCCGCGGCTGCGACGAAGGCCTGTATGAAAAGCTCGACTGGTCGAAGCTCGGCAAGAAGTCGGATCTGATTCCCGAAGCGCCGCAGACGTGCGGCGTCGGCATCTTCGTGTGGTCGACGGCGATGGCGTACAACGCCGACAAGCTGAAGACGGCGCCGGCAAGCTGGGCCGACTTCTGGGACACGAAGAAATTCCCGGGCAAGCGCGGCATGCGCAAGGGCGCGCGCTACAACCTCGAGTTCGCGCTGATGGCCGACGGCGTCGCGCCGAAGGACGTCTACAAGGTGCTCGCGACGAAGGAAGGCCAGGACCGCGCATTCAAGAAGCTCGACGAACTGAAGCCAAACATCCAGTGGTGGGAAGCGGGCGCGCAGCCGCCGCAATTCCTCGTGGCGGGCGACGTCGTGATGTCGACGGCCTATAACGGCCGTATCGATGCCGCGCAGAAGGAAGGCAAGAACCTGAAGGTCGTGTGGAACGGCAGCATCTACGACCTCGACTACTGGGCGATGCCGAAGGGCACGCCGAACAAGGCGCTGGCCGAGAAGTACATTGCGTACACGATCTCGTCGAAGCCGCAGCAGGAATACGCGAAGCACATCGCGTACGGCCCGGTGAACGAATCGGCCATCAAGTCGCTCGACGCGAAGACGCTCTCGAATCTGCCGAACTCGCCGACCAACGGCAAGAACGCGGTGCTGCAGAACCTCACGTTCTGGACCGATCACGGCGACGAGCTGGAGCAGCGCTTCGCGTCGTGGGCGTCGAAGTAAGCATCAGGAGAATGCGATGCGGCATCTGTTGAAAGAGGCCGCATCGCCGCAGTACTGAAGTGACGTCAGACATGGAGAAACGTGTGACGACGATGACGATCGCCGCGGACTCGGCCCCCGAGTCCGCGAACAAACTCAAGCGCGAACTGAAGGCCGCGGAAGCGAAGAAGCGCGCGATGGCGCTGCTGCTGATCGCGCCGCTCGCGATTTTTCTGCTGATGATCTTCGTCGTGCCGATCGGCGCGCTGCTCACGCGTGCCGTGCAGAACCCGGAGATCGCGACGGCGCTGCCGCATACCGTGACTGTGCTGCGCGACTGGGACCGCAAGTCCGCGCCCACCGATGCGGCGTATGCCGCGCTCGCCACCGATCTGACGGCCATCGCCGACGGCGAAGCAATGGGCGCGCTGGCGCGTCGTCTGAACACGGAAATCCCCGGTTATCGCTCGCTCGTCGCGAAGACGGCGCGCGCGATGCCGCTGAACGACGATGCGGGCCACGCGCTGCCGCCCGCTCAGATCAAGGCGAAGATTCTCGAAACGGACGAGCGCTGGGACGACGTGAAGTACTGGCAGGCGATCGCGAAGAACGGCGGCACGTATTCGCCGTTCTATCTGCTCGCCGCGCTCGATCACAAGCAGGACGCGTTCGGTCACATCATTCCGACCGATCCCGAGCAACAGATCTATCTCGCCGTGTTCAGCCGCACGTTCGTGATCGGCTTTGCCGTGACCGTGTTCGCATTGCTGCTCGGCTATCCGCTTGCATACTGGATCTCGACGCTCAATGAACGGCGCGCGAATCTCGTGATGATCCTCGTGCTGATCCCGTTCTGGACATCGATTCTCGTGCGCGTCGCCGCGTGGATCGTGATTCTGCAAAGCGAAGGGCTCGTCAACAAGGCGCTGCTCGGCACGGGTCTGATACACGATCCTTTGGCGCTGCTGTTCAACCGCGTCGGCGTCTATATCTCGATGACACACATCCTCTTGCCGTTCATGATCCTGCCGCTCTACAGCGTGATGAAGTCGATTCCACCGAGCTATCAGCGCGCGGCGATCTCGCTCGGCTCGCATCCGTTCGCGGCGTTCTGGCGTGTGTACGTGCCGCAGACGTATCCGGGCGTCGGCGCGGGCGCGCTGCTCGTGTTCATCCTCGCGATCGGCTACTACATCACGCCGGCGCTGCTCGGCGGACCGAACGACCAGATGGTCAGTTACTACGTCGCGTACTTCACGAACGTGACGATCAACTGGGGCATGGCGTGTGCGCTCGGCGGTCTGCTGCTCGCGGCGACGCTCGTGCTGTATGTGATCTACGGACGCTTCACGCGTTCGCAAGTGAGCCTCGGCTGACGGCAAGGAGCACGCGATGAAACTGGCCAAACCGATGTTCGCGCCGCACACGTCGATGATCGAGCGCATGTGGTACTTCACGCTGCGCGGGCTTGCCGTGTTGACGCTGCTGTATCTGATCCTGCCCGTGCTCGCGATCGTGCCGCTGTCGTTTTCGTCGAGCACGTTCCTTGTCTATCCGATTCCGGGCTGGTCGCTGCGCTGGTATCAGAACCTGATCGCTTCCGACGAATGGCGGATGGCCGCGAAGAACAGCTTTATCGTCGCGCCGTCCGCGACGGTGCTCGCGACCGTGCTCGGCACGCTCGCCGCGATCGGGCTCACGAAGGCGAACTTCAAGGGCAAGGCGCTGCTGATGGCGGTGCTGATCTCGCCGATGATCGTGCCCGTGGTGGTGGTCGGCGTCGGCATGTATCTGTTCTTTGCGCCGCTGGGGCTGGCCAATACGTATATCGGGCTGATCATGGCGCATGCTTCGCTGGGCGTGCCGTTCGTCGTGACGACGGTGGCGGCGACGTTGCAGGGCTTCAACTACAACCTCGTGCGCGCGAGCCTGTCGCTCGGCGCGAACCCCGTGAAGACCTTCTTCAACATCACGTTGCCCGTGATCGCGCCGGGCGTGATCTCAGGCGCGCTGTTCGCGTTCGCGACTTCATTCGATGAAGTGGTCGTCACGCTGTTCCTCGCGGGCGCGGATCAGACGACGCTGCCGCGTCAGATGTTCACGGGCATTCGCGAGAACATCAGCCCGACGATCGCAGCGCTCGCGACGATCCTCATCGTGTTTTCCACTTGCCTGCTGCTGGCGCTCGAATGGCTGCGCGGCAGGAATGCGGCGCGGGCGGTGGCGGTGTAGGGTTGCTTGCCGCTATGCGCTCCCGTCACACCACGCTTTGACAAACGTTCACAACCCAGGTTGAACGCTGCTGTACAACCCACGCTGACCGCCATGAGTGGCGTCAACGAAAGCGGGTTACGGCAACGTCGTGGACCCGCTCCAATAACTGCGGTACAAACCTGGGAAAACTATGGAACACGGAATCATTGCGTGGTTGGTCATCGGCTGCGTGGCGGGCTGGCTCGCCAGCGTGCTCGTGGATGGCGGCGGGTTCGGCGTCCTGATCGATATCCTCGTCGGAATTGCGGGCGCGTTTATCGGCGGCTGGCTGTCGGGCGTGCTGCACATCTCGCTCGGCAACGGATGGATCGGCTCGATCGCCACGGCATTTATCGGTGCAGTCATCCTGCTTGTCGTCATCCGGCTGATCAAGCGCCGGTGACGGTTCAGCGTGGCGTGGGCCGCGCGCAGGACGGCGGTTGCGGCGGAGTCACCGCCTCGCCGCCTGGTCCACGGGCGCAACGGGCGTTATGCCACCCAACGCCTGAAACAGCGCAGCCGTATCCGCAAGACGATCGCCCTGTGCCCGCGTCCGGTCGATCGCCGTCTGCAACGCCTGGCGTTGCGTATCGATCAAGCCGAACTGGCTGACACCACCCGCCGCATACCGCGCCTGCGCGATCTTCACACCCGCTTGCGCTTCCGATGCCGCTTCGTCGCGCGCCTGCAGTTCATGCGCGTCGTCGTTCAGTGCATGCAGCGTATCGGCGACCTGTTGCAGCGCCTGCAGCACGGTCTGCCGGTACGATGCGAAAGCTGCATCGTAAGCGGCCTGCACCGCGCGCTTCTTCGCGTGCAGTTCGCCGCCGTGAAAAATCGGCTGCGTCAGATTCAGGCCGATGTTCCAGATGTTCATGCCGTTGACGATATCTTCGATGCGCGTGCGCTCGGAACCGACACCCGCCGACACCACGAATTGCGGATAAAGATTCGCCGTCGCGACGCCGACGTTCGCGCTCGCCTGATGCAGCAGCGCTTCCGATGCGCGGATATCGGGGCGTTCGCGCGCGAGCGTCGACGGCAGCGTGACGGGCACGGTATCGGGCAAATGCAGCGCATCGAGCGTGACGTCGTTGAAGTTCGCTTTCGATGGCGCCACGCCGAGCAGAATCGCCAGCTGATGATCGGCCTGTGCGCGTTGCGTCGCGAGCGGCGCGAGCTGTGCACGCGTCTGCGCGAGCAGCGTGCGCTGCGTGCGCACGTCGAGTTCCGCGACGCCGCCCGCCGCATAACGTCCTTCGATAATTTTCAGCTGCTGCGCCTGTGCATCGGCGAGCTGCTCCGTCAGCGCGAGTTGCTGTTGCAGCGACGCGCGCCGGATCGCCGTCGACACGACATTGCCCGCGAGCGTCAGACGCGCGGCATCGAGTTCATACGTCTGATAGTCGACCTGCGCGAGCAGTGCTTCGAGCGCGCGCCGGTTGCCGCCGAAAACATCGAGCGCATACGACACGCTCACCGACGCATTGAACAGCGTGAACGGCCCGGGATTCGGCACGTTCGTAATGCCGAACGCAGCGGGATCGACCTTCTGGCGCGCGCCCGAAAGCTTCGCGTCGATCGCGGGAAACTGCGTCGCGCCCGCTTGCGCGACATAGTTTTCGCGGGCTTCGACGAGCTTCGCGCGCGCTTCATCGAGCGTCGGGCTTTGCTGTAGTGCCGTATCGACGAGACGGTTCAGCGCGTCGGAATGAAATTGCGTCCACCACGTCGGCAACGCGTGATCGGAGGAGACGAGCGTTTGCGTCGCGCCTGCTGCCTGCGTCGAAGCAGGCAGCGTTTCGCGCGTATAGGACTGCGCATCGGGCGCGGACGGCGCATGGAAGTCCGGGCCGACGGTACAACCGCACAGCAGGAGCGCAGCGATGAGGACGCAGCGTTTCATGATCGAGTCCTCCTAGTCGAGCGTGCGCCGGTAGAAGCGCACTGCAATCGCCAGCACGATGACCGTGAAGATCGCGACGGGCCACACGGAAGGCCACAGGTCCACCCAGCCGTTGCCCTTCAGAAGAATGCCGCGCACGAGGCGATTGAAGTACGTGAGGGGCAGCAGATTGCCGATCCATTGCGCCCACACGGGCATGCCCGCGAACGGAAACATGAAGCCCGACAGCAGCAGGCTCGGCAGAAAGTAGAAGACGGTGAGCTGCATTGCCTGCAACTGGTTCTGCGCAATCGACGACAGCGTGATGCCGACCGTCAGGTTTGCCGCGATGAATAGCAGCGCGGCCACGTAGAGCGCGATCAGGCTGCCGACGAACGGCACATGAAAGACGTAGCGCGCCGCCGCGAGAATGATCGACGACTGCACGAGTCCGATCGCGATGTACGGCACCAGCTTGCCCGCAATCACTTCGAGCGGCAGAACGGGTGTCGCGAGCAGATTTTCCATCGTGCCACGCTCGCGTTCGCGCGTCATTGCGAGGCCCGTCATCATGACCATCGTCAGCGTGAGGATCGTGCCCATCAGCCCCGGCACGACGTTGTATTGCGTGATGCCTTCGGGGTTGTACAGCTTGTGGATCTGCACGTCGAACGCGGCGGGCGCGCCGTTCAGATGCGCGAGCGGTCCCGTGATGTCCTTGTCCGCGACCGATTGCACGAGACCGGGCAGCGTGGCGAGGGGCGCTTGCGTTGCCGTCGGATCGGTTGCGTCGGCTTCGACCAGTAGCGCGGGCCGTTCGCCGCGCAACAGCCGCCGCGAGAAATCGACGGGTATCGACACGACGAACTGCACGTTGCCTTGCGCGAGCGCATGCCGTCCGGCCGCATCGTCGGGCAGCGTCTCGACGATATTGAAGTAGTCGGAGTTCTGCATCGCCGCGACGAAGCTGCGCGAGAACGGGCTGTCGTCGCTGATGACGACAGCCGTGCGCAGATGCTTCGGATCGTTGTTGATCGCGAAGCCGAACAGCGCGAGCTGAAGAATCGGCAGGCCGACGATCATGCCGAACGTGATGCGGTCGCGCCGCAACTGGATGAATTCCTTGAGCACGATGCCCCACCAGCGCGTGACGGAAAAGAAGCGGTTCACGATGGCTTGCCCGGGTGCGCGTAGTTGTCGGTCGAGCGGCTCATCATGTAGATGAACACGTCTTCGAGGCCCGTGTCGATCGGCTCGATACGCACGGACATGCCGGACGTCGCCTGCCGGATGGCTTTTTCGAGCGCCGCGTGATCGTGGCCGCTCGCGTGCAGCGCAGAGCCGAACACGACGGTCTGATCGACGCCCGGCGTGTTGCGCAACCGTTCCGATAGCTCGGTCAGACGCTCGCCATGAATCGCCCAGGTGGCAAGCGCCTGCGAATCGATCACCTGCTGCGCGGTGCCCTGCGCGAGCAGCTTGCCATACGCGATATACGCGAGCTTGTGGCAGCGTTCCGCTTCGTCCATGTAGTGCGTGCTCACGAGCACCGATATGCCTTGCGCCGCGAGACGATGCAACTCTTCCCAGAAGTCGCGGCGAGCGGCCGGATCGACGCCCGCCGTCGGCTCGTCGAGCAGCAGCAGCCTCGGCTCGTGCAACATGCACGCGGCGAGCGCGAGCCGCTGTTTCCAGCCGCCCGACAGCGCGCCCGTCATCTGGCCTGCGCGCGTTTGCAGCCCGAGCGTTTCGAGCGCGCGATCGACTTTCTCCTTGCGGTTCTTCATCTGATAGACCCGCGCGACGAAATCGAGGTTCTCGCGAATCGTCATGTCTTCCCAGTACGAAAAGCGCTGCGTCATGTAGCCGACATTGCGCTTGATCTGCGCGCTCTCGCGCACGATGTCGTAGCCGAGGCACGTGCCGCTGCCGGAGTCCGGCGTGAGCAGTCCGCACATCAGGCGGATCGACGTCGTCTTGCCGCTGCCGTTCGGTCCGAGAAAGCCGAAGATCTCGCCGCGCGCGACTTGCAGAGTCACGTCGTTGACGACGTGACGGTCGCCGAAGTGCTTGTTCAGGCTGTGCACGTCGATGGCGAGCGTTCCGTTCTGCGTGTTCATCGCAAGCTCACCGAAACAGGTTGGCCGGGATGCAGGCGCGGCGCATCGTCGACGGAAGGGCGCGCTTCGATCATGAACACGAGCTTCCCGCGGCTCTCGTTGCTGTAGATGACGGGCGGCGTGTACTCGGACGAACTCGATACGTAGGTGATCTTCGCGTTCACGTCCGATGCGCAGCCGTCGCAATGAATGGTCAGCGCGCGGCCGGGCTGGAGCGAGCCGACCAGCGTCTCCGGCACGAAGAAGCGCACCTTCACGTTCTGTGGCGGCAGCATCTGCACGACGGGGCTGCCCGCCTGCACCCATTCGCCGACGCGATACAGCGTGTCGTACACACGGCCTTTCGCGGGCGCGTTCACGCGCTTCTGGTCGAGCTTCCATTGCGCCTGCGCGACGGCTGCCTGCGCCGCGTCGACTTGCGCCGCCTGCGCGGTCAGTTGCTGCGAGCGGCCGGGCAGACGCGCGACATCGACTTCATGCGTGAGCTCGCGCACCTGGGCGTTGGCGGCATCGGCGGCGGCGCGCGAATCGTCGAGCTGTCCCTTCGGAATGCCGCCCACGCGATACTGCGCTTCGTCGCGCGTCAGTTGCAGCGTCGCCTTGCGCGCATTCGCAATGGCCTGCGCGAGCTGCGCTTTCGTCACGTCGATTTCGGGCGGGCGCTTGCCCGTCTGGATGTCCGCGAGTTGCGCGCGGGCCGCGGCGAGCTGTTGCTGCGCCTGTTGCAGCGCGGCCGCTTCGTCGACGGATTCGAGCGCGAATACGGGCGCGTTCGCAGCGATCTCATCGCCGCGAGCGACATCGAGCTGCGTGAGCTTGCCCGATTGCGACGAGCCGAGATACACGAATTCGCCTTCGACGTAGCCTTGCCATGTGTTGTCGTTGCGATGCGAGCATGCGCCGAGTGCGGTGCATGCGACGAACGCGATGAACACGACAAATAGCCGCAGCGTGCTGGCGGATGAACGTGGCTGCGTCATGACCTGGACCTCGTGGTGGCGCGCCGCGTGGTCTTGCGCGCAGTGCGAACGTTAGGCGCTTTGTCGGCAGCGGTCGCGGGCGGACGCATGCCGCCCAGCAGCAGCGCCGTCGCGTGCCGCTGCAACGTCGCGCGCTCGATCGCGGGGAAGCCGCGAATGCTTTGCCATACCTTCGCGGCCGCTTGCGGCAGCATCACGAGCCCGAGGATCGAGTTGAACATCAGCAGCGGATCGAGCTCGGCGTTCACTTCGCCTGCTTGCTGCGCTTGCATGATGCGCACGCCGAAACGCTTGATGTTGTCGAACGGAATGCGCGTGAGCATGCGATCTCGCAACATGCCGCCTTCGTTGATGACCTCGCGCAGCCACAGCGGCGGCAGCCATGGCATGCGGCGCGTGACGTCGAAAAGACGCGTGACGAGATCGCCGACCATCGCGAACGGATCGGTGTTCGAATCGTCGCCGGCGGCGCTCCACACGAAGCTGATGGACGGCGCGAGCCGTTCTTCGACGATCGCATCGAGCAGCGTTTCGCGATTCGTGAAGTAGTAGTGCACGAGCGCGGACGTGACGCCCGCGGCCGTGGCGATCTGCGCGACGGTGGTCGCAGCGATGCCGCGCTCGGAGAAAAGGCGCGTGGCCGTGTCGAGCAGATGCTCGCGCACGTCGAAGTTCTCGACGACGGGGCGCCGGCCGCGCGGTTTGGCCGCTGGACGTTTCGGGTTCATGAAACGCAAGCTTAATTGACGAGTTAGTTAAATTCAAGCGGGTTTACCTGAGGTGCGGCGCGCTGCCTCGGGCCCGACACGCGCGCCTATCCGCGAGAGCCAGTTTTTGCCTGGCTGATTTAGTTTTTTATGCGCGCGGTATTTATTGACGTTCTCGATAACATCCGAATTGAATTCGCAATGAAGAATGCAGAATATTCCGCAAACTGGATGCGTCAATAATGAATTAGAATCTTCCCGTAAAGAGGCGTGCGGAGATTTGTCAGGAGTCCGCGAAATTGACGAGCGCGCGATCAAAGAGATATCTGGAGAACGGGAGTTGGCTTCTATATTAATCGTGGACGATCATCCTGCATTTCGCCTTGTTATCAAGACTCATCTATTGCAATTGCTCGGTACGCAGGGAGTATTTGAAGCGGACAACGGTCAGGCGGCAATGGAAATGGCGCGTCAATTCGCGCTGGATCTCACTATTCTCGATCTGGATATTCCGCGAATAAATGGCCTCGATGTTCTTTCCCGTCTGAAAGCCGCGCATCCCGGCATGCGTGTGCTGATACTGTCGAGCCACGATGCGGCCACTTTCGTTACCCGCGCGATGCGGGCAGGCGCGCAGGGTTTCGTCAGCAAGTCGCAGGACGTGAAGGAAATCATGCGCAGCGTGGAGGCGGTGTTGTCGGGCTATAGCGTGTTTCCCGTCGTGCCTTGCGCGAACGGTTCCGGGTCCGCCCATGCCGTTGCGGAAGCCGACAAGCTCGACATGCTGTCCGACAAGGAACTCGTGATCTTGCAAATGCTGGCCAAAGGCATGTCCAACAAGTCGATCGGCGATGCGCTCTTCATCAGCAACAAGACGGTCAGCAGTCACAAGACCCGGCTGATGAACAAGGTGGGCGTCGAGACGCTCGTCGAACTGGTCGATTTCGCGCGGCGTTGTGGCATCACGGCCGCGCAGCAATGACGCCGCTTCCCATGTGTACCGCATTCGACTGCACGCTGCGCGCGCGAATCGATGCCCTCGCGCTAGGCGATCACGTCGTTGCACGCGACGTGACGTGTGCGCTGATCGAGACGAATCGCGCAACGCTCGTGTTCATGATGGCGGCCCGCCATAGCGAAGCATGGGACGACCTGGGCCGCGCCGCCCATCGTCTCGCCGGTTCGCTGGGCATGCTGCAACGCGGCCGCGAGATCTCGCTGGCGCGGCGCCTGGAGCGCGCGGCATTCGAGCGCGATGCGCTGACCATCGTCGCGCTGCTTCCATTCGTGGCGGAAGCGGTCGATCAACTGAACGAACAGCTCAATGGATTGTTGACCTCGCAGGCATGACAGGCGGATGGGCGGTGGTTGTGCCTATCATCCCGCATGCAGCAATAAATACTTGTTAGCGCAGAGGCAGGCATTTTCTCCTGCACAGACAAAATCGCGCTCTATACTGGTCATTAGCGCGGCTGAGCAGCTTTCCCCGAGGTTGCACGAACCAGCCGCGCTGACCGCACACGGTTCTCTGATCGTCTCCACCGTGATCGCGGAATTTCAGGCCCGCATTCTGCGGGCCTTTTGTTATCTGGTCATCTGGTCATTTGGCCATATGTTCATTTTGTCGTGCTTGTCGCACGCGTCGCGTCGCCCGTCGTTGCCGCTGCTTATGGCCTGAATGTCCAGCGCGTGCGGGACCGGTCGAGTTCGATCATCAGCGCTCTCATTTGATCGACGAGCCCATCGAGCAATCCGCCATCGATCGGCTGCTGCGCGGCGCTTGCCCGCTGCAACGCGTTCATCGTGCCTCGGCTTCCGATTGCGATGAAGTTCATGCAGGAGGGCCTGCTATGAAACGCGCGCGCCTGATTCATCGCGGCGAGGCGACGCGCGTCGCACTCGACGTGGCCGAACACGCGCTCGAACGCATGCGTGGATGGCTCGGTCGTTCATGCCTCGATGCGGCGCAAGCGCTGTGGCTCGAACCGTGCAATGCGGTGCATACGTTCGGCATGCGCTTTCCGATCGACGTGGTCTTTATCGACGATCGCAATCGCGTGCTGGCTATCCATCGCAACGTGCAACGCGCGCGCATGCTGTTTTGCTGGCGCGCGCGCAGCGTGCTGGAAATGAACGCGAACGCGGCACATATGTGGGGCATTGATATCGGCGACAGGCTCGCATGGAGGGCGCTGCCGTGACGCGTGAACACGGAGACAGGCGACGCATGACAGGGCAGGCGATGACGGAATTTTTGATCGTCGCGCCGCTGCTGCTGTTCTTCGGTTTCGCGACCGTGCAGCTCGTGCTGCTGTATCAGGCGAAGTCGACGCTCGATGTCGCCGTGCTCGAAGCGGCGCGCGAAGGGGCGGTGAATCACGGATCGATGCGGGCGATGCAAGCGGGTCTCGCTCGCGGGCTCGCGCCGTTGTATGCGCGGCATGCCGATGCGTCGGGCGTGCAGTCAGCGATGCTTGCGGCACGAAGCGCGGTGACGAATACAGCGTCGATTGCGATTGTGAGCCCGACGGCGGCGATGACGCGTGACTTCGCGCGCGTGCGCTTCTATCCCGATGAGGGCACCGCGCATGAAGAGATTCCGAACGACACGCTGATGTATCGTGATACCTCTCCCGGCGCGGAATCGGATGTGAATGTGCAGGATGCGAATCTGTTGAAGCTGCGCGTGCACTACTGCTTCGAGATGGCCGTGCCTCTGGTCAACAAGATCTTCTACTTCGCGACGAATGTGATCGGCAACGTCGCGGCGAATGGCCTGTTTTCGCGCGAGCCCGCTGATGCGAACGTCGATGCATATGGATCGCCGCGACGGCCCGACAGCTTGTGCCGGACTACGCTCGTCGATGGATTGCAGAGCCAGCGTTGGCCGATTGCGCTGGAGTCGGAGGCGATCGTGCGGATGCAATCGCCGTTTCGCGCGGACGCGGCCAACGACGCTGCAACAGTGACGGCGCGTTGATGCTGCGCGTCGTATTGCTCGCGTTGTCTGCGGGCATCGCGATGGGTGACGCTGACGAGGCGCGGGCGGCCGGACGTGTCGAGATGGTGATCGGCGGATTGAGCGGCGGCGATGCGGCGGGTCAGTCGTTGGTGATCGAACTGGATGCGTCGTTTGCGGCGCCAACGAGCGCTCGCGGTGCGTTGTCGAAGGTGCTGGCGTGGATGCCGCTCGTCGACGACGTTGCGAAGCGTGTCGGCGTCGACAGAGCGCTGCTGATGGCCGTCATCGATGTCGAGTCGGGTGGCGATGCGTTCGCTGTGTCGCCGAAGGGCGCAATGGGCTTGATGCAATTGATGCCGCAGACAGGCAGGCAGCAGGGCGCGGACGACCTGTTCGATCCAGGACAGAACCTCTTGGCGGGCGCGCGTTTGCTCGATGCGTTGCTTGTGACGTTCGGCGATGTGTCGCTGGCGCTTGCCGCGTATAACGCGGGTGAGGGCGTCGTGCGGAAGTTCGGCGGCGGGATTCCGCCGTATGCCGAGACGCGGCGCTATGTCGAGCGAGTGATGGGGCGGGTGGGGTTTTATCAGCGGTAGTCGGCGTGTGCGGCTAAAGCCTGTGCGGTGAGCGTCGGCTGGAAGTGGGCAAAGCCGGCCGACGCTCTTTCGTGCACGCGATGTAAAGGCCCGGTTTGCAGGCGCGAGGACAGCGCCTTCGTTAGCCCGCCGTCCCTGCATAGGCGGCTTTCAACGCGGCGACATCGAACTTCACCATCGTCATCATGGTCTCCGCGACGCGCTTTGCCTTGACGGGATCGGGGTCCGCGATCATCGGGATGAGATCGTTCGGCACGATCTGCCACGAAATGCCGAAGCGGTCTTTCAGCCAGCCGCACGCTTGGGTCGAGCCGCCGCCTTCGAGAAGAGCGTTCCAATAGCGGTCGAGTTCTGCCTGGTCGTCGCAGTTGACCAGCAGGGATATCGATTGGTTGAACGGATCGGGCTGCCCGGAGCTCATCGCGATGAAGGGCTGCCCAAAGAGAACGAACTCTACGACCTTCGTGGAACCGGCGCTCGGCACCCCAGTGACCCGGATGACGCGCGAGTCCGGAAAGATACCCGCATAGAACGCAGCGGCCTCCTCAGCTTCGTTGGAGTACCAGAGAAACGGCGTGATCTTTTGAATCTTCATCGCAAATCTCCTGTCAGTGTTGGCTCGATGCGGAGGCAAAACCGCATGCTGCTTGATGCCCTGGAGACGACGAACGAAGACTATCAAATTCGACATGCTGAGAAGAAGAGTTTCGCTTTTTCATCAGCGCTGGCGATGCGGGTATGACCCCGGTTGATCGCTGTTCGCGGCCTTGTGCACGGTGTCATGCTGCTCCGGCGCGACGACGCGCTCAACGCCGCAATAACCAGAGCAGCACGGATACCACGATCGAAATCACGATACATGTGACGATCGGGAAGTGCAGGTCGAACCCGTCGCGGACGATGTGGATGTCGCCAGGCAACCGGCCGAACGGGATGCGCGCGAGCCACCGCCAGCCGAGGCCGGCGAGAATGCACAGCACGCCGATAACGATGAGGAAACGGTTCATGGGGTGCGATCGTTTGCGGGGGCCGATGGGGGCATCGTAGGTGCTTTCAGGAAGCAGCGGACCGGACGGTCTCGATGAAACCAGTCTATTAGCGCAGCAAATCCGGAGGCAAGCGATCTCTGATTCCAAGCAACGGATGGCGCGTGTCATCCTCGCGGTCGTTCGCGGCCGGATTCAGATAGTTGATCAGGCTCGCTTCCAAAATGTCGATGTCGCGCTCATTGCCTCCGTACTCGACCCATTGGATATATACGCCTTGGTCCGTGTGCGCGTGTCGGGCTTCGAGCACGAAAGCTTTACCTTTATGTCGTTCCGTCGCTTTTGGAGTGCGGATGTCTACAAGGTAGGCGCCCAACCTTTGCCGCAAGCTGGTGCTGGCCTGCCCGATATACAAAACACGGCCCGGACGCGGCGCCTCTGCAAACTCCATGAACACGTAGCATCCCGGAAAGTCCGGAATGATGCTGCGATCCCTGTTCACCACCGCGACGTTGGCGACCACCGACCATTTCAATTGATGAAACCAGCCAGGTATCGTTGCCATCGCGACTCCTTCATGGAATGCGCCAATTCTTTCGATGTCTACGTATTCTACGCTGCCCGAACCGGTGAAACGATTCCCCGGTTCGACGGTTTATGGCCGCCCCCTGCTAGCTCTCCCCTCCGCCAAAACGAAAAAAAAGCCCGGCATAACCGGGCTCTCAAAAGTCACTGCGTCCTCAACGAGAACGCAGCACCTGCAAAGCGATAACTTACGCTGCGAGCAGCGAGCGCAGCACGAACGGCAGGATACCGCCGTGCTTGTAGTAGTCGACTTCGATCGGCGTATCGATACGCAGCAGAACGGCGACGCGCTGCTCCGAACCGTCCTTGCGATGGATCACCAGCGTGACTTCCTGTTGCGGCTTGAAGTCGTCGCCGAGGCCTTCGACGTCGTACGTCTCTTCGCCCGTGATGTTCAGCGACTGGATGCTATCCGAGCCCTTGAACTGCAGCGGCAGAACGCCCATGCCGACCAGGTTCGAACGGTGGATACGTTCGAAGCTGCGCGCGACGACTGCCTTCACGCCCAGCAGTTGCGTGCCCTTCGCCGCCCAGTCGCGCGACGAGCCCGTGCCGTACTCTTCGCCCGCGAACACGATGGTCGGCGTGCCGGCGTCGATGTACTTCATCGCTGCGTCGTAGATCGACAACTGTTCGCCGCTCGGCTGGTGAATCGTCAGGCCGCCTTCGACGCGCGTGCCGTCTGCCTTCGCCGGGATCATCAGGTTCTTGATGCGGACGTTCGCGAACGTGCCGCGCATCATCACGTCATGGTTGCCGCGGCGCGAGCCGTAGCTGTTGAAGTCGGCCTTCTGCACGCCGTTCGCCTTCAGCCACTTGCCTGCGGGCGAATCTTCCTTGATCGAGCCTGCCGGGCTGATGTGGTCGGTCGTGACCGAGTCACCGAAGATGCCCAGTGCGCGCGCGCCCTTCACGGCAGCGATGCTCGAAGCCGGCTCCATCGAGAAGTCCGCGCCGAAGAACGGCGGCTCCGCGATGTACGTCGACTTCGGCCAGTCGTAGACCTGGCCTTCTTCGCCTTCGATCTTGCTCCACAGATCGCCCTTCTTCGTGAGCTGCGCGTAGTTCGTGCGGAAAGCGTCGGCGTCCAGTGCGTACTTCAGCAGCGCGTTGACTTCTTCGCTCGACGGCCAGATGTCGCCGAGGTAGATGTCCTTGCCGCCCTTGCCCTTGCCGACCGGCTCGGTCATCAGGTCGCGCGTGATGTTGCCCGCGATCGCGTAAGCGACGACCAGCGGCGGCGATGCGAGGAAGTTCGCGCGGATGTTCGGGTGAATACGCGCTTCGAAGTTGCGGTTGCCCGACAGCACGGCGGCCGCGACGATGTCGTTCTTCGTGATCGACTCGTTCAGTTCCGGCGTCAGATCGCCCGCGTTGCCGATACAGGTCGTGCAGCCGTATGCAGCGAGCGTGAAGCCGAGCTTGTCGAGGTACGGCAGCAGGCCCGTCTTCGTCAGGTACTCGGTGACGATGCGCGATCCCGGAGCCAGCGACGTCTTGATGTGCGGCGCGACTTCCAGACCGGCTTCGACGGCCTTCTTCGCGAGCAGGCCGGCTGCCAGCAGCACGCTCGGGTTCGACGTGTTCGTGCACGACGTGATCGCGGCGATCAGGATGTCGCCGTTCTTCACGTTGACGCCGTTGCTCGTCGTGTATTGCGCGTTCAGGTCTTCAGCCTTCTTCGCGAAGCCGTTTTCGTTGACGGGCTTCGAGAACAGGTCGGTGAAGGTCGACTTCACGTTGGTGATCTCGATGCGGTCTTGCGGACGCTTCGGACCGGCCAGCGACGGCGCAACGGTGCCCAGATCGAGCGTGACGACCTTCGTGTAGTCGATGTCGCCAGCGTCGGGAATGCCGAACAGCTCCTGCGCCTTGAAGTAGTTTTCGAAGGACGAGATTTCCGCGTCCGTGCGGCCCGTGCCCTTGAAGTAGTCGATCGTCTTTTCGTCGACGGGGAAGAAGCCCATCGTCGCGCCGTATTCCGGCGCCATGTTGCCGATCGTCGCGCGGTCCGGCAGCGACAGCGAGCGCGTGCCTTCGCCGAAGAACTCGACGAACTTGCCGACAACCTTTTCCTTGCGCAGCAGCTCGGTGATGGTCAACACGAGGTCCGTTGCCGTCACGCCTTCGCGCAGCTTGCCCTTCAGGTGCACGCCAACGACGTCAGGCGTCAGGAAGTACACGGGCTGCCCGAGCATGCCCGCTTCCGCTTCGATGCCGCCCACGCCCCAGCCGACCACGCCGATGCCGTTGATCATCGTCGTATGGCTGTCCGTGCCGACGAGCGTGTCCGGGTAGTACACGGCGTCGCCGTTGTCGGCCTTCTTGTGCACGCCGCGTGCGAGGTATTCGAGATTCACCTGGTGAACGATGCCGACGCCCGGCGGCACGACCTTGAACGTGTCGAATGCCTGCATGCCCCACTTCATGAACTGGTAGCGCTCGTTGTTGCGCTGAAATTCCAGCTTCATGTTCAGGTCCAGCGCGCCCTTCTCGCGGAAGTGGTCGATCTGCACCGAGTGGTCGACGACGAGATCCACGGGAACCAGCGGCTCGATCGACTTCGGGTTCTTGCCCGCGCGCTGCGCGACACCGCGCATCGCCGCGATGTCGGCGAGCAGAGGCACGCCCGTGAAGTCCTGCAGCACGACGCGTGCGACGACGAACGGGATTTCGTCGACGCGTGCAGCCGTCGGCTTCCAGTGCGCGAGCTGCTCGATGTGTTCTTCCGAGATCTTCTTGCCGTCGTAGTTACGCAGCACCGATTCCAGCACGAGGCGGATCGAAACCGGCAGGCGGTCGATCTTGACGTTCAGTGCCTTACCGAGCTGCGGCAGCGAATAGAACCTGCCTTTGCCGGAACCGCTGTCGAATTCCTTGAGCGTTTTGTGGAGGTTGTGGGCCATGGTAATTGTCCTGGGGTTTCGAGGAAATGACGTTGCTACGTTTCTGAACTCAAATGACGTACAGATCGACGTATTCATTGACCGGCATCGCTTCTAGCTTTGCCTTGTCCAGCGACACATCGAGGATCGCTTGTTGTTGCTTCGCCGGAAAGCGCCGCGCGAGGTTCGTCCTGAACTTCTCGACCAGCAACGGGATGCCTTCGGCGCGGCGACGCTTGTGACCGATCGGATATTCGACGACCACTTCGTCGAACGTCGATCCGTCGGTGAACTCGACCGTCAGCGCACTCGCAATCGAGCGCTTGTCCGGGTCGTGATAATCCTTCGTGAATTGCGGGTCTTCGACGCATTCCATCTTGTTGCGCAGCGCGTCGATGCGCGGATCCCGCGCGACGGCGTCTTCGTAATCGGCGGCCGTCAGGCGCCCGAAAATGAGCGGCACGGCGATCATGTACTGGATGCAGTGATCGCGGTCGGCCGGATTGTCGAGCGGCCCTTTCTTGTCGATGATGCGGATCGCCGCTTCATGCGTGCGAATCGTGATCTTCGCGATGTCTTCGATGCGCTTGCCGCTCGCGTTCAGCTGCTCGTGCAGCGTCATCGCCGCTTCGGCAGCCGTTTGCGCGTGGAATTCGGCGGGGAACGAAATCTTGAAGAGCACGTTCTCCATCACATACGAGCCGTACGGGCGCTGGAATTTGAACGGCTGCCCTTTGAACAGCACGTCGTAGAAGCCCCACGTCTTTGTCGTCAGCACCGACGGATAGCCCATTTCACCCGTCTTCGCGATCAGCGCGAGACGCACCGCGCGCGACGTCGCATCGCCTGCTGCCCAGGACTTGCGCGAGCCCGTGTTCGGCGCATGGCGGTACGTGCGCAGCGAATGTCCGTCGACGAACGCCTGCGAGACTGCGTTGATCAGCTCGTCGCGCGTCAGTCCCATCAACTGGCCGACCACTGCCGTCGAAGCAAGCTTCACGAGCAGCACGTGGTCGAGGCCGACCTTGTTGAACGAATTTTCGAGCGCGATGCAGCCTTGAATTTCGTGCGCCTTGATCATGGCGATCAGGACGTCTTTCATCACGAGCGGCTTCTTGCCGTTCGCGATCGCGGTGCGCGAGAGCCAGTCGGCCGTCGCGAGAATGCCGCCGAGGTTGTCGGACGGATGGCCCCATTCGGCCGCAAGCCAGGTGTCGTTGAAGTCGAGCCAGCGGATCATCGCGCCGACGTTGAACGCGGCTTGCACAGGGTCCAGCTGGAACTGCGTGCCGGGCACCTTCGCGCCGTTCGGGACGACCGTGCCCGGCACGAGCGGTCCCATCAGCTTGGTACAGGCAGGGTAGGACAGGGCCTCGAGTCCGCAGCCGAGCGTATCGATGAGGCAGTTGCGCGCGGTCTCCAGCGCGAGATCGCTCTCGAGCTTTTCATTCAGCACATAGTCGACGATATCGACCAGTACTGTGTCCGGTTTTGGGCGGACGTTGGAGATCGGTGCGGACATCGAGGTTTCCTGGTTGGCCCGCTTACTGCGCCTTGTTGATGGCGTTCGACTGCGTCGGAGCCGGCGAGCCTTGCACCATGGCCGCCGTCTTGCACTCGTCGGCGAGGCGCGAGCTGTCCTTGTCCGAGAACAGCATGGCCTTGGTCGGGATCACGACGAGGTCCATGCCGGTTGCGGCGTCGTGGAAGCGGTCCGCCCCCGTCGTCGTCGTTTCACGCGGCAGGTTGTAGTTCTTGTTGGCCCAGTGGACGGTCACGATCTGGTCGCGCTTCATGTCGCCCTTCAGGTCGAACGACAGACCTTCGTTGCACGACCACTTCTCCGAACCTTCCGGCACGGGATCGACCTTCGCTTCCTTGGCCGGGTTGGCCTTGCGCTTGAACAGGCGCTTCGGCGCCGGTGCCTTCGGCTTGGCGTGGGGCGTCGTCGTCGATTGTGCGAACGCGCTGGGCGCCGTCACCAGCAGCGTCGAGGACAGAGCGCCAATAACGGTAGCGATCAGCAGTTTTTTCATGGGAGAGAACCTTTCTATCGAATTTCAAAGTTTATACAGTGCGCGGCTGCAGCATCTCAACCGCCGGGGGCTGCACGCATCCCCGGCGCGCACAGCGGACGCTATTTTCTCCTATTTAGCGCCACGAATTTCAAATTCTCCGGTCCCGTGTAGTTCGCACTCGGCCGAATGATCTTGTTGTCGATGCGCTGCTCGATGATGTGCGCGGCCCAGCCGGACGTGCGCGAAATCACGAAGAGCGGCGTGAACATCGCGGTCGGCACACCCATCATGTGATACGACACCGCGCTGAACCAGTCGAGATTCGGGAACATCTTCTTGACGTCCCACATCACCGTCTCCAGCCGCTCGGCGATGTCGAACATCTTCATGTTCGACGCTTCCTTCGACAGCTTCTTCGCCACGTCCTTGATCACCTTGTTGCGCGGATCGGAGATCGTGTAGACGGGATGGCCGAAGCCGATCACGACTTCCTTGTTCTCGACGCGTCGGCGGATGTCGGCTTCCGCCTCATCCGGCGTCTGGTAGCGCGACTGGATCTCGAATGCGGCCTCGTTTGCGCCGCCGTGCTTCGGCCCGCGCAGCGCGCCGATCGCGCCCG